>JAXHMD010000035.1:0-21218 GCA_034521655.1 Rhodovibrio sp.
GGGACCGCAGGTCGGGGCCGCGTCCCCGACGGACGAGATTTCGGCCTTGTACACGCGTCGCTACACGTGATCAGCCCCTCTGACCTCGCCCGTCGGCGATGTAACGCCGACCTACGATCACCGTAATCGAATGTCGTCCCGGCCTCCGAGCCGGGACCTCGCACGCCGCGGTTCAGGACGACCTTGATGGTTGGGACACGCGTCGCTCACCTGTGTACAGACCCGAAACGTCGTCCGTCGGCGATGTAACGCCGACCTACAATCATGCGGTTTCCGGTTTCCGGTTTCCGGAGACGAGATTTCCGCCTTGTGCATGCGCCGCTACGCGTGTTCAGAGCCTCTGACGTCGACCGTCGCGGATGCGACCGCGACCTCCATTCTGGCGTTGGCGGGCCGGGAGCCGTAGGTCGGGGCCGCGTCCCCGACGGACGAGATCTCAGCCTTGTACACGCGTCGCTACACGTGTTCAGACCCTCTAACGTCGTCCGTCGGCGATGTAACGCCGACCTACGCGGGCAATAGCACGTTCCGCAACGCCCCGTAATCCGCCTCAAGCGCCCCGGCATGGCTCGGCCTTTCGAGCAACGCCGCCAGCGCCTCCGGCGGCGGGATCTCGCGTCCGAGCAGGGGTTCGACGACCTGCTCGAACTTGGCCGGGTGGGCCGTGGCGGCGACCAGGGTAGGGCGGTCGTGGCCGGCGCGGCGGCGGTCTTCGAGCGCGGCCATGGCGCAGGCGGTGTGGGGGCACACGGCCAGGCCGCGCTCGCGGTCGGTCTTGACGATGGTCCGGCGGATGCGCTCGTCGTCGATGTCGACCGCGTCGATATCGGCGTGGCGGAGGTCGCGATCGCGAAACAGCCAGGCCAGGCGCTCGAAATTGCTCGGGCTTCCCACGTCCATGGCGTTGGCCAGCGTGGCGACCGCCTCTTGCGGATCGAACTCGCCGCCGGCGAAATACTCGGGCAGGGCGCGGTTGGCGTTGGTCGCCAGGGTCACGTGGCCGATCGGCAGGCCCATCTCGCGCGCCATGATGGCCGCCAGGGCGTTGCCCAGGTTACCGGTGGGCACGATCACGTCGGTTCGCTCGCCGGTTTCGGCATGCAGCTGATGGGCGGCGTGGGCGTAGTAGCTGATCTGCGGCAGCAACCGCCCGATGGAAATGCTGTTGGCCGAGGTCATCGGCACCTGGTCGAGCAGTTCGGTGTCGTTGAGCGCTCGCTTGACCAGGCGCTGGCAGTCGTCGAAATTGCCCTGCACCCGGTAGGCACTGACGTTGTCGCCGAAGGCGCCGAGCTGATGGGCCTGGCGAGCGGAAACCCGGCCGTCGGGGTAGAGCACCACCACGCGAAAACCGGGCCGGCGGTGAAACGCCGCGGCCACCGCGCCGCCGGTATCTCCCGAGGTGGCGACCAGCACCGTCCGAATCCCATCGTCGTCGGCGCGCAGCCGCGACAGGCAGGCGGCCAGGAAGCGCGCGGCGAAGTCCTTGAAGGCGGCCGTGGGCCCGTGAAACAGCTCCAGCAGCCACGTCGGCGCGCGCTCGGCCTCGCCGTGGGCGCCCTCCGGTGGTGTCAGGCGGGTGATCGGCAGCGGCAGATCCAGCGCCTCGCCGCAGATCGGCGGCAGCTCGTCTTGCAGCGGGCTGCCGGCAAAGAACGGGCGCGAGCGTCTTGCGGGCCGATGCCGGCAGCGTCTGGCAACCGTCGAGCGCGCTGGCTTGCAGGCGCGGCAGCGCCTCGGGAACGAACAGCCCGCCGTCGGGCGCCAGGCCGCTGGTCAGCGCTTCGGCCAGGTCCGCGCTGGCGTCGCCGGCGGTGCTGACGAACTTCATGCCGCCCCGGCCGGCGGCGCGTCGACCAGCCGGGCGCCGGGTGCGTCCACCGGCGTGATCCAGGCCTGCGAACTCAGTCCCACCGTTTCGAAAGCCGAGCGCATGGCCGCGGCGCCGGCCTGCGTGCGCGTCGTGCCGTCGAACCAGGCGACGACCGTGGGTCCCGCTCCGGAAATGGCCGTGCCGATCGCGCCCTGTTCGAAGGCCGCGGCCTTGACGGCATCGAGCCCGGGGATGAGCCGGGCCCGCCGCGGCTCGATCATCACGTCGACCAGGCCGCGCGCCAGGCGCGCCAGGTCGTTTTCGTAGCAGCCGCAGATCAATTCGGCCAGGTGCGACTGCTGGGCCACGACCGTTGCCAGATCGAAAGGCTCGCGCAGCGCCGCGCGCGCCTGGCGCGTGGCCACGCGGCAGTCGGGATGGACCACCACGGCGTGCAGCGAATCGGGCACGGGCAGCTTCAGCAGATGGTCCCGGGTGGCCAGCACCAGCCCGCCGAGCAGCTGCGAGCCCAGGTTGTCGCCGTGGGCGCTGCCGCTGGCCAGCGTCTCGCCGGCCAGGGCGAAAGGGTAGAGCGCCTCGCGCGACAGGGGGGTATCGAGCAGGGCGTTGGCCGCCACCACGCCGGCGGTGGCCGAGGCGGCCGAACCGCCCAGGCCGGAACACAGCGGGATGCCCTTGTGAATGCGCAGGGTCACGCCGAAACCCGGATCGATCGCGTCGAGCAGCGCCTGCGCGGCGACGGCGGCGGTGTTCTTGTCCGCTGCCAGCGGCAGGTCGTCGGACAGGCCGGTGATCGCCTCGACCGCTACGCCGGGCAGGTTCGTGCGGGTGGCGGTGACGGTATCGCCCGGTCCGTCGACGGCGTGGCCGAGCAGGTCGAAGCCCGAGGCGACGTTGCCCACGCTGGCCGGGGCAAACACGCTGGCCGTCGTCAGCCCGCTCAAAGCTTCGCCCCCAGTGCGCTGGCCACGCGCAGCAGGTCGGCGAACACGCCCGCGGCGGTCACTTCCGGACCGGCGCCGGGGCCCTGCACGATCAGCGGGTTGTCGCAGTAGCGGTCAGTGGTGAAGGCGACCACGTTGTCGGTCAGCGCCAGGTGGGCGAAGGGATGATCCCGGGGCAGGGCGCGCAGCGAAACCGCCGCGCGCCCGGTGTGGTCGAGTTCGGCCACGTGGCGCAGTACGCGGTCGTCGCGCCGGGCCGTGTCGAGCCGCTCGCTCATGACGGCGTCCATTCGGCCGAGCTGCGACAGGAAGTCGTCCGTGCCCAGGTCGGTCAGTTCCGCGGCGATCAGATTCTCCACATCGATATCGGCCAGTTCCATGGTCAGCCCCATTTCGCGGGCGACGATCACCAGCTTGCGCGCCACATCCATCCCCGACAGGTCGTCGCGCGGGTCGGGCTCGGTGTAGCCGGCCGCGTGCGCCTCGCCCACCAGTTCGGCAAACGACATGCCCGGCTCGAAGCGGTTGAACAGGTAGGCCAGGGTGCCCGAGAAGATGCCCTCCACCCGGCGGATCGAATCGCCGGTGTCGATCAGATCCCGCACGGTCTGGATGATGGGCAGACCCGCGCCGACGGTCGCTTCGTAGCGCCAGCGCGCGTGCCCGGCGTCGACCGGCTCGCGCACGGCCGCGTAGCGTTCGCCCGGGCCGCTGCCGGCGCGCTTGTTGGGCGTGACCACGTGAATGCCCGCGGCCAGCCAGTCGGCGTAGCGTTCGGCCACTTCGTCGCTGGCCGTGCAGTCGATGATCAGCGCATGCGGCCAGTGGTCGTCGTTGACCTGGCGGGTGAATGCGTCGAAATCCAGCGGCCCGCTCTCGTCGGACCAGGGATCCTCGGCCAGGGCCCGGGCGTCCAGGCTGGCCTCCTGGTCGCCGGCCAGGCGCATGCGCTTCGAGCCGGCCACCGCGCGCAGTCTGAGGTCCAGGCGCGCGCGTTCGAGCAGGCCCTGCCGGGTCTGGGCGATCTGGCGCAGCAGGGTCTTGCCCACCTGTCCGGGGCCGACCAGCCCGATCGAGAGCGTGTGCTCGGACAGGTAGAAGCCGGCGTGCACGGCCTTGAGCGCGCGCTCGGCATCGGCCTCGTCGACGGCCACCGAAATGTTGCGCTCCGAGGCGCCCTGGGCGATGGCGCGCACGTTCACGCCGGCGCGCGACAGGCTGTTGAACAAACGCGCGGCTACCCCGGGCGTGCCGGTCATGGCTTCGCCCACGATCGCCAGGATGCGGATGCCCTCGACGGCGAACACGCGCTGGATCTGGCCGTGGCGCAGCTCCTGCTCGAAAGCCCGCTCGATGATCGACACGGCCCGGTCGCTGCCGGCCCCCGGCACCACCAGGCAGATCGAGTGTTCGGAAGAACTCTGCGAGATCATCGCCACCGACACCTCGGCGCGGTGCAGGGCGGAGAACACCCGCTCGGCCGTGCCCGGCACGCCGATCATGCCGGCGCCCTCGATGGTGATCAGCGCCATGTCGCCGATGCTGGTGATCCCCTTGACCGGCGAACCGTCCCCGGTTTCGGCGTCGATCAGCGTACCCGGATTGTCGGGATGGAAGGTGTTGCGCACGCGCACCGGAATGCCCGACTCGAGCGCCGGCGCCAGCGCCTGCGGGTGCAGCACGCGCGCCCCGAAATAGGCCAGCTCGAATGCCTCGCGGTAGGACAGGTGATCGAGCAGCACGGCTTGCGGAACGGCGGCAGGATCGGCCGACAGCAGGCCGTCGACGTTGGTCCAGATGTGAAGTTCGCGCGCCCCGAACAGCCGGGCGAAAATGCTGCCGGAATAGTCGGAGCCGTTGCGCCCCAGCGTCGAAATGCGCCCGTCGCGCTGCCGACAGACGAAGCCCGTCACCACGTAGCGCCTGGCGGTGCGCTCGATCTGGAAGGCGGTCAGCCGGCGGCTGCTGTCTTCCCAATCCACGCCCACCATCAGCGGCGTGGGCTGCACGCGCAGGATTTCGCGCGCGTCGATCATCACCGCGGCGTCGTTTCCGTCGCGCTTGTCCTGACAACCGTCATGAGCATTGAACCCGGCCGTGACCAGCTCGGCGGCGAAGACCTCGCCGAGCCCCGAAACCAGCTCGACCGCCTCGATCGGCGCGCTGCCCATCAGCGACAGGCCCGACAGGAGTTGTTCGAGCTGCCCGAATCGCGAGACCAGCCGGCTTCGGGTCGCCTCGTCGCGATCGCCCGCCAGGGCCTCGAGCGCATCGAGGTGGCGGGCGCGAAGCCGCTCGAGCCGGCCGGGCCAGTCGGCAGCGCCCTCGGCGGCCAGCCCGGTGAGCGCGATCAACTCGTCGGTGACGCCCGCCATCGCCGAAACCACGATCACCTGCGCCTCGTCCTCGCGTCGACCCAGCACGCCGACGACATGCGCCATGCATTCCGCATCGGCCAGCGAAGACCCGCCGAATTTGTGGGCAATCCATTGCATGCTTGATGTGTCCCCGGCTCCGATACGGCTCGGTATCGAGTGTACCCGCGGCCGCCGCGTCTGGGGAGGGGTAGGTCGGGGCCGCATCCCCGACGGACGAGAATACAGGACGACTTGATCGAAGGATTGTAGGTCGGGGTTACATCCCCGACGGACGACGTAGAGGATCTGGACACGCGTAGCTCACATGTGAATCCATCCGAAAGGTTGACCGTCGCGGATGTAACCGCGACCTACGCGGGTCCCGACCAACCGACGAACCAGATCGCCACGCCGAACATGACGGCCGCGGCGCTTACCGCGGCCACCGCCGGCTTCCACCCGTGCGCCCTCAACTCCGACGGCTGCACGGTGGTGGCAAGCGCGGCCATGGCCATGGCGAAGGCGAACATCGAGATCCGGGCGATCACGGCCAGGCCATCGTTCCACAGCGCATGGTCGGGGCCGAGCAGGGCATCGACGCCGCTGCGCACGCCCGAGAGCACGATGAAGGCGACGATGAACAGCGGCAGCTTGACCCTGGCCGAGCCGGCCTCGTGGCGCCGGGCGTAGAACCACACCAGGGCGGGGATCATGACCAGCATGCCGGCGTTGCGCATCAGCTTGGCCACCGTGGCGGCCACCAGGGTGCCTTCCGCCTCCCAGGCCTGTTCGTGCAGGGCGGCCGCCGCGGTCACCTGGGCGGTGTCGTGAATGGCCACGCCCATCACGAAGCCGATCTGCTCGGGCGTGTCGAACAGGTGCTCGAGCGCCCAGGGATAGAGCACGGTCGCGGTCAGCCCGATCAGCGCGATGCAGGCAATGGCGTAGCACAGCTCGTCGCTCCTGGCCTTCAGCCCCGGCGCGGTGGCGGCAATGGCCGAGGCGCCGCAGATCGACGTGCCCGCGGCCAGCAAAATGCCCAGCCGCGGCGCCGCACCGGCCAGGCGCGCCAGCAGCAGCGTGATACCCAGCCCGACCAGCACCACCAGCAGCACCAGCGGCAGGGCCTGTGCCCCGAGCTCACCCAGATCGGCCAGGCTCAGCCGCAGCCCGATCAGCGCCACCGCGGTCTTGAGCAATGGCCCGCGGGCGAAATCCAGCCCCGGCGTCCAGGCCGACCGCCGATTGGCCGGCCCGGCCAGCACCAGCCCGGCCAGAATGGCCACCAGCATCATCGAAAGCGGCAGCGACCCCACCGGCGGCGGCAGCATGCCGATCAGCACCACGACCAGCCACGCCCCCACGGCAATACCCAGCGCAATCAGCAGCCCGGGAAGTTTGTTCGAAGAAACCATGTAAGAGAAACAAGGCGGAAAAAAAGGCATGATAGGTTAATCGAAGCCGTAGGTCGGGGTCGCATCCCCGACGGACGACATGTCGGGCTTGATCACGCATGAGCTACGCGTGTACAGGTTTTGTACGTCGTCCGTCGGGGATGTAACCCCGACCTACGCAGCCGACGCCAACCAAAACACCAAAACACCAAACGGCCATGGACACAAAACAAAGCATCGTGGAAAACTGGCTGCCGCGCTACACCGGTGTCGAGCTCGACGACTTCGGCCAGCACATCCTGCTGACCAATTTCGACAACTACGTCGAGAAGTTCGCGGCGGCCATGGGCGCGGAGGTTCGCGGCAAGGACCGGCCCATGCGCAACGCCACCGCCGAGGACATCACCATCGTCAACTTCGGCATGGGCTCGGCCAACGCCGCGACCATCATGGACCTGCTCTCGGCGGTCAGTCCGCGCGCCTGCCTGTTTCTCGGCAAATGCGGCGGCCTGAAGAAAAAGAACAAGCTCGGCGACATGATTCTGCCCATCGCGGCTATCCGCGGCGAGGGCACCTCGTCGGACTATTTTCCGCCCGAAGTCCCGTCGCTGCCGGCCTTCAAGCTTCAGCGCGCGGTTTCCTCGACCACCCGCGACCACGGCCTGGACTACTGGACCGGTACGGTCTACACCACCAATCGCCGGGTCTGGGAACACGATTCGGATTTCAAGGCATACCTGCGCACGATCCGCTGCATGGCCATCGACATGGAAACAGCCACGATCTTCACGACCGGCTTCGCCAACTCGATACCCTCCGGTGCGCTGCTGCTGGTGTCCGATCAGCCGATGGTGCCCGACGGGGTCAAGACCGATGCTTCCGACCGGGCCGTCACGCAGCACTTCGTCGACAAGCAGATCGCCATCGGCATCGATGCGCTCAAGGAGATTCGTGACGAGGGGCGCTCGGTCAAACACCTGCGCTTCGACTGATGAGCGCCGCCGGCACGCTGTGGGTCGTGGCCACGCCGATCGGCAACCTCGACGATCTCTCGCCGCGCGCGAAATCCCTGCTCGAGTCGGTGCCCCTGATTGCCGCCGAAGACACGCGCGTGTCCGCGCGCCTGCCGGCCGACCACGCCGGGCGCGCGGAAATGGTCAGCCTGCACGAGCACAACGAAGCGCGCGTGGTCGACCGCCTGATCGCGCGACTGCAATCCGGCACCGATATCGCCCTGGTCAGCGACGCCGGCACGCCCCTGATTTCCGACCCCGGCTACCGCCTGGTGGCCGCCGCCCACGAGGCCGGCGTGCCGGTGCGCACCGTGCCCGGTCCCTGTGCCGCCACCGCGGCGCTGTCGATCGCCGGCCTGGCCACCGACCGCTTCCGGTTCGAGGGTTTCCTGCCGGCCCGGTCGGGCGCCCGGCGAAAACGCTTGAGTGAGCTGTCCTCAGAGACCGCCACCCTGGTCTTCTACGCCCCGGCGCGCGACCTGCCGGCGGTGCTCGAGGACCTGGTCGACGCCTTCGGCGCCGAACGCCGCGCCACCGTGGCGCGCGAGCTGACCAAGCTGCACGAAACCGTCAAGCGCGACGAGCTGCAGGCCCTGCGCGACTGGATCGCCGCCGATCCCGACCAGCAGCGCGGCGAAGCCGTCCTGGTCGTCGCCGGCAGCGAAGCCGAAGCCCCCGCCATCGACCCCAACGCCCTGGCCACCGAACTCGCCCGCGAACTCCCCCCCTCACGCGCCGCCAAGGTCCTCGCCCGCCTGACCGGCATGACCCGCAAGGAAGCCTTCGAAATCGTGGAACGAAAACGCACGTAGGTCGGGGCCGCGTCCCCGACGGACGACATATCCGCCGCCCCCGACATTTCTCACGCGTGTACCGGCCCTCGACCTCGCCCGTCGGGGATGTAACCCCGACCTACATCTGCGGGTGGCCGTAGGTCGGGGCCGCGTCCCCGACGGACGACACATCCGACGCCCCCGACGTTTCTCACGCGTGTGCCGGCCTGCAATCTCGCCCGTCGGGGATGCGACCCCGACCTACATTCCGGCGTTTGCGGGTGTCCGGGTGGACGACATATCCGCCGCCCCTGACATTTCTCACGCGTGTACCGGCCCGCAACCTCGCCCGTCGGGGATGTAACCCCGACCTACGGATTCGAGACGGACTGGTTGTCCGTGGCGCGTGCGTCGGTGCACCGGAACCCGGGATCACCGCCCCAAAATCCGCATCCACCACCAGAAATTCACCAACCCGATCAGCGCGCCGGCTACGTAGGTGAACGCCGCCGCGGTCAGGATGCGGCGGGCGGCCCAGCGGTCCTCGCGCTTGAGGTAGCCGCCCTTCTCCAGCATGGGCAGGGCGCGGCGGAAACTGGCGTCGATCTCGGTCGGCAGGGTCACCAGATGCACGATCACGCCCGAGGCCAGGGCGGCCACCGCCATGACCAGCAGGATCAGCCCCGCGCGCGGCAGGCGAAGCGCCAGCATGGCCAGCGGCGCGAGCACCAGCAGGACCATGCCGATGCGCTGGAAGCGCTGCATCGACTGCACCAGGCGCGTCCGCCACAACAGCGGCTTGTAACCGTCGGCGTGCTGGATGGCGTGCCCGACCTCGTGCGCGGCCACAGTCACCGCCGTCAGCGAGGCGCCGTCGAAGTGCTCCGGGCTCAGCCGCACGACGCGCGCCTCCGGGTCGTAGTGGTCGGCGCCGGGATCGGTCTGCTCGACCTTGATCGATTCCAGCCCGAGATGATCGAGCAGATGCCGCGCCAGCTCGCCGCCGGTGCCCTGATAACGGTCGTCGGGCTCGCGGTACTTGGCCAGCACGCGCTTGACCCACCACTGAGGCAAGACCACCACGGCGGCGACGATGAGCAGAAAAATGATGGGCATGGCGGGCGGTGTGGGCGCGTGATCGATCAGATGCCCCGATTCTATCAGGCGGGCATCTCCCGTCCTTGATCTCCGGCCCGCAACCTCGCCCGTCGGGGATGTAACCCCGACCTACATCTGCGTTTGCAGGCGGCCGTAGGTCGGGGCCGCGTCCCCGACGGACGACCTATCCGCTGCCCCGACGTATCTCACGCGTGTATCGCCCGCAATCTCGCCCGTCGGGGATGTAACCCGACCTACATTCTGCGGGTGGCCGTAGGTCGGGGCCGCGTCCGACGGACGACCTATCCGCTGCCCCCGACGTATCTCACGCGTGTACCGACCCGCAACCTCGCCCGTCGGGGATGTAACCCCGACCTACATTCCGGCGATTGCGGGCGGCCGTAGGTCGGCGCCGCGTCCCCGACGGACGACATCGCCGCCACCACCACTCATTTCTCACGTGTGTACCGATCCGCCACCTCGCCCGTCGGGGATGCGACCCCGACCTACGGATTCGGGACCGGATGGTTGTCCGTGTGTCCGAGGTCTGTGCGCCGCAAAGCGGAAACCGCCAACCCCCTCGGTCCGATACAATATGCACATGATCGAATCTGCCCCGATCCACCGCCACAGCGGCCGGATCTTCCTCATCATCGTCATCGCGCTGGCGGCCATCGCCACCGGCATCGTGGGCTCATCGGTGCTGTTCGACCGCACCCAGGAACTGCGCGCCGCGCGCGCTTTTCCCGAGCCCATGCCGCTGCCGGAATTCGAACTGCGCACCGCCGAGGGTGAAGCGCTTACGCGCGCCGATTTCGAGGGGCAGTGGTCGCTGCTGTTCTTCGGCTTCACCAACTGCCCGGACATCTGCCCGGACACCCTGGCGGTGCTCGACGCGGTCATGGGCGATCTCGAAACCATGGGCGCGGACAGCAAGCCGCAGGTGGTGTTCGTGTCGGTCGATCCCGAACGCGACGACGGCGAGGCCCTGGCCGACTACGTCGAGTGGTTCAACGAGGACTTCGTCGGCGCCACCGGCCCCGACGAGACGCTGCGCGAGCTGACCCGCAGCGTCGGCGTGACCTACCAGCTCGGCGAGCCGGACGCCGACAGCGGCTATTACTCGGTCGATCATTCGGCCTCGATCATGATCGTCGACCCCCAAGGCCGGATTTTCGGGCGTTTCGCGCCGCCGCTGGACCGGCAAGGGCATTGCCGCCGACGTGTTCGCGTTGACGCGGTGAGCGCGCCGATCGCCGCCCGGCTGCGGGCCTGGCCGCAGTACCTGCTGCCGCAGAAAGGCCTGACGGCGCTGGCCTGGCGCCTGTCGCGCTGCCGCTGGCGCGCTTTCAACCAGCCCTTCATCCGGCTGTTCGTGCGCCTGTTCGGCGTGGACCTGGCCGAGGCCGAACGCGGGCATCCGGCCGACTACGAGTGCTTCAACGACTTCTTCACCCGCTCGCTGGCGCCCGGCGCCCGGCCGCTGGCCGACGATTCGCATCGTCTGGTCTGCCCCTCGGACGGCACGGTCAGCCAGCTCGGGCGCATCGACGGCGAGCGCATCTTCCAGGCCAAGGGTTTCGACTATTCCGCCGCCGAGCTGCTCGCCGGTGCCGAGCGTGCCCGGGCGTTTCGCAACGGCCGTTTCGTCACCGTCTACCTGGCGCCGCGCGACTACCACCGCGTGCATTCGCCCGTCGCCGGACGCGTGGTCGAGGAAGTGCGCGTGCCCGGCCGGCTGTTCAGCGTGTCGGCCAACACCACCCGGGCCGTGCCGCGGCTGTTTGCCCGCAACGAGCGCATGGTGGCCCTGCTCGAGACCGAACACGGGCCGGTGGCGGTGGTGATGGTCGCGGCCATGCTGGTCGCCGGCATCGAGACCGTCTGGGGCGGTCCCGACGACCGCCGCCCGGGCCCCGACGTGCGAACACGCGCCGTCGACGGCTTCGAGCTTGATCGCGGCGACGAGCTGGGCCGCTTTCACTGGGGCTCGACGGTCATCGTCCTCACCCCGAAGGACTTTCCCGACTGGCACCCCGACCTGGCACCCCAGGCGCGCGTGCGCATGGGCCAGGCGCTGACCTGAGTTCAGGCTCTGCGCGAGGCGCTCTTCGACAGACTTGGCACGGGTAGGTCGGCGTTACATCGCCGACGGACGAGGTCAGAGGGTCTGTACACGCGTAGCTGATGTGTGCCCAAGACCGATACGTCGTCCGTCGCGGATGTAACCGCGACCTACAATCCCGGTTCCGGCCGAATCCACCCGACACCCTGCATGGGTAGGTCGGCGTTACATCGCCGACGGACGAGGTCAGAAGATCTGTACACGCGTAGCTGATGTGTGCCCAAGACCGATACGTCGTCCGTCGCGGATGTAACCGCGACCTACAATCCCGGTGCCGGCCGAAGCCACCCGGCACCCTGCATGGGTAGGTCGGCGTTACATCGCCGACGGGCGAGGCCGGAAGATCTGTACACGCGTAGCTGATGTGTGCCCAAGGCCGATACGCCGTCCGTCGCGGATGCGACCGCGGCCTACAATCCCGGTGCCGGCCTAATCCACCCGACACCCTGCATGGGTAGGTCGGCGTCGCATCGCCGACGGGCGAGGTCAGAAGATCCGTACACGCGTAGCTGATGTGTGCCCAAGGCCGATATGTCGTCCGTCGCGGATGCGACCGCGACCTACAATCCCGGTGCCCGCCGAATCCACCCGACGCCCCGCATCGGTAGGTCGGCGTCGCATCGCCGACGGACGAGGCTGCTCCCGCATCACGCCCGACGTTGCCGATGGCACAATGGCGGTGAACTCTTGGGCATCCGGATGCGTCAAACAGGCCATGAAAAAAATCATCCCCATCGCCCTGCTGCTGGCCGCCTCGGTGGCCGCGCAGGGGTCGAACGACGAAGAACAAGGCGAAGAGCGGCCGCTGACCACGCCGTCCCAGCGCGCCGCCGAGTCCGACTACGTGGTGCTCGCCCAGCTCGAGGTATATGACTACGAGGAGCGCCGCGACGTGCCCGTCTCCGGCGATACCTGGGTCGACGTGCTGGTGCCCTACAAGGTGCCCAGACCGGCCGAGCGCCTCAAGATCTTCGAGAAGGGCCACGGCGAGCGCAAGTGCTACTTCGAGGACGCCGACCTGTGGACCGAGCTGCCGCGATACCTGCTGTTTCTGGTGGACGATCCCGACGCCGAAGGCCGTGAACTGACCGGCCATCCCGACGGCTGCGCCGTGCCGGTGGTCACCACCACCGACAACCAGTACGTCGTGCGCTGGCCGATCGAGAACATGCGATTCGACGCCGACGTCGAATCCATGGTCCAGGAATTCGAATTCCACGGCCCCGGTTCCTTCATCGACCTCGAGGACATGCTGAGCTTCGAACGAGAGGAAGCCATCGAGCGCATGCACCTCGAACCGATGGAAGAGCGCCGGTTCCGCTACCGCTACACGCGCGGCATCCCCCTGAGCGACTTCCGCCGCCTGCTAGGCGCCGAAAACCTCACCCGCGACCGCATCCAGCGCGGAAATTAGGTCGACCGTCGCGGATGCGACCGCGACCTACAATCCCGGTGCCGGCCGAAACCACCCGGCACCCTGCATGGTAGGTCGGCGTTACATCGCCGACGGACGAGGCCGGAGGACCTGTACACGCGTGAGCTACGCGTGTCCCACCCATCGAGGTCGTCCGTCGCGGATGTAACCGCGACCTACATCCCGGTGCCGGCCGAATCCACCCGGCACCCTGCATGGTAGGTCGGCGTTACATCGCCGACGGACGAGGCCGGAGGATCTGTACACCCGTGAGCTACGCGTGTCCCACCCATCGAGGTCGACCGTCGCGGATGCGACCGCGACCTACATCCCGGTGCCGGCCGAATCCACCCGGCACCCTGCATCGGTAGGTCGGCGTTACATCGCCGACGGACGAGGCCGGAGGACCTGTACACCCGTGAGCTACGCGTGTCCCACCTATCGAGGTCGTCCGTCGCGGATGTAACCGCGACCTACGGTTTCAGGAACCAAAAAACAAAAACGCCAAAAAAACCAATTCGATGTCATACTTCCGGGGAGAGCCGGCCGGACAGTCGCTGTGTCTTTCGAGGCACGGAGGAAAGTCCGGGCTTCACAGGGCAGGGTGCCAGGTAACGCCTGGGCGGTCCGCGAGGGCCGACGGAAAGTGCCGCAGAAAACATACCGCCGATGGCCCGGCAACGGGCACAGGTAAGGGTGAAATGGTGCGGTAAGAGCGCACCGCGCGACCGGCAACGGTCGCGGCAGGGTAAACCCCACCCGAAGCAAGGCCAAATAGGGGTGCCATGGCGTGGCCCGCGCTGCACCCGGGTAGGCCGCTAGAGACGGCTGGCGACAGCCGTCCCAGATGAATGACTGTCCCCGACAGAACCCGGCTTACAGGCCGGCTCTCACCTTATTTTCCGTTGGCGGGTGTTTGATGTGATGGTTCAGGCGGGTACCGTGTAATCCCAATGTCCAACGACGCCTTCGCCCAACGCGATCCCAAGACGCTCGAAGCCCTGATCCGCACGGCGGCCGACCGCATGGAATCTGCCGGGTTGTTCTTCGGGCACGGCACCGCCAACGCCCTCGACGAGGCGTGCTGGATGGCGTCGAGCGTATTCGGGTTGCCGCTGGATTTCGACGATTCGGCGCTCTCGCGAGCGGCGACCGCCGAGGAACGCCAGCGCTTCGAGGCGTTGCTCGACGACCGCATTCGCACCCGCCAGCCGCTGGCCTACCTGCTGGGACAGGCCTGGTTCGCCGGGCTGGCGTTCACGGTCAACGAGCACGTGCTGGTCCCGCGCTCGCCGCTGGCCGAGCTGATCGTCGAGGGCTTTGCGCCGTGGGTGGATCCCGGGCGGCTGCGGCGCGTGGTCGATGTCGGCACCGGCTCGGGCTGCCTGGCGGTCGCCACGGCGGTGTACTGGCCCGGGGTGCAGGTCGACGCCGTCGACATCAGCCGCGAAGCCCTGGTCCTGGCGCGGCGCAACGTCGAGCACCACGGCGTGGCCGACCGCGTCGAGGTGATCGAATCCGACCTGCTCGAAGCGCTGGAAGGCCGGCGCTACGACGTCATCCTGGCCAACCCGCCCTACGTGCCGACCGCGTCGATGGAGACTCTGCCCGCCGAATACCGGCACGAACCGCGCCTGGGCCTGGAAGCCGGCGAAGACGGCCTCGACCTCGTCCGCCGCCTGCTCGACACCGCCGCCGACCACCTCGAGGACGACGGCATCTTGATCCTGGAAGTCGGCGAAGCCGCCGAAGCCCTCGAGTCCCTCCTGCTCGAGCGCGGCATCGAATTCACCTGGCTGGAATTCGAACACGGCGGCGACGGTGTCGCCCTGATCGAGCGCGACGCGATGTAATCCCGACCCACATTCCGGCGTTTGCGGGCCCGCGTAGGTCGGGGCCGCGTCGCCGACGGACGACATATCCGACGCCCCCGACGTTTCTCACGCGTGTACCGACCCGCAACCTCGTCCGTCGGGGATGCGACCCCGACCTACATCTTGGCGATTGCGGGTGTCCGGGTGGACGACACATCCGCCGCCCCCGACGTATCTCACGCGTGTGCCGACCCGCAACCTCGACCGTCGGGGATGTAACCCCGACCTACATCTGCGGGCGGCCGTAGGTCGGGGCCGCGTCCCCGACGGACGAAACACGCATGGCCCCCTTTGGACGCGCCGTTGCCTTGCCGGGGTTTGTATATTATGGTGATATACAAATGATCGACTGGACGAGAGTCAAGGGCTTCGAGTGGGATGCGGGCAACGAGCGCAAAAGCGTTGAAAAGCACGGTGTCGATCAGTTCGAGGCCGAGCAGGTGTTTTTCAGCGAACCGCTGTTAATCGCGCCGGACCCGTCTCACAGCCAGCGCGAATCGCGTTGGCATGCCCTCGGCCGGACGCTCGACGGCCGTCATCTGCATGTGACCTTTACGCTTCGCCAGGACGGCACATTGATACGCGTGATATCGGCGCGGCCGATGCATCGCAAGGAGAAAGCACACTATGTCAAAGCCACGCAAACGTCCCCCTGAATTCCGCACGGAAGCCGAAGAACGGGCTTTCTGGGAATCTCACGATTCGAGCGAGTACGTCGACTGGGACCAGGCTCAGCCTGTGCGCATGCCCAGTCTCAAGCCATCGACCCGCACGATCTCGCTGCGGTTGCCGGAGTCGCTCCTGGAGCGCATAAAGATCGAAGCGAACAAGCGCGACATGCCCTACCAGTCGCTGATCAAGGCGTGGCTGGCCGAAGACGTCGATCGACAAGGTACGTAGGTCGGGGCCGCGTCTCCGACGGACGACATATCCGCCGCCGACGCATCTCACGCGTGCATCGGCCCTCAACCTCGCCCCGTCGTACCGACCCCGACCTACCGTTCCGGGTATCCGGGTGGACGACGCATCCGCCGCCCCTGACATTTCTCGCGCGTGTACTGACCCGCAGCCTCGTCCGTCGGGGATGTGACCCCGACCTACGGTCTGGCGCCTACGGGTGCGGGTCGCGATCGTCGACGACGGACGACACCGACGCCCCCGACGTATCACGCGCGCGTACCGACCCGCAACCTCGTCCGTCGGGGATGCGACCCCGACCTACATTCTGGCGTTTGCGGGTTTGCGGGTTGCGGGTTGCGTAGGTCGGCGCTACGTCGCCGACGGACGACACAACCGCCGCCCCCGACGTTTCTCACGCGTGTACCGACCCTCGACGTCGTCCGTCGGGGATGTAACCCCGACCTACCGCAATAGCGCGCCGATGTAGAACGCCAACACCACCTGCGTTCCGGGGATATGCCAGCTGAAATCGCCCAGGGCGACCAGGCACAGGGCGGCCAGGCCGGCGTAGAGGGCGATGCGTTCGGTGTTCATGCGAAAACGCCGGATCAGGGCGGTGGCGGCGGCGCCGAGCAGGAGCGCGCCGGCGACGCCCATTTCGACGCCCCATTGCAGCAGGTCGTTGTGGGCGTAGTCCCACCAGCCGCTCACGCCGGCGGGCTGATACTGCTTGAATACCGCCTCGAAGCCGCCCAGGCCGACGCCGTGGATCCACCAGGCCAGGGGAAAATCGAAGAGCATGGCGCGGAACACGTCCAGCCGTGATTCCTCGCCGGTGGTGGCCAGCAAACGTTCGGCCAGGGGCGTGAGCCCGTACCAGGTAGCCGCCACCATCGCCGCGGCGGCGGCCAGGTAGGCCGGCCAGGCCGAGGCGCCGTGGATCAGGCGGCGGTGGCGGCCCCACAGGATCAGCGCCAGCAGCACCCCGAACCCGCCGGCGGCCGCGCCCAGCCGGGAACCGCTGCCGAGCATGGCCGCGCCGATGATCGCCCCGCACAGCACGCTGCCGGTCACGCGCAGTTCCACCGGCAGCTTGCCCAGCACGGGCACGCCCTGCACGTACCAGATACCCACCGACAGGGGCCAGACCAGCGCCAGGTAGGCGGCGAACAGGTTGCGGTTGGAATAGCTGCCGTGGACCCAGTCGGTGCCGTGGCGTTCCCAGATGCCGAAGATGGTCTGCGCGCCGCCGGCGTGGGCGAGCACGCCGTAGAGCGCCTGGAACAGCGCCGAGACGACGACGGCCAGCAGCACCCAGGTACGAAGCTGCCGCGGCAGGCTGCGGCCCAGCCAGGCGACGGCGAACAGCGCGGCGAACGCGGCCCAGCCGCGCAGGGTCGCGCCGGGGTCGGGCGACCAGTACTGCGGGGTGACCGGCGAGTGTTCCCAGAAGTCGGCCGGGTAGGGCCCGAAAAGCCCCGCCAGCCAGGTCGAAGGCCAGGCCTGCAGCACGACCAGCGCCGTGACGATACCGCCGAACCACAGCCAGGTGGTCGACGGCGGCCGGATATCGCCGGTCGTGATGGGTACGACGGCCGCGGCGATCGCGATCAGCACCAGCGCGAGCAGCGAGGCGGTCAGCGTCTCGGGCGTGCGGTTGCCCATCATCAGCGGCAGCAGCAGCACGCCCAGCGTCAGCACCAGCGCACTGAAGCGCAGCGGCCAGGTGACCGGCCGCTGCTGCGCGCGCGTTCGCCGCCGCGACGCTTCAGTACTCGATGGCGGCGATGCGGAACTGGTCGTGTTCATTGGTTTCGATCCTGTAGTGGACCTCGCGCCCCGAGCGCATGGTCGGCCGGTCGGGATAGTCGACCTGCATGTCGAAGCGCGTGACGACCCGCCAGTGGTCGTCGCGGCGCTCGATATCGAGGATGTCGATGTCGAGCGTTCGGTCTTCGGAGTTCTCGAACAGCCAGCCGTAGTTGCTGCGGAACCAGTCCCGGCCCTGGTGGCGGTTTTCGCGCGGGGTTTCGGTGAAGTGGTCGAGAAAGTCCTCCAGCCAGCCTTTTTCGAAGCTGCGGCGGTAGCCGGCCAGCAGGTCCTCGATGTGGCGGCGGCTGGTCGGGTCGGGTTGCGTCGTCGGTGTCGCTTGTGCCGCTTGATCCTGCGCCGGCTCGGCGGGCCCGGTTTCGCGGGCGCCGGCTTCGGCGACGGCGCGTTCGCCGGCCGCCGCGCTGCCGTCCTGGCGCCCTTCATCGGCCAGTGCTCGCTCGGACGCGGCAGCGTCTTCGCCATCGCCCGGGCGCGCGGGTTCGGCCCCGGATTCGGGCTCGGGGAGCGATTCGGTTTCCGGGGTCGGCTGCCCGGGCGGCTCGTCGGCCGGTCCGGAAGACGGCGACGCCGTTTCGGGCGCGCCTTCAGCCGCCGCGATCGTGCGCCGGGTGTCTTCGTCGGGCCCGGGCTCGGGTTCGGGCCCCGGTTCCGGCGGCGATTCGCTGCCCGGCGTGGCCGGTTCGGGATGCCAGCCGCGAGTATCCGGGCCGAGCGGCAGCGGGTCGTCCTCGAACAGATCCATGGCGGCCGCGGCCAGCGGTTCGGCCCAGTTGCTGACCTCGTTCCAGGCCGCCTCCGGCGACGGCCCGGTGTCGCGCTCGGTATCGGCCACGGCTTGCGGCTCGCTTTCCGGTGCGCTTTCCGCTTCCTTTTCCGGCCGGGACGTCGGTTCGGTTCCGGCACCCGCCGGTGGCGCGTCGTTTTCGAGCAGCTCAACGGCCGCGGCGGTCAGCGGCTCGGCCCAGTCGGTGACCTGCGCCAGCGCCGTTTCCGGATCCGGCCGCGCATCGCTTCCGGCATTCGGTCCGGATTCGGGTCCGCTTGCTGGCCGGGACTGCGCTTGCGCCTCGGCGCCGGCGGGCACGCCCCGGATCGGGCGGATGGGCGGCACGGCCGCCGCTTGCGTACTGGCGGCGGGCTGATCGGCGTCGGACGCGTCGGGCCGTTCCCCGGCGGCGGCCAGCGTTTCGGCCGGCTCGCCCGCTTCGGCGGCCCCGGCCGGGCTGTCGCTGTCGGCAACCGTGGCGTCTCGCGCTGCATCGCCGGACGCCGATTCGGCCGGTTCGTCGAACGCGTCCGGCCGCGGGTCGGTTTCGACTACCGGCGTTTGCGGCACCTCGATGGCGCGGTAGGGCTTGTAGGCGAAATAGGCGTAGAGCACCGGCAGCAGGCAGATGACGGCCAGTCCGATGAGAATGCGCTGCTGCAGGTTCTCGATGCCCAGCAGCCAGCTTCTCAGGCGCGTGAGCGGCCCGTCGCCCGGTTCGGGCACCAGCCGGGCGGAGCAGGCGCTCGCGCCGCCAGTCGGCCCGCGTGCGAGGCGGTGCCGGCCGCGGGCCGGCGCCGCGCCCGCCGGAAGCCGGCTCGCGCCGGTCGGGTTCGCGCCATTCGGCGCTTTCCCTTGCGGAAACGGCCGTAGGAAGCATGCACGGCCTGCGAGCGCGAGGTCAGCCAGTCGGCGTGTTCCGGGTAGCGGTCGGGATGAAAGGCCGTCATCAGGCGCCGGTAGCGCGCCCGGCGGGTGGCCTCGTCGCAGTCGATGTCGACATGCGCCCCGGCGAGCCGCAGCTGGCCGTCTTCGAACAGCTGCCAGTCGAGCTGTTCGTACACGGCGATGCGACGCCGGGGATGATCGGGCGCGGGCCCGAGCACCTGCGCGAGCGAGTCGCCGCCGCAGCGGCGGCTGCCGGCCAGCCACGACAGCGCGGCGTCGAGCTCGGCGGCGCTGAACGGATCGCCGCCGGCGCCGAGCAGTCGGTCGACGAAAGCCTGCGTTGCCTGGCGCTGGTTCGTCATGGGGCGGTCGTGTTTCCGCAGGAGTCCGATTCCTCGTCGTCGCCGCCGCCCGTTCGGCAGTCGCCGGCAACCCGATCGCGTACGCGGCGCCACGCGCTGGGCAGCGGCGCCGGGTCCGTCGAGGGTAGCAGACGCTCGACGCCCAGTCCCGCCAGCATGATCTCGCCGTCGATGTAGCGGTCGAAGGCGTCGGTCGAATCGCGCCGCAGCCGGAAATTCACCCGCTGGGCGCGATTGTGCACTTCGTATTCGATCTCGAACGGCCGCCAGCCGAATTCCGTCGACGGCACGTCGACGCGCTCGCGCGTTCGATGATCTTCGCTGCGCGTGTCGAGCCACAGGTAGGGCAGGGAGCGGGTCGTCAGGCCCTTCGCCCGCCACCAGCCGCGCAGGCGATAGGCGCCGGGCCCGGCGGCGGGGAAGCCGACCAGGTGTGTGTTCAGGCGCAGGTTGTGTTCGCCGGAGAAGGTGATGCGCAGGGCTTTGGGCGTTGATTCGCTGGTTTTGCAGCCGTCTTGACCCCGGGGGCAGCTGGTGTCTTGTGCGTCGGGGGTGCGACCCCGACCTGCGGGAAGCTCTATACGTTGTGCGGTTGCACCGGCGGGCATGCGCAGGGACCAGCCGAACGACGGCAGGACCTCGAGCGGATACGCCAGGTCGCCGGCGGGCAGGTCGCCCGGGTGGTAGTCGGGGTCGACGGTCTGCCAGGCGGCCATCGCACGGGTCGGGTCGTGGCGCAGGGCCAGGTAGATGTAGTCGGAGAAAGCGGGGTGGTCGGGCTCGACGGCGCCGTCGACGTGGTCGTTCAGGCGCGTCCAGACGGCCTCGGCCAGGGGCATGGAGCCGCTGCGGCGCGCGCGGCGCATGGCTTGTTCGAGGTATTCCTCGCCGGGCGGGAGGATTTCATCGAGCAGGGTATCCGGGCCCTCGGCCCAGCGCGAGCCGACGAACAGCGCGCGGTCGGTGGCCCGGGGGTCGATTTCGAGCAGCAGGCGAAGCTGGCGAAACACCAGCCCGGCGCGCCCGGTGGTCTGCGCCAGGTTGGCCGCCTGCCAGCGCAGGTCCGCGCTGTTCGGGCGCACCGCAATGGCGGTGGCCAGCAGGTCGGTCAGCTCGGCTTCGCCGGCCCCGCGCGTGTTGGCAATGCGCGCGGCCAGCAGCCAGCGCGCGGCCGACAGCGGGTAGCGCCCCAACTGCCAGCGCAGCGCCGCCTCGGCCGCCTCGGCGTCGAGCCGCCAGCGCGTCTCCAGAAAGCGCCCCGCCTCCTTCGCCGCCAGCCCGCCCCAGGGCTGGCTGAACTGCATGGAACGAATCGCCTCCACCGGCTCGTCGGGATCGGTCCAGCGCAGATGCAGATACTCCGAAGCCGCGATCCAGAGGGCGGCGAAGGCAATCAGGATGGTGGCCGCTAGTCGCATCGGGGGATGATAACGGTTTCCGTTTTCCGGTTTCCGTTTTCCGTTTTCCGGTTTACGGGTTACGGGTTACGGGTTACGGCGGCACCGTCGATCCTTGGGGGGCGGCTTCGCCGCGATGGGTCGGGTAAGACCGGAAACCGAAAACTGAAAACTGAAAACCGAAAACCTTCCTTCCCTCAACTCGCCCCAATCCGCCCGGCCGTCTCGGGCGCTTCTTCGGCCGCC
>JAXHMD010000036.1:0-22737 GCA_034521655.1 Rhodovibrio sp.
ACGTCTGATCGAATTCAGGGCGCGAAGGCACAGCGCCGCGGTGGGTTCTCTCGCTTCCACTGAGAGACAGCTATCATACGACGCATGGCGCTCGTGTAGGGTCCTTCGACACGGACGCCTTCGGCGTCCTACTCAGGATGAAGGTTTAGGTCTGTCAGACACTTACACCTAGCTTCATGCTGAGTAGCTAGGGCAAGATTCGCGGGTGAGCCGACTCCCTGCCCGCTTCGGCGCCCCGCCCTATCCCGCCTCGGCCGCCGGCAGAACGAGCTCCGCGCGCAAGCCGCCGAGGTCGGAGTCGCCGAGGTCCACCGTGCCGCCGTAGAGCTCCGCCAGCTCGGCCACGATGGCGAGGCCGAGGCCAGAACCCGCGACGCTGGTGTCGAGCCGCCGGCCGCGGTCGAACACGACCGCGCGCCGGTCCGCCGGCAAGCCGGGGCCGTCGTCCTCCACCGCGATCGCAAGCCAGCCCGCCTCTCCGGCCGGCCGTGCGGACAGGCGCACCCGGCCGTGCGCCCACTTGCAGGCGTTGTCGACCAGGTTGCCCAGCATTTCCTCCAGATCCTGCCGGTCGCCGCGGAACGCCGGGGCGCCCTCGGCCTCGGCGCGCACGTCGAGCTGCTTGGCGGCGTACAGCTTGGGCATGGTCCGGGCCAGCCGGTCGAGCGCGGCGCGCACGTCCGCCCGGCTGCCGGGCACGTCGACCGCGGCGGCGGCGCGGGCGCGGGCGAGGTGATAGTCGACCTGGCGCTGCATCGCGCGCGTCTGCTCGGCGATCCGCCCGGCGAACGCGTTCTGGCCCGCCTGGTCCAGCGCCTGCGCCTCGTTCGACAGCACGCTGAGCGGGGTCTTCAGGCCGTGCGCCAGGTTGCCGGCCTGGGTGCGCGCCCGCTCGACGATCGCGGCGTTGCGCTGCAGGACCGCGTTCAGGTCGTCGACCAGCGGCTGGATCTCGCTTGGGTAGGCGCCCTCCAGCCGCCCAGCCCGGCCGGCGCGCACGTCCGCGAGCGCCCGGCGCAAGCGCGCCAGCGGCAGCAGACCGCCCGCGACCTGCCCCAGCGCGGCGGCGACCAGGCCCAGGCCCAGCACGCCGAGCGAGAGCGCCAGCACGCGCTCGAACTCCTGCACGGCGCTATCCAGCACGGCGGCGTCGCGGGCGACCGCGAGGCGCAGGCGATCGTCGCGGCCGGGCAGGCGCACCGCCCGCTCGAACGCGATCACGGGCTCGCCAGTCGGTCCAGTCAGGCGATGCCGGTGCACCTGCCCGTCGAGCAGCGTGTCCGCCGGCAGCGCGAGCGCGCCGTCCCACAGCGAGCGGGAGCGCAGCAGTGCCTCGCCGCCCTGCCCCTGCACCTGCCAGTAATAGCCGGAATAGGGCGTCTCGAACTGCGGCGGGCTCAATTCCTGGGTAAGCGTGAGGCCATCCTGCGGGTCGACCTCCAGGTTGGCGGCGAGCTGGTTCAGCAGCGCTTCCTGGCGCTTTGCGAACTGTTCTTCCAGATGGCCCTGGAAAATCCGGGTCAGCAGGACGCCGGCCACCAGCAGGGCAAGCGCGATCCACAGGACCGCGCCCGCGAGCAGCCGGAACGACAGCGAGCCGGGCCGGAGGCTGCCGGGCCAGCGCACCGCCATCAGCCGCCGGCCCCGTCGGCATCGATCCGGTAGCCCAGCCCGCGTTCGGTCTGGATCAGGTCGCGGCCGAGCTTCTTGCGCAGACGGCGGACGAACACCTCGATCGTGTTGCTGTCGCGGTCGAGGTCCTGGGCGTAGACGTGCTCGCTCAGCTCGCTGCGGGAGACGGTGCGGCCCTGATGGTGCATCAGATAGGCGAGCACGCGGTACTCGTGCGCGGTCAGGCTGACCGGCGCGCCGTCGACCGTCACGCGGTTGGCGCGCGTGTCCAGCGTGACCGGCCCGCAGGTCAGCTCGGCCGAGCCGTGCCCGCTTGCCCGGCGGATCAGCGCGCGCACCCGGGCCACCAGCTCCGCCATCTGGAACGGCTTGGAAAGGTAGTCGTCGGCCCCGGCGTCGATCCCCTCGACCCGCTCGGTCCAGCTGCCGCGGGCGGTCAGGATCAGCACCGGCACGTTGTTGTCGCTCTCCCGCCAGGACCGCAGGACCGAGAGGCCGTCCAGCTTGGGCAGGCCGAGATCGAGGACGACCGCGTCGTAGCTCTCCGTCTGGCCCAGGAACTCGCCCTCCTCGCCGTCATACGCCGGGTCGACGGCGTAGCCCGCCTCGCCCAGCGCCGCGTTCAGCTGGCGCTGCAGGTCGACATCGTCCTCGATCACCAGAACGCGCATCAGTTCCAGAACCAGCTATCGTCGTCGTGTTCGTCGCCATCTTTATCGTCGCCGTCTTTATCGTCGCCGTCTTTATCGTCGCCGTCTTTGTCGTCGCCGTCGTGCGCTTCGGGGCCGCGCTCGTGCTCCTCCAGCCCGTGGCCGCGCGCCTTCAACAGCTCGCCGGTGCGCGCGTCGTAGTACAATTCGGTGATCGCGCCGTCCGCGGCCAGCATCTTCAGTTCGTAGACCAGCCGGTTGTCGAACGATCCGTGGCGCTCCTCCTCAAGTTCGACCTCCAGCATTTCGCCGTCGAACTCGCCCCGCGCACGTTTGAGGATGGCTTCCAGCGGCAGGATCTTGCCCTGCCGCACCGCCTCGCGCGCGCGCTCGTGGTCGCCGTGCCCCGACGGGGCGGCTGCCAGGCCGGCGAGCAGCACGGCGGTGGCGATCAGGACGGTCGTGAGAGGTTTCATGACGACCGTCCTTCTAACCCGCGCGCGGATGAACGTGAACTGAACGGCGCGTTCAAGCTGCGTTCAGCCGGATGTCGGCAGGGTCCAAATCGACCTCAACGGGGCACCCGAAACGCGCAACACGGAGGTGATCGGAACATGTCGACCCAAACCCGCTTCAAGAGCTTCTTCGTCTGGGACCTGCCCACCCGGGCTTTCCACTGGCTGCTGTTCGCGTCCGTCGCGGTCGCCTACCTGACCGGCGGCGAGGACGAAGGCGGCCAGTTCACGCTGCACGTCGCAGCCGGCTACCTGATCGCCGCCTTGCTGGTGTTCCGGATCGTCTGGGGCTTCCTCGGCAGCGAGCACAGCCGGTTCCGCGACTTCATCCCCACACCCGCCCGGGTGAAGCAGCACGTGCAGGGCCTCATCGCCGGCAAGCCGAAGCACTACGCCGGGCACAACCCGGTCGGCGGGATCGCCATCTTCGCCATGATCGCGATCCTCGTAGGGACCCTCTACACCGGCCTGTTCGGCGGCGGCGAGGACCTGCACGAGACCTTCGCCAACCTGATCCTGATCGTGGCTGGCCTGCACGTCGTGGGCGTGATCGCGGAGAGCCTGATGACCGGCGAGAACCTGGTGCCGGCGATGGTCCACGGCCGCAAGAACCTGCCGGAAGACGCTGAAGACGCCCGGGAGAGCCAGCCGGCCGGCGCGGGCCGCGTGCTGGCCTCGCTCGCCGCCGTGGTGATCGCCGCATTCGCCGGGATCTCGACCGGCGCCACGCCCTGGCCGCCGACCGAAGCCGCGTTCGAGGGCGGCGAACACGGCGAGCAGGAAACCAAAGCGCCGGAAGGCGGCGGCCACGAGGACGAGGAGGCCGAAGAGCACGAGGAATACGAGGACGACTGAGCCGCCAATCTTCACCACGCAGCCATAACCAAGCCCTACTCCCACTCACCGAGACGACAAGGAGATTTCCCCATGCGGACACGTTCGCTTCTCCTCGCCAGCGCTCTGGTGCTTGCCAGTGCCGCGGGCACCCTCGCCCTGAACGGCATTCAGTCGACCCAGGCGGCCGGCGACCCCGCGGCCGGGCGCCAGTTGACCCGCGACATTTGCGCCGACTGCCATCGCACGCCGGCCGGTGTCGGCGGCGGCGACGGCCCGTCGCTCGACCGGCTGAGCCGGGAACGCCGCTTCACGCCGGATGGCCTCGCGGAGGTCATGACCACCGACCCGCACGACAGCGAACTTCGATTGACCCGATCGGAGCTGCGTCACATCAGCGGCTATCTGAACGTCGCCGGCACGAAAGGTGCGCAGGCCGACCGCCAGTTGTCCGGCGCCGACGCTTCCGACGATACCGTCGCGGAACAGACCAGCCAGCAAGCGATGCCGCTGGAAGACGTCATCCGGCAGCTCAGCCAGCAGGGCTACAGCGACATCCGGGAGATCGAGCGGGAGGACGGCGACAGTTACGAGGTCTACGCCCGCGCTCCCGACGGGGAGCAGGTCGAGATCAAGGTCGACGCGATCACCGGCAAGGTCCGGCACCGCGAAGAAGACGACTGACGCGCGTTTCGGACTCCCTCGCGCGTCCGTCGACCCCCGCCGCCGCAGCCCCCCGGCGGCGGGGGTCTGGTGTGCCCCGGCACGACTTGGCTCACGCGTACGGGTTCTTGCTCTTCTTCAGCTGAAAGCGCACCGGGACGGCCGGCAGGTCGAAGTCGTGCCGGAGTTCGTTCTCCAGGTAGCGCAGATAGGCGTCCGACAGGTCCTTCGGGCGGGAGCAGAACAGCACGAAGGTGGGCGGACGGGCCTTGGGCTGGGAGATGTACTTCAGCCGGCAGCGCTTGCCGCCGACGCTGGGCGGCGGGTTGGCGGCCTCGACCTCGCCCAGCCACTGGTTCAGGTCGGGCGTGGCGAACTTACGGTTCCACAGGTCGTAGACCCGCATCACCTGATCCAGCAGCTTCTCCATCCCCGTGCCCTTGAGGCCGGAGACCGGAACCACCGGCACGCCCTTGACCTGCGGCAGGGAGCGGGTCAGGCGGTCGCTCACGACCGTGCGCGCCGCCTCCCTGTCGCCGATCGCGTCCCACTTGTTGAGCGCGATCACGAGCGCGCGGCCCTCTTGAATCGTCTGGTTGGCGATCGTCAGGTCCTGCTTGTCCAGCCCCTGCTCGCCGTCGATCACCAGCACGACGACGTGGGCGAACTGCACCGCGCGCAGCGCGTCCGCGACGGCGAGCTTCTCCAGCTTCTCGTCGACCCGTGCCTTGCGGCGCAGCCCCGCGGTGTCGACCAGCTTGATCTCGCGGTCCTTGTAGACCCAGTCGACGGCGATCGAATCGCGGGTGATCCCGGCTTCCGGACCCGTGAGCAGCCGCTCCTCGCCCAGCAGCCGGTTGACCAGGGTGGACTTGCCCGCGTTCGGCCGGCCGACGATCGCAAGACGCAACGGGCCGGTGTCGGCCGCCGCCTCCTCGTCGGCGTCGCCATCGGCCCCGGCGGCCGGCGCGTCGCCGTACCCGGTCGCCCGGGTGACCTCGCTCAGAAGCTCGTGGACCTCCTCGAGCCCGATGCCGTGCTCGGCGGAGAACGCGACGGGATTGCCGAGGCCGAGCGTGAACGCCTCGGCGAGGCCCGCCTGCCCGGCCTGCCCTTCGCACTTGTTGGCGAGCACCAGCACCGGCTTGTCGCCGCGGCGCAGCTTGTCGGCGAAGATCTCGTCGGTCGCGGTCACCCCGGCGCGCGCGTCCAGCATCATCAGCACGACGTCGGCTTGTTCGATCGCGATCTCGCTCTGCCGGCGCATCCGGGCTTCCAGGCTGTCGTCGTCGACGTCCTCCAGCCCGGCGGTGTCGAACAGCCGGAAGGTCAGGTCGAACAGCCGGCCCTCGCCCTCCCGCCGGTCGCGGGTCACACCCGGCGTATCGTCGACCAGCGCGGTGCGCCGGCCGGTCAGCCGGTTGAACAGGGTCGACTTGCCGACGTTGGGCCGGCCGACGATGGCGACGGTGAGGGTCAAGGGAGCAGCGCTCGAGGTTGCGACCGGGCGAGGATACCCGCGAGTTACCGGTAGGCCGCCAGGGTGGCGCCGTCGGTCAGGATGTAAAGCGTTTGGTCGGCAACGACCGGCGGGGCGGCCGGGCGGCCGGGGATGTCGATCGTGCCCAGAAGCTCGCCGTCGTAGGGCGAGACCGACACCGCCTTGCCGTTCGAACCCAGCAGCACCAGCCGGTCGCCGGCCAGCACGGGGCCCTGCCAGACGATCGGACCGTCCTTGTCCTCCGGATCCTTCCAGCGCGCGAGTTCCCGGACCCAGCGGATCCGGCCGGTCTCGCGTTCGAGCGCCAGCAGCTCGCTTTGCACGGTCACCATGAACAGCCAGTCGCCGGCGACCCAGGGCATCTCGATCCCGGCCAGCCGCTTGTCCCAGACGCGCGCGCCGCGGCGGGTGTCGATCGCGGTCATGCGGTTGGCGTTGGAGATCGCGTAGACCCGGTTGCCGTCCGCCACCGGCTTGGCGCGCACGTCGGTCAGGTTGGCGACTGAATCGGTGCGCGCGATGCCGGCCAGGCTATCGCTCCACAGCGCCCGGCCGTTTTCCGGCAAGAGCGCGAACAACTCGCCGGAGGAGTAGGCGACGAAGACGGCGGAACCGGTCACCGCCGGGCTCGCGGAGCCGAGCAGACCCGCCTGCTCCTCGATCCCCTGGTGGGTCCAGAGCTCGGAGCCGTCTTCCGCCGACAAAGCGACCGTCTCGTTGACGATGCTGACCGCATAGACCCGGCCGTCGCGCACCGTGGGGCCGGCGCGCATCGGCGCGCTGGCGTTATAGGTCCAGACCGTCTCGCCGGTCTCGGCGTCGAGCGCGAACAGCCGGCCCGCGCCGGTGGTAACGAACAGGCGACCGTCGGCGAAGGCCGCGCCGCCGCCGAACACGCCGTTGGTGTCCTCGATCAGCTCGCGCCGCCAGATCCGCCGACCGTTGTCGGCGTTGTAGGCGCTGACGGTGGCCCCGGCATCCATCACGTAGACGCGGCCGCCCGCGACCACGGGCTGACTCATGATCTGCCGCCGGTCGCCCGACGCCGCGCCCACGTCGACGGTCCAGGCGCGGGTCGGCTCGTCCGCAAGCTCCAGATGGAACATGGCGTGCGGCGGGTTGCCGCCCGGCTGCGGCCAGGCGGCGTTGACGTACGGGCGTGGGAGCTGGACCTCGCGGTCCTTGATCGCCTCGTCCGCGCTCAGCCGCCGTTCCGGGCCGAGCACGTCGATCCGCTCGCCTTCCAGACGCTCGGGATCGCCTTCGAACCAGCTGCAGGCCGCCAGGGTCAGCGCGAGGCCGGCGAGCGCGCCATGGCGCAGAAGCGCGCGGATCATTCCTGCAGCAACTCCAGCATCTGGGTGGCGCGGCGGCGCTGGGCCGGCGGCACGTCGCCGCCGTCGGCGATCTGCTTGAACAGCTCGATCGCCCGCGCGTCGTCGCCCTGCTTGTGGGCGAGCGTCGCCTGCAGCTCGATCGCGGTCCAGCGGTACGGGCTGTCCTCGCCCGCCAGCGGCTGCAGCCGGCCGGCCAATTGGTCCGGATCGCCGCTGTCGACTTGGTGCATCACCGCGAACACCTCGGCCAACTGGCGCAGCGGATCGTCGCCGCCGCTGCCGGCGATCTCGTTCCAGATCGCGACCGCCTCTTGCGTCGCCCCCTGCTCGGCCAGCAGCTCGGCCCGGCGGAAGGCCGCCAGCAGGGCGTAGCCGTCGCCCGACGGATCGGCCATCTCGCCCAGCTGCTGCAGGCCCTCTTCGGTATTGCCCTGCTCCAGCTGGGTCACGGCGGCGTTGTAGCTGTCGGAGGCGCTCAGCGCCTGGCTGCGCTGCCACTGCTGCCAGCCCTGGTAGCCGGCGACCGCCAGCACCAGCGCGACCGCGGCCGCGATCACGTACGCCCCGTATTTCTTCCACAGGGTCGCGTAGCGTTCCTTGCGGATTTCCTCGTCGACCTCGCGGAAGATGTCGCTCACGGCTGGTTCGGCCCTCGTGCCCGGTCTGGCGCGCCGACCGACGGTGTCGTGCGAGCGCGCGGATCTCGTCAATCTGTGGCGTCATAAAGCGGCCCGCCGCGCAGCGCGAGCGGCGGGCCGGGTCAAGCGGGCGCCACCCTAGCCAAGCGCGCGCGCCCTTGCAAAGCCCGCGCGCGGCTGGGCGGGCGGGAAGCGTTACGCCGCCTGCTTCCATTTGATCGAGCAGCCCATCGAGGGGATCTGCTCGCGCGGGCCCTGGCCGGTCTCGGCGACCTGGGTCATCGCCTCCAGAAGCTCGCGCTTGGCGTTCGGCGCGGCCTCCTTCTTCGACTCGTCCAGCCGGCCGCGGTACTGCAGCTCCAGATCCTTGTTGAAGCCGAAGAAGTCGGGCGTGCAGACCGCGCCGTAGGCCTTGGCGACCTCCTGCGTCTCGTCGATCACGTAGGGGAAGGTGAAGCCGTGCTGCCGGGCGAAGGCCTGCATCTTGTCGAACGAGTCGTCGGGGTAGTTCACCGTGTCGTTCGACATGATGGCGACCGCGCCGACGCCCTTGTCCTGCAGCTGCTTGACGTCGTCGACCAGCCGGTCGATCACCGCCCGGACGTAGGGGCAGTGGTTGCAGATGAACATCACCAGCAGCCCGTTCGGCCCGGTCACGTCCTCGAGCCGGTAGGTCTTGCCGTCGGTGCCCTTGAGCGCGAAGTCCGCCGGCTTCCAGCCGAACTCGCAGACCGGGGTTTCCATCGCCGCCATGGTGCGTGCCTCCCTAGCTGTTGGTCGCTGAACTGGCCCTGCCGCCTAGATGCGCGTGCCAGCGCGGCTAATCAAGACGCCGTGCCCGCTGCCCCTAGACGCACCGGGCGGTTTCAAAGACACTTCCGTGACGGGGATCACACCCGACGTACAGGCCGACACTGCCCGCGAGATCAGGGGGAAGCGCGCGCATGAGCCAGGCAAGCGGCGGCAAGAACACCCAGCAGGTCTTCTGGACGCGCGCCGAGCTGCAGCAGCTCCTCAACCTCTATTCCACGCGCGTCGCCAACGGCGATTGGCGCGACTACGCGATCGACCACAAGAAAGGCGTGGCCGTCTTCTCCATGTTCCGGCACACCATGGAACGCCCGCAGTTCCAGGTCGCCAAGAAGCCGCACGGCCAGCTCTACGAAGTCTGGCAGGGCCCGCAGCGCCTGAAGCGCGCCGGCACGCTCAAGGGTGCGCTCGAGGTGTTCGAGAAGAAGGCGCGGCTTCGGGTGGTGTCATGACGGGGGGTGGTGTCATGACGGGGGTGGTGTCATGACGGGCGGCTGACCGCGCGCGACGTTCGGGGTTAGACGCGAGCTGCCTAAAGCCCCCCTGCTCCCGTGGGAGGATGGGAATCAGCTGGCCAGCGACTGCCCGCTACCCCCGCTCGTAGCCCTTGATGTCCTCGCCCCACAGATGCGGGCGTTCGGCCATGAAGCGGGCGAAGAAGTCGGCGAGGTCGCGGTCGTCGATCAGCCCGACCTCGACCCCGCGGTCGCGCAGCCAGGCCATCTCGCCCGCGAAGTTGCGGTTCTCGCCCACGATCACCCGTGGGATGCCGAACAGGATGATCGCGCCCGCGCACATCGCGCAGGGCGACAGCGTGGTGTAGAGCGTCGCCCCGGCGAAGTCGCCGCCGCGGCCGTACTGGCGGATGCAGTCGGTCTCCCCGTGCAGCACCGGGTTGCCCTCCTGCTGCAGGCGGTTGCGCCCGCGCGCCAGGACCTGGCCGTCGCGCACCAGCACCGCGCCCACCGGCACGCCGCCTTCGTCGTAGCCGGCGCGCGCCTCGGCGATCGCCTCGGCCATGAAGGCGCGGTCGGTGCCGGTGGGTTGAACCTCGGGCATGCTTCGGATGCTCCCTTACAGGTGCGCGCCCGGCTCTGTCAGGCCGTACTCGCTGAGCTCGCGGATGATGATCTGGTAGGCCTCGTCCAGGTCGTCGGTGATCGTGAAGAGCTGCTTGTCCGCTTCGTTGATCGTGCCGTACTTGACCAGGGCGTCGAAGTTGATCGTCTCGCGCCAGAAGTCGGAGCCGAACAGCACGATCGGCATGTGCTTCTTGACCTTCTGGGTCTGCAGCAGGGTCAGGATCTCGAACAGTTCGTCCAGCGTGCCGAAGCCGCCCGGGAAAAAGATCACCGCCTTGGCGAGGTAGGTGAACCAGAACTTCCGCATGAAGAAGTAGTGGAACTCGAAGCCCAGTTCGCGGGTGACGTAGGGGTTCTCGTGCTGCTCCAGCGGCAGGGTGATCGACAGGCCGACGTTCATCCCCTTGGCCTCGCTGGCGCCGCGGTTGGCGGCCTCCATCACGCCCGGTCCGCCGCCGGTGCAGACCACGAATCGCCGGTCGGTCTGGTCCAGCTCCTTCGACCATTCGGTGAGCCGCCGGGCCAGTTCGCGCGCGTTCTCGTAGTGCTGCGACATCCACAGGTCGTGCTTGGCCTTGGGCAGGCTGATCTCGCCCTCGCCCGCCTCGGCCCGGCGCAGGTTCGCCTCGGCGACGTCGCGCGGCTTCAGACGCGCCGAGCCCATGAACACGATGGTGTCGTCGATCTTGTAGCGTTGGAACCGGGCCTCCGGCTCCAGGTACTCCGCCAGGATGCGCAACTGGCGGGCGTCCTTGCTCTGCAGGAAGTCGAGGTTGGCGTAGGCCTTTACCGGCTTGCGGAAGCCGTTGTCCGCGCTGGTGTCGCCAGCGCCGTTATTCTCGGAAGCGTCGGTCATCGCGTCGGGTGTTCGCTTGTGGTGCTGTAAAGAAGGGTCGGAGCGGCCGCGCGCCGCTAGGGCAAGATGCTGGAAGGTGGAATCACCTTCCAGCATCTTGCCCTCTCTTCAAGAAGTTAGAGCGACATTCAGCCCGAAGGCCGGTTCGGCCTTCGAGCATGTCGCTCTAGGGCAAGATGCTGGAAGGTGGAATCACCTTCCAGCTGAATCTTGCCCTCTCTTCAAGAAGTTAGAGCGACATTCAGCCCGAAGGCCGGTTCGGCCTTCGAGCATGTCGCTCTAGGACGCCAACGGCCGGCCATCCAGTATACGCCGGCCGCCCGCCCGGGTCGAACGGTGCATGCGCACGCCGGGCCCTGCGACCATCGGCCGGAGGCGCCGGCGATCCGGCGGCACACGCGCGGATACGAGAAAGGGCCGGCGGACAGCCGGCCCTTTCGCGTCGCGCCGATTCGACTGTCAGAAGATGTTACTCCGCCGCCTTCGCCTGGGCGCGCTGGATCGCCTCGTCGATCATCTTGGCGGCCTCTTCCGAATCGCCCCAGCGATCGATCTTCACCCACTTTTCCTTCTCCAGGTCCTTATAGTGCTGGAAGAAGTGGGCGATCTGGTCGAGGTAGTGCTTGGGCATGTCCTGGTAGGACTTCACATCGGCGTAGGTGGGGTCGAGCTTGTCGACCGGGGCGGCGAGCAGCTTCTCGTCCTGCCCCTCCTCGTCGGACATCACCAAGACCCCGATCGGCCGGATCGCCATCACGCTGCCCGGCTGGACGGGGCAGCGGTTGACCACCAGCACGTCGATCGGGTCGCCGTCGTCCGACAGGGTGTGCGGGATGAAGCCGTAATTGCACGGATAGTACATCGCCGTGTGCAGGAACCGGTCGACGACCAGCGCGCCGGAGTCCTTGTCCAACTCGTACTTCACCGGGTCCGAGTTCATCGGCACCTCGATGATGGCGTTGACCTGCCACGGCGGATTCTTGCCGACGCTGACCTGATCGATGTCCACTGCTACCTCCCTTTGGCCGTCTCGCGGAAATGGGTTCGCCGGGCCCCGGCTGCACGCGGGCCCACGCTGTGTTGGCTGGCATGTCGGGCCGCGCGCCGGGCGTTGCAACCCGGCCGCGCTGGGCAGGATCGCGCCGCATGCGATCCTGCCCAGCAGACGGGCCGGGCTCAAGTTTATTCGCTGCGCTGCAGCATGGCGGTCGGGACCGCCTGCCGCATCCGTGCTGGATCGGTCCACAGGCGCACCAGCGCCGCCTCCAGCTCCTTCGCCCGGCTGCGCCAGCCGCTGGCCTGTTGACCCCAGTTGCCGCCGGGATCGGCGTCGTAGGCGCGGCGCAGCGGCTTGTCGTTGACGAAAATGGCGAACATCCGGGCTCGCCCGCCCCGGGTCGGCAGGTAGCCGGCCAGACCGCTCACGAAGTTCATGGTCCCGGTCTTGGCGAACACCGCGAAGGAGGTGTCCGGGGTCTGCAGCCGCTGGCCCAGGCCGCCGTCCAGCCCGACGGTGGGCAACAGTTCGATCAACGTGCGCCCGTCGCGGCCGTAGCGCGCGTCATGGGCGAACCGCAGGATCGCGGCCAGTTGGTCCGGCGTCATGCGCGCGCCCGCGTTCAGCCCCGAATGGTTGCCGGGATCGAAGCGCGCCCAGTCGGTCTCCGGCAGGACGCGTTCGTACCACTGCGCGATCGCGATCGCCGACTGGCTCAAGCCGATCCGCTGACCGGTCAACTGCCGGCCCGCGGCAAGGCCGGTCAGTTCCGCCACCAGGTTGTTGGAATAGCGCAGCATCGCCCGCACGACCTCGTGCATCGGCGGGCTTGGATGCTCGGCCAGGGTGCGCGCGCCTTCGGGCGCGGCGCCCGGCTGCGGGGCGGGCAGCTCGACGCCCATGCGCTGGCAGGCCTCGCGCGTCGCCTCCGCCGCGACCTGCGCCGGGTTCTTCAGCGGCAGCCAGTCCACGCCATAGCCGCGCGCGCCGGTCGACAGCTGCCAGCGCCCGGGATCGCCGCCGGCCGGCAGCCAACTCCCGGACTCCCGCCCCTCCGGCTGCCGGCGGTTGAGCGACAGATCGACCGAGGGCACGGGCGGCAGGGTCCAGGCGCGCGGATCGCCGGGCCCGCCGGTGCCCCAGCGCACCCGCAGCCGGTTGAAGTTCACCGACAGCGCCGAGACGCCGGGGTTGTAGCCGGCCGTCATCGGCTGGTCGTCGCGGATCGCCGGCCGCTCCTGGTATAGGCGCGCGTCGTACAGGAACCGGCCGGTCACGCGCCGGACGCCGGCCGCGCTCAGATCCCGGCACAGGTGCACCAGCCCGTCCGCGCCCAGCAGCGGATCGCCGCCGCCGACCAGCCACAGGTCGCCCTCCAGCCGGCCGCCGCGCAGGTCGGCCGTGGCCAGCATCCGGGTCTCGAAACGATGGTCGGCGCCCAGCAGCTCCAGGGCCGCCACGGCCGCCGGCAGCTTGGCGACGGACGCCGGGATGAACGCCTGCCCGGCGTTGTGCGCGGCCAGTTGCCGGCCTTGGATGTCGGTTACCAGGAAGCCGACGTCCTGCGGCTCGAAGCCGTATTGCCGGATCAGCCGCCGGGCCGCCTGCGCGTCCTCCGGCGTCAGCGGCGGGCCCAGACGCGCCGGATGCGCGTGCGCTTCCGGCGCATCCGGGCGCTCGGCGGGCGCGGGCTTCGCGTCGGTTTCCCGGCCGCCGGGCGCCGCCTCGGACGCCTGCGCCCGGCTCGGCTGCGTTTCCGTAGGGGCGGGCTTTTCCACCGGGGCCGGCGGCGGCTCGGTCCCGGCGCAGGCGCTCAGCAAGAGTCCCGCGGCCGCACTGGTGAGCAGCCTCCGGACAAGCGATCGGCGATGGTTGGATCGGGCGACGTCGGTCATATCCCTATCCTGCCACGTCGCCGGGCGGAGGTGGACCGTCGAACCCGGGCGCTTTGACTTTATCGCGTCGCTGCCCGACCCTCCCCCGCGGTTCACGGAAGACTGGGGAGGTCGGAACAACAAGATGAGCCAGATCCCGTTCACCGACATCGTCGCCAACCTGCCGGCGAGCGTGCCGTTCGTCGGCCCGGAGCAGATCGAGCGCGAGCGCGGTTTCACCTTCCGCGCCAAGCTGGGCGCCAACGAGAGCCCGTTCGGCCCGAGCCCGAAGGCGGTCGAGGCGATCCAGGCGGCGGCCAGCGACAGCTGGAACTATCCCGACGCCACCGCCTTCGTCCTGCGCGAGGCGCTCGCCCGGCACTGGGACGTCCCGGTCGACAGCGTGCTGGTCGGCGCCGGCATCGACGAACTGCTCGGCAACGTCGTGCGCATGACCGTGCCGCCGGGCGGGCCGGTCGTGACCTCCAACGGCGCCTACCCGACCTTCAATTACCACGTGAACGGCTTCGGCGGCGTCCTGCACACGGTCGACTACCGCGACGACCACGAGGATCTGGACGCGCTCGCCGACAAGGCCCGCGAGGTGGGCGCGCGGCTGGTTTATCTGTCCAACCCGGACAACCCGATGGGCACCCGCCACACCGCCGAAGCGGTGGCCGAGTTCCGGCGGAACCTGCCCGAGGAGACGCTTTTGGTGCTGGACGAGGCCTATACCGAGTTCGCGCCCGACGGCACCAACCCGCCGTTCGACCCGGCGGACGCGGGCGTCATCCGCCTGCGCACCTTCTCCAAGATCTACGGGCTGGCGGGCCTCAGGGTCGGCTACGCGATCGCGCACCCGGACGCTGTGACCGGGCTCAACAAGATCCGCAATCACTTCGGCGTCAACCGCGTGGCCCAACAGGCCGCCCTCGCCGCGCTTAAGGACCAGGCGTATATCGATGGCCTGAAGCGCGAAATCGAGACCGGCAAGCAGGCTTATGCCGAGATCGCCCGACGCCACGGCTTCACCGCGATCGCCTCCTACACCAACTTCGTCGCGATCGACGTCGGCGGCGCGGAGCGCGGGGAGCGCTTGCTCAAGGCCCTGCAGGACCGGCGCGTGTTCATCCGCAAGCCGGGCGTGTCGCCGCTCGACCGCTGCATCCGTGTCACCGTCGGACCGGCGGCCGAACGCGCGATCTTCGACCAAGCGTTCGCCGAGGCGGTCGCGGAGGTGGGGTAAAGCGTTCCCCGCGCTTGGCGAGCGCAAACGGTTGTAGCGGACGCTTCTTTTGTAAGAAAAGAGAGGGCATTCCCGGATGCAGCGATACCCGTCAGGCGTGCTTCGACACGCCGACCTGGGGTCGGCTGCTCAGCATGAAGCTCCAATATGTTGTTGAAAAATCAATGACTTCATCCTGAGCAGGCTGGCGCAGCCAGCCGTGTCGAAGGAGGCCCGACGGGTGCTGAAGCCGCCGTACACACTTTCCCTTCGCGGGCGAGGGGGTTGGTGTGCGCGCCCATGCCAACAGGCATAGACACGAACACGGGGCCCGAGCGTGTGCCCGAGCCCCGTTGTCATGGCAGACCTTTGGAGAGGCCGGCGCCCGGCGTGCCGGGCGCCTGATCCCCGCGTTAGTTACGCGGCGGACTTCATGACCTTCTCGACCGTCTTGTTGGTCTGGGTCTGGATCGGCTCCATCGCCTCGTTCGACACCTTGACCGACAGCTCGGTCATCTTGGCGCTCTCGGCCATCATGGTGTCGAAGTTCTGACGGGCGAAGTCAGTCTGCGCGTCGAAGAACTCGCGCAGGGTCTTCGCGCCGAACATCTGCTTGGCCAGGTTCATGTTGGCCTCGAGGCGCGCTTGCGCGAAGGTCATGAACTCGCGGTTCATCTGCTCGACGCCCTTGGCGGCGATCGAGGACGCCTGCACGACCGCGTCGACGTTGGCCTTGTTCATCTGGCTGGCCTCGTCGTAGTTCTTGAACGCCGCGCTGGACGCCTTCTCGGCCTGCTCCTTGGCCATCGAGACGACCTGCTCGTACTGCTTCGTGGCGGCCTCGTTGCTGGCCTTCACGACGCTCTCGATCTGCTCCTTACCGGCGTTCACCGCATCCTCGACGGGCTTGAACACGTCCTGAGCGGCCTGAGCCTGGGTCTTCTTCTGGGTAGTCATGGCTTTCGCCTCCTTCTGATGTCGCTGGCGGCGCTGCTAAGCGCCGGTCACGATCTCTACTGCCGTTTCCGCGCTGCCGCGTCGCTGCGGTCCGCGGCCTGTCTGTTGTGCTGCACTTGCTATGCTGCGCTGCAACACGTCTAGGTATATGGGTAGGCTGGGCCTAGCGTCAAGGAGTTTTTGTGCAGTGCACAATAAACGGCTCCCGGGGCAGTGCCATCGCTCGCCGGGGCGCCAGCGTCCGCACGCCCCGCTTGCCGCCTACGGGGCGCGCGTGGGACGCTTGCGCAAGCTAGCGCGCTCGGGCGACTCGCGTGCCCGAAGTGCCGCGACCGACCGTCTGCCAGGGATGACCGCATGACCTACTGCCTCGCGATCCGCGTCCAGGAGGGACTGGTCTGTTTGGCCGATGGGCGCATCACCAGCGGCAACCAGGTTTCCGCCGCGCCGAAAGCGAGTTTCCACGGGCCCGACGACCAGTCGTTCATCGTCATGACCTCGGGCCTGCGCTCGCTCCGGGACAAGACGCTCGCCTACCTGGACCGTGAGGTCCGCCGCCAGCATGCCGACGGCTTCCCGCAGCTGCTGGACGCGGTCGACGTCTACGCCCGCTGCCTGCGCCGCACGGCAGACGAGGATCGAAGCGCGCTGGAGACCTCGAACCTGCGGTTCAACCTGCACGCCATCATCGCCGGCCAGATGCCGGAAGACCCGCGGCCGACCGCGTTCCTGGTCTATCCGGAAGGCAACTGGATCGAGGTCAACGCGCGCACGCCCTATCTGTCGATCGGCGCGGTCGCCTACGGCAAGCCGATCCTGGACCGGACGCTGGCCGACGACACGCCGATGGCGATCGCGCTCAAGGCGGCCTACCTGTCGTTCGATTCCACCCGCGTGTCGTCGGCCGACGTCGGCTTTCCGATGGACCTGATGACGCTTGCCGCCGGCGAGCCGACTTGGCGGACCCGGCATTTCCAGCACGACGATCTGCGCGAGCAGCGGGAATGGTGGAACCGCCACCTGACCGAGCTGACGGCCAAGCTGCCCGACCAGCCGTGGCAGGATGTCCTGCCGCCCACGACCGGCGCCGGGCGGATCAGTGTGGTCGGCCGCAAGGACGACTGACGACGGGGGTCGAGCGAGTCCAGCGGACGGCGAGAGGAGGGGCGCTTCGACCCGGCCGCGATCTTGCGCCCCCGATCTTGCGCCCCCGATCTTGCGCCGACCTTGCGCCAAGCCGGCCGGCGCCGGCTCACGGCAAGCCGATCAGGCCGTTCTCGCCGGTGGTCATCAGGAAATGCGTCGCGGCCCGCTGGCGATCGTCGGTTCGCGCGATCGTCGGACTGTCCTCGAAGCGCGCGGGATGCGGCTGGTAGACGGGCACGCCGGTGTTATCCAGTGGCCGAACGATCTGCCACAACTCCTGCCGGTCCCAGCGCTGGCTGCCCGCCGTCCAGGCGTTGAAGAAGACCTCACCGTTACGGCACGCGATCGACACCCAATAGCTGCCCCAGGATTTGAGGTCGATCCCGCTGGGCGCGCGCTGGAACACGCCGCTGTCCGCCAGCCGCCCCACCAGCTGCTCCCGCTCCTCTTGCGTCAGCGTGACGGTCGCCTTCTCCCAGCGACCGGTTGCCAGAGGATCGCCGAGACGGAAGTTCAGAAGGTTGCCGGCATCCTCCGGCATCGCCCGCGCGGTCACGCGCGCGCCCCCGGCGCCGTCGCCGCTGATCTCGTAGGTGCGGACCTGCTCCTTGAAGTTGCCGTTGTAGATCAGCCGGACTTCGACGCGGTTCGGATAGGCTTCGCACCGATCGCGGACATCGTCTCCGTTCAGGTAACTGAACCAGGTCGCCTTGCGGGTCAGCGGGTTCTCGATACCGCCGGAATAGGTGCAGCCCGCGGCCACGAGGGCGGACAGGCAAATCGCAGCGGCCGCTATGACTTGACGAGACGGCGTTTGGCGAGCGCGGTTTGTTCGGTGCATTGCGGTGATCTCGCTGCGTTGATCGGTTGCGGCGGGCGGTCCGGTAAGTGAATCGAGGTTAACGCCTTCGAAACCCTTGCGTCATTATTCTGGACAGTGATTCGGAGTTTACTTAAGCTTTGGTCGATTCGCGCGCTGGTGCGCGCAGCGACGTCAAGGGGGCGAGTGGTGATCTGGAACTTCATCCGGCAAACGGCCAGGCGCGGACGCCACGGCGTCGTCGCGTTCGGCGTTGTGGTGATCGCGGCGATGGTAATGGTGCAACCGGGCGAGGCCCAAGCCCGCTACGCCGCCATCGTGGTGGACGCGGAGACGGGCACCGTACTGCACGCGGCAAACGCGGACACCCGCAACTACCCCGCCTCGCTGACCAAGATGATGACGCTGTTCATGACGTTCGAAGCGCTCGACCAGGGCCGCCTGACGCTGCACCAGCGCCTGCCGGTCAGCCGCCGCGCGCAGGGCATGACCCCGACCAAGCTGTATCTGCAAGTCGGCCAGACCATCCGGGTCGAGGACGCCGTTCTGGCGCTGGTCACCAAGTCGGCTAACGACGCCGCCGTCGTGCTCGCCGAAGCGCTGGGCGGCGAGGAATGGAAGTTCGCCCAAATGATGACCGACCGGGCGCGCGCGCTCGGCATGCATCGCACCAGCTTCCGCAACGCCTCCGGCTTGCCGAACCGCCACCAGCTCTCGACGGCGCGCGACATGGCGACCCTGTCCCGCGCGCTGATCTACAGCTACCCGCACTACTACCACTACTTCTCGACCACGCGCTTCCGCTACAAAGGGCGGACCTACGGCAGCCACAACAACCTGCTGGAGGAATACCGCGGCACCGACGGGATCAAGACCGGCTACATCCGCGCCTCCGGGTTCAACCTCGCCGCGTCGGTGGTGCGTGACGGCCGGCGCCTGATCGCCGTGGTGTTCGGCGGGCGCACCGCGCGCTCGCGCGACCGGCACATCATGGCCCTGCTCGACGACGGCTTCGCCGAGGCGCGGCGCCTGCGCACGATCCCGGTGGTCAGCCCGCCGCCGCGCAAGCCGGTCGAAATCCTGCGCGTCGGGAACGAGGCGAACGCGGTCGAGGTGGCAACCGCCAAGACCGACGCCCAGGTGGTCTCCATCCCCGCCTCGCGCGGCGGCGTGGCCGCGACAGACCGTGCCGCGCTGGACGCCAAGGTCGCCCGCGTCGTGGACGGGCTGCCGGTGCCGCGCACAACCAAGCCGGAGGCGATCGAACGCGCCGCGCGCCAGGCCGCCAGCGCGGACGGCAGCTACGCCGTCCAGGTCGGCGCCTACCGCGCCGCCGCACCGGCGCACGTCGCGGCGGTGCGCGCCGGCAACAAGGTGCCGGAACTGCTGGGCACGAGCGAGGTTTCGGTCAGCCGCATCCGCGGCGACCGCGGACCGCTCTACCGCGCGCGCCTGACCGGCCTGTCCCGCGGCGACGCCGAGCGTGCCTGCCGGGCGCTTGTCGTGCGCGGCACCGACTGCCTGGTGATCCAGCCGCGCGGCGGCGTCGAGGTGGCGTTCAACGCCGAATGCAAGGCATGGCGCCGGCCGGCCGTCTGCAACGACCCCATGAACGCCCCGGCGCCGTCGACGCGCCGGGGCGTTTCGCTGATCCGCCGCCCGTGCTAAGCCCAAGGCCATGAAAGCCGCGATCTTCGAGCGTTTCGCCGCGCCGCCCGAGGTGCGCGATCTCCCCGAGCCGGACTGCCCGCCCGACGGCGCCCTGGTGCGCGTGCAGGCCTGCGGGGTCTGCCGGTCGGACTGGCACGCCTGGCACGGCAGCGATCCGGACGTCGCCGTCCCGCACGTCGGCGGACACGAGTTCGCCGGCGTGGTCGAACGGGTCGGCCGTCAGGTCCAGCGGGTGCGTCCCGGGGACCGGGTGACCGCGCCCTTCATCCTGTCCTGCGGCGCCTGTCCGACCTGCCGCGGCGGCGACCCGACCGCGTGCGACCGGCAGGACGTGGTCGGCTTCACCCGCTGGGGCAGCTTCGCCGAATGGGTCGCCGTGCCGCGGGCGGATTTCAACGTGGTCGCCCTGCCCGACGGGCTGTCGGCGGTCGCGGCGGCCGGCATGGGCTGCCGGGTGACGACGGCGTTTCGGGCGTTGGCCGACCGCGCCCGCCTCGCGCCGGGGGAATGGCTGGCGGTGCACGGCTGCGGCGGGGTCGGGCTGTCGGCGGTCGCGCTGGGCGCGGCGATGGGCGCGCGCGTGCTGGCGGTCGACGTCGACGCCGCCGCCCTCGACCGCGCCAAGGCGCTGGGGGCCACGCGCACGCTGGACGCCTCGGGCGTCGACGAGGTCGGCCATGCGGTGCGCGAACTGACCGGTGGCGGTGCGCAGGTGTCGCTGGACGCGCTCGGGATCACGGAGACCTTCCGGAACTCGCTGTACGGTCTGGCCAAGCTCGGCCGGCACGTCCAGATCGGCATGCCGCTGGAGACGCACGCGGCGCCTTCGGTGCCGCTCCTGGAGCTGGTCTACGCCCGGCAGATCGCGATCCTGGGCACCCGCGGCATGGCGGCCGGGCGGTTCGACGCCCTGTTCGCCATGATCTCGGGCGGGCGCTTCGATCCGGCGCGCCTGGTCGAACGCACGATCCCGCTCACCGGGGTCGCCGACGCCCTGAAGGCGATGGACGGCTACACCAGCCCGGGCGTGACGGTGATCGACCGCTTCGACGTGTAGGGGACACGCTGGGTTAAAAAGGCCCGTATCCGCCACTGGCGACGCCTGCACCGCTTACCGGACACCCGTACGGGATCCTTCGACACGGACGCCTGCGGCGTCCTACTCAGGATGAAGATTTCCGATTTTCAGTAACTTAAACTCGCTTCATGCTGAGTAGCTGGCGGCCACGCCAGCGTGTCGAAGCACGCCAAACGGGCGTTCTTGCCCGTGTGTAAACGCTCTCCAAGGGGCAGAGGGCATCGTGTTGGTAACCGAGGCCACGCCCCCTCACGCCGCGGCGGTGGTCAGGCGGTCGTCGCCCTCGTCCAGGCCGGCGTCAGCGATCGTCCGGCGGTCCAGGTGCGGGTTCGGCCGCGGCTGGTCGGCGCCCCGGCGCACCACCTCCTGCAGCCGGCGGCGCGCCAGCCAGGGCGTGTCGAGCGCGATCGGCACTCCGTCGGAGCGGTGCAGCAGCCAGGTGTTCAGCATCTCCCGCACCTCCGGCTTGCCGGTACGCTGCCAGCGGCGGAAGTTCCACGGCTCGCGCGTCGCGGCCCCGCGATGGGTCGGCCGGAACGCCCAGGGGCGCAGATGCTGGCGGCGTTCGTCGAACGCGGTGACGCGTTCGGGCAGGTACCACGGCCCCTCGAAATGGGCGATCCAAAGCAGGGCGTGGGCGTCCATACCTTCCACGAACACCCCCGATACGCGGCCGTTCAGATCCGGAACCAGCACCGGATAATCGCCGTAGCGTGCGGCAAAGCGGCGATGATGGATCAACACGCCCGGCGTGACCCGCAGGCAGGCGGCCCGCGCGCCCAGCAGCTTCTGCCGCAGTTCGCGATCCATCAAGGTGCCGTAGAAGAAGAACAGCATGCCGCGCACAGTCCCCCTTGGTCCGGCGGTTGGCGAGCCACGTTCGCCAGGCCGCCCCGGACGCGTAGACTTAGGGTGCCCGGGCGCCGGCGTAAAGCGTCTGCGGCGGTCGCGAGGCGGCTGCGGCGCTACACCTTGTAGGCCAGGCGTACCCCGCCCCAATGCCGGCCCTGGACGAAGATCGGCGCGGAGACGTCCTTCATCATGACGTAGCTGTCGCCCATGTCCCGGCGGTAGGCCTGCAGCAGGAACGGCTCGGTGCTGCGGCCGGCGGACAGACCCACGCGGTCGTCGAAGATCCGCCGGTTACGGCTGTTCGCGGCGTTCCAAACCGGGTCCTTGCCCTGGGGTTGCGCGAACTTCTTGTTGTGGGTCGGCAGGTAGCCGTTGTTGTCGACGCAGGCGCAGAACACGACCTTGGGATCGAAGTTCAACATCGGCTCCTGGATCTGCGGCAGCACCCGGTCGCAGAACTCCGTGAAGCCGGTCATCATCTGCTGCGGATCGGTACCTGGGATCGGCCGGTAGTTGCGGTCGAACAGCTGCTGCTGGGTGAGCTTGCCGTCGCGTACCGCCGCCTCGAACAGGCTGCCGACGTGGCCGGCGAGTTCCTTCACCTTGTTGATGAACTTGGTGTCGACCGTCTCCACGTCGGTCTGCGCGGTCAGCTGGACCACGCGCTGGCTGGCGAGGGTCAGGTTGTGGGTGCGGTCGCGCGACTGCTGCATGGTCTGCGCGGTGGCGTCGACCCGGTCGGATAGGGTCGTGGCGCTGTCCAGCAAACCGCCGCACCGGGATTCGATCGTCTCGGCCGCCTCCGCGATCTCGCCCACCCCGGTCTGCATCGTCGCCATCGCGCCCGCGACCGTGTCGATCACCTGGCCGATCGTCTGCGTGCCGGCGCGCACCGCCTCCGCCCGCTTGGTGGATTCCTCGCCCTGCCCGATCAGGCGGCTGGCCTGCTCGGTCAGCTGCTTCAGCGTCTCGTCGATCTGGCCGGTCGCGCGGCTGGTCTGCCCGGCCAGCTGCTTGACTTCCTGCGCCACGACGGCGAAGCCCTTGCCGGCCTCGCCGGCCCGGGCGGCCTCGATCGTCGCGTTCAGGGCCAACAGGTTGGTCTGCTTGGCGATCGCGTTGATCCCCTCGGCAACCTCCCCGACCTTGGCAAGCGCCTCCTGCAGGCCGTTCAATTGCTGCTGGATGACCGTGACCGCCTCGACCAGGTCGTGGATGTCGCTCAGCGAGCTTTGCACCGTGCCGCGCGAGTTCTCCACCTCGCCGGCAGCCTGTTGGGCCGTCCCGCGGCTGGCGCGGGCGCTTTCGGCGATCTTGCCGTTCGCCTGCGAGACCTGGTCGACGCTGTCGCGCAGGGCGTGGAGCTCCTCGGACTGCGCCGCGAGCGCCTTGCTCAGATCGTCGATCCCGCCGGCGACATCCGCGACCTCGATGCCGAGCCCGCCGCTTTCCTCGGCCAGTTTCTGCAACACCTCGCGATCGCGCGCCACGTCACGTGCCGTCTGTTCGCTCATTACCCGCCCCTTTACACGATACGACCGCGCTCCCCGCCTCCCCGCGCGGAAACGCGTTGGACCAAGACCTTTACGTCGAATTTTG
>JAXHMD010000037.1:0-10683 GCA_034521655.1 Rhodovibrio sp.
TTCGCCCCAGAGGCGCTGCGCGCTGCTTGCGTCCATCGTCATCTCTCCCCTGCTGCGCGCGCCCGCACGGCGGCGCGCGAAATAAGACTTGGGTCAGTCGTTCAGCCGGCTTGCCTGCGGGCCGGCCTGGCCCTGGTAGCGGCCGCCCTTTTCGCCGTAGTCGCGCTCGACCGGGGTGGTCAGCTTCTCGAAGCTGACCGCGCAGATGCGCACGCCCGGGTGCAGGGCGAGCGCGACGTTGCCGGCGTTGAAGAACTCCAGCGTGATCGCGCCGTCCCAGCCGGGCTCCAGCGTGTGGGCGGTCGCGTGCACCATCAGCCCGACGCGCGCCAGACTGCTGCGCCCGTCCAGCCAGCCGGCGAGGTCGCTCGGCAGCGCCACCCGCTCGACCGTCGAGCCGAGGGCGAACTGGCCGGGCTGCAGGATGAACTTGCCGTCCGCGCCGACGTCGATCTCGTCCATCAGGTCGGCCTGCTTCAGCTCCTCCTTCAGCGTGCGCTCGCGCACGTTGATCAGCTCCAGCTGGGAGTGCTTGAAGAACAGGAACCGGGTCGCCAGCGACAGGTCGACCGACATCGGCCCGATGTGCTGGTCCGCCAGCGGGTCGATCGCCAGCCAGCCTTCGTCCAGGTACCGCCGGATATCTATATCTGAGAGCTTCATGGCGCTGCGCCCACTAAATGTAGCCTGCGCCATCCTATCAGCCCCGCCCGGCAGCGTGAAGCGCAGACCCCGGACGCGGGCCGCGGTCAAGCCTGGGGAAACTGTGGAAAACGGGGATAAGTCGGGTGGGCGATGAGCGCGCGATGGACGGGTATCGCGCCGGGCCCCCCTCTCCCTCGAGGGAGACTTTCGCGTACGGAAGGCAAGACACCCGTCATGCGTGCTTCGACACGCCGTCCCTTGGACGGCTGCTCAGCATGACGTTGATAGTAGGTTGCTGAAAAACCTGTAACTTCATCCTGAGCAGGCCGCGATAGCGGCCGTGTCGAAGGACGACTGACGGGTGGTTGAAGCTGCCGTGCAAAACGCTCCTCGAGGGGAGAGGGCGAGGGGATCCGGCAGGGGCCCGGGACGGCCGTCGTAGGGTGGATTCGCCGCGACAGCGGCAATCCACCATCCGGTGTTTGCCGGGCGTTCCGCCGCTTGGTGGGTTGTTTTCGCGAACCCGCCCTACGGGCGGTCCCGTTTCCCGTTATCCGCCGAGGCGTTCCACGAAAGCGGTTGCCCTACTTCGACAGGACGTAGCGGCCGAGTTCCTGGCGCAGCGTGGTCTCGAGCTCTTCGTCCATGTCGGCCATCAGCTTCTCGGTCATTTCGTACCAGACGCGCTCGCGATCGAACACGGACGCGCCTTCGGGCACGGTCGTGGCGCGCTCGCCGGTGACGCGGATCGAGCCGGTGCCGTCGGGATGCTCGACCGAGAGGCGCACCGCCATCTTGAGGGTGTAGCGCTCGGCCTGCTCGGTGGTGAAGTAGTCGGACAGGCTCTGGTCGGTGCCCAGATCCTCCACGACGGCCGAGGCGTCGGTGACGGTGTAGGTCGCAAGCCCGTCGTCGCCCATCGCGACCAGCCGGTCCTGGCCCCAGGCCATCAGCGCGCGCGCCGGCTGGACCGGGAACAGGTGGTCGACGTTGGGCGCCTGCATCGGCGCCTGATACGCCTGCTCCACCACGATGTCGGCGACATCCATTTCGATGTCGGGGCGGTGCTCGAAGGTGATGTCGGCGAACTTGGGCGCGTCCGGCGGGGTGGTGCAGGCGGCCAGCAGCGGCAGCGCCAGCGCGAGGGTTGCGACGGCACGGGTCAGCGCGGACATGATCGACGGGCTCCCAACGGCGGTGTGGTTAAGTTGGCCGCGATGATGCGCAGCCGCGCGCACGGGGATCAAGGGCGTGGGAGCTTGGCAGCTCCGCGGGCGCCGGACCCATCCCCTCTCCGCCACTGGGAGAGACCTTTGCAGGGGGGCGCTTCAGCAGCCGTGTGGCGTCCTTCGACACGCCGACCTGCGGTCGGCTGCTCAGGATGACGTCAGTTTTTTAAGCTGTTGATATTGTCCAAACTTTAGAAATTCTGACGTCATCCTGAGCAGGCCGCGTTAGCGGCCGTGTCGAAGGACGCCCGACGGGTATAGCAACCATCGTTCAAAAGTCTCTCCACGGGGAAGAGAGGGCCAGGGAGGGGAGGTTGCCCGCACCGGTACAGCTCCCGCGGCGCTCTAGCTGAGCGGCGTCCCAAGTCGGCCTGCCGTGCAAGCCACCTCTCCCTGTCCCTCTCCCCCCAGTGGCGGAGAGGGGACCCGCTGCGGCGCTTTGCCAACTCGCTGGCGGAAGGGCGCCGAGGCTTACGCGCTGCCGCTGTCGCCGTCGTCGCCGCGCGCGCTTGCGTGCAGGGCGTCGATTTGCGCGTCGTCGAACTCGTAGACGGTCGAGCAGTACTGGCAGGTCACCTCGACCAGGCCGCGGTCGGTCTTGAGCTCCTGCAGCTCGTCGCGGTCCATCTGCATCAGCACCGTCTCGACGCGCGCGCGCGAGCAGCGGCACTGGTCCTTCAGCGGCCAGGTGTCGAAGACGCGCACGCCCTCCTCGTGGAACAGGCGGTAGAGCAGTTCGTGCGCGGTGATGTCCGGGCGCACCATCTCGGTCTGGGTGACGCTGGACATCAGGATCACCGAGCGGCGCCAGTCCTCGTCCGGGTCCTCGACCGTGCGCTCGCCCGCCTCCTCCGGCAGGCGCTGGAGCATCAGCCCGCCGGCGCGCCAGCGCTGGGTGCCGTCGCCCTCGATCAGGCGCCCGCAGGCGAGCTGGATCGAGGACACCACCTGCTCGGACTGCTGGAAGTAGTGGTGCATGCACTCCGCCAGCGTCGCGCCGTTCAGCTCGACGATCCCCTGGTAGCGGTCGCGCGCGCCCTGGTGGTCGACGGTGTAGGCGAGCCGGCCTTGGCCCAGCAGCTTGACCACCTCGGCGTTGGGCGCGGTTTCGTCCAGGTTCAAGGCCGCCACCCGGTCGGCGTCGAAGTCGGCATAGCCGCGCACCGCCCCGTCGCTGGTGAAGTCGGCGACCAGCATCTTGACCGGCCCGTCGCCCACCATCTGCAGGGTGAACATGCCGTCGTACTTCATCATCCCGGACATCAGCCCGGCGAGCGCCAGCGCCTCGCCCAACAGCTGGGCCACCGGGGCGGGATAGGCGTGGCGGGTCAGGATGGCGTCGACCATCGGCCCGGCGCGCACCAGACGGCCGCGCACGCCGGTGCGCTCCAGCATGAACGGCTGGATTACGTCGTCGTCGCCGCGCACCGCCGCCAGGTCCGGGTAGCCGTGCTTGCGGGCGCTGCCCGATCCGTTGCCGTTGCCCTCGCTCATGCCAGACACCAGAGCAGGATCCCTTTCTGCGCGTGCAGGCGGTTGCCCGCCTCCTCGAACACCACCGAGCGCGGCCCCTCGATCACCGCGTCGGTGACCTCCTCGCCGCGGTGGGCGGGCAGGCAGTGCATGAAGATCGCGTGGCGGGCGGCCATGTTCATCACCCGCTCGTCGACCTGGTAGGGCCGCAGGTCCTTGCGCCGCTGGTCGATCGTCTCGTCGCTGTCGCCCATCGACACCCAGGTGTCGGTGACCACGGCGTCGGCGCCCGCGACGGCCGATTCCACGTCGTCGGTGACGGTCACCGCCGCCCCCTCGCCGCGCGCCCAGTCGACCACGTCCTGGGGCGGCTGCAGGCTGTTCGGGGTCGCCAGCTTGAGCTCGAAGTCGAACCGCGCGGCGGCGTGCAGCCAGCTGGTCGCCATGTTGTTGCCGTCGCCGACCCAGACCACCGTGCGCCCGGCGATCGCGCCCACGTGCTCCTCGAAGGTCAGGACGTCGGCCATCAGCTGGCAGGGGTGGGTGCGGTCGGTCAGGCCGTTGATCACCGGCACGCGAGCATGCTCCGCCAGTTCCAGCAGCGTCTCCTCGGCCGTGGTGCGCAGCATGATCGCGTCGACGTACTGCGAGAGCACGCGCGCGGTGTCCGCGATCGTCTCGCCGCGGCCGATCTGCATGCCCGAGGGCTCGAGTACGATCCGGTCGCCGCCCAGCTGGCGCATGCCGACCTCGAAGGACACGCGGGTGCGCGTCGACGGCTTCTCGAAGATCAGCGCCAGCGTCTTGCCGGCGAGCGGGCGCGGGTCACCGCCCGGGCTGTCGCCGCGCTTCATCGCCTTGGCGGCTTCGATCATGCCGCGCAGCGTCTCCCGGTCAAACCGGTCGAGGTCGAGGAAATGCTTGGGGGAGCCAGAGGGCGTCTGGCCAGCGGGAGTCGGGGCTGTCATGGGACAGGTCGCTTTCTTGAGAGTGTCGGCGTCAGGTCAGCCCGGCTAGGTCCGACCGGCGACCTGAGCGCAGCCCGCGTCGATCATCTCGACGGCCTGGCGGACGTGGGACTCGTCGATCACCAGCGGCGGCAGCAGGCGCACGACGTTGTCGGCGGCCGGCACCGTCAGCAGGCCCTGGTCGCGCAGCGCCTTGCCGAGGTCGGCGTTGGTGACGGCGTCGCGGCAGCGGATGCCCAGCATCAGGCCGGCGCCGCGGACCTCCTGGATCACCTGGGGATGTTTCGGCACCAGGTCCTGTAGCCGGTGCCAGAGGTCGCGCGCGACCCGGTCGACGCTGTCCAGGAAGCCCGGCTCCAGCATCACGTCCATGACCGCGTTGCCGACGGCCGTCGCCAGCGGGTTGCCGCCGAAGGTACTGCCGTGGGTCCCGGCGGTCATGCCCTTGGCCGCCTCCGCGGTCGCCAGGCACGCGCCGATCGGCATGCCGCCGCCCAGGCCCTTGGCGGACATCATCACGTCTGGGACGATGCCCGCCCATTCGTGGGCGAACAGCTTGCCGGTCCGGCCCATGCCGCACTGGATCTCGTCGAACACCAAGAGCAGGCCGTGTTCGTCCGCGATCCGGCGCAGCGCCTGCAGGTACTGCAGGTCCGCCGGGCGGATGCCGCCGTCGCCCTGCACCGGCTCGACCAGGATCGCGGCGGTCTCATCGGTGATCGCGTTGACCAGTTCGTTGGTGTTGTTGAAGCCGACGTGGTCGAAGCCGTCGATCTGCGGGGCGAAGCCCTTCAAGAGCTTCTCGCTGCCGGCCGCGGAGATCGCGTTCAGCGAGCGGCCGTGGAAGGCGCCGTCGACCGTGATCACCCGATAGCGGTTCGGCTGGCCGCTGTCGTCGTGGTACTTGCGCACCAGCTTGATCGCGGCCTCGAACGCCTCCACCCCGGAATTGCAGAAGAACACCTGGTCGGCGAAGGTCGCCTCGGCCAGCCGCTGCGCCAGGCGCTCGCTCTCCCTGATCCGCCACAGGTTGGAGACGTGCCAGAGCTTGCCCGCCTGCTCCTGCAGGGCCTTCACCAGGTGGGGATGGCCGTGGCCCAGGTTGGTGGTCGCGATGCCGCTCGCGAAGTCGAGGTAGCGCGCGCCCCGATCGGTGATCAGATAGGGCCCGTCGCCGGTCTCAAAGCTGAGATCGACCCGGTTGTAGGTGGGCATCAGGGCGTCGGTCACGAGGGAGCCTCCTCGCGTGCGGGTGCGGCGTGTCGCGCATGAAACCGGCCGCGGATCGCGAGGCACGTGTGCGAACGGACCGGGACCTAGCGAGAACGCCGCCACGTCAAGTGCGCGCGAGCGCGCGGGACGCTGGGGGCGCGCGCCGGCGCGGAGCAGATGGACAGCCCAATGCAAGGGGTCGTCAGCGACGACCCTCACAAATAGGTAACCGAGCCGACCTTGCAGTTTCCAGAATCGCCAGCTTTGCGTTCATTATCAGTTCACCACGGTGGCTGGTCTGACGTCTCATAGTCGCTGGTCGGCCAGTTTGTGCAATTACGGCACCAATGCCACGTGTCGCTACCGTTTTTCTTACGATATTCCGGCATATCAACCTCCAAATCGTTTATAGCTACTTTTGCGGCTTTTGTGTACAACTGGATCCGAGCATGCTCATCACCCAACGACCGGACGGCCATGGATGGCGATACGCGCAGCGACTTCATGAGCATGGCTGACGACGCCTCTACGACACCGACTTCTACGCCTGGACCCAGCAGCAGGCGGAGAAGCTGCGCGAGGTCCGCGACAACCGGCTGGATGCGGAAAACCTGGCCGAGGAGGTCGCGGACTTGGGCAAGAGCGAACTGCAGGCCACCAAGGGCCACCTGCGCCAGATGCTGATCCATCTGATCAAGGTCGCGTTCTCGCCCGCCGACCAGCCGAAGGCGGGCTGGCTCGCCGAGGTGGGCCTGCACCACGCCCAGGCGTTGGACCACTTTTCGTCCAGCATGCGCGACAAGATCGACCCGGCCCGGCTCTGGCAGCAGGCCATGACCTACGCCGGCCGGGCGCTGCGCGACTACGGCGAACCGGATCTTCCTGGCGACCTCGCCTGTCCGTTCACGCTCGACGAGCTGCTCGCCGACGACTTCGACGCCGACGCGGCCGTCGATCGCCTGAAAGCCGTGGAGTAGGCGATGTCCGCTAAGCGCCTCTACGACACCGACTTCTACGCCTGGACCCAGCAGCAGGCAGAGCGGCTGCGCGAGGTCCGCGACAACCGGCTGGACGCGGAGAACCTGGCCGAGGAGGTCGCGGACTTGGGCAAGAGCGAACTGCGCGCGGTCAAGGCGCACCTGTTGCGGATGTTCGTCCATTTGCTGAAAGCGGCGTTCAGCCCTGCGGACCGGCCGCGCGCGGCCTGGCAGGGCGAGGCGCGCCAGCACCGGTTGCTCATGCGCGACGCGTTCACATCCAGCATGCGCGCCAAGATCGAGCTGAACGAATTGTGGGCCGCCGCCGTGGCCACCGCGAACGACCAACTGGCCGAGTGGGGCGAGCCGACGCTCCAGCCGGGTCTGGCCTGCCCGTTCGACCTGGATGAGCTAACGGCAGCGGATTTCGACATCGACGGCGCGATCGCGCGCCTGACCGCGCTGGAGTAGGCGATGTCCTCCGAGCGCCTCTACGACACCGACTTCTACGCCTGGACCCAACAGCAGGCGGAGCGGCTGCGCGAGGTCCGCGACAACCGGCTGGATGCCGAAAATCTGGCCGAGGAGGTGGCGGACTTGGGCAAGAGCGAACTGCGCGCGGTGAACAGCCACCTCGAGAGCGTGCTGGTCCATCTGATGAAGGCTGGCTACAGCCCGGCGGACCAGCCCAGATCGGGATGGTTGAACGAAGCTGACTCCCATCAGGACCTCGCGCGCCAGGCGTTTTGGCCCAGCATGCGCGACAAGATCGATCTCGGCCGGCTCTGGCGGCGAGCCATCCGGCAGACCAATCGTGAACTGACGGCTTACGACGAAGCGCAGCTGGCGGCCGACACGCCCTGCCCGTTCACGCTCGACGAACTGCTGAGCGAAGAGTTCGACGTCGACGCGGCGCTCAAGCGGCTCACGCCTTGATCTTCCAGCCGCTCGAGAACAGCCGCATCGACAGGCCCGCCGCCACGACCAGCAGGCCGGCGACCACGGCGAGCGCCAGCCACGGGTCGGTCGCGTGCCAGCCGGAGACGCCGTAGCGCACCGCGTCGATCGCGTAGGTCACGGGGTTCAGGCGGATCAGCGTCTCGCCGAACGCGGGTACACGGTCGAGGGCGAAGAACGCGCCCGACAGGAACGCGAGCGGCAGCATCAGGAAGGTGTCGACCACCGACAGCTGGTCCCACTTCTGCGCCCACAAGCCGGTCACCGTGCCGATGAACGCGAACGCGAGCGACGCCAGCAGCGCGACCGCGATCACGATGCCCGGGTTGGCGAATTCCAGCGGCACGAACGCCCAGGCGATGCCAAGCACGCCCGCGCCCACGATCAGTCCCGCCGTCGCCCCCACCAGCGCGTAGCCGAGCGCGATCTCCCACTCCATCAGCGGGCTCATGATCTGGTCGGACAGCGTGCCTTCCAGCTTGTCCAGCACCACCGGGAAGGCCGCCATCTCGTAGGACGCCTGGATCAGCGCGAACGCGGCGATGCCGGGTGACCAGGAACTGCAGGAAGCTGACCTCGCCGCCGAACCCCTGGGTGTCGGCGAGCGCGATCGCGAACACCGCCAGGAACAACAGCGCGGAGAGGATCGGGCCGACGATCGTCTCCAGCACCACCCGCCACAAGCGGACCACGCCGAAGCTGTAGATCGTCCACAAACCGCGCCAGTGCGGCCGGGAGATCGGGCGCACACGCGGGGCGCCGGTGCCAAGCCTGGCTGGGCCGGACGTAGCCGGACCGGATTGGCGCTCGCCCGCGCTCACGCCTTCAGCTTGTAGCCGGTGGCCATCATCCGGTGGACCCAGGCGAACAGGGCGAGGTTGACCAGCAGCACCAAGCCCGCGCCCACCAGCGGATCGCCGTCGGAATAGCCGGTGAAGCCGTAGCGCAGCCCGTCGATCATGTAGAAGAACGGGTTGATGTGGGCGGCGATGTGCCAGTTCTCCGGCAGCCGGTCGAGCGAGTAGAACGTGCCGGAGAGGAACGACAGCGGCGTGATCACGAAGTTGGTGACCGCGGCGATGTGGTCGAACTTCTCCGCCCAGATGCCGCCCACCATGCCCAAGAGCGAGAGCATCAGCGAGGCCATGAAGGCGAAGTAGATCGCGATCAGCGGGCTGTGGATGTCGATCGGCGCGAACGGCAGCAGGCCCAGCAGCACCGCGACCGCCACCACCAGGCCGCGGCTGACGCCGCCCATGGCGAAGCCGACGGTCAGCTCCCAGGGGGCGAGCGGCGGCATCAGCACGTCGACGATGTTGCCCTGCACCTTCGAGATCAGGATCGAGGAGGAGGTGTTGGCGAAGGCGTTCTGTACCAGGGTCATCATGATCAGACCCGGGGCCAGGAACTCCTCGTAGGTGACGCCCTCCCACGCCGGCGCCGCGCGGCCGAGCGCCAGGTTGAAGATGGCGAAGAACAGAAGCGCGGTCACGACCGGGGCCGCCAGCGTCTGGGTGAAGACGTTGACGAACCGCATCACCTCTTTCTTGTACAGCGTCCACAGACCGAGCCAGTTGACCCGGCCCATCGGCCGCGGGCGCGGCGGGGTAGCGGAGATCTTCTCGAAGGCCATGGCCGGCGACATAGAGCGCCGGGCGCCAGCGTGCAAGCGCGCGCTCTGCAACCGGGCTATGCGCGAGGCCCGTTCACCGCGCGGCCAGCAGGCGTACGCCGAAGCCGATGAAGGCGAGCCCCGCGAGGGCGCTCAGCCAGCGCCGCGCGCCCGCGTAGCCGCGCCGGATCGCGCGCGTCGACAAGAGGTACGCCACGCACGCGTACCACACCGCGGAGACGCCCATACTGACGCCGATCACGCCCGCGCCCAGCACTGGACCAGGCTCCGCCGGCAGCACCGTGGCGTACAGGCTTGCGACGAACAGCGCCGTCTTGGGATTGGCCAGATTGACGAGCAACCCGTTCAGGGCCGCCAACCGCAAGGACTGGGCCACGCCCGGCACACCCGCACCGGGCGTCGCCGGACCCGCCCGCTGCGCCGCCCGCAACAGCGTCAAGCCGACCCAGACCAGGTAGCAGCTGCCCAGCAGCTTGACGCTCAGATACAGCGACGGCGCCAACTGAAACAGCGCGCTCACCCCGAAAAATCCGGCAAGCCCCCAGATCAGGGTGCCGAGCGTGATCCCCCCGACCGTCGCCAGCGCCGGACCGCGCCCGGCGAGCGCGGCGCTCCGGGCGATGGCGAGCACGTCCGGTCCCGGCACCAAGGCGGCCAGGCCCCAGATCGCCGCGACCGAGATCAGGATTTCGCCCGAGTCCATCGACACCCCCTCACCAACCGGCCGACCGCATTGAACTCCGGGTCCAGCCTGTCCGCCCGAAGCGCCGGGTACAAGCGCCTTAGGGAACGCGCTCTTTAAGGAAACGCGTGCCTGCCCGCTTGGCGCCGTCAGGATAGACGCGCTATGGCTGTTACATGACCGACCCCAGCGATCGCGGCGCCCGCGCGGGCGCCCAGGACGGAAAGCGGCGCACGGCCCGCCACGCCAAGCCCAAGGGCCCGAAGAAGGCGACGCCGGACTATCTGGAGAAGGCCGCGCTGCACTACCTGGAGCGCTACGCCTCCTCGCGCGCCAACCTGAAGCGCGTGCTGATGGGCAAGGTCGAGCGGTCCGCCCGCTTCCACGGCACCGACCGGGAGGACGGGGCGCAGGCGGTCGAGGCGCTGCTCGACCGGCTGGCCGACGCCGGGTATCTGGACGACGCCGCCTACGCCCGCGGCCGGGCGATCGGGCTGCACCGTGCCGGGCATTCGACCACCGCGATCCGGATGAAGCTGCGCCAGAAGGGCGTGGACGACGACACGACCGCCCAGGCGCTGGAAACCCTGGCGGAGGAGGCGGAGGCGCCCGAGCTGGCCGCCGCGCTGCGCTACGCCCGCAAGCGCCGGCTCGGCCCCTACCGCACCGAAGCCACGCGGGCGGCCAACGCCGAGCGCGACATGGCGGCCCTGGCGCGCAAGGGCTTCTCCCTCGACCTCGCCCGGCAGGTCGTGCTGACCGACGATCTGGAGACGCTGGAAGAAGAGGCCGGGGCGCAGCCGGGGCCGCTCGGATAGGTTGGGGCCCCGGTTCACTCGGCCGGGGTCACTCGGGCCGCGTCGCGCCGGACGCACGCCGGACGCCGCCCGCCCGCGCAGGGTCCCCG
>JAXHMD010000038.1:0-23243 GCA_034521655.1 Rhodovibrio sp.
ACAGGATCGTTACCAAAAACCGTGCCCCACCAGGACACGCCCTCGCCTGCCCGCCGCAAAACCCCGCGTCCGCCGGCTCCAACACGCCCCACACCGCCCGGCTGTCCGCGCGCGAGTCACGCCGCGGCACGATTCGCCGGGACCTACAGCACGCCCAGGTCCTGCAGTTCGCGCACCATCCAGTCCGGCATGTCCGCCGCGGGGTCGGACCCGCTCGCGCCGACGTCGGCCGGCGCGTCGGCCGGATCGAGGTAGCGCCAGCCCTGGAACGGGCGGTGCGGGGTGGCGGTCACGCGAATCAGCTCGGGCGCGAGCTCGATCACGCAGGCGCGCCGGCCTTCCGAATCGCGGATCTCGCGCAGGTCGTGGATCGGCTGCCGGGCGCGCATCCGACCCTGCATGATCCAGTAGAGCGAGCCGCCTTCCAGGATCTCGGGCGCGCGCTTGGGCACCTGCCGGGTGACGTGCCAGAGCACCCGGCGGCCCAGCTCCCGCTCCGCCCGGTCGAGTCGCTGCGGCATCCAGGCTTCCAGCTGCTCGGGCTGCTCGACGCCGACGCAGAGCTTCTTCAGGTGCAGGCTCACGCCGCGCCCCCTCCCCGCTTGGCCGCGAGCGCGCGGGCGACCTTGGACGCGGGCGCGCGCCCGAGCTCGGCGGAGATTTCCCGCCCGGCAGCCGCGACCGCGTCCAGCTCGACCCCGGTTTCGATGCCCAGCCCATGCAGCAGGTAGAGCAGATCCTCGGTCGCCAGGTTGCCGCTGGCGCCTTGCGCGTAGGGGCAGCCGCCCAGCCCCGCGACGGCCGAATCGACCGTGCGCACGCCGCGCTCCAGGCAGGCGTAGACGTTGGCGAGCGCCTGGCCGTAGGTGTCGTGGAAGTGCACCGCGAGCTGTTCCATCGCCACGCCCGCCGCCACGGTGTCCAGCATCTTCACCGCCGCGTCCGGGGTGCCCACGCCGATCGTGTCGCCCAGCGAGATTTCGTCGCAGCCAAGCTCGACCAGGTCGCGGGCGACGTCGGCCACGCGGTAGGGCGAGACCGGCCCTTCGTAGGGGCAGCCGAGCACGCAGGAGACGTAGCCGCGCACGCGGATGCCGCTGCGCTTGGCCTCGGCGATCACGGGCGCGAATCGGCCCAGGCTCTCCTGGACCCCGCAGTTGATGTTGCGCTGGCTGAAGGTCTCGGACGCCGCCCCGAACACCGCGATCTCGCGCGCGCCGGCCTGGATCGCGCGGCTCCAGCCCCTTGTCGTTGGGCACCAGCACCGGAAAGCGGGTGGCCCCGCCCAGCGGCAGCTCGGCCAGCACCTCCGCGCTGCCGGCCATCTGCGGGACCCACTTGGGCGAGACGAACGCGCCCGCCTCCACGACGCTCAACCCCGCCTCGGCGAGCGCGCGGATCAGCCGCACCTTGGCCTGAACCGGGATCTCGGCCGATTCGTTCTGCAGCCCGTCGCGCGGGCCGACCTCGACCACCGTGACCTGCTCCGGCCGGGTCATGCCGGCTCCTCCCCGGGCTCGAACACGAGCAGCTCGGCGCCCTCGGACACCTGATCGCCGGCGGCGAAGTGCAGATCGGACACCGTGCCGTCGGCGGGCGCGCGGATCGCGTGCTCCATCTTCATCGCCTCCAGCACCATCAGCGTCTGACCGCGCGTGACGGCCGCGCCGGCCTCGACGGCGACCTGGGTGATCCGCCCCGGCATCGGCGCGGTCAGGCTGCCGGTCGGCGCGTCCGCCTCCCCCGCCCCGGCGAGCCGGCCGCGCCGGGTCAGTTTCCAGGCGTCCGGCCCGACCAGGACCGTGCGGGCATCGCCGTCGCGCAGCACGCAGGCGCGGCGCTTGCGCCCGTCGATCTCGGCTGCGATGTCGATCGCCGGGCCGTCGACCTGCGACGACAGGACGCGCCCGGCAAGCGCGCCCGACGGCAGGTCGAGCCGGCAGCCGTCGCGGGTGAAGGTCAGGCGCACCGCCAGCTCTTGCGCGTCCGCCAGGAAGGTCAGGTCGAGGCGGCGGTCGTCGTTGAGCCGCCAGCCGTCGGCGGCGTGCCAGGGCGAATGCGGATCGGGGGCGGCGGCCGCTTCCAGCCGGACCGCGTGCGTCCGCACCTCCGCCTCCGCCAGCGCGGCCAGCGCCAGCGCGTCGGCCGGCAACGCCGGCGTCGCCTGCAGGGTGCCGGATTCGCGGGCGATGAAGCCGGTGTCCACCGGTCCCGCGCGCATCTCCGGATGGTCGACCAGCCGGCACAGGAAGCCGAGGTTGGACACACAGCCGCCCACCTGGGTCGCCTCCAGCCCGCGCTTCAGCCGGCGCAGCGCGGTCGCGCGGTCCGGGCCGTGGGCGATGATCTTGGCGAGCATCGGGTCGTAGTGCGGCGTGACCGCGTCGCCCTCGCGCACGCCGGTGTCGACGCGCACGCCCGGCAAACTATTGGGGGGCAGGTTTTCGGGCAGCCGCAGGCGGGTCAGCGGGCCGGTCGCGGGCAGGAAGTCGCGCGCCGGATCCTCGGCGTAGAGCCGGACCTCGACCGCGTGGCCGTCGAGCGGGATCGCCTCCTGGGCGAGCGGCAGCGGCTCGCCCGAGGCCACGCGCAGCTGCCAGGCGACCAGGTCCTGTTCCGGTGATCGCCTCGGTCACCGGGTGTTCGACCTGCAGGCGGGTGTTCATCTCCATGAAGTAGAAGGATTCCGCGCCCGGTTCCCCCTCGGCGATGAACTCCACCGTGCCGGCGCCGACGTAGCCGATCGCCTGCGCCGCGGCGACGGCGGCCGCGCCCATCTCGGCGCGCTTGTCGGCGCTCATGCCGGGCGCCGGCGCCTCCTCCAGCACCTTCTGGTGGCGGCGCTGGGGGGAGCAGTCGCGCTCGTAGAGGTGCACCGCGTTTGCGTGGGTGTCGGCGAACACCTGCACCTCGATGTGCCGGGGCTGCTGCAGGTAGCGCTCCAGGAGCACGCGGTCGTCGCCGAAGCTGGCCTTGGATTCGCGCTTGGCCGCGGCCAGCTGGTCGGCGAAGTCGTCCGCGCGTTCGACCACGCGCATGCCCTTGCCGCCGCCCCCGGCCGAGGCCTTGATCAGCAGCGGATAGCCGACCTGCTCGGCCTCCCGGGCGAGCGTCTCCGGGTCCTGGTCGTCGCCGTGGTAGCCGGGCACCAGCGGCACGCCGGCCTCGGCCATGCGCGCCTTGGCCGCGGCCTTGGAGCCCATCGCCCGGATCGCGGCCGGCGGCGGGCCGATCCAGGTCGCGCCGGCGGCCTCCACCGCCTCCGCGAACTCGGCGTTCTCGGCGAGGAAGCCGTAGCCGGGGTGCACGCTCTCCGCCCCCGACACGCGGATCGCGTGCAGCAGCGCGTCGACGTTCAGGTAGCTCTCCGCGGCCGAGGCGGGCCCCAGGCGCACGGCGTCGTCCGCCAGCTGGACGTGCAGCGCCGCCCGGTCGGCGTCGGAATAGACCGCGACCGTGCGCAGACCCATCGCGCGGGCGGTGCGGACGATCCGGCAGGCGATCTCGCCGCGGTTGGCGATCAGGACGGAAGCGAGCATGGGGTCAATCGTCCTGCCGCCAGTTGGCCTTGCGCTTTTCCAGGAAGGCGGCGATGCCCTCCTGGCCCTCGGCGCTCGCGCGCAGGCGGGCGATCCGCTGGGCGGCGTCCTCGTTCACCGCGTCGCCGGGCGCGGTCGCGCGCAGGGCCTGCAACTGGGCCTTCGCCTCGACCTGCGCCACAGGGCCGCCCTTGAGGACCTCCTGGATCAGCTCCTCGCCGCGGGTGCGCAGGTCGTGCCAGGAGGTCAGCACGTGCACCAGGCCCAGGCGGTGGGCCTCCTGCGCGGAGAAGCGCTCGGCGGTGTAGGTGTAGCGGCGCACCGCGCGTTCGCCCAGCGCCTGCAGCACGTAGGGCTGGATCACCGCCGGGATCAGCCCCAGGCGCACCTCGGAAAGCGCGAACACCGCCGACTCGCTCGCGACCACGATGTCGCAGCAGGCGACCAGCCCCAGCCCGCCGCCGATCGCCGGGCCCTGGACCAGCGCCATCGTGGGCTTGGAGAAGCTGTCGAGCGCCTCCATCAGGCCGGCGAGCGCGCGCGCGTCCTCGAGGTTCTCGTCCTCGCTCTTGTCCGCCATCGCCTGCATCCAGTTGAGGTCGCCGCCGGCGGAGAAGGACTTGCCCTGAGCCGTCAGCACCAGCATGCGCACGCGTTCGTCGTCGTCGTAGCCGCGCAGGCTGCTGGTGAGCTCGGCGATCAGTTCGGCGTTGAAAGCGTTGTGCTTGTCGGGCCGCGTGAGCGCGATGTGGACCACCCCGCGCTCGTCGATCTCCTCGAGGAAGAAGGGGCGTTCCATGGCGGCGGTCCTTTCCTTGGGTTCGGCGGGCGGTCGGGCGGGTGGTGGGCGGCGGTCAGGGCGGCGGCCGGGTCAGGGATGTCGGCGCGGTTGGAGGCGCGCGGCGATTGGTCGAGCGGCTAGGCCGGCGGCACCCTCCTCTCCCTAGCCCTCTCCTCCCATGGAGGAGAGGGGATGAGTTGGAGCGTTTGCAGGTGCCCGCGCGGGTGGCAGGGCGTATCGGCGGGTCCCCTCTCCGCCACTGGGGGGAGAGGGACAGGGTGAGGTGGCTTGCACGACGTCGGGCCGGCATCCCGCCCTCACATCCGGAAGGTCGGCGTCTTCATCGCCTCCTCCGGCGCGTTCAGCGCGGCGGACAGGCCCAGCGCCAGCGCGCGCCGGGTGTCGGCGGGGTCGATCACGCCGTCGTCCCACAGCCGGGCGGAGGCGTAGGTCGGATGGCCCTGCTGTTCGTACTGCTCGCGGACCGGCTGCTTGAACGCCTCCTCCTCGGCCGCCGGCCAGTCCTCGCCGCGCTTTTCCATGGCGTCCCGGCGGATCGTGGCGAGCACGGTCGCCGCCTGCTCCCCGCCCATCACCGAGATCCGGGCGTTCGGCCACATCCACAGGAAGCGCGGGGCGTAGGCGCGGCCGCACATGGCGTAGTTGCCGGCGCCGAACGAGCCGCCGATCACGACCGTGAACTTGGGCACCCGCGCGGTCGCCACGGCCGTGACCAGCTTGGCGCCGTCGCGCGCGATGCCGCCGGCCTCGTACTTGCGGCCGACCATGAAGCCGGAGATGTTCTGCAGGAAGACGAGCGGGATGCCGCGCTGGTTGGCGAGTTCGATGAAGTGCGCGCCCTTGAGCGCCGACTCGGAGAACAGGATGCCGTTGTTGGCCAGGATCGCGACCGGATAGCCGTGCAGGTGGGCGAAGCCGCAGACCAGCGTGGTGCCGTAGTTCGCCTTGAACTCGTCGAACTCGCTCGCGTCGACCAGGCGCGCGATCACCTCCTTGACGTCGAACGGCGTCTTCAGGTCCGGCGGCACGATGCCGTAGAGCTCTTCCGGGTCGTAGGCCGGTTCGCGCGGCGCCCGGACCTCCAGGCCGTGCTGCTTGGGCCGGTTCAGGTTGCCGACCAGCCGGCGCAGGATGGCGAGCGCGTGGGCGTCGGACTGCGCCAGGTGGTCGGCGACGCCGGAGATACGGGTGTGCACTTCCGCCCCGCCGAGCTCCTCGGCCGTGACCTCCTCGCCGGTCGCGGCCTTCACCAGCGGCGGTCCGCCTAGGAAGATCGTGCCCTGGTTCTTCACGATCACGGCTTCGTCGGACATCGCTGGCACGTAGGCGCCGCCGGCGGTGCAGCTGCCCATCACCGCGGCCAATTGCGGGATGCCCTTCGCCGACATGTTGGCTTGGTTGTAGAAGATCCGGCCGAAGTGGTCGCGGTCGGGGAAGACCTCGTCCTGGTTGGGCAGGTTCGCCCCGCCGGAATCCACCAGGTAGACGCAGGGGAGATGGTTCGCCTCGGCGATCTCCTGGGCGCGCAGGTGCTTCTTCACCGTCATCGGGTAGTAGGTGCCGCCCTTCACCGTCGCGTCGTTGGCGACGATCATGCACCTCGCGGCCCATCACCCGGCCGATCCCCGCGATCACGCCCGCGGACGGCACCTCGTCGCCGTACAGGCCGTAGGCGGCGAGCTGGGAGACCTCCAGGAACGGCGCGCCCTCGTCGAGCAGGCCGCGCACCCGCTCGCGCGGCAGCATCTTGCCGCGGTCCAGGTGGCGCTGCCGGGCGCGCTCGCCGCCCCCGGCCTTGACCGACGCCACCTTGTCATTGAGGTCGCGCACCAGGGCGCGCATCGCCTCGGCGTTGTCCTGGAACGCCTGCCCGCGCGGATCGACCGCGCTCTTCAGCACGCTCATCGCCTCCCCTTCTTGGCGTCTCGGCCCACGGCACGTCCCGAAGAGTGGGCAAGATTCAGCTGAGAGGTGACTCCACGTTTCCGCATCTTGCCCTGGCGCGCCGGCCTTGTCGTTTGGGTGCGAGGATGCGCGGGCGATCCCGGACGGGGCAAGGCGAAAAGCGACGGCGGCGGTCGCGGCTTGGCGCGCCCCGCGGCGGCCTCTAGGCTGCCGCGATCAATTCGTTCGAACGCATGGGCATAGACAACGATGGCGCAGCAACCGACCCTGGAGACTCTGGAAGCCGCCGCCGAGCTAGTTCACGCGGCGATGCCGGCGACCCCGCAGTACGCCTGGCCGCTGCTGGCCGAACGCGCGGGCTGCGACTTGTGGGTCAAGCACGAGAACCACACGCCGATCGGCGCCTTCAAGGTGCGCGGCGGACTGGTCTACATGGACTGGCTGAAGCGCACGCACCCCGACTGCCCGGGCGTGATCACCGCCACCCGCGGCAACCACGGCCAGTCGATCGGTTTCGCCGCGCGCCGACACGGGCTGCACGCGACCGTGCTGGTGCCCCACGGCAACTCGACGGAGAAGAACGCGGCGATGCGGGCCTTCGGCGTCGAGCTGATCGAGCACGGCCACGACTTCCAGGCCGCGCGCGAGGAGGCGGACCGGCTGGCCGCCGAGCGCGGTCTGCACTTCCTGGGTCCGTTCAACTCCGTGCTGCGCCAGGGCACGGCGACCTACGCCCTGGAACTCCTGCGCGCGCTACCCGAGCTGGATCGGGTCTACGTGCCGATCGGCATGGGCAGCGGCCTGACCGGCACGATCGCCGCGCGCGACGCGCTGGGCCACCGGACGGAGGTGATCGGGGTTGTCGCCGAGCAGGCGCCAGCCTACGCGCTCTCCTTTGCCGGCGGCGAGGTGGTGGCGACCGACACGGCCGACACCATGGCCGACGGCCTGGCCTGCAGGGTTCCGGATCCGGACGCGCTGGAGATTATCCGCGCGGGCGCCGCCGATATCGTCCAGGTCAGCGACGCCGAGATCGCGGCGGCGATGCGCGCCTACTTCACGGACACGCACAACGTCGCCGAGGGCGCAGGCGCCGCCGCGCTCGCCGGGGTGCTGAAGGACCGCGCGCGCTGCCGGGGCAAGCGCGTCGCCGCGATCCTGTGCGGCCAGAACGTCGACGCGCGGCTGTTCCGCGAGGTGCTGGCGGGGGTCGCCTGACGGGCGTTGCGGGAGTGGCAACACCCGTCAGGCGTCCTTCGACACGGCCCTTCGGGCCTGCTCAGGATGACGTCATTTGTTTCATCATAAAAAAATCGACGTCACCCTGAGCAGGTCCTGAGCTTGTCGAAGGGCCGTGTCGAAGGGCGCCTGAGGGACGTTGAAGCGTCCCCGGACGCCCCGCCTACCAGCCGCCGGTCTCCGCCCAGGCCTCGGCGTCGGCCAGCCGGTCGTGGCCCCAGAAGGGTTCGCCGTCGACCAAGAGGAAGGGGGAGCCGAACACGCCCTTGTCCTGGGCGGCCTGGACCTCGTCCTTCAGGCGCTGCTTGATCGCCGGATCGTCGATCGCCTCGCGCACCTCGGTCAGGGCGTGACCGTGCATCGCGGCGGTCTTGGCGACCGCGTCGGGGGTGGAGATGTCGTGGCCCTGGCCGAAGGCGGCGTGGTACAGGCTCATCGCCAGATCCTTGGCCGCGGTGGTGTCGCGGTCGGCCAGCCAGTAGAAGGCGCGCGCCGCCGGCACCGCGGAGAAGGGAAACGGCGTGGGGACCTGGAACGGCACGCCGATCCGCCGGGCGGAACGGTCCATGTCGCGCTTGGCGTAGTCGCCCTTGATCGGGACGTCGAGCAGCGGGGCGGCCCCGGTGGTCTTGAACACCGCGCCCAACAGGAACGGCTTCCAGACGATCTCCCGGCCCTGGCGCCGGCCGATCCCCTCGACCTCCTGCGCGGCGAGGTAGCCGTAGGGGCTGGAGAAGTCGAAATAGAACTCGATCGGCGCCGGCATGCCCGCTGTCCTCCCCATACTATCGCTGCGTCTGATCGCGGCGTCTGATCGCCGCGTCTCATCGCCCGCGTCTGGGCGTCGGGCGGAATGCTGGCATGCGCCCGCACGCGGGGGAAGGGTCGGCGCCGTCCGGGCGCGGCGGCTTAAGAAGGCCGGCCGGTCGGCGGCAGGCGCGGGCGCGGCTGGCGCAGCTTGACGCCGAACCAGACCGCCACGGCGAACGGCGCGACGGCCGCCACCAGGAACATCACCACCGGCCCCTGCGCGGCCGCCAGCAGCCCGGCCACCGTCGGGCCGAGCACGCTGCCCGCCGCCATCGCGAGCAGCGTCGCGGTGAAGCCGAGCGTGCTGCGCCCGGGGAACAGGCGCACGCTCCAGAACGAGAGCACCGCGCTTACCATCATGATCGCCGCCCCGTGCAGACCGCTGCCGGCGATCACCGCCAGCCAGGACGTGGGCGCCAGCGCGATCAGCAGCAGCGACGCGGTCCCGGCGGCGAAGATGAAGCAGAACAGCGGCGCCAGGCCGAACCGCGCCTCGACCCGGCCGGTCGCGAGGCCGAGCGCGCCGAACACCGCGTAGCCGAGGAAGATCACCACCGAGGCGGTTTCGTTCGCCAGGCCCGGCAGGCCGCCGGCGCCGACCACCCGGTCGGCGGCGAACGACAGGAAGATCGCGTTGGTCAGGCCGAAGACGAGCGCGGTGACGTAGAGCGGGATCGCCGCGCGCTGGGTCAGGCGCGCCTTGGCGGCCGCCGTCGCGGCGACCGTTTCCGCGCTCTGCTCGTGGGACAGCGCGGCGGGCGTGCCGACGTGCACGATCTCGTCCACCGCCCGGCGGGTCGGCTTGCGGCCGCGGCTGGACGGCAGGCCCAGCCGGGCGATCACCGCGAGCAGCAGTGCGCTGAGCGCGAAGCCGATGAACGCGCCGCGCCAGTCCAGCACGCCCTGGGTGACCCCGAGCGCCAAGAGCGCCGCCGCGGCGACGCCGAAGGTGGTGCCGGTGGAGACGACCGACAGCGCGGTCGCGCGCGCGTCCTCCGCCACCACCCGCTCCGCGGCGTCGTTGAACGGCGCCCAGCACAGTCCCGCACTGGTGCCGGCGAGCGCGATCCCGACGGCGAGCAGGAAGCCGTCGCCCGCGAGCGCGACCGCCGTGAAGCCGACCGCCGCGGCGAGCGCGCCCATGGTGACCGAGACCCGCTCGCCGAAGCGCTTGCCGACCCAGGCACTCACCAGGAGGGCGCCCAGGAACGCCAGGAACCCGCCGCTCGCGATCATGCCGGCGGTCGCGGTGGTGAGCGCGAACTCCGCCCGGAAGGCGGGCAGGAACAGGCCGAAGCCCATCCGCGCCGGCCCGAAGGCGACGGCGGTGGCGACGAACCCGGCTGCCGTCAGGCGGGTGGCTGGCGTCATGGCGGTCCCTGGACTGGCGGTGGCTGGCGGGGCTTGGCGGGGGGCTGAGGGCGGGGGCAGCGTCAGCCGCGATGCGGTTACGCTGCAGTGCGGCATACCCTCACCGGTTCCAGCCCCGGACGCAATCCGCGAATTTTTCGGGAGCCAATTACCCGCGCCTTACCAGGGCAGCGGGGTGCCGTCGTAGCCGAAGAAGCCGCCGTTGTCGTCCCGGGTCAGCCGGTCGGCCATGGCGAGCACGCCGGCCACGCTGTCCTCCGGGGCGAGGGCGGCGTTGCGCCCGCCCATGTCGGTCGACGCGTGGCCCGGATGCACGGCGGCGACGATCACCCCGCGCCCGTCGAGGTCGATCGACAGGCACTTGGTGACCATGTTGAGCGCGGCCTTGGACGAGCGGTAGAGGTGCGCGCCCGAGGTCTCGTTGGTCTCGATCGAGCCCAGCTTGGAGGAGATGTTGAGCAGCCGCGGACTTTCCGCGCGCTCCAGGTGGCGGGCGAACGTCTCCGCCACGCGCATCGGCGCCAGGGTGTTGACGTTGAACACCTGCAGCCAGTCCTCGTAGGCGATCTTGCCGAAGCCGCCGCGCGGGCCGAAGATGCCGGCGTTGTTGATCAACAGGTCGATCGGCTCGTCCGCCAGCTCGCGCCCCAGGCCGGCCAGTTGAAGACCGTCGGTCACGTCCAGGCGGTGGCGCACGATCTCGCCCTCGCCCGGATCCAGCGCCTTCAGCTTGCGCGCCTTCTCCGGCTGCCGGCAGCAGGCATGCACCCGCCAACCCGCAGCCGCCAGCTGGCGCGCGAACTCGAACCCCAACCCTCTGTTGCAGCCCGTGACCAGCGCCGTCGGCAATCTCGCGCCCTTTCGTTCGGGGATTTTGTGCGGCGCGACACTAGCGGTGCCGCCGGGGTGCGGCTAGGGGGTTCGGACGACGGGCGCGCACCCTCCTCAATCCCCCTCCTCCACGTGGGAGGAGGGGCTAGGGGAGGAGGTTTCCGCGACCTTGATGCTGCGGGCACCCTCCTCACCCTGGCCCTCTCCTCCCACGTGGAGGAGGGGGACCCGCTTCAGGCACCCGTTGTTGCTCGGCTCGCGGGGTGATGCAGGGTGGCTGTGGCGATACCCGTCAGGCATCCTTCGAGACGGGCCTGCGGCCCTCCTCCGGATGAAGTCCTAGGTTTTTCAATAGGAAAAGAGAGCTTCATGCTGAGGAGCGGTCCTCTTCGGACCGCGTCTCGAAGCATCCTGACGGGTGCGGCCGCGCCCATCTCGGCACCGCCGCAAAGCGCCGCTCACGCCGTCTCGTCAAACAGCTCTCTTCCGATCAGCCAGCGGCGAATCTCGCTGGTCCCGGCCCCGATCTCATACAACTTGGCGTCGCGGAGCAACCTTCCGGTGGGCGTACTCGTTGATGTAGCCCATGCCGCCCAGGGCCTGGATCGCCTGGTCGGCCATCCAGGTGGCGGTTTCGCCGGCCAGCAGGATCGCGCCGGCGGCGTCCTTGCGCACCGGCTTGCCGCGCGTCGCAGGCGCGGCGCGACGGCGTAGACGTAGGCGCGCGCGGCGTTCATCCGGGTGTACATGTCGGCGAGCTTGCCCTGCATCAGCTGGAACTCGCCGATCGCCTGGCCGAACTGCTTGCGCTCGTGGACGTAGGGGATCACCGCGTCCATCGCCGCCTGCATGATGCCGAGCGGCCCGGCCGCCAGCACCGCGCGCTCGTAGTCCAGGCCGCTCATCAGCACGCGCACGCCCTTGCCGACGTCGCCCAGGACGTTCTCCTCCGGCACCTCGACGTCCTCGAACACCAGTTCGCAGGTGGGCGAGCCGCGCATGCCGAGCTTGTCCAGCTTCTGCGCGATCCGGAAGCCCGGCATGTCGTGCTCGACGATGAAGGCGGTGATGCCCTTGGCGCCGGCGTCGGGGTCGGTCTTGGCGTAGACCACCAGCGTCTCCGCCTCGGAGGCGTTGGTGATCCACATCTTGGTGCCGTTGAGGACGTAGCGGTCGCCCTTCTTCTCCGCCTTCAGGCGCATCGAGACGACGTCGGAGCCCGCGCCCGGCTCGCTCATCGCGAGCGCGCCCACGTGCTCGCCGGAGATCAGCTTGGGCAGGTAGCGCTGTTTCTGCGCGTCCGTGCCGCAGCGGCGGATCTGGTTGATGCAGAGGTTGGAGTGCGCGCCGTAGCTGAGCCCGACGCTGGCGGAGGCGCGGGAGACCTCCTCCATCGCGATCACGTGCTCCAGGTAGCCCATGCCGGAGCCGCCCCAGTCCGCCTCCACCGTGATGCCGTGCAGGCCGAGTTCGCCCAGCTGCGGCCACAGCTCGCGCGGGAAGCGGTCCTCCCGGTCGATCTCGTAGGCGAGCGGCGCGATCCGGTCGGCGGCGAACGAGGCCACCGTGTCGCGCAGCATGTCGGCGGTGTCGCCCAACTGGAAGTCGAGGCTGGGGCCCTGGTTGGCGGGCATGGCGTTTCCTCCCGAAGCGAGTTGCGATTGGCGCCGGCGGTGTTGCTTGTGGTTTGCCGGCGACCTCTTGGCGGACAGTGTTACGCCGTCAGCACGGCGCTGTCAGCCGATGCGCCTCAACCGGCCTGTTCGATATCGCTGCGCGGGCCGACGCGGGCAAGCGTCTGCAGGACCTTGGCGCAGAGCTTGCGGCTGCCGTCGTCGGCTTCGTTGTAGACCGCGACCTCGCAGGTCGTGAGCGTGCGCCCGGGCTTCAGCACCTCGCCCACCGCGACCAGCCGCGGGCCGGTCGCGGGCGCGAGCAGGTTGATCTTGTATTCCGCCGTCAGCACCGAAGCTTCCGGCGGGAACAGGGTGAAGGCCGCGAAGCCGCCGGCGGTGTCCGCGATCGCGCTCGTCATGCCGGCGTGGATGAAGCCGTGCTGCTGGGTGATCTCCTCGCTGAACGGCAGCACGATCTCGACCCGGCCCGGCTCGACACGCGTCATCTCCGCCCCGATCAGGCGCATCGCCGCCTGCCGGGCGAAGGATTCCCGCGTGCGCCGTTCGTAATCCGCGCTGCCGGGCTCGAAGGCGGTCATGGCCGGGGTCCGGAGGTTGGGGCGATTGGACGGTGTCGGCACCCGTCGGGCGTCCTTCGACACGGCCCTTCGGGCCTGCTCAGGATGACGTCGTATTCGGACCTGCTCAGGATGACCTCATATCCGGGCCTGCTCGGGATGGCGTCGTATTCGGACCTGCTCGGGATGGCGTCGTATTCGGACCCTGCACGGGATGACGTCATAGAAACCGATCAACATCTTAACGTCATCCTGAGCAGGGCGCGCAAGCGCCCGTGTCGAAGGACGCCTGACGGGTATTGCCGCCCTCCCCAGCAGCTGTCGCGCCGCAGGCGCATGAAAGAAAGACTGAACCACAGAGGCACAGAGGTCACAGAGATAGCCGGTCGCTGCACTGAACTGCACCAACTGGCCGCACACCTCTGTGCCCTCTGTGCCCTCCGTGGTGACCCCCTTGGTTCTACTCGAACTCCAGGATCGCCTGGTCGACCGACAGGTTGGCGCCGGCTTCGGCGTGGACCTTGGCGACCGTGCCGTCGCGTTCGGCGCGCAGGACGTTTTCCATCTTCATCGCCTCGACCACGGCGAGTTCCTCGCCCGCCTTGACCGGCGTGCCCTCCTCGACCAGCAGCTTGACCAGCAGGCCCGGCATCGGGGAGAGCAGGAACTTGGAGTAGTCCGGCGGCGCCTTCTTCGGCATCAGCGCGGCGAGCTTGGCGGCGTGCGGGCGCAGCACGCGCGCTTCCACGCTGGCCCCGCCGTGGGTCAGGCGCCAGCGCGCGCCCACCCGGTCGACCTGCACCGTCATCGGCCGGCCGGACAGCTGCGCGTGGAACAGCGGGGACCCGTGGGTCCAGTCGGTCTGCACCTCGACCTCGCCGTGCCCCGTCGCGACGCGCCAGCGGCCGTCGCCGCCGGGGGTGACCGTGACCGGGATGCGGTCGTCCTCCAGGAAGACTTCCCAGTCGTTGCCGACCCGCGCGCCGTGGCCGCTCATCTGGCCGACGATCTCGGCCTCCCGCCCGGCGGCGGCGCGCTGCAGGATCGCGGCCACGATCACCACGCGCTGCTTGACCGTCTCGGTCGGCTGGGTGCCGAGGAAGCCGTCGGGGTATTCCTCGTCGATGAAGTTGGTCGACAGCTCGCCCGACTGGAAGCGCGGCTTGGCCATCACGTCGGCCAGGAAGGCCATGTTGTGGTTGATGCCGCGGATGTAATAGGCGTCGAGCGCGTGCTGCATCCGCTCGATCGCCTGGTCGCGGGTGGCGGCGTGGGTGCACAGCTTGGCGATCATCGGGTCGTAGTACATCGAGATCTCGGAGCCCTCGACCACGCCGGTGTCGATCCGCACGCCCTCGGCCTCGGCCGGCTCGTCGTAGTACTGCAGCCGGCCGATCGACGGCAGGAAGCCGCGCAGCGGGTCCTCGGCGTAGACGCGCGTCTCGATCGCCCAGCCGTCGAACCGCACGTCCTGCTGCGCGATCGGCAGCTTCTCCCCGGCGGTCACCCGGATCATCTGTTCCACGAGGTCGAGGCCGGTGACCAGCTCGGTGACCGGGTGCTCGACCTGCAGGCGGGTGTTCATCTCCAGGAAGAAGAACGACTTGTCCCGGTCCATGATGAACTCGACCGTGCCGGCGGTGACGTAGCCGACCGCGCGCGCCAGCGCCTTCGCCTGCTCGCCCATCTTCTCCCGGGTTTCCGGGTCCATGAACGGCGACGGCGCCTCCTCGATCACCTTCTGGTGGCGGCGCTGGATCGAGCATTCGCGCTCGCCCAGGTGGATCACGTTGCCGTGGCCGTCGGCCAGCACCTGGATCTCGATGTGGCGCGGCTCGTCGATGAACTTCTCGATGAACACGCGGTCGTCGCCGAAGCTGCCCTTGGCTTCCGAGCGGGCGGACCGGAAGCCGTCGCGCATGCCCTGCGCGTCGCGGGCGATCCGCATGCCCTTGCCGCCGCCGCCGGCGGTCGCCTTGATCATCACCGGATAGCCGATCTCCTCGGCGATCCGCACCGCCTCCTCCGGGTCCTCGATCAGGCCCATGTGGCCGGGCACGGTGTTGACCCCGGCTTCCTGGGCGAGGCCCTTGGAGGTGATCTTGTCGCCCATCTTGGCGATCGCGTCCGCCGGCGGGCCGATGAACGCGATGCGATTGTCGGCGAGCGCCTGGGCGAAGTCGGTGTTCTCGGACAGGAAGCCGTAGCCCGGGTGCACGGCCTGGGCGCCGGTGTCCTTGCACGCCTGCACGATCCGCTCGATCACCAGGTAGCTCTCGGCGGACTGCGGCGGGCCGACGTGCACCGCCTCGTCCGCCATCTCGACGTGCAGGGCGGCCACGTCGGCATCGGAATAGACCGCCACGGTCTTGATGCCCAGCCGCGCGCGCGGTGCGGATGACGCGGCAGGCGATCTCGCCGCGGTTGGCGATCAGGATCTTGTCGAACACGGGTACCGTCCGTCGTCTGTCGTTCTACGGTGTGGCGTCTGGCGTGCCGGCGCCCGCGCGCACGCGGGCGGCCGGGCGCACCTTACAGCGGGATGTTGCTGTGCTTCTTCCAGGGGCGCTGCTGCTCCTTGTTGCGCAGCATGGCGAGCGCCTTGCACAGCCGCCGGCGGGTGCCGTGCGGCATGATCACGTCGTCGATGAAGCCGCGGCGTGGCGGCGACGAAGGGGTTGGCGAACTTGCGTCCGGTACTCCTCGTGCGCGCTCGTCGATCTTCTCGGGGTCGCCTGGCGTCCTCGCGGAAGATGATCTCCACCGCGCCCTTCGGGCCCATCACCGCGATCTCGGCGCTGCGGCCAGGCATAGTTGACGTCGCCGCGCAGGTGCTTGGAGCTCATGACGTCGTAGGCGCCGCCGTAGGCCTTGCGGGTGATCACGGTGACCTTGGGCACGGTCGCCTCGGTGAAGGCGTAGAGCAGCTTGGCGCCGTGCTTGATGATGCCGCCGTACTCCTGGGCGGTGCCGGGCAGGAAGCCGGGCACGTCGACGAAGGTCACGATCGGGATGTTGAAGCAGTCGCAGAAGCGCACGAAGCGCGCCGCCTTGCGGCTGAGCGTCGATGTCGAGGCAGCCGGCCAGCACCATCGGCTGGTTGGCGACCACGCCGACGGTGCGGCCGTCCATGCGCGCGAAGCCGATGAGGATGTTCTCGGCGTAGTCCGGCTGGAGCTCGAAGAAATCGCCCTCGTCGACGACCTTCGAGATCAGCTCCTTCATGTCGTAGGGCTGGTTCGGGCTCGTCGGGCACCAGGGTGTCGAGCGACGGTCTCGCGCGCGGTCCGCGGATCGTCGGTCGGGCGCGCCGGCGGCTCCTCGCGTGTTGCTGGCGGGCAGGAAGTCGACGAACCGGCGCAGTCTGCAGCAGCGCCTCGACGTCGTTCTCGAACGCCAGGTCGGCCACGCCGGACTTGGTGGTGTGCGTGATGGCGCCGCCCAGCTCCTCGGCGTGACCGTCCTCGTGGGTCACCGTCTTCACCACTTCGGGCCCGGTGACGAACATGTAGGAGCGTGTCCTTCACCATGAAGATGAAGTCGGTCATGGCCGGGCGAGTAGACGGCGCCGCCGGCGCACGGGCCCATGATCACCGAGATCTGCGGGATGACGCCGGAGGCCAGCACGTTGCGCTGGAACACCTCGGCGTAGCCGCCGAGGCGAGTCGACGCCTTCCTGGATGCGCGCGCCGCCGGAGTCGTTCAGGCCGATGACCGGCGCGCCGACCTTCATCGCGGTGTCCATCACCTTGCAGATCTTCTCGGCGTGGGCCTCCGACAGCGAGCCGCCGAACACGGTGAAGTCCTGGCAGAAGACGAACACCAGCCGGCCGTTGATCGTGCCCGAGCCCGTCACCACCCCGTCTCCGGGAATGACCGTCTGCTCGTCCATGCCGAAGTCGGTGGAGCGGTGCTCGACGAACATGTCGTACTCCTCGAAGGAGCCCTCGTCGAGCAGCAGCTCGATGCGCTCGCGCGCGGTCAGCTTGCCCTTGGCGTGCTGCGCCTCGATGCGCTGCTCGCCGCCGCCCTGGCGGGCGCGGGCGCGCTTTCTCGTCGAGTTGACGGATGATCTCCTGCATGGCCTCCCGCGAGCCGGTCGCATCCCCGGCGCGCGGCCTGCCGGTCGCCGGCGGTCGGTCTATTGTGCTCGTGCGGTATAGGCCAATAGCACGCCGGCTCGCTGGAAACCAAGCGGGCGGTTTCACGCAGATGAAACACAGCAACTGTTTGCCGCCCGCAAAGCGATCTGCGAGCGGCGCCGGCGCGACCAAGGTCCGCTTAGCCGGCGAGCAGGCTCCACGAACCGCTCGGCCGCGTCCAGGTCGCGCTTCAGGGACTCGCGCTCCTCGGACGCCTCCTTGTCCTCGCCCCACTGCTCGATCTGGTAGCTGCGCTCGACCTCCGCGGCGTCGAACGCCTGATCAGCGTCAGGCGACCCTGGATCAGCGCGAGGCCGACCACGCATCGAACCGGCGACGTGCACGCTCGACGACAGCGCGGCCAGGTGCATCGCGTCGTAGCGCTCGACGGCTGGCGTGCAGCGCCTGCTTCGCCGCCGCCGGCTGGTCGATCGGCAGGATGCCGGTGGTGGTGTTGAGGCGGCGTCGAACGTGAGCGCCAGCCAGTCCAGCAGCGGCTGCCAGACCTCCTGCTCGCGCTCGGCCAGCGCCTGCGGCTGCGGCGCGCGGTAGCACACGAGGTCGGTCTCGGCGTAGCGGGCGATCCCGCTCACCAGGTCCTGCCGGCGCGGCACGGCGACGTCGTGCGCGGTGCAGGCGAGCGCGGTCAGCGGCATGGTCTGCGGCTCGACCTTGTCTCCCTGATCGGCCCATTCCTGCGCCACCGCCTTGGCCAGCGGCTCGGTCGCACGGTCAGTCGACGCGCGCACCCGGCGTCCTGACCGGCCGGCCGTCCAGGGTCACGGCGTAGACGTCGTCGTGCGGGGTCGCGGTCGCGTCGGTGTAGAATTGCTGAAAGCTGCGCATCGGTCCCCAATCGCTATCCCGAGGCTATCGGTCCTGGTTGCGGTTGAGGAAGCGGTTGCCGTTGGCGCCGCCATCGTTGGCGCCGCCGCCGTTACCGCCACCGCCACCGCCACCGCCGTTGCCGGACGACCCAGGGCGCGGTCGATCGAATCGCCCATCTTGTTGAAGAAGCCACCGACGCCGCCGTTGTCGCCCTCGACCTTGCCGGTGCCCTCCTGGCGCGCCTTGGCGAGCGCGGCGACGCAGGGGTTCTGGTCCTGCGTCTCGCTGGCGACGACCAGCGCGCCAACCGCGACCAGCGGGTTGATCGCCGCGCCAACGACGAACGCGGTCGCCTTGGCGGCGCCGATCGGATCGGGCCTGATCGAGGGGCGCGCAGCGGGCCGGACAGGCGCACCGGCACGGCCAGGCTCATCAGGCTGGTCTGCTTGCGCCTCCGGCGGTGATCCGCAGGTCGATTTCCTCCTTGCCGAGGTCGATGCTCGCCGGTGCCGCCGAACGACACCGACGTGGGTGTCGGCCAGGATCGCCCGGCTGGTCAGCACGCCCTTTTCAGCGCCGAAGCGCGCGACCGCGCAGTTCAGGTTCATGTCGCTGTCCTGCTCCCGCCAGACGGCGAGCAGATCGCCCAGGCCCGCGCCGGTCGCGTCCAGCAGGCCGTTGTCGATCCGTCCCTCACCGCCGACGATCTCCAGTCCGCCGTCCAGGCTGGCGGCGATCGCGTGCGGACTGTCGCCGCGCCCGGTCAGGTTGGCGCGCACGTCGAACCGTCCCGTCGATGCCGTCGCTGATGTCGAGGTCGCGCAGCAGCCGGCCGTAGTCGAGCTGGGCGACGTCCAGGTCGATCGACATCTCCGCCGGCGACCGCCGGGCGTCCAGCACCAGGCGCGAGGTTCGCCGTCCCGTCGGCCAGCTTGCCTTCCAGCGGCGTCAGCTCCAGCCGGCCGCCCTCGGCCCGGGCCGCGAGGCGCAGTTCGTTCACGCTGAACGCCTGCGACAGCTTGACCACGCCCGCCTTCAGCTGGATCTCGGCGTCGAGCTGGCGCAAGGCGGCAAGCGGCAGCGGCGTGTCCGGAAACAACCGGCCGGCATCGCTGCCCACGTCACGGGCCGCGGCCTCCGCCGTGGCTGAGAACGGCCGCAGATCGAGGGTGGAACTGCTGAGGTCGGCGGTGAGGCGGATGCGCTGCGCCCGCCAAGTCGACGGTCGGCGTCCCCGGCAAGGTCGCTGCCGGCCAGATCCGCCTTCAGGCCGCTGAACCGGTAGCCGGCCTCGGTGCCGCGCACCCGGCTCTGCAGCGTCGCCGGACCGACGTCCGGCAGTTTCAGGTCCGGCAGCCCGGATAACGCCGTCAGGTTCGCCAGGCTGTCGGTCTTGGCCGAGACCTCGACGTCGGGGCTGACGTCGCGGCCCGGCGCTGGTCCAGCGTGCCGGCGAGCTTGAGTTCCGTGTCCTCCGCCCGGATGTTGAGGTCGAGGGGATAGCGGCCGGTGCCTGCGCCAGCAGGCTGGACAGCGCGCCGACCGTGCCGTCCAGCTCGAACGGGACCGACTGGTACGTGCCTTCCGCCCGGATCGCGAGCCCGTCGCCGGCGCTGTCCAGGCTCGCCTCGGCGACGTTGGTCGACGCAGTTCGACGCCGGTTTGGTTGTCGCGGTAGCGCACGGTGCGCGTCCTGGATGCGCACGCCCGGCGACGTCCGGCAAGCGGGTCGCGCCGGCGCCGGCCGGCGGCATCGTCCTGCTGGGCGCCGGTTTCCCCCAGGGCATCCAGTTGCCCTGCCCGTCCGGCCCGGTCTCCAGCAGGATGTCGGGCTTCACCAGGACCAGGCGGCTGACCCGAGACTTCGCCCGGTCAAGCAGCGGCAGCAGCGCGACCTCGACCTCGAAGCGCTCGATCGTCGACCATCTCGGCGCCGGCTGCCCCAGTCGGCGTTGGCGAAGCTGACGCCGGCCACCTGGACGGCGGCGACAGGCCCACGCTGAGGCTCATCGCCCCGGTCACCTTCAAGCTCCCGGCCGGTCGCGGCTTCCGCGCGCTGCTCGATCTCGCCCCGGTAGCTCTCCAGGTCGAGCGACGCCAGCGCGGCGTAGCCGGCGACCAGCACCGCGACGACGAGCGACCACCAGGCCGCCCGCGATCCACTTCAAGCGCTTCATGCCACCGACCTCTCCAGCTGGGTGCGCAGATCGTCGAACGACCCCAGGATCGTGCGCGCGCCGGCGCGCGGACAACTCCTCAGCGGATCGTGATAGCCCCAGCTTACACCGAAGGCGGCGACACCCGGCATCGCCGGCCATCTCGACGTCGAACACCGTGTCGCCGATCAGCAGCGTCTCGTGCGGCGCCGGCGCCGACCTCGGCGCATGGCCGCCTGCAGCATGCCGCGGGTGCGGCTTGCCGGGGCCGCCGTCGGCGGTCTGGCGCGGTGGCGAAGAAGCGGGCCAGGTCGCGGCGGGCCAGCGTGGCGTCCAGGCCGCGCTTGGACTTGCCGGTCGCCACGCCCAGGCAGACCTGCGGGTGGTCCAGCGCGGCCAGGCACTCTGGCGCGCGCCGGGGAACAGCGGCTCGTCGTAATCCGGCCGCGCGCGCCGGGTCATGAACGCGTGCTTGTAGGCCGCCACGGCCGTCGCCAGGCGCGGGTCCTGTAGGCCGCGCGGCAGCAGGCGCGCCACCGCCTCGTCCAGCGACAGCCCGACGACCCGGCGCGTCCGCTCGGCGCTCGGGCGTCCAGCCCGATCTCTACCGAAGGCGTCCGCCATCGGACGCCACGATCCCGGCCTGGCTGTCGACCAGCGTGCCGTCGACGTCGAACACGATCAGCGCGTAGGGGTGCGGGCGGTCCATGGGTCGAGCTTGCAAGGTCTCCGGCGTCAGGCGGGCAGCGCCGCAGCAATCCCTTCCCTTGAAGGGAGGCTTTTGCATGCGGGCCGATACACCCGCCGGGCGCCCTTCGACACGGCCGGCAGGCCGGCCTGCTCAGGGTGACGTCCTGTATTTTTCAGATTCCTTACCAGTTACGTCATGCTGAGCAGCCCGACAACGTCGGGCGTGTCGATGCGCGCCTGACGCCTCGAAGCTGCTGTGCAAACGTCTCCCGTCGAGGGGAGAGGGACCTGCCGAGCAGTCGTTGCCAGTCGGGCGGGCGGTTGGGCGCGCGCCTCACACGTCCTCCGGGTACGACGCCGTCGCCCTGCACGGGATCGAAGCCGCAGCCTGCTGGAACGGCGTCGGCCATGTGCGGGGGCAGCGGCGCCTGGACGCGCAGGGTGCGTGCCGTCGCACTGGGTGCGGCAGCGGCGATCTCCCGGGCGTGCAGCATCAGCTGGTCGACCTCGATCCCGTCGCGGGAAGGCGGCGCGGGCGGCGTACTTGGCGTCGCCCAGCACCGGCGCGTCGATCTCCTGCAGGTGCGCGCGCAGCTGGTGGGTGCGCCCGGTCAGCGGGCTCAGCGCGACCCAGCCGACCGTGCGCCCCCAGGTCAGCAGCGTGCGGTAGCTGGTGCTGGCCGGTTTCCCCGCGTCCGGGTCGTGGCCCATCTTCTCCCCGCCGCCGCGCTTCAGCTTGGCGAGCGGCAGGTCGATCCGCCCCTCGTCCGGCCGCGGCACGCCGGCGGTGAGCGCCCAGTACAGCTTGCGCGTGGTGTGGTCGCGGAACGCCCGGGTCAGGCCGTTCGCCGCCTGGGTGCTGCGCGCCAGCAGCAGCACGCCGCTGGTGTCCTTGTCCAGCCGGTGGACCAGCTTGGGCCGCTCGCTCGCCCGGCTCCGCCAGGACGTCCAGCATGGCGTCCAGGTTGCGGCCGACCTTGCTGCCGCCCTGGGTGGCGAGCCCGGCCGGCTTGTCGAGCGCGATCAGCCAGTCGTCGCGGAGCACGCGGCCGCGGATTTCGGCGATGTCCGCCGCGCTCGGCTGCGGCGGCGTGCGTCTCGGCCGCCTGGCGCCGCGTCCGGCAGCGGGCGGCATGCGCACCTCCTGACCCGATCGACGACCCGCGTGGCCGGGCTTGGCGCGCTTGCCGTCCAGGCGGATCTGCCCGGTGCGCAGCAGCTTCGCCAGCCGGCCGTAGGACAGCGCCGGGTAATGCCGCTTGAACCAGCGGTCCAGGCGCTGGCCGTCGTCGGCCTGCGCGACGGTGCGGGTTTCAACGCCGGTCATGGCGCTCCGGTCGGACGGGGTGACGGTGGCCGCTCGTCAGATGGCCATCCGAAGAGCCGGGTCGATAGCAGAGCAACGGTCAGGCTGCAAACGGCCCGACCTCAGCCGGCCCCGAGCAGAACGCCGGCAAGCGCGCCCAGGGCGACGACGATCACCGGCGACACCTTCCAGACCGCCAGCAGCAGGAACGCGCCGAGCGGCGACCGCGAAGTCGGCCTGCTGGTGCACCGCCGAGGTCCAGACCGGGGTCGTAGAAGGCCGCCGCGAGCAGCCCGACCACGCCGGCGATCGCCCAGCAGCGCCGCCGGCATGTCGGTGCGCGCCGGCAGATCCGCCGAGCACGGCAGCGCACCGATCACCAGCAGGCAGCCCGGCAGGAAGATCGCGACGAGCGCGATCAGGCTCGCCGCCACGCCGCCGGCCGCGCCGCCGAAGAACGCGGCGAAAGCGAACAGCGGCCCCGGCACCGCCTGCGCCGCGCCGTACCCCGCCAGGAAGGTCTCCGGCGCGACCAGGCCGGTCGGCACCACCTCCGCCTGCAGCAGCGGCAGCACGACGTGACCGCCGCCGAACACCAGCGCGCCCGGGCGGTAGAAGGCGTCCAGCAGCGCCAGCGCCTGCCCCTGCCCGAGCGCGGCAGCAGCAGCGGCAGGCCCGCCAGCAGCGCAAAGAACAGCACGAGGACAGCATGACCGCCGTGGTCCGGCTCGACCGCGACCGGCAGATCGCCGCGTTCGCTCGCCTGCGCCTGGGCGGTCAAGAACAACCGTCCGGCGATCCCCGCCGCCAGGATCGCGCCGACCTGTCCCCAGACGCCCGGCAGCGCGACCACGACCGCGAGCGCCGCGACGGCGAAGAAGGTCGCGCGTTCCCGGTCCGGGCACAGCGCGGCGCGCCATGCCCAGCAGCGCGTTGGCGACCACCGCAACCGCCGCCAGCTTGAGCCCGGCGATCCAGCCGCCGCCCAGCGCGTCGCCGACCGCGCCGACGCCGAGCGCGAACGCCAGCATCAGCGCCGCCGACGGAGCAGCGTGAAGCCGAGCCACGCCGCGAGCGCGCCCGCAACGCCGGCCCGGCTCAGCCCGATCGCGAAGCCCACCTGGCTCGACGCCGGCCCCGGCAGGAATTGGCACAGCGCGACCAGGTCGGCGTAGGCGGCCTCGCTCAGCCACTCGCCGCGCGTCGCACGAACGCGCCGCGGAAGTAGCCGAGGTGCGCGGCGACCGGCCCGCCGAACGAGGTGCAGCCGAGCTTGAGGAAGATCCACAGGACCTCCAGCAACTCGCCCTGCGGACGCTGCCGTCGTTCGGCCTGGCCTGGCCACAGCCGCCCCCGTCATCTGCCGGTTCCCGGTCCGAAGCTCGCACCCCGAACGCCTAGCGATAAACCGTGTCGATGACAGGGCGATG
>JAXHMD010000039.1:0-246046 GCA_034521655.1 Rhodovibrio sp.
ATCGTCGCGCTGGGCGGCGGGGTGATCGGCGACCTCGCCGGCTTTGCCGCGGCGACGCTGCTGCGCGGGTCGATTACGTCCAGATCCCGACCACGCTGTTGGCGCAGGTCGACAGCTCGGTCGGCGGCAAGACCGGGATCAACTCGCCCCACGGCAAGAACCTGGTGGGCGCCTTCCACCAGCCGCGGCTGGTGCTGGCGGACACGGCCGTGCTGGACACGCTGCCCCGGCGCGAACTGCTGGCGGGCTACGCCGAGGTCGTGAAGTACGGCCTGATCGACCGGCCGGACTTCTTCGCCTGGCTGGAGGCGAACGGCGCGGACGTTCTGGACGGCGCGCCCGGAGTCGCCGACGCCAGGCGGTGCGTGGCCTCCTGCGCGAGCCAAGGCGGATATCGTCGCCCGGGACGAGACCGAGCAGTCGGGCGCCCGCGCGCTGCTTGAACCTGGGCCACACCTTCGCCCACGCGCTGGAGGCGGAAGTGCGGCTACGAGGGCCAGCTGCTGCACGGCGAGGCGGTGGCGATCGGCCTGTGCATGGCCGCCGACCTGTCCGCCGGAGCTGGGGCTATATGGCGGTCGGGGAGGCGGCGCGCGTGCGCAACCACCTGGCCGCCGTCGGCCTGCCCACCGGACTCGGACCATCTGCCGGGGCGCGGCTGGGATGTCCAACGCCTGCTCGACCACATGAGCCGTGACAAGAAGGTCGCGGACGGCCGGGTCACCTTCGTGCTGATGAACGGTATCGGCGGGGCCTTCCTCAACCGCGAGGTCCCGCCCGAGGCGGTCGAGACGCTGCTGACGCAGGCGCTGGCGGCGTGATCATGGCGCGCCATCTGCCGGCATGGCTGCGCCGCCCCGCGGCGATGCGCGCGGCCGGCGCCCCTTGCTCGCGTCAGGCAGGACAGACGATGACGACGGAGACGACTCCTCTCGATCCTGGCGATCGTCGGGCTTGCTGGTGTGCTCGGGTTCTTCTCCGGCTCCGAGACCGCGATGACCGGGGCCAGCCGGGCGCGCATGCACGCGCTTCGAGCAGCAGGGCTCGCGCGCGGCCACGATCGTCGAACCAGATGTGGCTGCGCAGAGGAGCGCCTGATCGGCGCGATCCTGCTCGGGCAACAACCTGGTCAACATCGCCGCCTCCGCGATCGCCACGTCGGTCGCGATCACGCTTCTGCGGCGAGAACGGCGTGTTCGCCGCCACGGCGGTGATGACGCTGCTGGTGCTGATCTTCTCGGAGGTGCTGCCGAAGACCTACGCCCATCCACCACGCCGACCGGATGGCGGTGTTCGTCGGCGCCGATCCTGCGCGTCTTCGTGGTGATCTTCGGCGCCGATGAACCACGCGATCTTCCTGGTACGTCCGCGGCGACGCTGAAGATCGTCGGCGTCGACATCGGCTAACGCCGATCGGCTCGGACCAGAGCGAGGAGGAGCTGCGCGGGGCGATCGACCTGCACGCCGGCGGCAGCGAGGAGGTCCGGCAGGAGCGCCAGATGCTGCGCTGGATCCTGGACCTGGGCGACGTCGAGGTCGGGCGAGATCATGACCCACCGCGAGAACGTCGTGACCGTCAACGCCGAGCTGCCGATCGACGAGTTGATCGACCGAGGTGCTGTGCCAGCCCCTACACCCGCGTGCCGATGTGGCGCGGACGCCGGACAACATCGTCGGCGTGATGCACGCCAAGGAGCTGTTCCGCGCGGCCAAGGAGCGCTAGCGGCGACCGACCGCCGAATCGACATCGCGCGAGGTCGCCAACCCGCCCTGGTTCGTCCCCGACGCGACCGACCTCGTCGAGCCAGCTGCACGCCGTTCCGCGCAGCGCCACGAGCACTTCGCCATCGTCGTCGACGAGTACGGCGAGGTCATGGGCCTGGTGACGCTGGAGGACATCCTGGAGGAGATCGTCGGCGACATCGCCGACGAGCACGACGTCGAGATCGAGGGCGTGCGCCAGCTCGAGGACGGCGCGGTCGATCGGTCGAGGGCACGGTGCCGATCCGCGACCTGAACCGGCAGTTCGAGTGGAAGCTGCCGGACGAGGAGGCCTCCACGATCGCCGGCCTGGTGCTGCACGAGGCCCGGCGGATTCCCGAGATCGGCCAGGTGTTCCGTCTTCCACGGCTTCCGCTTCGAGATCCTGGGCCGCCAGCGCAACCAGATCACCTCCCTCAAGGTGACCCCGCTGGACGACAACAGCGAGACGAGGAGACGGCGGAGGCGGAGGCGTGAGGGGGCGGCCGAGGTTCTACGGGTGATGCGTAGAGGCGCGGCCTGAATCCCCTCTCCCTTGACGGGAGAGGAGGGACCCGCGCGCGCCAGCGCGTGGGATGCAGGTGGGATCCCTCGCCAACTGCCGGGAGTCCCAGCCCTGCGCCTGTCCTGCTGTCAAGGAGACGCTTGCAGGCTTGATCCGTCAGCGATCCTTGAGACGTCTACCTAGCTCTCAGGCTGAGTAGCTGGTCGGAGGCCTAGCGTGTCGAAGCGCGCTAGCGCGCTCGGATCATCACTCGGAGCCCGCGCAGAAAGTCTCCTCAAGGGGAGGGCCCGCCGTCGGGCGCCCGTCGAACCTCGTGTCTAACTTCCTGAAAGAGGGCGAGATTCAGCTGAAAGGTGATTCCACCTTCCAGCATCTTGCCCTAAGCTGGTGTTGACCCGCCTCTTCCGTCGACCGCATCGCCCGCCTACCTTGGCGTCCACCATGACCTCGCTGTTCGAAAGCCAGGCGCCCCGTCCGCTCGCCGACCGGCTGCAGGCCGACCCGTCTCGACCAGGTGTTGGGCCAGCAGCACCTGTTGGCGGCGGACGCGCCGATCGGGCGGATGGCGGCCGGCCGGCGCTTGTCGTCGATGGTGCTGTGGGGGCCGGCCGGCTGCGGCAAGACCACGATCGCGCGCTTGCTGGCCGACGTCACCGACATGGCGTTCGAGCCGCTGTCGGCGGTGCTTCTCCGGCGTCTCCGACCTGCGCAAGGTGTTCGAGCGCGCCAAGCAGCGCCGCGCGGACGGGCAGGGCACGCTGCTGTTCGTCGACGAGGTGCACCGCTTCAACACGCGCCCAGCAGGACGCCTTCCTGCCCTACGTCGAGGACGGCACGGTCGTGCTGGTCGGCGCGACCACCGAGAACCCCAGCTTCGAACTCAACGCCGCGCTGCTGTCGCGCTGCCAGGTGCTACGTCCTGAGGCGCCTGGACGAGGCGGCGCTGGAGGCGCTGCTCGCGCCGGGCGGAGCAGGAGTTGGGCCAGCCGCTGCCGCTCGCACGACCGACGCGCGCGCCGCCTTGATCGCGATGGCCGACGGCGACGGCCGCTACCTCTGAACATGGTGGAGGAGCTCTCCGCCTGATCCCGCCGACCAGCCGCTCGACACCCAGGGGCTGATGCAGGTCGTCCAGCGCCGGGCGCCGGTCTACGACAAGGCGCAGGAGGGCCACTACAACCTGATCTCCGCCCTGCACAAGGCGCTGCGCGGTTCGGACCCGCGACGCCGCGCTCTACTGGCTGGCGCGCATGCTGGCGGGCGGGGAGGACCCCGCCTACATCGCCCGGCGCCTGACCCGCTTCGCCAGCGAGGACGTCGGCCTCGCCGACCCGCAGGCGCTGAGCCAGGCGCTCGCCGCCTGGGACGCCTACGACCGGCTCGGCTCGCCGGAGGGCGAGCTCGCGCTCGCCCAGGCGGTGATCTATCTGGCACCGCGCCGAAGTCGAACGCCGACTACGTCGCCTACGAGGCAGAGCGATGCGCGCGGCCAAGGAGCACCGGCTCGCTGATGCCGCCCAAGCACATCCTGAACGCGCCCACCAAGCTGATGACGCGAGATCGGCTACGGCGAAGGCTACGCCTACGACCACAACGCCGAGGACGGCTTCTCGGGCCAGGACTACTTCCCGGAAGAGATGGACCGGCGGCACGTTCTACCGCCCGGTCGAGCGCGGCTTCGAGCGCGAGATCCAGAAGCGCCTGGACTACTGGGCCAAGCTTCACCGGCAGCGCCAGGGCGGCGACGGCTGAGCCCAGCTCCCGCCGGGAGGCGGGCGCCGGCGTAAAGGCCCCCGTGTTGCATTCCCCGCAAGGCCGCCGTGAGCGATCGCCGTCTTGTCGCGGTCGCGCCCGTCTGTTTTCTGATCAATGGGTTAAACGAGAGCCTGCGCCAGGAGACGTGCGCCAGGCAGCCTGCGACAGAGGGGAGGCCGCTTCAGCCGGTCATGAACGACTACATCACGCCGCAACGCGCGCACACCGCCCTGCTCACGGTCGATGCGCAGCGCGACTACATCGACCCGGACAGCCCGGTGAAGTCGACCGGCGCCAGTCATGCGCTGGAGCCGCTCGGGCGTCTCGTCCACGGCCTGCGCGAGGCCGGACTGCCGATCTTCCACGCGGTGCGCTTCTACAAGCCCGACGGCAGCAACGTCGACCTCGCCCGCCGGCGCGCGGTGGAGGAGGGGATGCGCGTGCTCATGCCGGGCAGCCTGGGCGCCGACCTGATCCCGAAGTGGCGCCCAAGGACGCGCCGCGGCTCGACCCGCACCTGCTGCAGGACGGCGGCGTGCAGGAACTGGGCCGCCGGGAAGAGGTGTTCTACAAGCCGCGCTGGGGCGCGTTCTACCGCACCTCGCTGGAGCAGCGGCTGCACAATCTCGGGGGTCAACACCCTGATCGTGGTCGGCGCCAACTTCGCCACCAGCGGCCGGGCGACCGTGCTGGAGGCGAGCGAGCGCGACTTCCGCGTGGTGATGGTGCCGAGGCCTCCAGCGGCCTGCGCGACACCGGGGCCAACGACGTGGCCCGGATCGGCGTCAACCTGATGCACCTCGACGACTGCCTGGCCTGGACCGCAGCCGCGAGCACCCCGAACCAGGCAGCATCGAGATCGGCCCGTTTCGCCAACAAGGTATAAGGTAGGTTCGCGTTCGCTCCGGTCTTTAGGGCAAGATGCTGGAACGTGGAATCACGTTCCAGCTGAATCTTGCCCTTTCTTCAGAGAGTTAGAGCGACATTCAGTACCTTGAGCAAAACCCCGGGCACGCGGCAGGCCGGGGTCCGACGCCGTCCAATCGGTAGTTGTCGATGTATTGGGGCGGTCTCGGCTCAGGTCGGCGCCCGGACTCGGATGAGGTCGGGCAGCGGCGGGACGTCCGGGGCATCCGGGATCGCGAGGCGGTCGCCGAGGTAATTCCAGAACGATACGTCGAGCTTGTCGCAGGTGTTCATCAGGCCGAGGAAACCGTCCCGGCAGTCGCGTCCGCGATCGCTGACGGTGCCGCCGGAGAGTTCGCGCCTGGTCACCTGGCAGCGGATGTCGCGCTCCGAGCCGTTGGTGTGCAACGGGATCTCCGGCCGGTCCAGGACGGTGAGCAGTTCGTTCTTGCGCGCGTGCAGTCGGCGCAGCAGTCGGTCCAGCGGGGCGAGCCCGGTGCGCCGCTTGAACACCCGGTCGAACCGCCGCTTCAGCTCCGCCTTCCGCCGGGCGGTGGGCGCCTCGGCGTAGAGCTTGAGATCGGCGTAGAGCCACCAGATCAGGCGGCGGATCCAGTCGACGGCCTTGCGCTGGGCGGCGTTGAAGGTGTCCAGACCGTTGACCAGACGCTCGGTATGGACCCAGCAGAGCGCGTGGTTGCCGACCCGGAACTGACCGGCGTCATCCGAGAGGACCACAGCGTCCAGCAGCAGGCCGTGCTCGATGACCGCGCCCCAGAGCGCGCCCTCGGTGGCGATGCGCACCGGATCGGGCTGCACGCGCGCCTGGTCCAGGCCGAGCGCGCTCAGGTGCGCCTGCCAGCTCGCCGCGTCGGGGAAGTGTCTCGGTCCCGCGGCGAGCTGGTCGATCACCGCCTGCGACAGGTTACGCCCGCGCATGTAGGCGAGCGCCTCGGCGTTGATGACGTAGTCCGTGTGCCCGGCGCGCAGGAGCTCCAGGAAGTTTTTCCGGCTCTTGGAGAAGCGCGTCAGGAAAGCCGTAAAGCGATCGTCGCCGATCTGGGTGCAGTAGCCGTTGCGCGCCTGGTGCCGGGCGCCCGTGTCGTCGACGCTGATCCACGAGGCCGTCGCCAGCCCGGCGTGCAGCACGTCCTGAGCTTCGTTGAGGAACGTCTCAGCATTCGTATCGTCGAGAAGGCGGCGCACCTGTCGGCGGTCGATATCGATGCCCAGATCGCGTAGCTGCGTGGTGAGCCGCGGGATGGTCATCTGCCCGCGATGGTACAGCGCCACGACCAGCCGGCGCAGATCGCCGCCGTAGTGCCCCTGGACGTGACCCGGCAGGTCCGCCGTTACCGTACGCCCGTCGGGGGTGAGCCAGCGCTCGCGGCGATACCGCACGGTGCGCGCCCGGATCACCAGCTCCTGGACGACGTGATCCTGGTAGCCCTTGAACCGCGACCCGCTGGGCAAGCCCGCCGGCTGCAGGTGGCGGTCCTCGTCGATGGTCAGACGGCTCCGCTTGCTGCCGCGCCCGGGCTTCTTGCTCTTGGCCTTCGCTTTCCCGGCGCCGCGGCTCTGCGCCTTCTCCGCCATGCCGCTCGGCTTCATATCGGGACGCGGCGGCTTGCCCTTTAGCCGGGCGTTCTCGTCGCGCAACGCGGCGTTCTCGCGCTCCAGCGCGTTCACGCGCTCAAGGAGCGTCTGAACCAACTCCTTGAGGTCCTCGTGCGAGGCGTTGTCCAGATCTGGCGGAACGTCGGCCATACCCCGACGCAACCAGAGTAGAGTCCTGACGACAACCCATGGTCATGGTGTCGCGTGGCCAAATGCCCAGCGTTCGACATTCAGCCCGGAGGCCGGGATGGCGCTCCGGCGATGTCCGCTCTCCAGGCGGCGACCTGCTCGACGTAGCGGTCGATCGCGGTGCGCAGGTCGGTCGCCTGCCGGGCGACGTCGCCGGCGGTGGAGAGCACCTGTTCCGCGCCGGCCGAGGTGCTCTGGGCGCCCTCGCGCAGACCGCCGACGTTGCCGGCGACCTCCTGCGCGCCCGCGGCCGCCTGCTGGACGTTGCGGGTGATCTCGTCGGTCGCCGCCGCCTGCTCGGTCGCGGTGGAGGCGACCACGCCGGCGATCTCGTTCATTTCCCGCACGATCTCGGCGACCTGCTCCATCGCCGGCACCGCGCGGCCGACCGACTCGCGCATCTGCTCGATCTGCTGGCCGACCTCCTCGGTCGCCTTGGTGGTCTGGGTGGCGAGGTTCTTGACCTCGTTCGCCACCACGGCGAAGCCCTTGCCGGCTTCGCCCGCGCGCGCCGCCTCGATCGTGGCGTTGAGCGCCAGCAGGTTGGTCTGCTCGGCGATGTCCTTGATCAGCTCGACTACCTTGGTCACCGCGTCGGCGCCGGATCGGACCTCCTGGACGTTGCTCATCGCCGCGCGCGCCTGGGTGTCGGCGCGGTCGGCGACGCCGGCGGTCTTTTCGATCTGCTGGGTTACCTCGGCGATCGAGGTCGACAGCTCCTCCGTGCTGGCGGCCACCGTCTGGGTGTTCGCGGACGCCTGGTCGGAGGCGCTGGCCACCGTCTCGGTCTGCTGCGAGGTCTGGCTCGCCGCCGCCGACATCGCGCCCGCGGTGGATTCCAGTTCGGTGGAGGCGGCGCCCAGGGTCTCCAGCAGTTCGCCCACCTCGGCGCGGAAGCGCTCGGTCGCCTGGCGCACGCGCTCGGCCTCCTGGGCTTCTTTCTGCGCGTCGGCCTTCTGCTGCTCGGCCAAGTCGAGTTGCTGTTGCGCGGTCGTCTTGAACACCGCCAGCGCCTCGGCCATCTCGCCGATCTCGTCGGCACGGCCGCGGCCCGGGACCTCGGTGTCGCGCTCGCCCTGCGCCAGGCGGGACATCGCGTCGGTGATCCGGCGCACGCCCCAGGAGATCTTGCCGCCGATCAGCCAGGCCGCGAGCGCGCCCAGCGCCAGGCCGCCGACCGCGACCATCAGCATCAGCGTCTGGGTGGTGTTGGTCGTCCCGTGCGTCGCCTCCTGCAGCGCCTTCTCGTCGGCGCTCACGCTCGCCTGGATCGCATCCGCCCCGCTTTCGACGATCCGGCCATCGGCCACGATGACGTTCTGGATCAGGTCGTTGCGCTCGACGATCGCGTCCTGCGCCCCGGCGAACGCGTCGCGGTACTTCGGAATCAGCTCGCGCACGTCCCCCAGTTGGGCTTGGCGCGCGCGGTTCTGGATGCCGGCCTCGATGGTTTCGTCGCTCAGGGTATCGATCCGGCCCGACAGCTGCTCGAACTCCGCGCCGACCCGCTCGGCGTCGGCCGGTTGGTTGTCGAGCAGGAACTTGGCGGCGTACAGGCGGCCCAGCAGCAGATGCTGGTTGGCGAGGGCCGCTTCGCTCGCGCTCGCGAAATCGCCGTCGGCGTAGGCGCCTTCGCTGATCTCGGTAAGGCGCTGGCGGATATCCGGTCCAATCTCGTCCATGCCGGCGCGCACGAAGGCGTTGCGCCGATCCACGAGGTCGACGATGCGGTCGAAGCCGGCGTGGAAGCGCTGCATCGCCGCGTCGATCCCGTCGACCTTCGCGGCCCGCTCGGGATCGGTGATCACCTGCTGCGCCTGGGCGATCCCGTCCTCGACCGTGGTCTCCAGATCGATCACCTCCTGCTTGGTCGCCGCGTCCTCGGTGCGCAGCCAGGTGCGCACGCCCAGCATCGTCTTCACGATGTCGCCGCGCAGATCGCTGACCAGGGCGGCGTCGTCGCCCAGTTCGGCGTAGGTGTCGAAGCTGCGCTCCAGGTCGCGCAGGCCCCAGATCCCCTGGGCGGCGATCACGCCGGCGACCAGGATGACCAGGGCGAAGCCGGCCAGGATCTGGCCGCGCAGTTTGAGTTTCGGTAGGCCGGTCATGTCTTTCACTCCGTCCTGAAGGGGCGAGCCCTACCTGGGCCGTGCGTGTCGGACACATTTCCTGTTGGCGTCGGCCAATCACGCGTGTTCGCAATTGAAAATGTCGCGATAGGCCCGCGGGAATGGAAGCGCGAAGGCGGTTATCCGCCATGACCGGAAGGTTCCGGAAGCGCTCGGAGGCCGTATCCCTTCGGATAAGCACCAGTACCTGCAAAACGAAACGCACGACGTCTTGCCCGCGTCTATCGACCGCGCGCGTCTATCGGCTGTTTTAATGGCGCGACGACGCAGGGCCGGAGAAAAGGCGCGCGCCTACTCCGCCGCCTGCCGGGTCGGCTGGGTGGGTGTGCGGAACGCTTCCAGCAGCTCCGCCTCGCGCGCCTTGGCGGCCTCGGCGTTGCGTGCCTTGACGTGGCCGAAGCCGCGGATCTGCTGCGGCAGGGCGGCGAGTTCGACGGCGGCTGTCAGGCGCTCGGCCGTCAGCTCGCGGCAGAGCTCGCCGACCAGCGCCTCGTAGTCGTCGCGCAGCCGGCGTTCGTGCTTGCGCTCGGCCAGGTAGGCGAACGGGTCGAAGGCGGTGCCGCGCACCCGCTTGAAGCGCTTGAGCGCGCGGAACAGCGGGAACACCCAGGGGCCGAACTGGGTCTTCTTCGGCTCCCCCGTGGCGGGGTCGGTCTTGGCCAGGATCGGCGGGGCCAGATGGACCTTGACCTTGGGCGCCTTGGCGAACTGGCGCTTCAGCTGGGCGTCGAACTGGCCGTCGGTGTAGAGGCGGGCGACCTCGTACTCGTCCTTGATCGCCATCAGCTTGAAGGCGCTCCGGGCGACCGCCCAGGCGAACGCGTCGCTGTCGGGATCGACCTTGCGCTCGGCCGCGCGCGCCTGCTCGACCAGCCGGCGGTAGCGCTCGGCGTAGGCGGCGTCCTGGTAGTCGGTCAGGAACGCCACGCGCCGGTCGACCGCCTCCTCCAGGCTGTCGGAAAGCTTGTGCCAGCCCTTGGTCGCGCGGTCGTCGGCGGGTTCGATCAGCGCTTCGACGGCGCGCAGGTCGTGCGCGGCGCGCCGGCCCCATTCGAACGCGCGGACGTTGCTCTCGACCGCCACGCCGTTCAGCACCACGGCCTGCAGGATCGACGTCTTGGCGAGCGGCACCGTCCCGCGCTGCCAGGCGTAGCCCAGCATGAACAGGTTGGTGGCGATGGAATCGCCCATCAGCGCCGTGGCGATCCGGGTCGCCTCCAGCATCTCGGTCGCCTCCTCGCCCGCGGCTTCGCTCACGCGCTGCTGCAGGCGCCGGCCCGGGAAGCTGTAATCCGGGTTGCGGGTGAAGTCGCCGGTGATCGTCTCGTGGGTGTTGAGAATCGCGCGCGTGCGCCCGGCCTCGATCTTGCCGAGCGCCTCCTTGCCCGCCGCGACCACCAGGTCGCAGCCGAGCACGAGGTCCGCGCCGCCGGCCGACAGCTTGGTCGACTGGATCGCCGCCGGGCTCTCGCCGATGCGCACGTGGCTCATCACCGCGCCGCCCTTCTGGGCGAGGCCGGTCATGTCGAGCACGCTCGCGCCCTTGCCCTCGATGTGCCCGGCCATGCCCAGCAGCTGGCCGATCGTGACCACGCCGGTGCCGCCCACGCCGGTCACCAGGATGCCGTAGGGCCGGTCGGCGACCGGCGGCACGTCGGGCTCCGGCAGGGCGGTCCAGCCGTCGGTCGCGCCGTCGCTCGGCGTCGCCCGCGCGTCGCGGCCTTGGCGCAGCTCACCGCCCTCGATCGTGACGAACGACGGGCAGAAGCCGCCCACGCAGGAGAAGTCCTTGTTGCAGCTGGACTGGTCGATCGCCCGCTTGGTGCCGAGCTCGGTCTCGACCGGGATCACGGAGACGCAGTTCGACTTCGCCGAGCAGTCGCCGCAGCCCTCGCAGACCAGTTCGTTGATGAACACCCGCTTGGCCGGGTCGGGGTAGGTGCCGCGCTTGCGCCGGCGGCGCTTCTCCGCCGCGCAGGTCTGGTCGTAGATCAGGACCGAGACGCCCTCCGTCTCGCGCAGGGTGCGCTGCAGCTGGTCCAGGTCGTCGCGGTGGTGGACCTGCGTGCCGGCGGCCCAGGGCGTCTCGCGCGGGTACTTCTCCGGCTCGTCGGTGACGACGTCGATCCGCTGCACGCCCTCCGCCGCCATCTGGCGGGAGATCATCGCGGGGTCGAGCGGGCCGTCCACGGCCTGGCCCCCGGTCATCGCGACCGCGTCGTTGTAGAGGATCTTGAAGGTGACGTTGACGCCCGGCGCGCCACGGCCGCGCGCACCGCCAGGCTGCCGGAGTGGAAGTAGGTGCCGTCGCCCAGGTTCACGAACACGTGGCGGGTCGTGGAGAACGGCGCCTGGCCGATCCAGGGCACGCCCTCGCCGCCCATCTGGGTGAAGGTCTGGGTGTTGCGGTCCATCCACTGGACCATGTAGTGGCAGCCGATCCCGGCGAGCGCCCGGCTGCCGTCGGGCACCTTGGTCGAGGTGTTGTGCGGGCAGCCGGAGCAGAAGTAGGGCAGGCGGGTGAGCGGCGCGCTGGCTCCTCGGCGCGAGCTGCCTCCTTGGCTCCAGGAACTCGCAGGCGCTGTTCCATCGCCGCGCGCGGCACGCCGTCGGCCGCAGCCGGCGGCGATCACGCGCGCGACCATGCGCCGGGGTCAGCTCGCCCAGCTGGGGCAGCATGCCAGTCGCCGCTCGTCGTCGAACTTGCCGGTGACCCGCGGGCGCTTGTCGGCCTGCCAGTTGTACAGCTGTTCCTTCAGCTGGTTCTCGATCACCGCGCGCTTTTCCTCGACCACCAGGACCTCGTCCAGGCCCTCGGCGAACGCGCGCACGCCCGCGCGCTCCAGCGGCCAGGGCATCGCCACCTTGTAGATCGCAGGCCCGATGTCGCGCGGCAGCGCGCTCGGTCGATGCCCAGGTCGTCCAGCGCCTGGCGATCAGGTCGAGGTAGGCCTTGCCGCGTGGCGACGATGCCGAGCCGGCGGCTGCGGCGCTGTCCACGACCGTGCCGGTCGAGGCCGTTCGGCGCGCGCGAAGGCGAGGGCGGCGTAGACCTTGTAGCGGTGCAGCCGCTCTTCCTGCTCGAGCGGGGTGTCTGGCCAGCGGATGTTGAGCCCGCCCGCCGGCATCTCGAAGTCGTCCGGCCGCGCCAGCGCCAGGCGCGCGGGGTCGGCGTGCACGCTCGCGGTGGATTCGACCGTCTCCGCGATCGTCTTGAGCCCGACCCAGCAGCCGGAATAGCGGCTCATCGCCCAGCCGATCAGGCCGTAGTCCAGGATCTCCTGCACGCCCGCGGGGTTCAGCACCGGGATCATGGCGTCCATCAGCGCGTGCTCGCACTGGTGGGCGGTGGTGGAGGATTTGGCCGTGTGGTCGTCGCCCGCGAGCGCCAGCACGCCGCCGTGGCGCGCGGTGCCCGCCATGTTGGCGTGGCGCAGCGCGTCGCCGGAGCGGTCGACGCCCGGGCCCTTGCCGTACCAGACGCCGAACACCCCGTCGCAGTCGAAGTCGCCGAACACGTCGACCTGCTGCGACCCCCAGACGCGCCGTGGCCGCCAGGTCCTCGTTCAGCGCCGGGCTGGAAGCGGATCCGCGCGGCCTTGCAGGAAGCGCTTCGCGCGCGCCACAGCTGGCTGGTCGTAGCCGCCCAGCGGCGAGCCGCGGTAGCCGGAGATGAAGCACCCGGTCTCCAGCCCCGCCGCCTTGTCCAGCTGGCGCTGCATCAGCGGCAGCCGCACCAGCGCCTGCGCGCCGGACAGGAAGATCCGGCCGGACTCCAGCCGGTACTTGTCGTCGAGGCGCACCGTGGGCGCCGGCACGCCGACCCGCTCGGCGGCGGCGGTCAGCTTGTCGGCGGGAGAGGCGGGGGCAGCGGTCTTCTCGGCCATCGCGGCATGCGCCTTCTATAGGGGCCGGGACGATGGGGCGGCGCTGGCGCGGCACCACGCCGGTCCGGTGCGCGGCCCGGCGAAAACCCAGTCCGTCAGCTGAAATATCGCCGCCAGAGCCCCTGCGACAACTCGGCGCCGGGTCACGATGTCGAGAAAGCAACGACGTTGGCGGGGAAAAAGGATCTGCGCCCTAGAAACACCCCCTGCTCGCCATAGGCTTGTAACATTCTTGCGCCGTATGGCGAGGCAGCCCTATCCCCCCCCGCGGTCTTGCTCGTTAGCGCTATTGATTGAATCACCCTTTCCGCTCAGAGGTCGTGCGCATCAAGCGACCAACTGCGGGAAACATTCCGCCTTACAAACGTTTTACGCGGAGGGATGCGCATTGAGGTCGGCCTTCCGTATCTAGATCGTGCAAAACGCACTTACGGCAACTGCGAGCTCAGCCGACGGTTTCCTAGATTCGACGGTGTCACCCGGACGCTATCGAAATGGGACATTTTTAGTTGTCACACCCGAGAGCGCTAGATATCCTTGGGTGTGGGCTCTGAGGGCGCGCTTAACCAACCGTAACGCACAAGTAGATAATTCCGTATTATCATGGCCGTGCCAATATATTACTCCCACGCACCCGAAATCGATAGCCCGTTTAACAACCATGAGAATGCCGTCAACGCTCTTTATCGATATTTACGCGAGCCCGCGCACACACCTTTTACTGTTCACACGACCACTACACGTCTGGGTCGCCGTTTCGTCCGGTGGACATTAGACCGGGCCACTGCGGACTCCGACACCGATGTCGAAGTCGGTTGGATAATGTCGTCTATCGGCGGCGGGTATTCCCAACTAACACATGAAGCCCGACGAGTGGCTGTCGAGGCTTGGTCCCAACAAGCGCAAGGGCCTAATAACGCCTTCCGGGTCTTACACCCAACAGACCCAGTTTCCCCTAGAAAGATCGCGGAACAACTCCGCCTGCGGCTACGCAATGCCTTTGAACGGCCCCTTGTAATGGTTGTTGATGGCTCGCTCGGACATGATGCGGACGCGCTTAGACGTATCGGCGCATACGACCTGCTCGATGCACTCCATAACCCCCCGGTTCGGAACAATTTCCACAGCGTAATTATCTCTCGCAACAATCCTTCCGAGACTGAGGCTACCCCATTCCGTCCGGGAGTTCAAATATCGGAGAACGGATCGCCGATATTCGGTTCCCCTGCGAGTGAACAGGCAATCGAACCACTCCCAGCGCACGGGTCGGCCTTCGATCTGCTTATGAGAATGTCAAACGTTGACTGCGCTGCCGAGCGCGAAATTGTACGCTATTTCATCAAATATCAGAAAAACGCTTCCGAGGATCTCGAGTTATTGCGTCAAAATAATGTAATAGAAGAACTGATCCAGCAAGGTGGATACTGCCTCAGTGATGCGTCACGTCGGCTCCTGAGCGATGGCCCCGTCCACAGTCGGCCAGTAAATTTTGACCTTTCCGTCAACTCCGGTAGGATATTGAACTTTCAGCCTTTAGAGGCACTGCGGGGTATTGCCTTCGAACAGATTGAGAAATTTGAGGAATATGGTGATTACATATTAGACAGCATGGCCGGAATTTTTGGGACCCGTCTGATTAACGACATAGAAGGCGTTCGTAAACTCGTTGCCGAAATCCGTTCACAAGGTGACGATTTAGAGCGTAGGATAAACGCTGAAAACTTGATTCGTTCACAGTTTCTTATTAGCTACGCATCGCAAGCAACCTTGATTGACAACAGCGAATTCGCTGCCCATCTCTTCCGAGCCTTGGAGCCCATCACGGACGCCTACGCACAAGCTCTTCTCAACCATACTACTGACAGGTCGTTTGCAGAAACTGGAGCAGCGCGCGCGTACTATAATCTGGGCTTCGTCTACGATCGAATGGACGAAAAACCCCGTAGTATTATAGGATTTGATCGTTCCCAGAATAACGAACGTGTTGTTAATAACTTTATTACGGTCCAAAACGATAATGACGTAGACTCGTGGAGCCGACGTTTCCACTACGGCTGGTATCTGTTCGAGGCGGGACATTACCACACTGCGGCTGAGGAAATGGCCCACGTCGCGGCGCTATGTCTTTCTCGTGCATTAGAAGATGTCGACACCGCATTGGAGATCGATGCTTTGGAATGTGCGTTTCTCGCTCTCGCGATGGATCCCACCGCAACACTGCACGACAAAGTTGACGGCCTAGTCGATAGGCTTTTATACAGCACGGGTGTGTTCGGTAACGCTTCAGAACTTCGAAAGTGGCTGAAGGGAAATTCCGGAATCTACGGGCCGCTAGAGCCAGTGCCTTGGGAAACTTTATCTGAAAATAAACTAGCGGTAATTTATTTTAATAAATTTGATCTATTTCCGGCGATTTTGGTTGGGACAAGATTGGTTAGACAATGTAATATTGGTGTCAAGTATCAACCTGTAGATCGTCCAGACAATCAAGGTCAAGCGCTCCTAGACGATACGTCTCTTCGGCCGCCGGAGAATACACGCGCGGCCATAAAGGTCTTCATGGGCGCTCCTGACTCGCCGCCGCCCATCGGGCCAGCAATTTCTAAATTAGACCCCACTTTAGCGCGCTTATACCAAGCGAACATTTCGGAGGACTTTTCGGATCCGGTATTGGTCCGCGAACGGGGGCCAAAGACCGTAGTAATGGCTGGAAGCGGTCTAAGCAGCCCACGAAAGCACTGGAAAAATGCGGTGCGAAAACAGATTTTCGTGGAAACCAAGGAGTGTACGCTAATGCAAGAGTCTCTGGATGTGGAGTTACTGAACGAACTTTTTCGCGTAGCAAAGGCACGCTCGGCAAACCTTTTATTCGACGGCATTGTGAGCAAAATTCGTAACACAATCTCTCGTCGCGGAAGTAATGTCGATGAGGTTGAGCTTGAAAATCTACGCCAAAACTTGAAATATGTCGCCAATAATTACGATGATGATGTAGGTCAAGAGAAGCTTGAAGAAGCGCTGGGGCTTACAAAACTCTCCGCGGCTGCATGCCGAGCAACATTGGATACCCTGCAAGGTGAGCAGGTTTCTGATTTGGTAATCGAGATGACTGAGGACGTGAAAGATTCTGGCAGAGAGCCAGAGCGTTGGGTTGAATTGTCTGAGATATTTGAGATACTGACTCGGGTTCAAGCAGATCGGTCTACAAGTGTCGTACAACGACAGGAGTTTGAGAGGCTCCAACAGGCATTTCTTGGATTCCGTGATAGCCTTCAGGATCTTGTTCGTGACTACAACGCTGGCGGCACATTCGATAGACAGCAATTTAATCAAATCATCGGAAGATTTCAGCGCGCCGCATCGACTTTCAGGCAGATTTCTAGTGATGGGCGCGAGTAAACCATATGCGTTAGGGTCCAAACGTGGCTTTTGGAGTGTGGTAATATCGGAAGGTTTCGTAAGCTTCTGCACGCTTAACGCCGGACCTTAAACCGTTTACGCGACTCCATTATATCGGTTAAACGCTGCCAGTATTCCGTGTCTTGAGAGGTGTGCTCGGCCAGTAACCGGCGTTTGATGTCTTCTGCGGCTCCTACATCGATATAGGTGTCTGGATTGAAAGCCGGCCCTCCTCGCGTTTCGAAAAAATACGGAACGCACATAAGAACCTTTCTTGGGAAATTCGGGTTTCCCATTTCCATGTATGTCGCGCACACCAGTTCGCAGCACGCCCGGTGGTCCGGGTGCGGGTCGGACTGGTGGTGTGTGACAACGATTGACGGGCGAACAGCCTCAATCCGCGCGCGCAGGGCAGCACGTACGGGGTGATCCTTTAAGTCGGAATACTCAGATGCTCCGAGACAATGTACGACGATATTCGGGAAATATCGTTGTATCGAAAATGCTTCTTCACGCCTAACCTCATCCCCTGTTACAACGACAACCTCGAACGATTGCGTCCAGATGGGCGAAGCGTGTGATTCAGTGCGCCGACCATAAGATAGGATCGTCGGCATGGGCCATTACGACGAGAAGGCGGTCTTTCGGATCTGCACCGAATGCGTCGATGGCGTAATCCATCACCTCCCTTGCGATGTTAGCATCATGGGAAATTCCGCGAATCTTATGGACCATTGTGCCAATGTTAACTTGTTCAATGCCGCCGTTGTTTCGATCAGTTTCGACGATTAGCTGCAGGTCAAGGCCGTAAGTGTTGACGAGTGGATCGATCGCGTAACGTGAAAGGTCGAAAAGATATACGCCGCTCAACGGTGCTTCCAGGCTGAGGAGTTTTGGAAACATTCGTGATATGGCTGGTTTGGCGGTGAGGTTTGTCACGGGCAATGGGTCTTCACCCTCAGTCCAAAAACTTTTGACCATCCAAGTATTGGGTTTGATCGCATCTAAAAGACCCGTAACCCAATTAGGTTTTGCGTTGCTCATGTCGGCATCGCACTTAAGAATCCAATTGTTGCGCGCGGCCCTTAATCCGGCCTTGACTGCATGACCGTATCCGATTTCCGTGCAATGGATGACCTTTGCACCTGCATGCCGAGCAACATCGGCCGTGTCATCATCGGAATTGTTATCGACAACAATCACTTCTGTAACCACTTTAGGTTGCCGCAAGGCTTCTACGACGCCCCCCACACTTCCAGCTTCATTTCGTGCCGGGATCACGACTGAGACTTTTGGAGGCTTTGCCATGATAATACGGAATTATCAAAGCTAACGAATAAATCGGTTACGCACCCCCGCCTCGCTCACCATCGCCTTCAGGCTCGCATGCGTCACGGCCGTGTACATCTGGGTCGTCGCGACCGACTGGTGGCCCAGCAGGCGCTGGACGTAGCGCAGATCGACGCCCGCCTCCAGCAGGTGGGTCGCCGCGGTGTGGCGGAGCATGTGGGGGGTCAGGCGGCGGGTCAGGCCGGCGCGGGTGCCGAGCGCGCGCAGGTGGGTGCGGACGTGCTGGGTGGTCGCCGGGCGGCCGCGCGGGGTCAGCAGGACGGCCGTCGTGTCCGGGTCGGCGTGGGTGAGCGCGGGGGCGAGCTCGAGGTAGCTCGCGAGCAGCTGGCGGACGTCGGCATCGGGCAGGAACACCGCGCGCTCCCGGTCGCCCTTGCCGCGCAGGTAGATCGTGCCCGCGTCCAGGTCGACGTCCCGGCGGTCGAGCCCGCACAGCTCGCCCACCCGCATGCCGGTCGCGAACAGGATCTCGACCGCGACCAGCTGGGTGAACGCGCCCATCGTCGCCGGCCCGGCGAGGCGCGCCAGCTCGCGGGCGTCGTAGCGCCCCGGCCGGCTGACGCCCAGGTCGCGCGCCGCCGTCGCCAGCAGCCGGCGCATCTCCGCCGCGCTCAGCCCGCGCGGCAGGCGCCGGGGCAGGCGCAGGTTGAGGCGCAGCCGGTGGAACGGGCTGAGCTCGACCGCGCCCTCGTCCTCCAGCCAGCGGAACAGCGCACGCAGGCAGGCCAGCCGCCGCTTGATCGAGGCTTCCGACAGCCGGCCGCCGTCGAACAGCGCCTGCGCGTAGTCCTTCAGGTCCTGCCGGTCGATCTCCGCCACCGGCCGGGCGTCGCCCAGGCGCCGGCGCGCTTCCGCCAGGTCCTGGGCGTAGGCGCGCAGCGTGTGGTCGGCGTGGTTGCGCGCATAGCGGCCGTGTTCCAGGAACGCCGCGCACGCCGCCCCGAACGGCGTCTCCGGCCCCAGCGTCTCCGGCCCTGGCGTCTCCGGCCCTGGCGTGCCGTGTGTCCCGGTCTGCTGGCCGCGCTCGGCCTCGGTCTCGCTCATCCCGCGGTGCCCCCCGTTGGCTCGAAAAGAGCCGGGAGGCTAACGCCGCGGTTGAGCCGCACCGATTCAAGTTGGCTTAGCCCGCGCGCCGTCCGCTTTACCCGCCGCGCCCAGCGCGCGAGCGCCTCTCGCCTGCCGCCACCGGGCGTCGGCGACCGGGCTGCCGGGCAGGCCGCCCCTCACGTGTCACCCCTCACGTGCCGCCCCTCACTTGCCGCACAGCTTATTTGCCGTACAGCGCCTCCAGCCGGTCCTGGTAGGCTTGCTTCACCTTGTGCCGGCGGACCTTGAGCGTCGGGGTCATCATGTCGTTGTCGATCGTGAAGGGCGCCGGGGCGACGGTGAAGCGGCGGACCTTTTCGGGCAGGGAGACGTCTGCGTTCGCGCGCTGGATCGCCGTGTCGAGGGCGGCGCGCAGGTCGGCGTCGCCGGCCAGCTCCGCCATCAAGGCTTCCGGGTCCTGGCCGTCGCCGGCCGCCTTGCCGTGCGCCTTGGCCCAGTCCGCAAGCCACTCCTGATCGGGCACCACGATCGCCACCAGGTGCGGGCGCTTGTCGCCGTAGACCATCGCCTGGGCGACCTCCGGCTGCCGGGTCAGGAAGCCTTCGACCCGGGCGGGCGACAGCGTGTCGCCGCCGGACAGCACGACGATGTCCTTCTTCCGGTCGGTGATCTGGACGTAGCCGTCCTCGTCGATGGTCGCCAGATCGCCGGTGTAGAGCCAGCCGTCCTGGATCGTCGCCGCGGTCTGCTCGGGCAGCTGCCAGTAGCCCTGCATCACGTTCGGCCCGGCGACCAAGAGCTCGCCGTCCTCCGCGATCCGGACCTTCACGTCCGGCAGCGGCGGGCCGACGGTGTGCAGCTTGCACTTGTCCGGCGGGTTGCAGGCGACCACGGGCGAGGTCTCGGTCTGGCCGTAGCCCTGCAGCACCCGGATGCCGAGCGCGTTGAAGAAGATCCCGACCTCCGGATCGAGCGCCGCCCCGCCGGAGACCATGCCCTTCAGCCGGCCGCCGAAGCGCTGGGCCACCTTGGCGCGGACCAGCTTGTCCAGCACCGCGTCCTGCAGCCGCTCGCCGAAACCGAGCGACTTGGGGTCGTGGTAGCGCTTGCGGCCCAGTTCCAGGGTCTGGCGGAACAGCTTCTGCCGGGCGGCGGGTGCCTTCTCGATCCCGCGCAGGATGCGCTGGCGGAACGACTCGTAGAGCCGCGGCACCGCCGTCATCACCGTCGGCTGGACCTCCTGCAGCTCGCCCGCCAGATGCTCGACGCCGCGCGAATAGTAGATCTGCGCGCCGATGGTGAGCGGGAAGCACTGCCCGGCGGTGTGCTCGTAGGAGTGCGACAGCGGCAGGAACGACAGGAACACCTCGTCGCCCAGCCCGAAGGAGGCGAGCAGGTGGTAGGCCATCTTGCAGTTCGACAGCACGTTGCCGTGGGACAGCACCACCCCCTTGGGCGCGCCGCCGGTGCCGCTGGTGTAGATGAAGCAGGCGGTCTGGTCGCGCCTGAGCGCTTGGGCGGCCGCGTCCGGATCGAACCCGTCGCCCGCATCGGGCGCCTGCATGACGGCGGTCCAGGCGTGTACCTCCAGGTCGGCCGGCTGCTGGGCGGGCAGGTCGCCTTCCATCTGGATCGCGGTGCGGCAGTGGCTGGCGCGCGTCGCCGCCGGCAGCAGGGTCCGGGCCAGCTGTTCGGTCGAGACGACCGCCAAGGTCGCGCCGCTGTCTTCCAGGACGTGCAGGTGATCCGCCTCGGTGTTGGTGGTGTAGGCGGGCACGGTGATGCCGCCGGCGGTCATCACCGCCAGGTCCGCGATCACGAACTCCGGCCGGTTCTCCGCCACCAGCACCACCCGTTCGCCCGGCTTCAGGCCCAGCCGGCGCAGCCCGCGGGCGAGCGCGCGCACCCGCTGGGCGACCTCGGCCCGGGTCAGCGGCTGCCAGGCGCCGTCGCGCTTGGCCCAGAGTTGCGGGGCGTCCGGCGCGCGGTCGACGACCTCGAAGAACGCCTGCGGGATGCTGTCCCAGCGGTCGTAGTCGCCGTGGGGAAAATCCGGGCCTTCGGCCGCTCGCCGGGCCGTCGTCGCCAGCGCCATGTCGCCTCCCTCGAAGCCGGGCCAATGCCGTTCGTGTTATCGCCGGAGGCGACGGCGCGCGGCCGCGCCGCGGTGCCGCCGTCTTCCGGTCTTTCCTTGCTCCTTGTGTCCCCTTATATCGCTCGGGGATCAAGGAGGATACGCATGCCGCACGCCACCGCTTCGACCCGCCTCAGCCGCAGCCTCGTCGACCCACGGAACGCGCCCGGGCGCCCAGCCCCCGACGCCGGGCCGCGCGGCGGCGCGGCCGGTGACGACGACCTGGGGCCGCTGCCGGAGTGGAACCTGAACGACCTCTATCCGGGCACGCAGTCCAAGGAACTGAAGGAGGACCTGGAGCGCGCCCGCCAGCAGGCGCGCCAGCTGCGCGCGGACTACGAGGGCCGGCTCGCGGGCCTGGACGGCGACACGCTGGCCGTGGCGATCGAGCGGTACGAGGCGATCGAGGAAGTGCTGGGCCGGCTGATGAGCTACGCCCAGCTGGTCTACTCCGGCGACATGTCGAACCCGGAGGTGGGCAAGTTCTATCAGGGCATGCAGGAGTCGGTGACGTCGATCTCCACCGACCTCGTGTTCTTCACCCTGGAGCTGAACAACATCCCGGAGAGCGATATCGAGGCCAAGCTGGAGAGCGCCAAGCTTGCCGCCTACCGCCCGTGGCTGCGCGACGTGCGGGCGTTCCGGCCGCACCAGCTGTCCGACGAGCTGGAGCGGATGCTGCACGAGAAGAACGTCGCCGGCCGGTCGGCCTGGGTGCGGCTGTTCGACGAGACGATGGCAGCATTGCGCTTCCCGCTGGACGGCGAGGAGCTGACCTCCTCGGAGGTGCTGAACAAGCTAACCAGCCACGACGAGGCGACGCGCAAGGCCGCGGCCAAGACCTTCGGCGGCACGCTGGGCGAGCACGTGCGCACCTTCTCCCTGATCACCAACACGCTCGCCAAGGACAAGCAGATCGAGGACAGCTGGCGCGGCTTCGCCCGGCCGGTGTCCTCGCGCAACCTGGCCAACTTCGTCGAGGACGAGGTGGTCGACGCCCTGGTCGGCGCGGTGCGCGAGAGCTACCCCAAGCTCTCCCACCGCTACTACCGCCTGAAGGCGAAGTGGATGGGCAAGGACACGCTGCCCTACTGGGACCGCAACGCGCCCCTGCCGGAGGACGACGACAAGGTCGTGCCCTGGCAGAGCGCGCGCGAGACGGTGCTCAACGCCTACGCCGAGTTCTCGCCCACCCTGGCGGAGGTCGGGCAGCGCTTCTTCGACCGCAACTGGATCGACGCGCCGACCCGGGCGGGCAAGGCGCCGGGCGCCTTCTCCCACCCGACGGTGCCGAGCGCGCACCCCTACGTGCTGCTGAACTACCAGGGGCGCACGCGCGACGTGATGACGCTCGCCCACGAGCTCGGCCACGGCGTGCACCAGGTGCTGGCGGGCGACCAGGGCCACCTGATGGCGGACACGCCGCTCACGCTGGCCGAAACCGCGAGCGTGTTCGGCGAGATGCTGACCTTCCAGCGGATGCTGCGCAACGAGACCGATCCCCAAGCGCCGCAAGGTCATGCTGGCCGCCAAGGTGGAGGACATGCTGAACACCGTGGTCCGGCAGATCGCCTTCCACGAGTTCGAGCGCCGGGTCCACGACGAGCGCAAGGAAGGCGAGCTGCTGCCCGAGCGCCTGGGCCAGATCTGGCTGGAGACGCAGCGCGAGGCCCTGGGCGAGGTGTTCGCGTTCGACGAGGAGTACCAGTACTTCTGGTGCTACATCCCGCACTTCATCCACGTGCCGTTCTACGTCTACGCCTACGCCTTCGGCGACTGCCTGGTGAACAGCCTGTACGCGGTCTACGAGAACGCCCAGGACGGCTTCGCCGACAAGTACCTGGAGATGCTTCAGGCCGGCGGCACCAAACGCCACCGCGACCTGCTCGCCCCGTTCGGCCTGGACGCGAGCGACCCCAACTTCTGGCACCAGGGCCTGGGGCTGATCGAACGCTTCATCGACGAGCTGGAGCGCTACGAGTAGGGGGATGTCCGCGCCTTGGCGCTGGGCCCGGCGACACCCGGCTGGCGCGTTTCGACACGCTCGGTCTTTGACACGTGCACCCTTCGACAAGCTCAGGACGGGCTACTCAGCGTGAAGTCGAAAGGGTAAGCTAGATAAAGAAGTCAAAACGAGCTTCATGCTGAGTAGCTGGCCGGAGGCCAGCGTGTCGAAGCATCCCACACGGGTATCGCCGAGAATGCGCGTCTACCTGTACATTCTGCGCTGCCGGGACGGGTCCTATTATGTTGGCACCGCGCAAGGCGACCTGGAGCGACGTCTCGCCCAACACGACCACGGCACGTTCGACGGCTGGACCGCACGGCGGCGTCCCGTCGAACTCGCCTACGCGCAGGAGTTCGACAGCGTCAGCGACGCGAATTGCCGCCGAACGGCAGGTCAAGGGCTGGAGCCGGAAGAAGAAGCAAGCGCTGATCGATGGCGCTTTCGATGCGCTCCCGGGCCTGTCCGGTAGCCGCTTTCGGCGCCGGGGGAGACAGCCCGAAACACCCGTAAGGCGTGCTTCGACACGCGGACCTGCGGTCCGCTACTCAGCATGAAGCTCTGTTCTTACCTTCAGGAGCTTAGCTGACACGCCGTAGCTTAGAGTCCAGCTTCATGCTAAGCGGCTGGCCGGAGGCCAGCTACTGAACCTGAATGCAGTCTTATTGAACGGCCGACAGGTGCGCGGCTTCGGCGAAGATGCGCCTGGAAGCCCCTACAGCACCAGCCAGAGCGACAGGCCGGGGACGGCGAGCAGCAGGATCAGGCGGAAGATGTCGGCGATCCAGAACGGCAGGACGCCCTTGAAGATCGTGCGCAGGGAGACGTCCGGCAGGACGGAGTTGAGCACGAACACGTTGAGGCCGATCGGCGGGGTGATCAGGCTGATCTCGGTCGCCACCACGACCACGATGCCGAACCAGATCAGCGCCAGGTTCGGGTCGGCCAGCAGCGTGCCGGAGAAGTCCAGCTGCACGATCAGCGGGTAGAAGATCGGCACCGTCAGCAGGATCATCGACAGGCTTTCGAGCACGCAGCCCAGGACGAGGTAGATCAGCACGATCGCCGCCATCACCATCCAGGGGCTGAGCTCGAAGGCGCTCACGGCTTGCGACATGGCGCCCGGCAGGCCGGCGAAGTTGATGAAGTTGGTGAAGATCTCCGCCCCGATGATGACGGCGAAGATCATCGCGGTCGCCTGCGCGCTCTCCCGCATCGCCCGGCCCAGGCCGGCCCAGCTGAGCCCGCCCAGCACCGCCGCGATCGCGAGCGACACCGCCGCGCCGATGCCGGCGGCCTCCGTGGGGGTGAACAGGCCGCCGTAGATCCCCACCATGATCACGACGAACAGCAGCGTGACCGACGCGACGCCGATCAGGTCGGTCGTCGACAGCGCCGCGCGCTCGGCCTGTCGTTCGGCCAGCTTCGGGTTGACCCGCACCGCGACGGCCACGGCGGCGATGTAGAACAACAGCCCGACCGCGCCCGGGATCACGCCGGCGATGAACAGGTCGCCGATGTCGGTTTCGGTCAGGATGCCGTAGATGATCAGGATCACCGACGGCGGGATCAGGATGCCGAGCGTGCCGCCCGCGGCGATCGAGCCGGCGGCCAGGCTGTCGGCGTAGCCGAACCGGCGCATCGAGGGCATCGCCACCTTGGACATGGTCGCCGCCGTGGCGAGCGAGGAGCCGCAGACGGCCGAGAAGCCGCCGCAGGCGATCACGGTGGAGATCGCCAGCCCGCCGCGCGCCCGGCCGGCCAGCCGGTTGGCGACGGCGAACAGGCCGTGGCTGACCCCCGCCATCGCGAGCACGTTGCCCATGAAGATGAACAGCGGCACGACGGACAGCGTGTAGGACAGGCCGGTCTCGTAGACGACGTTGCCGGCCATCGCCAGCGTCGCCTCCATGCCCCGCATTTCCGCGAACCCGAACGCGCCCACGATCGCCATCGCGAACGCGATCGGCACGCGCAGGAAAATCAGCAGCAGGAGGACGCCAAAGCCGATCAGCGAAGCGGTCATGACACCGGTCGGGTCGCGGGAAGGTCGGACGGGGCGGGCAACGCGGGACGCCTCACCGGCTAAGCGTGCGGGCCGCGTGGGCGAGGGCGAGCAGAGCGCTCAGCGCGCAGGCGAAGGCGGCGAACCACGCCAGCGGATGCATCGGCAGCGACAGCGAGAAGGTCTGCGTGCCCTCGTCCATCAGTCGCAGCGCCTGCAGCACCAGCCGCCAGGCGAACACGCCGAGTGCGAGCGCGCTCACGACGTCGCCGATCACCCGCAGCACCCGTTGCCCGCGCGCAGGCACCATCGCGTCCACGAGATCGACGGTGACGTGCGCGTCGCGGTCGGTGGTGAGCGGCAGGGCGGCGAAGATCAGCGCGGCCAGCATGATCTCGGTCAGCTCGAACGCCCCCGAAACCGGCGCGTTGAACCAGTAGCGCAGGATCACGTCGGCCGCCGTCAGCCCGGTCAGGCCGAGGATCAGCCCGCCGCACAGCCAGCCCAGCAGCCGGTCGAGCGGGGCCGGCAGCAGCGCGCGGTCGCTGCCGGCCCCCGCAGCCGGATCGGGGGTCGCCCGTTCGGCCATGACCCGTTCGGCCATGACGGGCGCTAGTAGTCGACGCCGGTGCGCGCGCGGAAGGCCTCGAGCGCGGCCTTACCGTCGTAGCCCTGCTCCTCCAGCTTGGCCGCCCAGTCGGCTTCCAGCGTGGCGGCCTCGTCCTTGATCGCGGCCAGCACCGGTTCGGGCGCGTCGTAGATTTCGATGCCGGCGTCCTTGAGCTTGGCGATCGCCTTCTCGTCGGCCTGGTTCCAGGCCTGGCCGACCAGTTCGGCGAACGCCTCGCCGGAGACCTTTTCGATCGCCCGGCGGTTCTCCTCGGAGATGCCCGCCCAGGTGTCGTCGTTCATCACCAGGAACCAGGTGGTGTTGTAGATCCCGCCCGGCGTGCGCATCGAATAGTCGATGTAGTCGGTCAGGTTGAAGGCGGTCAGCGCTTCGTAGGTGAAGGTGACGCCGTCGATCACCCCGCGGGACAGCTTCTCGTAGACCTCGTTGGAGGACATGAACAGCGTGGTCGCCCCCAGGTTGCCCATCAGGTCGGCGATGTAGCCGCCCGGCGTGCGGACCTTCAGGCCCTCGAAGTCGCTGACCTGCTCGATCCGGCGGACGTTGTTGTGGAACACGCCGGGCCCGTGCATGAACAGGCCCAAGAGCTTGGTACCCTCGTGCTCCTTCTGCGCGTCCAACTTACCGGTGTAGACGTTCCAGAACGCCTTCGAGGTCTCCACCGCGTCGTCGCCCAGGAAGGAGAACTGGCCGATGCGCGAGCGCACGAACCGCTGGTCCTGGACGAACGAGTGCAGGCCGTAGGTGATGTCCGCGACCCCGTCGCGCGCCAGGTCGTAGTGCGCCGGCGCGGGGCCGAGCGGCTTGGACAGCACGCGCACCGTCACCGCGCCGTCGGTCGCCTGCTCGACCTTATCCGCCCAGGGCTGGATCGCGTTGACCACGATCGGGTGCTTGGGCGGCAGCCAGGACGACAGCACCAGTTCCTTGGCCTGCGTCGGCCCCGCGGCGGTCAGGCCGAACGCCAGGGCGGCGCCGGCGATAAGGGCCGACAGCGGCCGGGTCTGCGAGCGGCCGCTGCGGCCGCGGGTCCACGTCAACGTCATCGCGTTTACCTCCCCCTTAAGGTGATGCGGAAACCGGGCCGGCCGCCGGTTGATCCGGCGTGCGCGGCGTCGGCCGCTTCGGGTTGTTGTTCTCGGGCGATCGCCTGTGTCTTCCCGCCCTGCGCTTAGGGCGTTGCGTGCGGATCCTCCGAACCGTCCGCCGCACCGGCGTCGACCGGCGCGGTCGCGGCTTCCAGCTTGGTGAGCGCGGCCAGGAAGGCCGCCCGCTCCTCCGGCGCCAGGACGTCCAGCAGCCGGCGTTCGTAGTCCTGCACCCAGGGCACCAGCACCGCCATGCGCCGGTGTCCCGCGTCGGTCAGCGCCAGGCGGACCAGGCGCCGGTCGGCCGGGTTCGCGCGCTTGCTGATCAGCCCGGCGGCTTCCAGCCGCTGGGCGGCGCGGGACACCTTGGCCTTGTCCATGTCCACGCGCGCCTGGACCTCGCGCACCGAGACGTCGCCGGCCCCCGGCGGCAGCTGGCTCAGGTGCGCCAGGATCCGCCATTCCGGGATCGTCAGGGCGAACTGCGCGCCGTAGACGGCGGCCAGCTGCCGGCTGATCCGGCCCGCCAGCACGTTCATCCGATAGGGCAGGAACTGCGCCAGATCGAATGCGACCGGCTCGGGCGCGGGATGGCGCGCGTCGTGCGTGTCGGTCACCTCGTCCGGGTCGGTCGCCTGGTCTCTCTCGGTCGCCTGGTTTGCGGCCGGGCGAGGGGTGTGTGCGTCGGGCTGCGTGCGGGCGATGGTGCGGCCCCCCGTTGACATCCATTTCATCTGAAACGATTGTGGGTGCGACGTCAAGACGCAAGCCGCCGCTCCCGTTGGCCCGCCGGTTCGAGGCCCGCCGGCGGGCGGTGCCGGAGGGACCAGCCATGAACGTGCAGCGCGATCTGGGCCAGCAGGCCGGGCAGCTTTCCTACATGCCGGGCTTTGGCAACGACTTCGAGACCGAGGCGCTGCCGGGCGCCCTGCCGCAGGGCATGAATTCGCCGCAGAAGTGCAATTACGGCCTGTACGCCGAGCAGCTGTCCGGCTCGCCGTTCACAGCGCCGAGAGCGGAGAACGAGCGGTCCTGGCTGTACCGGATCCGCCCGGGCGTGCGCCACGCCACGCGCTTCCACCGGATCGACCTGCCGTACTGGCGCACCGCCCCGGCGCGCGACGAGGCGGACCTGCCGATCCAGCAGCTGCGCTGGTCGCCGATCCCGATCCCGGAGGAAAAGCCGCTCACCTTCCTCACCGGCATGCGCACGATCACGACCTGCGGCGACGCCGACACGCAGGCCGGGATGGCGAGCCACGTCTTCCTGGCGACCCAGTCGATGGAGGACAGCTACCTCACCAACGCCGACGGCGAGCTGCTGATCCTGCCGGAGACCGGGCGCCTGCAAATCTTCACCGAATTGGGCCGGATGCAGGCCGGGCCGGGCGACATCGCCGTCGTGCCGCGCGGCATGACCTTCAAGGTCGAGCTGGTGGAGGGGCCGGCGCGCGGCTACGTCTGCGAGAACTACGGCGGCAAGTTCACCCTGCCGGACCGCGGGCCGATCGGCGCCAACTGCCTGGCCAACCCGCGCGATTTCAAGACGCCGGTGGCGGCTTACGAGGACAAGGACGGGATCGACGGCACGATCACGCTGAAGTGGGGCGGCGGCTTCCATCAGGCGAAGATCGATCACTCGCCGCTCGACGTGGTCGCGTGGCACGGCAACTACGCGCCCTACTGCTACGACCTGCGGACCTTCTCGCCGGTGGGCGCGATCCGGTTCGACCACCCGGACCCGTCGATCTTCACCGTCCTGACCGCGCCCTCGGAGACGCCGGGGACGGCCAACGTCGACTTCATCATCTTCCCCGACCGCTGGCTGGTCGCGGAGAACACCTTCCGCCCGCCCTGGTACCACCGCAACATCATGTCGGAGTTCATGGGCCTGATCTACGGCGTCTACGACGCCAAGCCGGGCGGCTTCAAGCCGGGCGGGATGTCGCTGCACAACTGCATGCTGCCCCACGGGCCCGACACGCAAGCCTTCGAGAAGGCGAGCACCGTCGAGCTCAAGCCCGAGCGCCTGTCCGACACCATGGCGTTCATGTTCGAGACCCGCTTCCCGCAGCACGTCACCGCCTATGCGGGCGAGCTGGACGAACTGCAGACGGACTATCCGGAGTGCTGGGCCGGCCTGGAGCGCAAGTTCGACGGCACGCCTGGAACGAAGTGAGCGGCGGGCGGCACGTCACTGAATCCCCCTCTTCCAATGGGAGGAGGGGGGTAGGGGAGGAGGGTGCCGCGCCGCTTGCGGTCACGTGCCAACCTCCTCTCCCCGACCCTCTCCTCCCACTGGAGGAGAGGGGGTAAGACCGCAAACACCAAAACGCCAAGGAACACCGCCCCCATGAAGCTCGCCAGCGTCGACGACGGGTCGCGTGACGGACGGCTGGTGGTCGTCGACACCAAGCTCACCCGGCAGACGGACGCCGGCGACATCGCGCCCACGCTGCAGGCCGCGCTCGACGACTGGTCGACGGTCGCGGGACCGCTCGCGACCCGGGCGCACGAACTGGCGCACGGCGACGCCACGGCCGAGCCGTTCGACGAGACGGCCGTGCACTCGCCCTTGCCGCGCGCCTACCAGTGGGCGGACGGTTCGGCCTACGTGAACCACGTGGAGCTGGTGCGCAAGGCGCGCGGGGCGGAGATGCCGGAGAGCTTCTGGACCGACCCGCTGATCTACCAGGGCGGCTCCGACAGCTTCCTGAAGCCGCGCGGGCCGATCCGGCTGGCCGACGACAGCTGGGGCATCGATCTGGAGGGCGAGGTCGCGGTCGTCACCGGCGACGTGCCGATGGGCGCCAGCACCGTCGAGGCGCGCGAGGCGATCCGGCTGATCATGCTGGTCAACGACGTTTCCCTGCGCGCGCTGATCCCGGGCGAACTCGCCAAGGGCTTCGGCTTCTTCCAGTCCAAGCCGTCGAGCGCCTTCTCGCCGGTCGCCGTCACGCCGGACGAGCTCGGCGACGCCTGGGACGGCGGCAAGCTGCACCTGCCGCTGCGGGTCGACCTCAACGGCCGCCCGTTCGGCCGGGCGGAGGCCGGGGTCGACATGACCTTCGACTTCCCGACCCTGGTCGCCCACGCCGCCCGGACGCGGCCGCTCGCGGCGGGGACGATCGTCGGCTCCGGCACGGTCTCCAACAAGCTGGACGGCGAACCCGGCAAGCCGGTCGACCAGGGCGGGGCCGGCTACTCCTGCATCGCGGAGATCCGGATGATCGAGACGATCGCGGACGGCAGCCCCGGCACGCCGTTCCTCAGCTTCGGCGACCGGGTGCGGATCGAGATGCAGGACCGCGCCGGCAACAGCATCTTCGGCGCGATCGACCAGACGGTCGAGCGCTACGCGCGCTAAGCGCAGCGGGCAAAGCGCACTGACAACCACGGGAGAGACGCGCAGCCATGGCCAAGTCCTTCGCCTCCACCGGCGACATGGCGGAGAAGGAGATCACCTTCGCCGAGATCGGCCCCGGTCTCTACGCCTTCACCGCCGAGGGCGACCCCAACTCCGGGGTGATCGTCGGCGACGACAGCGTCATGGTGGTCGACGCCCAGGCCACGCCCGCGATGGCGCAGAAGGTGATCGACAAGGTCCGCGAGGTTACCGACAAGCCGATCAAGTACGTCACCCTGACCCACTACCACGCGGTCCGGGTGCTGGGCGCCTCCGCCTACGCGGCGAGCGAGGTGATCACGAGCGACAAGGCCCGCGCCATGATCGCCGAGCGCGGGCAGGAGGACTGGGAGAGCGAGTACGGCCGCTTCCCCCGCCTGTTCCAGGGCGCCGACGGCATCCCCGGCCTGACCTGGCCGACCCTGACGTTCAAAAACCGCCTGACCCTCTACCTGGGCCGCCGGCGGGTCGACCTCTGGCACCTCGGCCGCGCGCACACCGCGGGGGACGTGGTGGTGCACGTGCCCGACGCCGGGGTGATGTTCTCCGGCGACATCGTGGAATACAGGTCCGCCTGCTACTGCGGCGACGGCCATTTCAACGACTGGCCGGTGACGCTCGACCGGATCGCGCACTTCAACCCGCGCGCGCTCGTCCCCGGGCGCGGCGACGCGCTGATCGGACCCGACAAGGTGCAGGAGGCGATCCGGCTCACCCGCGACTTCCTGGTGTCGACCTACAAGCCGGTCGCTGAGGTCGCCCACCGCGGCGGCTCGCTCAAGGAGGCGATGCAGGCCTGCCGGGCGGCGTGCGACGAGAAGTTCAAGGACTTCGCCATCTACGAACACTGCCTGCCGTTCAACGTCGCCCGCGCCTACGACGAGGCGCTGGAGATCGACACCCCGCGCATCTGGACCGCCGAGCGCGACCGCGAGATGTGGGCGCAGTTGATGGGGTAGGGGCCGCGCGATTACCTGCCCGCCGGTGGCACAGCGCCGCGGCGGGTCCCTCTCCCCTGGCGGGAGAGGACAGGTGAGGGGGACTCCCGGGCGTGCGCCGAGGAGTCCCACCCTCACCCTCCCACGACCCTGCGGGTCGCGGGCCCCTCCCTCTCCCGTCGAGGGAGAGGGGACAGGTCGCTTCAAGGGCGAAGAAGCTGCGGCGAGAAAAACGATAAGCGCCGGGGGCAACCGGCCGCCTTGCATCGGGAGAACGCCATGAGCCGGTACGCGCACCAGCGCCTGCCCTACGAGACGCCCCCGGAACTGGCCGGCGGCGAGCCGTCCCAGGCGCCGGTGATCGTCGTCGGCGCCGGGCCGATCGGGCTGGCCGCGGCGATCGACCTCGCCCAGCAGGGCGTCGCCTGCGTGCTGGTCGACGACAACGACCAAGTCTCCCACGGCTCGCGGGCGATCTGCTGGGCCAAGCGCTCGCTGGAGATCCTGGACCGGCTGGGTGTCGGCCAGCGGGTGCTGGACAAGGGCGTGACCTGGAAGGTCGGCCGGCTGTTCCACCGCGATTCGGAAGTCTACGCCTTCGACCTGCTTCCGGAGGAAGGCCACCGCATGCCGGCCTTCGTGAACTTGCAGCAGTACTACATGGAAGCGTATCTGATCGACCGCGCCCGCGAGCTTTCGGCGTGGATCGACCTGCGCTGGAAGAACCGCGTGGTCGGCGTGCAGCAGGACGCCCACGGCGTGCGCGCGGAGGTGGAGACGCCGGACGGCCGCTATACGCTGGCAGCGCAGTACCTGCTCGCCTGCGACGGCGCCAAGAGCCCGATCCGGGGCATGCTCGGCCTGGAATTCGGCGGCCAGCAGTTCGAGGAGCGCTTCCTGATCGCCGACGTGCAGATGCAGGCGGACTTCCCCTCCGAACGCTGGTTCTGGTTCGAGCCGCCGTTCCACCCCGGCCAGTCGACCCTGCTGCACAAGCAGCCCGACGACATCTACCGGATCGACTTCCAGCTCGGCCCCGACGCCGACCCGGAGGCGGAGAAGCAGCCCGAGCGCGTGCGCCCGCGGGTCGCCGCGATGGTCGGGCACGCGCGGTTCGAGCTCGACTGGGTGTCGGTCTACGCCTTCAAGTGCTGCCGGCTTGAGCGGTTCGTCCACGACCGGATCGTCTTCGCCGGCGACAGCGCGCACGTCGTCTCCCCGTTCGGCGCGCGCGGCGGCAACGGCGGCCTGCACGACGTCGACAACCTGGGCTGGAAGCTGGCGGCCGTGCTGAAGGGCCACGCGCCGGCATCGCTGCTCGACAGCTACGACGCCGAGCGCATTCACGGCGCCGACGAGAACATCCGGAATTCCGCCCGCGCGACCGCCTTCATGACCCCCAAGAGCGCCACCGATAAGCTGTTCCGGGACGAAGTGCTGGGGCTGGCGGCCGACTACCCGTTCGCCCGCCGGCTGGTGAACTCCGGCCGGCTGTCGGTGCCCTGCGCGCTCGCCGGGTTCGCGTTGCAGACCCCGGCGGCGGACGACAGCGGCGGGGTCGCGCCCGGAGAGGTCTGTCCGGACGCGCCGGTCGACGCGCCCGACGGCCCAGGCTGGCTGCTCCACCACCTGGGCGGGGCGTTCGTGCTGCTCGCGGTCGATGCCGCCGTGCCGGCGATCGACGGCGTGCGTACGGTCGCCGTCGCCACGCGCGGCTACGCCGGCGGACAGGGGCTGGGCGACCGCGCGGGCTGGGTGGAGGCGCGCTACGGCAGCGGCAAGCTCTACCTGATCCGCCCCGACCAGCACGTCGCCGCCCGGTTCGACCGGGTCGACCGCGCCACCATCGAGGCCGCGCTGAAGCGCGCCCAGGGGATGCCGGAGGACAGCCATGCCGCCCCAAGCCCCGCGTGAGATCGGCGCCGACAAGCTTAAGGGCCGCGGCGACGAGCTGTACGCCGAACTGCTGGCCGCGCACGAAGGCCTGAGCGAGGCGGACAGCCGGCGCCTGAACGCCCGTCTGGTGCTGCTGCTGCTGAACGAGCTGGGCGATCCGGACCACGCGATCCGCGTGCTGCGCGACGCCCGCGCCCGCTTCACGCCGAACGACGGCAGCGATCGGGAGGGCGGCGCGTGACCGGCCGGCCCGTGCTCTACGACTACTGGCGCTCGTCCGCCAGCTACCGCCTGCGCATCGCCCTCAACCTCAAGGGGGTCGCCTACGACGTCGTGCCGGTCAGCCTGATCGACGGGGCGCACAAGACCGCCCAGCATCTGGCCCGCAACCCGCAGGGCTTCGTGCCCGCGCTGGCGATCGACGGCGCCACCCTGACCCAGTCGCTCGCGATCCTGCAGTACCTGGACGATCGATATCCCGCGCCGCGCCTGTTCCCCGCGGACCCGCTAGCGCGCGCGCGGGTGGAGGCGGTCGCGCACGCGGTCGCGATGGACATCCACCCGGTGTGCAACCTGTCGGTCGCCAACACGGCCGTCGACTGGGTCGACGGCGACGAGACCGCGCGCAGCGCCACGCGCCTCGCCTGGATGCAGACGTTCATCGCCCGCGGCCTGGACGCCGTCGAGGCCATGCTGCCAGAGCCCGCGCCCTACGCCTTCGGCGACGCACCCACGCTCGCCGACGTCTGCCTGATACCGCAGCTCTACAACGCGCGGCGCTGGGAGCTGGACGTCACCCGCTGGCCCAGGCTCGCGGGGGTGGAGTCCGCCTGCGCCGAGCACGACGCCTTCGCCCGCGCGGCCCCGGAGGCGGTGAAGCCGGGGTAGGGGCTGAGACAAGCCGTATCGGCGGGTCCCTCTCCCCCTGGCGGGAGAGGCTAGGCGAGGGGATTTCTGGGCGCGTACCGAGGAGCTTCCGCCCGTCACCCTCCCACGGACCTGAAGGTCCGCGGGCCCCTCCCTCTCCCCTCAAGGGCGAGGGGATGCGGGCTCGATCCGAGACCTCTGTCGGCTGACTTGGCGCGCCGCCCGCAGTTCCCTTCACTCCTCCACCGGGATGGGGCGAGGGTAGGGGGTGCCGCATTCCAGGCCTTGCGAACCTCCTCTCCCTGGTCCTCGCCTCCCAACTGTGGGAAAGGCAATGAAGGAAGGGCCGACACCTAAACCATCGGCCCAAACCGCCCTAATAAAGCTGGCTGCCCGCGCTCGCGGCCCAGGCGAGCATGGCCGCGCGGGCGTCGTCGCGGGCGAGTTGGCGCATCTCGAACGGGCTCGCCTCGGACCCACTCCTGGGCATCTTAAGGTACTGGTACTGCTCGGCGTCGGAGAAGCCGATCTCCGCGGCGTCTTCGCGGTTGGCGGCGTAGACGATCCGCGGGATGCGCGCCCAGTGGGTGGCGAACAGGCACATCGGGCACGGCTCGCAGCTGGTGTAGAGCGTCGCCTCGGGCAGGTGAAACTGGCCGGTTTGCGCGCAGGCCTGGCGGATCGCCACGACCTCCGCGTGGGCGGTCGGATCGCAGGTGCCGAGCACCCGGTTGTTGCCCTGGCCGATCACCCGGCCGTCTAGCACCACAACGGCGCCGAACGGCCCGCCCGCCTGCTCGTCGATCGCGCGCCGTGCGAGCTCGATCGCCTGGTCGATGAACGCCTGATCCCGGTCCTGCTCGCCCACGTGCCCGCCTTTCGGTTATTTCCGCCGCCACGGGCGCTTACCTGTACCGTCTCGGCTGGACAAGCGGCCCCGGCCGGCCAATCTACCAGGGCGCACAAGGAGATGACCAGCGATGGCCGACAGCCGCGGCGACACCTATCCGCCCCGCGACCGGAAACAATCCAGCCCGCCCGCCTCCGAGGCGCAGGCGCCGGACCCGCAGGCCCCCTATGACGAGGCCCACTACGACGACGCCGAAAGCGCGGCGCGTCGGGACAACGGGCGCGACTACGAGGAGGGCCGGTTCGGCCGGCGCGTGCAGCGCTACGCCCAGGTCGGCACCTCGATGGCGGGCGTGGTCACGCAGATGGCGGGCAAGCGCTTCCTCGGCCGCGACATGGACGCGCTGAAGCATTCGGGCGAGCTGCGCCAGGCGCTGGGCGGGATCAAGGGCCCGTTGATGAAGGCGGCCCAGATCCTGGCGACCATCCCGGAGGCGCTGCCCAAGGAATACGCCCAGGAACTGCAGCAGCTGCAGTCGGACGCCCCGCCCATGGGCTGGCCGTTCGTCAAGCGCCGGATGACGTCCGAACTGGGGCCCGGCTGGCGCAAGAAGTTCCAGGAGTTCAGTCACGAATCGGTGGCCGCCGCCTCGCTCGGCCAGGTGCACCGGGCGGTCGATCACCAGGGCCGGCAGCTGGCGTGCAAGCTGCAGTACCCGGACATGCAGTCGACGGTGGAAGCCGACCTGACCCAACTGCGCTGGCTGCTGTCGATCTACAAGCGCTACGACAACGCGATCGACACCAGCGAGATCTACCAGGAACTGTCCGCCCGCCTGCGCGAGGAGACCGACTACGATCGGGAGCGCCGCAACATGGCGCTCTACCGCGACATGCTGGCCGACGAGCCCGGCGTGCACGTGCCCGAGCCGGTGCCGGAGCTGTCGTCCAAGCGGCTGTTGTCGATGACCTGGGTCGGCGGATCGCGCCTGATGGACTTCATCCGCGATCACGCCGACCAGGAGCAGCGCAACCGCGTCGCCCACAACATGTTCCGGACGTGGTACGTGCCGTTCTACTACTACGGCGTGATCCACGGCGATCCGCACCTGGGCAACTACACCGTCCGGCCGGAGGATCAGTCGATCAACCTGATGGACTTCGGCTGCATCCGGGTGTTCCAGCCGACCTTCGTCAAGGGCGTGATCGACCTCTACCACGCGCTCGAGCGGGGTGACGACGCGCTCGCGCGGGAGGCCTATAAGTCCTGGGGCTTCCAGGACCTGAACGACGAGGTGCTGGAGACGCTCAACATGTGGGCGCGCCACCTCTACGGCCCGCTCTTGGAAGACCGCGTCCAGCCGATCCAGCGCGAAGGGTCGATCAAGGAAAGCGCGGAACTGGTCAGCAAGGTCCACCGCGAGCTCAAGCGCCTGGGCGGCGTGCGCCCGCCGCGCGAGTTCGTGCTGATGGACCGCGCGGCGATCGGGCTCGGCTCGGTGTTCATGCACCTGAAGGCGGAGGTCAACTGGCACCGCCTGTTCCAGGAGATGATCCAGGACTTCGACGTCGACACGCTGGCCGCCCGCCAGACCGCCGCCCTCGACCGCGCGGGGATCGAACGGCCGGCGTAGCTTGGTTGTGTTGTTGAAAAAACCGGCCGCTTCATCCTGAGGAGCCCGGCGCAGCCGGGCGTCTCGAAGGATTTTGGTCCGTCGCGGCCGCTGGGCCGCGTGCCCAACCGCAGTCCCGTCAGTCGCGCGGCGCGGCGGCGCGCCTCAGGCGGTCGTTGATCGCCGCGCCCAGGCCGGTCTCCGGCACCGGCATGGCGGCGATCCCGCGCACGTCCGCGCGGTCCAGGGCGTGCAGCAGGGCGAACAGCTTGGCCGCCGCTTCCCGCAGGTCGCCGGTCGGGCTCAGGTTCGCCGTCACCTTGGCCCCCGTGGGCACGTCGGGCCCGAACGCGAGCAGCGCCTCGTCGCAGGCGGGATCGGCCGCGTTCAGCCGCAAGCGGGCGCTGGGCGCGTAATGGCTGGCGAGCTGGCCTGGACTGCTGGGCGCCTCCGGGTCCTGTGCCGGGTCGACCAGCGGGCCCGCGGCCGCTTCCAGGTCCTCGCGCGCCAGGCCGCCCGGGCGCAGCAGGGCCGGGCGGTCGCCGGAGAGGTCCACGACCGTCGATTCCACCCCCACCGTGCACGGCCCGCCGTCCAGGATCAGGTCGACCGCGTCCCCCAGGCTGTCGGCGACGTGCCGGGCCGTCGTGGGGCTGATCGCCCCCGACCGGTTGGCGCTGGGCGCGGCGATCGGCCGGCCGGCCTCGGCGATCAGCCGGCGCGCGATCTCCCCGCCCGGCACCCGCAGCGCCAGCGTCGGCAGGCCGGCGCCGGTCAGCTCGGCGATCGCGCTCTCGGGCGCCCGCGGGACCACGAGCGTGAGCGGCCCGGGCCAGAAGCGGTCGGCGAGCGCCCGGGCGCGGGCGTCGAACCGGCCGTGGGCGAACGCGGTTTCGGCGTCGGCGCAGTGGCTGATCAGGGGATTGAAGCTGGGCCGGCCCTTGGCCTCGAAGATCCGGGCGACCGCGCGGGCGTCGGTCGCGTCCGCGCCCAGGCCGTAGACCGTCTCGGTCGGGAAGGCGACCAGCCCGCCGGTGCGCAGCAGTTCCGCCGCGCGGGCGCGCGCGGCGGGGTCGCCCGCGTCGGCGATCTGGGCGGCGGCGCGATCTGGCGACGGCGATCTCGGGTCCGGTCTTGGGGGCGCGGTCGGTCATGGCGGCGGCGGAGTTTAGGCGCGCCGTGGCCGCGGCGAAACCCCGCCCTTCGGCTTGTCGCGTCGGGTCGGCGCAGGCAGACTGACATCAATATCTAGGGGGGAGTGCCACATGGCCGCCAAGGTCTTCACGATCGCCCAGCAGAAGGGTGGGGCGGGCAAGACGACGCTGGCCGCGCACCTGGCCGTCGCCTGGACCGCGCAGGGCTACAGCGTCGCGGTGGTCGACATCGACCCGCAGATGTCGCTGACCGGCTGGTTCAAGGTGCGCGAGGCCGCGCTGGGCGACGCCGGGGCGGGCCTGCTGGTCAACCAGATCAAGGGCTGGCGGGTGCGCGCGGAAGTCGACAAGCTGGCGGGCCAGCACGACATCGTGCTGATCGACAGCCCGCCGCACATGGAAACCGAGGCGCGCGTGGCGATCCGCGCGGCCGACCTGGTGATCGTACCGGTCCAGCCCTCGCCCATGGACGTCTGGGCGACCCAGCCGACGATGGACCTGGCGCGCGAGGAGAAGAGCCGGTCCTGGTGCTGAACCGGGTGCCGCCGCGCGCCAAGCTGACCGACGCCATGCAGGCCGAGATCGACGCGCTGGGCGCCGAACAGGCCGATGCCCAGATCGGCAACCGCGTGGTGTTCGCAAGCGCGCTCTCCGAAGGCCGCGCGGTCGGCGAGGTCTCCCCCACCGGCAAGGCCGCGCGCGAGATCAAGGCGCTGGCGAAGGAACTGCTCGACGCGGGCCGGGTCCTGAGGGGCGCGTCCATAGGGCAGTGAAGCGAAGACGGACCACAGAGACACAGAGACACCAGGAAGGACGTCGTGCCGCGTCAGCGCGCTTCGGCGCAGGCACGCCGATGTGCGAGCTGTCTAGCTCAGGGATTTTCAGCGCGCTTCGCGCGCAATACAGCAGCTTGGCCCCCTTGCGCTTCGTTACGCCGTGTAGCGCGGTTATGTGCAGGGGCGCGCCATCTCTGTGTCTCTGTGTCTCTGTGGTTCGTCTTCGCTTTCCCGCGGCTCACTGCGCCCACCCGCACGAACCTCTTGCACGGCCGGCACGTTCCGGCCACGCTTCGCGGCGTCATGCGCACCTTCCTCGACCGGCTGTACAGCCTCTCCGGCGCCATCGCCGCGGCGTTCATCTGTGCGATCACCCTGATCGTGCTGGCGCAGGTGCTGGCCAACCTGATCGACAGCGTCGCCAGCATGGTCCTGGGCGCCCCGTTCGGGCTGGTGGTGCCGTCCTACGCCAACTTCGCGGGTTATTTCCTGACCGGGGCGACCTTCTTCGCCCTTCCGTATGCCTTGAAGCGCGGGGCGCACATCCGGGTGACGCTGGTGATCCAGGCGCTGGGGCCGAAGACCCGCCAGGTGGTGGAGGTCTGGTGCATCCTGGTGGGCCTCGCGATCGCCGGCTTCTTCACCTGGTACACCTTCGGCCTGGTCGCGGCCTCGTACCGCTACGGGGACATGTCGACCGGCATGGTGGCGATCCCGATCTGGATCCCGCAGGGGGCGCTGGTGCTGGGCGGCGCGGTGCTGACCATCGCGCTGTTGGATGAGCTGGTGGTGGCGCTTCGCGGCGGCACGCCGGCGCACGAGCGCGCCAACGTCGGCATCCTGGCGGACGTTTCCGAGGCCGAGCGGGACACCGACGCCGGGCGCGGGGGCCGCGGCTAGATGGACGAGGTCTGGCTCGGCATCCTGCTGGTCGTGGTGCTGTTCGCCCTGCTCGGCAGCGGCGTCTGGGTCGCCTTCTCGCTGTTCGGGGTCGGGCTGGTGGCGATGGAATTGTTCACCGGCGCGCCGGTCGGCCGGGTGCTGGCGACGTCCGTCTGGGGCGCCTCCAACTCCTGGGCGCTGGCGGCGCTGCCGCTGTTCATCTGGATGGGCGAGATCCTGTTCCGCTCGCGCCTGTCGGCGGATCTGTTCGGCGGCCTCGCGCCCTGGATGGGCCGGATTCCGGGCCGGCTGATGCACGTCAACATCCTGGGCTGCTCGATCTTCGCCGCCGTCTCCGGCTCCTCCGCGGCGACCGCCGCCACGATCGGGCGGATGAGCCTGCCGGAACTGACCAAGCGCGGCTACGACGAGACGATGTCGATCGGCACGCTCGCGGGCTCGGGCACGCTGGGCCTGCTGATCCCGCCGTCGATCATCCTGATCGTCTACGGCGTCGCGATCGAGGAATCGATCGCCCGGCTGTTCGTCGCCGGCATCCTGCCGGGGCTCGTGCTGGTGCTGCTGTTCATGGGCTACGTCGTGCTCTGGTCGCTCATGCACCCAGAGCGCACGCCGCCGCGCGAGCCGCCGATGCCGCTGAAGCAAAAGATCTGGCAGTCGCGCCGGCTGATCCCGGTGGTGCTGCTGATCCTGGGCGTGATCGGCAGCATCTATATCGGCATCGCCAGCCCGACGGACGCCGCGGCGGTGGGCGTGTTCCTGGCGCTGGTGCTGTCTTGGCTGTCCGGCACGCTGACCCGGCAGAGCTTCGTCGACGGCCTGATGGGGGCGACGCGCACCTCGTGCATGATCGCCTTCATCCTGGCGGGCGCGTCGTTCCTGACCAGCGCCATGGGCTTCACCGGCATCCCGCGCATGCTGGCGGAATGGATCGCCACGCCAGGGCTGTCGACCTACGGCCTGCTGGCGGCGCTGACCCTGTTCTTCGTCGTCCTCGGCTGCTTCCTGGACGGCATCTCGCTCGTGGTGCTGACCACCGCCGTGATCCTGCCGGTGGTGGAGGCGGCGGGCATCGACCGCATCTGGTTCGGCATCTACCTCGTGATCGTGGTGGAGATGTCGCAGATCACCCCGCCGGTCGGCTTCAACCTGTTCGTCCTGCAGGGCCTGACCGGGCGCAACATCCTGCAGGTCGCGGTCGCCGCCCTGCCGTTCTTCTTCATCCTGGTGCTGGGCGTGGTCCTGCTGGTCGCCTTCCCGGAGCTCGCCCTCTGGCTGCCGGAGAAGATGGCGCAGATGCAGAGTTAGCGCCGCTCCAGCTTCACCTTCATCTCCTGCAGCTTGTCGAACGCCGCCAGCTTGGCCTCGTTCTTCGAGCGGTAGGGCAGTTGGGAGGCGCGCTTGGTGCCGGTCGGCTTGTGCAGGATGCCGGCCGCCCCAGTGTTGATCGGGGCGCTGGAAGACGGTGACGTTGAAGTTGTCGACGTTCAGGTACTCGTTGCCGCGCTGGGAGACGCGCCAGGCGCGCTTCAGCCAGTTGGCCCGGCGCTGGGCCTCGTTGCGCTTCCAGCGCTCGCGGCTGCGCGCCGCCTGGCGGTCGGTTTCCATGTGCTCGGCGCAGACACAGCCGACGCGCAGGTCGTCGGGATAGTCGGGATGGCGCATCAGGTGGACGAAGCGGATCTCCACCGTCTCGCACATCTCACAGGTTTCGTGGGCTTGGCCGACATCCTCGATGCCGACGTTGAACCAGCCCTTGTGCGGCACACCCGCTTGGGTCCACTTTCCCAGTCGCCATGGCAGCCATCGCGCCCGATGCCGGTTACAGCGAACCCATGCCGACGGCCCGGCCGTCAGGTCGTGACGGCCGCGTCGTCGGATGTTATGGTGGCCGGAAGCGCTGTAAGCGAAAGGCAAGCGCATTCGACAAGAACGCGCGCCCAACGATAAGCGGGAGGACAAGGCCCATGAACGCGGACGCGGCCCTCAAGCGCGGCTGGCTGGACGAGCTCGCCGAGGTCCTGGGCGAGCGGCTGAGCACGGCCGCCGCGCTGCTTGGAGCAGCACGGCCAGGACGAGAGCTACCACGCAGGCCACCCGCCCGAAGCCGTCGCCTTCCCTGAGACGACGGAGGAGGTGGCGCAGTTGGTCCAGACCTGCGCGCGCCACGGCAAGCCGGTGATCCCGTTCGGCGTCGGCACCTCGCTGGAAGGCCACGTCGCCGCGCTGTCGGGCGGCGTGTGCCTCGACCTGTCGCGGATGAACGCGGTGCTGGAGGTCAACGCCGAGGATCTGGACTGCCGGGTCCAAGCGGGCGTGACCCGCAAGACGCTCAACACCCATCTGCGCGACACCGGCCTGTTCTTCCCGATCGATCCCGGCGCCGACGCCACCCTGGGCGGCATGGCCGCGACCGGGGCGAGCGGCACCAACGCCGTGCGCTACGGCACCATGCGGGAGAACGTGATCGGGCTCACGGTGGTGCTGGCCGACGGCCAGGTGGTGCGCACCGGCGGGCGGGCGCGCAAGTCCTCGGCCGGCTACGACCTGACCCGGCTGATGGTGGGCAGCGAGGGCACGCTGGGCGTGATCACCGAGGTGCGCCTGCGCCTGACCGGCCAGCCGGAGGCGATCTCCTCGGCCGTCTGCTCCTTCGACACGCTGGAGGGCGCGGTGGAGACGGCGCAGATGGTGATCCAGTCCGGCATTCCGGTGGCGCGCATGGAACTCTTGGACGAGGTCCAGATGGACGCCTGCAACCGCTATTCCGACCTCGACTACCCGGTCCAGCCGACGATCTTCTTCGAGTTCCACGGCTCCGAGGCCGCGGTGCAGGAGCAGGCCGAACGCACCGGCGAGCTGGCCGCGGCCAGTGGCGGCACCGGCTTTTCCTGGGCGACGGCGGTGGAGGAGCGCAACAAGCTGTGGGCCGCCCGGCACGCGGCCTACTACGCCGGGATCGCGCTCAAGCCGGGCGCCAAGGGCTGGCCGACCGACGTCGCCGTGCCGATCTCGCGCCTGGCCGAGTGCATCGCCGAAACCAAGCGCGACATCGAGGACTCGGCCTGATCGCGCCGATCGTGGGCCACGTCGGCGACGGCAACTTCCACCTGGTGCTGGTGATCGACCCCGACGACGCCGACGAGATGGCCCGCGCCCAGGCGCTCAACGACCGCCTGGTCGAGCGCGCGCTCCAGATGGAAGGCACCTGCACCGGCGAGCACGGCATCGGCTACGGCAAGATGCACCTGCTGGAGCAGGAACACCCCGACCTGCTGCCCGCCATGGCCGCGATCAAACGCGCGCTCGACCCGCGCAACATCCTGAACCCGGGGAAGATCGTGAAGATCGAGGGGTAGGGGCCTCTCGTCGACCCGGAGCACGCGGGCCCGAGAGACGGTGGGGTGCCGGGCGACACCACTCTGTGCCAGGGCGCCCCTATGCCGGCTTCGGCGCGTCCGGGTCGTCGGCGCGTTCAGGTGGCTTGGGGAGGCCCAGGCGGGGGCTGTCGCCGGGCTTACGGGCGGGCGGGGGCGTCGGCGTCGCGTGAGGTGGCGAGCCGGGGCAGGCCGCGGTGCTTGCGCCGGCGGTAGGCGTCCAGGTCGATCAACTCGCCCATGGGTGAGGTCCCTCGTCTCCCGATGCCGTCCCGACCGGTTGCCAAGCCGCTGGTCCAACCGTTTTCCGTCCGCATGCGCCGTTGGGCGACCCTAAAGGCGGCAAGCCAGGCGGCCGCTTGCGTGGGTGTCGGCCTGCCGGCCCGCGCGCGTGTCGCCGCGCGTGTCGCCGCGTGTCGCATCGTCCGGACACGGCGCTCCCTGCGCCCAAGCATTTGCCGTCGGCGCCGTCTTTCATTAGCTTAGCGCGTACACCGCCGGGCGCAACGGAAAGCCCGCCATTTCTGCGCACGCGGTCGCTCGGCCCAGGCCCGTCGCGACGAAGGTTCCACGTTGAAGAAGCTGATCTACGCTCTGCTCGCCGTCCTGTTTGTGTTGGTGGCGGCGGTGCTCCTCCTGCCCAGCCTGATCGACTGGAACGCCTACAAGGACCAGCTGGCCCAGCAGGTCGAGCGGGCGACCGGCCGCGACATCACGGTGGACGGGCCGGTCAGCCTGTCGCTGCTGCCCAGTCCGGCGTTCTCCGCCCAGCAGGTGACGCTCGCCAACGTCGACGGCGGCCGCGATCAGCCGATGGCGCGGATCGCCGATTTGCGGGTCCGGGTCGCGCTCGCCCCGCTGCTGCAGGGGCAGGTCGAGGTCGAGCAGTTGGTCCTGGTGGAGCCGCAGCTGCTCCTGGAACGCACGCCCGACGGCCGGGCCAACTGGCGGTTCGGGGACGCCGCTGGCAAATCCGCCGGCCCGTCGGGCAACGATGGGCGCGCGTCGCTCGACACCGGCCTCTTGGGGCAGGTCAGCCTGCAAAACGTGCGCGTGGTCGACGGCACGCTGCGGTTCATCGATCCCGCAGCCGGTATCGACCGCCGGTTCACCGCGCTCGATGCGCGGCTGTCGGCGCAGGCGCTGTCCGGCCCGTTCGAGGCCGAAGGCAGCCTCGAGAGCACGGGCATCCCGCTCGAGTTCGACGGCCAGCTGGGCCGGCTCGGCGGCGGTGGACCGGCGCCTTACAGCCTGCGTGTCCAGCTGTCGGGGACGGACGCGCATGCCGATCTGGGCGGCGCGCTCTCGACCGGGGATGCGCTGCGTCTGCAGGGCGACCTGGAGCTGCGCGGCGGCGATCTGGCGACCGTCCTGGCGCAGATCACCGGCCGCGCGGCGGCGGACTACCCGGCGCAGCTGGCCCAGACCTTTTCCGCGGAGAGCCGGCTGACGCTGGAAGGCGGCGTGTTGAAGGCGCAGGACTTGTCGCTGCAGTTGGGCGACACCGGCGCCGACGGCCGGCTGCAGGTAACCTTCCCCGCCGCTAGCGGGGCCCGGCAGACCGAGGCGGTCGCCGATCTGACGGTCCAGCGCCTCGACCTCGACCGGCTGCTGGCGATGCAGCGCGAAAACGCCGACCCGGCCGGCGGGAGCGGCCGGTCGGGCGACGCCGGGGACAGCTTCAGCCTGCCCCAGGACCTGCGCGCGGAACTGAACGTCAACGTGGGCGCGATCCTCTACCGCGACCGGGTGATCCGGCAGGGCCGGGCGAACGCCGTGCTTGCCGACGGCACGGTGACGCTGAACCAGGCGATGGCGCTCCTGCCCGGCTCCAGCGACCTGGCGGTGTTCGGCACGCTGGCCGCGCAGGACGGCAAGCCGGTGTTCGACGGCCGGCTGGAGTCCGCGTCCGACAACCTGCGCGGCATGCTGGCGTGGCTCGGCATCGACGCCGAGCGCGTGCCGGCGGACCGGCTGCGCCGGATGGAACTGCTGGCCGACCTGCAGGCCCGGCCCGGTCAGATCACGCTCACCAACATCGACCTCGACGTCGATACCGCGCAGCTCAAGGGCGGGATCGCGATCGCGCTGCGCCAGCGTCCGGGCTTCGGCATCGGCCTGACCGCGGACCGGCTGAACCTGGACGCTTATCTGCCCACCGATCAAGCGGCGTCGGACGGCTCTGACGGCGGCGACGGCAGCAGCGACGACGGCGGCAGCGACGACGGCGGCCCGCCGCTCGGCTGGCTGGGCGGCTTCGACGCCAACTTCGACCTGCGCGCGGGGCAGCTGACCTACGCCGGGACGACCGCCCAGGACGTCAAGCTGGACGCCACGCTGCACAACCAGGCGTTGACCGTGCGCGAAGCGTCGGTCGGCAACCTGGCCGGCGCGGCCGTGCGCGTCGACGGCAAGCTGAGCGATCTGGTCGGCCTGGATCCGCAGCTCGACCTCAACATCGATCTGGACGTCGAGAACCTGCCGCGCTTCGCCGGCGCGTTCGGCCTTGGCGACGGCGTGCCGGCGGGACTTGGCCCGGTCGCGCTGGTCGGCACGGCCCAGGGCGGCGTCGCGAACGCGAAGGTCGACGGCACGCTGGCCGCGCTCGGCGGCACCGCGACCTTCCAGGGCACGGTGGAGCCGCTCGCCGCCCCGGCGGCGTTCGACCTCGTCCTGGCGCTGCAGCACGACAGCCTGCGCACGCTGAGCGAGCAGGTCCCGGGGCTCAAGGCCCTGCCGCCGGAGACCGGGCCGCTCGACCTGACCGCGCAGGTCGCCGGGACCAGCCGCAGCTTCGGGACCGACAACCTGAAGGGCCGGATCGGGCCGGTGCAGCTGAGCGGCCCTTTCTCGGTCGATCTGGCGGGGGCGCGGCCGAAAGTCACGGCCAGCTTCGAGACCGGCGATCTGCCGCTCGCCGCCTTCGCCGGCGCCTCGGCAGGCACGTCCGGAAGCGGGTCCGACACGCGCGACAGTGGGGCGGAGCCGGCCGGCGACGGCGACAGTACCGGCTCCGGGACGCGCTGGTCGGCGCAGCCGCTGCCGTTGGATGCGCTCACCACGTTCGATCTGGATCTCACTGTGACCTCCGAGGCGCTCGTCCTGCCCGACGGCAGTCGCCTGGAAGGCGCGGAGATGGCCGGGACCCTGAGCGACGGCGTGCTTGACCTGGATCGCCTGACCGGCACGCTGTTCGGCGGTGAGGTCAGCGCCAGCGGCACGCTGGATGTCCGCGACACCGCGGCGGCCTCGCTGATGATCGACGCGCGGCAGGTCTCGAGCGCACCGCTGCTGGCGCGCGCCTTCGGCCTGCAGGCGCTGGACGGCCCGATCGATCTCAAGGCCGACCTGAACGCCAAAGGCGCAAGCCCGAACGCCATGATCGAGAGTCTGGCCGGCGAGGGCGAGGTCTCCGGCCGCGTCACCGTGGCGCCGGAGCTGTTCCTGGGCCCCCAGGCCGGCCGGCTTTTGGACCGGAACGGCGCGGGCGACGGTCGGCTGGGCCAGCAGCTGTCCAACATGCTGGGCGACGCCTTCGGCGCCGGGGTCAAGATCCGCGGCCTGACGCAAGCGCTCGATTTCGTCGGCACGGCGTTCACCCAGAAGCGCGCGCGCCTGACCGGCAGCTTCGCCGTCGCCGAGGGGATCGTGACCACCTCCGACCTCACGCTGGACGGGCTCGACGGCCGGGCTGAGACGCGCGGACAGGTGAACCTGCCAACCTGGCGGCTGCAGATGACCACCGAGCTGTTCCGGGCCAAGGATGCACCCGACGATCCCTTCGTCGTCACCCGCCAGACCGGTCCGCTGGACGCCCCCGACGTCGCGATCACCGGGGGCGCGTTCCAGCAGCAGCTGACGCCCGAGAAGATCCAGGAAGAGACGCAGGACACAGCACCCGGCGCCGACGCGGCGGACGGGAATGACGCAGACGCCGGCGGCGGAACCGAGGACGCGCCGTCGCCGGACGACCCTGAGGGCGATGACGCCCAGCAGCCGGATGACGGCGGCGGATCCGCGAACGGGTCCGGAGGCGGCCAGCCCAAGCGTGCCGAGGAGATCATCCGCGGCGTCCTGGACCAGTTGCAGAGCGACCAGTGACCCCCGGACGCGTGCTGCGCTGAACGCCAGACGGCCCAGCCGGGCGCGGTGGGCGTTTTCCTCACGGACGAACACAGCTCGGAAGGAGCCCGCACATGACCGGGACCGCGGCCCGCGCCGCTGTACTCGCCCTGCTGGCCCTTGTCGTCGCGGGGTGTACGGAGATCCGGCGGACCGAACCGGAACGCGGCGCCAACGAGCAGTTGCTGCTGTCGAAAGCCGCCGACGAAGCGATCGCGCGGATGGACTTCGGCATCCGTGACGGCCAGCGCGTCTACCTGGACGGGCGCTATTTCGATGCCTACGACCGCGCGTACGTGATCGGCGCGTTCCGGTCCGCGCTGCTGGCCGAAGGGGCCTATCTGGTCAGCAACCAGACGGACGCGGAGGTGATCGTGGAGGTCCGCTCGGGCGCGCTGTCGACGACGCGCCGGGACTTCCTGTTCGGTCTGCCCGCGGTCGAGGTGCCGATTCCGACCACGACCGCGCTGGAGACGCCCGAGATCGCGCTTTGGAAGGAGCTCGACCGGACCGGCGTCGCCAAGTTCGCGGCCACCGTCTACCGCTCGGACGGCGGCCTGATCCGGGAGATCGGGCCGGTCTACGGCCTGTCCTGGCTGGACCGGAACAACGTCTTGGGCGTTTCCTGGGACGTGCGGAACACACAGCCGGATGATGTGCCGGTCGATCCGCCGGTCGCCGGACCGGACCCCGCGCGCAAGACCACGGCCGGGAACTGACGCCGGCCGCGTCTGGGTTACAGCCAGGTGTTCCAGTCGATCTCGGTGCTGTCCTCGGCCGTGGGCAGCTCGGCTTCGGCGTGGCGGCCGATCTCGTCTTCCACCAGCCGGGCGATGTCCCGCAGGTTGGCGCGGTCGTCGTCGTCGAACCGGGGCCGCGGTAGCGTATCCATCAGGCACAGCGTGCCCACGCACGCCCCATCGGGGCTGCGCAGCGGGGCGCCGGCGTAGAAGCGGACCCTGGGTTTGCACCCGGCCAGTCGCAGACCGTTGAACCGCGGGTCGGCCGTCACGTCGGGAACGACCAGCGTGCCGCCCTCGGCGACCGTAAAGGTGCAAAAGGCCTGGTCCCGGGGGACCTCGCGTACCGGCACGCCGATCGCGGATTTGAACCAGTTGCGGTCCCGGTCGAGCAGCGCGACCGCGGCCATCGGCACGCCGCCGACGCGCGCGGCCAGACGGGTCAGGCGGTCGAACGCCAGCTCGCGCGGCGTGTCCAACAGCCGTAGCCGGCGCAGGGCGGCCAGTCGGTGCGGTTCGTCGTCTGCCAGCGGCGGCGCTGTTCGCGCTTCAGGCATGGCGTCTTGTCCTCGTGTGTTCGGGGAAGATCAGGAAATAAATCCCTCGTCAGTTTCTAACCTAGATCAAAAACGGGTAGGGCTGGCGTGCGCGGGGGTATGCCGGACATGACCGGAAGGATAGTCATGGCGCGTTTTGCGCCGTCGGGCGCGAACGGCACGCGTCGACAACCGAACCCGGTGCTCAGCTCGCCGCGGCCAGGCAGATGCGGGAAGGTGGGTCCCGCAATCACCTTGCCCGAGCCTGTAATGCCTGCGGGCCGTTGCTTCAGGAAGCTAGAGCACATTCAGCCGAAGGCCGGTTCGGCCTTCGAGCATGTCGCTCTAGCTGCCCGGTGCGCCAGCGGTTGGCCGCCCAGATGCCGGCGAACAGCACCACGCCGGCTGCGTGCGTCCACCAGATCCCGGGCCAGAACAAGAGCGCGCCGGCGAGCAGCATCGCGCCGCGCTCCGGCCAGCCAAGCCGGCCGACCAGGTAGCCCTGCATCGCCGCCGCCACGCAGTACAGGCCGAGCGTGGCGAAGACGAAGATCTCCAGCACCTCGTGCCAGTCCCCGCCCAGAAGCGGGGTGTAGGCGAACAACAGCGGCACCAGGTAGAGCCCCTTGGCGACCTTCCAGGCCTGCACCCCGGTTCGCATCGGGTCGGTGCCCGCGATCGCGGCACCGGTGAAGGCAGTCAGGCAGACCGGCGGGGTGACGTTGGAATCCTGGCTCAGCCAGAAGATGATCATGTGCGCGGAGAGCAGGGCGAGGGTCAGGGCTTCGCCGCTCAGTGCCTGATCGCGGACGATGTTGAGGACTTCGGGCGGCGCACTGTCCAGCAGCGCCCGCGCGGCCTCCGCGCTCATCGGCTGGGTCAGCTTGGTGAGCGCGTTGGGGTCGACCAGCATGAACGAGCTGCGCGCCGCCTCCGGCAGGGTGCCGTTTTGGATCATCTCCAGGATCTGGCCTTGCACGATCAGGTCGCGCAGCGCCGGGGCCGAGAGCACCGCGAGCACCACGTAGGCCGCGGTCACGGGCAGCCCCATGCCGAGCACGAGCGAGGCCAGCGCGACCAGCACGAACGCGATCAAGAGGTTGCCGTCGGCCCACTGGCTGATCATCAGCGACAACAGGTTGCCCAGACCCGTGGTCGGGATGACGTTGACGAAGATGCCGATCGCCACCAGCAGCACGGCGATCATGGTGACGTTGCGCACCCCGCTCGCCAGCGCTTCCGCGACCGCGCGCGGGCCCATCTTCTCCGAGGTGAACCAGGAGCCCACGACCACCGCGACGATCGCCAGCCCCGCGGCGTAGGTCGGCGTGAAGCCCTGGAACAGCAGCAGGATCAGGACGCCGATCGGCGCCAGCAGCTTGACCACGCCGCGGACCAGCACCTCGCGCGCGTTCAGGCCGTGGTTCGGGTCGGGCAGCAGGTTCAGCCGCTTCGCCTCGATCCGGACGTAGAAGGCGACCGACAGGAAGTACAACAGCGCCGGCAAGGCGGCGACCGAGATGATCGTGACGTAGGGGATCTGGGTATAGTTCGCCATGATGAAGGCGCCCGCGCCCATGATCGGCGGCATCAGCTGGCCGCCGGTACTGGCGGCGGCCTCCACCCCGGCGGCGAACCGGCCGGGATAGCCCGAGCGCTGCATCAGCGGGATCGTGATGGTCCCGGTCTGGGCGGTGTTGGCGACCGCGGAGCCCGAGATCGTGCCGGTGAGCGCGCTCGCGATCACCGCGACCAGGCCGGGCCCGCCGATCATCCGGCCGGCGACCACCTGCGCCAGGTCGACGATCGCATCGCCCGCGCCGGAGCGCAGCAGGAACGCGCCGAACAGGATGAACATCACCACGATCGACGCGCTGATCCCGGCGATGTTGCCGAAGATGCCGTCGTCGCCGTAGACGGTGCGGAACAGCATGGTCTCCGCGGACAGCCCGGCGAACTGCAGCATGCCGCCGACCTCGGGCCCGAGCCAGGTGGCGTACGACAGCGCCAGTACCGAGAGCACCGGCACGATCCACCCGGTGGTCCGGCGCACCAGTTCGAGGGCCACCAGGATCAGGATGCCGCCGGCGATCCATTCCGATGCGATCAGCCGGACGCCGCGGTCGTAGATCGCGGATTCCTGGGCGATCAGGTAGAGCCCGGCGAGCGCGCCCGCGAGCCCGAGGCTGAAATCCAGCGCGGTCCCCCAGCGGCTGTCGGCCCACCAGCTGCGCGGGATCATCGGGTAGAACAGGCCGGCCAGCACCGCGAAGCCGGCGAAGTGCAGGGCGTGCATCAACAACGGTGGCGGCACCGCCATCTGCTTGAGCGCCCAGGCGACCGGCCCGAGCGCATCGACGCTGGCGCCGGCGAGGCCGAACAGCCAGTCGAGCCCGTCGACCAATAGCGAGCCCAGCCCGTTCATGTAGAGGTGCATCAGCGCGATCAGGATCGCGGCCACGAACACCGCGCGGTCGGCGCGCGCGGACAATTTACGCACCGGCCGCTTGAGCCGCTCGCCCTCACCGTCGCTCATCGCCCGCGCTCCTGGAGGTGTGGGGTGTTAAGGCCGAGAGAGGGGTCCCTCTCCTCCATTGGGCGGAGACCTTTGCAAGGGGCATGAGCAGCCGTGTCGCGTGCTTCGACACGCCAGCCCTTCGACAAGCTCAGGACTGGCTACTCAGCATGAAGCTAGGTGTAAGTCTCTGACAGACCTAAACCTTTATCCTGAGTAGGACGCCGAAGGCGTCCGTGTCGAAGGATCCCATACGGGTGCTAGGCGAGCTGTGCAAAAGTCTCTCTTGTGGGAGGAGAGGGCTAGGCAGAGGAGGTTGCCGCCGGCCTTGCAGAACCCGCGGCGCCCAAGATGGGCCGCGCCCCAAGCGCAAAGGCCGTGCACACCACCTCACCCTGTCCCTCTCCCCCATTGGCGGAGAGGGGACCCGCCGGTCCGCCCTGCCAAAGTCGCGGGCGGCCCGTTTTCGGAAAGCAAAGCGGGCCGGCGCCCCATCGCGGAAAACGCCGGCCCGTCTCGTAGCCGACCGGGGTTACGGCTTCAGGCGGTCCGGAACCGAGATGCCCTGCTCCTCGTAGTAGCGCAGCGCGCCCGGGTGCAGCGGGGCGGGCAGGCCGGCGATCGCGTTTTTAAGCGCCATGGCGTTGGTCGCCGGGTGGATGTTCTGCAGGAAGGCGAGGTTCTCGTAGATCGTCTTGGTGATCTTGTAGACGTCCTCTTCCGGCAGGTTCTGGTGCGCGGCCAGGAAGTTCGGCTGCGCGATCGTGCGGGTGTCCGCGTCGACGCCCGGATAGGTGCCGCCCGGGATCACGTAGCGGGTCCACAGGCCCATGCCGCCGTCGGCCGTCTCCGCCTGTTCGTCGGTGAACTCCAGCAGCGTGGCGCCGTCGCCCATGGACGCGAACGCCTGGGTCACCGCGCCCACGGGATCGCCCGCCGGGGTCGACATGCCGGCGACCTGGCCGTTCTGCAGCGCCTCCGCGCTCGGGCCGTAGCCGACGTAGACGAGGTCGTAGGCCTCGTCCATGTCGACGCCCAGGTTGCCCAGCAGCGTGCGGTTGGAGCCGATGGTGCCGGAGTTCTGCCGGCCCATCGCCATCGACATGCCCTGCATGTCGATCACGTCCTGCACGGTGCCGCTGTCGGCGTGCTCGCTCGCCACCACGAAGTGCTCGACGTTCGGCCACAGCATGGTGATCGAACGCAGGTGCTCCTGCTTGCCGGCGCCCGCGACCGGGCCCAGGCCGTTCCAGGCGTAGTAGCCGAACAGGCCCTGCAGGATGGCGAAGTGCGCCTCCTGCTCGCGGATCAGGCGGACGTTCTCGCCCGAGCCCGCGGAGTTGATCGCCGACATGTTGATGCCGTCGCTGGGCTGCAGCTTGACCTTGATCAGCGTGGAAAGCGCCACGCCGACGGGATAGTAGGTGCCCCCGGTGGAGGCGGTGGAGAGGATGTAGTTGTTGTCCTGCGCGCGCGCTTCCGGCGCGGCGAACCCGGCGGCGGCGACACCTACGACGGCGGCGGCCGTGACGCCCTGGATCAGGCGGCGTCGGATGGAATTGAACAGCATGGTTTGGTCAGTCTCCCCGTTCAGCAGTTATTGTTGTCTTGATGTCTTCGTGTCGTCCGGCCGGTTGTCCGCGGCCTTGGCCTTGATACGACGCGCACCGACATTTTTCCAGATTTTCGCCGAAGACAACAGAGGCGGCCACGCCGTTTCGGAGCGTTTCGCTTTATTTCACACGCGGGAAGCGTTGTTCGAAAGAGCCGGCGACAGCCGCATTCGCGATTGCATGGGCGACCTGAAATGGGAAATACTCCCAGATATGGAAAAAGTGCACGAAGCGCCCTCGGACATCGACCGCGGTCTGGCCCGGCGCCTGAAGGCGCTCCGGACCCAGCGCGGCTGGTCGCTGGATCAGCTCGCGGGCGACAGCGGGGTCAGCCGGGCCACGCTGTCGCGGCTGGAGAACGCGGAGGTGAGCGCGACCGCGCAGGTGCTGGGCCGGATCGCGGCGGCCTACGGGCTCAGCATCTCGCGCCTGATCGCGCTCGCGGAGGAGGGGTTCGAGGCGCATCTGACCCCCGCCGACCAGCCGGTCTGGCGGGATCCGGAGAGCGGCTTCGTCCGGCGCACCGTCTCGCCGCCGGACCGGCCGCTGGCGGGGGAGGTGGTCGCGGGCGCGCTGCCGGCGGGCGCGCGGATCGCCTACGACCGGCCGCCGCGCCCGGGGCTTGAACATCACCTGTGGCTTCAGGAGGGCGCGCTCAGCGTGACGTTGGGGGCGGTCGAGCACGCGCTCGCCCCCGGCGACTGCCTGCGCTACCGCCTGTTCGGGGCGAGCGCGTTCCAGACGCCGGATGAGGCCGGCGCCCGCTACCTGCTGTTCATCGTCTGACGCGGAAGGGCTCCTCGATGTCCACGCCGCCGTTCCTGCTCGACGCGCCCATGGCCGCGGCCCGGCTGGGCCAGTTGAGCGCGTTGCTGCACGCCTGCGTCGAGGACGGGGCGAGCGTGAACTTCGTCAATCCCTTCACGCTGGACGAGGCCGAGGCGTACTGGCGCGACAAGGTGCTGGTACCGGTCAACTTGGGCACGCGCGACCTGTTCATCGCGGAAAGCGACGGGCGGATCGTGGGCACCGTGCAGCTCGACCGCGACACGCCGCCCAACGGCCGCCACCGGGCCGAGGTGACCAAGCTGCTGGTCCGCCCCGATCACCGCCGCCAGGGTCTCGGCGACGCAGCTGATGGACGCGCTGGAGGACCGCGCGCGGTCCCAGGAACGCACCCTGCTCACCCTGGACACCCGCAGCGGCGACGCCGGCCGAGCCGCTCTACCGCGCCCGCGGCTACATCGCGCTCGGCCAGATCCCGGGCTACTGCCGCGAGCCGTTCGACCGCGGCCTGGACCCGACGACGATCCTGTACAAACACTTGAACGGGTAGGGGCTATCTGCGTGCAGGCACAGCATGGCAGCGCGTCCCCTCTCCTTCTATGGAAGGAGAGGGACAGGGTGAGGTAGGTCTGCAGGGCCGTGCAGCTGCAGAGCGCCGCTTTCGCCGCCGTCGGGGCGCATGTATCGGGGCAGCCACCTCCCCCTATCCCCCTCCTCCTATCGGAAGAGGGGGAACGCGCCGCCGAAGTCTGCCACATCGATCCACAGCAGCTTCAGCCACCCGTCAGGCGTGCTTCGACACGCCCGACTTCGTCGGGCTGCTCAGCATGACGTCAATATTAAGATCTTGAAGAATAACGGAAATTCAGACCTAAAGAATCAGACCTAAAGAATATGACGTCATCCTGAGCAGGCCGGCTTACCGGCCGTGTCGAAGGGCGCCTGACGGGTACTTCGGTGTCCTCGATTCTTTACTCACGGGATGAGCGAAACCCGCTCTCTACTGCCCCGCCGCCACCTGCTGCAGGACCCAGACGCGCACGGCGCTGGAGAGGTTGCCGCTGCGCGCGGCGTCGATTTCGGCGATCAGGGCGTTCAGCGACTGCCCGCGCCCGGCCGCCAGCCGGCGCAGGGCGGCCCAGAAGGGCGGCTCCAGGCTGAGCGAGGTGCGGTGCTGGAACAGCGTGACCGAGTGCTTCTCCAGCCGCTGGTCGCCCGGCGCGAGGGCGACGGCCGGCGGCGCGGCCGTGTCGGCGGCGTCGCTCACGTCACTCGGCCTTGCGCGGGCCCAGCATCTCCTCCGGGCGGACCAGCTGGTCGAACTGCTGCTCGCTCAACAGGTCCAGCTCGACCGCGGCCTGCTTCAGGGTCTTGCTCTCGGCGAACGCCTTCTTGGCGACCTTGGCGGCGTTGTCGTAGCCGATGTGCGGGTTGAGCGCGGTCACCAGCATCAGCGAGTCGCGCATCAGCTGGTTGATCCGCTCCTCGTTCGCCTCGATCCCGACGACGCAGTTGGTGTTGAAGCTCTCCGCCGCGTCGCCCAGCAGCTGGCAGGACTGCAGCAGGTTGTAGATCATCACCGGCTTGAAGACGTTGAGCTCGAAGTGGCCCTGCGAGCCGGCGACCGTCACGGCGGTGTGGTTGCCCATCACCTGCGCGCAGACCTGGGTCATCGCCTCGCACTGGGTCGGGTTCACCTTGCCCGGCATGATCGACGAGCCGGGCTCGTTCGCCGGCAGCAGCAGCTCGAAGAAGCCGCAGCGCGGGCCGGAGCCCATCAGCCGGATGTCGTTGGCGATCTTCATCAGCGACGTCGCCACCGTGTTGGCGGCGCCCGACGCCTCCACGACCGCGTCGTGCGCGGCCAGCGCCTCGAACTTGTTCTCCGCCGTCTGGAAGCGCTCGCCGACGATCGCGGAGACCTCCTCGGCGAACGTCTCGGCGAAGCCCTGGGTGCTGTTGAGGCCGGTGCCCACGGCCGTGCCGCCCTGGGCCAGCTGGCGCAGCCGGGGCAGGCTGCCCTCCAGCCTCTGAACCGCGTAGGCCGCCTGGGTGGCGTAGCCGGAGAACTCCTGGCCCAGGGTGAGCGGGGTGGCGTCCATCAGGTGGGTGCGGCCGATCTTGATGATCTGGTCGAACGCCTTCGCCTTGTCCTGCAGCGCGTCCGCCAGGCGCTTCAGCTTGGGGATCGTCTCGGTCGTGAGCAGCCGCACCGCGGCGATGTGCATCACGCTCGGGAAGGTGTCGTTGGACGACTGGCCGAAGTTGCAGTGGTCGTTCGGGTGCACCGGCGATTTGCCGCCGCGGCTGCCGGCCAGCATCTCGTTCGCCCGGCCGGCGATCACCTCGTTCGCGTTCATGTTCGATTGCGTGCCGCTGCCGGTCTGCCAGACCACGAGCGGGAAGTGGTCGTCCAGCTCGCCCTCGATCACCTCCAGCGCGGCCTTGCAGATCGCATCGCCGACCCGCTTGTCGAGCTGGCCCAGCTTCAGGTTGGCGCGCGCCGCGGCGAGCTTCTGGATGCCCAGCGCCCGGACCACCTGGATCGGCATCCGCTCCCCGCCGATCCGGAAGTTCTGCAGCGAGCGCTGGGTCTGCGCACCCCAGTAGGCATCGGCTGGAACCTCGATCTCGCCGATCGAATCGCTCTCGGTGCGGGTGGCCTGCTCGCTCATGACGGTCGCCTTGTTGCTTAGCGGGTCGGGTGTCGGTGGGGCGGTTGTAGCCCCGCGCTCGGCCGGATGCCAGGGCGGAAGCGGTTTGGTCGGGCCCGAACACGGCTCTGGGCGTGCGCACAGCGCGTCAGCGGGTCCCATCTCCGCCAATGGGGGAGAGGGACAGGTGGTGTGCACAGCAGAACGACCGGGGACGCCGCCCGTAGGGTGGGTTCGCCGCGAAGCGGCAATCCACCGCGCGGTGTCCGCACACGATACGCCGCTTGGTGGGTTGCTGCGCGAACCCATCCTACGGCATTCGGGAGCGGCAGGGTTGCGGGCAACCTCCTCTCCCTGGTCCTCTCCTCACAGTGGCGGAGAGGGGCAGGGGCGCCCCCCGCAAAGACCGCGACCCCGTCACGTCGCCTGAATCTGCGCGTCCTCGAACTCGAACTTCCAGTCGACCGGCGCTTCGCCCAGGCCGCGGACCGCGTCGTGGTAGATGCTGGTCGCCTTGCGGAAGGCCTCCTGCTCGCCGAAGGCCTGGACGTTGGTGGTGAAGGCGAGCGTGCCTTTGCCCAGCGGCTTGGTCAGCGTCACGCGGAACGGGCGCTGGGGCGGTTCTTCGGCCATGCTCGGGCGTCCTCCTACTGCTCGCGTTCAGTCTTGGCCGCGCAGGAACGCGGCCGCCGCGTCGGCGGCGGCGGTCCAGTTCGCCTCCTGGCTGGTGCCGGCGGCCTTGCGCGGCTTCAGGTCGTGGTCGCCGTCGGGCAGCCAGACAATCCGCACCGAGGCGGCCAGCGGGTAGTCCGGCACCTCCTGCGCGGTCCCGAACGGATCGCGTTCGCCCTGACAGACCAGCATGGGCGTGGCAAGCGCTTGCAGGTGGTCGGTGCGCAGCTTGTCCGGCTTGCCGGGCGGATGGAACGGGTAGCCGAGCGCGACGACGCCCGCCACCGGCTGGCCGGCCTGCTCCTGCTCGGCCGCCAGCAGGCTCGCCATTCGCCCGCCCATCGACTTGCCGCCGACGAAGACCCGTCTGGGACCGCCCAGCGCGTCGACAACCGCGCGGAACTCCGCGAGCAGCGTCGTCTGCGCGGGCGGCGGGCGCTTCTTCCCGTCGGTGCGGCGGGCTGCCATGTAGGCGAACTCGAAGCGGGCCACGCGCACCCCGCGGGCGGCCAGGCGTTCGGCCATGCCGGCCATGAACGGGCTGTCCATGCCCACGCCGGCGCCGTGGGCCAGCGCCAGGACCGGGCCGTCGTCCGGCCCGTCGACCGTGATCTCGGGCGGTTCCGCCGTCATCCGAGGCTCCCTAACCGGTTGTTAACCGCGCTCAGCCGATGCTCGCCGTCGACCCGCCGAGAGCACCCGGGAGAGACGGGCATGGACGACATCCGCGAGCGCGATCTGTCGAGCAAACCCAACCACGCGCTCAGCGACGCCGAAAAGCGCGAACTGAGCCGCCGGTTCAAGGAGTTCTCCGCGCTTGTCAAGGCGCGCGGCCCCAAGGCCTGCGGCCTGCGTGGCGCTGGCAAGGGGGGCGCGGTCGGCGCCAAGAAGCGCATCCAGAAGTGGACGCCGGGGCAGAAGCGGTAGGGGCGTTATCCTGCCGCGAGCGGCGTTTGCGTGCTGGGCTAGATACCCGTCAGGCGTCCTTCGACACGGGTGCTGCGCACCCTGCTCAGGATGACGTCTGTAATTTTTCTCAAGATGACGTACTGTCTACCTTCATGCTGAGCAGCGGTCTAAGAAGATGACAGTCGTGCTCGAGCAGCCGTCGCTACGACGGCGTGTCGAAGCACGCCTGACGGGTGCCCGAAGCGCCTCCGACCCCCGTTTCCTACCATCCCAGTGTGAGCTTCACCGGCAGGTGGTCGGAAGCCCGCCGGGCGGTCGGCGTGCGGTGGATGCGGAAGGCCGCGCGGCGCGGGGCGGGGTCGCTGTAGATCCGGTCGAGCGGCAGCAGCGGCCAGAACGACGGCCAGGAGCCGCGGTGGAAGCCGGCGGCGAAGCGGGCCTTCAATTCCCGGATGCGCGGGCCGGTCGGCAGATATTCGTTCATGTCGCCGAGCAGCAGCGTGGGCAGGTCGCGCGGGAAGCCGTCCCCGCGGTTGCCCCAATCTTCCTTGAGCGCGCCGATCAGGGTGCGGATCTGCTCGCCGCGTTCGCGCGGGTGCAGGCCAAGGTGGGTGACCAGGACCCGGATCGGCCCGGTCGGGCCCTGCAGCACGGCGTCGATCGCCCCGCGCGGCTCGCGCGCCCGGTGGGAAAGGTCGAGCCGCCGGGCGCGGCGTACGCTCAATCGGGTCAGCAGCGCGTTGCCGTAGCAGCCGCGGTCGTCGTGGATCGCCGGACCGTCGATCGCGGTCATCCCGGTCACCTGCTGGAAATAGCGGAACTGCAGCAGGCCGTCCTGCGGCGGGCAGCGGTCGTCGACCTCCTGCAGGCCCAGGACGTCGCAGTTCAGCTCCGCCAGCACCCGCGCCACCCGGGGCGGGTCGTAGCGGGCGTCGGTGCCCACGCAGGCGTGGATGTTGTAGCTGGCGACCTTGAGCGCGCGGTGGCTCATGCGCCGCGCCCTCCCGTCTCGCCGGGCGTCCAGCCTTCGCGCTGGCGGCGCAGGAACTCCCTTCGGCGCCGGCGGCGCGCGGCCCAGCGGTCGGTGCCGTAGGCGACCCCGACCACCAGGACCAGGGCCAGCAGGGCCATCGCGACCTGGAGCGGCGTCGGGTTGCGCAGCAGGGCTTCGATCCGGTCGCCGAAGACCGTAAGCGCGGCCATGCCGGGCGCCATGCCGAGCACGGTGCCGGCCAGGAAGTCGCTGAGGCGGATGCGGATCGCGCCGGCCGCGAGGTTGATCAGCGTGAACGGCGCGACCGGCACCATGCGCAGCAGCGCCACGGTGAAGGTGCCGCGCCGGCTCAGCCGTTCGCTGATCCGGTTGATCAGCGGTCCGGACAGGCGGCGGATCAGGTCGCGGCCCAACAGCGCCCCGATCGCGAAGCTGACGGCGGCGGCGACCACGCTCGCCAGCATCGCGACCGCGAACCCCTTGACCGGGCCGAACACGAGGCCCGTTACCGTGACCATCAGCGTTATCGGTACGAACGCCAGCCCGGCCACCACGTAGACCCCGACGGCGTAGAGCGGGGCGAACGGTTCGCCCGCCCAGCGTTCCGCCAGCGCCAGCGCGGCGTCCAGGTTGCTCAGGTCCTTGAGCGGCGTCAGCGACCAGGCGAGCGCGACCAGGGTGGCGATCGAGAGCGCGGCGGCGAAACGCAGCAGGGCGCGCAGGCGCGGCCGTTGGTTCGGGACCGCAGGCGCGGTTTCGGCGCTGTCGTCGCGCAGCTTGGCAACCTCGCCGGGCGCGACCTCGCCGACCTGCGCGTCGGCGGCCTCGGCCTCCTCGGCGTCGTCGGCGTCGGTGACGCGCTCGCGCGCGGGCAGGAAGCGTTCCAGCAGCAGGTCCGGCTGGATCGGGCGCTCCGGGTCCAGCTTGCGCGTGTCCGGGACCAGCCGCTCCATCCATTCCGGCACGTCGTGGGTGAGCGGGATCAGGCTGCGCGCGTCCGCCTCGTCCGGCGCGCGCAAGGACTCGATCCCGGCGATCAGGCCGCCCTCGCGCGCGATCGCCGCGGCGACGGTGTCGGTATCGGTGCCCAGATGCTCGGCCAGCAGGTCGTTGCGCTGGTAGGTGACGGCGCGGGCGATCCGGTCCGCGTCGTCGCCCGCGGCCTCCAGCGCGATGTCGCATTCGCTGTCCAGCCCGAGCGAGCGGTTCGACATGTTGGCCGAGCCGACGCGCAGCAGCCGGTCGTCGACCATCATCAGCTTGGCGTGCAGCTTGACCGCATCCAGCCCGGCGCCGGGCACCCGGGTCTGGTAGACGCGCAGGCGGCCGTAGCGGTCCGCGGCCTCCAGCCTACGCTGCAGGCGCACGCGGCCGACGCCCATCGTGCTCTCCTCCAGCCAGCCGCTGGTCTCGTACGGCAGCACGATCACGATATCCGGGCCGGTCGGCAGCGTCAGGCTGCGCTCCAGCGCTTCCCCGATCGCGGCGGAGGTGAAGTACTGCTGCTCGATGTAGATCGCATGCCGGGCGGCCTGGATGCTCTCCAGGAACAGCCGTTCGACCTCGCGCACCTCCGGAAAGCCGCGGTAGGCGGGGTAGGTGCGCGCGATCGCCGGATGCACGTCGCTGAGCAGCGGCCTGACCGACGCGGGCCAGGGATCGCCGGCGAGCCCGTCGGTCGGGGCATGGCAGTCGTAACCGCTGGCGACAGCCCAGCGGTGCCGGGCGATCTCGCCCAGCGCGTGGGCGGCCGCGCCGTCGACGATCGCCATGGCGTCGTGGAAGGGCCCGTAGGCGTCCCCGGCCGGGTTGGTGCGCCGCGGGTCGTCGGCCAGGTGCTCGCGGGTGTCCCAGCGGTTCGCCGTCAGGTCGAGCCCGCCGGAAAACGCCACCTTGTCGTCGCACACCACGATCTTCTGATGCTGCGAGGCCGCGGGCGGGTGGGCGCTATCCATCTGCAGGTGGATGCGCGGGTGGCCCTTCCAGGGCAGCCGGAAGATCGGGATCAGCTCGCGCTCGGGCGCGTAGATCATCGCGAAGTCCCAGAGCACGATCCGGATCTCCAGCCGCGGCTTGGCGTCGGCCAGCGCGATCAGGAAGTCGCCCAGCCGGCTCGGCCAGCCGTCGGCGCCGTAAGGCGTGCCCTCGGCGTCGTGGCTGGCGGCGGGCCGGACCAGCTCGGCCTTGGTGTGGAACTCCCAGGCGAGGATCAGGATCTCGCGCTCGGCGGCGATCATCGCCTCGCGCGCGGCCTGGAAATAGCCGTCGGCATCGATCAGTACGCCGAACCGGGGCGCGTGCGGCTGCTGCCAGCAGGTCTGCCCCGGCCGGCACAGCCGGCGTTCGGCCTGTGGCGCGGCGACGCGGGTGCTCATGGGCGGCCTTCCTGGGCTGCGGGGTGGCTGCGCCCGACATGCGCTGCCAGCGCCTGCCACGGACGGATGTCCCAGCTGGCGCGCGCGGCGCCTGAGGGCGAGGGCAGGACGAACAGGTCGGTATCCGGAAACGGGCTGTCGGTCTGCAAACCCGTGGACACCCGGTTCGCGTTCAGGAACCGCTTCGCCGCGCGCTTGCCGACGAAGGCGAGGACGCGCGGCCGATGGCGGCGGATCTTGGCGTCAAGCGCCCCCGGGTCGTCGCCGTCCCGTGGCAGGTCGGCGTCCGCGCCGCTCGCCGTCTGGCACAGGTCGGTCAGGCCCAGGCCGTAGCGCGGCAGCTCCCGAAAGCGCGCCGGCGGCAGCTCGACCGGCGTCAGCCCGACCGTGGCCAGGGTGGGCCAGAAGCGGTTGCCGGGGCCGGCGTAGTACGCGCCGACGCGCGCCGAGACGGCCCCGGCCGCGCTGCCGCAGAACACCACGTCGAGCTCAGATGCGAGGACGTCGGGCAGGATACTCACGGGTCGCGCGGAATTTCGAACCAGCGCCGGCCGACCGTCGGGCCACGGTTCGGCCGACGCCGGGCTACTGCTTTTTGCGGAAGCGGTCCAGCGTGACCACGTTGTCGTCGCCGCCGGTATCGTCGCCGTCTCCGTCGGCCTTGCCGGTCCCGCTCGCCGTCTCGCCGGCCTCGCCCTGGTAGTTGGAGGCCTGCTCGGGCGGCGTGCCTTCGCTGTCGTCGTCTTCGCCGGCGTCGAACTGCAGGCCGAAGCGCACCGACGGGTCGGCGAACGCGGCGATCGCCTCGAACGGGATGCTGAGTTGCTCGGAGACGTTGTTGAACGTCAGGGTCACCTGGAACGCGTCGTCGCCGACCTGCAGATCCCAGAACTGGTGCTGCAGGACGATCGTCATTTCGCGCGGATAACGCTCCTTGAGCGAGTCCGGCATGACGACGCCCGGGTGGTCGGTGCGGAAGGTCACGTAAAAGTGATGCTCACCCGGCAGCCCGTGTTCGGCGACCTGGGCGAGCGCCTGACGCACCACACCCCGCAGGGCGTTCTCGACCATCACGTCGTAATGCAGGTCGTCCTCGGAGCCGCCGGTTTCGGCCATATCATATCCTTCCTACGCCTCGTTGCGTCGCGGCGGAGGCTATTAAAGCGGATGCGTGGGAGCAATGAAAGTGGGGCTTTCTGTTGCTAGGTAGCCCCGGACCCCACCTAGCCGGACTCGACCCGGCTAGGGATTTAAGCCGTGGTTGCCTTGGCGCTTACGCAGCCGCGGCAACCGGAGCGCGATTGTCGTTCGCACTTCTTGGATGGCCCGATAACGGCGGATGCCATGCCGGGGCAAAGGCACGCCTCTCGCCGCGCGTCGATCCTGGTTCGCCCCCGTGAGGGACGGCCGGCGTCTCCAGCGCGGGTGGGACGCGCGAGACGCCGGCATGTTGCCGGCATGTTGCCGGCATGTTGCCGGCATGTTGGTGGAGGCGCCGGGTACTGCCCCCGGGTCCGCTACGGCTACCCAGCGTGCCGTTTATGCCCATAGTCCGGAGCGACCGGACGTTTGTCTATATAAGGCAACGGGTTAGCGGTTTAAAGGTGGGGGCCCGCGCCGCCCCGACGTTCGCGCTCGCACGTCGGCAGCCGCTCGGGTAGGCTGCCGCGCGCCGCGTCCAGTCTGCCGGGAGATCGCCGCCCATGCCGTCCGCCGAATCGCCGTCCCGTCCCCGCATGACCCTCGTCGTCGCCGCGGACGAAGCCGGCGGAATCGGCCACAACGGCGACCTGCCCTGGCGCCTGCCGGACGACCTGAAGTGGTTCAAGCGGGTCACCATGGGCTATCCGCTGGTGATGGGCCGCAAGACCCACGAATCGATCGGCCGCAGCCTGCCCGGCCGGCTCAACGTCGTGATCACCCGGCAGGCCGATTACGTGCCGTTCAACGGCGCGGTGGTGGCGGACTCGCTGGAGACCGCGCTGGACCGCGCTGCCGCGGACAACGCCGAGGAGGTGATGGTGATCGGTGGCGCCGAGATCTTCCGAAGCGCGCTGCCGATCTCGGACCGGGTGCTGCTGACCCGTGTCCACGACACCTTCGCGGCGGACACCTTCCTGGACGACCTCGACCCCGCCAGCTGGCGTGAAACCTGGCGTGAGGACCACGAAGCGAACGCCCGCAATCCGCACGCCTACAGCTTCATCGAACTTCTGCGGGGGTAGGGCAAGATCGTGGAAGGTTGAATTACCTTCCACGTGAAGCTCACACCTAGCGGCGGCTATTTCGGGTGTCGGCCCTTCGCATGGCGGGTGCTCTTGCCGCGCCCGCCACCGGAGTCTTCCAGGCGCCGGGCGCGGGGGACCAGGACGAACTGGCCGTAGACGAAAGCCCCAAGGCCAAACGCGAGAACGACAAGCAGCCAGATTGAGAGGTCGGTCATGGGTCAACTCGCACAGCTTCACCGATCAGCTTAAGGCCGCTGAGCAGCAGCAGTAAAGCTGCCGATCCTGCGAGCGCCGCATCGCGTGGGCGTGCCGAGACACCAATCGGCTGGACGAGCGGTGCCACGATGCCGAGCAACAGGATACCAACCGCCAAGGTTTGGCAGAGGTTTCCCAGAGCCCGCGGGCGGTCTGATAGAACGCGGCGTTCTACATCCGAATGTGCCATACATACCATCGTGCCCCAGGCGCGCGGTGCCGTCACGGGCTTTGGCCCGTGACGCGCGCATGCTGAGGGCGCCGGTCCGTCAGCCGGGGCGGCCCTCAGCTCATCTTGATGCTGGGGGCCTTGCGGGCGGCGGAGGCGTCGGCGCCGGTGATCTTGGTCCAGACCTGCTCGGCGATCGACAGGTAGACCTTGGCGTGTTCGCTGTCGGGGTGGGACACCACCACCGGCTGGCCGCTGTCGGAGGTCTCGCGGATCACGATGTCGAGCGGGATTTCGCCCAACAGGTCGGTGCCCAGCTTCTCCGCCTCGCGCCGGCCGCCGCCGGCGGAGAAGATGTCCGAGCGCTCGCCGCAGTGCGGGCACAGGTAGTAGCTCATGTTCTCGATCATGCCGAACACCGGCACGTCGACCTTGCGGAACATGTTGAGGCCCTTCTTGGCGTCCAACAGCGAGATGTCCTGCGGGGTGGTGATGATCACCGCGCCCGCGAGCGGCACCTGTTGGGCGAGCGTGAGCTGGGCGTCGCCGGTGCCGGGGGGCATGTCGACCACCAACACGTCCAACTCGCCCCAGTCGACGTCGCGCAGCATCTGCTGAATCGCGCTCTGCACCATCGGGCCGCGCCAGATCATCGGCGTGTCCTCGCCGACCAGGAAGCCCATCGACATCACCTTGATGCCGTAGGCCTCCATCGGGCGCAGGCGCTTGCCGTCCGGCGATTCGGGCCGGCCGGAGACGCCCATCATGCGCGGCTGCGAGGGCCCGTAGATGTCGGCGTCCAGGATGCCCGTGCTGTGGCCCTGGCGCTGGAAGGCGAGCGCCAGGTTGGCGGCGGTGGTGGACTTGCCGACCCCGCCCTTGCCCGACGCCACGGCGACGATCGCCTTCACGCCCGGGACGGCGATCTGCTGCTGCCCGCCGCCGGCGCCCTGGCTGCGCTGCTGCTGGCCGCCGGCCTGCGTACCACCGGTCTGACCGCCGCCGGTCTGGCCGCCCTGCGGCCCGTGCGCGCGGGCCTGCTGCCGGTGTGAACCGGCTTGGCCGCTGCTCGCGGCCTGTCCGCCGGGCGCCTGGGCGTGCGCCGTCAGCACGGCGGTCACCGATTGCACGCCCTTGAGCGCGGCCACCGCGTTCTCGGCTTCCTTGCGCAACGGCTCCTTCTCCTGGCCCTTGCGCGGATCGACTTCGATGGCGAAGCCGACGTTGCCATCCTTGATGACAAGGCCGGAGACCATCTGCAGGCTGACGATGTCCTGGCCGGCTTCTGAATCCTGGACGCTGCCCAGCGCCTGCCAGACGCTCTCCTCGGTGACGCCGCTCATGCTTGAATTCTCCCTTTCGCGCCCGATATTCCGGTGACCTATTTTGCGAGGTCGGGCCGACGCGTTACGTGTATGGTCCGATATGGTCAGTCGCGGAGTCCTGTGAAGCCCGCAAGGGTCACAACTTCTGCTGCCCAGACCTCACGCCCGCAATTCGACATCACGGAGTACAGCAGAACATGCCTTGGCAAAATCAAGGTGGCGGCCCCTGGGGCGGCGGCTCCGGCGGCGGCGGTGGCAACGGCGGCCCATGGGGCGGCCGTGGCTCCGGCGGCGGCGGTGGCGGCCGCAACAACGGCGGCGGCGGTCCCTTCGGCGGTGGCGGTCAGCGCCCGCCGGACTTCGACGACCTCGTCCGTAAAGGCCAGGAGCGCCTGAAGAAGATCCTCCCCGGCGGCTCCGGCACCGGCGGCGGGTTAGGCGGCCGCGGGATCGCGCTGATCGCCGCGGTCCTGATCGGCATTTGGTTCCTGAGCGGCTTCTACCGCGTGCAGACCGACCAGCAGGGTGTGGTGTTGCGGTTCGGCGAATGGGTGAACACCACCTCGCCGGGTCTTAACTGGCACCTGCCGTATCCGATCGAGACGGTGATGACCCCGTCGGTCGAGCGGATTAATCAGATCGACATCGGCTTCCGGCAGGTCGGCAACGGGCAGAGCAGCAGCGAGCGCGACGTCGAGGGCGAGAGCCTGATGCTGACCGGCGACCAGAACATCATCGACATCGACTTCTCGGTGCAGTGGAAGATCTCGGACGCCGGCCGGTACCTGTTCAACATCCGCGATCCTGAGGGCACGGTGAAGATCGCCGCCGAGTCCGCGATGCGCGAGATCATCGGCCGGACCGACATCCAGCCGGCCCTGACCGAAGCCCGCGCGGAGATCGAGGGCAAGACCAAGGACCTGCTGCAGGAGATCCTGAGCAACTACGAGTCGGGCATCCTGGTCACCGGTCTGAAGCTGCAGAACGTGCAGCCGCCGGATCAGGTGGTCGATGCGTTCAACGACGTGCAGCGCGCCCTGCAGGACCGCGACCGGCTGCGCAACGAGGCGCAGGCCTACCGCAACGACCTGATCCCGCAGGCCCGCGGTGAGGCGCAGAAGATGGTCCAGGACGCTGAAGCCTACCGCGAGCGGATCATCAACGAGGCCGAAGGTGAGGCGCAGCGTTTCGAGCAGGTCCTCAGCGCCTATAAGGTCAACCCGGCCGTGACCAAGCGCCGGATGTACCTGGAGACCATGCAGAACGTGTTCGCGCGCACCGACAAGGTGCTGATGGACGCGAATTCCACCGGCGGGACCGTGCCGTACCTACCGCTCGACCAGCTGCGCAACCGGATGACCGGCGACAACCCGTCGGATCAAACCGGTACATCGCGCAACCGGTCGGCGACGGGCGGCGGCGGTTCGTCCAACGCCACAACGAACTAGGCCAGGAGGGCATCGATCATGAACCGCGTCTTTATGATTGCGGGCGGCGTAGTCGCGATCCTTCTGGCGATCGTGGCGTACAGCGCGCTGTTCACCGTTCACCAAACCCAGCAGGCGATCGTCCTGCAGTTCGGCGATCCCAAACAGGTGATCACCGAGCCGGGCCTGAAAGCGAAGGTGCCGTTCGTCCAGGAGGTGCGGTACTACGAGCGCCGCATCCTCGACCTCGACCCGCCGGTCGAACGCGTGCTGCTGGCCGACCAGAAGCCGCTCGACGTGGACTCCTTCGCCCGCTACGAGATCACGGATCCGTTGAAGTTCTACCAGACGGTGACGTTCGAGCGTAGCCTGCGCGACCGCCTGGGCTCGATCATCAACTCGGCCCTGCGTAGCGAACTGGGTACCGTGAACCTCGCCAGCATCCTGTCGGATCAGCGCGACGACATCATGGCCCAGATCCAGAAGCAGGTGAACAACGAGTCCAACCGCTTCGGCATCAACATCGTCGACCTGCGGATCGGCCGTACCGACCTGCCGGAGCAGGTGTCGGAAGCGGTGTACGCCCGGATGCGCTCCGAGCGTGAACGCGAGGCAGCCGAGTTCCGCGCCCAGGGCCGCGAGGAGGCGCAGCGCATTCGTGCCTCAGCCGACCGCGAGGCGACCGTGATCCGGGCCGAGGCCAAGCGCGAAGCCGACATCATCCGCGGCCGCGGCGAGGCCAAGCGCACCCGAATACTCTCAGAGGCGTACGGGCAGGACGAGAACTTCTTCTCCTTCTACCGCTCGATGCAGGCCTACGAGGGCTCGATCAACCAGGGCAACGCGCAGAACTCCTACCTGGTGCTGTCGACCCAGGATAACGCCTTCTTCCGCATGTTCGGCGAGGGCGCGATGGAGAACGAACTCCGCGAGGCCGGAAAGCAGTCGACCGACGGCCCGGCGCTGGGGCCGCGGGCGGAGCGCCAGCCGGAGAATTCCAGCAGCGCCAACTGATCGCGCCTGGCGCGGTCGCGACTGTGGCCGTTCCCGACGCACCCGATTGACGGGCCGGGGTCTTGCATGATCCCGGCCCGTCGTTTTTGCTAACTGGGAGCTTGGCCGGCAGACCAAATCCTGCTGGCCCGGATCGCCTCCAACCCCAGCCCCGATAAGGCCCCGTTACAAAAGGCCATGCCCGAAATCGCCTGGTTGGATTTCTGGACCGCGCTTGCCCTCGTGCTGGTGATCGAGGGGGTGTCGATGTCGCTTTTTCCAGGCCTGGTGCGCCGCGCGCTGGAGCAACTGGAGCAGATGCCCGCGGAAGCGCTGCGCTGGGGCGGGCTGCTGACCGCCCTCGTCGGCGTATTTTTCCTTTACATGCTCCGCTAGAACGCGCCCTAAAATGGCCAAACTCGCGGCCGATCAAGAGCATCGGCAGCTTGACCCGGGGCCGGCCCGGCCCACCCTTGGGCGGAGAGATCGGGCGCACGCTTACGGCATGCCAGCTGGCCGATCCCGCCAGCCCAAGCGCAGGGCGCCGCATCGAGCCCGGCACCGCGAACGATCACGCCGCCGCGACAGGGCGGTACGCACATCGCGCCGCGGCCGTTTCGTCCGCGGCCGACAGCTCTCATGCAACGGAGACACGACCTTGCAGACATCCGCCATCGCCACCGCGCCGACCGGCCCGACGCGCCTGGCGCGTCTGGCCGCCCTGGCGCTGGGCGCGTTCCTGGCCGTCGCGCTGAGCCTACCGGCCAGCGCCGAGGCGCAGAACCGCCCGGATACCTTCGCCAACCTGGCGGAGGACCTTCTGCCCACGGTGGTCAACATCTCGACCACCCAGAAGGTCGAGGAGAGCCAGCAGCGCCGCCAGTTCGAGGAGTTCTTCGAGGACTTCTTCAACCGCCGGCGCCCCGACCAGGGCCAGCCCAACCAGCCGCCCGGAGGCGAAGGGCCGCAGGGTCCGCGCCGCGCCCCGTCGTCGCTCGGCTCCGGCTTCGTGATCGACGAGGCGGGCTACATCGTCACCAACAACCACGTGATCGAGGGCGCCGACGAGATCACCGTGCGCTTCCACGATGACACCACCATGTCGGCTGAGATCGTCGGCCGGGACGACAAGACCGACCTCGCCCTGCTCAAGGTCGACACCGACCGCGACCTGAAGGCAGCCTCCTGGGGCGACAGTAGCGAAACCCGGATCGGCGACTGGGTGCTGGCGATCGGCAACCCGTTCGGCCTGGGCGGCACGGTGACGGCCGGCATCGTCTCGGCGCGCTCGCGCGACATCAACGCCGGGCCGTACGACGACTTCATCCAGACCGACGCGTCGATCAACCGCGGCAACTCCGGCGGTCCGATGTTCAACACCGACGGTGAGGTGATCGGCGTCAACACGGCGATCTTCTCGCCCTCCGGCGGCTCGATCGGTATCGGCTTCGCGATCCCGAGCGCGATCGCAGAGAACGTGATCAGTCAGCTGCGCGAGTACGGCGACGTCCGGCGTGCTTGGTTGGGTGTGCGCATCCAGTCGGTGACCGAGGAGCTCGCCGAGGGCCTGCGTTTGGAGGAGCCGCGCGGCGCGCTGGTCGCGTCGGTCTCCGAGGGCGGCCCGGCGGCAAGCGCCGGTATCAAGCAGGGCGACGTGATCCTGCGCTTCGACGGCGAGAAGGTTACCGAAATGCGCGAGCTGCCGCGGATGGTGGCGGAGACGCGCATCGGCAAGACGGTCGACGTGGTCGTCTGGCGCAAGGGCGAGCGCAAGACGGTCAAAGTCGACCTCGGCAAGCTCGACGAGGACGCGGTGGCGAGCTTCCGCGACCAGGAAAGCCAGCCTGACGGCGGCGGCACCGGGCCGGGCACCGGCAGTGTGCTGGGCATGGGGCTGGCCGAGCTTAACCAGGAGATGCGCCAGAAATTCGGCCTTGAGGAGAGCGCCAAGGGCGTGGTCGTGACCGAGGTCGATCCCGGAAGCTCGGCGGCCGAAAAGGGCCTTTCCGCCGGCGACGTGATCGTCGAGGTCGACCAGGAAGAGGTGACTTCGCCGAGCGAGATGGCGCAGAAGATCGAGCAGGCCCGCAAGGGTGGTTACCGGGTGGTGACGCTGCTGGTCTACAACCAGGGCGACTTCCGCTGGGTGGCGGTCCGGCTCGGTTAACCGTCGACCGGCTCCCGCCCCGAGCCACGGGGTGCTGACGCGGCGGTCCTGGATCTCCGGGGCCGCCGCGTCGCATGTCGGGCCCGGTCGCGCCCATGCCCACCGCGTGGCGACGGCCATCGACCTATCTTCTTGATCAGCCTGCCTGCGAGCCAACACCGTGACCCGTGTATCCAATTTGCTGATCCTCCTGGTGGCGTTCGTCGCCGCCGGGGTGGCGCTGTGGCGCCTGCTGGCCCCGTTCGACGGGATCACCGTGAGCGAGGCGACGGTCGGCCAGCGCACTCCTGCGACCGTCTATCGACCGGCCGGGGAAGGTCCGGCGCCGACGGTGCTGATCGCCCACGGCTTCGCCGGGTCGCAGCAGCTGATGCAGCCGTTCGCGCTGACCCTGGCGCGCAACGGCTACCTCGCCGTCACGTTCGACTTCCTGGGCCACGGCCGGAACCCGCTGCCGCTGACCGGCGACATCACCCAGGTCGAGGGCGCGACGCAGAACCTGCTCGACCAGATGGCCGACGTGGCGGCGTTCGCGCGCGCGCTGCCGCGCAGCGACGGGCGGCTCGCCCTGCTCGGTCACTCGATGGCCTCCGACATCATCGTGCGCTTCGCCCAGCAGACCGAGGAGCCGATCGTGGGCACGGTCGCGGTGTCGATGTTCGCGCCCACGATCACGGCCGAGACGCCGGAGAACATGCTGGTGATCGTGGGCGGCCTGGAGCCGCAGCCGCTGCTCGACGAGGCGAAGCGGGCGGTCGCGCTCAAGTCCGGTGTGTCGGACCCGCCGCCGGGCGAGGTCTACGGCAGTTTCGACGACGGCAGCGCGCGCGGCTGGCGGATCGCCGAGGGCGTGGAGCACATCGGGGTGCTCTACAGCCAGGAGAGCCTGGCGGCCGCGCGCGACTGGCTGAACCGCAGCTTCGGGCGCGAAAGTCAGGCGGCGGTCGTGGCGTGGGGGCCGTGGATCCTGCTGCTGGTGCTGGCGGCGGCGGCGCTTGCCCGGCCGCTGTCCAGCCTGCTGCCGGTCGTCCGGTCGGAACCGGCGGGCGCGGGCCTGGGCTGGCGGCGGGTCTGGCCGGTGGTGCTGCTGCCGGCGGTGGTGACGCCGCTCGTACTCTGGGTGCTGCCGACCGACTTTCCTGCCGCTTTTGGTCGGCGACTATCTGGCCGCGCACTTCGGGCTCTACGGCCTGCTCACGGCGTTCGCCCTCTGGTACGTCGGGCGCGGGCACGACATCGCCCAGCAGAGGCCGCCGCTGCCTTGGGCCCGGCTGGCGCTTGCCGCCGCGGCGGTGGCCGCCTACGCGATCCTCGCCGTGGGCCTGCCGATCGACAGCTTCTTCATCAGCTTCTGGCCGATCCCCGAACGCCTGCCGCTGATCGCGGCCCTGTTCGCCGGCACGCTGCCGTTCTTCCTGGCCGACGAGTGGCTGACCCGCGGGCCGGATCACGCACGCGGCGCCTATCCGGCGACCAAGGCGGCGTTCCTGCTGTCGCTGATGGCGGCGGCCGGGCTCGACCTCGAACAGCTGTTCTTCCTGTTCATCATCGTGCCGGTCATGGTGCTGTTCTTCGTCGTGTTCGGGCTGTTCAGCCGCTGGTCGTACAAGGCGACCGGTCACCCGGCCGTGGCCGGCGTGGCGAACGCCCTGATCTTCGCCTGGGCGGTCGCCGTCACCTTCCCGATGGTGCAGCAGTAGGGCGGGCTTCGGCCGCGCCTACTTCTGGCTGGCCTGCCGGCGCTCCATCGCGTTCACGCGGGTTTGCAGGGCGTCCAGGTTGGTGGAGAGTTGGTTGACCAGCTCACGCGCATGGGCGAGCTGCTCGCGCAAGGCGGCCATCTCGCTGTCGGCGTCGGTCTGCGGGGCGCAGTGGCCGTGCCCCTCCAGCAGCCAGCCGATGTTGGTCTCCAGCACGCCGGCGAGCGTCAGCAGGCGGTTCGACCGCGGGGCGGTGGCGTCGCGCTCCCATTCCGAAAGCGTGTCGCGGGTGACGCCCGCCCGGCGGGCCAGCTCGGCGGCGGTCAGGCCGAGGCGCTTGCGCTGGGTGCGAATTCGCTGGCCCAGGGTCTGCGGCTGGGCCTCCTGAAGCAGGGTCGTCATGATGGTGCGTGCCCTCGAACGTGCGGCGGGTTGGAAGGTTTACGAGTATCACTCTCCCGCGCCGCTGCGACCAACAGATTGCGCCGCATTTCGCTCGCTCTGCGAACTGTTCGCGATCAGGAGACGTCCGCGAACTCGGCCTCGCTGTAGCCCTGCAGGTAGAGCAGGCCGGTCAGGTCGCCGTGCTCCAGGGCGAAACGCGCCTCCGCCTTGACGCTCGGCTTGGCGCGGTAGGCCACGCCCAGGCCGGCTGCGAGCAGCATCGGCAGGTCGTTGGCGCCGTCGCCGATACTGGCGACCGCGCTTGCGTGCACGCCGCGCTGCCGCGCCAGCTCGCGCAGGGTGGCGAGCTTGGCCTCCTTGCCCACGATCGGCTCGGCGACCTCGCCGGTCAGCGCGCCGTGCTCGAGGATCAGCCGGTTCGCCACGACGCGGTCGAAGCCGCACCACTGCGCGACCGGATCGGCGATCGCGGTGAAGCCGCCGGAGACGAGCGCGCAGGTGACGCCGTGACGCTTCAAGGTGGCGATCGCCGTTTTCGCGCCCTTGGACAGCTCGACCCGGTCGAGGGTCGCCTTGACGTCCGCCTCCTTGAGGCCGGCCAGCATGCCCACGCGCTCGCGCAGGGCCTGCCTCGAAGTTCAATTCGCCGTTCATCGCCCGGCGGGTGATCTCGGCGATCTTGTCCTTCAGGCCGACCGCCTCCGACATCTCGTCCAGCGTCTCGCCGGTGACGATGGTGCTGTCCATGTCGGCGACCAGCACCGCCTTGCGCCGGCCGGTTTCGGGCTGCGCGGCGACGTCCAGCGGCCGCTCGCGCACCGCCCGGCGGGCCGCATCGCCCGCGCTCGCGGGCGTGATCCCGCGGTAGGGCAGGTCGGCGGCGGCGTGTTCGGCCAGCCAGCGGTGACCGTCCACTTCGGCGCCGGCGGCCCGCAGGGCCTCCCGCACCGCTTGGACGTCCGCGAGGTCGAGGTCCCTGGACGCCGGGTCGGCGATCAGGGTACAGACTTGCCGCTCTTGGGCGCGCTCGGATGTCTCGGTCATGGCTCCGGTGATACGCAGGCCGGGCTTACGGGGCAAGCGCGCAGCCTGACGGCACGGCGATTGCTTGCAGGCACGGCGATCATCCCCTCTCCCTTGACGGGAGAGGGCGGGGCCCGCGACCCGCAGGGTCGTGGGAGGGTGCGGGTGGAACTGCTCGCTTGACGCCCGGAAGCCCCCTCACCTGTCCGCTCCCGTCCAGGAGACGTTTACACGGCAGCTTCAGCAGCCGTCAGGCGTGCTTCGACACGCCCGACGTTGTCGGGCTGCTCAGCATGACGTAACTGGGAAGGAGTTGAAAAATATAGGACGTCACCCTGAGCAGGCCGGCCTGCCGGCCGTGTCGAAGGGCGCCCGGCGGATGTATCGGCCCCGCATGCAAAAGCCTCCGCGGTGGGGAGAGGGACCCGCCGGTACGGCGTGCCAATACCGCATCGAGCCCGTCGATCTGGAACCAGAGGACCCGCTTCACCCGTGACTGCCGACCGCTTCGCCGATCGACCCCGCCCGCCGGTGCTGGTGATCACCGGGCCGACGGCGAGCGGCAAGTCCGGCTTCGCGCTGGCGGTCGCGCGGGCCTACGACGGCACGGTGATCAACGCGGACTCCATGCAGGTCTACCGCGACCTGCGCGTCCTCTCCGACCGGCCGACGCCGGAGGTGGAGGCGGCCGTGCCGCACCGCCTGTACGGCGTGCTGCCGGCCTGCGATCCCTGCACCGCGCAGCGTTGGCGCGGCTGGGCGATCGCGGAGGTGGACGCGGCGCACGCCCAGGGCCGGCTGCCGATCCTGGTCGGCGGCACCGGGCTTTACCTGCGCGCCTTCCTGCAGGGCCTCGCCCCGGTCCCGGACGTGCCGGAGGCGATCCGCCGCGGCGTGCGCCGGCTGCAGCACGAGGCCGGGCCCGAGGGCCTGAACCGGGCGCTGACCCGCGAGGATCCGGCGATGGCCGCGCGCCTGAACCCGGACGACGGACAGCGCCAGGCGCGCGCGCTCGAGGTGGTCCGCGCGACCGGGCGGTCGCTCGCCGACTGGCAGGCGGAGGTGCATCCCGCGAGCACCGCCTACGACGTCCTGACGCTTGGGGCCCTGCCGCCGCGCGCGCCGCTCTACCGGCAGATCGACGCGCGGCTGGCCTGGATGGCCGAGCACGGCGGCCTGGCGGAGGTGCAAGGGCTGCTGGACCAGGACCTGCCGGCCGACCTGCCGGCGATGAAGGCGGTTGGCGTGCCGCAACTGGCGCGCTACTTGCGTGGCGAGGCGTCTTACCAGGAGGCGCTCGCCACGGCGCAGCAGGCGACCCGGCAGTTCGCCAAGCGTCAGCTGACCTGGCTCAGGACCCAGACGCCGAAGGACGCGGACAAGGCTGCGGTCGTCCATGCGCAATTTTCGAAAAGTGCGCAGGCCTTATTGTTTAATGAAATTCGCGAATTCATCTTGACCACGCAACCTTGAGGCCCTAGCTTCCGGCTCGCGCCGCGCCCGGAAGGGACGGAAACCGGCCCGGTGTGCCCGCGATTGCGCGGGGGTACGGGTCAGCTGCCGACAGGGCGCGCGGGCGACGATCGAAACGCACGGGCGCAAGACGGACGAAGAAGCAAGGAAGGACACCATGTCGACTGAGACCATGCCGAATGACGACACCACCACGGCGGCCGAGCAGCTGACCGGGTCGGAAATCGTCATCAAGGCGCTGATCGAGCAGGAGGTCGACACGATCTTCGGCTATCCGGGCGGGGCTGTCCTTCCGCTCTACGACGCGATGTTCAAGCAGAACAGCCTGCGCCACTACCTGGTCCGGCACGAGCAGGCGGCCGTCCACGCGGCGGAAGGCTATGCCCGCTCGACCGGGCGCGTCGGCGTGGTGCTGGTGACCAGCGGCCCGGGCGCGACCAACGCCGTGACCGGCCTGACCGACGCGCTGATGGACAGCATCCCGCTGGTCTGCTTCACCGGCCAGGTGCCGACCCACCTGATCGGCAACGACGCCTTCCAGGAGGCGGACACCACCGGCATCACCCGCCCGTGCACCAAGCACAACTACCTGGTGAAGTCGGTCGCCGACCTGCCGCGCATCATCCACGAGGCGTTCCACGTCGCCCGCTCCGGGCGGCCGGGGCCGGTCGTGATCGACCTGCCGAAGGACGTGCAGCAGGCGCTCGGCAGCTACCTGCCGAAGGACGAGGTCAAGCACCGCTCCTACAACCCGCAGGTCAAGGGCGAGAAGAGCGCGATCGAGCGGGCGGTCGAGCTGTTCGCGCACGCCAAGCGGCCGATCATCTATTCCGGCGGCGGCGTGATCAACTCGGGCGACCGCGCGAGCGAGCTTCTGACCGAGTTCGCCCGTCTGACCGGCGCGCCGATCACCAACACCCTGATGGGCCTCGGCGCCTATCCGGCGGGCGACCCGCAGTTCCTGGGCATGCTCGGCATGCACGGCACGTACGAGGCGAACCTCGCGATGCACGGCTGCGACGTCATGCTGGCGGTGGGCGCGCGCTTCGACGACCGCGTGACCGGCAAGCTCTCGGAGTTCTCGCCCTACTCCAAGAAGATCCAGGTCGACATCGACCCCTCGTCGATCAACAAGAACGTGGTGGTCGACGTGCCGGTGGTGGGCGACGTCGCCCACGTGCTGGAGGAGATGGTCCGGCTGTGGAAAGAGCGCCAGCACAAGCTGGACCAGAGCGCGCTCAAGACCTGGTGGTCGCAGATCGACAGCTGGCGGGCGCGCAAGTGCCTGCACTTCGAGCAGACCGGCGACGTGATGAAGCCGCAGTACGCGATCAACCGCCTGTACGAGATGACGGCGGACCGCGACGCCTTCATCACCACCGAGGTCGGCCAGCACCAGATGTGGGCGGCGCAGTACTACCAGTTCCAGAAGCCCAACCGCTGGATGACCTCCGGCGGCCTCGGCACCATGGGCTACGGCCTGCCGGCCGCGATGGGCGTGCAGGTCGCCCACCCGGACTCGCTGGTGATCGACATCGCGGGCGAGGCGTCGATCCTGATGAACATGCAGGAGATGTCGACGCTGATTCAGTACCGCCTGCCGGTGAAGATCTTCATCGTCAACAACCAGTGGATGGGCATGGTCCGGCAGTGGCAGCAGCTGCTCCACGGCGAGCGCTACGCCGAGAGCTACACCGACAGCCTGCCCGATTTCGTCAAGCTGGCGGAGGCGTACGGCGCGGTCGGCATCCGGGCCACCAAGGCGGGTGAGCTCGACGACAAGATTGAGGAGATGCTGGCCACACCCAAGCCGGTGATCTTCGACTGCTGCGTGGACGAGGTGGAGAACTGCTTCCCGATGATCCCCTCGGGCGCCGCGCACAACCAGATGCTGCTGGGCCCCGACGACCACGCCAGCCACCAGACCAGCGAAGACGGCATGGTGCTGGTCTAAAGCGGCCGATCGAAGCCCCGCGGGCGGTCCCCGCGGGGCTTTTTCCGTGCCGCGCGGTGCGGTAGACCTCGCGCCCGCGCCCGAAAGCCGGCGCGAAAACCGCCGCCCGGCCGCGGCCCCACCCGCCGCGGCCCACCAAGACGCGCTGACAAAAGAGCATGGCCCAAAACACGATGGCCCAAAAGCCGACCGCCCAAGGCCCCACGGCCCAGAACCCGGAAGAACTCCGGGCCTCCACCCATACCGAAAAGCGCACGATCGCCGTCCTGGTCGACAACGAGCCGGGCGTGCTGGCGCGCGTGATCGGCCTGTTTTCGGGCCGCGGCTACAACATCGAAAGCCTGACGGTGACCGAGGTCGATCCGGAGAACGCGCTGTCGCGGATCACCGTCGTCACCTCCGGCACGCCGATGATCCTGGAGCAGATCAAGGCGCAGCTGGGCCGGCTGGTGCCGGTGCACAAGGTCTCCGACCTCACCATGGCCGGCCCCTACGTCGAGCGCGAGCTGGCGCTGGTGAAGGTCAACGGCGCCGGCGAGAAGCGGGTCGAGGCGCTGCGCATCGCCGACATCTTCAAGGCCCGCGTGGTCGACGCCAGCCACGAGCACTTCGTCTTCGAGATGACGGGCAAGACCGACAAGCTCGACGCCTTCGTCGAACTGATGAGCCCGCTCGGCCTGATCGACGTCTCCCGCACCGGCGTGGTCGCGATCCAGCGCGGGCCGGAAGGGCTGTAGGGCGTCTGCAAGGCTGGACGCCGTCCGCCGCGCGGCTTAAGCACGGGCCAGCGTGAGGCCGCTCACGGGCACACCAATAGACAGATCAACAAGCGAGTAGGGGAAACACCGCGCCATGCGTGTCTATTACGATCGCGACGCCGACGTGAACCTGATCAAGGGCAAGAAGATCCTGATCGTCGGCTACGGCAGCCAGGGCCACGCCCACGCCAACAACCTGCACGAAAGCGGCTGCAAGGAGGTCCGGGTGGCGCTGCGCCCCGGCTCCAAGACGGCCGAGAAGGTCAAGAACGCCGGCCTGGAGGTCACCACCCCGGCGGAGGGCGCGCAGTGGGCCGACGTGGTCATGGTGCTGACCCCGGACGAGCTGCAGGCCGACCTCTATACCGAGCAGCTGGCCCCCAACATGAAGCCGAACGCGGCACTCGCGTTCGCGCACGGCTTCAACGTCCACTTCAAGCTGATCGAGCCGCGCGACGACATCGACGTCTTCATGGTCGCGCCCAAGGGCCCCGGCCACCTGGTGCGCAGCGAGTACGTCCGGGGTGCCGGCGTGCCCTGCCTGATCGCGGTCGAGCAGGACGCCAGCGGCAACGCCCACGACGTCGGCCTGTCCTACGCCTGCGCGATCGGCGGCGGCCGCTCCGGGGTGATCGAGACGACCTTCCGCGAGGAGTGCGAGACCGACCTGTTCGGCGAGCAGGCGGTCCTCTGCGGCGGCCTGTCCAAGCTGGTCGCGACCGGCTACGAGGTCCTGGTCGAGGCCGGCTACCAGCCGGAGATGGCCTACTTCGAGTGCCTGCACGAGGTGAAGCTGATCGTCGACCTGATGTACGAGGGCGGGCTCGCCAACGTCCGCTACTCGATCTCCAACACCGCCGAGTACGGCGACTACTGCTCGGGCAAGCGGATCGTCGACGACTATACCAAGCAGGAGATGAAGCAGGTCCTGGAGGAGATCCAGTCCGGCGAGTTCGCCCGCAACTGGGTGCTGGAGAACAAGGCCGGCCAGCCCAACTTCAAGGCCGAACGCCGCCGCTGGGCCAACCACGAGATCGAACAGGTCGGCCAGAAGCTGCGCGCCATGATGCCCTGGCTGGGCGAAGGCGCGCTGGTCGACAAGTCCAAGAACTAGCGTTCGCTAGCTTCGAGTTGGGCGCCCGTCGGAGACCGGCGGGCGCCGCGGGCCGCCCCCTCACCCTGTCCCTCTCCCGCAGTGGGGAGAGGGGACCCGCCGCTGCGGCCGTTGGGCTCCCGATGGCGTGCCGGTGCGGCAGCGACTGCCAGTCCCCTCTCCCTTGACGGGAGAGGGCGGGGCCCGCGCGCCGTCAGGCGCGTGGGAGGGCGAGGGTGGAACTCCCCGGCCTTATCCGAGGAATCCAGCCTTGACCCTGTCCCTCTCCCGCAGTGGGGAGAGGGGACCCGCCGCTGCGGCCGTGGGGCTCCCGATGGCGTGCCGGCGGGACGAGCGCTGCCATCCCCTCTCCCTTGACGGGAGAGGGCGGGGCCCGCGCGCCGTCAGGCGCGTGGGAGGGTGAGGGTGGAACTCCCCGGCTTTATCCGAGGAGTCTCAGCCTCAACCCTGTCCCTCTCCCGTCAGGGGAGAGGCAACCCGCCGATGCGCCGTGCCTGCCGTTTCCTGCCGCGCAACGCACCTGCGATCCGCCGTGGTGCCGCCGCGCGCCCGGTTGATGTAGCTCCGCCGGCACTTAGCTGCGTTGGTAGACACACACGCAACCCCAAGGAGGCGTCCCCATGGCACGCAAGGTGCTGTTCGTCCTGACCTCGAACCAGAAGCTCGGCGACACCGGCCGCAAGACCGGCGCGCACGCCGAGGAGATCGCCACACCCTACTACGTCCTGCAGGACGCCGGCTTCGAGGTCGAGTTCGCCTCGCCCAAGGGCGGCGAGGCGCCGCTCGACGCCGTGAGCGCGCGCGGCGAGAACGCCGAGAGCGTCGAGCGCTTGCTCGACGACCAGTACGCCATGGACAAGGTGAAGCTCACCAAGCGCCTGGATCAGGTGCTGGCGGAAGGCTACCTCGCGGTCTACCTGCCGGGCGGCCACGGCACCATGTGGGACCTGCCGAACGACGAGCGTCTCGGCCAGCTGCTGGCCGGCATGGTTGAGGCCGGCAAGCCGGTCGCGGCCGTCTGCCACGGGCCCGCGGGCTTCGTCGGCGCGACCCGCGCGGACGGCGAGCCGCTGGTCAAGGGCAAGACGGTCAACTGCTTCACGGATGAGGAGGAGAAGGCGGTCGAACTGGACGGCGTCGTCCCCTTCCTGCTGGAGAGCAAGCTGCGCGAGCTGGGCGCCAAGGTCGAGACGGCCGACAAGTTCACCCAGAAGGTGGTCGAGGACGGTAACCTCATCACCGGCCAGAACCCGATGAGCGCCCAACCGCTCGCCGAACGCCTGCGCGACCGCCTGAAGGGCGCCGACGCGGCCGAAAAGGCGGCTTAGGTTCCACGAATTGGTTGAGAGAGGATCCGCTGTATCGGCGGGTCCCTCTCCCTTGACGGGAGAGGACTAGGGTGAGGGTGGAACTCCCCGGCGTAATCCGAGGAGTCCCACCCTCACCCTCCCACGCCGCTAACGCGGCGCGGGCCCCTCCCTCTCCCGTCAAGGGAGAGGGGATGCTAGTGTGCGCGCATGGCGGGCAAGGCAACGGCGCGGCGATTAAGGCGGAACGCGACGGACGCCGAACGGGCGTTGTGGCGCCATTTGCGCAATCGAACGGCGCTCGGCGCGAAGATTCGCCGTCAGCAGCCAATCGGACCCTATATCGTTGACTTCGTGTGCTTTGAGGCGCGCTTAGTCATTGAGGTCGACGGTGGCCAGCATGCTGTTCAGGCCGATCAAGACGCGATTCGCACAGCTTACCTGAAGCGCCACAACTTCCGTGTGATTCGGTTCTGGAATAACGATGTTCTAACCAATCCGAATGGCGTCTTCGAAACGATCAAGACGGCCCTAAAACCCCCTCTCCCTTGACGGGAGAGCGACTGTGTCGCTGGTCAAGGGGTTTGGTAGGTTTCGCCTTTGGCGAGCATGGCGTTCAAGCGTTTGATGAGGGTGTTCATGCAGGCGACGATCGCGACCATGGGGGGCTTGCCGTTAGCGCACAGGCGTTCGTATCGGGCGCGGATGCTGGGGTCGCTGCGTTTGGCTGCGAGGGTTGCGAGGTAGAGCAGGCGTCGGACCTGGCTTCGACCGTCGCGCGTGGTGCGCTTGCCGTGCTTGCGTCCGCTGTCGCGGCTGTAGGGGGCGACGCCGACCAGCGCGGCGATCTGGTTGCCGGTGACCTGGCCCAGTTCGGGCAGGTCCAGCAGCAGCGCCGCGGCGACCGTATCGGCGACGCCGGGCGCGGAGGTCAGCAGGCGGCGGCGGTCGTCGAGCTCGGTGAGCTGTTCCAGTCGTGCGGCGATCTCGGTGTCGAGCTCGGCTTTGGCCTCCTGGAGCCGGGCGATGGAGTCGTCGATCCGGGCGCATACGGCCTGGGTTTCGGCGCTGTGCCGGCGATTGCGTTCCTGGGCGAGATCGTCGGCCAGTTGGCGCCGGCGCTTGCGCAGGTCGGCGAGCTCGCGCTCCCGGTCGCTCAGCAGGCGGGCCGGGCGGGGTGCGGCGTCGCGGGCGAAGAGCGCCAGCACGCGCGCGTCCAAGCGATCGGTCTTGGCGAGCTGTCCCAGGCCTTCGGCATAGGCGCGCACACGCTTGGGATTGACCACGGCCACGGGCAGGCCGTCGGCGAGCAGGTGACGCGCCACGCAGCGTTCGTAGCCGCCGCTGGCCTCGAGCACGACGCGCGCCGGGGCCATGTGCTGGAGATGGTCGCTGAGTTTTGCAGGCCGTCTCGTTCGCGCGCGAACGAGACGGCCTGCCCGGCGGCCTGCTCGTCGTCGAACACGTGCACGTCGAGCTTGTCCTTGCCGACATCGATCCCTGAAAATACAGTTCCCATCGTTCCCATCCTTGCAATTCGGGCTCACCATCGGGCCCATTCGACTGTTCGGGCTTTTGGGAACGGGGGCAGGGGCGCCCAGCTCTCCCGCGGCTTTGCGAAGCCATAGGGTAAACGGGCTCCCCGCTCCCCTGCACGCCGGCTCCCTGCCAGCGTATAGCTCTGACATACAAGGGAGGGGCCCGCGCCCGTTAGGGCGTGGGAGGGTGAGGGTGACGGGCCGCCCAACTCACCTGCCGCCGCTACGCCTTCTCGAACACCGCGCGGACCACGCCGACGCGGCCCTCTTCCAGGTTGCGGGCGAGGTTGCGGCGCATTTCCAGGAACTCCGGGCCCTGCAGCAGGTGCGGGCCGAGGCCTTCGGGTTCGCCCGCGCGCATCCGGGCGCGGGCGTCCCGGACGCGCTGGACGGCCGCCTTGGTCAGGTCTTCCCAGGCGCGCTCGCGCAGGCCGGCGCCGCTCGAAGCGCGTGCACGGCGCGCGCGGGCAGCAGGAAGGAGGCGTCGGGCGTGCCAGCCCAGGGCACCGGGAAGTAGGGCTCCCGTCCCGGTCCGGCGACGATGTCGTGCAGCACCAGCCGGCCGCCCGGCCGCAGCACGCGGGCGATCTCGGCGTACATCGCGCGCTTGTCGGGGATGTTCATCGCCGCGTGCTGGGTCCAGACCCAGGGAAAACTGGCGTCGGCGAACGGCAGGTCGTGGGCGCTGGCACAGGCGAAGCGGGTGCGTCCGGCGAGCCCGACCTGCCGGCTGAGCGCCGTCGCGTCGCGGCAGTAGCCGGGGGTCAGGTCGATGCCCGTCACGTCGCAGTCAAAGCTGTGCGCCAGCATCCGGGCCGGCCCGCCGATGCCGCAGCCGACGTCGAGCACCTGCCCGCCGGCAAGGCCCGCCCAGTCCGCGAGCGCGCGCGTGGCCTCGTGCCCGCCCAGGTGCAGCTGTTCCAGCGGCGCCATGGCGTCGGGATCGCTCGGGTCCAGCCCGTGGTCGCGCATCAGCGCTGTGATCCGCGGCGCCCAGTCGCCGTTGCGGCTGTAATGGCGGACGATCGCCTCGGGCGTCGGCCGGGGAACTGCGGGAGCGGCGGGGGCGGAATGGTCGGTCATCGCGCGGTCAGGGGTGGCCGTCGAACGTGGAGCCATTACCTTTGCACGGCGCAAGCGCAGCCGTCCAGACGGCCCGGCTTGACCGCGGCGCACCGGCGCGGCTACCCCGAGATCGACCCCTCGCATTCAGGAGACCGACCCGCCGTGGCCGACAACGCGACCCTGGACGACGAGCCCGCACGCCGGCTGGCCGCGATCGCGGGCGGCGACAAGGCCGCGCTCGCGCCGCGCTCGCCCGCCTGGAACGCGCGCCGGAGGCGGCGGACACGCTAGCGCTCCTGAACGCCGCCTATCAGGCGCCCAAGGGGCAGGTGGTGGGCGTGACCGGCCCGCCCGGGGTCGGCAAGTCGACGCTGATGGGCGCGCTGATCCGCGCCCTGCGCGCGCAGGGCCGCAGCGTGGGCGTGATCGCGGTCGACCCGTCGTCCAAGCGTTCCGGCGGGGCGCTTCTGGGCGACCGGGTGCGGCTTTTGAGCGATCCCGACGACAGCGGCATCTTCGTGCGCTCGATGGCCGCGCGCGACCGGCTGGGCGGGCTCGCGGAGTTGACGGTCGCGGGCATGGTGCTGATGCGCGCGGTCTACGACGTCGTGCTGATCGAAACGGTCGGCGTCGGCCAGTCGGAGACCGACGTCGCGGGGGTCGCCGACACGGTGCTGTTCTGCGTCCAGCCCGGGTCCGGCGACAGCCTGCAGTTCATGAAGGCCGGCATCGTCGAGATCCCGGACGTGGCCGCGATCACCAAGGCCGACACCGGCGCGCCCGCCGAACGCGCGCTCTCCGACCTCAAGGGCGCGCTCAGTTTGAACGAGGAAGAGGACGCCGACGCCTGGCAGGCCCGCTGCCTCAAGCTGTCGGCCGAGACGGGCGAGGGCCTGGACGCGCTGATCTCGGCCCTGGACGCCCACCACGCCTGGCTCGCCGAGGGCGGCCGGCTCGCCGCGCACCGCGCGCGGCAGGCCGAACAGTGGCTGGTCGAGGCCCTGCGCGACCGCCACGGCCGGGAGGGCCTGCGCCGCCTGGGCCGGGTCACGCTGGGCGAGGGCGAGTCGCCCTTCTCGCGGCTAAGCGAGCTGGCCGCGCGGCTGTAGGGGAGCCCCGGGAGCGTCGGGCAGCCGTTGGCGTGGTTCGAGACGCGGTCCGAAGGGGACCGCTCCTCACCATGAGACTGCGGTTGCGGTGAGGACGACGCAGGGGGCCAGATCGCCTAGGTCTCGCACCGCCCGCCCAAGCGCCCGGCCGACCTTCATCTCTGCGCCTTCCAACCTCATCCGAAGCCGGCCCGAAGGGCCGCGTCGAAGGATGCCGACGGGTGCTCGACACCGGCACGGCACGATTTCACCGCTTCAAGCAAAGACGAACCACAGAGACACAGAGACACAGAGATAACCGTCGCGCCTCAAGACCGGTGGCTCTTGTTCACGGTCGACTCCAAATATTGCGCGCGAAGCGCGCCTGATCCTCTCTTATAGGCGAAAAACGCCCGCTTCCGGGCTCCAACGGACCGCGCTCCGGACCGCAGTTCCTCTGTGTCTCTGTGTCTCTGTGGTCCGTCTTCGCTTCCGGCGACGCGGCGCCAACACCCGCGCCCGTGGTTTGAGACGCGGCCCAAGCGGGCCGCTCCTCAGCATGAGACTTTGGGGGGAAGCCTGAACGAACGTCTCATGGTGAGGAGGCCCGAAGGGCCGTCTCGAACTACGCCCAGGGGTGCGCGCGCCGGCCGCCTCAGTTCTCGTCGAACGCCGGCGTCACCGGGCCGAGCGCGCCCGTCTGGCCGCGGTGGCGGAGCAGGTGGTCGCACAGGACGAGCGCCATCATCGCTTCGCCCACGGGCACGGCGCGGATGCCGACGCAGGGGTCGTGGCGGCCCTTGGTCGAGACCTCGACCTCGTTGCCGAAGCGGTCGACGGTCTGGCGCGGGATGGTGATCGAGCTGGTCGGCTTGACCGCGAAGCGGCAGACCACCGGCTGGCCGCTGGTAAGTCCGCCCAGCGTGCCGCCGTTGTTGTTCGACAGGAAGGTGGGCGTCTCGCCGTCCATGCGCATTTGGTCGGCGTTGTCCTCCCCCGGTGTGGCGGCGGCGGCGAAGCCGTTGCCGATCTCCACGCCCTTGACCGCGTTGATCGACATCATCGCTTTCGCGAGGTCGCTGTCGATCTTGTCGTAGACCGGCTCGCCCAGCCCGGCGGGGACGTTCTCGGCGACGACCTCGACCACCGCGCCGGCGCTGGAGCCGGCCTTGCGCACCTCGTCCAGGTATTGGGCCCAGGTCTGGGCGGCCTCCGCATCGGGGGAAAAGAACGGGTTGGCGCCGACCTGCGCCCAGTCCCAGTTGGCGCGGTTCACCCCGTGCGGGCCCATCTGCACCAGCGCGCCGCGGATCAGGGGCGCGGGGGTGAGCAGCTGTTCCAGCACCCGGCGCGCGACCCCGCCGGCGGCGACCCGCGCGGCCGTCTCGCGCGCGCTGGAGCGGCCGCCGCCGCGGTAATCGCGCAGGCCGTACTTGGCGAGGTAGGTGTAGTCCGCGTGGCCGGGGCGGAACTTGTCCTTGATGTCGGAGTAGTCCTTGGACCGCTGGTCCTCGTTCTCGATCATCAGGCAGACCGGCGTGCCGGTCGTCAGCCCCTCGAACACCCCGGAGAGGATGCGCACGCGATCGCTTTCGCGGCGCTGGGTGGTGTAGCGCGACTGCCCCGGCTTGCGCGCGTCCAGCCAGCCCTGCAGGTCGGCCTCCGTGAGCGGCACCTGCGGCGGCACGCCGTCGATCACGCAGCCGAGCGCCGGCCCGTGGCTTTCGCCCCAGGTGGTGAACGTGAAGGCCTGGCCGAAGGCGTTGCCCGGCATGACGCGGCAAACTTCCTAAACTAACGGGGCGCGAACGCGTCTACGGCATCGCGCTAGGGCATCGCGTTATTGGGGCGGCGGCTCGCGCCGCAGGCTTTCCAGCAGATCGGCCAGCTTGGGCGCGTTGTCCACCGCCATCATGCCGACCGTGTGGTAGCCGCTGTCGACGTGGTGCACCTCGCCGGTGACGGCCGAGGACATGTCGGACAGCAGGTAGAGGCCCGCCTTACCCACCTGGTCGATGGTGACGTTCTGGCGCAACGGCGAGTTCAGCTCGTTCCACTTCAGGATGTAGCGGAAGTCGCCGATGCCGGACGCCGCCAGCGTGCGGATCGGCCCGGCGGAGATCGCGTTCACCCGGATGCCCGCGTCGCCCAGGTCGGAGGCCAGGTAGCGCACGCTGCTCTCCAGCGCCGCCTTGGCGACGCCCATGACGTTGTAGTGCGGCATCACCCGCTCGGCGCCGTAGTAGGTCAGGGTGAGCAGGCTGCCGCCCTCGTTCATCAGCGGCACCGCGCGCTGCGCGACGGCGGTGAAGGAGTAGCAGGAGATCTCCAGCGAGCGCAGGAAGCCGCCGCGGCTGGTCCGGACGTAGGTGTCGGTCAGCTCGTCCCGGTCGGCGTAGGCGATCGCGTGGACGATGAAGTCGATCTCGCCCCAGGTCTCCTCGACCTTGTCGAACACCGCCTGGATGCTGTCGTCGTCGCTGACGTCGCACGGCTCGAGGATCTCGGCCTCGACCTGCTCGGCGAGCGGGCGGATGCGCTTCAACAGCGCGTCGTTCTGGTAGGTGAAGCCGAGCCGGGCGCCGGCGGCGTGCGCGGTCTTGGCGATCCCCCAGGCGATCGACCGGTTGTTCGCCACGCCCATGATCAGGCCGCGCTTGCCCTGCATCAGCCCTTGTTCCTCGGCCATGCGTCTCCTCGCTCTCACGCGTGTTCTAAGTCGGACGGCGCCCGCGCTCGCGGCCGCCCGGGTGCGCGGGTCGGGCCGGGGCGCTGGTGGAGGGCGGCGGCGACGCCGCGGTGCGCCGGTCTCGATGGGTCGGACGGCGCGGCTTCCCGGGGGATCGGCGCCGCCGTCGGTTCCAAGGGTGGGCGCATCCTACACCAACGCCTGCGGCGCGCAAACGCCAGTGACCAGCGGATAAATGCCCCGAATCGCAGGGATTTCCCTCGACCCGTCGGCTGCGGCTATACTCCCGACCATGAATCTACGCCAAGCCCTTCTGCAGGCGGGGAACAGCGGCACCGCGCGCAGTCTGCGCCGGCTGTGGGTCCGGCTGCGCTTTTCCGCCCGCGGCAGCCGGCTCGCCGCGTTCGCCAGCCACACGGTCAAGCGCTTTGTCGGCGACGACGGCCTCCGGCTGGCCTCGGGGCTGAGCTACGCCTCGCTGTTGGCGCTGGTGCCGCTGCTCGCGATCGCGCTTGCGATCCTGACCGCCTTTCCGGTGTTCGACGGGGTCGAGGAGCGGGTGATCGCCACGCTGTTCGACGACTTCCTGCCGCAGACCGACGTCGAGATGGCCGACCGGTTCGAGACCTTCATCGCCAACGCGAACAAGCTGACCGCGCCCGGTATCCTGGGCCTGGCGGCGACGGCGCTATTGCTGTTGTCCAACATCAACAGCGCGTTCAACACCATCTGGCGGGTGCACGAGCCGCGGCCGCTCGCGACCCGGGTGCTGGTCTACTGGACGCTGTTGACCCTGGGCCCGCTGCTGCTCGGCGGGTCGATCTCGGTCACCAGCTACTTCTTCGCCTCGATCCAGGCGAGCGGGCTGGACGGCTGGGGCGGGCTGGACATCGTGCTGACCCGCGGCTTCGCCGTCCTGCTGGCGGCGTTCGGCTTCGGCGTGATCTTCTACGTCGCGCCCAACCGGCGGGTGCACGCCTGGCACGCGCTGTTGGGCGGGCTGGTCGCGGCCATCCTGTTCGAGGTGCTGAAAGGCGCGTTCGCGCTCTACCTCGCGGTCGTGCCGGGCTACCAGGCGGTCTACGGCGCGCTCGCCAGCGTCCCGATCTTCCTGGTCTGGCTGTTCCTGGTCTGGTGTGTGGTGCTGCTGGGCGCGGAGGTCGCCGCCGGCCTGCCGGAGTGGCGCGCCGCGCGCGCCCGCGGCCAAGCCCGGATCGGGCCGGGCGGCAAGCTGGCGCTCGCGCTCGCGATCCTGGGCCGGCTGCGCGCGGCGGCCCTCGAAGGCCGGCAGCTGAAGCGCGACGAGGCGACCCGCGGCCTGCCGGTCACCCCGGCGGAGACCGACGAGGTCGCCAACGCCCTGCGCGAAGCCGGCTTCCTCGCGCGCGCCCAGGGCACCCGCTGGGTGCTGTCCTACGACCTCTCGGCCGCCACCCTGGGCGACCTGGTGCAGGCGATCGGCCTGTCGCTCGACCTCGGCGCCGGCTGGCCGCCCGCCGTCGCGACCGCCGTCGAAGACCTCCGCGGCGCCCACGCCCCGATCACCGAGCTGACGGTCGCCGAGGTCCTGGACCGCACCGACCAGCCGCTGCCAAGGGTGGTGGCGAGTGGGGGGTAGGGGACGAGGCGCCTGCGCCCACGGCGTCCGCTTATGCGGTGAACGCGGTCGTTGTTAAGAGCGTACGCCACTTCTGAGGTGGGCCAGGAGCGGCCGTATGGGACGTATCGTTTACGGCTGAACCACGAAAGCCGCATGTGTAGGTGTCAGCGAATTCTGACGAACCGAATTGGCCGCCACTGCTCATACGTGACTGATGTGCCCCGAATATCACCAGCGCCGACATGAGAAAGATGACAACAAGCCAAAGCGGAAACGCTTTCCATTCCGTCTTGCTTCCTCGCAACATTCCAAATCGCCCACAGGCCCGGCAGCATCCGGAAGCGATCAAAAGCCCGCCGCCATGCCCACAAGACGCGCTATCTGTTTGCGGCGGGAACGCTCCTGCCCACTATCGGTCTGAGGGGCAATAGCAGTCACGTAGATCGCCACTGCAATTGATATCCCTGAGAGTATGAGCGCCTTTTTACCATATGGGTTCATAGCTTGTATCCTGGAGGCAGCGTTTCACTTAAGTTCGGAGACCGTTGGATGATGCCGATTGATGATATCATGAAGCAGGTTGCGATTGAAGTGTTCGGACACGACGACGAGCTCGTGAGGGCCATCGAGGCTGGAAACGACGGCAGTGTTCGCTCAGTGCTCGACCGAAAACCCAAAACCTTCTGGGACTCGTTCTTGGCTAGGCTCAAACAACGCCGGAAGGAAGAGTCTGACGTGTTTGACTTCTTGTCAAATACGGACAAGAATACGGGATAATTGCACGCAACTCAGCCTCTCGGACACGTATTCCGCTAGCGCTTCCGCTTCGGGTCATGGACGGTCAACTTGGCTCTCCGCGTTGGCCGCTGGCTTAGGGGGCTGACCGGCCTCCGTAGTAAACGAAGGTTGAAGGGATGGGCCAATAGTGGCCGGCATGGAACGGGACACTGGGCGCTTCTATGATTTTTCGCAAGCAATGCTCATGCGATCCTCGCAGCTGTTGTGACGGCTTCCTATTATACGGTAACGTCGAAATCAAACGAATAGCTCAATAGGCGAGGGTTACGGTAATGGGATATCTGCCTCCGGTCGAATTGATTATTCTTGTTACCCTTTTTAGCGCGGCCCGCTTCGAAAACCAACGTTGGGTGCGTGCTCGTCGCCAAGGGTTACAAGGAAGTAACCAAGTCATCGGTGCGTTTGTAGATACAACCGGCTTTCTTGCGTTGATGTTTGCCGTCGCCTTTCTCGTTGCATACGGCTTTGACACTTCCCTGCTCCATGCCCTCGCTCTCTTAGGCTGTAGCTTGTTGGGCGGTCTCGGTGTCTCCGTGCTTCTTGGTCTGATGTTTGGCGGCGACAATTTCGCGATCTGGGGCATCGCTACGTTACTCGTATGGTTTTTTGCAATCGCTCTTTTTCCTTGGACAAGCTGGTTCGGGATGGCTTGAATATCACCTGATCCCACTGCAACATTCCGGATACCGCGGCGAAGATATGCCAGTCGTTTGCTGGTTGAAGGAAATTGAAAACGACCCAGTAACGTGCAACCCGCCGAGTGGAAATAAATAGGGCCTCATCTTACCCTAATACAGTAAGGCTTGGGCTGGCAACTTTAACAGTTTAACTTTGCCGCTAGTGATCGTCGATATGACTCGCCCGGTGATCGCCACACCTTAACAAGATTATAGTGCTTTATATGATTGCGCCCGAATTACGATTTGCTTTGTTGCTGACAGGTGGCCCCGACGGGGTAAACCAAATGCCGGCGAACAGTTTTCTCCTCTTCACCGTCTGGTGTATACTGTAAGCACACCTCTTGCATCTGTTCAAACAATTCATCAAGCTGCTCGTTTGGCCAATTTTTCTGGCGCCTTCGAGCGTTTGTCGTGCAGTTCTGTACAGCTCCATCCCTATGTCCGGAGCATCAACATATTGACGGTACTGATGTGCAAGATAGTACGAGTTCTGTAGCATATGAGTCGTTGCGTTTGAGATACAGTTTTATAATGGTAATTACGCATGCATCAAAAATTTCTTGCGGCATGTACTTAGCCATGAATAAAGCTCGGTCAATTGTTAAAAAATTTTGACAAAACCCAACTCTTGGAACGTCAATACACACGTTACAACCAATAGTCCATAAGCCCGCCATTCGAGCCAACACCATGTAACTGATAAAACCCATCGTTGCGAGGAAGTGCTTTGTATCTTCCAGCCGCTACCGGAATGTCAGTTCCCATTTGGTATATCGAGGGAAAATGCGTTGGGACGTTTAGTAAGATAGGCAAAACCCCGGGCATTAGGTGGCGCCAGGACTCATTATAGGTTGAATCGTTCGTCCGGAGCTGATTCTGTGGGTTCATGGCGAAGGTCCCCCCAGATCTGGACGGCGCGTCTGCCGAGGAGCTCAAGGAACTGGTGCAGGTGCTGCTCCAGGAGGTCGCCGCGCTGAAGCGTGAGGTCGCTGAGCTGCGCGACGAGAACGCCCGACTGAAGGGCAAGCCACCGCGCCCGGACATCAAGCCCAGCGGCATGGCGGAGAAGGCCGCAAGCCGGGGCCAGCCGACGGGCAAGGGTCGGGGCAAGTCGCGTGTGCGTGGCAGCAAGCGCAGTCGGCTGACCATCGACGAAGACCGTTTGCTCAAGCCAGACGGCATTCCCGACAATGCGCGTTTCAAGGGCTACGAAGACTACGTCGTCCAGGAGCTGGAGGTGCGCAGCCGCAACATCCGGTATCGCCGGGAGAGGTGGGAGCTCCCCGACGGGACGACGCTCACCGCCGATCTGCCGGCGGGGACCCGAGGGCATTACGGCGCCGAGATCCAGCGCCTGGTGCTGTCCCTCTACCATGGCGGTCAGATGACGATCCCGCGGATCACGAAGCACCTCAACGATCTTGGCGTGGCGATCGAGAGCCGCCAGGTGCAGCGTCTACTCACCGGGCGGACGGACGGCTTCCTCAAGGAGGCTCGGGATGTGCTGCTCGCCGGCGTCGCGACAGCGGCCTGGGTGAGCGTTGACGACACCGGCGCGCGCCACAAGGCGCGCAACGGCTACTGCACGCAGATCGGCGACGACCGCTTCACGGCGTTCGTGACCACCGGGACGAAAAGCCGGCTGAACTTCTTGGCGATCATGCGCGCCGGTCACACAGACTACGTGATCAACGCCGCAGCGCTCGCGTACATGGCCAAGCGCGGCCTGTCGAAAGAGGTGATCGCTCTGTTGGCCGAGGGGACCGCACATTTCCCGAACGCGGCGAGCTGGCAGGCGCATCTGGCCGCGCTCGGCCTGGACCGCCTAAAGGTCCATCCAGACCCGGTACGCACCGCCACTGAGGGCGCTCTGTACGGTGCGATCGCGCACCACGGTCTGCTGGACGACGCCGTGGTCCTGAGCGACGGCGCCGGCCAGTTCCGGGTCGCCAAACACGCGCTTTGTTGGGTCCACGCCGAGCGTCTCGTCAATGGACTGAGCACCTTCAACGCCGCCCAGCGCAAGCTTGTGGAGAAGATCCGGCGGCGGGTCTGGTGGTTGTATGCGGATTTGAAGGCCTACGCTGCCTCCCCGTCGAGCCAGCGCAAGTCGCAGCTCAAGGCGCGGTTCAAGGACCTGTTCTCCCAGCGCACGGGGTTCGCCCCGCTCGACCGTCTGCTGCGGCGATTGCTCGCCCGGCAAGAGGCGCTTTTGATGGTCCTGGAGCGGCCTGAAGTCCCGCTGCACACGAATGGCTCAGAGAACGACATCCGTAGCCAGGTGACCCGACGGAACATCTCCGGCGGCACCCGCAGTGATCGCGGCCGGGATTGCCGGGACGGGTTCCTCGGCGTGTTCAAGACCTGCGACAAGCTTGGCATTTCGACCTGGCAATACCTCGGCGACCGCCTGGGCATCCCCGATAGCGCCAAGGTCCCAGCCCTTGCGGACCTTATCCGAGCCCGCGCGCCCGGCTGAGAGCGGCACCACTATCCCCTGAATGCACACCAAAACGGTGCAGCCGAGCGGAACTCAACTCGCTGGATGCCCGGTTTTGCCTATCTTCCACGTTTATATCTAACACATTGACGCTACGTCGCATTTTTCCCCCATGATAGATATCTATGAGCTGTAGTGTAGCAGATGCTATTCTTGGCAACAAGGTTTAGTGTAAAAAGGGCTGGGTGCGCAGTATCCCTCATCATGCGGGGATCGAGGCGGGGGGCGCGCTGGCATCATCCTACGAATGAACCCGCACAGCGGATTGGCCGCTTTGGGTCATCTGCCGTCGAACAAGCGCAATAATAATTCGGCTGGTTGTAGGGCTAGATCAGCCGTCGAAGAATGCGCACAACGCACGCAGCGACACTCGAAAATTCGCCCAACGCCCCTCACCCCTGCCCGTGCCGCCTGAGCACCTCCTGCACGCGCGCCTGCAGCGCCTCGCGGTGCTGGTCGGGGAGGTCCTGGATCGCTTCCTGCAGTTCGGACACCGCCGCGCGCAGGCCGTAGACCTGGTCGAGCAGTTTGAGCACGACCGGCATGGCGTCGTCGTTGACGTCCATGTCGCGGCGGAGCTCGTGGATCAGCGAGACGCGGGCGACGTCGGACTCGTCGAACAGCCATTGGCCGGCCTGCTCGCTCGGCAGGACCCACTGCTGCTCGACCCAGGCGACGATGTCGGCCTCGGCGACCTCGGTGACCTCGACGACTTGGGCGAGCGTGCGTGCCATGGCTGACCCCCTTCCAGCAGCGGCGCGTTAGACCAGGCCCGCCTTTTCGCGCGGGTTGTAGGGGTGCTTCTGGCCCCACTTCTGGACGAACTTCTTGAGCTCGTCGTCCGGCTCGTCGGGCAGGACCACCTGCAGCTTGACCAGCTGGTCGCCGCGGGTGTCGCTGCCCTTGGGCTGGATGCCCCGGCCGCGCAGGCGCAGCGTCTTGCCGGAGTTGCTGCCGGCGGGGACCTTCATCTGCACCGTGCCGTCGACCGTGGGCACGGTGACGGTCGCGCCCTCGACCGCCTCCTGCAGGGTGATCGGCAGGGTCAGGTGGACGTCCTCGCCCTCGCGGGCGAAGTATTGGTGCGGCTGGACGTTGATCCGCACGTAGGCGTCGCCCGCCGGCGCGCCGCCCGGGCCGGGCTTGCCCTTGCCCTTCAGGCGCAGCTGCTTGCCGTCCTCGGTGCCCGCGGGGATGTTGACGTCGACCGTCTGCCCGTCGGCCAGGCGGACGCGCTTGCGCGCGCCGTTGGCGGCCTCCAGGAAGTCGACCTTGATGGCGTAGGTGACGTCCTCGCCCTTGCGCTTGGCGCCGCCGGGGCCGGCGCCCATCCCGCCCGGACCTGCGCCGGGGCCGGCACCCATACCAGCCCCGGGACCGGCACCGGGACCGCCGCCCGTCCCGGCGCGGCGGCCGCCCATGCCGCCGCCCATGCCGCCGCCCATGCCGCCGAGGCCGCCGCCGAACAGGTCGGCGAAGATGTCCTCGGCCGTGAACTGCTCGCCGCCGAAGTCGAAGCCGGTGTACTTCGCCCCCTGACCGCCGCGGGTGTAGGTGCGGTAGAAGCCGCCGCCGGGGTTGGCACGCGCCTGCTCCTGGCCGGTCTCGTCGATCTGGCCGGCGTCGTACTTCTTGCGCTTGTCCGCGTCCGCCAGGATGTCGTAGGCCTGCGAGATGTCCTTGAACTTCTGCTCGGCCTCCTTGTTCCCGGGGTTCAGGTCCGGGTGGTACTGCTTGGCCTGCTTGCGGTAGGCCTTCTTGATCTCGTCCGCGCTCGCGGTCCTGGAGACGCCGAGAACTTTGTACAGGTCTTTCATGGGGCGGTGCTTCGTCCCGTCGTCTTTTGTGTGCGCGTGTGATGCCAGCGGCTGCGCGCCTAAGGCGTAGTCTGGCGCGCCAGCTGATTAATTTTTAATCAACTGCGTCCAGGCCTCAGGTAGGTCGGGCTACTGGATCTTCCAAGTCCCGTCCGGTTGGCGGCAGGCGGTGCCGTAGGCCTGTTCGGTGTTCCCGCCGATGGTGACCGACTGCTGGAACTCCCGGCAATAGGTTCCGTTCCGCTGATAGGTGCGCGTCGGCGTCACGGTGCCGGCGGGGGGCGTTCGCCCGCTTGGCGATCCTGGCGCGCGCCCCTAGTTTAACCTGCGCCAGCTTAGCGCCGCTGGGCGAAAAATCGGACCGTATTTTGATCCCGCGCAGGCCCGCGCCCCTCCGCGAGGCGTGGCGGCGGGCGTGCGGGTCCATCCTTAAGTGCGTTCACCCGAGGAGTGGCATGTTCCCCGACCATCCCCCCGCCGACCCGATCGAGCTGCTCACCGCCTGGTACGCGGAGGCGAAAGAGAGCGAGCCCAACGACCCCAACGCGATCGCGCTCGCCACCGTCGCGCCCGACGGCACGCCGTCGGTGCGCATGGTGCTCCTGAAGGACTTCGACCAGAACGGCTTCGTCTTTTATACCAACCTGGAAAGCCGCAAGGGCGAACACATCGGCCAGACGCCCAGGGCCGGCTTCGTCATGCACTGGAAGACGCTGCGCCGGCAGGTCCGGGTCGAGGGGCCGACCGAGCAGGTCGCCGACGAGGAGGCCGACGCCTACTTCGCCAGCCGCGCGCGCGGCAGCCAGATCGGCGCGTGGGCCAGCAAGCAGTCGCAGCCCCTGGAATCCCCGCACGCGCTGGAAAAGCGGGTGGCGCAGTACGGCGCCAAGTTCCACGTCGGCAAGGTGCCGCGCCCGCCGCACTGGACGGGGCTCCGGATCAAGCCGCAGCGAATCGAATTCTGGGCCGAAGGCCGCTTCCGCCTGCACGACCGCGTGGTGTATCTCCCCGACGGCGCGGGCGGCTGGACGACCGAACGGCTGTACCCGTAAGGAAGGCGCTTCATGATTCCCTCTTCCAATGGGAGGAGGGGTTAGGGGAGGAGGGAGCCGCGCCCTCTCGAGGTGGCGTGCTCACCTCCTCTCCCCGACCCTCTCCTCCCAGTGGAGGAGAGGGGGTAGGTGCGACGAACGGGACACGGATGAGCCAGACCGCCAGCAACGCGGAGCAGCGCGTCACCGGCGCCTTGCAGCAGAAGCTGATGCGCCGGGCGACCTATGCCGCCGTCACGGTCGCGGGCGGGCTGGTGCTGCTGAAGGCGGGCGCCTGGCTGGTCACCGATTCGATCAGCCTGCTCTCCACCCTGGTCGATTCCCTGCTCGACGTCGCGGCGTCGCTGGTCAACCTGCTGGCGGTGCGCCAGGCGCTCAGCCCGGCGGACCGGGAGCACCGCTTCGGCCACGGCAAGCTGGAGCCGCTGGCCGCCCTCGGGCAGGCGGCGTTCATCACCGGCTCGGCCCTGTTCCTGTCGATCACCGCGGTGCAGCGTTTCATCTCCCCGCGCCCGGTGCAGCAGGAGGAGATCGGCATCCTGGTGATGCTGACCTCGATCGCGGCGACGCTGTTGCTGGTGAGTTACCAGCGGCGGATCGTCCGGCGCACCGGCTCGCTCGCGATCCAGGCGGACAGCCTGCACTACACCGGCGACCTGCTGGTCAACGCGGCGGTGATCGTGGCGCTCCTGTTGTGGCTGCGGACCGGCTGGACCTGGCTGGACCCGGCGTTCGCGATCGCCATCGCCGTTTACATCCTGGTGACCGCCGCGCGGATCGTGCGCGGCGCCTACGACATGCTGATGGACCGCGAACTGCCGGAAGAAGACCGCCAGCGGATCGTCGAGATCGTGCGCCAGCACCCGCAGGTGATCGGCATGCACGACCTGCGCACCCGCGCCTCCGGCCCGCACAGCTTCATCCAGTTGCACCTGGAGCTCGACGGGCGGATGAACCTCTACCAGGCGAACGTGATCGCCGACACGGTGGAAACCGACGTCGCCAACGCCTTCCCCGATGCCGAGGTGATCATCCACCAGGACCCGCACGGCGTGGACGACGATTCCAAGCCGTTCGCCCGGCCGGGGGAGGGGGCGGAGCAGCCGGCGCGCGGCGACACCTGATCTCCTTGCGCCATGCCTAATCACAGCGCGCGCAGGCTTGACCGTCATCAAGGCGTTGACGCCGGCGCGTGGCTAGCGTGATGCTATCCGCCGGTTCGCGGTGAACCGGCGGCCCGCAACCGCGAGGAGGGTGTGCGCCATGGCGATCCGATCCATCCTGTGCCTGGTCGACGGCGGCGAGGACAGTGCCGCCACGATCCGCAGCGCCGTCCAGATCGCGATGGCGCAGGACGCCTACCTGGAGGCCCTGCACGTCGAACTGGATCCGCAGTACGCCGTGCCGATCGCCGCCGACGGCATGACCGCGACGATGATCGAGGACATCGTCGACACGGTGGCGAAAGAGGGGGAGAAGCGCGCCGAGGCAGCCGAGACGGCGGTCCGGGAGGCGGTCGAGAGCGCCGGCACCAGCCTGGCTGACCCGGATGCGGACGCCAAGCCCGGCTTCACCGTCGCCTTCCGCACGCTGCGCGGGCGCGAGCACGACACGGTCGCGCGCCACGGCATGCTGTTCGACCTGATCGTCCTGACCCGCCGCCACGGCGACGGTGAGGCGCCGGCGACGCCGACGCTGGAAACCGCGCTGATGGAAAGCGGCCGGCCGGTCATGGTGGCGGCCCCGACCGTGCCGCCCAAGATCGGACAGCGGGTGGCGGTCGCCTGGCGGGCAACTGTCCCGGGCGCGCACGCCCTGCAAGGCGCATTGCCCTTGCTCGCGGAGGCCGAGGCGGTCACGGTGATCACCGTCGACGACGGCCACAGCGAGGACGCCCGGCCGGAGCAGGTGACGGCCTATCTGGCGCGCCACGGGATCGCTTCCGAAAGCTGTCACGTCGCCGCGCGCGGCCGCGATGCCGGCGATGCCATCCTGCAGCAGGCGGGCGAAGCCGACGCCGACCTGCTGGTGATGGGCGCCTACGCCCACAGCCGGCTGCGGCAACTGATCCTGGGCGGCGTGACCTCGACCGTGCTGCGCCAGGCGAAGCTGCCGCTGCTGCTGGCCCACTGAACACCTGCGCCGCCGTCCGCCGCGCCAACGCGGCTGGGGGCGACGCGCGCGTATACCGGACCCTAGAAGACCCGCGATGAGCGAGGATACCCGCAAGACGATCGTCCTGACCGGCGCCAGCCGGGGCATCGGACACGCCACCGTCCGCCGCTTCTCGAACGAGGGCTGGCGCGTGATCACCTGCTCGCGCGAGGAGGTGCCGGAAGACTGCCGGCGCGACCCGAACTGGACGCACCATGTCACCGCCGACCTGCGCAACCAGGATGGGCTGGACGTTTTCGTCAAGCGCGCCCACGAGATCCTGGACGGCGGGCCGATCCACGCGCTGGTCAACAACGCCGCCGTGTCGCCCAAGACCCCGTTCAAGGAACGCCTGGGCGTGCTCAACGGCGACATGCGGGAGTGGCGCGAGGTGTTCGAACTCAACCTGTTCGCGCCGCTGGCGCTCGCGCGCGGGTTCGCGGTGCCGCTGCGCAAGGGCAAGGGCTGCATCGTCAACATCACCTCGATCGCCGGGCACGCGATCCACCCGTTCGCGGGCAGCGCGTACTCGACTTCCAAGGCCGCGCTGTCGGCCCTGACCCGCGAGCTGGCGGTGGAGTTCGCCGCGCTTGGCGTGCGCGTCAACGCGGTCGCGCCCGGAGAGATCGAGACCTCGATGGTGGGTCCGGAGTACGAGACGCTGATCCCGCGCATCCCGATGCACCGGATGGGCACGCCGGAAGAGGTCGCGGGCGCGGTCTACCAATTGACCTCGCCCGACTTCGGCTACGTCACCGGCACCGAGGTGTTCGTCACCGGCGGCCAGCACTTGTATTAGTCGCCGGGCCGGCCGGCTGTCCTTTCGGGGTCACCACGAAGGGCACGAAGAACATTGAGGCGCACGAAGGTGCCGCGTGGGCGAAATGCTGTGAAGAGAAGACGGACCACAGAGCCACAGAGACACAGAGGGGCCGTGCCGGGAGCGCCTCGTGCGGATTAAGAGGCGCGGGCGCGTTAGGTCGAATTTTGAAGATGTACGGCGCGCTCCGCGCGCGAAAAACCTGCGCGGCGCATTCTGGGAGATACGAGCTTAGACCCGAAACGGGCCTCTCTGTGCCTCTGTGCCTCTGTGGTTCAGTCTTCGCTTACCCACGACGCTCAGCGAGGGAGCGCCGCGTGGGTGAAATGCTGTGAAGAGAAGACGGACCACAGAGGCACAGAGACACAGAGGGGCCGTGCCGGGAGCGCCTCGTGCGGATCAAGAGGGGCGGGCGCGTTAGGTCGAATTTTGAAGATGTAAGGCGCGCTCCGCGCGCGAAAAACTTGCGCGGCGCATTTTGGGAGATACGAGCTTAGACCCGAAACGGGCCTCTCTGTGCCTCTGTGTCTCTGTGGTTCAGTCTTCGCTTACCCACGACGCTCAGCGAGGGAGCGCCGCGTGGGCGAAATGCTGTGAAGAGAAGACGGACCACAGAGGCACAGAGACACAGAGGGGCCGTGCCGGGAGCGCCTCGTGCGGATTAAGAGGCGCGGGCGCGTTAGGTCGAATTTTGAAGATGTAAGGCGCGCTCCGCGCGCGAAAAACCTGCGCGGCGCATTCAGGGAGATACGAGCTTAGACCCGAAACGGGCCTCTCTGTGCCTCTGTGTCTCTGTGGTTCAGTCTTCGCTTACCCACGACGCTCGGCGAAGGACCCGGCACAGCGCCTTCGTATCCTTCGTGTCCCACGTGGTGAACGTGCCCTTTGTGGTAAACCCAGGGAACCAACGTTCGGGGCGTCAGGCCACCCGGTTTTGCAGGTCGCGGAACCAGCTCAGGCGTTCGCGGGTGGCGGCGATGTCCTGGTCCAGCCAGTCGAGGAAGAAGCCCACGTCCTGGTCGTAATGCGCGCGCAGGTCGGTCAGGCGGGCGAGTTCGCGCTCGACCATCTCGACCAGCGTGTCGACCTGCTCCTGGCGGTCCGCCGTGTCGAGCAGGTGCAGGAAGCGCATCTTAAGCGAGATGATCAGCTTGTTGATGTCGTTGATCGGCGCCCGGACCGAGGAGGTCATCAGCCGGTGCAACTCGGTCTGTCCCGCCTCGGTGATGCGCAACAGGGCGTTGTCTTCCATCCCCTTGCCGGAGACGGGTTCGATCAGCCCTTCGACGACCAGCAGTTCAACCGGCGTGCCGACCAGGTCCAGCGACGGGCCGACGATGCGCTGAGTGAAGTGGCGCACATTCTCCGCCAGTTCGGCGTAATGCATGTTCCGCCCGGCGAGCGCGCCCAGGGCGGCGAGCCGGATCGCTTCCGTCGGAATCAGCGTGTTGTCGCGGTACATGGCCGAACCTCCCAGCCGTCGATCCGAAGGCGGCGCCGAGACCGGCGCGGCAATCCGGACCGGATTACTCTTGATTAAATACCCGAAAGCGCCGGCGCTGTCCAGTTAACGTTTCGCGACGACGCTGCCCGTGATGTTGTCTACGTGCCCGTAAGCGCAACGGATCACGGGGTGTGCAGGCCAGCGGCGGATCGTCGCCGGGGGCAGGGCGTGCCCACGAACGACGAAAACGACAACCGCCGCCCGGCGGGACCGGACGGCGGCTGCGTGCGTCCGGCGCGCGTGGGACGCGTCGGAAGCAGGTGCCTGGACGGCGCCTCGTGTTAGGTGGGCGCCATGCCCCGGTGCGCTTCCGAGCGCCGGCGCAGGATCTCCAGCGTGGCCAGCAGGATCACCGACAGGGTGACCAGCATGGTCGCCACCGCCAGGATCGTCGGGCTGATCTGCTCGCGGATGCCGGACCACATCTCCAGCGGGATCGTGCGCTGCTCGTAGCCGGCGAGGAACAGCACGATCACCACCTCGTCGAACGAGGTGATGAAGGCGAACAGGGCCCCGGAGATCACGCCGGGCGAGATCAGCGGCAGGATGATCCGGAAGAACACCACCCGGTCGTCGGCGCCCAGGTTGTTCGCCGCGCGGATCAGCGAGCGGTCGAAGCCGACCAGCGTGGCCGTCACCGTGATCACCACGAACGGCGTGCCGAGCGCGGTGTGCGCCAGGATCACGCCCAGGTGGGTCTGCGCCAGGTTGATCTGCGAGTAGAAGAAGAACATCGCCGCGCCCGAGATGATCAGCGGCACGATCATCGGCGAGATCAGGATCGACATCACCAGTTCGCGCCCCGGCATGTGCGGGCGCGACAGGCCGAGGGCGGCCAGCGTGCCGAGCGAGGTCGCCAGGAACGTGGCGGCGATCGCGATGATGAAGCTGTTCTTGATCGAGTGCAGCCAGCTCTGGCTCGTGAAGAAGTCCTGGTACCAGCGCGTCGAGTAGGCCTCGGGGTCGAAGGCCAGCATGCCCTCGGTGAAGGTGAAGTACGGCTCGGCGTTGAACGACAGCGGCACGATCATGATGATCGGCAGGATCAAGTACAGGAACACCAGCCCGCAGATCGTCAGGTAGGTGTAGTGCCAGGTCTTCTCGAGCCGGCCGACGTAGGGGGCGAACTTGGCCATGACGGTTTAACCCAGCTTCATGTTGTCGATGCCGACGATGCGGTTGTAGGTGGCGTAGAGGATCAGCACGCCGGCCAGCAGCAGGGTGCCGATCGCCGCCGCCAGGCCCCAGTTGAGCGACTGCTGCATGTGGTAGGCGATGTAGTTGGAGATCAGCTGGCCCGACTGGCCGCCGACCAGGGCCGGGGTGATGTAGTAGCCGATCGCCAGGATGAACACGAGGATGCCGCCCGCGCCCATGCCGGGAATCGTCTGCGGGACGTAGACCCGCCAGAACGCGACCGGCGGGCGCGCGCCCAGCGACTTCGCCGCGCGCATGTAGGACGGCGAGATCCCCTTCATCACCGAATAGAGCGGCAGGATCATGAACGGCAGCAGGATCTGCGTCATCGCCACGATCGTGCCGATCTGGTTGTAGATCATCTGCAATCGGCCTTCGTCGGAGATCACCCCCAGCCAGACCATCATGTCGTTCAGGACACCTTCGGTCTGCAGCACCACGATCCAGGTGGTCGTGCGCACCAACAGCGAGGTCCAGAACGGCAGCAGCACCAGGATCATCAGGAGGTTGGCGTGGCGCGCCGGCAGGGTCGCCAGAAGGTGGGCCACCGGGAAGCCCAGCAGCAGGGCCAGCCCCGTGATCAGCGCCGACATCCAGAGCGTACGGATGAACAGCATGACGTAGATCTGCCGGTATTCCGGCTGCGACACGATCTCGCCCGTGTCGGAATAGGTCAGGTCGATCGCGTTCAGATAGTAGCTGGCGGTGTAGTAGCCGCTTTCCCGTTCGATCAGACGCCAGACCGAGAGGTCAGCCCAGTCGTCGTTGATCTCGATCAGCGCTTCCTTATAGGGCGGCTCCAGCTGATCGGCCCGGCGGGCGGTCCCCATGATCAGCGAGCGCATGCCCGATTCCTGGTAGTTCAGGCGTGTCGCGGCCTGGCCGATCGTCCGGGTGCGCTGGCCTTCCTGGATGTCCAGCGCGAGCGCCTTGAACGCCTGTTCGCCGGGGACTTCCTGGCCGTTCCAGCCCTCCAGCGCCTCAACCGTGCGCGGCAGCGCTTCCGGGATCTGATGGTTCTCGACCGACCGGCTGGCCATGTCGAAGATCGGCATCAGGAAGGAGAAGACGATGAAGAACAGCAGCGGCGCGGCGAGCCCGAAAGCGAGCAGCTTGTTGCGCCGCATGGCGCGCCGGATGGAGGCCTTGAGCGGCGTGCCGTCGGCCGTGGTCAGCTTGTCCAGGCGGGTTTCGGCGCCCGCGTCCTGCGTGATGTCGGCCTGAGCCATGCCCTGTCCCCGCGTGCGGCTGGTCCGGTGGCCGGGCCGCCGCGGTTTCGCGCCGCGGGCTCGGCGTCGCCGGCTCTTGAGGGAGTCGTCGATAAAGCGTCAGTCGGCAGTCGGCCTCCGGACCCCGCATCGGGGCCGGAAGCGGCGGGGCCGGGAGCGTGTCCCGCGGCCCCGCCTTCAGGCGTCCGGAACGATCCGTTCGCCGGGCTCGGCGCCGCTTAGCGGGCCAGCCAGGCGTTGAAGCGCTCCGCCATGGCGTCGCCGTTATCGGCCCACCACTCGGCGTTCTTCTTGATCGGGTTCTGGAAGTTGCTCGGGCTGGTCGGCATGTGCGGCTTCATGTCGATGCCGGCTTCCGCATGGGTCGAAACCAGCGGGGCCGAGGACTTCCGCGCCGGGCCATAGGAGATGTACTTGGCCTGGTCGGCGAGACGCTGGGTGTCGGTGGCGAAATTCAGGTAGTCCTTCACCCGGTCGGTCAGCTTGCCGCGCGGCACGACCCAGCCGTCCAGCTCGAAGTACTGGCCGTGCCACATCAACTCGAACGGCTGGTCTTCCATCACCTGGGCGTTGAAGAAGCGACCGTTGTAGCCGGTGGCGATCGAGACCTCCTGGTCCGCCAGCAGCTGCGGCGGCTGCGCGCCCTCGCTCCACCAGACGGCGTTGCCCTTCAGTTCGCCCAGCTTGGCGAACGCGCGGGCGATGCCCTCGTCGGTGTCGAGCACCTCGTAGACCTCGTCCATCGGGACGCCGTCGGCGACCAGCGCCCACTCCATGTTGCCGGCTGCGATCTTCTGCAGGCCGCGCTTGCCGGGATAGGTGTCCATGTCCCAGACGTCGGAGACGGTGGACGGATAGTTGCCGCTCGGGAAGGCTTCCTTGTTATAGGCGAACAGCGTGGCGTAGACGATCGACGGGACGAAGCACTCGCGCAGCTGGACGAAGTCCTCGCTGGGCGGGGTGCCGTCCGGGGCGTCGGCCAGGATCTTGTCGGCCGGCAGGGGCTCGACGAGACCCTCGGCGCAGGCGGTCATCGCCGGGCCTTCCAGCATGTCGACGATGTCCCAGGTGACGTTGCCGGCCTGCACCTGGGCGCGGATGCCGGCGAGGCCGTTGGCGGACTTGTCCACGTTGACGATGTTAACGTCCGGATTCCGCTCCATGTACGGCTCGTGGTAGGCCTTGACCTGCGAGGCGGTGTAGGCACCGCCCCAGGAGACGATCGTCAGCGTCTCCGCCGACGCGGCACCGGCCGAAACGCCCAGCGCGAGCGCGCTGCCGGCGGCCAGTAGGGTTGCTTTACGAAGCTTCATTAGGCTCTCCCTGTTTTGTGGACCGACCGGACCTCGCGCGTCCCGATCGGCAGTCGGGCCATGATGCTTTTCAGAAGAATCGACCGGGCCCGGCTCGACCCGTCCCGTGGGGACGGTGCGGGAAGCCCGTCCGAAGCGGCCGCCGCGCGGAAATCCGCCGCCGGCCGAGGCCGCGCGCCTGGCACATCATGCATCCAGGGCGCGGCAATCCTCGCACGCCCAGCCGACCTTGACCGTGTCGCCCTTGTTGATCCGGGCGTGGCCGTGGGCGTTGGGGATCTTGATCACGAACTCGTCGTTGCCGCAGACGCGCACCCGCGTGCGGATGTGGTCGCCCAGGTAGATCAGCTCCTCGACCTTGGCGTCGAAGGTGTTGTCGACGCCGTTGCCGGGGTTGACCTCGACCCGCTCGGGGCGCAGCGACAGCGTGGTCCGCTCGCCCTCGCCGGCGATGTTGACCGGCAGCGCCTTCACGGTGCCGCCCTGGTTCTCCAGCTCGACCTCGCAGCTCTGACCGTTGACGTTCTTGACGGTGCCGTGCAGGCGGTTGTTCTCGCCGATGAAGTAGGCGACGAACGCGTTGTCCGGCTTTTCGTACAACTGGTCCGGGGCGGCCAGCTGCTGGATGATGCCGTCGTCGAACACCGCGATCCGGTTCGACATGGTGAGCGCTTCCGACTGGTCGTGCGTGACGTAGACGACCGAGACGCCCAGCTGCTCGTGAATGTGCTTGATCTCGAGCTGCATCTCCTCGCGCAGGTTCTTGTCCAGCGCGCCCAGCGGCTCGTCCATCAGCACCAGATCGGGGTCGAACACCAGCGCCCGGGCGACCGCGACGCGCTGCTGCTGACCACCCGACAGCTGGCCCGGGCGGCGATTGCCGAATTGCCCCAGGCGGACCATGTCCAGCGCCCGCTGCACCTTCTTCTCGGCGTCCGCCCGGCTGATCTTGCGCACGTCCAGCGGAAACCGGAGGTTCTCCGCCACCGTCATGTGCGGGAACAGGGCGTAGTTCTGGAACACCATGCCGATGCCGCGCTTGTGCGGCGGCACCGAATTGATCGGCGTGCCGTTCAGCAGGATCTCGCCGTGGGTGGGCACCTCGAAGCCGGCGAGCATCATCAGCACGGTGGTCTTGCCGGACCCGGACGGGCCGAGGAGGGTGAGGAACTCGCCGCGGGCCACGTGCAGGTTGAGGTCTTTCACGACCAGCGATTCGCCGTCGTAGCTCTTCTGCACATGGTTGAACTCAACGATATTGTCTTGCGACATCCCCGTCCTTTTCGTCTCCCAGGCGCCGTGCTGGCTTCAGGTCGGATTGGGCGGACGCAAATGCGGCGTCCGATTCGACCGGCGCGCACGGCGCGGTGAACACCCCTAATCCGGCCGGCAGGCGGCGCGTGATTTGTCTTGGTTCGGTGCCGGCCGGCGATTTTCCGCAATCCCGACACCCCGGCGCCCTGTCACCGGTTGTGCCAAGGCTAATCGATAGCCGATGGAATTGGGAGTCATTTTGTTTCAAGGACAAGACACTTGCAGCCCGATGGTGGTGAAGCGCCGCGCGGCCACCCTCGCGGCGCGGTTTTCTCGCGCCGATGCAGACGCGCCGGCCCTGTCCCTCGCGCGCCCCGCAAAACGCGCGGGTAGCGCCGCGCCCTCGGATCGGCCAAAACGGCGCCTGCGAGCGCGCCCATGCAAAGGAGGATCCGCGTGTCCGACAGCTCGGCAGATAACGACACCGTGGTCCCGGCGCCCGCGCCGGTGCGGCTCCCGGTCGTCGGGGACAGGCGGATGTTTCCGGTCCATCGGATCTACTGCGTCGGGCGCAACTACGCCGCCCACGCGGTCGAGATGGGGCACGACCCGGACAAGGAGCCGCCCTTCTTCTTCCAGAAGAACCCGGACAATCTGCTCTGCGGGGCCGCGGAGATGCCGTATCCGCCGGCGACCTCCGACGTCCATCACGAGATCGAGCTGGTCGTCGCGCTCGCCGCCGGCGGCCGCGACATTCCGACCGCGCGGGCGCTGGAGTACGGCTACGGCTACGCGGTCGGGCTCGACATGACCCGGCGCGACCTGCAGGGGGAAGCGAAGCGGCTCGGCCGGCCGTGGGAAGTCGGCAAGGCGTTCGAGCATGCCGCGCCCTGCGGCCCGGTCGTGCCGGCGGCCGAGGTCGGCCACCCGGATCGCGGCCAGATCTGGCTCGAGGTGAACGGCGCGCGCCGGCAGGAAGGCGACCTTGCGCAGATGATCTGGAAGGTGCCGGAGATGATCCGGATCCTCTCCACCCTGTTCACCCTACAGCCGGGCGATCTGATCATGACCGGCACGCCGGCCGGAGTCGGCCCGGTCCAGCGCGGCGACCGTCTGCACGGCCACGTCGAGGGCGTGGGCGACCTGGAGATCGCGATCGGGTAGCGGTGCGATCCGTTCGCACACAAAGCGGCCCGTCCCAGAGTGCGGCACGCGGGTGCCAGGACGGGCCTTCAGGGAGGTGATCGGGTCGCGAAAGGGAGGCGGGAATCGCGCCCGAGTGAGGGCCTACGCGGCCGCGCGCAGGCCCAGTCGACCCCAGACGTCCACCAACGCCTGGGTCAGGTGATCCATGTCCGCGTCACTGTGGCAGGGGTTGGGCGTGAACCGCAGCCGTTCGCTGCCGCGCGGGACGGTCGGGTAGTTGATCGGCTGGACGTAGACGCCGTGGCGCTCCAGCAGCAGGTCGGAGGCTTCCCGGCACAGCCGCGGTTCGCAGACCATCACCGGCACGATGTGGCTTTCGGTGTGCACCACCGGCAGCCCGGCGGCGGCCAGCTTGCGCTTCAGCGTCGCCGCGCGCTCCTGATGGCGCTCCCGGTCGATCTGGCTCTCCTTCAGGTGCTGCACGCTCGCCAGCGCCCCGGCCGCGACGTGCGGCGGCAGGGCGGTGGTGAAGATGAAGCCCGAGGAATAGGAGCGCACGAAGTCGACCAGCTCGGCGTTGCCGGTGATGTAGCCGCCCACGCAGCCGATCGCCTTGCCCAGGGTCGCCTCGATGATGTCCAGGCGGTGGGCGACCCCGTCGCGCTCCGCGACGCCGGCGCCGGAGGGGCCGTAGAGCCCGACCGCGTGCACCTCGTCGAGGTAGGTGAGCGCGTTGTACTTCTCCGCGACGTCGCAGATCTCCGCGATCGGCGCGATGTCGCCGTCCATCGAGTAGACGCTCTCGAACGCCACGATCTTGGGCCGGCTCGGATCGATCTCCGCCAGCTTGCGCTCCAGGTCGTCGACGTCGTTGTGCTTCCAGATCACCTTTTCGGCGCGGGAATGCCGGATCCCCTCGATCATGGAAGCGTGGTTGTAGGAATCCGACAGGATCACGCAGTCCGGCAGGCGGGCGCCCAGGGTGGCGAGCGAGGCCATGTTGGAGACGTAGCCGCTGGTGAACAGCAGGGCGGCTTCCTTGCCGTGCCAGTTGGCGAGCTCGCGCTCCAGCTTGACGTGGTAGTGGTTGGTGCCGGAGATGTTGCGCGTGCCGCCGGCGCCCGCCCCGCAGCGGTCGATCGCGTCGTGCATCGCCTGCAGCACCTTCGGGTTCTGCCCCATGCCGAGGTAGTCGTTGGAACACCAGACGGTGACCTGACCCACCTCCGGCTTGCCGTGGTGCAGGGCGTGCGGGAAGTCCCCGGCACAGCGCTCAAGCTCCGCGAAGTAGCGGTAGCGGCCCTCCTGCTTGAGCTCGTCCAGCTTGCCCTTGAAGAACTGCCCGTAGTCCATTTTGCCACCTCGCCCCGATGCTCGGCGGACTTGGCGCGCGGACGATTGCCCGTGATGCGCCGTGCCCTTGAGGATACATGCCCGGCTGCCTGTCAGGACCCGCTCGCGCGGCCGTGTCCGCCGATCGCTGTCCTGTTGGGTCGCCGTGCGATCCCTGTCTAGTTCGGTTGACGTGGTGCCGGGACGGCCAGGCGGGAGCCCGGTGCGCGCTTCCGTCGCGCCGTCCCAGCACCGTTTCGCTGAGCTCAGTGTGCCGTCTGTTGACGCCGCTGCCAAGACCAAACTGTCGCGCTGAGTTGACACAAGGCCAACCTGACGGTGACAAGCAAACCTGACACCTGTGATCGGGATGCCGGCGCCGCGGGTGTCACGCCGGTTGGACGCCCGCGATTGGCCCGGCAGACCTCACTTACGCCGCCGCCAGGCCCTCGCGCTGGACCCAGTCCCAGGTTTCCTCCAGCGCCGCGCCGAACGCGGCCACGATCTGGTCGATCTGCGCGGGTTCGATCACCAGCGGCGGGCAGAACGCCAGCGTGTCGCCCAGGTTGCGCAGGATTACCCCGTGGTCGCGGCAGCGCGCGTCGAGGTAGCCGCCGACCTTGCCCACGGGATCGAACGGCGTGCGCGTCGCCTTGTCCGCCAGCAGCTCGACGCCCGCGATCAGGCCGATCCCGCGCACCTCGCCCACCAGCGGGTGACCCTCGTAGGCGCGCAGACCCTGCTGCAGGCGCGGCGCAAGGTCGCGGACCCGCTGGGCGATATCCATCTCCTCGTAGATCTTCAGCGTCTCCAGCGCCACCGCGGCGGCGACCGGATGGCCGGAGTAGGTGAAGCCGTGGGCGAACGTGCCGATCTTGTGGGTGTTGTCGGCGATCGCCTGATAGATCTCGTCGCGCATCATGATCGCGGAGATCGGGACGTAGGCGCTCGACAGCGCCTTGGCGCAGGTCACCATGTCCGGGTCGATGTCGAAGGTCTCACAGCCGAACATCTGCCCGGTCCGCCCGAAGCCGCAGATCACCTCGTCGGCGACCAGCAGGACGTCGTGCTTCTTCAGGACCGGCTGGATCTTGTCCCAGTAGCCGGCCGGCGGCACCACGACGCCGCCCGCGCCCATCACCGGCTCGGCGAACATGGCGGCGACCGTCTCCGGCCCCTCCTCCTGGATCATCTGGTCCAGTTCGTCGGCCAGGCGCTGGCTGAACGCCTCCTCGCTCTCCCCGGCGTGCGCCTCGGCATGGTAGTGCGGGCAGGTGGCGTGGCGCACGCCCTCAATCGGCAGGTCGAAGTCCATGTGGTTCTTCGGGATGCCGGTCAGCGAGCCGGAGGCGATCGTGATGCCGTGGTAGCCGCGCTTGCGGGCGATGATCTTTTTCTTCTCCGGCCGGCCGCGGGCGTTGTTGTAGTACCAGATGAACTTGAGCGCGGTGTCGTTCGCCTCCGACCCGGAGTTGGCGTAGGCGACCTTGCCCATCTCGCCCGGCGCGATCTCGAGCAGCTTCTCCGACAGCTCGATCACCGGTGGCGGCACCTTGTGCGCGAACGAGTGGTAGTAGGCGAGCTCGCGCATCTGCGTCTCGGCCGCCTTGATCAGCCGCTCCTGGCCGTAGCCGAGCGCGGTACACCACAGGCCCGCCAGCCCCTCGATATACTGCTTGCCGCTGTCGTCGGTGACGGTGCAGCCCTCGCCCTTGGTGATGATCATCGGGCCGTTCTGCTCGTGCGCGCGCGCATCGGTATAGGGGTGGAAGTGATACGCGACGTCGCGCGCGGCCGGGGAATTCGGGCGGTCCTGCTGCATGGCTTGCGGCTCTGCTGTCCTGCGGGCTTGTCTGAAGTAAAGATCCGGACCGACAGGCTACGCCGGGCGGCGGGGCGCGCCAAGCGTCCGCGTCGGCGGGACCTTCGGGCCGATCACGCTGCTTGAACGAAAACCTCAACGCGGCCATTGTCAGGGCGTCCGTCAGGCGATATACACGCCCGCGCTGACGGGGCGTAGCTCAGCCTGGCAGAGCGCCGCCTTCGGGAGGCGGAGGCCGTTGGTTCGAATCCAGCCGCCCCGACCAGTAAAATCAGGTACTTAGCTGCGATTAGGCCCCGCTCCGGCGGGGCCTTTTTCGTTTGGCGCGGCGCGCGGGTAGCAGTTCGGGGCGGTTACGTGCTTATCCGTTGGGCGGATTCGCTAGGTTATTAAGCGAATCTGACGACTGAGATGTCGTGCTGTTCAACGGCGATACGGCGATACAGAGCGTTAGGCCAAGCGCAACTAAGACTGAGCGCTTTGCGCTCGTTGCTTCAAGTCCTCGAGAGCGGCGCGTATCGTGCCCAATGGCCAAACCAAAGTAAGCGAGTGGTCTGCAAGCCTTACCGCGCCAAAGCTCTCATAGTACTTTGCGACACGGTCGTTTTTAGCGTCGATCAGAACGCATCTGGTGGCTGCATGTTGGGCCGCCTCTACCGCACGCTCTCCAGCATTCAGTAGTAGGCGACCGCCGAGGGACATACCTTGCCACCCAGTATCCACAGCTAGACGGCCAAGGCGAACACACGGAATAGGGTATTGGCCAACAGGCTTAATTATGTTCTGCGGAACATGGTCGCAGGCAATTTCGGCCATAGTGGTGGTGTAATACCCTATGACCTTCGCTGGATCTTCGTTTAGAGCAGCGACATACGCATTCGCCACACCATTTTGGTGATTTTGGCGGGCGTACCTCTGCAGATACTCGTTTAACTCGCCATCGCCGCAGTCGAACTCTTTTCTGCGGTGCTTACGATCAACCGCAGTTTCGTGCCACGGCGGCAGTGACATTATCGGCCATACTTCGCCCGTACCATTTTCCGTAGCGCATCTGTCGGCGCCGGCGGATTATCAAGGGCTTCAGTGACGGTCTTGTAGTCACGCTCCGACAGGCAGACACGTTCCACCTGATCGCGATTCGCCTTCGCCTGAACCGTTACGTTCCAGGCAACCGACGGCGCTCCAGTGTTGTGCGGATACTCTTTCAGTATGGCCATCGTTCTAGGCCTCTCTAGACCCGTATGAAGTCTGCCGTTCTGTCCCATTCCGAGACACCCTAGTAGGTGACACACCGCCATGTAGTTTGCAAGCCCGCTCAATCTGGCTCGCAGTGCCTCGTACGCCATCCCCCTAGGGGGGATGGCGTACGAGGTTATACGGACATGCTAAAATTTGGATCGCTAAAAAGCGACCATTAACCTAAAACAAGTGTATACCATTCACTCTTGAAGTTTTCGTTAATATGTGTTATGGTTATAGCATCGATGCGCTGGTCCCCCGCGCATCGATGCTGTAACCACGAGGGACAAAACTGCCGACAGTCCCCGGTGTTTCTTCATCGGTACGTTAACGCTCCGTGTAAGTTAGTTCCTCCGCTGGGACGAGGATGCGCTGGTCAACCAGCCGGGCGCGTAAGGTGGCGGACAAGCTCTCCGGCGCCGAGTCGCCGCGCTTATAGCGGCGCCCGGCCACCTTACGCGGGCGGACGAAGACCAGCGCCGTGTCGGCGTCAGCCGTGCGGGTACGGGCGTCCACGCGGAAATTGTCCTTCGCAGGCATGTACCGCGCGCCGGTCGCGCTACTACGCGCCATTTCGCGCCTCCTGGTCCAGCTGGGCCTGTAGCTCGGGGTTGTGCTTCAGCACTTCCGTGTAGGCGCGGGCGTGGGACATGCCGGAGAAGGTCTTCCGCAGGTTGGCCACCTTGTCTTCCACCGCGCGCTCGGCCTTCGTAAGCTCCACCGGCGCCGGCGCGGCGACTTGCCTTGCCGCGGCCGGGCGCGTTCCCTACCGTGCGCGCTAAGTTATACGGCGCGTGGAGGTTTTCGATGGCGCGGGGCGGGGCCGCGATCCCGCGGTACAAGGCGTACGCCGGACCGGCGGTGCTGTCGCAGGGGTTCCGGCCGTTCTTCCTGCTGGCCGGCCTTTGGGCGGTGGCCGGGATGCTGCTGTGGTCGGGCGCGATCCTGCAGGGCGTGCCGCTGCCAACCGCGTTCGAGCCCGCCGTCTGGCACGCGCATGCGATGCTGTTCGGCTTCGTCGGCGCGGCCAAGGCGGGCTTCCTGACCACCGCGGTGCCCAACTGGACCGGGCGGATGCCGATCCAGGGCGCGCCGCTGGCCGTGCTCGCGGGCCTCTGGGTGGTTGGGCCGGGTGGCCTGTGCCGTCTCCGGGGTGATCGGCGCGCCCGCGGCGATGGCGCTCGACCTGCTGTTCTTCCTGGCCCTGACGGGCGTCCTGGCGCGCGAGGTGATCGCCGGGCGCAACTGGCGCAACCTGCCGGTCGTGGGCGCCACGCTGTTCGTGGCGGTGGCGAACGCGCTCGTGCACCTGGAACCGGTGGCCGGGCTCGACTCCGGTTACGGCCTCCGGCTCGCGATCGGCGCGTTCGCGTTCCTGATCGCGCTGATCGGCGGACGGATCGTGCCGTCGTTCACCCGCAACTGGCTGGCCAAGCGCGATCCCGACCACCGCCCCGCGCCGGCGAACCGCCGCGACCGTGCGGTGGTGGGCCTGACCGGGCTGGCCGCCGCGGCCTGGACGCTCCGGCCCGACCACGCCGTGACCGGCGCGCTCGCGGCGGCGGCGGCGCTCGCCAACGCCTGGCGGCTCGCGCGCTGGCAGGGGCACCGGACCTGGCGCGAGCCGCTGTTGCTGGTGCTGCACGTCGGCTACGCCTGGCTGGCGGCCGGGCTGGGGCTGATCGCGCTCGCCGCGCTCACGGGGGCGGTGCCGCAGACGGCGGCCCTGCACGCGCTCACCGCCGGGGCGATGGGGGTGATGCCGGCCGCGGTGATGACGCGGGCAACCCTGGGCCACACCGGCCGGGCGCTCACCGCGGGCGCCGGCTCGGCCGTGCTGTTCGCGTTGGTGGCGCTGGCGGCGGGCTTGCGCGTCGCCGCCCCAATGACGGGGGTGTGGTACCTGGACCTGCTGGCGCTAAGCGCGCTCGCCTGGATTGCCGGGTTTGGGCTGTATGTGGCGCTGTATGCGCCGCTGCAGCTAAGGCCGCGGGCGTGAGGAGACCCGTCCGGCGTCCTTCGACACGGCCGCGAAGTGCGGCCTGCTCAGGATGACATTATAGGGTTTTCAATAAAATAATATCAACTTCATGCCGAGCAGCCCGAGGTTTCTCGGGCGTGTCGAAGCACGCCTGACGGGTAGCTGAAGCGCCTGAAAAGGGGAGAAACGCGCCTGCAGAGCTGCGTGGGTTTACAGATCTACCTCACCTACGTCCCTCTCCTTGTCAAAGAAGGAGAGGGCACGCGCCGGGATGCTGTGCCGACCAAAAACCGCTAATACGCCCGCTCGATCGAGAAGTCGAGGGCGTCGATCAGGGCCTGCTTGATCTCGCCGTCGGGGAAGACGTCCATCGCCTGGCGGGCGTCGCGGCCGTAGGCGCGCGCGCGCTCCAGGCTGTCGTTCAGGCAGTCGTGCTGCTGCAACAGGCTCATGGCGTGCGGCAGGTCGCCCTCGCGCTGGTCCATGTCCTCCAGGCAGCGCCGCCAGAACGCCTTCTCGTCCGCGTCCGCGCGCTCGAAGGCGAGCACGACGGGCAGGGTGATCTTGCCCTCGCGGAAGTCGTCGCCGACCGTCTTGCCCAGCGCCTCTTGCTTAGCGGAGTAGTCGAGCACGTCGTCGACCAGCTGGAACGCCATGCCGAGCCCCGTGCCGAAGCGGCGCAGGGCCTGCTCCTCCTCGTGCGAGCGCTCGGCCATCACCGCGCCGATCTGGCAGGCGGCGGCGAACAGGGCGGCCGTCTTGCCCTCGATCACCTCGAGGTAGGCCTGTTCGTTGGTGTCGGTGTCGTTGGTGGTGATCAGCTGGTGGACCTCGCCCTCCGAGATGATCGCGGAGGCGTTGGAGAGGATCTCCAGCGTGCGCATCGACCCGTCGGCCACCATCAGCTGGAAGGCGCGGGAGAACAGGAAGTCGCCGACCAGCACGCTCGCCTGGTTGCCCCAGACCGAGTTCGCCGTGTCGAGCCCGCGGCGCAGCTCGCTCTCGTCGACCACGTCGTCGTGCAGCAGGGTCGCGGTGTGGATGAACTCGACACTCGCCGCCAGACCGATATGGCGCTGGCCCTGATAGCCGCACATCCGGGCGCTGGCGAGCGTCAGCAGCGGGCGCAGGCGCTTGCCGCCGGCGGCGATGATGTGGCCGGCCAGCTGCGGGATCAGCGCGACCGGCGACTGCATGTGCTCGCGGATCACCGCGTTGACCGCCTGCAGGTCGTCCGCGCACAGCTTCTGCAGCGGCGCGATGCCCTGCTTGGCGTCGCCCTTCTCGGTGTCCGTGCCCGGTGCCTTTGCCTGGGCCTGCTTGTTCGCGTCGGGGGCCACGGCCACGTCCCGGCTCCTCGCCCGTCGTCTATTGGTCGGCGTCGATTTATCTGGTTTGCCAGCTTGGTGTATGCCGCACTAGGCGGGCGGCTTTTTACGCACCGTTGCGGGAGCATAGAGGGCATTCGAAGGGGGTCAAGGGTAGGCCAACTGCGCCAAACCCCCGCAGGACCCCCGAAAAGCCCGCCGCCACGAGGGGATAAGGAGAGGCATGCGCGAACTGCTGCGCACCAACGATCCGGTCAAGCTGTCCTGGATTCAGGCGCTGCTGGCCGACGCCGAGATCGAGACGCTGGTGCTCGACACCCACACCTCGATCGTCGAGGGGTCGATCGGCGCGATCCCGCGCCGGCTGTGCGTGCTGGCGGAGGATCTGGAACGCGCCCGCCGCGTCCTCGACGACGCGGGCGAGGAGTACGGCGCGTGGTGACCCGCGCGGCCGGGGCGCCGGACGGGCCCGACGCCCGGGACCTCGAGCTGACGCACGACCGTCTGCTGGCGGGCCGGGTCGCATTGGCGCAGCCCAAGCACGGCTACCGCGCCGCCGTCGATCCCGTCCTGCTGGCCGCGTCCGTGCCGCTCAAGGCGGGGGAGTGCGCGCTCGAGCTCGGCTGCGGGGCCGGGGCGGCGGCGCTGTGTCTGCTGGCCCGGGTGCCGGGGGGACGGGTGACCGGGCTGGAGCAACAGCCGGTGCTGGCCGGGCTGGCCCGCGACAACGCCGCGGCGAACGCGGCGGGCGACCGCTTCACGGTCCATCAGGGCGATCTGCTCGACCCGCCGAAGGCGATCGCGCAGGCCGGGTTCGATCATTCCTTCGCGAATCCGCCCTACCTCGCCGCCGGCACGGCGGATGCCCCGGCCGACCCGCTGCGCGCGGCCGCGAACGTGGAGGGTGCGGCGCGCCTGCCCGACTGGGTCGCCGCCCTGGCCCGCGCGACCCGGCGCGGCGGCACCCTGACCGTGATCCACCGCGCCGACCGCCTGCCGGAGCTGCTGGCGGCGATGGACCGGGTTGCGGGCGCGCTCGTGACCTTTCCGCTCTGGCCCATGTCCGGCAAGGCGGCCAAGCGCGTGCTGGTGCAGGGGCGGGTGGGCGCGGGCGGCCCGGCGACGCTCGCCGCCGGCCTCACCCTGCACGAGGGGTGCGGCTTCACGGCCGAGGCGCGCGCGCTCCTGGAAGACGGCGCCGCGCTTACGCTCAGGTAGGGGGCTCTTCTCCATCCGGGATTCGTTCCCTCTCCTCCAGTGGGAGAGACTTTTGCACCTGGGCAGTAGCAGCCGTGTGGCGTGCTTCGACACGCCAGCCTGCGGCTGGCTACTCAGCATGAAGTTACACTTAAGTGTCTGACAAACTTTAATCCTCATCCTGAGTAGGACGCCGAAGGCGTCCGTGTCGAAGGACCCCATACGGGTGCCCGGCGAGCTGCGCAAAAGCCTCTCCAGTGCGAGGAGAGGGCTAGGGAGAGGAGGTTGCCCGCGACCGTGCAGCGCCGCCGATGCCGCTAGCTTAGCGCCGTCCCAGGTCGCGAGACCCGTGGCCCCTCCTCACCCTGTCCCTCTCCTCCCAGTAAAGAGACTTTTGCACGGCTGCTTAAGCACTCGTCAGGCATCCTTCGACACGGCTGGCTGCGCCAGCCTGCTCAGGATGAAGTTGTAGGTTTTTCAAATACATATTTCAGCTTCATGCTGAGCAGCCGACCGGAGGTCGGCGTGTCGAAGCACGACTGACGGGTATCGCCACAGCCGTGCAAAAGTCTCTCCCCGTGGAGGCGAGGGGACCCGGTTCGATGGCCGTTCATACCGAGAACTGCACGAACCCTTCCCGCAGGGCAAAACAGCCGTCCCGCGCTCCGCATCGTCTGCGCCCTTGGCAAATACCCACCGACCGCCCCATTTAGGCGCCATGGTACGCAAGCTCCTCTCCCGGATTCCCGGCCTCAAGCGCCTCGTCGACCGCAAGCCCGTCGTTCCCGTCCTCCGTCTCAACGGCGCGATCGGGCAGGGCGGCGCGCTGCGCGCCGGGCTTACCGCAAGCGCGCTCGCCGAGCCGATCCGGCGCGCCTTCCACACGCCCGGCGCCCGGGCGGTCGCGCTTGCCGTGAACTCGCCCGGCGGCTCGCCCGTGCAGTCCGAGCTGATCGCCAGCCGAATCCGCCAGTACGCCCAGGAAAAGGACCTCAAGGTCTACGTCTTCTGCGAGGACGTGGCGGCCTCGGGCGGCTACTGGCTCGCCTGCGCGGGCGACGAGATTTACGCCTCGCGCGCCTCGATCGTGGGCTCGATCGGCGTGGTCGCGGCCGGCTTCGGCTTCCAGGACCTGATCCAGCGCTACGGCGTCGAGCGCCGGGTCTACACCAGCGGCGAGAAGAAGGTGATCCTGGACCCCTTCCAGAAGGAGGACCCGGACGATATCGCGCGGCTGAAGGAGATCCAGGCGGAGATTCACGAGCACTTCAAGGCGATGGTGCGCGACCGCCGTCAGGGCAAGCTTCAGGCGGAGGAGTCGGAGCTGTTCTCCGGCGCCTTCTGGACCGGCGAGCAGGCCTATAAGCTGGGCCTGATCGACGGCATCGGCGAACTGCGCCAGACGCTGCGCGGCAAGTACGGCCAAAAGGTGGAACTGCCGCTGATCGAGGCCCGGCAGTCCTGGCTGAAGCGCAAGCTGGGCGGCGCGTCGGTCGCCGCGGCGCTGACCGGCGGCGCGGGCGGCAATTGGGCGGGCGACCTCCTGTCCGCGGCCGAAGAGCGCGCCCTTTGGTCGCGCTACGGCCTATAAGGCCCGGCTGCGCCCACGCGTCCGCTTGACCGGCCGGCGGCGCGTGGGCCAAATGCGGCTATGTTCTCGTTTTCGAAACTGCTCGTCCTCGCCGCGGTAATCGCCGCCGTCTGGTTCGGCTTCAAGTACGTCTCGCGCCTGCAGTACCAGCGGGAGAAGACCGCGGAGGCGCGCGACCGCGTCGAGCGCCGGCGCGACGGCGAGCCGGTGGACGCCCCCAAGGGCCGGGAGAAGGCGCAGGACATGGTCCAGTGCCCGGCCTGCATGGCCTACGTCGCGCCCAAGGGCGCGCGCAACTGCGGCCGGCCCGACTGTCCTTATTGACTGGTGAGGTGGCGTTAGGCGGGTTCGCGACAGCAACCGGCCGGATCTCCGTCAGCCGCGGTGGATCGCCGCGAAGCGCGGCAGACCCAGCCTATTGAGATTCCCACATCCGCGTGTGCCTGGGCGCCAACTGCCCTCGCCCTTGACAGGAGAGGGAGGGGCCCGCGCTGCGAAGCGGCGTGGGAGGGTGAGGGTGGGACTCCTCGCCAACTGCCGGGGAGTCCCACCCTCACCTGAGCTTTCCCATCGAGGGAGAGGGACCCGCCGAGACAACCGTCTCCGCCCGGCAATTGCCGGTCAGAAGACAGCCGACGTGCGGCGTTGATTCGGCGTATCGTCGGGGCTAAGGTCCGCGCCGTTCTCGCAGTGCACCAAAACCGGCTCTAGCCCCGCGACACCGGCGGGCGCCCGAGACCCCGGCGAACCGCTAGGCAGACGACGCGATGCCCGCAGAGGCCGGCGGCCAAGGCCGCGACACCAAGCACCACGACCCGGAAACCTGTTTCCAGCGCCTGCTGTTGAAGCTCCAGACCTACTGGGCGGAGCGCGGCTGCGTGCTGCTGCAGCCCTACGACATGGAGGTGGGTGCCGGGACCTTTCACCCGGCGACCACGCTGCGCGCGCTCGGGCCGGAGACCTGGAACTGCGCCTACGTCCAGCCGTCCCGGCGGCCGACCGACGGGCGCTACGGCGAGAACCCCAACCGGGTGCAGCACTATTACCAGTTCCAGGTGCTGATGAAGCCCTCGCCCAAGGACAGCCAGGAGCTCTACCTGGGCTCGCTGCGCGCGATCGGGATCGACACCCGCGCCCACGACATCCGGTTCGTCGAGGACGACTGGGAAAGCCCGACGCTGGGCGCCTGGGGCCTGGGCTGGGAGGTCTGGTGCGACGGCATGGAGGTCAGTCAGTTCACCTACTTCCAGCAGGTCGGCGGGATCGACTGCGATCCGGTGTCGCTGGAGCTGACCTACGGCCTGGAGCGCCTGGCGATGTACGTCCAGGGCGTGGAGAACATCTTCGACCTGGACTGGGACGGCGTGCCCAAGGACCAGGGCGGCAAGACCTACGCCGACGTGTTCCTGCAGAACGAGCGCGAGTTCTCCGCCTACAACTTCGAGGAGGCGGATACGGAGGTGCTGTTCCGCCACTTCCAGGACGCCGAGAACGCCTGCAACCACCTGCTCCGGCGCGACCCGCCGCTGTCGCTGCCGGCCTACGACCAGTGCATGAAGGCGAGCCACCTGTTCAACCTCCTGGACGCCCGCGGGGTGATCTCGGTGACCGAGCGGGCGAGCTACATCGGCCGGGTCCGCAACCTGGCGAAGGGCTGCTGCGAAGCGTGGCTGGCAAGCCGGACCGGTGCGCCGGGCGCCGGGGAGGCGGCCTGATGCCCCAGTTCCTGCTCGAGCTGCGCAGCGAGGAAATCCCCGCGCGCATGCAGGCCAAGGCGTGCGCCGACCTGAAAAAGCTGGCGCAGCAGAAGCTGGATGCCGCCAGCCTGAGCTTCGACGCGCTGGAGGGCTACGTCTCGCCACGCCGCCTCGCGCTCGTGGTCGACGGGCTGCCAGAGAAGCAGCCGGACACCCGGGAGGAGAAGAAGGGCCCCAAGGTCGACGCGCCGCAGAAGGCGATCGACGGTTTCCTGCGCTCGCTCGGCCTGTCGTCGATCGACGAAGCGGAGCGGCGCGAGACCGACAAGGGCACCTTCCTGTTCCACGTCCGCGAGATCGCCGGCCGGCCGACGGCCGAGGTGCTGGCGGAGATGGCGGCGGAGCTGGCGCTGGAGCTGCCCTGGCCGAAGTCGATGCGCTGGGCGGAGACGACCGCGCGCTACGTCCGCCCGCTGCACGGCGTGCTGGCGCTGTTCGGCGGGGAGGCCGTGCTGGGCCGGCTCGACCTCGGCCGCGGCGAGGCGCTGGCCTTCTCGACCGAAACGCGCGGCCATCCCTTCATGGCGCCGGAGTCCTTCGCGGTTGCCGACTTTGACGACTACCGCGCCAAGCTGGAGCGCGCCGGCGTCGTGCTGTCCCACGCCGACCGGCGGGAGCGGATCCGCACGGCGGCCGAACGGGTGGCCGCGGCGGAAGGCCTGCGGCTGCGCCCGGACGACGGCCTGTTGGACGAGAACGCCGGCCTGACCGAGTGGCCGGTGGTGCTGCTGGGGCGGATCGAGGACCGCTTCATGGCGCTGCCGCCGGAGGTGCTGCAGGTCTCCATGCGCACCCATCAGAAGTATTTCGCCACCGAGACGCCGGACGGCCAACTCGCCAACCGCTTCATCGTGGTCGCCAACATCGAGACGCCCGACCATGGGGCGGCGATCGTCGCCGGCAACGAGCGGGTGCTGCGCGCGCGCCTCGCCGACGCCGAATTCTTCTGGCAGACCGACCGGCAGCAGCCGCTGCGCGACCGCGTGGGCCAGCTGCACGAGGTGGTGTTCCAGGAGCAGCTCGGCACGCTGCACGACAAGGTCGAGCGGATGCAGACGCTGGCCGCCGGGCTCGCCCAGCCGGTCGGCGCGGACCGGGACAAGGCGCGCTCCGGCGCCTACCTCGCCAAGGCCGATCTCGTCACCGGCATGGTCGACGAGTTCCCCGAGCTGCAGGGCCTGATGGGCAGCTACTACGCCGAAGCCGACGGCGAGGCGCCGGCGGTCGTGCGCGCGGTCGCCCAGCACTATTCCCCGCTCGGCCCCAGCGACGCCTGTCCGAGCGCGCCGGAAAGCGTGGCCGTCGCGCTCGCCGACAAGCTGGACACCCTGACCGGCTTCTTCGCGATTCAAGAGAAGCCGACCGGCTCCAAGGACCCCTACGCCCTGCGCCGCGCGGCCTTGGGGGTGGTCCGGCTGATCACCGATAACGGCCTGCGCGTGGGCCTTCGCGGCGCCCTGGTCGAGGCGCACGGCCTGCTGCCGGACGCGGTGCGCCGCAGCGCGGGCGCCGAAACCGTGGCGGACGAGGTGCTCGCCTTCCTGACCGACCGGCTGAAGGTGGTGCTGCGCGACCGCGGCGTGCGCCACGACCTGATCGCCGCCGTGTTCGCGGTGGAACGGCCGGAAGGCGGGCCGGAGGACGATCTGGTCCGGCTGCTCGCGCGGGTCGATGCGCTGCGCGCTTTCCTGGAAAGCGACGACGGGGCTAACCTGCTGGTCGCCTACCGCCGGGCGGCCAACATCGTCCGGATCGAGGAGAAGAAGGACAAGCAGGCCTACGACACCGACGTCGCCGAGGACGCGCTCACCGAGACGGCCGAGGCGGAGCTTTACCGCGCGCTCGCGACCGCGGCCAAGAAGGCGAACGGCGCGCTCGCGCAGGAAGACTTCCAGGCGGCGATGCAGGCGCTGGCGGACCTGCGGGCCCCGGTCGACGCCTTCTTCGAGGGCGTCACCGTCAACGCCCAGGATCAAACCCTGCGCGCCAACCGTCTACGCCTGCTCAAGCGGATCGGCGCGACCTTGGCCCAGGTGGCCGACTTCTCGAAAATCGAAGGGTAGGAAGAGACCATGACGAAGTGGGTCTACAGCTTCGGTCCGAACGGCTCGGACGGCCGCGAGGACATGCGTCAGCTGTTGGGCGGCAAGGGCGCGAACCTGGCCGAGATGGCCTCGCTGCACCTGCCGGTGCCGCCCGGGTTCACGATCACCACCGAGGTCTGCGCCTACCAGATCAAGCACGGCCAGTACCCGGACGGCCTGGACGCCGAGGTCAAGACGGCGCTTGCCAGCGTCGAGCAGGAGGTCGGCCACAGCTTCGGCGATCCGGAGAACCCGCTGCTGGTCTCCGTGCGCTCCGGCGCGCCGGTGTCGATGCCGGGGATGATGGACACGGTGCTCAACCTCGGCCTCAACGACGAGACGGTCGCGGGCCTGGCGCGCAAGTCGGGCGACGAGCGCTTCGCCTTCGACAGCTACCGCCGGTTCATCCAGATGTTCGGCGACGTCGTGTTGGGCGTCGACCACCACCGCTTCGAGGACGCGCTGGAGCAGTACAAGGACGGCAAGGGCGTCACCCTCGACACCGAGCTCAGCGCCGACGACTGGCGCGAGCTGATCGAGGAGTACAAGGCGATCGTCAAGGAGGACGTCGGCCGGCCGTTCCCGCAGGACGTCCACGCCCAGCTGTGGGACGCGGTCGGCGCCGTCTTCGGCTCCTGGAGCAACCAGCGCGCCCGGACCTACCGGCGCCTGCACAACATCCCCGAGGAATGGGGCACCGCCGTCAACGTGCAGGCGATGGTGTTCGGCAACATGGGCGACGACTGCGCGACCGGCGTCGCCTTCACCCGCGACCCCTCGACCGGCGACAACGATTTCTACGGCGAGTACCTGCCGAACGCCCAGGGCGAGGACGTGGTCGCCGGCATCCGCACGCCGCAGCCGCTGACCGAGCACAGCCGGCACAAGAACGAGACCGACCTGCCGTCGATGGAACAGACCATGCCGGAGGTCTACCGCCAGCTGTCCGACGTGCGCGCCAAGCTCGAGGCGCACTACCTCGACATGCAGGACATCGAGTTCACGGTGCAGCGCGGCACGCTCTACATGCTGCAGACCCGCACCGGCAAGCGCACCGCCAAGGCCGCGCTCAAGATCGCCGTCGACATGGTGCGCGACGGCCTGATCAACCAGGAGCGCGCGGTCCAGCGGGTGACGCCGGGCTCGCTCGACCAGCTGCTGCACCCGACCCTGGACCCGGACGCGGAGAAGGACGTGATCTCCCGCGGCCTGCCGGCCTCGCCCGGCGCCGCCTCGGGCACGATCGTGTTCACCGCCGACGAGGCGGAGCGGCGCGCGGAAGCCGGCGAGACGGTGATCCTCTGCCGGGTCGAGACCTCGCCCGAGGACATCCACGGCATGCACGCCGCCGAGGGCATCCTGACCACCCGCGGCGGCATGACCAGCCACGCCGCCGTGGTCGCGCGCGGCATGGGCCGGCCCTGCGTCGCCGGCGCCGGCGAAATCCGGATCGACACGAAGTCCGGCACCATGCGGGTGCGCGACGTGCAGCTGAAGGCCGGCGACACGATCACCATCGACGGCGGCTCCGGCGAGATCATGCGCGGCCGGGTGCCGACCGTGGAGCCCAAGCTCTCGGGCGACTTCGCCACCCTGATGAGCTGGGCCGACGAGATCCGGCAGATGAAGGTCCGCACCAACGCCGAGACCCCGAACGACGCGCGCACGGCCGTCAAGTTCGGCGCCGAGGGCATCGGCCTGTGCCGGACCGAGCACATGTTCTTCGAGAGCGACCGCATCGTCGCGGTGCGCGAGATGATCCTGGCGGATAGCGAGAACGGCCGGCGCAAGCCGCTGGAGCGCATCCTCCCCATGCAGCGCGACGACTTCGCCGAGCTGTTCCGGATCATGCGCGGCCTGCCGGTGACGATCCGCCTGCTGGACCCGCCGCTGCACGAGTTCCTGCCGCGCGAGGACTCCGAGATGCAGGAGATGGCGGCGGCGACCGGTCTCAGCGAAGACGAGGTGCGGGCGCGCGCCAACCGCCTGCGCGAGACCAACCCGATGCTGGGCCATCGCGGCTGCCGCCTGGGCGTGACCTATCCCGAGATCTACGAGATGCAGGTCCGCGCGATCTTCGAGGCGGCCTGCCAGGTCGCCCAGGAGGAGGGCGAGACGGTCGAGCCCGAGATCATGATCCCGCTGGTCGCGATCGACCGCGAGCTCAAGCAGCTGCGCGAGCTGACCGACCGGATCGCGGGCGAGGTGATGGAGCAGCACGGCCGGAAGGTGAACTACCTGGTCGGCACCATGATCGAGCTGCCGCGCGCCTGCATGACCGCCAACCACATCGCGCAGTACGCCGACTTCTTCTCCTTCGGCACCAACGACCTGACCCAGACCGCCTACGGCATCAGCCGCGACGATTCCGCGTCCTTCCTGCCGTCCTACGAGCATCAGGGGATCATCGAGCGCGATCCCTTCATCACCATGGACCCGGACGGCGTGGGCGCGCTGGTCGAGCTGGCGGCCGAGCGCGGCCGGCAGACCCGGACCGACATCAAGCTCGGCATCTGCGGCGAACACGGCGGCGACCCGGAATCGATCCGGCAGTGCCAGGAGATCGGCCTGGACTACGTCTCCTGCTCCCCCTTCCGCGTCCCGATCGCCCGCTTGGCCGCCGCCCAGGCCGCGCTCCAGGCCGGCAAGGCCAAGCGCCAAGGCCAGAAGCAGGCGGCGCAGTAGGGGCGCTGGCGAAGCGGGGATACCCGTCAGGCGTTCGTCGATACACCCGGCAAGAGTCGGGCTGCTCAGAATGACGTCAATATTGAAGTGTTTGAAACTTGAGAAGAATTCAGTGATTGAAAAACATAAGACGTCATCCTGAGCAGGCCCGTAGGGCCGTGTCGAAGGACCTCTGACGGCTGTATCGGCTCCGCCAGCAAAAATCTCTCCACCTCGGAGGAGAGCGCCGGGGTGAGGAGGTAGCCCGCGGCATCGACCCGTGGCCCCTCCTCACCCTGTCCCTCTCCTCCCATTGGAGGCGAGGGGACCCGCCGCGGCGCTGTGCGATCACGTATTCTGAATCACGCATGTTTGAGGCCGCGACCGCGTTGAAGCGGGCGCGGGTGGGCCCCAGTTCCTTGGTAGCGATCGTTTAACACCCAGGAGCTGAGACTCGCATGCGCGTCACCACCAAACCTGTGAACCAGTACCCCTGGTACATCCGTCCGTTCTTCTGGAAGCAGAAGCGCAAGTACGGGCAGGTGTTGGAGCCGGGGCTGGTTTGGGGCCGTTCGCCCAAGCTGTTCATGGGCGTGGCGTTCCTCTACGGCATGATCGAGCGCCGCCGGAACCCGCTCGATCCCGCGCTGCGCTCGCTCGTCACCGTGCGCGTCTCGCAGATCAACCACTGCCGCTTCTGCGTCGACGTCAACTCCGCCACGCTGATGAAGCGCGGCATCGGCGAGGAGAAGGTCGCCGCATTGGACGACTGGCGGAACAGCAACCTGTTCGACGAGCGCGAGCGCGCCGCGCTCGCCTACACCGAGGCGGTGACCCACTCCGACCGGGAGCCGGACGACGCCATCCACGCCGAACTGCGCCGGCATTTCGACGAGGACGCGGTGGTCGAACTGACCGGGCTGATCGCCTTCCAGAACATGTCGAGCAAGTTCAACGCCGCCCTCGACGTGCCGCCGCAGGGCTTCTGCCGGCTGCCGCAGCCGGGCGAGTAGACGTTAGGGCTTCGCTAACCGTGGCCATGCTTTCTTGATGGGCGATTACCTGTTGTCCACGACGGGCTTACAGCGTTAAAACGAATTCAGCATCGCGGTGAGGCGCCATTATCTCGGGCGCCACGCCGCTTGGACGCACCCGCCGGGTCGATCCCGGCCCGAGGACCAGTTTCTGGGATCATGGTGAAGGCACACGCCGCCACGAACCGGACTGAAATCGCCGCCCCGGCCGCTGGTGTGGCTGGCGATGGTGTGCGTCTGCCCGCCGATCGTCTCCTTGGTGACACGCTCCTGCTGCTTATTCGCCCCTGAACGCTCTGGCGCATCAGTCGCCGGGGTGCGGGCGTTCAGGGGGAGACGGCGAGAAGCAGCACCCCAGTCAAAATCGGCCAAAAGTCGAAATCACCGACAATCTGTGGCACACGGCTTTGCTGTAAGCACCGGGCCACCGGCTTCAGGACCGCGTCTGCGCGCAACCGCGCCGCGGGGCCGCCAAGCCGACGGGACGAGGAAGGACGCGAGAGATCGCCATGACGACGCAGCCCGAGAACCACACCACGCCGGCGCACGATCAACGCTTCGGCGAGAACCACATCACCATCTTCGACACCACGCTGCGCGACGGCGAGCAGTCGCCCGGCTGTTCGATGAACAAGGAGGAGAAGGTCCAGGTCGCCAAGGTGCTCGACGCCATGGGCGTGGGCGTCATCGAGGGCGGCTTCCCGGTTTCCTCCAACAGCGACTTCGAGGCCGTGAGCGAAGTCGCCAAGGTGGTGCGGAACGCCCAGGTCGCCGGCCTCGCCCGCGCGCGCCCGGCGGACATCGACCGGGCGTGGCAGGCGCTCAAGCACGCCGCCAACCCGCGCATCCACACCTTCCTGTCCACCTCGCCGCTGCACATGAAGTACAAGCTGCAGATGGACCCGGAGGACGTCTATCAGGCGGTGATCGACAGCGTCACCTACGCCCGCAACCTCTGCCCGAACGTCGAGTGGTCGCCGGAAGACGGCACGCGCACCGATCACGACTTCCTGTGCCGCACGGTGGAAGCTGCGATCAATGCGGGCGCGCGCACGATCAACATCCCGGACACCGTCGGCTACACCGTGCCCGACGAGTTCCGCGACCTGATCCGGATGCTGCGCAACCGCGTGCCCAACATGGATCAGGCGATCATCTCGGTGCACTGCCACAACGACCTGGGTCTGGCGGTGGCGAACTCGCTCGCCGCGGTCGAGGCCGGGGCCCGGCAGGTCGAGTGCACGGTCAACGGCATCGGCGAGCGCGCCGGCAACGCCGCCCTGGAGGAGATCGTCATGGCGCTCAAGACGCGCCACGACATGATGCCGTATGAGACCGGCGTCGACAGTACCTACATCACCAAGGCTTCGCGGCTGGTTTCCGGGATCACCGGCTTCAACGTTCAGCCGAACAAGGCGATCGTGGGCAAGAACGCGTTCGCCCACGAGTCCGGCATCCACCAGGACGGCATGCTGAAGAACGCCGAGACCTACGAGATCATGACCCCGGAAAGCGTCGGCCTGAAGCGCTCGACCCTGGTGATGGGCCGGCACTCCGGCAAGCACGCCTTCAAGACCAAGCTGAAGGAACTGGGCTACGAGCTGAGCGACAACGAGCTCAAGGACGCCTTCCAGCGCTTCAAGGACTTGGCCGAGCACAAGAAGGAGGTGTTCGACGAGGACCTGCTGGCGCTGGTCGACGACGCGGTGCTGCGCCACAACGACCACATCCGCTTCGTGCGCTTAGGCATCAACTGCGGCAACGACGGCCCGCAGACGGCCGACCTGGAGCTGGAGGTCGAGGGCGAGCGCAAGCGCGTCACCGCCGAGGGTTCCGGCCCGGTCGACGCCACCTTCTCGGCGATCCGGGAGATCTGGCCGCACGAGGCGACGCTGGAGCTCTACCAAGTGCACGCGGTCACCGGCGGCACCGACGCCCAGGCGGAAGTCACCGTGCGCCTGGAGGAAAACGGCAAGACCGTGAACGGCCAGGGCGCCGACTACGACACCCTGGTCGCGAGCGCGCGCGCCTACGTCAACGCGCTCAACAAGCTGATGGTCAAGCGCCAAAAGTCGGTCCCGCCGGAAGAAGCCGCGGACGCGCTGAGCGCGTAAGGCGAGCGCCCGTCGCCGGCCGCCGGTCTCTGGCCGCCGGTCTCTGGGCGCCGTAGAGTGGGTTCGCGCCAGCAACCCACCTTCTCGGCCCTGCCGCGTGGCACGGCTGCGCGGGTCTGCCCGACGCGGCGGTGGCACAGCGCTTCGGCGGGTCCCACCCTCACCCTCCCACGCGCCAAGCGGCGCGCTCTCCCCTTGAGGGAGACTTTTGCACGCGGGCATGAGCACCCGTGTGGCGTGCTTCGACACGCCAGCCTGCGGCTGGCTACTCAGCATGAAGTAAGATTTAAGTTCCTGATAAACCTAATTCTTCATCCTGAGTAGGACGCCGAAGGCGTCCGTGTCGAAGGACCCCATACGGGTGCCCGGCGAGCTGTGCAAAAGTCTCCTGGCGGGGCGTTTTGCGCGGGGCACTGCAGCCACCCGTCAGGCGTGCTTCGACACGCCGTCTTAAGCGACGGCTGCTCAACATGAAGTTGATATTAAATTCTTGAAAACTCTATGCCTTCATCCTGAGCAGGCCGCGCTTGCGGCCGTGTCGAAGGACGATTGACGGGTATCTTGCCCTGCTTATGCAACCCCCTCCCTCGCTAAAGAGGCACTAAGGGCGCTCGCCGCCAAAATCCCCACCCGCCGTCCGTTCCTCCCCCGCCTCGTCCGCCCCGTTTCCCCACGCGAAGATAAAATCCTTGCCGTCCGGGGGGAGAAATCGTTAATCGGGCGCGCGATCCTTTAGCGCGCGTTAACCATTTAGGGCACACTCTCACCCGAGTGAATCGGGTGCGGCGCGCGGCGGCGGCTCCGTCCCAGCCAGCGTGCCCGCAGCCTCAGGCGTGGTCCCAGGGAGCTTCAGAGCCACTATGTTTTCCCGTCTTCTCGGCGTCCTCAGCGCGGACATGGCGATCGACCTCGGGACCGCGAACACGCTGGTCTACGTCAAGGGCCGCGGCATCGTCCTGAACGAGCCCTCGGTGGTGGCGATCGCCGAGCAGAAGGGCAAGAAGCAGGTGCTCGCCGTCGGCGACGAAGCCAAGATGATGCTGGGCCGCACCCCCGGCAACATCCAGGCGATCCGCCCCTTGCGCGACGGCGTGATCGCCGACTTCGAAGTCGCCGAGGAGATGATCAAGCACTTCATCCGCAAGGTGCACAACCGCCGCTCCTTCGCCTCCCCGCAATGCATCGTCTGCGTGCCCTCCGGCTCGACCGCCGTCGAGCGCCGCGCGATCCAGGAGAGCGCGGAGGCCGCGGGCGCGCGCCGGGTGTTCCTGATCGAGGAGCCGATGGCGGCCGCGATCGGCGCCGGCCTGCCGGTGACCGAGCCGACCGGCTCGATGGTCGTCGACGTCGGCGGCGGCACCACCGAGGTCGCGGTGCTGTCGCTGGGCGGCATCGTCTACTCCCGCTCCGTGCGGGTCGGCGGCGACAAGATGGACGAGGCGATCATCGCCTACATCCGCCGCAACCATAACCTCCTGGTCGGCGAGGGGTCTTCCGAGCGGATCAAGAAGCAGATCGGCTCCGCCTGTCCGCCCGAGCACGGCGAGGAGGGGCGGACCATGGAGATCAAGGGCCGCGACCTGATGAACGGGGTGCCGAAGGAACTGGTGATCTCCGAGCGGCAGATCGCGGAATCCCTGGCCGAGCCGGTGGGCGCGATCGTCGAGGCGGTGAAGGTCGCGCTCGAGCACTCCGCGCCCGAACTGGCGGCGGACATCGTCGACAAGGGCATCGTGTTGACCGGCGGCGGCGCGCTCCTGGGCAACCTCGACTACGTGCTGCGCGCCTCCACCGGCCTGCCGGTCTCGATCGCCGACGATCCGCTGTCGTGTGTGGCGCTCGGCACCGGTCGTTGCCTGGAAGAAATGAAGACGCTGAAGAACGTCCTCATTTCGATGTACTAGGTCATTCGCGAAAAAATCCAAGCGCCTGGCATGTCCGTTGTTTAATCCTTAACCGTTGTTGTCTACGTTGGGAGTGAACTCCAACATGCGCCTTGGCCGATTCGGACCGAGTGTGCGGCAGTCGGGAGGCCCCGCGTGAGACGACCGGCAGGAACGTTGCTGACCCTCGCGACGCCGATCCGTGCGTGGGCGCAGCGCTTCGCTTTCCTGCTCCTGGTGGGCGCGGCCTTCGCGCTGATGCTGGTCGGCAAGGCCGACACCGTGTTCGTCGAGCGCGCGCGTACCGCGATCACCGATGCCGTCACCCCGGTGCTCGACGTCGTCTCGCGGCCGGTCGCCTCGGTCGCCAACGTGCTGCGCGAAGGTCAGGAGCTGGCCGCGCTGCGCGCCCAGAACGCCGCGCTTCGCCAGGAGAACGCGCGGCTGCAGCATTGGCAGACGGTGGCCCGACGCCTGCAGGCGGAGAACGCCGCGCTTAGCCAGCTGCTCAACGTCGCGCCCGAACCCAGCACCAGCTACGCCACCGGCCGGGTGGTCGCCGACAGCGGCGGCGCGTTCGTGCGCTCCGTCCTGATCAACGCCGGCGCCGCGCAGGGCGTGGAGAAGGGGCAGGCCGCGCTCGCCGGCGACGGCCTGGCCGGCCGGGTCGCCGAGGTGGGCCGGCGCAGCGCGCGCATTCTGCTGCTGACCGACATCAACTCCCGCATCCCGGTGGTGATCGCGGACAGCCGCTATCGCGGCATCCTGGCCGGCGACAACACGGCGCACCCGCGCCTGCGCTACCTGCCGGAAGAGGCGCGTCCGCAGCCCGGCGACCGGATCGTCACCAGCGGCCACGGCGGCGTGTTCCCGCCCGGGCTGCCGGTCGGCCGCGTGGTCGATGCGGGCGAGGGCGGTATCCGTGTCGCGCCGTTCGCCGACTGGAACCGGATGGAATTCCTGCGCGTGGTCGACTACCGCATGCCCGGCATCCTGATGACCGACGGCGCCACCGCGCCCAAGCCGCCCGGAACGCCGCGCCAGACCCAGGACCGCCTGCCGCAGCTGCCGGGCGGGGCGGGCGAGGGCGGCGCGCTCACCGAACGTGCCTTCCAGGCCCAGGCTCCCGGCGAATGAGCGCCCGCGGCGAGCAGGCGCCCGGCGAATGAGCACCCGCGGCCCGGCGCGGGCCGCCCGGCCGCGCGGGCGCACGCGGAACGTCCCGGGCCGAGTGAGCGCGGCTTGAGATGGCACCGCATGGTTACGCAGCACGGTTGGAGCCCCCGCGTGAAGACGAGCTTCTGGCAGCGCATCGATCTCATCGCGCGCCAGGTCACGCCGGTGATCCTGACCCTGGTGCTGGTGACGCTGACGCTGGTGCCCTACCAGATCCCGGACTTCGCCCCGGTGGTGCCCTGGCTCGCGCTGATCAGCGTGTACTACTGGTCGGTCCACCGCCCCGACCTGATGCCGGCGGCGGCGGTGTTCCTGGTCGGCCTGTACCACGATCTGGCGGCCGGCACCGCGCTCGGCGTGGGCGTGTTGATCCTGCTCCTGGTGCACGCGCTGATCGCGGCCCAGCGGCGCTTCTTCATCAGCCGGTCGTTCTTCGTCGTCTGGGCCGGTTTCGCCATCATCGCGCTGGGCGCCAGCGTGCTGCTCTGGCTGTTGAACGTCATCCTGGCGGGCGCCTTGATCGGCCCCCGGCCGGCGGTGTTTCAGTTCATGACCACGGTGGCGGCCTATCCGCCGCTGGCCTGGCTGTTCGCGCAGGTCCAGCGCGCGATCCTGCGCTAGGGCAAGATGCTGCAACGTGGAACCGCGTTTCAGCTGAATCTTGCCCTCGCTTCAAGAAGTTAGAGCAAAATTCACGATCAAGGCCGGTTCGGCTTTCATCGATTTTGCTCTAGACTGGGTGCTAGGTGTCGGGACGATCCCGACGCCGGTTTGAGAAGACGAGATTCGAACACGACGATGGCGCTGCTGAACGAAGACCACAGCCGCTTCAAGACCTTCTCCCGGCGCGCCGCGCTGTTGGGCGGGGGCAAGGCGCTTTTGTTCGGGGCGCTGGCCGCCCGGCTGTACTACCTGCAGGTCGTCGAGGCGGACAAGTACGCCACCCTCGCCGAGGACAACCGGATCTCCCTGCGCCTGCTGCCGCCGCCGCGCGGGCGGATCCTGGACCGCTTCGGCCAGCCGCTGGCGGCGAACGAGCAGAACTACAAGGTCGTCCTGGTCGCCGAGCAGGCGAAGGACGTCGAGCGCACGCTGGACCGCCTCGGCCAGATCATCGAGCTCAAGCCCGGCGAGCGCGAACGGATCATGACCGAGGTGCGCAAGAAGCGCGCCTTCGTGCCGGTCACGGTGCGCGAGTACCTGGACTGGAAGGCGGTCAGCCGGATCGAGGTCAACGCCCCCGATCTGCCCGGCATCTCGATCGACGTCGGCCAGACCCGCGCCTATCCCTACGGCGCGCAGATGGCGCACGTGCTGGGCTACGTCGCCGCCGTCTCGGAAGCCGAGCTCAAGGACGCCGAGGATCCGCTGCTCGAACTGCCGGGATTCAAGATCGGCAAGAACGGGCTGGAGAAGGAGTACGACGAGAAGCTGCGGGGCACCGCCGGAACCAGCACGATCGAGGTCAACGCGGTCGGCCGGACGATCCGCGAGCTCAAGCGCGAAGAGGGCACGCCCGGCAAGGACCTCGTGCTCACCGTCGACAGCCAGCTGCAGACCTACGTCCAGCAGCGCCTGTCCGCGGAGAAGAGCGCGTCGGTGGTGCTGATGGATATCGCCACCGGCGGCGTGCTCGCGCTCGGCTCCGTGCCGTCGTTCGACCCCAACGCCTTCAACCTCGGCATCTCCTCCGCGCACTGGCGCAATTTGCTGAACGACCCGCTGCACCCGCTGACCAACAAGGCGACCGCCGGCCTCTACAACCCGGGCTCCACTTACAAGATGGTGGTCGCTTTGGCCGCGCTCGAAGCCGGCATCGACCCCGCGCAGGAGGTCTACTGCCCGGGCCATTACAAGCTCGGCAACGCCCGGTTCCACTGCTGGAAGCGCTACGGCCACGGCAAGATGGACATGCACGCGGCGATCAAGGAGTCCTGCGACGTCTACTTCTACGACGTCTCGCGCAAGGTGGGCGTGGACAAGATCGCCGAGATGTCGCGCCGGCTGGGTCTGGGCGACGAGACCGGCCTCGACCTGCCGGGCGAGCGCGGCGGCACGATCCCGACCAAGGCCTGGAAACGCGCCCAGATCGGCGAGCCCTGGCAGGGCGGCGAGACGCTGGTGACCGCGATCGGGCAGGGTTTCGTCCTGACCTCGCCGCTGCAGCTCGCGGTGATGACCGCGCGCATCGCCGGTGGCCACGCGGTCACGCCGCACTTCGCCCGCGACCTGCAGCCGCGCGGCGACGACGGGCCGAAGGCGCAGGCGGTCGACGCCGCGCAGGAGGTCGCCGCCAAGCGCGACCCGGCCGCCGCGGCCGAGGCCGGTCCGGCCGCGCGCGCGGGCCTGTTCCCCAAGCTCGACATCCCGGACGCCCACCTGCGCCTGATCCGCGATGCCATGGACGCGGTCGTGAACGAGCAGGGCGGCACCGCCTACGGCAAGCGGATCACCCGCGACGGCTGGGCGATGGCCGGCAAGACCGGGACCTCGCAGGTCCGCCGGATCACCATGGCCGAACGCCGACAGGGCGTGATCGACAACGAGGACCTGCCGTGGCGCCGGCGCGATCACGGCCTCTACGTCGCCTACGCCCCGGTGCACGCCCCGCGCTACGCGGTCGCCGTGGTGGTCGAGCACGGCGGCGGCGGCAGCAGCGCGGCCGCCCCGATCGGCCGCGACGTGCTGACCGAGGCGCAGCGCCTGGATCCGCTGGCCAACGATTCGCCCGAGCAGATCGCCGGCGCCGCGCCGCGCGGCCGGTCGTGAGCGGGCGCGCGCGATGAGTCTCGCCGGCTTCAACCGCAATCCCGAACTCTCGCTCGGGCAGAAGTTCCTGCAGGTGAACTGGGGCCTGATCCTGCTGATCGCGGTGTTGGCCGCGATCGGCTGCGTGATGCTGTACTCCGCCGCGGACGGCAGCATGACCCCGTGGGCGCGTCGCCACGCCCTGCGCTTCGGCGGCGGGCTGGTGCTGCTCCTGGTCGTGGCGATGTTCGACATCCGCTTCTGGTTCCGCTGGTCCTATCCGATCTACCTGGCAGGCCTCCTCCTGCTGGTCGCGGTCGAGGTGATGGGTACGATCGGCATGGGCGCGCAGCGCTGGATCCAGGTCGGTCCGCTTACCCTGCAGCCGTCGGAAGTGATGAAGGTCGCCATCGTGATGGCGCTCGCCCGCTACTTCCACGGCTTGTCGGAGGAGGACATCGTCCGCCCGACCAAGCTGATCGGGCCGCTGGTGCTGGTGGCGCTGCCGACCGTGCTGGTGCTCAAGCAGCCCGACCTCGGCACCTCGCTGATCCTGATCATGGTCTCGGGCGTGCTGTTCTTCGCCGCCGGCGTGCGGCTGTGGAAGTTCGGCGTGGTCGCGGCCTTGGGCGCGGGCGCGGTGCCGATCGCCTGGCAGTTCCTGCGCGACTACCAGAAGCAGCGGGTGCTGACCTTCCTGAACCCGGAGAGCGACCCTTTGGGCGCGGGCTATCACATCCTGCAGTCGAAGATCGCGCTGGGGGCCGGCGGCATGTTCGGCAAGGGCCTGCTGGAGGGCTCGCAGTCGCACCTGAACTTCCTGCCGGAAAAGCAGACCGACTTCATCTTCACCATGCTGGCCGAGGAGTTCGGCCTGATCGGCGGTGTCGCGCTGCTGCTGCTGTACGCCATCGTGATCCTGTACGGCTTCGCGATCGCGCTGCGCGCGCGCAACCAGTACGGCCGGCTGCTGGCGATCGGGCTGACGGCGAACCTGTTCCTCTACGTCTTCATCAACATCGCCATGGTGATGGGCCTGATCCCGGTGGTGGGCGTGCCGCTGCCGCTGGTCTCCTACGGCGGCACGGCGATGCTGGCGATCATGATCTCGTTCGGCCTGGTGATCTCGGTCTACGTCCACCGCGACATCCGCATCCCGCGCCGCGGCCTGGGCGAGGAGGACTGACCCGCCGCGCTCCTTGCCGTCTGAGGGCCCTTGCCGCCGCGCCCCTTGCCGCCCGAGAGCCCTTGCCGCTGGAGGACCCCGGCCTTAGTTGCCTCAGTGCGGCAAGCGACGGCGGGTGGTACGAACTGCCGATCCGGAAGGCGCCAAAAACCGGCCGGCAAGGCGAACACAGCCCTTCACAAACCGGGCCCGCCTTGCTATCACCCGCCCCGCGTTGGGCCTGTAGCTCAGTTGGTAGAGCAGTCGACTCTTAATCGACTTGTCCAAGGTTCGAATCCTTGCAGGCCCACCACTCCTCGTTCCGCCGACATGCTGCGGCCGACCACCGCCGGGCCGCGCGGCCGGCCGACAAAACCCGCAGCCGCGGCACCCGCGCCGCGCCCGCCCAGCTGCACCCGTAGCTCAGCGGATAGAGCACCGGTCTTCGGAACCGGGTGTCGGGGGTTCGAATCCTCCCGGGTGCGCGGGTCCTGCCAGTGCACCATGGCGTGCGGGTTGCGGCTGACCCTCGATCTCTAAGCGGCTATAATAAACTGGAGCGGTGGGAGCGCCTCCACGGGTTGCGGCTGACCCTCGATCTCTAAGCGGCTATAATCACGCCGGCGATCTGCACGACGGCATTCAGGTTGCGGCTGACCCTCGATCTCTAAGCGGCTATAATACATGGAGCGCAACACCAAGCTCACCGATGTTGCGGCTGACCCTCGATCTCTAAGCGGCTATAATTTCGTAAGGCTTGTAGTAGACGAGCGTTGGGTTGCGGCTGACCCTCGATCTCTAAGCGGCTATAATGTCGCCATGCTGGTCAACCTCGTGTGGAGCGTTGCGGCTGACCCTCGATCTCTAAGCGGCTATAATCGGCGCGGAAATCATCAGCGGGGTTCGCGAGTTGCGGCTGACCCTCGATCTCTAAGCGGCTATAATTGGTGGCGGAGGGCGGCGACGCGGGCGTCGGTTGCGGCTGACCCTCGATCTCTAAGCGGCTATAATTCCTGGCGGATCTGCATCCTCGGCCGCGGGTTGCGGCTGACCCTCGATTTCTAAGCGGCTATAATGTCCGCGCCCGTCTCGTTTCGTCGGCCACGAGTTGCGGCTGACCCTCGATCTCTAAGCGGCTATAATCCATCGCGCCGCGCCCGGCCAGGTCACGGTGTTGCGGCTGACCCTCGATCTCTAAGCGGCTATAATCACAGCCACCAGCGCGGCGCCAGCGGCCAGGTTGCGGCTGACCCTCGATCTCTAAGCGGCTATAATGTTATCGGCTCCTCGGGGTTAGGCCAGCCAGTTGCGGCTGACCCTCGATCTCTAAGCGGCTATAATGCGGCCAGTGTGCTGCTGCGGAAGCCCCGCGTTGCGGCTGACCCTCGATCTCTAAGCGGCTATAATCCCGCTCGCGCGCAGCTTGGCGTCCAGGTCGTTGCGGCTGACCCTCGATCTCTAAGCGGCTATAATTTCCCGCTGATCGGGGAGCTGCTGGACGATGTTGCGGCTGACCCTCGATCTCTAAGCGGCTATAATCAGATGGAACGCGACCTGCCGTTCACGTTTGTTGCGGCTGACCCTCGATCTCTAAGCGGCTATAATCGGTTTTCTCCGTTGACGGTTGCTGGACCGGTTGCGGCTGACCCTCGATCTCTAAGCGGCTATAATAGATACCTTGATAAGCCCCTGACCCAGGGGCTTTTTTTTGGCCTGCCAGCGTGCGAATCGCGGCCCTGAGAGATCAGAAGAGGGCGAGTTGGTTTGGATTCCCACGACCGCGTTCCCGTTTTCGTCCCGTGAAGATTCGGGCGTTGGCGTACTGCTTGTCGGTCAGGGTGACGATGTGCACCTTGCCGCTTTCCGGAAGCGCCCCGCGAATGCGCTGAATGCGCGTCTCCGCCGCTTCCTTGCTTTCGACGAAGCGCAGGTAGACGGAGAATTGCGCCATCTCGAACCCCTCGTCCAGCAGGAAGTGACGGAAGTCGGTCGCCGCCTTGCGCTCTCGCTTGGTGCCGACCGGCAGATCGAACATGACGTAAAGCCACATGATGCGATACCCGCTGAGGGCCGGATAGGACCGGGCCATTCGTCAAGCCAGGAGCGGCGGCACGCGCCGCGCCAGGTCCAGCTCGCGCGCCTGGCCGCCGTAACAGTGCGCCAGCGACACGGCCGCCCGCTCCAGGCAACTGCCGACGGGCGTCATCCCGTCGGCCGTGCTCATGTCCAGGGTGAGGATTCGCGCCAGCTCCGGTTTCGTGCTGCGGTCGACCGTCTCCGCGCCCTCGGCCGTCAGGTCGTGGACCAGCAGGTCGGCCATCGGCCGGAACGGCTCCATCAGGTCGTCCGCCAACTGGAAGGCGTTGCCGCGCTGGCGATGGGCGAGGCCCAGGCTAGGATGCAATCCCGCCGCCACGATCGCCCGCGCCGCGCCCGCGCGCAGCACGGTATAGGCGTAGTTCAACAGCGCGTTGACGCCGTCCATGTCGCGGTTGCGGCGGAAGTCGGGCCCGAACAGGAGTGGCCAGTAACGCCGGGCCGCCTGCGCCTCAACGTTTTCCGGATCGCCTGACCGGACCTTGCGCTGCAGCAGCTGAAAGCCGGTGTGGCTGGCGCCGACCGCGCGGAGCGTTTCCGCCTGTCCGGCGATCTTGGCGCGGACAAGCTGCGCCCACAGGCGCTTCTTCAGCGGCTTGGCGGCGGCCGCCTGGTCGGCGATCCGCCCCGCCTGTGCGTGGTGGCCATCGACCGGCAGCAGGAACGCGGTCGGCAGATGGTTGGTCCCACACAGCACAACCGGCGCCCCACGGTCGGCCAGCGCCGCGAGCAGCGCGTTCGAGTAGGTCAGGCCATGGCCGCTCGCGATCACCGCGACGACATCGTCCAGCGGCACCCGGCCGAGCTCATCCCCACCGGCGGAGACGATGAGGAAACCGCGGTCCTTGGCGAGGTGCCGCCCGGTCTCCGCGACTTCCACGACCCGGCCGATCATCTAGCGTCTCCATCACGCACCGGTTTGACACGGCCGAGAACGTCTACATGGACCCTTTTCGACGAAGCCGCTTGCAGCCGTTGCCAAGTGGCAAACACCCATTGCAGGTGATCGGACCTGTCTTCGTGTCGCGCTTGGATGCTGCCGCCTTCGTTGTGTGCCGCCAGACGGACGCGTTTTGCTGAGGGTTCTAGGCGATGGACCCGATAGACGCACCGTCCAAGGCCATTCTCGAAGTCGGCTTCCACGCAATCACCGGGGTGCAATCGCATCACGAGCCGGGCCTTGGGATAGGTCGTCGCCCACGTCGGGGTGTAGCCCGGCTGATTGGCGTCGTGCATCGTGACGCCTTCGCCCTGCCAGGTGCCGTCGGGCAGCTCGAAGATCTCGACCCGGTGGTTGTCGCCGGGGACGTAGGCCTTGTCGAACGTCTGTCCCGCCGCGTCGGTGTGGCGCACGGTGCGCACCGACTGTTCGGTCTTGAGCACGCGCACGCGGTAAATCCGCTCGGCCTGCGAGAAGGCGTCCAGGACCGCCCGGCGACTCGCGCCGGTGAGCGTGCCCTCTCGCGCCCGCGCGGCCGCCATGTGGGCCTGCAGCTTCTCGCGCACGCGGTTGTCGCGGATCTGGTCGATCTCGCGGTCGCTCAGATCCACTACCGGCTTGCGGGTGACCAGGTTATAGCGCTTGCCGTCGATCTGTTCGTCGACTCGTCCGTAGGCAGTCTGCTCGTGCAACCGGCCGGCGGTCTGGTGGACGTCGTCGCGCGCGCCGGGCGGCAGGCCGTGGTCCGGCTTGTGGCTGACGACCAGCGTGCGCAGGCGCGCCCACAAATCGTCGCGGTAGCCGGCGTAAGGCTCCGGAAATTCGCCGTGCGCGAACCGGCGGTCGAGGTCCATCTCCTCCGCCTGGGCGGATGCGCGGGCGACCCGGTTGAGCAGCCCGCGGTCGGTGTTGGCGACGACGAAGGCGTCGATCGCGTGGTGGCGGTGATCGTTGCGATTCTTCGCCGCCGACTCGACGTCCGCGGCCTCCTCGGTCTTGCGGTTGTCCTCCTGCGGCAGGACGTTCAGGCCCCACTTCCCCCGCAGCATCGCCGTCAGCCGACCCGGCACGACCCAGACCTGGTCGCAGACCTGTTCCAGATAAGTCTTGGCGAGGCGCGACATGTACTTGGTGTCGTTCAACTGCCGGGCCAGGAAGTCGCCGCTTTCCGCGAACCTCTCCATCGCGTCTGGCTGAAAGCGCCAGGCCTTCCTCGGCACGACCCGCTGGGCGCGGGCGACGATCTCCTCCAGCTCCGCCCCGGACCAGACGTCGGCCGGGGCGCGCTTACCCTTGCGCCGGTTCGCCTCGCGCAGGCACAGCACCTTGTTCATGAAGCTGTCGTCGAGCGTCTTGGAGTGCGGCAGCACGTGCTCGATTTCGATCCGCCCGCTGAACAGGTCCTTGACCCCGATCGGCGTGCCGGTGAACACGCAGACGCGCTTGTCGGGCGGCAACTCCTCGTAGAGCCGCAGGCGCAGCATCGCGTCTCGACCCTCCGTAACGTTATGCTTGGCAAGCGTGGCGCGGCGCTCCGTGTTGCGCTTTTCGTTCTCCCGGTTCTCGCGTTCGATCTCCGCCTTCTTGTCCCGGCTCTGCTTCAGTTCCCGGCTCAGCTCGATCACCACCTCGGTGGGCGGGCCGTAGGTGTCGATCAGCGCGTTCACCAGCTTGCGCACCTGGTTGAGCGCGATGTGCACCGTCGGGTTCGCCACCCGGCCGATCCGCTCCTGCGAGCTTTCCGGGGCGGCCGGGTTGGAGATCACGTGCCGGGTCAGCGCCTCGCCGTAATAGGGCAGGCGGGCGGCCAGCCCGTCCCGCCTGTGGTCGGAGTGGTGATGCCCGATCTCCGCGACCGCTTCGTCGTAGCTGAGCGGGCGGTCGAACAGCTCGCCCGTCTCCGGGTCCAGGCCATCCTCCTTCGTCCGCGTCTCCATCACTTCGACCAGCGCGGCCAGGACCCCGCGGCCGAATTGACCGTGCCCCTCCGGCAACCGAAGGCTTCCGACGAAGGCGGCCGTTTCCGCGTCGATTCCCAACTTTTCCTGCAGCCAAGCGGTCAAGGCGTCGGGGTCCTCGACCGCGAGCAGGTGTTCGACCACGGCGATGCGCCGCTCGCGGGACAGGCCCGCCCATTGCTTCCCGAGCGCCTTCTTCTGCCCGATCTTGGCCGCGGTCTGATCCGGCGGGAAGCCCGCAAGGCCGGCCAGCTCGTAGTTGAACCGCGCCTCGGTTGGCAGCTTGATCGCCTTACGCAGGCTCTCGAAGCTGACCCGATGGCCGGACCGTTCGCTTAGAACGGCGACTAGCGAGTCGCGCTCCTGTATTGTGAGGTGGCGCGGCGGGCGTCCCGGCCGGGCGATCACGCGGAGCTGCGCCACGTCCTGCAGGATCCGGAAGCGCTGAAACAGCGGGTGCGCTTTCGGCGCCCGCGCACCAAGGTCGACCGTGACGCCGTCGACGTCGATCTCAGCGCGGTCCGGCCGCAGGGTGCAGCGGCCGACCGGAGGCGTCTTCAGCGGGCGTTGTTCGATGACGATCCGCTTGATGCGCGCCTTCAGGTCATCGGTCAGTTGGGGATGATGGGGCGCCTGCACCTGCCAGATCCTGTCCAGCTCCTGCTCGACCAGCTTGCGCGCGGGATACAAGGGATAGGTGACCTTGTTGCCCTCGCGATGGGGCCGAAACCGGACCGTTTCCGGCGCTGCCTGGTGATCGACGCGGTTGCCGTGCCGATCCCGGGCATGCCGCCGGGCGAGGAAGTCGCCCAAGGTCTCACAGCCCTCCGCGGCGAGCGCTTTTTCGAGTTCCACCATGCCCTGCTTCATGGCGCTCTTTTCGGCGTCCTGCTCGTCGGTCAGGCGGTTGGACAGAAACCCGCGGCGCTGGTTCAAATGGAAAATCGCGCGCCCGAGCTCGTGCGCCTCGATCGGGCCCTTGAGCGCGGCCGCGCGCAGGTAATAGGGGTCGAGCTTCTCAAGCGCCTTACGCGCCGCCATATCGGCAGGCATCAAACCGGCTTCGGTCAGCGTCTCCATCAGCTTACGCTGCCGGCGGACGAAGCGATCGCGCCGGCGCCGGGCACTCCGGGCGCTGCGGCGGTCGGCGGCTAGCGACTCCTTGGACTTCGGGTCGCGCCCCGCTTCTTCCTGCGGGCTGAGCAGACGCACGCCAGCATCCAGCACGCCGGCGGGCCGATAGATCGAGCGCCCGTCTGCAGCCGTGCCGCTTACCTCCAGATGCAGGGCGCACCAGCCGATCGAGTTGCTGCCCGAGATCCAGGCCCAGTCGGTATGCTTCTGTCATGGATCGCCATCGCCTCCCTGCTTTGCGACGTACGCGTGTGTTCGAAGCGCAAGGTTAGCGTTAGGGCTTGGATCAGGACAGAGGTTGGACCGGCGTTTTCAACACGCTTGACACGAAAAGCCGGCGATAGGATGATGAGGACACGGGTGTTGTTTTGTTAGCCGCTTAGAGATCGAGGGTCACCCGTTAACAAGCACCATCGAGTGCACAAAATCCCTCCTCTGTTTTGGAGGGTCGCGCGGCGGGCTGCGGCCCGCCGTTTGCGTTTCTAGCGTTAGGGCAAGATGCTGGAGGGTGGAATCACCTTCCAGCTGAATCTTGCCCTCTCTTCAAGAAGTTAGAGCGACATTCAGCGCGAAGGCCGTTTCGGCCTTCGAGCATGTCGCCCTATCCGGTCCGGCTCGAAAAAAGCCCGCCTACACCACGTACAGCACGCCGGCGCTGAGGGCGGCCAATAGGAAGCCCATGGTCATCGAGGCGGTGAGGCGGCTGGCCTCGACCTCGGCGACCTCGGCGATCTCTTCGGGCAGCGCGCGGGCGCGGGCGAGGAAGATGCGCTTGAACAGGCCCGCCAGGAACAGCGCGGCGCCGACGCCGAAGATGCCCCAGAAAACCACGTCCAGCGTGTTGGTTTGCTCGGCGGCCAGGGCCGCGAGCGCGGCGACCAGGCCGTACATCAGGATCGCGAGCACGTCCCAGGGCTTCATCATGGCGTGGCTTCCCCGCTTGGGCCGGTGTCAGCGCGTGCAGGATCGCGCGGGCGCCGTGCGGGCGGCACGGCGGGCGCGGTCCTGCCGGCTTTATTGACCACGGCGCGGGGGGTGGAATCAACGCCCTCTGTTGACGTTGTGCGGACTCTCAGCGCCAGGCGTTCGCGCGCGCCTCGCCGGGCCCGCTAGAGATGGGGTATCGCGGCGGCCACCCTCTGAGATGTTGAGGAGAGGGTGGCGGCCCTCCAGGGATGTTAACACGAACTCCGCAGTGCGGGCTCAAACATTCAACTTAAGGAGGACCGCCATGATCAAGTATGCCGCCTTTGATGTTTCGGTCAACGACAGCGCGCTGTGCATCCTGGACGCCGACGGCAACATCGTGGAGGAGACCAAGGTCGCCAGCGAGGCGGACGCGGTCGCCGAGGCCTTGCGCCAGCACCGGGCGGAGATCGGGCTCGTGGGCCTGGAGGCCGGCCCGATGTCGCAGCACCTGTTCGACGGCCTGGCCGGGGCGGGCTACCCGGTGGTGTGCTGCGAGACCCGGCACACGAAGGCGTTCCTGAAGGCCCGGCGCAACAAGACCGACCGCAACGACGCCAAGGGCATCGCGCAGATGATGCGCACCGGCCTGTACCAGGAGGTCCACGTCAAGACGCGCGCCAGCCAGGAGATCCGCGCGCTGATGGGCGCGCGCAAGACGCTGCAGAGCCAGATGCTGGACCTACAAAACAGCATCCGGGGCGTGCTCAAGAACTTCGGGCTGAAGGTTGGCAGCGTCTCCGCCGACGGCTTCGCCGCGAAGGTGCGCCAGCTGATCCTCAGCGAGCCGGCGCTGCAGCAGGCGATCGAGCCGTTACTCGCGGGCTCTGGCCGAGTTGCGCAAGCAATTCAAGGAGCAGGACCGGCAGGTCCGACGCCTGGCGAAAAAGGATGAGATCTGCCGGTTGTTCATGACCGCCCAGGGCGTGGGCGAACTCACGGCGCTGAGCTTCAAGGCCGGCGTCGACCAGCCGCAGCGCTTCGCCAAGTCCAAGTCGGTGGGCGCGCACTTCGGGCTTACGCCGTGGCGCTACGAGTCCGGCGAGATCGCCTACGACGGCCGGATCTCGAAACGCGGCGACGGCTCGGTCCGAGAGCATCTGTACGAGGCCGCGAACGCCACGTTGAACAACACCAAGAAGTGGTCGTGGCTGAAGGCCTGGGCGATGGAGATCGCCAAGCGCCGCGGCATGGAGAAAGCCAAGATCGCGCTGGCGCGACGTCTCGCCGAGGTGCTGCACCGGATGTGGTGCGACGGCACGACCTTCCAGTGGCAGCGGGCGGCAGCATAATGCGGCCGCGTCGCCGCCATCCGTCAGGCTGCGGCCGGCGGGCTTGGCGCAACCGGAGCGCACTGGCAGCCGGCCCCACGAGGCATACGCGAGGAGAGACGACAGCAATCATGTAGGCGCACAGCGAACACCAACAGGTTTCCGCTTCGGCGGAAAGAAGGGCCCCGCAGGGGCCGAGGGTGCGATGAGGCCGCCATTTCGCTTGGGGCAGACACGTGACCTCGCGCTAGAGATTGGCCCATCGCACTCCTCTGACCCCATCATGTGGCGGTCGCAGCACCGACCACGAAGAGAAGCATGAGCCTCTGCGGAACCTTCACCACCCAAGCGGATAGCCGTGTTGACATCAGGTGCCGCGATAGAGAAGCGACATGCTCGAAGGCCGAACCGGCCTTCGAGCGTGAATGTCGCTCTAACTTCTTGAAGGGCAGGGCAAGATTCAGCTGAAAGGTGATTCCACGTTTCAGCATCTTGCCCTAGGGTCGAATGGCCCAGCGTCCGGCGCACCAGCGCGACCAGGTCGCGCGCCATGAACGGCTTGGCGATCACCGCGGCGGCGCCCAGGGCTCGCGAGTCGCCCAGCATGTCGAGCCCGGCGTAGCCCCCGGACATCGCGATCACCGGTGCGTCCGCTCGGCTCAGCCGGCTGGAGCGCAAGAGCTCGATGCCGTCGCAGTTGGGCATGAACAGATCGGTCAGGATCAGGTCCGGCGTTTCGTGGCCCAGCCGCTCGAGCGCGGCCGCGCCGTCCGCGGCCAGCACGACGCGGTAGCCGGCCCGCGTCAAGCTCGCCGCCACCATGTCGCGCACCAGCGCGTCGTCGTCGACGACGAGGACGAGGGCGGAAGCGTCGGCTCGGGCGGGTCGGGTCATCGAACGGGGCGTCCTGGGCGTTTGGTTGGCGGGCACGTCGGGCATCGCGGATTTATCCGGGCGTGGCCGGGCGACCGCGATACCGCCGCATTCATCTAAAATTACGCCTTTCGCGTTACGCCTGACTAGATCGACGGGCGTATAGGCCGGACCGCGCCGCGCGATCAAAAGGATACTGGCCGTGCCTAGGGTCACGGCCGGCGTGTCGTTTTAATCTAAAGGTAATCCAACCGATGCACGACTAGCGCACCGCGAAACTGCGGCAATTAAGCGAGGCGAAACCCGGGAAAGGGGTTGCGACGTGCTGTCAATCGGTGGAATGGGCATCGTGCTGGTCGGGGTGTTCGGCGGTTACCTGCTGGCCGGCGGCAAAATGTCCGTGATCATGAAGGCCCTGCCCTTCGAGATGATGATGATCGGCGGGGCGGCGATCGGCGGTCTGTTGATCGCCAACTCGATGAAGACGGTGAAGCAGGCGGTCGCCGGCGTGATGCGGGTGATCAAGGGCCCGAAGTGGAAGCAGGCGGACTACCAGGACCTGCTCTGCCTGCTCTACGCGCTGGCCAACGTGTACAAGAAGAAGGGCGCGCTCGGCCTGGAGCAGCACGTCGAGCAGCCGGCCGAGAGCCCGATCTTCCAGGCGTATCCGAAGATCCTGAAGGACACCTTCGCGGTCGCGATGATCTGCGACACGCTGCGGATGATGACGCTGAACCTGGAAGATCCGCACCAGATCGACGACTACATCGACCGGCTTTTGGAAAAGCACCAGCACGAGGACATGAAGGCCGCCAACGCCTTGCAGACGACGGCCGACGCCCTGCCGGCGCTGGGCATCGTCGCGGCGGTGCTGGGCGTGATCAAGACCATGGCGTCGATCAACGAGCCGCCGGAGGTGCTGGGCAAGATGATCGGCGGCGCGCTGGTCGGCACCTTCCTGGGCGTGTTCCTGGCCTACGGCTTTGTCGGGCCGCTGGCGAACCGCCTGGCCCAGGTCGTCGACGAGGACGGGCGCTTCTACCACGTCACCAAGGACGTGCTGGTCGCGATCGCCCAGGGCGCGGGCCCGCAGCTCGCCGTGGAGATCGGCCGCGGCAACGTCCCCACGGCCGTGCAGCCCAGCTTCTACGACCTGGAAACGGCCGTCGAACAGGCGCCCGCGGTCACCTGACCGGCGCGCGAGCGGCGACGACCGAGGCCCGCTTCGCCTGAAGCGGGCCTTCCTTTGATCCTTCTGCCGTCTCGCACGCCGTCCGCGGCGGGTTCCCTCTCCTCCAATGGGAGGAGAGGGCCAGGGTGAGGAGGACCCACGCGTCAATGCAGGTGGCAATCTCCTCCCCTAGCCCCCCCCTTCCAGATGGCGTAAGGGGTGGACGGGCCGCCGCGCCCCTACCGCAGGGCGAAGGCGAGCGCGGAGAGCACCACAAGGACGTTGGTGCCCCAGAACACGGCGAGGACGAGTTGTTGGCGCATGTCGGTCAGCTCCCGTGGGCTTAGAGCAAAATCGAGGAAAGCCGATCCGGCTTTCCTCGTGAATTTTGCTCTAACTTCTTGAGGAAAGGGCAAGATTCAGCTGGAAGGTGATTCCACCTTCCAGCATCTTGCCCTAGTTGTAGTCGAACTTCTCGGAGATCACCCGGTGGGCGGGCACGCCCAGATCGCGCAGCTCCTTGTCCACCGCGTCGATCATGCCCCCAGGCCCGCAGATGAAGTAGCGGGCCTGCTCGCGACCTGCGCGCGGCAGATAGGCGTCGAGCACCTCGCGGGTGATCATGCCGGTTTGGCCGTCCCAGCCCGCCGGCGGGGACTGCAGGACGTAGCGCAGGGTCAGGTTCAGCTGCTCCGCCAGCCGGTCCAGCTCGTCTTTGCTGGCGATGTGCTCCAGCGTGCGGTTGCCGTAGACGAGCGTGATCGCCCGGCGGTCGCCTTCGGTCGCGAAGGCGCGCAGATGGCTCAGGATCGGCGCGATGCCGACGCCGCCGGCGACGTAGACCGTCGGGATCTCCTCCTGGTCGGGGACGAAGTTGCCGTGCGGGCCGTCCAGGTAGGCGGGCGTGCCCGGCTGCAGCTCGCCGATGTGGTCGGTGAAGTCGCCGTTCTGGCGGATCGTGAAGCCGATCTCCGGCGTCTGCTCGGGCGCGGTCGAGATCGAGAAGGGGTGTTCGCGCACCCGGAAAGGGTGGTTGCCGATCTTGACCCAGGCGAACTGGCCCGGCTGGAAGCGCAGCGACTTGTGGGCGCCGTCGCCGTCCTTCGCCTTGAGCCGCAGTTCCCAGGTATCCGCGGCGACCGGGGTCACGCTTTCAACCGCGTAGGGCGCGCGCTTCTGCTGGATCGGGCGGATGACGTAGACGTAGAGCAGCGTCAGCCCGGCGAGCGTCAGCAGCACCGCCCAGAACGCGATCATCACCGGCTGCCCGCTGTAGCGCCCGGCGGCGAAGGCGTGGTGGGCGACCAGCCCGGTCACCACGACCGCGCCCAGCGCGTGCGCGCCGCGCCAGCTTTCGTAGGTGTAGGGCAGCAGCCGCCGGCCGATCGCGGTCACCACCAGCACCACCAGCAGCCCCCAGGCGAGCGCGCCGGTCATGATCGACCAGGTGTCCAGGCCGAGGCGCATCTGTTCGCCCGTGTCCCAGGGCACGTCGTAGCCCATCGGGGTGGAGTAGACGAACGGGTGGATCAGCATGAAGCCGACCAGCGAGTGGGCGACCAACTGGTGGAAGCGCATCGTGAGGTCGATGCCGATCCGCCCGGAGACCGTGCGGTAGCGCCCGGAGAGCATGAATTCCAGGCACATGATCGCCAGCGCCGACAGGCCGATCGCGCTCGCCACCTCGTCCCAGAAGGGGCGCGGCTCGAGCGGCAGGCTGGCGGCGATCGCCACCGGCGCGATCGCGGCCGCAAGGTAAAGCCCCAGCACTAGGCCCGGATGCAGGCCAACGCGCGGCGGCCAGCGGTGGCCGGCCGGCGCGGTCTTGGCCGCCGGGCCGTTGCCGGTCTTGGCTGCGTCGTCGGCGTTCGGGTGGGCGTCGACGGCCATCGGGGCACCCCCTCTTGCTACTGCGACGGCGTGCGGGGTTCGCTTGCCGGGGCAAACGGTGCTTGCGCCGCGTGTGTTCCCGGTCCCGACTGCACGCCCAGCTGAAGCCCGTCCGGATCGCGGGCGGATCCGTTGCACGTGCGCCTACCCGAAAGCCTTCGAAGGGCAAATGATTCAGGTCATGAGCGGGCCCGACGCGTCGGCGCGGGCGGCCGCTCACGCCGTCGCGGCCTCGATGTAGACGCTCGTGACCTCCGGCTGCGCCTGCTTGATCGCCTGGTCGAGCCGCGCGATCGCCTGTTCGATCCGCCCGGTCGGCAGGCCGTCGGCGAACTCGACGCTGACGGTGGCGAGCACGTCGTCGGGGCCGAGCTGCAGGGTCAGCACCTGGTTCAGCCGCTCGACGTCGGCTTCCTCCCGGACCACGCCGCGGATGCCGGCGGTGACGTGGGGCAGGGCGGACTCGCCCACCAGCAGGCCCTTGGTCTCGTAGGCCAGGAAGAACGCGGTCAGGCCCAGGATCACCCCGATCACGATCGAGGCGACGCCGTCCATCACCGGCCAGCCGAACAGGTGCGCCGTGCCCACGCCCAGGAACGCGACCACGAGGCCCGAGAGCGCCGCCGTGTCCTCGAACAGCACGGTGATCACGGTCGGGTCCTTGGCCTCCCGCACCGCCTGGAGGAAGCCGCGCTCGCCGCGGATCTGCTTGAACTCCTTCAAGGCGACCGAGAAGGCCCAGCCCTCGAAACCCATGGCGAGCAGCAGCACGACGTAGTTCACCACCGGGTTGGTCACCGGATGCGGGTCGAGCACCTTGGCCACGCCCTCGTAGAGCGAGACGCCGGCGCCCACCGCGAAGATCAGGATCGCGACCACGAACGCCCAGAAGTACAGCTCCCGGCCGTAGCCGAACGGGTGCCTGTCGTCCGCCGGCTTCTTGGCGCGGGCGGTGCCGTGCAGCATCAGCCCCTGGTTGCCGGTGTCGACCACCGAGTGGATCCCCTCCGCCAGCATCGCCGAGGACCCGGTGATCCCGGCGGCGACGAACTTGGTCACCGCGATCAACGCGTTCCCCGCCAGCGCGGCGTAGATCACCTTCTTGTGGTCGGCGTTCGCCATGCGGGCGCTCCCTGGTGCGTGGTGTTTGCGGGTAACAAGGCTAATGCGAGGGTGGGGGTTAACCGGCAGGTGTGCAATGCGGGGGGCTGTTGAACAGCGGTTCCCAACCCGCGGTAGCGCACTGGTTGCGTCCTTGTTTCGTCGTCAAGGGCTGGGTTGCAGAACGGTCGTTACACGCCATGATCGTCGCGTAGCTGTCGAGGGGGACATGGCCGAAATCGAGTACGACTCCGAGAAAGCACGTCAGAACATCGACAAGCACGGCGTTTCACTTGAACACGCCGCTCGCATTTTTCATGGATCTGTCGTAGAATACGAGGATAGCCGCAAGGACTATAATGAAACACGTTTCATCGCGATGGGTGCGGTCGACGGGCGCGTCTATGTTATCGTGTACACTTGGCGTAACGGTCGGCGCCGGATTATATCGGCACGGAAGGCGAACCGGAGAGAGCAACATGACTATTATTCGAAAGACGCTTGAGCAACTGGAAGCCGAAGGCGGCGGCTATGTCGACCGCGCGCGCCTGGACGCCATGACGGACGACGACATCGCCCGCCAGATCGCCGACGACCCCGACGCGGCTCCGGAAATCACCGAGGCCGATCTGAAGCGCGCCCGCCTTGTGAAGCCGTACCGTTCGACCGAGCGGGCCTAACGGCTTCAATCCTGCCGTCCGGCCTTCGCGGCGCTGTAAATGACGTTGCCCTCTTTCAACGTCATCGGTTGATGCAAGCCCATTTTTTGGGTGCTTTTTCTTAAAAACCTACGCGGGGTGCGTGATGCACGCTAAGCTGGGGGGCCTTTGCTTCAACTGGGGATGCAGCGATGAACGGCCCGCCTTTCTTCAAGCCGGAGATCGATAACCCGTACCCTGGCAATTTCGAGACTGTTTCGGACTTCGAGTACAAGACGCGTCTGGTGCTGGTCCGGAAACCAAAGGCGCTAGTCGATCGCCGGCAAGCCAAGGTGTCCTACATCTTGGGCGAGGACTACACCGTCGCCTTCAAGGTCGATGGTAAGCTGCGTGATTTGACCGTTCCGCGCGGGATGCTGACCGACTTGGCCTCGGTCCCCTGGGGTGCGCGCAACACGGTGGGCCGGGTCGGCCCACACCTGGAGGCGTCGATCGTCCATGACTACCTGTTCATAGCTTGGTAGCTGTTAGGCTCCGATTATGGCGCCAAGCGTATCGATTTCGATTACGCCAACGCGGTCATGTTCGCTGCCCTCGATGCCGCGGATACGGGCTGGCTGCGCAAGACGGCGATCAAGGCGGCGCTTAAGTTCCCTGCGATTTCCTGGAGCGTCTTCAAAGGCCGCAACGGCGGTTTGTTCGCCGATCCGGATTAACCGCGCCTCGGGCACGATGTTGAAACGTGGAGTCACGTTTCAGCTGAATCTTGCCCTCTCTTCAAGAAGTTAGAGCGACCTGCCCGAGATCGCTACCGCCCCTGAGCCTCCTGGTGCCAGGGCGTGAGCGCGCTTTGCAGGCGGACCAGCAGGAGGTCGACCACGACCGCGAGCGCGACCGACAGCACGAAGCCCACGATCACCGGGGTGGCGAAGTCGCGGGTGAAGCCGTCGATGAACAGGCGGCCCAGGCCGCCCTGGCCGATCAGGGCGGTGACGGTGACGAGGCCGATCGTGGTCACCGCGGCGATCCGGATGCCGGCCATGATCATCGGCAATGCCAGCGGCAGTTCGACCTGGAACAGGCGCTGGGTGCGGGTCAGGCCCATCGCCTTGGCGGCGTCCATCACGTGCGGGGAGACGCCGCGCAGCCCCTCCACGATGTTCCGCACCAGGATCAACAGCGTGTAGATCGTAAGCCCGATCAGCGAGGTCGTCTTGGAGAGCCCGGTATAGGGGATCAGCAGGATGAACAGGGCGAGCGAGGGGATCGTGAACAGCACCCCGGTGAAGCCGAGCAGCGGCCCGTACAGGCGGGGAAACCGCAAGGCCGCGAGCGACATCGGGAAGGCGATCGCGAAGCCGAACACAAGCGCCAGGCTGGCGAGCTGGATGTGCTCGACGAACAGCCAGCCGATGTCGTCCAGATGGCTGGTGACCCAGGACCAGCGGATCAGCTCCAAAGCCCGGCCTCCGCGATCCGCTCCAGCGTGATCACGCCCAGATAGTTGCCGGCTTCGTCGACCCGCACGACCGACCGGCTCTCCGCCGACAGCGCGGCGTCGAGGGCGGTGCGCAGCGTATCGCCGGGGCCCACGGTGGCGATGTCGATGCCGCCCACGACCTGGCCCGCGGTGTGGCCGTTCACCAGCCGGCGGCTGTCGCACCAGCCCTGGAACCGCCGGTCGGACCCCACCACCGGCACCCACGGCTGCCCCGCCTCCGCGACCGCCGCGCCGACGCGCTCGGCGTCCGCCTCGGGCTCGACCGGGTTGCCGGCCGTGACCTCCAGGCTGTCGGCGGTCATCAGCGCCAGGCGCTTGAGCGTGCGCTCGCGCCCGACGAAATCGGCGACGAAGCTGTCGGCCGGGCGGGCCAGAATGTCCACCGGGCGGCCGTACTGGGCGAGCCGGCCGCCCTGCTTCAGGATCGCGATCTTGTCGCCCAGCTTGATCGCCTCGTCGACGTCGTGGGTGACGAACACGATGGTCTTGCGCACCCGTTTCTTGAGGTCGAGGAACTCCTGCTGCAGGCGCGCGCGCACGATCGGGTCGACGGCGGCGAACGGCTCGTCCATCAGCAGCACCGGCGGCTCGCCGGCGAGCGCGCGGGCGACGCCGACGCGCTGCTGCTGGCCGCCCGAAAGCTGGTGCGGGTAACGCTGGGTCGACCGCCCGGTCCAGGCCGACCGTCTCTAGCATGTCCTCGACCTTGGGCGCGATCTTGTCCCGCGCCCAGCCGAGCAGCCGGGGCACGGTGGCGACGTTGCCGTCGATCCGCCGGTGCGGGAACAGCCCGGCGTGCTGGATGACGTAGCCGATCCCCCGGCGCAACTGGGTGGGATCGACCTGGGACACGTCCTGGCCGTTCACCAGGACGCGTCCCCCGGTCGCCTCCTCCAGCCGGTTGATCAGCCGGAGGCTGGTCGTCTTGCCGCAGCCCGACGGGCCGACCAGCATCACGGTCTCCCCGTCGGCGATCTCCAGGTCCAGGGCGTCCACCGCGGTGGTGCCGTCGGCGAAGCGCTTGGTCACCTGTTCGAAGCGAATCATGGCGTCTTGGACCGCCTGGACTGGTCTGATCTGCGTGCGGCGTCGTGGCGGTGCGGGCCGGGCTAGATCAGCCCCTCGGCCTTCAGCCACTCCTCGGCGACCACCTCGGGGTCCATCTTGTCGACCCCGACCTTGGCGTTGAGCTTGGTCAGCGCCTCGGTCGACAGCGCGGCGGACAGCTCGTTCAGCACTGCCTCGATCTCCGGGGTCAGGGACTCCGACCGGATCACCGGGATCAGGTTCTGAGCCGGTATCAGGTTCTGGTCGTCCTCCAGCGTGACCCAGCCGTTCTCGTCGATCGCGCCCTGGGTGGTGAACATCCGCGCGACGTCGATGTCGCCGTTCTTGAGCGCGTTCTTGGTCAGCGGCCCGCCGGAATCGAGCGACCGGAACTCCTTGAACTCGATGCCGTAGACGTCGCTTCAGGCCCGGCAGGCCGGCCTCGCGGGTCTTCATCTCCGGCGGCCCGCCGACGATCAGCTTGCCGGCCACGTCCGCCAGGTCGGAGACGGTGGTCAGGTTGTACTTCTCCGCTGTCTCCGGCCGGACCACCAGCGCGTCCTTGTCCTGCGCGGGCGAGGGCTCGAGCGCGACGATTCCCTCGGGCAATTGCTCGCGCAACTCAGTCAGCACGGCTTGAGGCTTGCGCGCCTGGGTCTTGCCGCTGGTGAGGTAGGCCAGCAGGGCGCCGGTGTATTCGGGCAGCGCCTCGATCTCGCCGTTGCGCAGGGCCGGGAAGACGATCTCGCGGGAGCCCAGGTTCAGACGGGTCTCGACCTCGACGATGCCGCGCGCCTCCAGGATATCCTCGTACATGTTGGCGAGGATCAGCTGCTCGGGGAAGTTGGTGGAGCCGACGATCAGCGTGTCGTCGGCCTTCGCAGATCCTGCGCTGGCGAGCGTACCGGCCGCGAGCGCGGCCGCGCCGGCGAGGGCGGGCAGGGTACGGCCCAGCAGGCGCTGGGTCAGGTGGTTCAGGCGGGTCATGGTAAGCCTCCCTGTTGGCTTTCGGTTATTATCTGCTTGCCCCGCGGTTGGGGCCGCGTCCCGTTCCCGGCCCAGGCGCGCGCGGCCTTGAGGGCACTGTTGGTGTTGCGCGTCCCGTTGCTTGGCCCGGGGCGGGCAGTCTGCCCCGCGTTGTTGTGTTGTGTCACCGCCAAGATGGACTGGCGTTGCGCGCTGTCAACGAAGATGCGCGCGGATCGGCCGGCGGCCGGTCGATCCTCTCTCCACCACAGAACGCTAGGGCGCCGCCTTGGCGCGCATCGTCCGGATGCCCTTGGGTACGATCAGCCGCTGCAGCCCGGCGAGCGAAAGTTCCGCCGTCATCGCCAGTACGGCGACCGCGACCGCGCCGCCCAGGACCTGGTCCATGCGGTGCTGCGCCAAGCCGTCGATGATGTAGCGCCCCAGGCCGCCCAGCCCGACGTAGGCGCCGATCGTGGCGGTCGCGATCACCTGCACGGTGGAGGTCCGGATCCCCGCCATGATCGCCGGCAGCGCGAGCGGCAGTTCCACCTGGGTCAGGCGCTGCCAGCCGGTCATGCCCATGCCGCGCGCCGCGCCGGAGACCAGCTGGTCGACGTCGCGCATGCCCACATAGCTGTTGGTCACGATCGGCGGCATGGCGAGCGCGACCAGCGCCACGATCACCGGCAGGTCGCCGTAGCCCGCGATGATGAACACCAGGATGACGATGCCGAACTCCGGCACCGCGCGGCCGATGTTGGACAGGTTGATGGCGAACAGCCCGCCCTTGCCGAGGTGGCCGAGCCCGATCCCGACCGGCAGCGAGATCACAAGCGCGATCGCGAGCGAGACGCCGGTGTAATAGAGATGCTCGACCACCCGGTTGGGAATGCCGTCGTTGCCTTCCCAGCGGCCGGGCTCGGCGAACCAGGCCCAGAGGTTCTGCAGCACCTCGATCGGGCCGCCGGCCCCGCGCATCATCAGCGAATCGCTGGCGCAGCCGGTCAGCGCGACGGCCAGCAGTACCGCCAGCAACAGCGTGCCGCGGGGCGAGCGTGCGGTCGCGCGGGTCGGGCGTTTCGAGTTCATAGCGGGGGTATCGCGCACCCGGACGGTCAGGTCAAACGCGCCCGTCGGGTCGGCCGATAGGCGTTCGCGCGCGCTAGCTTGGTCGCGGGCGCCGCTGGCCACGCGCCCGGTCGGTCTGATAGGCATGCCGTATCGGTCGATCGCGCGGCATATCCAGGCAGTTCGGGGGCGATTTTGAAAAACGGGTTCAAGTCGGTCGCGGGGGCGCTCGCGGTGCTGGTCGTGCTGGTCGCGGGTTTGGCGATCGCGCCTCGAGCGTCTGCGCAGGAGCGCGCCTGGATCGTCGTCGACGCGGCGAGTGGCCAAGTGATCAAGGCGCACCGACCGCAGGCGACGCACTATCCCGCATCGCTCACCAAGATGATGACGCTCTATATGGTGTTCGATGCGCTGGCCGCGGGCAAGCTGCACCTGGACGAGCGGATGTACGTCTCGCCACACGCCGAGGACATGCCGCCGACTGAGCTGGGCTTGCGCGCGGGCGATCGGATTTCGGTGGAAACCGCGATCAAGGCGCTGGTGACCAAGTCCGCCAACGACGCCGCGGTGGTGATCGCCGAGCATCTGGCCGGCACGGAATGGGACTTCGCCATGGCGATGACGGCGGCGGCCCAGCGGCTCGGCCTGGACGACACCAAGTTCCGCAACGCCTCCGGCCTGCCGCACCCCTACCAGGTCACCACCGCCGAGGACATGGCCCAGCTGGCGCGCGCGCTGATCGACGACTTTCCGGGCTACTACAAATACTTCTCGCTCGAGCGGATGCGCTATCAAGGTCGCGTCTACCGCAACCACAACAACCTGCTCGGCCGATACGACGGCGTCGACGGGATCAAGACCGGCTACATCGACGATTCGGGCTACAACCTCGCGGCCTCCGCCAAGCGGAACGGCCGCCGGGTGATCGCGGTCGCGCTCGGCGGGCGCAGCGCGGCTGCCCGCGACCGCCGCGTCGCCGAGTTGCTGGACGTCGGCTTCAAGCAGTTGCCGGCCCGGCTGCCGCCGGTGCCGCATGTTAAGCCCGGGCGCGGCAGCTACGCCGTGCAGGTCGGCGCGTTCTCCAGCCACGCCGCGGCGGCGCGCACCGCCAAGCGCGCGCTGGAGGAGGCCGGTCAGGCGCTAGCCGGTGGCATCCGGCGGGTCGCCCCTCTGGATGGACAGGATCTCTACCGGGCGCGCGTGGCCGGGCTGAGCGGCCCGGCGGCGGAGCGGGCCTGCACCCGGCTGAAGGGCCGGGGCATGGACTGCCTGGTGGTGAAGGGCACGCCCACGCAGGTCGCCGGGACTGGCGACAGCGCGGGCTGAACCACGGACCGCGCCGCGACGGCTCGACAGATGCCCTGACGCGCGGCATAAGCCGGGCCGGTTCGTTGCTCGCCCAAGGGCCGAAGGGACACGCATGGAAACGCTGGCCGCGCTCGTCACGCTGTGGTTCGTGCATCTGCTGGCCGTCATTTCCCCGGGGCCGAGCCTGCTCGTGGTGGCGCGCAGCGCGATCGCCGGGTCGCGCGCGCAGGGCACGCGGGTGGCCTTCGGCCTGGGCCTGGGCACGCTGGTCTGGTCGCTGGCCGCGCTGTTCGGCCTCAGCGTGCTGTTCGCGCTGGCGCCCTGGCTTTACACCGGGATGAAGATCGCGGGCGCTGCGTTCCTGCTCTACATCGCCTTCATGATGTGGCGTCACGCGCGCGAACCGATCGCGATCGACGGCGCGCTCGCGGACACGGACGGCGGTGCGCCGGGGCTGGCGAAAGGGCCGCTCGCTGCCGTGCGGCTCGGGCTGCTGACCCAGTTGGCGAACCCGAAGGTGGCCGTGTTCTTCGGCTCGATCTTCGTCACCCTGCTGCCGGCGGACCCGTCTCCCGGCGTGCAGGCGGCGGTGATCGCGATCGTCTGCGTCAACGAGGTCGGCTGGTACACCGCCGTCGCCTACGCCTTCGGGGTGGCAGGCCTGCGCCGCGGCTACGCCCGCGCCAAGGTCTGGATCGACCGGACTTGCGGCGGCTTCCTGGCGCTCTTGGGGCTGCGGCTGGTGTTTGAAGGGCGGTGACGGTCGTAGGCGTGGCGGCTCGGGTGGGCCGAGCTAGAACCAGGTCTTGCCGACCGCCTCGTCGTCCTCGATGTGGCTGAAGTCGCCGTGCTCGGCGGCCTCTTCGATCACCTCGGTCGGAACCTCGGCGACGTAACCGACTTTGTTCCGGGCTGGCTTCGGGCGTCCGGCGCTTGCCACGAGATCTGCGATCAGACGGCGCAGGATCAGGTTCTGGCGCAGCAACGTGTCGATGTCGCGGTCCCCGATGTGCCCGGCGCTGTCCGCCCATCGGTCGAAGATCTCGCGTTCGCACGGGCCGAGCGCGGCCGCGTCGATGCCGCCAGCCGCCCGCGGTCTGTCGCCGTCATTCGATACGGTCCAGAACGCGTCGGTTTCGGGGATTGGGCGGCCGGTCATGTGCTTTGGGTTCCGGGTTGTTATGGTTGCGGCGTATCATACCTAAAGTTTCAAATGTTTTGCTTTCGGCATATATCGCGACCGTTTGGGATCGGTATCGTGTGCCTAAACACACATCTCGTATTAAGGTTGTGATCTCCGCGATTGTTAGCGCGACAGGCGTATGCTGATTGATGTACAGACGTATACTCAAGCGCCGAGGATCACGCGCGTGAAGTGGTGCGTTTTAGCTGTAAGGCCCGTTCAAGTAGCAGGGTCGCGATGGCCTTGGGCGGGACGTGCAGCCGGCCGGCCGAACGACCGGTGCCGCGGGCGACGCCCGCTCGACGTCGTCCCGCGGGCAGGCCCGACGGCGGGGCTGAGGTGTTGCCGTTCCCGGACGGACGTCGGCACGGTGTGCGGTGCGGCCGCATCGCCGAAGATCTAGGCATCCGCCCGGATACGCCGCTCGGGTCGCGGCGATCCGTTCCGCGACAGAACCCGACCGCAGCAGATCAGGAGATCGAGGCACTTTTGACCGCCACGACAATCGACATTCACGGCCGCCACGACACCCACCGCCTGTCTGGCGAGATCGGCGGCACGCACAACCTGGCGCTAATGATCGACGCCGCGGTCAAGGCCTGCCGCGATCTCTGGCATCCGATCGACGCGCACATGGTCGACCACGGCGCACGCGCCGGCGACGCCGATTTCGAGCCGGACGCTTGGCTGAACGCCGGCTTCCTGGCGACCACCCTGGTGCGAGCCGCCGCGGAGAACGGCGTCAAGCTCGACCTGATCGGCGCGGACGAACCGGATTCGGACGACCCCGGAGCCCACGTCGTGCTGTGTCAGGACGCGGTGCAGCCGCGTGCCGTCGAGGTCGCGCTGGAACACGCCGGCGCGCACCAGTTCCAGGGCCGGGCGGCGGACTTCGTCGGCTGGGCGAAACGCGGGTGAGGCCTGGGACGGGCCGCCGGGCGCGCACCGGATCGCCCATGCCAAAGCGCGAAAAAAACCTCAGGCGTCGGCGAACGGCGTCCTGGGCAGATAATCGCCGCGCCTGGACAGCACGAACTCCTGGAAGACGCGCGCGGTGTTGGTCGGGTCGCGGTCGGCGCGGCGGATCAGGTACCACTGCCGGGTGATCGGCAGGCCGGGCGCGGTGACGGCGGCGAGCTTGCCCTCGGCCAGTTCGGTGTGGACCGTGTGGCCGGAGATGATCGCGACGCCCAGGCCCGCCATCACCGCCTGCTTGATCGTCTCGTTGGTGCCCATCTCGTAGACGTGGAACGGCCGGTCGCTCTCCAGCCGGTCCAGGAAGCGCCACATCAGGGTCCGCGTGCCCGATCCTTCTTCCCGGGTCAGGAAGGTGCACTGCGCCAGGTCCTGGGCGGTAATCTCGTTCTTATCGAGCAGCCAGCTGTCCGGCTGGGCCACCAGCACGTAGGGATGGTCGCCCAGCGTGTCCTGCGCCACCTCGATATGCTTGGGCGGCCGGCCCATGATCGCGAGGTCGTATTGCCGGCGCTCCAGGCCGGAAATGATGTCGTCGCGGTTGCCGATCGACAGGTGCACCCGGATGTTCGGGTGGGCCTGCATGAAGGCGGCCACCAGCCGGGGGGCGAAGTACTTGCCGGTCGACACCACGCCCAGCGTTACCGCCCCGGTGGCCCCTGCCTGCAGCGCCTCGATCCGGCTGCGGCAGCGTTCCACCACCGCGTCCATGTCGTTGGCGGCTTCCAGGATCTCCAGGCCGATCGGCGTCGCCTCAAGCCCGTCGCGGTCGCGGGTGTAGATCGGCGCGCCCACGCTGCGTTCCAGGATCTTCAGCTGCGTGGTCACAGCGGGCGGGGTGACGCACAGCTCCTGCGCGGCGGCGGTCACGGAGCCGTTGCGGATCGTCGCGGCGAACGCGCGGAGCTGGCGGAGCGAGAGACTGCGCAGGTCGGCCATTAGTTCCCCTTAATTCAGCTTCTAGATTATTAAATTTTCTTTTGTAAGGCAAAGCGTCAGGGTGCGCCCGTGATCAAAAAGGGCGGCGCTGGACCCTGGGCTTCCTGGTCGCACGATGTGCGAAAGGCTTGCGCGGCACCGCTGTGCCGGCGCACTCCCGTGGTGGAGGCGCGTTCACTTGAACACGCGCAAGCCGACAGGACGCGACACTAGAGCGACATGCTCGAAGGCCGAACCGGCCTTCGGGCTGAATGTCACTCTAACTTCTTGAAGAGAGGGCAAGATTCAGCTGGAAGGTGATTCCACCTTCCAGCATCTTGCCCTAAACGGGAGGGACGAACATGCCGAGCGAGCCCGAGGTCACGGCCGCCAAGACGCGCGAGACCCTGGACGAGGTAATGACCCGCTGGGCGGGGCGGGACGAGCAGCGCCGCGCCACCGCGGAGACGATCCAGCGGATGTGCAACGCCGCCGCCGAAATCTCCCGGCAGATCGGCTGGGGCCCGCTGGGCGGCCCGATCGCCGAGGAGGTCGCGGGCGAGAACGCCGCCGGCGACACCCAGAAGACGCTGGACGTGACCGCGAACGAGCTGCTGCTCGACGCGCTGCGCAACGCGCCGGTCGCCTACTACGCCAGCGAGGAGAACGACCAGGTGCAGAAGCTGGACCCGGCCGCGCCGATCTCGGTCGCGGTCGATCCGCTGGACGGCTCGTCGAACATCGAGATGAACGTCTCCGTCGGCAGCATCTTCTCGGTGTTCACCACCTCGACGGACGGCCCCGAATCGTCGCTGTTCCGCCCCGGGCGCGAGCAGATCGCGGCGGGCTATTTCGTCTACGGCCCGCACACCTCGCTGATGATGACGGTTGGCGAGGGGACGGACCATTACGTCCTGGACCCCAAGACCTTGCAGTTCCGCCTGGTCGAGCGCGGCCTCCAGGTGCCCCGCGAGACCAAGGAGTTCGCCATCAACGTGTCGAACTACAAGCAGTGGCATCCGCCGATCCGCTCCTTCGTCGACGACCTGCTGGAGGGCGAGGCCGGGCCCCGCGGCAAGAAGTTCAACATGCGCTGGGTCGCCTCGCTGGTCGCGGAAGTGCATCGGATCATGATGCGCGGCGGGGTGTTCCTGTATCCGAACGACCAGCGCCGCGGCTACGAGAACGGGCGCCTGCGCCTGATCTACGAGGCCGCGCCGATGGCGTTCCTGATCGAACAGGCCGGCGGCGGTGCCACCGACGGCACCGAGCGCATCCTGGATAAGACCCCGGGCGAGCTGCACCAGCGCACGCCGCTTGTGATCGGCTCGCTCACCAAGGTCGAGCGGGTCGCGAAATACTACACCGACCCCAGCTTCGAGCGCACGCAGTCGCCGCTGTTCGCCGAGCGCGGGCTGTTCCAGAGCTAACCAACAAGAACGAAACGGGAGGCGAGAACATGTCGATCCGCCATCCAATCATCTCGGTGACCGGCTCGTCGGGCGCCGGCACCTCGACCGTGAAGCATACCTTCGACCAGATCTTCCGGCGCGAGGGCGTTAAGGCGGCGACGATCGAGGGCGATGCGTTCCATTACTACAACCGATACGACATGAAGGCCGAACTGCAACGCCGCGCCGAGGAGGGCGACAACACCTTCAGCCACTTCTCGATCGAAGCCAACCGCTTGAAGGATCTGGAGGAGAGCTTCCGCGCCTTCGGCGAGACCGGGACCGGGCGCACCCGCCACTACGTCCACTCCGCCGAGGAGGGCGAGACGTACGGCGTCGAGCCCGGCTATTTCACCGATTGGGAGGACCTCGATCCGGACAGCGACCTGCTGTTCTACGAGGGCCTGCACGGCGCGGTGAAGACGGAGGACATCAACATCGCCGGGCACGCCGACCTCAAAATCGGCGTGGTGCCGGTGATCAACCTGGAATGGATCCAGAAGATCCACCGCGACTACGAGGCGCGCGGCTATTCGACCGAGGCCGTGGCGGACACCATCCTGCGGCGGATGCACTCCTACGTGAACGTGATCTGCCCGCAGTTCACCCAGACCGACATCAACTTCCAGCGCGTGCCGGTGGTCGACACCTCCAACCCGTTCGTCGCGCGCTGGATCCCGACGCCGGACGAGAGCCTGGTGGTGATCCGCTTCAAGGACCCCCGGGGCATCGACTTCCCCTACCTGATCTCGATGATCCAGGGCAGCTGGATGAGCCGCGCGAACTCGATCGTGATCCCGGGGTCCAAGCTGGACCTGGCGATGCAGCTGATCCTGACGCCGATGATCCGCCGGCTGGTCGAGCGCGCCCGGCGCGCGCACTAAGACCACCGGGCCGAAACCATGCAACGCGGGGGCTGACCGGGCCTCCGAACACCGGACCGACCAACGGGAGAGCTTAAGATGGAAGGGTCGAGCGAGCCGCTCAGCACCAAGGAGCGCTACAAGGAAGGCGTCCTGAACTACCGCGACATGGGCTTCTGGCGCCCGGAGTACGAGCCCGCGGATACCGACATCCTGGCGGTTTTCCGGATCACCCCGCAGGACGGCGTCGATCCGATCGAGGCGGCCGCGGCCGTCGCGGGCGAGAGTTCGACCGCGACCTGGACGGTGGTCTGGACCGACCGCCTGACGGCTTACGACAAGTACCGCGGCAAGGCCTACCACGTGGAGCAGGTCCCGGGCACGGAGGACCAGTGGTTCGCCTACATCGCCTACGACCTGGACCTGTTCGAGCCGGGGTCGATCACCAACGTGACCGCCTCGATCATCGGCAACGTGTTCGGCTTCAAGCCGCTCAAGGGCCTGCGGCTGGAGGACATGCGCTTCCCCGTGTCCTACGTGAAGACCTTCAACGGCCCGCCGACCGGCATCGTCGTGGAGCGCGAGCGGCTGGACAAGTTCGGCCGGCCGCTGTTGGGCGCCACGGTCAAGCCGAAGCTGGGCCTGTCGGGCCGGAACTACGGCCGGGTGGTCTACGAGGCGCTGAAGGGCGGCCTGGACTTCACCAAGGACGACGAGAACATCAACTCGCAGCCGTTCATGCACTGGCGCGACCGCTTCCTCTACTGCATGGAGGCGGTCAACAAGGCCGAGGCCGCGACCGGCGAGATCAAGGGCACCTACCTCAACGTCACCGCCCCGGACATCGAGCAGATGTACGAGCGCGCGGAGTTCGCCAAGGAACTCGGCTCGCCGATCATCATGGTCGACCTCGTGGTCGGCTATACCGGCATCCAGTCGCTCGCCAACTGGGCGCGGCGCAACAACATGATCCTGCACCTGCACCGCGCGGGTCACTCCACCTACACCCGGCAGAAGACCCACGGCGTCTCCTTCCGGGTGATCGCCAAGTGGATGCGCCTGGTCGGCGTCGACCACATCCACGCCGGCACCGTCGTCGGCAAGCTGGAGGGCGACCCGATGACCACGGCCGGCTACTACGACGTCTGCCGGGAGGAGCATAACCCGCAGAACCTGGAGAAGGGCCTGTTCTTCGACCAGGACTGGGGTTCGCTCAACCGCACCTTCCCGGTCGCTTCGGGCGGCATCCACGCCGGCCAGATGCACCAGCTGCTGCACTACCTGGGCGAGGACACGATCCTGCAGTTCGGCGGCGGCACGATCGGCCACCCGATGGGCATCGAGGCCGGCGCGACCGCCAACCGCGTCGCGCTGGAGGCGATGATCCTGGCGCGCAACGAAGGCCGCGACACCTGGAACGAGGGTCAGGAAATTCTGCGCGAGGCGGCCAAGTGGTGCACGCCCCTGCAAAAGGCGCTGGATACCTGGGGCGACGTCACCTTCGACTACGCCTCCACCGACAGCCCCGACTACGTCACCACGCCCACCAACGCGTAAGTGGGCCCACCAACGCGTAAGCACGCGCTTGCCATCGCGGAGGACACGTCATGCGACTTACCCAGGGCACCTTTTCCTTCCTGCCCGACCTGAGCGACGACCAGATCTACAAACAGGTGCAGTACTGCATCGACAATGGCTGGGCCGTCAGCCTGGAGTACACCGACGATCCGCATCCCCGGAACACCTACTGGGAGATGTGGAACCGGCCGATGTTCGACAATCCCGACGCCCAGGCGCTGGTCGAGGAGCTGAAGGAAGCGCGCGCGCAGCTGCCCAACTATTACATCCGCATCGTGGCGTTCGATAACAGCCACGGCTGGGAGGCGCCGCGCCTGTCGTTCATCGCCCACCGCCCGCCGGAGGAGCCGGGCTTCCGCCTGGAGCGCACGGACGGCCCCAAGCGCCGGCAGCAGTACACCCTGCGGCCCTACGCCAGCGCCAACCCGCCCGGCGAGCGCTATCGCTAAAACGCCCTCTCCTCCACTGGGAGGAGAGGGCGGGGGAGAGGAGGTGCGCACGCCGCCTCGATCCGCACGCCCTTACCCCCTCTCCTCCTCGTGGGAGGAGAGGGCCGGGGAGAGGTGGTCTGCACGGCATAGACCCGTGGCGCCACCTCCCCTAGCCCCTCCGCCCACGTGGAGGAGGGGGATTCAGTTAGCTGAAGTCGGGAAATTCACGGAAAAACACCCATGGCCGACGACTTCGATCCGCAGCGCCCCAGCCGCCGGCCGCGCAGCGACGCCGCCGGCGACCCGACGGCTGAGCAACAGCCCGCGCCCAGCCCAGCGCCCGAAACCGTCGACCTGAACGTCGAATGGCAGAACGCCGGCGTGCAGGAGGTGCTGGACGAGCTCGACCGCGAGCTGATCGGCCTGCAGCCGGTCAAGCGCCGGATCCGGGAGACCGCGGCGCTGCTGCTGGTCGAGCGGGCGCGGGCGCGCATGGGCCTGACCCACGAGACGCCCACGCTGCACATGTCGTTCACCGGCAATCCGGGCACCGGCAAGACCACGGTCGCCATGCGCATGGCCGACCTGCTGCACCGGCTGGGCTACCTGCGCCGCGGCCACGTCGTGAACGTCTCGCGCGACGACCTGGTCGGGCAGTACATCGGCCACACCGCGCCCAAGACCAAGGAGGTCGTGAAGAAGGCGATGGGCGGGGTCTTGTTCATCGACGAGGCCTACAACCTCTACCGCCCGGAGAACGAGCGCGACTACGGCCAGGAGGCGATCGAGATCCTGCTGCAGGTGATGGAGAACCACCGCGACGACCTGGTGGTGATCCTGGCCGGCTACACCGGCGCGATGGCGAAGTTCTTCCAGTCCAACCCGGGCTTCCGCTCGCGCATCGCCCACCACATCGACTTCCCGGACTTCCAGGACGACGAGCTCTTGGAGATCGCCAAGCTGATGCTCGCCGAGCAGCACTACACGCTGACGGATGCGGCCGAGCAGGCGCTCAAGGAATACATCGCCAAGCGCCGCGAGCAGCCGCACTTCGCCAACGCGCGCAGCATCCGCAACGCCCTCGACCGCGCGCGCCTGCGCCAGGCGATGCGCCTGTTCGAGACCGCCGAAGGCCCGCTCGACGCCGACGCGCTGTCAACCATCGACGCCCCCGACATCACCGCCAGCCGCGTCTTCTCCGGCGGCCTGGACAGCGACCACGCGGCGCCCGAAGACGACGGCCAGCCGGCGGACGACGCCAACTAATCCCCCTCTTCCAATGGGAGGAGGGGTTAGGGGAGGAGGGTGCCGCGCCCTGCGAAGCGCCCCGCTCCACAAAGCGCCCCCGCTACTCCGCGGCCAAACGCCCGCGCATCAGCTCCCGGGCGAGCGGGGTCATCGCCGGCAGCCCGGCGTCGGCGGCGGCCATGTCGAGAAAGGTCCGCGCCCGGTCGCCGGCCGGCCGCAGGCCGTGCAGCGACAGCCGCAGGCCGTACCACAGCATCGCCGCCGCGCAGCGTCCGGGCGCCGCCTTGGTGCTGAGCTCGCGGGCGTGCGCACAGCCCTCCTCGGTGATCGCCACCCGCCAGTCGGCGGGCAGGCCGCGCGTCTCCAGGGCGACCAACCCGGCTTCGTTCAGGGCGTGCAGCCGCCCCTCCACGACCTCGGTCGTGGGCGTGAACCACTGGCCGCTCAGGTCGCCCAGGCGCGCCGGCAGGTCGCCCACCCGCGGGCGTTCCTCGCGCGCCACCAGCAGCACCGACAGGTCGATGATTTCGTTCACGCTCAGGCCGGCCATCGCCGTTTCTCCCGGTTCGCAGATGCTGGACACGTGGGGTGGGTCAGGTCAGTGCACCGCGGCGCTGCCAGGGGCGGTCGCCGCCGGCCAGGCGTGCGGGTCGCCGTCCCGGGCGGCCGTGCTGCGCGCCGGCTGGGCTCGCGTGCCGGCCGACGTTTGCCGGCTGCCATGTTTGCCGGCTGGCTCATGTTTGCCGGCTGGCTCTGGGCGGCGCGCGGCCGATCGACGCCGACCGGCAGGTCGACCGCGTTCAGCGCGTGCGCCAGGCGCATCGCCGCCCGCGCCGCCTCGTGCGCGGCGACTGGCGACAACAGCGCGCCCAGCAGCCGCGCGCAGCCCTCCCGGTCGCCGGCCTGCGCGGCGGCGACGGCGCTCAGCACCTGCGCCTCGTCCGGGCTCACCTGCTTGCAGCAGAAGCAGCCGATCGCGACCGGCTTGGTGGCCGCGCCGTCCAGCCAGTCGAAGATCTGGTCGAAGTCGCGCGCGGCGTCCGGCACGCCCGCGACCTGAAAGCCGTGATCGATCCGCGGCCGCGCGTCCTCGCCCTTGCGCTTGCACACCAGACGCGTGCGCAGACACCAGACGGTGAACTGCGCCCCGCTCGCCAGCTCCCGCGTCGCGCATCCGGCGAAAATCTCCGCACCCATCGCCGCCTCGCTCTCCTGCAATTGCAAATCATTCGCAATAATAAGCTGCCCGCCCGGCGCCGCGCTGTCAAACCCGATGTTTTGGAAGGGTTCTAAGGGCGGGTCTCGCCCTTCCGTGCGCGTCGGTTCGGGGTTTCGTTTGAACCGGTCGGCAAGCTGGGGAATACTTTACGGCTCAGCCAACGTTTCGGCTGCGTACCGTACCGCGGAAACCGGTCGCAAGGATGCCGGTCGCGGGTCAAAGGGAGGTAAAAGGCTCATGTGCAACATTTTCGCGGGGCAGGATCCTGCCACCTACGCCTGCGTGACGCGCTCCGTGCGTCTGTCCGGCCACGCCACCAGCATCCGCCTGGAAGCGCAGTTCTGGGGCATCCTGGATGAGGTCGCGCGGTACCAGGGACTGACGACGCCGCGCTTCCTGTCGAAGCTGTATGACGAGGCGCTGGAAATCCACGGCGAGGTCGGCAACTTCACCTCGCTTTTGCGCAACGCCTGCGTGATCTACCTGCGCCAGCCGCAGGACGTGCCCGAAGCCCGGGATATGCTTGAATCCGCGTGATTTCCGGCTGGCCGGCGATCCTCGTAGCCGGCGATGTAGTACCCGGCTAACACCCGCCCTGTCGGGGGAGGGCTAGACTTTCAAATCCGGGCCAGCGCCACCCGCATCGCGTGGCGGCGCGTGTGCCCGGGCTTTGCGCGGGCCGGGGCACTTTCGGGTGCGCCGATAACGACATCAAGAAATGCCCGCACAAGGCCGACGTCACGCGCATGAGGGAGGTCAATCGCCCGCGATGAGACGTTCAACCGAAGGACTCAACCGACGACAGTTCCTGCAGTCCAGCACCACCGCCGCCGGCGCGGTGGCGTTTGGCTTGCCGATCATCATGGCGCCCGACAAATCCTGGGCGCTCGAACTCTCCGGCACGCTCGACCAGCACACCGCCGATAGCTTGCTGGTCATGGCCCGTCAGCTGTACCCGCACCGTACGCTGAACGACATGTACTACGGCCGCGTGGTCGAGGCGCTCGACCGCGCCGCTAAGGCCGACCGCGACCTGGCGCAGTTGCTGACCGAAGGCGTCCGCAAGCTGGATACGGCGAAGCACGTACGGTTCATGGACCTCTCGCCCGGCTATCAGGTGGAGGTGTTGGAAAGCCTGCAGGAAGAACCCTTCTTCGACAAGGTGCGCTCGACCCAGGTGGTCGCGCTCTACAACGACGACCTCGTCTGGCGCCACTTCGGCTACGAGGGACCGTCGTTTCGTTACGGCGGCTACATAAACCGCGGGTTCGACGACCTGTCCTGGCTGCCCAATCCGCCACCAGAAGCAAGTCCACCCAAGGACGGCAAGGCCTAACGCGGAGGGGCACACAGACATGGCACGTATCGACCTGAACGACGACGGCGCGGTCGTCATCATCGGCTCCGGCGCCGGCGGCGGCACGCTTGCGAACGAGCTCTGCCAGAAGGGCATCAAGACGGTCCTTTTGGAGGCCGGCAAGCGCCACACCATCGACGAGTTCGTCAACGACGAGTGGGCGTCCTTTTCTCAGCTCGCGTGGCTCGACATGCGGACCACCTCGGGCAGTTGGCGCGTCTCCAAGGACTTCGAAAACCTGCCCGCCTGGATCGTGAAGTCGGTCGGCGGTTCGACCGTGCACTGGGCGGGGGCGAGCCTCCGCCTGCAGGAGCACGAGTTCAAGGCGCGCACGACCTACGGCGAAATCGACGGCGCCAACCTGCTCGACTGGCCGCTGACCCTGCAGGACCTGGAGCCGTACTACGCCCGCGCCGAAAACAAGATGGGCGTGACCCGGACCAACGGCATTCCGGGCCTACCGGGCAACAACAACTTCAAGGTGATGTACGCCGGCGCCACCCGGCTCGGCTACAAGGAGGTCCACACCGGTCGGATGGCGATCAACAGCCGGCCGCGCGACGGCCGCCCCGCATGCATGCAGCTCGGCTTCTGCTTCCAGGGCTGCAAGTCGGGCGCTAAGTGGTCGACCCTGTACACCGAAATCCCGAAAGCCGAAGCGACCGGTCATCTGGACATGCGCCCGCAAAGCCATGTCATCCGGATCGAGCACGATCAGGCCGGCAAGGCCTCGGCGGTGGTCTACGTCGACCAGAATGGCAACCGTCAGCGCCAGAAGGCGCGCGCGGTGGCGGTCGCCGGCAACTCGATCGAGACGCCGCGCCTGCTGCTGCTGTCGGAGAGCCAACAGTTCCCGGACGGCCTGGCGAACGCCTCCGGCCAGGTCGGGCGCAACTACATGCGGCACATGACCGGGTCGGTCTATGCCACATTCGACAAGCCGGTGAACGCCTACCGCGGCACGACCATGGCCGGGATCATCTCCGACGAGTCCGGCAACAATCCGGACCGCGGTTTCGTCGGCGGCTACGAGATGGAGACGCTGTTCCTGGGCGTGCCGTTCATGGCGGCTTTCCTGGATCCAGGCGCCTGGGGCGCCGAGTTCGCCGCCGATATGGACGCCTACGATCACATGGCCGGGATGTGGCTGGTGGGTGAGGACATGCCGCGGGAGTCCAACCGGATCACCCTGCACGACAGTGCCAAGGATCAGTACGGCCTGCCGGTGCCGAACGTCCACTTCGATGACCACCCGAACGACATCGCCATGCGCTCACACGCCTACAAGCAGGGCGCGGCGGTGTACGACGCCGCGGGGGCGCTCAAGACGATCGAGACGCCGCCCTATCCCTCCACCCACAACCTCGGCACCTGCCGGATGAGCGCGAAGGCGTCGGACGGCGTGTGCAACGGTTTCGGTCAGAGCCACGACATCGCCAACCTGTTCATCTCCGACGGCAGCCAGTTCACCACCGGCGGCGCGGAGAACCCGACGTTGACGATCGTGGCGCTGGCGATCCGACAGGCGGAGTACATCGCCCAGCAGATGCAGGAGCGCGCAATCTAGACTGGACCGTCCCCTCGTTGCCGGCGGCCACCCGCGCGGTCGCCGGCGATTGGGGGGCGCCGGTCCCCCCCCGTTCGTCTCGCTCCCGGTGACTCCCCTTGCGCTGGGTCACGAGAGCTTTCGGGCTCGGTCCGGGTCGCCTAACTTTCCCCGGCCGGCCGACCGAGTCGCCGCTGCGCAGCCGGGCTGCCATTCATGTCGAAAGTTTTCGGAGATTTCACGCCATGGCGAAACTGATTCACATGATGATCCGCGTGGTCGACCTGGACCGGTCGATCGCCTGGTACGGCCGGGCGTTCGGGCTGGAGCCGGCGGGGCGGTTCGCGTTCGACAGCTTCGATTTGGTCTACCTGCGCAACGCCGAGAACGACTTCGAGCTGGAGCTGACGGCGAACAAGGACCGCACGCAGCCCTACCAGCACGGCGAGGCCTACGGCCACCTGGCGCTGTGCGTCGACGACCTGGACGCCGAGCACGAACGGTTCGCGGCCGAAGGGTTTCAGCCCAAGGAGATCAAGCAGCTGGAGCACGGCGGCGAAAAGCTCGCCCGCTTCTTCTTCGTCGAGGATCCCGACGGCTACAAGGTCGAGGTGCTGGAGCGCTACGGGCGGTATCAGTAGACGGGCGCACGGCGGGGATTATGCCCTACGACCGGTAGCGCGGAGGGAGCGCGGAGGGCCCCTCTGCCTTCAGGGGAGACTTTCGCACGGCGCGTCAACACCCGTGTGGGGTCCTTCGACACGGACGCCTTCGGCGTCCTACTCAGGATGAAGCTTTTCGTGTATTCAGCAACTTAACTCATGGCTTCATGCTGAGTAGCTGGCCGAAGGCCAGCGTGTCGAAGCACGCCCCACGGATTTGCCCAAGTTCGTGCAAGAGTCTCCTCGAGGGAGAGGGGATGGGGCCGCTGCCGGCGCATGAGCATCGCCGCCGCCTACGCCACCCGCACGATTCCCATCATGCCGCCCTGCTGGTGTTCCAGGACGTGGCAGTGGAGCATCCAGTCGCCGGGGGTGTCGGCGACGAAGGCGATCTCCGCGCGCTCGCGCGGGGCGAGCAGGGCGGTGTCGTGCCAGGGGGTGTGGGGCACCGGGGCGGCGTTGCGGGTCAAGAGGCGGAAGTGGTGGCCGTGCAGGTGGATCGGGTGCCACCAGGCGGTGTCGTTGACGAGGCGGATCCGGTAGCTGCGCCCGCGCTGCAGGGTCAGGAGCGGGCGGTCGGTGGGGCCGGCCGCGGCGATCTCGTTGAGCGCCCAGATCTTGCCCGCGGCCATCAGGGCGCGCGTGGCCGCCGGCCTCGCCGCGGGCCGTCCGGGCTGGCTACAACTGGTTTTTGATGCGCGCGGAGGAGGCCGCGGCCTTGGGGGTTTGGGACGCACTCGGGCTGGCGGTCGCGCTGGCCGCGGGCGGCGTCCTGATCGCAGCAGGGGGCGCGCTCGCCCTCGATGCGTGATGGCGCGCGCAGCCGCGCACCCGGATCCACCCGCCCGCGGACCCACCCGGCCGATACAACGACCCCCGCCGGGCGATCGAACGACCCAGAATGTCAGCGGTAACTACTGCATCGGCCGGAAGATGGTGGAGCCGGCGGGGCTCGAACCCGCGACCTCTACAATGCCATTGTAGCGCTCTCCCAGCTGAGCTACGGCCCCATCCGACAGGCGACGGCGGAAGAAGTTTCATCTTGGGCGCTGGGAATCGCCCGCTCACCGTCGGTTCGGAACCTAAGAAGCGCCGCCCTGGGTGACAAGAGAAAACTGCGGGCGGCGCTCGATCGATTTTGCCCCGCCGGGCCGGCGGGGCGACGGGTCGGGCCGGGCCGGGATGTGCGCAGGCGGCGCACCCAGTCGGCCCCGGCGATCGCCGGCCGCGGAACGCGCCCGGACGCCAACCCGACGCTGGCGATCAGTTGTCTTCCTGGTCCTCGCCGCCGACGTTGCCGAAGGCTTCCTCCTCGCCGAGGTCGGAGCCGTCGTCGATCTCCTCGCCGCTGTCCTCGTAGCTGGGCTCGTCGTCGAGCGGCGTCTCGTCGGTCTCTTCGCCCACGACGGGTTCCGCCTCGGCCGCCGCCGCGGGCGCGGGCGCGGCCTTGGCGCGGCTGGAGTCCTTGCCCCGGCTGCGCTTGCTCTTGGTCGGCGCCTCGACGTCCACGGTCTCGCCGCACGACGGGCAGGCCGGCGGGCTTTTCCGCAGGTCGTAGAACTTCGTGCCGCACGACGGGCACAGGCGCTTCTTGCCCCACTCGGGCTTGGCCACGGCTTGTTCCCCCGTTGCTCCGTGAATGGGCTGATACGTCGCGTTCGGCCGGTCCGGGCAGGACCCGGGTCGGCCCTGCGGCCGGGCGATCCGGCGCGGGCCGGGCGCGCCGCCGTCCCGGCGCTTGGTGTGGCGACGGCAATTGCCACGCCCCGGCTGGACCTGTCAAAAGGAAAAGACCGGGCGCACCCGGCTTTCTCGCGCCGGTTCAGGCCGCCCGCGACAGACCCCCGCTAACGCACCCCCGCGAACGTACCCCCGCAACGCCGTCAGGACCCATGACCGATCCGCATGCGCCCCCGCGTCCGCTGACAGCCCGGCCGGCCGACGGGCTGTCCGGCCGGGCGCGCGTGCCCGGCGACAAGTCGATCTCCCACCGCGCGCTGATGCTGGGGGCGCTCGCCGCCGGCGAGACCACGATCGACGGCCTGCTGACCGGCGCCGACGTGATCGCCACGGCGGACGCGATGGCCGCGCTGGGCGCGACCATCCATCGCGGCGGCCCGGGCGAGAGCTGGCGCGTCTGGGGCCGCGGCGTGGGCGCCCTGGTCGAGCCGGAGCAGGTGCTCGACCTCGGCAATTCCGGGACCAGCGCGCGGCTGTTGATGGGCGTGCTGGCCGGGCATCCGGTGAGCGCGGTGATGACCGGCGACGCCTCGCTGCGCCGGCGGCCGATGGGCCGGGTGATCGAGCCGCTGAGCCGGATCGGCGCGCAGATCTCAGCGCGCAGCGGCGGGCGGTTGCCGCTCACCGTGACCGGCACGGCCGATCCGATGCCGATCGAGTACGCCCTGCCGGTCGCCTCCGCGCAGGTGAAGTCGGCCGTCCTGCTGGCCGGTCTGAACGCGCCCGGGGAGACCAGCGTGATCGAGCCGGAGGACACCCGCGACCACACCGAACTGATGCTGACCGCCTTCGGCGCGGCGGTGCGCGTCGAGCGCACGGCGCAGGGCCGCCGGTCCACCCTGGTGGGCGAGGCGGAATTGACCGGCCGGCCGGTGCGCGTCCCGGCGGACCCCTCCTCCGCGGCGTTTCCGCTGGTGGCGGGGCTGCTCGTCCCGGGTTCGCGCGTGGACCTGCCGGCGGTGGGCATGAACCCGCACCGCACCGGTCTGTTCACTACCCTGCGGGAAATGGGGGCGGCGCTCAGCGTGCAGAACGAACGCACCGAGGCGGGCGAGCCGGTCGCCGACCTGGTCGCCCAGGCCGGGCCGCTCACGGGCGTCGAGGTGCCGGCCGCGCGCGCGCCGTCGATGATCGACGAGTACCCGGTGCTGTGCATCGCCGCAGCGCTCGCCGAAGGGCGGACGGTGATGCACGGCGTGGGCGAGCTGCGGGTCAAGGAAAGCGACCGGCTGGACGCCATGGCGCGCGGCCTCGAGGCCTGCGGCGTCAAGGTCGAGGAGGGCGCGGACTGGCTCGCCGTGCACGGCACCGGCGGCCGGCGGCCGGCCGGCGGCGCCACGATCGACGCCCGTCTGGACCACCGGATCGCGATGAGCTTCCTGGTGCTGGGTCTGGTTTCGGAGGCCGGCGTGCGGGTCGACGACGTCCGGCCGATCGACACCTCGTTCCCCGGGTTCGAGGCGCTGATGTCCGAGCTGGGCGCCGCGTTCGAGGGCTAAGCCGGGCACGGGCGCCCCAAGGCCGGACGCCCCAGCGCCGGACGCCCGAGCGCCGGACGCCCGCGCAAGGGATATCAGCTCGGCTTCGGGCCGCCGGTGGGCGCCTTGAAGTCGGTCGGTGCCGTCGCCGTGGTGACCGCGAAGCGGTTCCAGGGCGCCAGCACCACGATCGCCGCGACGGTGCCCGCGGCGACCAGACCCGCCATGATCAGGTGGACGCCCGAATAGGCCTCGTTGAAGCCCGCGGCGAGCACGCCGATGCCGCCGGCGGCCATCGCCATCAGCGCGAGCATACTCAGCGTCTGGATCAGGTCCTTCTGCAGCAGGTACGGGGGCGTGTGCGACCGGCACAGGACCGCCAGGACGGTGAAGATGAACGCGGCGGCGCAGACGAGCGCGGTGCCCAGAACGATGGTCATGTGGCGTCTTTCAAAAGCGGGTGCGGCCGGACGGCGCCGGGGGCGCGGCCGCCGCAGGCCGGCCGGCAGGGGTGGGCCGGCAGGGGTGGGCCGGCGCAGTCATCGGCAGCATACGGGGAGTTTCCCCATTGTCGAGTCGGGAATGAGGCTTCGCAGGCCGGGGGTTAACGGAACCGGGGAGGAGTTGATACCGTTGACTGAGCCGGGCGGTCGAAGCCACCCCAAGAAAAGCGCCCCGCAGCCGGGACCCGGCATCGACCAACGCGCGACCGCCCGGTTGGGGTAAACGCCGAAGCGACGTGAACGCGCGTTTTGACATAACCGACAGCAAGGGAGGCTCTCTTATGAGCGACACCAAGCGCAGTCACGCGAGCACGACCCAGGCGATCAACCGCCGCGGCTTCATCAAGACCGCAGGTGTCGCCGGCGGCGCGCTCGCGCTCACCGGCATCGGCGCGCCCCACGTGCGCGCGCAGGCGACTAAGGTCAAGGTCGGCCAGATCGCGCCGATGACCGGTTCCGCCGCCGAGTTCGGCCCGTTCTACCGCGACGGCGCGCGGCTCGCGATCAACCAGATCAACGCGGCCGCCAAGGAGGTGTTCGGCCACGAGATCATCTCCCAGCACATCCTGGAGGACACCAACACCCTGCCGACCCCGGCGATCGAGAGCGCGCGCAAGCTGGTCGAGGCCGACGGCGTGCCGGCGATCATCGGCGCCTGGTCCTCGGGCGTGACCGTGGCGACCTCGACCTCGGTGTCGATCCCCAACGGCGTGCTGCAGATCTCCAACGGCTCGACCTCGCCGCTGATCACGGTGCTGCCGGAGGACGCGGACTCCGATCTGCTGTTCCGCACCACCTCCTCCGACGCGCTGCAGGGCGTGGTCGCGGCCCAGCTCGCCGCGGGCGAGATCATGGACGACTACACCAACAAGACCGCGTCCACGATCTTCGTGAACAACCCCTACGGCCAGGGGCTGTCGAACGCCTTCGCGCGGTCGTTCCAGCTGCGCGGCGGCACGGTGCACGCCCAGGTGCCGCACCCCGAGGAGGTGCAGCCGACCTACAAGTCGCAGCTCGCCGTGGCGCTCAAGGACGACCCGGACATCCTGGTCTGCTGCTCCTATCCGGGCCACACCGCGACCTTCCTGAAGGAGGCGCGCGACGTCTTCGGCTTCACCAACTGGCAGTTCGTCGACGGCAACAAGTCCGAGAAGGTGCTGAACGCCGTCGGCGGCGAGGACCTGGCCGGCAAGATGGGCACCGCGCCCGGCTCCGATCCGAGCCTGCCGGCCTACCAGAACTTCGAGAGCGCCTTTAAGTCCGCGTTCGACCACGACCGGATCGTGCCGTTCACCAACTCCGCCTACGACGCGGGCGCGTCGATCGGTCTCGCCGTGGCGCGCGCGATCGCCGAGGGCGCGAGCGAGCTCGACGGCCGGACCATCCGCGACAACCTGCGCCCGGTCGCCAATCCCGGCGGCACGCGCGTCGACGGCGGCAAGCCGGAGAACTTCGTGCAGGCCATGGAAATGCTGCGCGAGGGCAAGTCGATCAACTACTCCGGCGCGGCCGGCGCCTGCGACTTCGACGACAACGGCGACGTGAAGACGCCGATCGCCCTGTGGCGCTTCACCAAGGACGGCACCAAGACGGTGCAGATCCAGAGCGCGACCGACATCCCGTCGGAGTAAGCTCTGGCTTGGTGTGCACAAGGGCGGGATTCAGCTGAGAGGTGGCTCACCTCTCAGCATCCCGGCCCGCCGGCCGGCATCCGGCCGTGTGCGAGGCCGCCCGGCGTAAGTCCGGGCGGGAGGGCCCGTCGCCGCAGGACCCGCGGCGGCGGGCTCTCTTCGTGGTTCACCGCGCGCCCGCAGATCAGGGCGCGCCCAGGTATGCGGGCGCGCGGCGATCTGATGCCGGCCGATCGCCCGGCGGACGCGCGACGAGCGAACGCGTATCCAACGATGCCGATCCCTGAGGGAGGCTTTCGCACGGCTGTGGCGAGACCCGTCAGGCGTGCTTCGACACGGCCCTTACGGGCCTGCTCAGCATGACGCCTTTGTTTTAATTCAATAAAATTCCGACTTCATCCTGAGCAGGCTGGCGCAGCCAGCCGTGTCGAAGGACGCCCGACGGGTGCTTAAGCAGCCGTGCGAAAGTCTCCTGTGGGCAATGCGGCTGTCGGGAACTTGCCGCCGCCGTGATCGACGCGGCCAGGGGCGGGTGCGTAGGGTAGGGTCCCGCAACAGGCCCGACGCGGATGCCATGCCGGGCGTTCGGCGTCGGACGACAGGGGGCTTCATGACCACGCAGCCACAAGACGGCTTTGATGCCCGCACGCACTGGGACAGCGTTTACGCCCGCAAGCGCGCGGACGAGGTGAGCTGGTTTCAGCGCGCACCGACGGTCTCGCTCGCCTGGATCCGCGCGCTGGGTCTGCCGCCGGACGCGCCGATCGTCGACGTTGGCGGCGGCGCCTCGCGGCTTGCGGATCATCTGCTGGCCGACGGCCACCGCGCGGTCACGGTGCTGGATATCTCCGAACAAGCGCTCGACACCACGCGGGAGGACCACAGCACGCCGCAGGGCCGGGTGCAGCCGTTCACCTGGTGTCACTTCCAGCGCGTTTAATTTCAGGTTGCGCCCGACCACGCGCGGACGATCCGTTCGAACAGCGCGAGCGTCGCGGTCGAGCCGTCGCCCTCGCCCTTCTCGAAGTCGCCTTCCACCTGCGCCATCTGGTTGGTCACGTGCGCGAAGCACAGCATCCTGGCGCCGGTCGCCTGAGCGAAGGCGTAGAGGCCGGCGGCCTCCATCTCCACAGCCAACACCCCCTGGTCGCGCGCCGCCTGGATCGCGGTTTCCGTTTCCCGGAACGGCGCGTCCGTCGTCCAGGTCGCGCCGCGAAGCACCGGCGGGTCGCTATCTCGCAGCGCGGCCCCGGCAAGATCCAGAAGCCCCGGGTCGGCGACGCTGTAATCGGCGGCCGGCAGATAGTGGTAGCTGGTGCCCTCGTCCCGCAGCGCACGATCGATCAGCACGTGATAGGGCGGCGGCTGCACGGCATCGATCTGACCGGCCGACGTGACGCTCACGATCAGCTCCGCCCCCGAGGCGATCATCTGCTCGGCAACCAGCACCGCGTACGGCGCCCCGACCGCGCAGCCGACGATGCCGCAGCGGGTCCCGCCGGCGACAAAGCGATACATGGTGCTGTGGTAGCACGCCCATCCGGGCTCCGGGTCGGCGCGACCTTCGGAGATCAGGCGCCGCACGACATCCCCGTCGGGATCGAGCAGACAGACCGGCGGTATCGCGCTCTCCGCCACGCTTTTCTGCCGGCGGGCCTCGCGCAGCAGACCGTCGGCGGAGAACGCCGACGGCGCGCCCGTCGCCTTGGCGCGTAAGATCGGCGGCAGCTCGTCGGAGGGCGGCATGCGATCGCTCGCTCCGGTTGTCGCGGTCATTCAGCGGGTTGACCCGTCGCGCCCGCGTGTAACCCGCCAAGCGCCCGACGGACAACCTGACCGGCACCGTAAAGCGCCAGGCGCGCCCTGACACCCGCCCATGACACCCGCCCATGACACCCGCCCATGACACCCGCCCACTGACACCCGCGCACGACGATGACGCCGGGCCAACCGGTGCTGCCCGCGGCAAGGCGCGCGCACACGAAAAAGTCTCACCCGTCGTCGGGATCGCAGGCGCGCACGCCGCGCTTTGGCGCCGCTGCACGGTCGAGGGCCCGGCGATGCAGGACGGGCTTACCATCAGCGACGACCGGCGCCCGGTCGCCAACCCGGCCGGCACGCACGCCGCCGGCGCCTGCGCCCTCGACGCCAACGGCGACATCAAGACGCCGCCCGCCCCGCGGCGCTTCACCAAGGACGGCCCCAAGACGGTGCAGATTAAGCGCGCGACCGACATCCCGTCGGGAGGAAGCTGGCATCCGTTGTGGGGCGGCGCACAGAGTGCCGGAGTCCGGCTAAAACCAGCCGACCCCGCACCAAGAGTTGTCGGCCGGGCATGACCCGAAGCGGCTGACACTACCGTCGACAGCGCTGCTTCTGCGCCGACGGTCACTGAGCCGTCCGCGCATGCGAACCGAGAACCATGGCGACCGCCATGCTGGACAGCGCATCGGCACGCTGGCGCAGGCAAAGCTTGGCGTAAACGACGCGCACGCCGACTGGGCGGCGCGCTCGGCGACGATTAGGTTGGCCGAGGCATGACCCGACCAGCAGTGACAAGTTGCCGGCGAACTGTCGACAGCGATCCGCGATCGCCTCGTGCAGCGTCGGTCCGCACCGTAGCCCCGGCAGCAGTTCGAGCACCGCAGGATCACCGTCTCGGCACTTTGTCGCTGATCCAGAGTTGCGACAGCAGCATGCAACGCTCTGGGTCTTGAGCTCCGGCAGTTTCGACGGTCGGATATGACCGGTCACGTCATGACGCTCCAGCGCCAAGCCACGAGCTAGTCGCGCTCAGACTGCTCGCGGTCATCGCCGCCGTGACGCAACCGAACATGCCCGGCGAACAGTCAGCAGCAGATGCCAGTCAACGAGCCGCGAGCATGTCGCGGCTCTGCCAGCCTGCCGGCTCAGCATATCGATGCTACGGCGGCCTACGCCCGATCGTGCACCGGGCGACCGGCTCGTCACCATGGGTCTGCCAGGAAGATCGCGACGAGCGACCACGGCGACACTGCCCTCGACGGTCGTACCAGCGATTCAACGGCACCTGATCGCATGAGGCGACCGCCGGCCGGATTGGTGGCCGTCGTTGAAGTGTCGTGTACCAGACCAGCCGCACGGTCAGCGAACACGATCAGAAGCGCTAAAAGCGCCGGCGGCGCGCACGCCTCCACGAACGCCAGGAAGTCCAGCTCGCCGCTGCGTGCGATCAGGATGTTCTGCAGGTTGCCGAGTCTGCGTCGCCGCCGAGCCCGCGTTGCTCGCGGTCGCCAGCGCGATCAAAAACGGCCGGATATCCCGACCCTGCCGGCGAGGCCGGCGCACAGCACCGGCGTCATCTGCGAACACCACGACGTCGTTGGCGAACACGGTGGACAGACCGCCGGCGGCGATCACCACGCCCGCCCAGCAGGACCGTCGGACGCCGTCCGACCGCGACGATCCGGCGGGCGCAGGCGTCGAGGCCCGGCGGCGCCGAACTGCGCGAAGACGACCATCATCGTCGAACAGCACGATCAGGGTGTCGCCGTCGATCGCCCCCAGCGCCTGATGTTGCGACAGGGCGCCCACTGTCACCACGGCGACCGCGCCCACGACCGCGATGCTGGTAGCGGTCGATCCGCAGGCCCGGCAGCCGGCCGAGCGCCATCCCGAGGCATGGTGACGGCGAAGACGGACAGTGATGATGAGCAGGCATGCGCGGACTCTCATCAGTTGTCGGGACGGGAGGGGCTTATCGGACGGGGCGCGCTCCGGGATCAAGGCACGCGTTTCCCCGACCGCGGACCCGGGCCGGGCTTGCGCATTTCGCGTGCGGCCTGCGACATTCGGGATCGCGACTGTCGCCAAACACGCTTTCAGGCTCGGTCTTGGCTTGGCTGCGAGTAACTGCTTGGCTGTCACTGGACGCAAGCTCACTTCGGCCGCTCCCGGCCCGACCCCCGCCGACTGCTCGCCCCAGTACCGGGTCCGCTTCCGCCCCCACAGCGGTCAGACGCGCGCGCGCTGCCGCCCGGCCGCGCTTACCCCGACCGCGCCCCGCCGTCCAGCAGCCCCGGCAACAGCGCCGGGATCTCGGTGAACGAGCTGACAACCGCGTCGGCGCCCAGGTCGGCGGCGGGTTGGGCGGTGTAGCCGTAGTCGACCAGGACGATCGGGATGCCGGCGGCGCGCGCGGCGTCCAGGTCGGTGATGCTGTCGCCGATCATGACCGCGCGGCCGGGGTCGCCGCCGGCGAGCTCGATCGTGCCGGTGAGGTGGCCGGCCTCGGGCTTGCGCACCGCGAAGCGGTCGCCGCCGGCCACCGCCTGGAAGAAGGGCGCGAGCGCCAGCTCGCGCAGGATCAGATCGCTCGGCGCCTGCGGCTTGTTGGTGCAGACGGCCATGGTGTGACCCTCGCCGCGCCAGCGGTGCAGCGTCTCGATCACCCCGTCGTAGGGGCGGCTGTGGCTGGCGGGGTCGCGTTCGTAGACGTCCTTGAACGCCTGCACCAGTTCCGGCAGCTGCTGCCCGTCGGGCCGCCCGCCGGCGGCCTCCAGCCCCCATTCGACCAGCCGGCCGACGCCCCGGCCGACCAGCTTGCGCACCGTGCTCTCCGGCAGCCGGCCGAGGTCCTGGGTCGCCAGCAGCTGGTTCAGGGCCCGGGCGAGGTCGGCGACCGTGTCGACCAGCGTGCCGTCGAGGTCGATCACGAGCGTCGCCGGCGCGTCCGGGCGCTCGGCGGGGGCGGGGGACGGTCGGTCGGACATCGCGGCGGCGGCACTCCCGGCTGGGCGGTGGGACGTCGTGCTGTGGCCGGCGCGGGCGCGCGGCCGGGGGCGGCGGCCACGCGTTTGACACGGCCGGCCCGGCTTGCGCGCTCACGCGCCCGGCAAGACGTGGCGCAATAGCCGGGATGCTAGCCTAACAAACCCGGCGGTGCATCCCATGCGCGGCAAAGATGAAACGAAAGGACGCAGCCATGACACGTTTCGACCCCACAGGTGCGCCCAAACGCACCGGCGCGGCGCTGCTGGCCGCCGCCATGATCGCCGGTACCGGCTTTCCGGCGGCCGCGGCCGGCGATGGCGCGGCCGAGCGCGCCGACGACACGGCCGCTGAGACCCGCGGCATGAGCGTCGAGGAAGCCTGGGCGAACGCCAAGCAGGACTGGCGCGAACTGGAGGCCGCGAGCGGCGACGCCTGGGGCGCGGCGCGCAAGGAGTTCCAGCAGTCCTGGAGCCGGCTGCAGACGCTGATGTCCGAGTCCGACGGCGCGCCGCCGCCGGACGCGCCGGCCGAGCTGGAGCAGGGCGGCAACGCCGAGTGAGCCCGGCGCCTGGGGCGGGCGGTGCGGCCCGTTCGGCCCAGCCGCCCCACTCGCCCCAGTCGAGCTAACCCGCCGGGTTCGCTTGCGCGCGGCGGTGCAACATGATGAAACGATGCTTGATTTGAAGCCGGAGCGCTTGAATTGCTAGCTCCAGCAAAACGAGAGTCAAAGCTATCGATCGAACAGCCCACAAAGTCGAGTGTCCGTGAGCGCCGAGCAGACCCGATCCAGAACCGCGCCCGACCCCGGCGGTGCCCGGCCGCTGGGGGTGGTCGTGCTGGCCGCCGGGCAGGGCACGCGCATGCGCTCCAGCCGGCCGAAGGTGCTGCACGCGGTCGCCGGTAAGGCGATGCTGCGCCACGTGCTGGACGCGGTGGAGAGCCTGCGGCCGGCGCGCTGCGTGGTCGTGGTCGGCCCCGACCAGACGGCGGTCGCCCAGGCGGCCGCCCCGCACGCCACCGCCTGGCAGACCGAGCGGCTGGGCACCGGCCACGCGGTGCAGGCCGCCCGCGCCGCGCTGGGCGAGCTCGCCGCCGATCCGCACGCCGAGGTGCTGGTGACCTGCGGCGACACCCCGCTGCTGACGGCGGAGACGCTGGCCGGCCTGCGCCGGGCGCGGGCGGCGCAGGACGCCGACCTCGCCGTGCTGGGCTTCCAGGCAGCCGATCCCGGTTCCTACGGCCGGCTGGTGCTGGACGACCAGGGGCTGTTGCAGCGGATCGTCGAGGCCAAGGACGCGCGCGCGGACGAGCTTGCGATCGACCGCTGCAACGCCGGCGTGCTGCTGGCGCGCGCGGACCTGCTGTTCCAGGCGCTGGCGCGGGTCACCAACGACAACGCCAAGGGCGAGTACTACCTGACCGACGTGGTCGCCATCGCGCGCGGCGAGGGCGCGCGGATCGCGGTCGAGCTGGGCCCGGAAGCGGAGATGCAGGGCGTCAACAGCCGCGCCGACCTGGCCGCGGCGGAAGCGCGGATGCAGGCGCGCCTGCGCGCCCACGCGCTCGACCAGGGTGTGACGCTGACCGCGCCCGAGACGGTGTTCCTGAGCCACGATACCGCGCTGGCGCCCGACGTCACGGTCGAGCCGCACGTCGTCTTCGGCCCGGGCGTCTCGGTCGCCGAGGGGGCGACGATCAAGGCGTTCAGCCACCTGGAAGGGGCGCGCGTGGGCGCGGGCGCGCAGGTCGGCCCGTACGCCCGCCTGCGCCCGGGCACGGTGCTGGGCGAGGGCAGCCGGATCGGCAACTTCGTCGAGACCAAGAACGCCGAACTCGGCGCGGGCGCCAAGGCGAACCACCTGACCTACCTGGGCGACACGGTCGTGGGCGCGGCGGCCAACATCGGCGCGGGCACGATCACCTGCAACTACGACGGCTACCTGAAGCACCGCACCGAGATCGGCGCGGGCGCGTTCATCGGCTCCAACAGCGCGCTGGTCGCCCCGGTCAAGGTGGGCGCGGGCGCGATTCTGGGCGCGGGCACGACCCTGACCCAGGACGTGGCGGACGACGCGCTCGCGGTTACGCGCGCCGACCAGCGGACGGTCGCCGGCGGGGCGGCGCGCTTCCGCGAGTCGCGCCAAGCGGAGCAAGCGCGCCGGACCGGCGCGGAAAGCTGACACGCCGCGCCGGACCGGCGCGGGCAAGCACGGGAGCTAGGCCATGTGCGGCATTATCGGCATCGTCGGGCGGGACCGGGTGGCCCCGCTGCTGCTGGACGCGCTCCGGCGGCTGGAGTACCGCGGCTACGATTCCGCCGGGATCGCCACGCTGGTGAACGGCAAGATCGACCGCCGCCGGGCCGAGGGCAAGCTGCGCAACCTGGCCGCCCGGCTGGAGGAGGCGCCGATCGAGGGCACGACGGGGATCGGCCACACCCGCTGGGCGACCCACGGCCGCCCGAGCGAGGTCAACGCCCACCCGCACGCCAACGCCCACGTGGCGGTGGTGCACAACGGCATCGTCGAGAACTTCCACGAGCTGCGCCAGGAGCTCGAGGCCGACGGCGCGGTGTTCGAGACCGAGACCGACACCGAGGCGATCGTCCACCTGATCACCCAGGAACTCGACGCCGCCAGGCGTCCCCGCGCGAGGCGACGGCGGCGGCGCTGAAGCGCCTGGAGGGCGCGTTCGCGCTTGCCGTGCTGTTCGCCGGCCGGCACGACATGCTGATCGGCGCGCGGCGCGGCAGCCCGATGGCGGTCGGCTACGGCGACGGGGAGATGTACGTCGGCTCCGACTCGCTCGCGCTGGCGCCGCTCACCAGCCGGATCACCTACCTGGAGGAGGGCGACTGGGTCGAGCTGACGGCCGACGGCGCGACCATCCACGACGCCGACGACCAGCTGGTCGAGCGGCCGATCAAGCAGACGGCCGTCTCCGGCGCGATGATCGGCAAGGGCGACTACCGCCACTTCATGCAGAAGGAGATCCACGAGCAGCCGGCGGTGATCGGGGACACGCTGCACGCCTTCCTGAACCCGCTGCGCCGGGAGGTCACGCTGCCCGAGCTGCCGTTCGACCTGGGCCGGCTGCCGCGGGTGACGATCACCGCCTGCGGCACCGCGTTCCTGGCCGGCTGGGTCGCCAAGTACTGGATGGAGCAGGTCGCCCGGCAGCCGGTGGAGCTCGACCTCGCCTCCGAGCTGCGCTACCGCGCCCCGCCGATGCCGGACGGCGGCCTGACGACGGTGATCTCGCAGTCGGGCGAAACGGCGGAGACCCACGGCGCGCTGCAGTACGCCCGCGAGCAGGGCCAGCGCACGCTCTCGATCGTCAACGTCGCGGAAAGCGCGATCGCGCGCGACAGCGAAGCGGTGCTGCAGACCCTGGCGGGCCCGGAGATCGGGGTCGCCTCGACCAAGGCGTTCACCACGCAATTGACCGTGCTGGCGGCGCTGTCGATCGCGATCGGCCGGGCCCGGGGCACGATCGACCACGACACCGAGGCGCGCCTGACCGACGCGCTGATCGAGGTGCCGGCGCGCGCCTCCGAGGTGCTGAACCACGACGGGCACATCCAGGAGATCGCGCAGTGGGTCGCGGAGGCGCGCGACGTGCTCTATCTCGGCCGCGGCAACCTCTACCCGATCGCGCTCGAGGGCGCGCTCAAGCTGAAGGAGATCTCCTACATCCACGCCGAGGGCTATGCCGCGGGCGAGATGAAGCACGGGCCGATCGCGCTGATCGACGAGCACGTGCCGGTGATCTGCTGCGCGCCCTCCGGCCCCTTGTTCCCCAAGATGGCCAGCAAGGTGCAGGAGGTGATCGCGCGCGGCGGCCGGGTGATCCTGATCTCCGACAAGCAGGGCATCGCGCGCGCGGGCGCCGGCGCGGAATACACCATCGAACTGCCCGAAGTGGACCCGTTCGTCGCAGCCGCTGCTCGTATGCCGATCCCCGTCCAACTGCTCGCCTACCACACCGCCGTCTTCAAGGGCACCGACGTGGACCAGCCGCGGAACCTGGCGAAGTCGGTGACGGTGGAGTAGGGGAGTCGTTTTTAGCTGTCGGGCGCATCGATGCGCGGCACCCCTGTTGGCGAAATCGTGGCTTTCTTGGCCACGCTATAAAAACTTATGCCAGCTGGTACGACGTGCGGTTGCCGGATGATCGCTAAGGCGACCTCGACCGGCGCCTGCACAGCGAAATCTGTGATCGGGCGATCTGCACCGGTCCTCCATTTCGAGGAACTCTCTCGTGCGCCCCAGTCTATCGCGTTAGCCGGTACCTCTGCCGACAGGCTCTCGCGCTCTTGCGGTTGGGCGGATATCCCTGCACCGTCCCGGCGGTCCGTCGGCCGCGAACTCGCAACCTGGGGGAATTTCGTGAATCCGACCGATTTCCGGGAGAAATCCGCGTTCATCTGGTCGCTCGCCGACCTGATCCGCGACACCTTCCGGCGCGGCAAGTATCAGGACGTGATCCTGCCGTTCACCGTGCTGCGCCGGCTGGACCAGGTGCTGGCGCCCACCAAGGACGGCGTGCTCCAGACCTACAACCGTTTCAAGGGCGACCTGGACAACCCGGACCAACTTCTGCGCAAGTCGGCGGGCTTCGCCTTCTACAACACCTCGAACTACGACTTCGACCGCCTGCTGGCCGAGCCGCCGCAGATCGGCCGGAACATGGCCACCTACATCAACGGCTTCTCGCCCAACGTGGTGGAGATCCTGGACAAATTCGACTTCCGCAACACGGTCGCGAAGCTTGACGAGGCCGGGCTGCTGTTCAAGGTCGTCCAGCGCTTCGCCGACGTCGACCTGCATCCCGAGCGGGTCGACAACCACACCATGGGGTCGATCTACGAGGATCTGCTGCGCCGCTTCAACGAGGCGCTGAACGAAAACCCCGGCGAGCACTTCACCCCGCGCGAGATCGTCCAGCTGATGGCGCGCATGCTGGTCGGCCACGACGCTGACGACCTCCAGACCCCGGGCGTCGGCCGCATGATCTACGACCCCTGTGCGGGCAGCGGCGGCATGCTCACGATCGCCCGCGAGCAGATCGAGGCGATCAACCCGCAGGCCCAGGTCTGGCTGTTCGGGCAGGAGGTGAACCCGGAGACCTTCGCCACCTGCAAGGCGGACTTCCTGATCAAGGACCCGACCGGCAACGACGCCGACAACATCCGCTACGGCTCGACCCTCTCGAACGACCAGTTCAAGGGTAAGGCGTTCGACTACCAGCTCTGCAATCCGCCCTACGGCAAGGATTGGAAGGCCGACAAGGAGGCCGTGGAGGGGGAGCACGACCGCGGCTCCGCCGGCCGGTTCGGGCCCGGGCTGCCGCGGATCAACGACGGGCAGACGCTGTTCCTGCTGCACATGCTCCACCACATGCGCCGGGAGAAGGACGGCGGCGGCCGCGTGGCGATCATCATGAACGGCTCGCCGCTGTTCACCGGCGACGCCGGCAGCGGCGAGAGCGAGATCCGCCGGACGATCCTGGAGAACGACTGGCTGGACGCGATCGTCGCCCTGCCGGAGCAGGTCTTCTACAACACCGGCATCGGCACCTACGTCTGGCTGCTCACCAACCGCAAGGAGCCGGAACGCAAGGGCAAGGTCCTGCTGATCGACGCCACCCGCCTGTGGACGCCGATGCGCAAGAGCCTGGGCGACAAGCGCCGCTACCTGACCCAGGCGCACATCGACCAGATCATGGCCGCCTACGAGGCCTACGACGCCCAGGACTCTCAGGGTGCCAAGCACGGGCAGGACGGCGGCCTGAAGGCCAAGCTGTTCCCCACCAGCGCGTTCGGCTACCGCAAGATCACGGTGGAGCGGCCGCTGCGCCGGCGCTACCAGGTCGACGAGGCGGGCCTGGAGCGCCTGCGGGCGACCCGCGCCTTCGCCAAGCTGGCCGAGAGCAAGAAGAAGAAACAGGCCGAGCGCGAGGCCGAGGAAGCCCGCGGCCGGGCGCGCCAGGACGCGATCCTGGAGATGCTGCGCCGACACATGCCGAGCGACGCCACGACCGACCGCGGCGAGTTCGACAGCTGGCTGAAGCGCGCCGCCAAGGGGGCGGGCGTGCAACTCGACCCCACCCTCAAGAAGGCCATCCTCGCCTCCCTCGGCACCCACGACCCCGAGGCGCTGCCGGTGACCGACCGCCAGGGCCAGCCCGAGCCGGACCCGGACCTGCGCGACCACGAGACCGTGCCGCTCGCCGAGGACGTCGAGACCTACTTCGAGCGCGAGGTCGAACCCTACGTCCCCGACGCCTGGATCAACCGCGAGGTGACCGATCCCAAGGACGGGCAGGTCGGTAAGGTCGGCTACGAGATCAACTTCAACCGCTACTTCTACGAATACACCCCGCCCAGACCGATCGAGGAGATCGACCGCGACATCAAACAGCTGGAAAGCGAGATCCTCGACCTGTTGAAGGAGGTGACGGCGTGAGTGCAGCGGACGGCGCAGACGATGGCACTCGTTTTTGAAGAATCTACCAGGTCAGGAGCTTGTCGACAGTGGCCTCGGAATTCGAGCCGGGTTCGAAAGTCGTATCATGGATAACGAACCGCTCAGATTCCAAGCGACTGGACGCAGCTATCCCGGACGCAATGCTGCTGCTGTAGAGGCTGGAATGATTGCATTTGGCACAACTCGCACTATCATCGAAAAGATGTTTCGAACCACCACCCGAAAGGTCAAGCTCGACGTCGGTTATGAGGTCCCTGGAACGTAATCCCAACCAACCACCGACCGCCGATTTGTCGATGTTCTCTACGAAAGCGCGGCAACGGTATCCGGGATGATCCATCGGTTGCGCGCGTTAGGACCTCATCGATGCTCAACACGGAGCAGGCCTTGATCAGCGAGGTCACGAATTTGATACGCATCTGCACGTAACAGACGGATCACGCAGCCAAGACACAGCGCAACATGCTACAGCCGGGCATCGACTGGGCGAAGTGACCGTTCGCATCCAGAAGTCGACCGGTCCGCGCGGTCCTTCTGCACCGAAGTATTCGCACTGCCATGCGCCATCGTCTGTGATTATACCAGATAATCGCGCATGGGACGGGATCGTAGGCGATCCGGGAAGTTCGGTCGTACGGAATCCGACTGCGCAGTTCCATTGCCACAAGGCGAGACGCGGGCGGCGCGCTATCGGACGCTTACGTCCGACCAGTCTTTGGTCCGCTTTACCGCTGGTTCTGCCGACATACGCGTTCCGGAAGGCGAGGCATTTGGCCCTCAGCGTCAAATGGACCTCCGACCGTACAAACGCTATATGTGGCGAGGCGTGAGCGCGTCCCTGTGCCTGCGATGTCTTCAGCAGAGCTGAAGCCGCTCTGGCGATGGCTGAGCCCGGTATCCAACGGACAAGCTATCCACGCCGTCTACGAGACGACGAGGGCGAACACGTTGACTGGATCGGGGAAGATCCGCGATCACTGGGATGTCCGTCGCGCTGAAGCGGGTGGCTGCCATTCGTCAGTCGGAGTCCGCCGGAGTATGCCGACGATGACAGTGGCGACGCCGGTCACCAATCAGGCTTGTGCATACTGGGAGTGGCGCGGGCCGGCTGTGACCGGGTTCGAACCGGATGATCAGTCGCCGCGTCCGGGCATAACGCCGGAAAGGACATCTGCGAGCCGGGCGACGTGCTTTTCGGCGAACTCGACCGGGACCTGGCAACGCTCATGGCCGCGCCGCCGATCGTCAAGCGCTATCGGTGAGCACATCGCGGACACGCACGGTGCACGATCGTCCGCCTGGACCGGCGCTCTGTTACCCAGCGCTATCTTCGGCTATACCCACCGGTCACGCCGATCCTACCAGGCTTCATCGCAAATGCCGCTGCTCGTGGCAGCGAAGATGCCGCCGAACCAGATCGAGCTCCAGGGATGATCTGCGTGCGGCCGCCGCACGATCCTGCCTCCGCTCGACGAGCAGCGCGCCATCGCTGCGTTCCTCGACCGCGAGACGGCGAAGATCGACGCGTTGATCGAGAAGAAGCAAAGGGTATTCATAACCATCTACCGAGAGAACAAGCCAGTGCTGTTCGTAATGAGGTGTTTGGGCGGCGCAATCACATTTCACGACAGCAAACAGATATCCTCAAGTGGATAAATCCGGATGGTATCGGGCGCCGAGTTGGCGGACACGCAAGTCCGAAGCAGCGCCAGTTGCTGTATCGGCCAATGGCTTATGGGCTTACTGAGAGCCAGCAGGGATTAGGACATACGACGGTAGTCCCGGTCGTACGCATTCACAGATGTGACAGCAGGCGCAACTGGATCGGAAATCATCGCGATTGATGCTTCCAGCGCAACAAAGTATTGAATATCATCGAACTGTTATTGATCGAACGGAGAGTTTGAATTGTTTCGGTAGTGGGCACGTTGGGTTCTGAACGGCTGTTGCAGATGATCAACTCGGACGGTTCGAACTTAGCATGATGCGCTTGCACGTTCGGCTAATGTAGCGACAGGGAAATTTATCGTGGATAAGGGCATTCTTGAAACGCCGAAGTTCTCAGCATTTCTCCATTAGTACCCACCGGAACAGGCCCAAATGGTATTGAATCCTTGAAGATCTCAGGACGTTCGGATGCCACCCCGTACGTCCCGCGACGATTCGGGAGCGTCTAAAGCGAGCTGGCATCGGATAAAAGGATATGAAAGGAAATATGGCGCGCTCACAGCGCTTCTAACTACCGGCAGATCAAGCACCTCCGCGAGAGTACCGCACGGCCCTCATCTCCGCCGCCGTCACCGGCCAGATCGACGTACGGAGCCAAGCGTGAGCGATCTCAAGCTGTTTCGGGTGTCTGACACCGGCGTCGTTGAGCTCGAGGGCTCGGCGGTGCCGTTGGAGCGGTCTTTGCATCAGCTGTTCGAGCGCAACCTGGAGGCGCTCTTGGGCGTGCGCTTTCTGGCGAGCGAGCATTCCACCGGGGTGCGGCACGGCGGGCGGATCGACACGCTGGGGCTGGACGAGAATGGGCTGCCGGTAATCATCGAGTACAAGCGCCAGCAGGGCGAGAACGTCATCAACCAGGGCCTGTTCTACCTGGACTGGCTGATGGACCATAAGGGCGAGTTCGAGCTGCTGGTGACCAAGACGCTGGGCCGCGAGGCGGGCGCGGCGATCGAGTGGAGCCCGCGGCTGCTGTGCATCGCCGGCGACTTCACCCGCTACGACGTCCACGCCGTCCAGCAGATCAACCGCACCATCGAGCTGATCCGCTACCGCCGCTACGGCGACGACCTGATCCTGCTGGAACAGGTCAACACGCCCACACCGGCCGCCGCGCAGCCGAGCCAGGCACCGGCGCGCACGAACGGCGCCGCGCCCGGCGCCACGCCTGGGACCGGCGGGTCCGCCGACCGGCGGACGGGCGCGTCAGGCCGCGGCCGGCGGGGCGGAGAGACCACGATCGACGACCGGCTGGCGAACGCCGACGCCGCCACGCGCGCGCTGTTCGACGAGCTGAAACGCCGGATCGAGGCGCTGGGCGACGACGTGCAGATGAAGACGCTGAAGCGCTACTTCGCCTTCAAGCGCCTGGAAGAACTTCGCCTGCGTCGAGGTCTTCCCGCGCGCCGGCACGCTCGCCGCCTACGTCAAGGTCGACCCCGACACGGTCGAGCTGGAAGACGGCTTCACCCGCGACGTCCGCCAGATCGGCCACTTCGGCACCGGCAACCTCGAAATCGTCCTCCGCCGCCCCGAGGACCTGGACCGCGCGGAACCGCTGCTGCGGCGGAGCTACGCGGGGAGTTAGGGGCGGCGTGCGCCCGCCCCATCCACCCGTCCACTTTGCCCTCAAGGTTACCGCCCGGACGCGGCGAGGGCTGCTTCGGCCGCATTCTCCGCTTTTCTGGGCCGCCAAAAGCTGAGTTCGGGCAACGGTGTCTTGCGTGGCATTCTGCAGCATCTGGCGACTTGCTTTCGCTTCCGCGGCCGTCAGCTCGATCAGTTCGGAGAACGCCTGGCCTGTAACTGGGCTTTTTCGCGCTCCAGGTCCGCCAATCGCGTCGTTGCAGGCTCCGCCTGTGCGTCGAACAGCGCACCGCGTTGCGCGGCTTCCTCGGTTTGAAGCTTCAGTTCGCGGAGATCGGCTGCGCATCTCCTCGCGCACCGCATTCAACGTGGTGGCGGCCTGTTGCAGGATGCTTGCCGCTTCGGACCGCGCGCGCTGTCGTCGGAATAGGTTAGGTCTGTCGGCACACCCAGTTCGTTGAACGTCACCTTTAACTGTTCGACTGCATGACGCCGTTCGACAGTGGCAGGACCATCCGCGGGCCGCAATCCGGTGCCAAGCTGTCGATCGCGTTTCGCGATCAGGTTTTGTCGGTCGGGTTTTTCGGCATTCTGCTGGTCAGGGAAAGCCGGACGGGCGCAGAAAGCCGGTAGTATACGCCGGCGCGTTCCGATCCGTTCGATGGCCGGAAGCCGGGACGACTGGGCCCGGCCGGTGTCCCCGGTCCGCGGCGTGAGCGCTATGTCCACCGCGAACAAGGCCGCTGGATCGTCGTTGCGATCGGGGTCTTCAGCGGCCTCCATTTCCTTCAAGTCTTCCGTCCCGAGCTTTGACAACGCGTCAATCCAGGAGTTCGCGATCCTTATCCGGGATGGGGCCGATCCACCGGTCCGCCAACTCTTGGCCATCGGCCAATTGTCCGGCCAGCGGGTCTTTGGCGGATCGCACATGGGTCGGCCATAGCTTCGGTCCCAGAACTTGGCTTAGACGTGCCACGAACGGCTGGCGCTTCGGATGACGGTCGCCAGCGCTTCCCGCGCTTCGCGCAGCTTGGCGATGGCAGCCTCAAGATCCTTTTACTCCCCGGCCGTCGGATCGGGATGCGTTGCGTAATCCAGTTTAGCGACGTCCAAGCGCGGCCTTGTGTCCCTCAACCGTATTCTGGCGTGTGCGGGTTCTTCTTTCGACTCAGCCCAGACTGTCGAGCGCAGAGCGGACAGATTGTTTTGCACACTCGAATTCTTCGTCGACAATCGCACGCGGCGAGCTGCTCCTCTTTCGTCCTCGCTTTCCTTACTTAAGCCGTTAAAGCCAGACCCTGATTCGGTCAATCCCCCAGTCGGGATTCCGCTGACGGCCATAGCAACCTGAGCTGCGGTTGCGATGGCTTTCGTGGCGATTTCGCCCGTCTTGTCTTCCGCGCTTGCATCTATCTATTTCAGTGCGCCATTTCCCCAGTTTTTTCAATTCGACCGAGTTCGTCTTTGTCCAGGATGAAAGGCTTCATAATCCACCGTATAAGTTTCGCCCGGATCCGCGACAAAACTCTCCTCGATATCGGTTTCATAGGTCATCTCGACGGAAATTTCTGCCCAGGTGGGATCTGAACCAATTTTCGCGAGCTGTGGCCCCTTACATTCCGTCAAGGTCCGGGTCATGCTGATCTGATACTGCACCATCGGTAGGAATAGGCGTGTCCGGCCTGGTCGGCTCTTGCCGAGATCGACTGGGTTGGACCGGCAAATCGGTACACGCACTCAGCCCCGCAGCCGCTAAGAGTATCGCAAACATGCTCCGAGGTCTTGATAGCCCGTCGGTCGCCGCGCATCCCGCTCCCCCCAAAAAACACAACCTAGAAGCGTGGAGCTTACAGCGACGCGCAAAACGATGGAACTGAAATATCTGCGCGCATGGGCGCAGGTGTTCGCCGGCTGGCGCGTTCCGGGACGATTAGGCGTGGCCAATCCGAACCCATAGTGGCCCGTGCGCGGCATGCATGAATGGACAGCAACTATGAACGCGCTTATAAGGTCACAGCCCGCTCCTCGGCGCGACACGACACACGAACCTGGCGGTTTTCATGACCAACCCTCTGGGCACCGAGCGGACCTTCGAGGAGGCGATCGAGGCGGAGCTCGTCGGCGGGCCGGCGGGTCCGGTGCGCCCCGGCGGGTTCGCCGAAGAGCAGGCGCCGTTCGACGCCGGCGGCGGGGCGCCGGCGCATGCGCTGAACGCGCCGGGCGAGGGCGGCTATCGGCGCCGGGCGCCCGAGCACTTCGACGCCGAGCGTGCGCTCGACCCGGAGACGCTGTTCAGCTTCGTCATGACCACCCAGCCCAAGACCTGGGCGCACCTGCGCACGCAGTACGGCGACCAGGAAGGTCAAGAGCCGGGTGCTGGCGCGGATCGATCGGGAGATCGGCCGGCGCGGCGTGCTGGACGTGCTGCGCAACGGGGTCCGGGACGTCGGTGCGCGCGTCCAGCTCGCCGTACTTCAAGCCGGCGAACGCCCTGAACGCGGAGACGGCGCAGCTCTACCGGCGAACGTGTTCCACGTCATGCGCCAGGTGCGCTTCAACCCGGCGGGCGCGGAGAGCGTCGACCTGATTGATCCTGCTGAACGGGGTGCCGCTGTTCACGGCCGAACTGAAAAGCCCGATGAACGGCCAGGATGTCGAGGACGCGATCTGGCAGTACAAGGCGAGCCGGTCCAACACCCACCCGCTGTTCCACCACGGCCGTTGCCTGGCGCACTTCGCGGTCGATCCGGCCCTCGTCTATATGACCACTGAAGCTGGAGGGCAAGAAGACCACCTTCCTGCCGTTCAACCGCGGCAACCACGGCGGCGCCGGCAATCCGCCCAGCCGCACGGACTACGCCACCGCCTACCTGTGGCGCGACGTCTGGCAGCCCGACAGCGTGCTGGAACTGGTCCAGAAGTTCTGCGCCGACGTCTACGAAGAGGACCCGAACGACGGCAGCCGGAAGCGCAAGGTGATCTTCCCGCGCTATCACCAGCGCGAGGCCGTGCAGGCCATGCTGGCCCCGACGTGGCCGGCCGCGGGGCGGGCAAGACCTACCTGGTCCAGCACAGTGCGGGCAGCGGCAAGTCGAACACCATCGCCTGGCTCGCGCACCAGCTGTCCGTGCCGTTCGACCAACAGGATACCCGCGTGTTCGACAGCATCATCGTGATCACCGACCGGCGCGTCCTCGACAAGCAGCTGCGCGAGACCATCAAGCAGTTCGAGAACGTCGACGGCGTGGTGGCGCCGGTGGAGAAGAACGCGCAGGAACTGCGCGACGCGCTGGAAAAGGGCCGGACGATCATCACGACCACGCTGCAGAAGTTCCCGATGATCGTCGACGAGGTCGGCAATCTCCCGGGCAAGCACTTCGCCGTGATCGTCGACGAGGCGCATTCCTCCCAGGGCGGCGACAGCGCGAAGCAGATGCGTTCGGTGCTCGCCAGCGGCGACCTGGACGAGGCCGAACAAGCGGAGGCCGAGACGGAGGACCCGGACGACCGGATCAACGCCTACATGGAAAAGCGCGGCCCGCAGGCGAACCTGTCGCTGTTCGCGCTTCACCGCGACCCCGAAGCCCAAGACCCTGGAACTGTTCGGCGAACGCCAGGGCGACGGCAGCTTCGAGGGGTTTCACACCTATTCCATGCGCCAGGCGATCGAGGAGCGCTTCATCCACGACGTCCTGGCGAACTACACCACCTACCAGACGTACTGGTCGCTGCTGAAAAAGGTCGAGGACGATCCCGCCTACGACCGCAAGAAGGCCGCCGTACCCTGCTGCGCCAGTTCGCCGAACTCAGTCAGCACGCGATCCGGGAGAAGACCGCGATCGTCATCACGCATCTGGCCGACCACGTGGTCGACCAGATCGCGGGGCAGGGGCGGGCGACGCTGGCGACACGCTCGCGCAAACACGCGGTCCGCTACAAACAGGCCGTCGACGCCTTCATCGCCGAGCAGGGCTATCCGTTCCGCGCGCTGGTTGCGTTTTCGGGCGAGGTTCCCGATGACGGCGCCACCTTCACCGAAGCCGGTATGAACGGCGTCTCTGAGAGCCAGACCGCCAAGACCTTCCGGCAGGACCCGTACCGTCTGCTGATCGTCGCCAACAAGTACCAGACCGGCTTCGACGAGCCCCTGCTGCACACCATGTACGTCGACCGCAAGCTGGTCGACGTGCAGGCGGTGCAGACGCTCTCCCGCCTGAACCCGGACACACCCGGACAAGGACTCCACCGCCGTCCTCGACTTCGCCAACGAGGCCGACGCCATCCAGACGGCGTTCGAGCCCTTCTACGAGACGACGATCCTCTCCGAGGGCACCGATCCGAACGTGCTGTACGACCGCGAGCACGACCTGCGCGGATACCAGTTCCACGGCGGGGACGACATCGAGACGGTCGCGCGGATCGTCTTCTCCGACCTGTCGCCGGATCGCAAGCAGAAGCAGATCCTGAACAGCTTGCAGCCGGTCGTCGAGCGCTTCGACGCCGCGGACGCCGAGCAGCAGAAGGAGTTCCGGAGCAAGGCCAGCAGCTTCGTCCGGCTATACAGCTTTCTCTCCCAGATCCTGACGTTCCGCGATCCGGACCTCGAGAAGGCCTACTGGTTCTTCCGCGCGCTGGTCCCCCAGCTCCGGCCGGCGGGCGAGCGCCTGCCGACGGAAGTGCAGGACGCCGTGGATCTGGAGAGCTACCGGGTCCAGCGCGTGCGCAGCGGCCGCATCCGCCTCGAGCGTGACGACGAAGGCCTACAGCCGGCGGGCGACGCCGGCAAGCGCGGCGGTGGCGGGGCGCAGGACAACCAGGATCCCCTGTCCGCGATCGTCGAGGAGCTGAACCGCAGGTTCGGCTTCAAGTTCGGCGACAGTGAGCGCGAGACCGTGCGCAGCGTGATGGAGCGGATGCGCCAGGACCAGGACGTCCGCACCACCGTGCAGGTGAACAACCGTGAAGTCGCCGAAATGGCGTTCGGCCAGAAGCTCGACGACCATTTGCTGGAGCTGGTCGAGAGCAACTACCGGTTTTTCCGGGAGATGAACGACGACGCGCGCGCTAGGCAGTTCCTGAAGTGGCGGCTGTTCGATTGGTATCGCCAGCAGGAAAACCTTTGACGGAAGAAAACCTGGTGCCGCCGGTAGGAATCGAACCTACGGCCTCACCCTTACCAAGGGTGCGCTCTACCCCTGAGCTACGGCGGCATCCGGTTGTCGGCTGGCGGCGGCCGGAACAGCGGGCCGGGCGCCGGCGCGGGCGGAAAATGCCAGCCGGCGGGCGCGATGGCAAGGACGATTCGCGGGCCGACCGGCTGGCGTGGCTTGACCGGGGGCGGGCGGCCGGTCGACCCTTTCGACGGCCCGCGCCCGAGGGTGGTAAACGGAAGACGTTAAAGACCGGAAGATGAGCGAACGCGACGGCAAAGCGCGTCCCGCGCGCCCCAACGTGCGCCCCGAGACGGCGGCCGAGCAGCAGGCGCGCGAGGAGCGCCTCGCCCAGCAGCTGCGCGCCAACCTGCGCAAGCGCAAGCGCCAGCAGCGCGGCCGGGGCACCGGGGCGGGCGGCAGCGATCCGGGTTCGGGCAGCGATCCGGGCAGCGATCCGGGGTCCGACGACGGGAACACCGGCGTCTGACCCTAGAGCGACATGCTCGAAGGCCGAACCGGCCTTCGGGCTGAATGTCGCTCTAACTTCTTGAAGAGAGGGCAAGATTCAGCTGGAAGGTGATTCCACCTTCCAGCATCTGACCCTAGGCGGCCGGTCTTCCCTGCCGGCATGACCGTCTCCCGCCTCAGCGCGGTTGGCCTCGGCGGCGCGTTCCATTACAACCCCCGACGAATACCCGGCCGGGCGCCGGCAAACGCGCGGGTGCGCGCTTCCGCCACCGCGGCGCCATCAAATCGGCGCATCTGCCGGTCAGGCAGATCCGTCGGGTGAGCGTGCCGCCCGCCCGGCCGCCTTTTCCAGCGCGCGTGCGCCGCGCGCGCCCGCTTGTCTAGAGCGAAATGCTGGAAGGCCGAATCGGCCTTCCAGCTGAATTTCGCTCTAACTTCGTGAAGAGAGGGCAAGATTCACGTGGAAGGTGATTCAACCTTCCACGATCTTGCCCTAGAGGAGACGCATGGACCGGATCAAGATCCGCGGCGGGCGGCCGCTCACCGGCGAAATCGCGATCTCGGGCGCCAAGAACGCCGCCCTGCCGCTGATGGCGGCGGCGCTCTTGACCGAGGAGCCGCTGCGCCTGTCCAACCTGCCGCACCTGGCCGACATCACCACCCTCGCCAACGTGCTCTCGCAGCACGGCGTCGAGCTGCACATGAACGGCGGGGCCGACGGCGGGCATGCCGGGCGGGTGCTGGAGCTCACCGCCGGCAAGGTGGTCAACGTGCGCGCGGCCTACGACCTGGTCCGGCGGATGCGCGCCAGCGTGCTGGTGCTGGGGCCGCTGCTGGCGCGCGAGGGCTACGTCGAGGTCTCGATGCCGGGCGGCTGCGCGATCGGCACGCGGCCGATCGACCTGCACCTGAAGGCGATGGAGGCGCTGGGCGCGCGCATCGAACTGCAGGACGGCTACATCGAGGCGCACGCCCCGGGCGGGCTCACCGGCGGCGAGGTGGTGTTCCCCAAGGTGTCCGTCGGCGCGACCGAGAACGCGCTGATGGCGGCCAGCCTGGCCCGCGGCACCAGCCGGATCGTCAACGCCGCGCGCGAGCCCGAGATCGGCGACCTCGCGGACTGTCTCAACAAGATGGGCGCGCGGATCACCGGGATCGGCACCGACACCCTGGTGGTGGAGGGCGCGAGCCGGCTGCACGGCGCCGAGCACGCGGTGATCGGCGACCGGATCGAGACCGGCACCTACGCCATGGCAGCCGCGATCACCGACGGCGACCTGGAGCTCGTGGGCGCCAACAGCAGCCATCTGCGCGCCGCGCTCGACAAGCTGAGCCTGGCCGGGGTCGACTGGGCGGAGACCAACCGCGGGATCCGGGTGCGCCGGGCGAACGGGCCGCTCACCGGTACCGACGCGCAGACCGAGCCGTACCCCGGCTTCCCGACCGACCTGCAGGCGCAGTTCATCGCCACCATGGCGACCGCGACGGGCGCCTCGATGGTGACCGAGACGATCTTCGAGAACCGCTTCATGCACGTGCCCGAGCTGTTGCGCATGGGCGCGGACGTGCAGGTCGAGGGGGCGAGCGCGCTCGTGCGCGGGGTCGACCGGCTGAAGGGGGCGCCGGTGATGGCGACCGACCTGCGCGCCTCGGTCTCGCTGGTCCTGGCCGGGCTGGCCGCGGAGGGCGAGACGGAGATCAACCGGGTCTATCACCTGGACCGCGGCTACGAGCGCCTGGAGGAGAAGCTCGGCGCGTGCGGCGCCGACATCGAGCGCACCCGGGGACGGGAGGAGGAGGCGTGAGCAACCCGATCAGCAAGCTGGTCTCGCGCGTGTTCGGCCGGCGCGGCCTCTCCGGCGGCAACCTCGCGCCTGCGGACAAGCCGCTCAAGCTGCGCGCCTACGATCGCGAGGACTTCGCCGTCGTCTCGGCGGTGCTGCAGGACGCGCTGGTCCCGGTGATCGACATGGCGTGGCTTGCCGAGGAGCAGCGCTTCGCCTGCGTCGCCAACCGCTTCCGCTGGGAGCGCCGCGCGCCCGCCGGCGACCTGCCGGACCAGCCGGCGCACGCCAGCCAGCCGAGCGAGGCCGCGCGCGGCCCGGACTCGGGGCAGCTGCCGGAAACCGCGGAGGAGGCCGACGCCCGCTTCGAGGACGCGCCGCTTTACGAGCGCGTGCACTGCGGGGTCACGTTCGACCGGGTGGAGCAGGTCGCCTACCGCGGCTTCTCCAAGGAGGCGAGCGGCCGCGTCCTGGAACTGCTGGCGGTGGTCGCCGACGATGCGGGGATCACCGTGACCTTCGCCGGCGATGCCGCGCTGCGCTTGCAGGGGGCGCAGATCGTCTGCCACCTGGAGGACCTGGGCGAGCCCTGGCCGACGCAGTGGCGCCCCAACCACGCCCCCACTGACCCCAACGCCCGCGCCGACCCCAACGCCCCCACTGACCCCAACGCCGCCAGTAACTCGGACGCCGCCGACGGCGCCGCCCGGAACGACACGCCGGACGCCAACCGCAACGGAACCCAAACGTGACGGCCGCGAACGAAAACCTCGTCCTGGCCCTGCCCAAGGGCCGGATCCTGAAAGAGCTGATGCCGCTTTTGAAAGCGGCCGACATCGTCCCGGAACCCGCGTTCGAGGACGAGGATTCCCGTCAGCTGCGCTTTGCCACCAACCATCCCAACCTGGACATCATCCGGGTGCGCGCGTTCGACGTGGCGACCTTCGTCGCCTTCGGCGCGGCGCACCTGGGCGTGGCCGGCAACGACGTGGTGATGGAGTTCGACTACCCCGAGCTCTATTCCCCGGTCGATCTCGGCATCGGCAAGTGCCACCTGGCGGTCGCCGAGCCCAAGGACCTGGGCAAGCGCGACGACCCGACGCGCTGGAGCCACGTGCGCATCGCCACCAAGTACCCGGACATCACCAAGCGCCATTTCGCCGCGCGCGGGGTGCAGGCGGAATGCATCAAACTGAACGGCGCGATGGAACTGGCGCCCAAGCTGGGGCTGGCGCGCCGGATCGTGGACCTGGTGTCGACCGGCACCACCTTGAAGGCGAACGACCTGGTCGAGATCGAGCGGATCGCCCAGGTGACCAGCCGTCTGATCGTCAACCGCGCCGCGCTCAAGACCCGCCCGCACGAGGTGGGCCGCTGGGTCGAGACCTTCCGGGAGGTCGCAGATGCCGCATAAGCTGGACGCGCGCCAGGCCGACTTCGCGCAGGCGTTCGCCGACTTCCTCGACATCCGGCGCGAGCAAGAGGCGGATGTCGACCGCACCGTCCAGGGCATCCTGGCCGACGTGCGCGCCCGCGGCGACGCCGCCCTGCTGGACTACACGGCCAAGCTGGACCGCTACGAAACCACCGCCGCCGGCCTGAAGGTCACGCGCGCGGAACTGGACGGCGCGGTCGACCAGTGCGACGCCGATACCGTGGCAGCGCTGAAGCTCGCGCGCGAGCGGATCGCCGACTACCACGAGCGCCAGAAGCCGGACGACCTGGACTACACCGACGCCGACGGCGTGCGCATGGGCCACCGCTGGACGCCGATCGACGCGGTCGGCCTGTACGTTCCGGGCGGCACGGCGGCCTATCCCTCCAGCGTGCTGATGAACGCCGTGCCGGCCAAGGTGGCCGGCGTCGGTCGGGTGGTCATGGTGGTGCCCGCGCCCGACGGCGTGCTCAACCCGCTGGTCCTGGCGGCCGCGCGGATCGCCGGGATCGACGAGGTCTACCGGGTCGGCGGCGCGCAGGCGGTGGGCGCGCTCGCCTACGGCACCGAGACGATTGACCCGGTGGACAAGATCACCGGCCCCGGCAACGCCTACGTCGCCAGCGCCAAGAAGCAGGTGTTCGGCACCGTCGGGATCGACATGATCGCCGGCCCGTCGGAAGTGCTGGTGGTCGCCGACAAGGACAACGACCCCGCCACCGTCGCCGCCGACCTGCTGGCGCAGAGCGAGCACGACGTGAACGCCCAGGCGATCCTGATCACCGACGACGGCGACTTCGCCGAGGCGGTCGAGCGCGCGGTGCAGAACCATCTGCAGCGCCTGCCGCGCAGCGAGATCGCGGGCGAGAGCTGGCGCCGCCACGGCGCGGTGATCCAGGTCGCGCGGATCGCGGATGCGGGCCGGCTGATCGACAAGGTCGCCCCGGAGCACCTGGAACTGCAGGTCGCCGACCCGGACGCGCTGCTCCAGACCTTCCGCCACGCCGGCGCGATCTTCATGGGCAAGCACGCGCCCGAGGTGCTGGGCGACTACGTCGCCGGCCCGAACCACGTGCTGCCGACCGGGCGCAGCGCGCGCTTCTCCTCCGGCCTGTCGGTGCTCGACTTCATGAAGCGCTCCTCGCTGCTGCAGAGTTCGGCCGAAGGCTTCGCCAAGATCGGCCCGGCCGCCGTCGCGCTCGCCGAAGCCGAGGGGTTGGACGCGCACGCCCTGTCGGTCAAACTCCGCCTGGACGAAGGGTAAGGGCCAGCGCGCCCCCGACCGGTAGAGCCGAGCGGAACGGACATGGCCGTGGGTCCCCTCTCTCCACCGCGGGAGAGGGCCAGGGTGAGGGGGCACTCTCCGGCGAAGGGCTTGGAGTCCCACCCTCACCCTCCCACGCGCTGACGCGCGCGGGCCCCTCCCTCTCCCGTGAAGGGAGAGGGGATGGACGGCATTGCCCTGACACGGCGCCCTGACACGGCGCCCCGACACGGCGGGCACATAGGAAGTGACGGTGACCAGGTGAGCGACGAGCAATCCAACAGCGAAGGCGGTGACGCCGGCTCCGATGCCGACGGCCGGCGCAACCGGATCATCGACGTCACGCTGGACGAGCGCACGGTCAAGCGGCGCCATCCCGACATCGAGCACGAGCGGGCGGTGGCGATCTACGACCTGCTGGAGGACAACCGCTTCGCGCCGTTCGGCGATTACCAGGGGCCCTACCGCCTGCACCTGCGCCTGGAGGAGAGCCGGCTGGTGCTGGACATCTCAAGCGAGGACCACCAGCACCTGGGCTCGATCGGCATCTCGATCTCGCCGTTCCGGCGGGTCATCAAGGACTACTTCACCGTCTGCGAAAGCTATTTCGAGGCGATCAAGACCGCCAGCCCGTCGCGCATCGAGGCGATCGACATGGGCCGGCGCGGGCTGCACAACGAAGGCTCGGAACTTCTGCTCGACCGCCTGAAGGGCAGGGTGGACCTCGACTTCGACACCGCGCGGCGGCTGTTCACCCTGCTGTGCGTGCTGCACATCCGTACCTGACGCACGGCCGGCGCGGGCGAGAAAGGGTCAGCGAAGACACCAAGCCATGCGCGACCTGCCGGACAGCGTGCTGTTTTCCTGCACCCACAATTCCGTCCGCTCCGCGATGGCGGAAGGGCTGCTGAAATCCCTGCTCGGGCACCGGCTCTACGTCGACAGCGCCGGCGTGCGCGAGGGCGAGATCAACGGCTTCGTGATCGCGGTGATGGACGAACTCGGCATCGACATGTCGAAGCACCGCGCCAAGACGTTCGACCAGCTGACCGACACCTCGTTCGACCTGATCATCACGCTGTCGCCGGAAGCCCAGCACCGCGCGGTCGAGATGACCCGGACGATGGCGTGCGACGTCGAGTTCTGGCCCACCTTCGATCCCACCCTGGTGGAGGGGACCCGGGAGATCCAGCTGGACGCCTTCCGCCAGGTCCGCGACGACCTCTTGAAGAAGCTGAAGGCCCGATTCCCGCTCGACTTGAAACCGGTGCCGTGACGGCGCACCTCACCGCTTGGCCGGGCGAACGTTGCGGTCATGCGCCCGGCGCGGGCCGGGGGCGGCCAAACTTGCGTTTGTTGCCGGCCGGGCCATCCCGTATGATCCGCGCGCCCGTGCGCAACCGGCCGGCGAGGCTTCGGGCCGGTCACGCACATCGAGACATCACCGACGCACCCGGTCGCCGTGTTGCGAGCCGGGGGCGTCTTGTCACATCCGGGTGCGTCGGCCGAGCCGCGCGCCCGATGCCGTCATGCGCGCTCGCGCGGGGAGGACCCGTGCGTGCGCCCCAGAGACGAAACGACCGGAGGTCAACGCAGGAACGCATGTCGAAGGAAGATCTGATCGAATTTCAGGGCACGGTGCGCGAACTGCTGCCCAACGCGATGTTCCGCGTGGAACTGGACAACGGCCACGAGGTGCTGGCCCACACCTCGGGCAAGATGCGCAAGAACCGCATCCGCGTGCTCGCAGGCGACCGGGTCAACGTCGAAATGACGCCCTACGACCTGTCCAAGGGCCGAATCACCTTCCGCTACAAGTAGCCGCGCGGCCCGGGCGGCCGTGTGACCCCCGTGCAGGAGGGCGCCCCGTCGTGACCCCGGCTCCGGACACCGGCCAAGCGGCGGCCGGCGACGCGCAGGCCGCCGGCCGGACGCCCGCGCACGCACTGGTGCTGGCCTCGGCCTCGCCGCGGCGGGTCGAGCTGCTGCGCCAGGTCGGCGTGGTGCCGGCGGAGATCGACCCGGCGGAGCTGGACGAGACGCCGGGCCGGCGGGAGACGCCGCGGGTTTACGCCGGCCGGATGGCCCGGTCGAAGGCGCGCGCCGTGGCCGCGCGGCATCCCGGCCGCTACGTGCTGGCGGCCGACACGGTGGTCGCCGCGGGCCGGCGCATCCTGGACAAGCCGGCGGACGCGCGCGAGGCGCGCCAGCGTCTGGAGATGCTGTCCGGCGGCCGGCACCGCGTCTTCGGCGGGGTCTGCCTGGTCGCCCCGGACGGCCGCGTGGCCGAGCGGCTGGTGCAGACGATCGTCCGCTTCAAGCGCCTGCACGCCGAGGAGATCGCCGGCTACGTCGCCGGCGGCGAATGGCAGGGCAAGGCCGGCGGCTACGCCATCCAGGGCGCCGCGGCGGCCTTCGTGCCCTGGATCAACGGCTCCTACACCAACGTGGTCGGCCTGCCGGTGACCGAGACGCTGGCGCTGCTGGACGGCCTGGGGCTGGTTCGCCCGCCCGCCGGGTCGGCCTCGCCATGAGCGCCAGTGGCGCGGGGCGGCGCGGCCGCGCGCTGATCGACGGCTGGCCGGGGGAAACGCGCGCGGCCGTGCTGGTGCCCGAAGCGGACGGCGGCGAGACGCTCGCCGACCTGATGATCCTGCGCGCCGACCGGCCGACCCTGACCGGCAACGTCTATCTGGGCCGGGTGACGGCGGTCGACCGCGGGCTGAGCGCGGCGTTCGTGGAGATCGGGCTGGAACGCCCGGGCCTGCTGCCGCTGAAGGCGGCTCGTGCGGGCGTGCAGGAGGGGGCGTCCGTCACCGTGCGGATCGTGCGCGAGCCGTCGCCCGGCAAGGGGCCCAAGCTGGCCCCCGCGTCCGATGCCCCCGCGTCCGATGCCCCCGCGTCCGATACTCCTTCGGGGACCGGCAAGTCGCCGCGCCGCCTTGGCGAGGGCACGCCGCTGGTTGACCTGCTGCGCCGGGCCGATCCCGCGACAATCCTGGTCGAGGGCGCCCGGCATCGCGACATGCTGGCGGCGGCCGCGCCCGAGTTCGCGGACCGGCTGCACGGCCACACCGGGCCGGGGTCGCTGTTCGAACAGGCCGGGCTGAACGCCGAGATCGACCGGCTGCTGGACCCCGACGTGCCGCTGCCCGGGGGCGGCCAGCTGCGGATCGAGCCGGTGCGCACCCTGACCGCGATCGACGTCGACGCGGGCAGCGCGGCCGCCCGCGGCGGCCGGGCGGGGCAGGCGCTGGACGTGAACCTGCGCGCCGCCCGCGAGATCGCCCGGCAGGTCCGGCTGCGCGCGCTGTCCGGCCTGATCGTGGTCGACTTCCTGGATCTGGAAACCAAATCCGGCCGGCAGGAGGTGGCGGGCGCGCTCGAGACCGCGTTCGCGGGCGATCCGGTCGCGACCAGCGTGTCCCCGATGCGGGTGAGCGGGCTGGTCGAGATCGCCCGGCAGCGCGCCCGTCCGCCGCTGCACGAGATCCTGAGCGAGCCCGTCGGGCGCGCCGGCCGGGTCGCGGACACGGCCACGCTGGCCTACGATCTGCTGCGCCGGGCCTGGGCGGAGGCGCTGGCCAACCCGGGCCGGCAGCCCGTCCTGCTGGCCCATCCGGACGTGCTGGGCGAACTCGACGCCAGGCTCGCCGACGCGCACGCTGCGCTCACGCGGGCGCTGGGCGCGGCCCCCGAACGCCGACCGGACCCGGCGCGTCCACGCACGGCACTGGACATTCTGCTAGCCTGAGGCCCAGAGATGACGGAGAACGACGATCAGGACCGTGCGGCGGGCGGTTCCGGCAGGAGCGGGGCGCGCGGCCGGACCTGCCCGATGTGCGGCAAGCCGACGGCCGAGCGCACCCAGCCGTTCTGCTCCAAGCGCTGCCAGCAGCTGGACCTGGCGCGCTGGCTGGACGGCAGCTACCGGGTGCCGACGCAAGAGCCGGCCGACCCCGGCGATCTACCGCGGGAGGACGAGGAATGAGGCGACTTCTGCCGGCCCTGCTGGTGGGCCTGCTGCTGGTGAGCGGGCTGGTCCAGCCCGCGCTTGCGTTCGAGCGGGCGGTGATCGATTCGGTGGTCGCGGTGCTGCGCCCCGAGCCCGCCCAACGCGTCGAGCCGCAAGCCGGCCCCGAGTACCGGCCGCTGGAGCCGGAGGGCAGCGCCGTGGCACTCGCCCACGGCCTGTTCGTGACCGCCAACCACGTGCTCGGCCCCGGCGACCGGGCGTTGCTGCGGCTGGACGACGGCCGGGTGTTCGAGGCCAAGGTGACCGCCCGGGCGCCCGCCGCCGACCTCGCGATCCTGGAAAGCGCCGCGCCGGCCCGGCCGATGCAGTGGGGCGAGACCCCGCTGGTGGGCCAGCGGGTCTGCGCGGTGGGCAACGCCTTTGGGCTCGGCATCTCCACGGCCTGCGGGGTGGTGTCGAAGAAGCACGTCACCCACGCCGGCTTCAACCCGGTGGAGGATTTCCTGCAGACCGACGCCGCCACCAACCCCGGCATGTCCGGGGGCGCGCTGGTCGACGAGAAGGGCAGGCTGGTCGGCATCCTCTCGGCGATCTTCACCAAGAACGCCGACGCCAACATCGGCGTCAATTTCGCCGTCTCCGCCGAACTGACCCAGCGGGTGGTGGCCGACCTCAAGGCCGACGGCGAGTTCGCCCGCCCGTCGATCGGCGCGTCGCTGAGCGCGCAGCCGAGGCTGGAGCCGCATAAGCAGGCCGGCGCGCGGGTCACCGCGGTCACCGCGGAGGGACCCGCCGCGCGGGCCGGCCTGCGCGAAGGCGATCTGCTGATCGAACTCGCCGGCCGCGCGGTGCAGCGGCCGAGCGACGCGGTCGCCGCCCTGGCGCTCGCCGAGCGCGGCAGCACGGTCGAGGCGGTGGTCCAGCGCGACGACGGCCAGGCGACGCTCGAGATCGAGCTGCCGTCGAGCTAGCTATCGGACATCGAGCGCGGCGGGTGGCCCGATTGCCGCGCGCGGATGTCGTGCAGGATCTCCAGGTTGGCCGCGAATCCGACCAGCATGGCGCTTGCGAATCCGGCAAGCGCGCCCAGCCCCAGCAGCACCGCGCCGGTCGCCGTGTCGCTGGCCGCGCCCAGGCCCAGCAGCAGGCCGATGCCGGCCAGCGCAAGCGCCAGCCCCGCGAGCGCGCTAAGCGCGCCTAGAGCGACATGCTCGAAGGCCGAACCGGCCTTCGGGCTGAATGTCGCTCTAACTTCTTGAAGATAGGGCAAGATTCAGCTGGAAGGTGATTCCACCTTCCAGCATCTTGCCCGAGGGCGCGGAAAACCGGGATGCAGCGCGGTCTGGGCGGGGTCTCGCTCATAGCCCCGAGGTTAGCCGTCGGAACCCTTGGAATCCACGGGTCCGGGGACCCAACTGGAGCGGTGGCGGCGGGTTAAGCGCGGTGCTTACGGAAACCGCGCCGCAGGGCTGGACACCGCCCGCTGTGATCGCTATACACCGCACCCGCACGCGCGCGGTGGCCTGGTCCGACGCCACCGACGGCGCTCGGTGCCCAGGTAGCTCAGTTGGTAGAGCATGCGACTGAAAATCGCAGTGTCGGAGGTTCGAATCCTTCCCTGGGCACCATCCGCTTATTTTTCGGCTATCCCAGAAACTTGATATCTCGATGGCCGTCCGCGCCAGCGTTCGGGCATCGAGCGGGCCGTGCGGGAACGGTTGTGTGCGTGCGCCCGAGTTTCCTATCTCCCGAAGGTGAGTGACAGCAGGCTGCGCGCCTGATGGGCGTGCCGGCTTGGCGCTACGCTTTGGGAGGGTTCGGACATGATCACCAAGCGCAACGTCGTCGCCACGGTTGCCGCACTCGCGGTGATGACTGCGATCGCCGCCGCCGTGTTGATCGCATGGCCGGAGCAGGGCGAGGCCGCGCGGCTGGCCGTGCAGGCCGCGGCGTAGATCCGGCTTCGAGGCGTCTCTGGTTCGCACTGCGCTGTGTTGGTCCCCTCTCCTCCACTGATTGGAGCGGACCAGGGAGAGGAGGGTGCCCGCGGCATGCATTCGTGGCACCTCCTCCCCTCGCCCCTCCTCCCACTGCAGGAGGGGGATTGGTTGGGCGTTACGGTCCGCGAACGCGAAACGCGGCCGGCGACCCTTGGGCCGCCGACCGCGTCGTGCCTCGTGCCAAGCCTAGGGCAAGATGCTGGAACGTGGAATCACCTTCCAGCTGAATCTGCCCTCTCTTCAAGAAGTTAGAGCGACATTCAGCCCGAAGGCCGCTTCGGCCTTCGAGCATGTCGCTCTAAGCCCGTCTCGCTTAGTCCTCGCGGTAATTGTCGTGACAGTCCGAGCAGGCGTCGGTGGTTTTCTTGAAGGCCGCCGCGTAGGCCTGCAGGTCCTTGTTCTGGGCGGCCTGGACCATCTCCCGGGCGCCGCTCTCCATCGTCTCGAAGCCCTTCAGGAACTGCTCCTTCTCGTCCCAGATCTTGGGCAGGGCGGTGGTGTCGCGCTCGGCATCCGGGAACGGCCCCTCGGCGAAGTGCTGCGGGGCCATGCTGGCCGCGTGCGCGATCGCGCGGGCCTGCAGGGTCAGATAGTCGAACGCCTTCGGGCAGCCTTCGCCCTTGAGCGCGCAAGCGACCGACTTGGTCGCGGCCGCCGCCGAGGCGAAGTTGTCCTGGCGGTCCTGAAGCCAGTCCTCCGGGCTCTTGTCGCCCTGCGCGCCGGCGGGGGCGGCGAGGCCCAGGCCGGCCACGGCGAGCGCGGCGGCGGCGAGCGTGGTCTTGATCGTGGTCATCCTCATGGCAAGCAACTCCTCCCTGTTGTGTCTCTCAACGCAGGTTCTGCGCGCCCCGGCATGGATCGGACACGGGTGAGGGGCCGGGGCGCGATCGGGAAGCCGTGCGACGTGCTTACACGATTAAAGTTATTTGTATATGCCGTGCAAGCGCGTCGCTGAGTCGCGTTGTATTAGCTTGCCCTCACACAAGCCCGTGCGATACCAAAAAGTTCCTGGACGCAAAATCCCCGCGTCCGGCTGCCGGTGGCGCGCAACCGTACCTTGAGGCTGGAGCGAGACGCATGGCCGAACGCACGGCGGAGACCGAGACCGCGCGCGGGCAGGTGCCCCGCGGCGCAAGCGCGCCGGGACAGCAGCGCCTGAAGGTCTGGGATCCCTGGGTGCGCGCCTTCCACTGGCTGCTCGTGGTGGGCCTCGTGCTCGCGTGGTATTCCGCGGAATACGGCTTCGGCGGGCTGGGCAAGACCTGGCACATGCGCATCGGCACGGCCGTCCTGGGATTGATCGTGTTCCGCGTGCTGTGGGGGCTGATCGGCAGCCAGACCGCGCGCTTCAGCCACTTCGTGAGAGGGCCGGGCACGGTGCTGGGCTACCTGAAGTCGCTGCGCCGGCGCGATCCCACGCCGATCGGGCACAACCCGCTGGGCGGCTGGGCGGTCGTCGTGCTGCTGCTGCTGGCCGCCGCGCAGCCGGTGACCGGGCTGTTCGCCAGCGACGACATCCTGGCCTCCGGCTACCTCGCGAACGACGTGCCGGCGGGCGTGCAGGACGCGCTCGGCGGGCTGCACAAGGACCTGTTCTGGGTGCTGCTGGGCTTCGTCGGCCTGCACGTGGTCGTCACCATCGCCTACCTGCCGCTCAAGCGCGAGAACCTGATCCGCTGGATGGTGACCGGCCGCCGGCCCGCGCCCGGCGGCTGGCGGGAACCGTGGTTCGCCAGCCCGGTGCGCGCGCTCGCCTGCGTCGCCGTGGCGGCCGGCGTCGCCGTCGCGATCCCGCTGATCTGGGGGTAACCCCGCACCCCGGCATCACCGTCCCCGCCCTGCGGCAGGACCGCGCAGCCCGTGGCTTTTAGTTTAGCCCTCCCTTATATAAGAAAGACGGAATAAGAAAGGGAGGATGCCGCGATGTCGATCGACCGTATCGTACTGTTGTTCGCCGGGCTGGTGGTGCTGCTCAGCCTTGGGCTGTCGCAGGTCCACGATCCGGCCTGGCTGTGGCTGACCGCGTTCGTCGGCGCCAACCTGGCGCAAGCGTCCGTGACCGGCTTTTGCCCGCTGGCGATCATCGTCAAGAAGCTGGGCGCGCAGCCGGGCAAGGCGTTCGGCTGATCGCGCGGCGACACGGGGTTCGACCCGCCCGCCCTTGAACGCGGGCAAGCGGAACGGTCGAGGCGGATTGGCGCGCCATGTGCGAGTTGCTGGGCATGACCAGCCGCTATCCCGCGACCCTGACTTCGTCGCTGGAGCGCTTCGCGCGCCGCGGCGGCGAGGCGGGGCCGCACGCCGACGGCTGGGGTGTGGCCGTCTACGACGGCTATGACGTGCGTCGGCTGCGGGAGCCGGAGCCGGCCGCGCACAGCCCCTGGCTGGCGTTTGTGCGCAGCCAGCAGCGGCCGACGCGTCTGGCGCTTGCGCACATCCGTAAGGCTACGGTGGGCGATTGCCTGCTGGCCAACACCCAGCCGTTCGCGCGCGAGCTGGGCGGGCGGATGCACCTGTTCGCCCACAACGGGGACTTGGACGACATCGACCAGCGCTGGCGCGCCCAGCTGCGCCGCTTCCTGCCGGTCGGCACGACCGATTCCGAGATCGCCTTCTGCGCCCTGATGGACCGCCTGCAGCCGCTGTGGGAGCGCGCCCGCCGGTCCTGGCTGCAGGCGCCCACCGTGAGCGACCGGCAGCAGGCGGTCGAGGCGTTCGCCCGCGAACTGCGCACCTACGGTCCCGCCAACTTCCTTTATTCGGACGGCGAGCTTCTGTTCGCCCACGGCCACCAGCGCCGGCAGTCGGACGGCGACATCCGCCCGCCGGGCCTGGTTACCCTGACCCGTACCTGCGATCCGAACGACGGCACGCTGGTCACCACCGACCGCTGCCCGCCCGGCGGCTGCCAGGAGGTCACGCTGGTCGCCAGCGTGCCGCTGACCGATGAGCCCTGGCGGCCGCTGGACGCCGGCGAGGTAATGACCCTGCGTCTGGAACACGCGCGGGCCGCGTAAGGCCGACGCGCCGGGACCTCAGGGCTAAAACCCGAATCGCGCGCCCACGAAGGCGTTGGTGTTGTCCTTCAACTGGCCGAAGCGGGTGTCGTCGTCCGCGCCGAACATCCAGTTGACGCCGGCTTCCAGGGTCCAGCGGTCGCTCGGGCTCCAGCTGATCCGCGGGCGCAGGTAGCCGTCCTGGGCGGTCGGGGAGTAGAAGGCGAACAGGGTCGCGGTGACCTGTTCGCCCGGCCAGTCCTTCTGCAGCTTGACCGTCCAGAGCGTGCGCCGGTCGTCACGGTTTTGGGGGTCGTCCAGGCGCTCGGTGCGGAAGACCTGCACGGACCCGGTGAGGTTGGTGACGATCTCCCGCTCGTAGCCCAGCAGCAGGCGGGCCTGGCTGTTGGGCACGTTCGGATCGGTGCCGTCGCGGTCGTCCAGGCTGTCGTAGTAGGCCACCTCGACGTTGGCGATGCCGCCCAGTTCGGGCACCGGCCCCTCGACGCTGGCGCCGTAGCTGCGCAGGCGCGGGAAGGTGACGCGCCGGCTGCCCGGCAGCAGGCCCTGCGGGCTCTTCCAGAAGCCGTCGTAGAAGTAGAGCGCGGTGCCGTAGCGGCCGATCTGCCGGTGGACGCGGGCCGCCCACTCGTCGTCGGTGAACGGATCGTCCGGCTGGCGCACGTCGAGTGGTGTGCCGTCGCCGACGATGCGCTGCTGGAACGGGTTGAAGTAGCTCAGCCGGTCGCCATCGATGTAGCGGTCGCTATCGAACTGCGGGGTGTAGACGACGTCGAGGTTGGCGAGGTCGGTGTAGAAGCTCGCCTTCACCGCGTCCGAAGGCGCCTTCAGCATGGTGTCGCGCCGGCCGATGAAGAAGGAGCGGTAGTCCTTCGGGAACAGGTCGTTCAGGAACACGAAATCGCCGGTGCCCCAGGTCAGGATCTGCCGGCCGGCCTTGACGTCCAGGAAGTCGGTGGCGCGCCACAGCAGGTTCGCCTCGCGCAGGTCGAGCGCGCCCTTACCGGACTGCAGGTCGGGTTCGTGTTGCTCGGCGACCGCGTCGGCGACCAGATGGGTGCGGATCGTGGCGGTCAGGTCGGGCCAGCTGCGCACGGCCTTGATCTCCGCGCGCGTCTCGGCGAGGGCGAAACGCTCCTGATCGCGCCGGTCGCCCAGCCGCGCGCCGCCGCGCGCGTCGACGTAACCGCCGATCCGCCAGTCCGAGAGCAGGCCGAAGGCGGGATCGTCGGCGGCGTCCTGCTCGTCCTCGGCGGCGCTGTCCGCTGGCGCGCCCGCGCCGTCGTCGCCGCCCAGACCCTCGGGCAGGCTGGGGCCGCCGCCGTCGTCGGCGCCGGAGCCGGACCCCCCGTCCAGCCCCTGCGGCAGGTCGGGGCCGCCGGCCCCGTCGGTCTGCTCCGGCGTGCCCGATCCGCCGTCGAGCCCTTCCGGCAGCGCCGGCTGGGCGTGCGCGCCCGGCGCCGCGAGTGCGAGCACGAGGGCGATGGATAATAGGGTACGCCAGCGCGCGGTCATGGTCGGGTCTCCGCTATTCAAGTCATCTGTCGAGCGGGCAGAGCGCGGCGGCGGGTCCCCTCGCCTCCACTGGGAGGAGAGGGACAGGGAGAGGAGGTGCGCACGGCGGCAACAGTGCGGCAACCTCCTCCCCTAACCCCTCCTCCCAGTGGAAGAGGGGTATAGGAAGCACCCCCTCACTCCGCTTGGGTCAGCTGACCCCGCGGGGGATTGCGCAGGTAGCGTTCGGTGAAGACGTCGGGCGTCAGGCCGACGTCGTAGTCGACCTGGGTGTAGGTCAGGGTCGAGTGGCCGCCGCCCTGCAGGTCCTTCATGGTCGACTTCACGACCGTCGGATGACCCTCGATCGTCTCCACCTTGTTGACGGTGTACTGCCGGTACTTGGTGCCGTCGGCCTTGTAGTATTCGACCTGCACCGGGATGAACGTCTGCTTGTGGATGTAGGAGACGTAGTGGTCGAACTCGACCAGACCCGGCTGCTTCGGCTCGGAGCGCAGGACGTAGTAGGTGTCCGTCGTCTCCTTGAGCGTGTGCGTGTCCTCCTTCGCGCTGCGCCCGGAGACGTCCTCGTAGAAGTAGTCCGAGCCGACGAACGAGGAGCGCTCGTCCTCCGCCGCGATCCGGCGCACCAGGTCGAGGGCGGGCAGGTAGAGCCAGCGGTCGTCGTTCGCCTGCGGGTGCTTGTGCACCATGAACACCGTGTCGCGGATGTCGGACGGTTCGTGGAAGTAGACGTAGAAGCGCTGGTGGCCGGTCTGCTCGTCGCCCGCCATCATGTCGTGGCGCAGGATGGTCATCGTGCGCTCCCGGGTGCGCCCTTGGCTGTCGACGATCTCCATCTGCACCCGCGCACGGCCGTCCTGGGCCTGGTAGTAGGCCGCCTGCTCCGAGCGCTCGGCGATCTCCTGGGCGCTGGGGGCGGCGCTCGGCTGGGCGTTAGCGGCGCCGGCCGGCGCCAGCAGCAGCGCCGCCAGCAGGAGCTTGGGTACGGCTCTCATTGAGCGTCTCCTTCTTGAACAGGTGGTTGGGGAACTGGCCGACCAGGGCCGGCAGGATCAGCAGCGTGGCGAGGCCCGCCAGCACCAGGATCGCGGAGATCAGCGTGCCGACCGTCTGGTAGGGCACCAGCGAGGAGGCCAGCAGCGGCAGGAAGCCGACGCCGAGGACGATGATGTTGCGGGTGATCGCCCGCGCCGGCTCCTCGTAGATCTCCGGCAGGGTCTTCGCCCAGGACTGCGTGCGGGCGAAGATCTGCCGGCTGCGCGCCAGGAAGTGGATCGCGTAGTCGACCGCCAGCCCCAGGCTGAGCGACGACAGCACGGCCGTGGGCATGTCGTAGTCCTTCCCGACCCAGCCGACGATGCCGTAGATCGTCACCACCGTGACCGTCAGCGGCACCATCGCCAGCAGGCCCCAGCTGGGCGAGCGGAACAGCACCGTGACCAGCACCAGCACGACGGCGAACGACCCGAGCAGGGCCTGGGCCATGCCGTTCACCATCTTCTCCTGCCAGATCAGGTTGATGTAGGTCAGGCCGAACCAGGTTTTCTGCATCGCCATCGGCGGCGGGTTGTCGGCCATGTAGGCGTCGACCGCCTGGACGACGCTTTCCATGTCCTTGTTGTCGCCGCTGTTGAGCTGCAGCCACAGGTTGGCCTGGTCGTAGTCGGTGGTGGTGAAATTCCAGACGTTGTCCGGATCGTGGCTGTTCTCGTAGGTCAGGATCGTCTGGGCGACCGCCTGCGGACTGTCGGGGATGCGGAAGGCGTCCGCGCTGCCCAGCAGTTCGCGGTGGACCGTCTTGATGATGTCAGGCAGGGCGGAGGCCTTGCCGACTTGCGGGACATTCTGCTCCAGGTGCCGCTGCAGCCCGGCGATCCAGCGCAGCATCTCCGGCTGCTTGAACGGCTGGTCCGGCGCGTCGGCGCCATCCTTCGGCTGCAGCTGCAGGTAGGCCATGTAGCTGCCGGCGAAGTGATCGTTGATCACCCGGTCCGCGACCCGGATCTCGTGGCTGCTCTCGAACCAGCGGATCGGGTTGTCGTTGACCTCGATCTTGGTGATGCCCCAGACGCTGAGCGCCAGCACGACCGCGGAGCCGGCCAGGACCAGCTTGCCGTGCTGGCCGGCGAAGCCGCCCATGGCGCGCAGGCCGCCGGCGAGCGCGCCGTGCGGGCGGTCGGCGCCGTCGCCCTTCGACTTCCGGGCGGCACCGAACTTCGCCAGCGTCTCCTCGGAGACGATCATCAGGTAGGCCGGGCGCAGCGTCACGGTGACGAACCAAGCCGCCAGCACGCCGATCGCGACGAACGCGCCGAACACCTGCACCGGCGGGTTCGGGGTCAGCATCAGCGAGGCGAAGCCGGCGGTGGTGGTGAGCGAGGTGAACAGCATCGGTCGCCACAGCTCGCCCATCACCTCCCGGATGATCTCGAGGCGCGGCCTGTCGGGCGTGTAGCGGTCGTGGAAGTCGGACAGGATGTGGATGTCGTCGAGGATCGCGATCGGGATGATGAAGATCGGGATCATCGACGACATGATGTGCACGGTGAAGCCGCTCACCACGAGCAGGCTCATGGTGAAGACGACCGCGATCATCGCGGCTGCGATCGAGAACAGGATCAGCTTCACGTTGCGGAAGAAGTAGAGCAGCAGCAGGAAGACGCAGAGCATCGCCAGCGGCGCGGAGACGCCCATCTGGAAGAACATCTCCGCGCCGAACCGGTCCTCGGCGACCGGCAGACCGGTGATGTGGTAGTCCGCGCCGGTGTCCTCGAACTGCGCGATTTCCTGGCGCAGCTCCTGTTCGACCGCGTGGCTGATCTTCTTGTGGGTGATCGGGAAGTAGAGGGCGAGCGCCTTGCCGTCGCCTGATACCAGCGTGCCTTGGTACATCGGGATCGACTGCGCGCGCTCGCGCACCTGGATCGCGCCGTCCTGGGTCTCCGGCACGCTCGGCATCAGGTAGGAGAAGTCGACCGCGCCGACCCCGCTGGTCTCGATGTTGTCGACCTCGCCGGGCGCGATGATGTCCTCGGAGACGACGCGCGCTTGGCGCTTTTCACCATCGACGGTGATGGTGAATTTCAGCCCCTTCGCAGCCTCCGTCAGCTGATGGATGTTGGCGAGGTCCTGGGGATTGAACACGCCCTCCTCGTGGGAGTCGTTGACCACGCCGACGACGACGTATTCGTCGAGGCCGAACACCTTTTTCAGCCGGTCGTGGTCGACGCGCACGGGCGCGTCCTCGGACAGCATGTTTTCCGGGTCGGTGTCGATCGTCAGCGGCTGCAGCAGCGGCGCGCCCGGGAAGATCGTGCCCGCGGCGGCCAGCAGCATCAGCCCCAGCGTCACCGCGATGACCCCGGTGAAATAGCCGCGCCGGTGCTGGGCGGCGTGTTCGGACAGCTTGCGCATGGGCGGCATTCCCTCCCGTGTGGCCGGTCGCTCTCTGAACGGCTCGTATGCGATCTCGTAAATACGTAAGCGCATTCTAATATACGGATTTCGTAAATCAATGCCGCAGATGCGGCTTGGGCGGGCGCTGACGGGGGCGGCGTCCGCCCCTCGGCCGCCCCTGCGACAGACGGTTGCACCCAATTGAATACGAAACCGGTTTGGACCTAATAGTTATATGTGCGATGAAGCTTTTTGCGTCTGGCGGCGGTCAGCCCCGTCGCCGGACGGATCGAAACAGGAGGTGATGGGTCATGACGTCCCGATCGAACGGGCTAAAGCCGGCCGGGCCGCAGGGCACGGGCAGCGACCAGCAGATGGGCCGGCGCGATTTCCTGCTGCTCGCGACCGGCGCCACGGCGGCCGTCGGGGCGGCGGCCGCGGCCTGGCCGTTCATCGACCAGATGAACCCAAGCGCCGCGCAGATGGCGCTCGCCAGCATCGAAGCCGACCTCTCGCCGATCGAGGAGGGCATGGCGGTCAGCGTGATGTGGCGCAAAAAGCCGGTCTTCCTGCGTAAGCGCACGCCGGCGGAGATCGAACAGGCGCGCTCGGTCGATATCGACCAGCTGCGCGACCCCGAAACGGACGCGGCGCGCGTCAAGCGCCCGGAATGGCTGATCGTGATCGGGGTGTGCACGCACCTCGGCTGCATCCCGCTCGGCAACAAGCCGAGTGAGCCGCGCGGCAACTGGGGCGGCTGGTTCTGCGCCTGCCACGGCTCGCACTACGACACCGCCGGCCGCGCCCGCAAAGGACCGGCGCCCAGCAACCTGGTGGTGCCGCCCTACGAATTCGTCGACGACACGACCGTCAGGATCGGCTGAGCCCGATGCCGGGCAATCGGGTCGCCGCGACCGCGCGGCGGTTGCGTCGATATATGCGCCCGGCTAGATATGAGCGTAAGCGGCGCTTTAGAGACGGGACATCGACAGTATGACCAGCCCTGGCGGGCGCCGTTGGGCGCCGCTGGCCGTGGTCGGCCTGCTCGCCGCCGGCGGGCTGGCCGGCCTGCTTGTCGCGGGCGGCGGCGCGGTCGCGGTGCATCACACCAACACGACCGAGTTCTGTACCAGCTGCCACGTCTACGACGATTTCGCCGCCGACTTTCGGCAGTCCAGCCACTGGACCAACACCGCGGGCGTGCAGGCCGACTGCGCCGACTGCCACATCCCGGACGACAACCTGGCGGACATGCTCTGGACCAAGGCGACGTCGGGCGCACAGGCGTTTTGGGCGTATTACGTCCAGGGCATCGACACGCCGGCGGAATTCGCCGAGATCCGTCCGGCGTTGCAGGACCAGGCGCACGCCTGGTTCAAGGCCAGCGACAGCGCGACCTGCCGGTCCTGCCACGCCGTCAGTTCGATGCGCCTGGAGGAGCAGTCCGCGGCCGCTCGCGCGTCCCACCAGTCGCTCAAGGCGGGCGGCGGCAGCACCTGCGTCGACTGCCATTCGGGCGTCCCGCACGGCCAGGCCGACGGCGGCTGAGTGCGGCGTTTTCAGGTCGCTTAGGGAGATTCGGAATGATCCGGACCGTTCTTGCCACCGCTGCCTTTATGCTGTGCCTACCCGTGGCCGCCGCGCAGGCGGACGACGGCGACCCCGCCGCCGGCGAGAAGCTGGCCCGCAGCGCGTGCGCGATGTGCCACAAGTTACCCGACGGCAGCGGGGCCACGGTCGGGCCCGCGTTCCCTGAGATCGCCGGCGAGCAGGCGCCGCTGTCGTCGGATCAGCTCGTCGAGGTGCTGAACCAGCCGCAGCACGCCCCGGCCAAGACCCAGGTGGACCTGCCGGCCGACGCGGCGGACCTCGCCGCCTACTTGAACGGGCTGAGGTAGCGATCCGCCGGCGCCGCGGCTTGCGGGTTAGCTCGCCTTGCGGCCCAGCCAGCGCCGGGTCCGCGTGCAGTAGGTGCGGTAGGCGTTGCCGAACATGTGCGTCAGGTGGACCTCTTCGCGCGCGATCACGTGCCGGTCGGTGACCAGGACCGCGACGGGTACCATCAGCAGGGCCCAGGGCAGATCGAGCGCGACGGCGACGCCCGCCGTCAGCAGCGTGAGCGAGACGTACATCGGGTTGCGCGTGTACGCGTACGGCCCGTGCGTCACCAGATGTCGCGCGGGCTCCCACGGCTCGATCGCCGTGTCGGCCCGGCGGAAGGTCAACAGCGCCCACAGCGCCACGCCGACCGCCGGCACGCCCAACACCGCGGCGAGCCCCCAGCGCATCGGACCGTCGAACGCGCTCCACGGGACCAGCCAGTGCAGGCCGTAGCCGATCGCGAACGCACCGGCATAGATCAGCGGGGGCGGCAGCTTGACGTTGGGCCGGTCGGACACGGGGCTCGGTTCCTTTGTGGTGAGGTCGGTTGTGGGGGTCGGTCGCGGCGGTCAGGAGTTGAGCGCGATCTCGATCGCCGGGGCGGCCGCCGGCAGATCGAACGCCGCACCGTCGACGTCAGCCGGCCCCGCGGCGAAGCCGCCGATCCGGAAGCCGCCCCGGTACGGCGCGCTCACGCCTGCTGACCGCCGACCACGTGCTGGCCGCCCGAGGCGGGGTCGATCGCGATGTAGGGCAGGCCGGCCTGCTTCCAGGCGGCGAAACCGCCTTCCAGGTGCGCGACCCGGTCGAAGCCGGCGTCGGCGCAGGCTTCCGCGACGCGTCGGGAGCGCACGCCGGAGCCGCAGTGGAACACCAGCTGCTTGCCTTGCTGCGACGGCAGCGCGCGGGTCTCGAAAGTCGACATCGGGGACAGCAGCGCGCCCTTGATGTGTTCGAAGGCGAACTCCTGGGGCGTGCGCACGTCGATCAGCGCGACCTCGCCGCGCTGCATCGCCTCGTACAGCTCCTTCGGACCCCACTGTTCGAGGGTCGCGCCGTTCAGCTCGATCGTCTCCATGGCGTGCCGTCTCCTTCGCGTCGTGTGTTTGCTGTTCCGCGTGCTCGGCGGATCGCGCGGCATCGCCACCGCGCCGCGTCGATTAACCTAACAGGAATGCGTTATGCGGCCACCCGGGGTTGGGCAAAGCGGTATTGCAGATTTAAGTTACCTCAAAGGTTTGTACGGCGGCGAACGGCGAAGGGAGAGGGCGATGCGGCTGAAGAACTACACCAACTACGCCCTGCGCACGCTGCAGATGGCGGCCTTGCGCGCGCCCGCGCTGACCCGGGTCGATCAGGTCGCGGCCGCCCATGGTGTTTCGCGGGCGCACATCATGAAGATCGTGCACGAACTGGGCAAAGCCGGCTACGTCGAGACGGTGCGCGGGCGCGGCGGCGGCTTCCGCCTGGCGCGCGACCCGGCGGAGATCACGGTGGGCGAGGTCGTCCGCCTGACCGAAGCCCCGATCGAACTGGTGGAGTGCTTCAACGCCGACACCAACAGCTGCCCGCTGATCGGCATCTGCCGCCTGTCGACGGCGCTCGACGCCGCGCTGGACGCGTTCCTGCAGGTGCTGGACGGGGTGACGGTGGCGGACCTCGCCGGCAACCGCGGCGATCTGGTCGAGCGGCTCGGAGCCGTCGCCGACGCCCCGCCAGCCGAGGCGCCGGGGTAGAGCGACATGCTCGAAGGCCGAATCGGCCTTCGAGCTGAATGGCACTCTAACTTCTTGCCCTAGGGGCCGGTTAAGCCTCGCCGGCGCGCTCGCTCTCGGTGTCGCGCGAGCGCGCCAGCGCCCGGGCCGTCGTCTCGGGCGCGAGCGCCTGCATGGCGTCGAACTGGGTCAGGAATACCCGCCCGGTGAGCTCGTCCAGGAAGTGCGTCCGGCGCAGCCCGTCCATCACCGGGCCTTTGACCTCCGACAGGTGCAGCGTGACCCCGGCGGCGTGCAGGCGCTCGTTGATCGCTTCCAGGCTTTCCAGGGCGCTCGCGTCGATCACGTTCACGGCGGTGCACTGCAGGACCACGTGCTCGATCTGTTTGTCGCCGGCGATCCGGTCGTAGATCGTGTCTTCCAGGAAGCGGGCGTTGGGGAAGTACAGGCTCTCGTCGACGCGCAGCGACAGCACGTTGGGCGCGGTCACCACGTTGTGCCGGTTGACGTTGCGGAAGTGCTCGGTGCCCGGCACCTGGCCCACCACCGCGTAGTGCGGCTTGGACGAGCGGTAGAGGTGCAGCGCGACCGACAGCGCGACGCCGGCGACGATCCCCGCGTCCACGCCGATCGTGAGCGTGACGCCGATCGTCGCCGCCATCGCCGCGAAGTCGGTCTTGGAGTAGACCCAGGTCCGCTTGAGCGCGCCCAGGTCGATCAGCGACAGCACCGCCACGATGATCGTCGCCGCGAGCGTGGCGGTCGGCAGGTAGTACAGCAGCGGCGTCAGGAACATCGCGGCGAGCGCGATGCCCACGGCCGTCAGGATGCCCGCCGCCGGGGTCCGCGCGCCCGCGTCGAAGTTCACCACCGACCGGGCGAACCCGCCGGTCACCGGATAGCCGCCGGTGAAGGCGGCGCCGATGTTGGAGGCGCCCAGGCCGACCAGCTCCTGGTCCGGGTCGATCCGCTGCCGGCGCTTGGCCGCCAGCGTCTGCGCCACCGACACGCTCTCGACGAACCCGATGATCGAGATCAGCAGCGCCGACAGCGCCAGCTGGCTCCACAGGTCGACGTCCAGGCTGGGCATCGCGAGCGGCGGCAGCCCCTGCGGCACGGAACCCACGATGTCCACGCCCTGGTTGTGCAGGCCGAGGCCGTAGGTGGCGCCGGTGGTCACCGCCACGGCCGCGACCGGGCCGGCCTTCGCCACCACATCGGCCAGTTTCGCCGGCAGGCCGATGCGGAGCAGAAGCGGCTTCAGCTGCTTGCGCACCCAGAACAGGAAGGCGACCGCCCCCACCCCGATGATCACCGTGGGCAGGTTGGTTTCGTCGATATTGAGGGCGAGCGCGCGCCCGACCTCGATCAGGTTATGGCCGCCCGCCGGGATGCCCAGGATGTGCTTCACCTGGCTGGCCGCGATGATCAGGCCGGAGGCGGTGATGAAGCCGGAGATCACCGGGTGGCTCAGGAAGTTCGCCAGGAAGCCCAGCCGCAGCAGCCCCATCGCGGTCAGCATCAGCCCCGAGAGCAGCGCCAGCACGATCGCGGCGGCGTAGTATTCCGGCGTGCCCTGGGCGGCGAGCTCCCCCACCGCCGCGGCCGTCATCAGCGACACCACCGCGACCGGCCCGACCGCGAGCGCCCGGCTGGTGCCGAAGATGCCGTACAGCACCAGCGGCGCGATCGAGGCGTACAGCCCGACCTGCGCGGGCAGCCCCGCCAGCAGCGCGTAGGCGAGCGACTGCGGGATCAGCATGATCGTGACGATCACCGCCGCGACCGCGTCGTTGGCGAACGTCTCGCCGTCGTAGTCGCGGCCCCAGGACAGGATCGGGAAATAGCGCTTCAGCATCGGGGGCTTTCAGGGGGTGGGGCGGGCTCAGTTAGCCATAAAATAGAATGTCTCAGCATGTCATCCCCTCTCCCTTAACGGGAGAGGGAGGGGCCCGCGCCGCGCAGCGGCGTGGGAGGGTGAGGGTGGGACTCCTCGGCGCGCGCCCGGGAGTCCCACCCTCACCTGTCCTCTCCCCTCGAGGGAGAGGGACCCGCCGCGATGGCGGGCCCACTCATCACCTCACCGCGGTGGCGGGTTTGTAAAGATCGCTACCGCTGCGGCTGCGTGGGGCCGAAGTCGCAGGCTTCCGGGGCTTCGTGGGCCGCCGGGGTCATCGGCAGCATCTCCGGGCCGGCCAGCCACTCGCGGCCCTTGAACATGCCGTACCAGTAAAGCGGCGGGAACATCTTTTCCTTCATCAACCAGGCGAGACGGGAAGGTTGCTGGCTGTCGACCAGCCAGCGCGGGAACGACGGCAGCAGCTTGCCGCCGTAGCCGAACTCCGCGAGCACGATCCGGCCGCGCTCGACCGTCAGCGGACAGGAGCCGTAGCCGTCGTAGACCGCGCGCGGCGCTTCGCCCTTGAGCGCGGCCAGCACGTTGGTCGCCACCACGGGCGCCTGCTTGCGCACCGCCGCGGCCGTCTTGGCGTTGGGGGCGGAGCAGGCGTCGCCGAGCGCGAAGACGTCGCCGAAGCGCGGGTGCTGCAGGGTCTCCGGCGACACCTCAACCCAGCCGGCGGCGTTGGCGAGCGGCGAGGACTTGATGAAGTCGGGCGCGCTTTGCGGCGGGCAGACGTGCAGCATGTCGAAGCGCTTCTCGACCGTGCTGGTCTCACCGTCCGGGCCGGTCACCGCGAAGGTCGCGGTCTTGGCCTCGCCGTCGACCGCCGTCAGGTTGTGCTGGAACGACAGCCCGATGCCGTAACGCTCGACGTAGTTCATCAGGGCGGGCACATACTCCTTCACCCCGAACAAGGCGGCGCCGGCGTTGCAGAACTCGATCTCCATGTCGCCCAGCGTGCCCGCGCGCGACCAGGCGTCGGCGGACAGGTACATCGCCTTCTGCGGGGCGCCGGCGCATTTGATCGGCATCGGCGGCTGGGTGAAGATCGCCTTGCCGCGGTCCAGGCTCTGCACGAGCTTCCAGGTGTAGGGCGCCATGTCAAAACGGTAGTTCGACGTCACCCCGTTCTTGCCCAGCGTCTCGCTCAGCCCGTCGACCTTGTTCCAGTCCAGCTGCAGCCCGGGCGCGCAGATCAGGGCGCGGTAGCCCAGGCGCTCGCCGTCCTCCAGCACGACCTCGCTGCGCGCGGGGTCGAACGCCGCGACGGCCGCGCGGACCCACTTCACGCCCTTGGGCATGACGTCGGCCATCGGCTTCATCGTGTCGGCGCGCTCGAACACGCCGCCGCCGACCAGGGTCCAGCCGGGCTGGTAGTAGTGCTGCGCGCGCGGCTCGACGATCGCGATGTCCAGGTCCGGCTGGCGCTTCAGCAGGCTGGCCGCCGCGGCGATGCCGCCCGCGCCGCCGCCGACGATCACCACCTCGTGCGCCACCTGCGGCTGGAATCCGCCGGCGACCGGGGCAACCGCGCCCTCCAGCTTGTCCAGCCGCGGGCGCAGGGCGGTGAGGTCGTAGCCGGCCGCCTTGGTCGCTTCCAGGATCGCCTCGACCGACAGCAGCGGCGCGCTGGAGAGCGCCCACAGCGTGGCCGAGCGCGTGCCGGTCCGGCAGAACGCCAGCACTGGGCCCTTCATCTCCCCCAGCGCCTTGGAGAACTCCGCGGCGTCGGCGTCGGTCACCTGGCCGGAGACGACCGGGATCTCGCGGTAGTCCAGCCCGTGGGCCTCCGCGGCCTCGCGGATCGCGTCCGCCGCCGGCTGCTCCTCGCTCTCGCCGGCCGGGCGGTTGTTGACGATCGACCTGAAGCCCTGGCTGGCGGCCAGCCCGATGTCGGCGGGGGCGATCTGCGGGGCGACCGACAGACCGGGGGTGATGCGGTGGATATCCATGGCGTTACCGTCCCTGAAAGAGAACTAGGGCCCGGCTTATCCACCGGGTGAGAAAACAAGGGCGGCGGCTCGACTCTATGCCCGGGCCGCCGCGCTCAGCCGCGGCTAGAGCGACACGCTCGAAGGCCGAACCGGCCTTCGGGCTGAATGTCGCTCTAACTTCCTGAAGAGCGGGCGAGGATCAGGCTGGAAGGTGAGTCCGCCTTCCAGCGTCTGCGCGTGTGCCAGGCATGGCGCTGATCTTGGAGGTGAGAGTCCTCTTCGTGGCCCTGGTGGCGGGAAGCGATAGCCGAAGGCAACTGCGTAGTCGCGAGGCGGCGTGGGGAGGCAGCTGGAGGCGGAATGCAGGGCCGACGTACAGGAACCGGATCCGAGGCCGGTGCGCGCGGGTAACCCGCCGGGAATACGGGGACGCCCGATCGCCGCCCGGAGCGCGCATCGGTCAAATCCGGCGGCGGCCGCACGAAGGATCAGCGTCTTACCCTGGGAGGTCTCCCGGTCTCCCCGGGCGAGCCGGGGCAGGAGGCCGGCGACGGTCTCCGACGGATCGGGAGAAGTCAGCCGAGGTCGTGGTCGGCAGGGCCGTGGGCCGTGCCGAAGGACCGAAGTCGGTCGTCAAGGAGCAGACTGGCCCGTTCGATGAACACGGCGCGGCGGCGAGCGGCTCAAACCCAACTCCGTCTCTTCGACGAGGCGGACCGGGTCGGCCCCCGCCGCCGAGGCCGGCGACGCCGGCAGCGAAGCTGGCGCGCGGGAGGCGCCGGCAAGTGTTCGCGGCACGGGCCGAGCCCCGAGCCTTGCCGACCTTTGTGATGGAGGAGGTCGCCGACCCGGCGAACCTCAACCAGGCCTACAAGCGGGTGAAGGCGAACCAGGGCGCCGCGGGCGTCGACGGCATGCCCGTCAGCGCGCTGCGGGCCTGGATCGCCGAGCATCGGGACTGGCTGGTCACCGCCCTGCTGGACGGGACGTACCAGCCCGCCGCCGCGCGGCGTGACGCTCCCGAAACCGGGCGGCGGGACCCGCCAGCTGGGCATTCCCACGGTCGTGGACCGCCTGGTGCCGCAGGCCATCGTCCAGGTCCTGGACCCCAAGCTCGACCCGACGTTCTCGGACTCGAGCTACGGGTTCCGACCCGGGCGCAACGCCCACCCAGGCGGTGCTGGCGGCAGGCGCGTCGCCGCGGGCGCGACCATCGTCGTGGACCTCGATCTGGAGAAATTCTTCGACCGGGTGAACCACGACGTGCTGATGGCGCGCCTGGCCCGGCATGTCGCCGACCGGCGGCTTTTGAAGCTCGTCCGACGCTTTCTGCAGGCCGGCCTGCTGGCCCAGGGCTGTCACACGCCGCGCTACGAGGGGACCCCTCAGGGCGGCCCGCTCTCGCCGCTGATGGCGAACCTTCTGCTCGACGACCTGGACAAGGAGCTGGACCAACGGGGCCACCGGTTCTGCCGGTACGCCGACAACTGCAATATCTACGTGCCAGTCCCAGGCGGCCGGCGAGCGGGTCATGGCCTCGATCCAGGGTTCCTGGAGCGCCGGCTCCGGCTCCGGGTTGATGGGCGAAGAGCGCGGTGGCGCCGGTGCACCGCCGGCAGTTCCTGGGCTACCGGCTGCAGCGCGACGGCGGTCGGCGTCGCGCCCCGGAGGCCTACCGCCGGGCCAAGGCGCCGGCTCCGGGCGATCACGCAGCCGGCGGCGGGGCGTGCCGCTGCGAGCCAGCTGATGGCGGAGGTGAACAGCGTTACACCTCCGGCTGGTGCAGCTTCCCGGCACGCCCGGGCTCGGCCCTGGCGGCGCTCGACCGATGGCTGCGTCGGCGCCTGCGGTGTTTCGGCTGAAACAGACGCGAAACCCCGCGCCGGCCTGCGCCGGCTTCCTGACCCGCCACGGGTGCCGCGCCCGACGCCCGCAAACTGGCCGGCGCCGGCTGCGGCTGGTGGCCGATGCGCCACCGCGCCGCAAGCCGCCGTGCCATGTCTTCAGGCCTGGTTCGACCAGCCACGGCCTCGAAGGCCCTGGTCGCCCTTCGAGGCGGTCACCACGACCGACAACCGCCGTGGTCAACGATCACGTACGCCCGTGTGGAGGCAGCCGCGTCGGCCTCCCTACCCGGTCAGCGCGGCAGCTGAGGTAGACCGTGCCGTTGTCTTCGGCCCGGGGCATGCGGCCGGCGCGCATGTTCACCTGGATCGACGGGATGATCAGCTTGGGCATGCCGAGCTGAGCGTCGCGCTTGGTGCGCATCTCGACGAAGGTGGCCTCGTCCTTGCCTTCGCCGACGTGGACGTTGCGCGCCTTCTCCTCGGCGACCGTGGTCTCCCAGGCGAACTCGGCACGCTCGGGCGTGCCGTAGTCGTGGCCGACGAAAATCCGGGTCTCCTCGGGCAGGGCGAGGATCTTCTGGATCGACTTGTACAGCGTCTCCGCCGACCCGCCGGGGAAGTCGCAGCGCGCGGTGCCGAAGTCGGGCATGAACAGCGTGTCGCCGCAGAACGCCGCGTCGCCGATCAGGTAGGTCAGGCACGCCGGCGTGTGGCCGGGGGTGTGCAGCACCTGTGCCTGCAGGCCGCCGATCTGGAAGCTGTCGCCTTCCTCGAACAGCCGGTCGAACTGGCTGCCGTCGCGCTCGAACTCGGTGCCGGCGTTGAAGATCTTGCCGAAGGTCTCCTGCACCACCGTGATCCGGCCGCCGATGCCGAGCTTGCCGCCCAGCTGCTGCTGGATGTAGGGCGCGGCGGACAGGTGGTCGGCGTGGACGTGGCTCTCCAGCACCCACTCGACCTTAAGGCCGTTGTCGCGGACGTACTGGATGATCCGATCGGCGCTCTCGGTCTTCGTCCGCCCGGCGGCGTAGTCGAAGTCGAGCACGGAATCGATCACCGCGCAGGCGTCGGACTCGGGGTCCCGCGCCACGTAGCTGATGGTGTTGGTGGCGTCGTCGAAGAACGCCTTTACGTCGGGCTTAACCAGAACGTCGGTCGCCATGGCCGCGTCTCCTCTCCCCAGATGGTCGCGTCGGATGTGCGACGGCGAACCGCGCTACCGTTGACACGACAAAAGCCGTTTGCGGGAGAGGGGCGGGCGCCGCTTCGACCTTCGCCGGTCTTTCGGAAAGGCCGGTGCGGTCGCTTGGCCTGCGATTTTATAGCCGGGTCGGGGCGGCGACGTGACCTATGTCAATTTGGAACAAAAATAATTGCACATAACGGAATAAGTGCGCGCTGGACGGGTTTCCAAGACCGCGCGTGCAACCACCCGAGTTTCTGACCGCGTCACTGGAAATTACCGGACCGCGTCGGTCAGGGGCGCTTTGGTCAGAAGCGCGATCAGGTCGCGCAGGGACAGCATGGCGAACGGTTCGCCGCTGCCGTCGACCACCGGCAGGTGGCGGAAGCCGCCGTCGCGCATTTTCGCCACGGCGGCTTCGACGCTGTCGTCGACCGTGATCGTGGCGACGTCGGTCGTCATCACCTCCGCCACCTGGGTGGTGGCGGCGTCCAGACCGGCCGCGGCGACCTTCACCAACAGGTCGCGTTCGGTGAAGATGCCGGACATCCCGCCGTCCCTGAGCGCGACGACCGCGCCGATGCCCTGGCCAGCCATCATCGCCGCGGCTTCCGCCACGGTCAGCTGGTCGTTCACCACCGCGAGCGCGCGGTGCTCGTGCATGCCGGGAACGTCGGCGATCCGCATGGTTTTCGTCTCTGTCCTGTGTGGTGACGGGCGAGCAGATCAGTTTCGGCCTAGGAAATAGGGCGCTTCGGCGGTGCGTCCACGCGCCCTTTCGCACGAAGGCGGGTTGGGCCTAGAGCGACATGTGCGAAGGCCGAGGCGGCCTTCGGCTGAAGGTCCCTCTAACTGCTTGAAGAGCGGGCCATATTCAGCTGAAACGTGATTCCAAGTTGCAGCATCTTGGCCTAGGCTATCGGCGATGGCGCGGCCTGTCGCGTTTTGATCCCATCCGCCGTGGAAAGCGTCTTTTCCGTTAATGTCCGAGACCGACCGCCAGCTCGCAGCCGCCAGGGCGCTGTTCGAACAGCTCGCCCGGGACGTGAACGCCCCGTTCCAGGTCGAACTGTGGGACGGCAGCCGGGTCGCGCTGGGCGCCAACGCCGGCGGCAACGACGCACCGGCCCTGCGGATCGCGGACGCGGGCGTGCTGCGCCGCCTGCTGCGCCGGCCGACGCTGGAAACGGTCGCGCGCCTGTACGCGGCGGGCCGGCTCGCCATTGCCGGCACCGATCTGATGGACTTCGTCGAGCGGGCGCGTCGCCACAGGGTCAAGATCCGGCTGGGCGACGTGCACAAGGGGGCGCTCGTCAAGCGCGCCTGGCCGCTTCTGTTCGCGCCCGACCGTGCGCCGGCGCTCGCGCACGAATACGCCGGCGAGGCGACCGGACGGGATGCGGCCAAGCGCGACGAAAAGGCGTTCATCCAGTTCCACTACGACGTCTCGAACGCCTTCTACCGCCTGTTCCTCGATCCCGAGATGCAGTACTCCTGCGGCTACTTCACCGACTGGTCCAACGGGATCGCCCAGGCCCAGCACGACAAGCTGGAGATGATCTGCCGCAAGCTGCGCCTGCAGCCGGGCGAGCGGTTCCTCGACGTGGGCTCCGGCTGGGGCGGGTTGATCTGCCACGCCGCCCGCCACCACGGCGTGCACGCCCACGGCGTCACGCTGTCTCAGACGCAGTACGACTGGACGCGGGCGAAGATCGCCGGGGAAGGGTTGCAGGACCGCGTGACGGTGGAGTTGAAGGACTACCGGGAGCTGAGCGGGCCGTACGACAAGATCGCCTCGATCGGGATGTACGAACACGTCGGCATCCAGAACTACCCGACCTATTTCGGCCACCTCTACCGCCTGCTCGCCGACCGCGGCCTGCTGCTGAACCACGGGATCACCCGCGGGGCCAAGAAATCCGCCCGTCGGTTCAACCGCATCCGCCCGGAGAACCGCCTGATCCGCAAGTACATCTTCCCCGGTAGCGAACTCGACCACATCGGCCACACGCTGGCGGTGATGGAAGCCCACCGCTTCCAGATCCACGACGTCGAGGGCTGGCGCGAGCACTACGCCCAGACCACGCGCCTGTGGTACCGCGCGCTGATCGACCGCGAACGGGCCGCGCGCGCGGAGGTGGGCGACGAGAAGTATCGGATGTGGATCGCCTATCTCGCCGGCGTGTCGCTGTCGTTCCAGGACGGCTCGCTTCGGATCTTCCAGACGCTTGCCAGCAAGCACAAGGCCAAGGGCCTGAGCGGCCTGCCGCCCACCCGCGCGGATCTCTATCGGGCGTGACAGTGGCGACCGATCCCGGCCGTCTGACCCGTTCGCGACACCTGTGGTTTGCAAGGCCGTCAAAGTCGGCTACTTTGACATGCATACGATTGTGCCCTTTCGCGGGGCATGGCCACAGGGTCAAGTGGCGACGGGTCGGTTGCGCCGTGCACAGGTGCGGCGTTTGGTCTAGACTTGTGGGTGCCTCCATGAAGGACGCCCGCTCGGCAAGCGGAGACGGTCAAGCCTGATGGCGGCACCCGAGCAGAGCCCGGAAGACAAGGTGTCGGCCCTGCGCCGTGCCGGCTTCGACGATCAACAGGCCCAGGGGATCGTGTACGTGCTGTCCGATCTCGCGACGCAAACCCAGGTCGAAAACCTCAGGCAGGATCTGGCCCAGGTGCGTGTGGACCTGACGCAAGAGATCGGCGATGTGCGTCTACAGATCAGCAACGTGCGTCTGGAAATGGGCGGTTTGCGCACAGAAATCGCCGAAGTGCGTACGGAAGTGCACCGCGAGCTGCACAATCTTTGGTGGAAGCTCGCGGGGGTGTTGTTCCTGCAGGCCGGATTCATCGTCTCCCTGATCAAGCTGATCTGACGGCGACCACGGTGCTCGACCACATGAGGTTCGACCACGGGGGTTCCCACGGCCCGCCTGCTTCTAACGCCCGATCGGCTGACCTGCTTGTAGCGGCGGGTTCGCAGGGTTATCTCCGCAGGCAGCATCCGTTTGCCGCTTCAACGTATAAGGGCCCGATACACGCGACATGAGCGAACAGCCCACCGCCGTCCCGCTACCCGCCCGCGCGTTGATGCGCCTGTCGGGCGAGGACGCGCGGTCGTTCCTGAACGGCGTGGTCACCAACGACGTCCATCAGGCGACGACCGAGCAGGCCATCTGGTCCGGCTTCCTGACTCCGCAGGGCAAGTTCCTGCACGAGTTCTTCCTGGTCGAGGGGCCGGACGGCGCGCTCTGGATGGACTGCGAGGGCGAGCGGCGCGCGCACTTCAAGAAGCGGCTGGCGATCTACAAGCTGCGCGCCAAGGCGGAGCTCGCGGAGGCGGACGACCTGTGCGTCTACGCCCTGCTCGGGGTGCGCGCGCTGGGGCTGCTCGACCTGCCGGCGCTGGAGGGCTATGCCCGGCCGCTGGGCGACGGCGTGGCGTTCACCGATCCCAGGCTCGGCTGGCTGGGGGCGCGGGCGATCCTGCCGCGCGGCGGCGCCGAGGCGACGCTGCAGGAGGCCGGCTTCCGCCTGGGCGAGACGGGCGAGTTCGAGCGCCTGCGCCTGTCGCTGGGCGTTCCGGAGGGCAGCGGCGACCTGGAGCCGGAGAAGGCGACCCTGATCGAAAGCGGCTTCGACGAGCTGCGCGGGATCGACTGGAACAAGGGCTGCTTCCTGGGCCAGGAGCTGACCGCGCGGATGAAATACCGCGGGCTCGCCAAGAAGCGCCTGGTGCCGGTCGAGATCGACGGCCCGACGCCCGAAGCCGGCGCGCAGATCCGCGCCGACGGCAAGCCCGCCGGAACCCTGCGCTCGGCCGTCGACGGTGTCGGCCTGGCACTGATCCGCCTGGACAAGCTGGATAGCGGCCACCCGATGGCCGCCGGCGAGGCCACCCTGACCCCGCGCAAGCCCGACTGGGGCAATTTCTGAGCGCTCGCCAGCTCCAAGGACGCGACCCCGTATCCCCTCTCCCTCGAGGGGAGAGGGAGGGACCCGCGCCCGAAGGGCGTGGGAGGGTGAGGGTGGGACTCCCGGTGGACGCCGGGGAGTCCCACCCTCACCTGCCCTCTCCCCTCAAGGGAGAGGGACCCGCCGCTCCGGCCGTCGAACCCGGCCGTGGCGCGATCAGACCGATGGAGACGCACGACGATGGACGATCCCCTGCGCCGCCTGATCGCGTTCGTCGCCGGGGTGGCCGTGGAGGGCCATCAGGCCGACGGCGTGTTCGACTTCGAGGTCGGCAGCCGGTTTCCCGTCTCCGGGACGATCGACGGCAACGCCGTCGACGTCACTGACGAGACCGCCGGCGTGCGCCTGTCCGGCCGCTTGCCCAATCTGCAAACCGCCGACGGCAAGCCGGTGTCGCTCAACCTCGCGGGCGACGCCTTCGACGGCGCCGACGAGGCGAGCGGCCACGCCTTCGCGGGCGAGGTCACCGGGCGCAACATCGACTTCACCGACAAGAAGACCGGGATCGACTACACCTACTGTCTTTAAGGGGAAAGGTCCGTTAGGGGCTGTCTTTGAGCGGGTTGTCTTTGAGCGGGATCGGGGCCGCTAACTGATTCCCCTCTTCCACTGGGAGGAGGGGTTAGGGGAGGAGGTTGCCGCGCTATCCGAAGTGGCGTGCTGACCTCCTCTCCCTGGCCCTAGCCTCCAAGTGGAGGAGAGGGACCCAACCCCTACCGCCCCAAGGGCGCCGTTTCGCCGGCCAGCCAGCGGGCGGTTTCCGTGTCCAGCCGCGGGCTCAGGGTATCGCGCACGCGGGCGTGGTAGCTGTCGATCCAGGCGGTCTCCTCCGGCGTCAGGATCTCGGTATCGATCAGGGCGCGGCAGTAGGGCGCCAGCGTCAGCGTCTCGAAGCCCAGCATGGGCCGGCTGTCCGGCCCGCCGCCGTCGGCTTGCGTGACCGCGACCAGGTTCTCGATCCGGATGCCGTAGGCGCCGGTCTTGTAGTAGCCGGGCTCGTTGGAGCAGATCATGCCCGGCTCCAGCGCGACCGAGCTCGGCCGCTTGGAGATCCGCTGCGGGCCTTCGTGCACGCCCAGATAGCTGCCCACGCCGTGGCCGGTGCCGTGGTCGTAGTCCAGCCCGGCCGACCACAGCGGCCGCCGGGCCAGCGCGTCGATCTGGCTGCCGCTGGTGCCGTCGGGAAAGCGCGCCAGCGAGAGCGCGATGTGCCCCTTCAGCACCAGGGTGTAGCGCGTGCGCTGCTCGGCCGATGGGGTGCCCACCGGCAGGGTGCGGGTGATGTCCGTGGTGCCGTCCAGGTACTGCCCGCCGGAATCGACCAGATAGAGCTCGCCAAGGCTGAGCGCGCGGTTGCTCGTCTCGTCCACCCGGTAGTGCACGATCGCGCCGTGTTCGCCGGCCCCGGAGATGGTGTCGAAGGCGTGGTCGCGGAACAGCGGATCCGCCTGGCGGAAGGCGGCGAGCGCCTGCGCGGCCTCGATCTCGGTGATCGGCTGAGCGCGTTCGGCGCGTTCGGGGGCGCGGGTTTGCAGCCAGCACAGGAAGCGGGTGACGGCGGCGCCGTCGCGTTCGTGCGCCGCGCGCGTGCCCGCAAGCTCGGTCGCGTTCTTGCGCGCCTTGGGCAGCTGGCAGGGATCGCCGTCGCGCGCGACCCGGCCGCCGGCCCCCTCGATCCGCTGGACGATCGCCGCCGGCGCGGTCGCGGCGTCGACCCGTACCGGCCGGTTCGCCGCCGCCAGGGCATCCAGCGCCTGCGGGAACAACTCGGGCGCGTGCAGGCGTACGGCCGCGTCCAGCCCGTCGCAGGACTCCGAGGTAACCTTGCGCGGGTCGACGTACCAGTCGACCCGGCCGTCCGCGTGAAGCACGGCGAACGACAGGATGAGCGGCGTGTGCAGCACGTCGCGGCCGCGCACGTTGAGCAGCCAGCCGATCGAATCCGGCAGGCTCAGCACCGCGGCCGCCTGGCCGGCGTCGACCAGCGTCTGGGCCACCCGCGCGCGCTTGTCCGCCGCCGCTTCGCCCGCGTAGGCGAGGTCGTGCAGGCTGACCGGCGTCAGCGGGGCGGGCGGCTGGTCCGGCCAGACGGCGTCCAGCGGATTACCGTCGACCGCTTGCAGCCGGCCGCCCGCCCGTTCGGCCGCGGCCTGCAACCGCTCGACGCCGTCGGCGCTGTGCAGCCAGGGGTCGTAGCCGAGCGTGCCGCCGGCCAGATGCTCGGCGATGAAGTCGCTCGGCGGCGCGTCGGAGAGATGCCGCGGTTCGAACACCTGGGTGTCGACTTCGTTCTCCACCTGCAGCGTGTAGCGCCCGTCGACGAAGATCGCCGCGCGGTCCTTCAGCACCACCGCCACGCCGGCGGAGCCGGTGAAGCCGGTCAGCCAGGTCAGGCGCTGGGCGTGCGGCGGCGGCGCCTCCAGCTGATGCGCGTCGGCCCGCGGCACGACGAAGCCGTCCAGCCCGCGCTGGCCCAGCTCCGCCCGGAGAGCGGCGATCCGCTCGGCGCTCGCCGCGCGGCCGGCGGCGAGGCCGCCGTCGGCGGCCTGGGACCGGACGGCGCGCGCGGCCCAGTCCTGCAATTCTGTGTCGAGGTTCCGGCCCAGCAGCGCCATCCACGCCGCCGGCACGTCCGCGACCGGGGAGGCGGCGACGCCGGCCAGCAGCCGGTCGAGCGCGTCCGCCGCGATCCCGACCCCGGCCTGCTGCAGCGCCTGGGCGAGGCCCGTCAGGTCCGGCCGCTGTGACGCATTCGCGGCGGTGTCGGCGCTGTCGGACATGGCGGCGGGGTCCTCTGCAAAGCTGGGCTGGCACTGACAAAGACGCTAGGCGGCCAGCGGGGCGCAAACAAGGGCAGGGCCGGCGGCCAGCGATTCGCAGGGGGCGTTAAAACCGGGTGCGAGCTATGCGCCACAGCTCTGCAGTGCGCCGTTAACCCCTTGTAAACCGCCATTTTGAGCTATGCGCGACCGGCAATGCTGCGGTGCGGGATTTCCGTTATAGCCCCGGCGCCATTGAGCCTATGTCTTATCCAGCGACGACGGCGAAACGCTGGTTTGCGCCAGCGCACGACACGCCGCGCGTCCGCGGACTTCGGCCCACGATACGGCGGACCGGAGCCCGGTTCGTGAACCACGCAACCTGACCGCAACCTTCGACCCCTAAAGGAGGTCTTACACCGATGACCCGCATGATCGATCCGACCGAGCTGTCGGGTGCGCGGGCCGGGCAGCGGTCCCAGGAGCGCCGGCCGGATACCGCCGACGTCTACCTGCTTGCCCGGCAGATGCAAGCCGACGCGCTCGCCCGCACCACCCAGAAGACCCTGACCGTGCTGGGGCGTCTGATCGCCCGCGCCGCCCGCGGCACCTGGCACACGCTCGCCACGCGGCATGCCCGCCGGCGCACCGTTGCCGAGTTGAGCCAGCTCGACGACCGCGCGCTGATCGACATCGGCATCGACCCGCACGACGTGACCGGCGCGGTCGACCGCCTGTTCGCCCGCCAGGACGCCGAGCGCGTCGAGGCCGGGGCGCGCACCGGGTACGACTTCGGCGAGACGCTGCGCCGCGTCGACGAGGGCATGGCCCCGTTGCACGGCCGCGCCCGCACGGCCGAGCCGGACGATGCCCAGACGCCCGCGAACAGCGACACGCAGCCGCGGCGCAGGGCGGCGTAACAGCCGACTTCCGCCGCCTGGTTTCGCCTCGCTCAATAAAACCGCCCGCCGACCGGACGCGTCGGCGGGCGGTTTTTCATTTCGCTAAAGGCCCGGCGTTACGACCGCGTCAGTCCGCCGCCGCCGCGCTGCGGACTGATCCTGCGGCCGGCCGGCTTGCGCATCACCAGCGTGGTCCAGTCGCCGATCCGCCGGCGGCGCATCAGGATCAGGCCCTGCGCCCGGTGGCGCAGCAGCACCTTGCGCGCCTGGTGGTTCAGCAGGCCCGACAGCACGGCGACGCCGCCCGGCGCCAGGGCCGCCTCCAGGTCGCCCGCCATCTGGGTCAGCGGCTCCGCCAGGATGTTGGCGCAGATCAGGTCGTAGGGCGCGGCCTCCTGCACGCGGCGGTCCCGGTACCCCTCGCTCAGCAGACTGGTGACCCACGGGGCGACGCCGTTGATGCGCGCGTTCTGCGTACAGATCCGGACCGAATTGGGATCGTTGTCGGCGGCGATCACCGGCCGGCGCCACAGCCGGGCGACGGCGAAGGCGAGCAGCCCGCTTCCAGCCCCCATGTCGAGCGCGCGGCGCAGGTCGAAGCCGGCCGTGGCCAGCCGCTCGATCTCCAACAGACAGCCCAGCGTGGTCTCGTGGCGGCCGGTGCCGAAGGCCTGGTTCGCCTCGATATGGAAGGCGATCGTGCCCGCCGGGCGCGGCTTGTGCTTGTCGTGCTCGCCGTACACCCAGAAGCGCCCGGCGTGGATCGGCGGCAGCCCCTCGTAGGCCTGCTGCACCCAGTCGACGTCGGGCAGCGGCTGGCTCTCGACCGCGGGCTTGGGCACGCCCGCGGCCATCGCCGCGGTGGCGAGACGGGTGTCCAGGTCGTCCGGGTCCGGCGCTTCGGCCAGGTAGACGTCGACCGGCACGTTGCCATGGCCGTCCTTTTCGCCGGTGACGACCGCCGCGCCGAAGCCCTGCAGCGCCGCCTCGAAGGTCGCCAGCGCGCGCTCCGGCACGTCCAGGTGCAGATGATGCCCGCTCGTCATGTCGCTCCTCGCCCGCGATTCCGCGCGCGGGTTATAGCCGCGCGAGGGGCGGCTGGCAAAGCGGGGATCGGGGGTGGCTCGGGCGGAAGTAGAGCGTCGTCGGCGGGTCCCTCTCCCTTGAGGGGAGACTTTTGCACAGCTCGCCGGGCACCCGTATGGGGTCCTTCGACACGGACGCCTGCGGCGTCCTACTCAGGATGAAGATTTTGGTCTGTCAGACACTTACACCTAGCTTCCTGCTGAGTAGCCAGCCTGCAGGCTGGCGTGTCGAAGCACCCCAACGGGTGTACGCGGGTTCGTGCAAAAGTAACCCTCGAGGGGAGAGGACAGGTGAGGGTGGGACTCCGCGGCGGCATCCGGGGAGTTCCACCCTCACCCTCCCACGCGCCTGCGGCGCGCGGGCCCCTCCCGCTCCCCTCGATGGAGAGGGGATACACCTCAAGGGAGACGGGGCGGCAGACTGTGCTACAGCAGCCCCTCGTCGAGCGCGAGCGTGCTGGCGGCGCCCTGGCGGACCTGGGCGGCGGCGGCTTCGGTGCGCGGCAGCAGGTTGTCGGCGTAAAAGCGGGCCACCGCCAGCTTGGCGCGGTGCTGGTCGGACGGCGTCTCGGCGGCCGCCATCCGCTCGGCCGCGACCCCGGCCTGCTGGGCCAGCAAGGCGCCGGCGACCGCCGTGCCCGCCAGCTCCAGGTAGGGATCGGCGACCGCGGCGGACAGCGCGATATCGTCCTGCGACAGCGAGATCAGCGTTTCGGTTGCGGTCTCCAGGTGGTCCAGGCCGCGCGCGACCGCGCGCCTGATCCCGGTCAGGTCCGGATCGTCGCTCCCAGTCAAGGCGCCCATGTCTAACGCGCCCATGTCCGCGCGCAGGTCGGCGAGCAGCGCCTGCATCCCGGCGCCGCGGTCGCGCAGCACCTTGCGGCCCATCAGGTCGAGCGCCTGGATGCCGTTGGTCCCCTCGTAGATCGGGGCGATCCGGGCGTCGCGGTAGTGCTGGGCGACGCCGCCCTCCTCGATGAAGCCCATGCCGCCCAGTACCTGGATTGCGGTCGACGTGACCTCGACCCCGCGGTCGGTACACCAGGCCTTGACCACCGGCACCAGGATGTCGACCCGGGTCTGCAGGCGGCTCCGGATGTCCGGATCGTCCGCCTGCTTGGCCCGGTCGAGCGCGTTGCCGGCGTAAAGCGCCAGCGCCCGGCCGCCTTCGGTGAGCGCGCGCATGGTCAAGAGCTTGCGGCGGATGTTGGGGTGCCGGACGATCGGCACCGTCTCGTGCCCGCCGTGGATGTCGCGCGACTGCGTGCGCTCGAAGGCGTAGGCGCGGGCGTCCTGGTAGGCCCGCTCGGCGAGGCCGATGCCCTGGATGCCGACGGCCAGACGCGCGTTGTTCATCATCGTGAACATGGCGGCAAGGCCGCCGTGCTCTGCCCCGACCAGCCAGCCGACGGCGCCGCCCCCATTGTCGGCGGTGTCGTCGCCGTAGCTCATCGTGCAGGTGGGGCAGGCGTGGATGCCCATCTTGTGTTCCAGGCCGGTGCAGCTGAGGTCGTTGCGCCGGCCGGGATTGCCCTCGGCGTCGGGGATGAACTTGGGCACCACGAACAGCGACAGCCCGCGTGTGCCCTCGGGCGCGTCCGGGAGACGGGCGAGCACCATGTGCACGATGTTCTCGGTCAGGTCGTGCTCGCCCCAGGTGATGTAGATCTTCTGACCGGTGATGCGGTAGCTGCCGTCGTCGGCGCGTTCGGCCTTGCAGGCGATCTGACCGAGGTCGCTACCCGCCTGCGGCTCCGACAGGTTCATCGTGCCGGTCCATTCGCCCGAGATCAGCTTGGGCAGGTAGGTCGCCTGCTGCGCCGGCGTGCCGTGAGCCTGCAGCAACTCGACCGAGCCGATCGTCAGCAGCGGATTGAGCGCGAGCGAGGTGTTGGCGCTCTGCCAGACCTCCATCAGCGCCAGCGCCAGCGTCCAGGGCAGGCCCTGGCCGCCCCACTGCGCCTCGAACGGCAGGCTGTTGAAGCCGCTGTCGACGTAGGCGCGGTAGGCCTCCTTGAAGCCCTCGGCCGTGCGGACCACGCCGTTTTCCAGGCGCACGCCTTGCCGGTCGCCGCCGCGGTTGAGCGGCGCCCAGACCTCCGCCGCCATCCGCCCGGCTTCCTCGACGATCTGATCGACCAGGTCGGCGTCCACCTCGGCGAAGGCGGTCAGGGCGTGCAGCCCCTCCAGCCCGCCTGAGGTGCGAAGCGCGAAGTCCAGATCGGCGAGCGGGGCGCGGTAGTCGGCCATGGGGTTCCTCGGGCGTGGACGGGGACACTGCCCGTCAAGGTGCCACGCCCGGGCGCGAGTCGCCATGCGCGCGGTGGCGCGGCGGGAGAGCGCGACACGGCTTGCGGAGAAACCGCGCGATGCGGCGGCGGGTCCCTCTCCTCCGCTGGGAGAGACTTTTGCAGGGGCGCTTCAGCAGCCGTCAGGCGTGCTTCGACACGCTGTCCTTCGGACAGCTGCCGTGCCATGAAGTTGATGTTAAAATACTGAAAACCCTACAACTTCATCCTGAGCAGGCCGCGCTTGCGGCCGTGTCGAAGGACGACCGACGGGCGACCCGGCGCCGCCATGCAAACGTCTCTCCGCTGGGAGGAGAGGGACAGGGAGAGGAGGTGCGCACGGTCTATGGGCGCGGCAACCTCCTCCCCTAGCCCCTCCTCCCAGTGGAGGAGGGGGATTGAGAGAGCTAGCCCCTCCTCCCAGTGGAGGAGGGGGATTGAGAGAGCTAGCCCCTCCTCCCGGTGGACGAGGGGGGATTGAGAGGCTGGCACCGCCACCTTTTGGGCAGAAACCCCGTCAGTGACTCTCCTGGAACTTCTGCTTCTGCGCGTCGGTCGCCTCGGTCTGGTAGTTCGCCTTCCACTCGTCGTAGGGCATGCCGTAGACGATCTCGCGGGCGTCGTCGTAGGAGAGTTCGATGCCCTTCTCCTCGGCGGCCGCGCGGTACCACTTGGACAGGCAGTTGCGGCAGAAGCCGGCCAGGTTCATCAGGTCGATGTTCTGCACGTCGGTGCGGGTGCGCAGGTGCTGCACCAGGTCGCGGAACACCTGCGCCTCGATCTCGGTGCGGGTCTTGTCGTCCATGGCCTTGGGCCTCCCCATATCCGTTGACTGCCCGCAGATATGACCCGCCGTCGGGGATGGGTAAAGCGCCTACACCCCGACCAGCGTCTCGCCGGCCAGCATGTCCACCACCTGCTGCAGGGCGGTGTGCTGGTCCGCCCCGTCCGCGAGCGCGTCGTGGTACACCTGCAGCTGCCGGTGCGCGCTGGTGCCGCGGCGGACGATCTCGCGGGCGTGCGTGACCTCGGCCAGCACGCCCAGCTCCTCGGCTTCCGGCCGGATCAGGTCGAGCAGTTCCTCCAGCAGTTCCGAATAGGGCAGCAGCTCGCCGCGGCCGAAGTCGACCAGCCCCTCGTCGAAGCCGTAGCGCTGGGCGCGCCAGCGGTTCTCGCGCACCAGCATGTTGGAGTAGCGCCGCCAGCGCTGGTTGTTGCGTTTCAGGCGGTAGAGCATGCGCAGCACGCACACGAAGATCGCGGCGATGCAGATGCCGTCGTCCAGCCGGGGCGTGACGTCGGGGATCCGCAGCTCCAGGGTGGGGAAGCGCGCCGACGGCCGGACGTCCCACCAGATCTTGCTGGCGTCCTCGATCAGCCCGGCCTTGACCATGATGTCGAGGTGGCGCTTGTACTCCGCCCAGCTTTCGAAGGATTCCGGCAGGCCGGTGCGCGGCAGCTCGTCGAACACCGCCAGGCGGTAGGACTTGAGCCCGGTGTTCTCGCCCCGCCAGAACGGCGAGGAGGTCGACAGCGCCAGCAGGTGCGGCAGGAAGTACGCCGCCTGGCCCATCAGGTCCATGCGCAGCTCGTCGTCGTCGATCCCGACGTGGACGTGCATGGCGCAGATGATCATCCGCCGCGCGACCGCCTGCATGTCGCGGGCCAGCACGTTGTAGCGTTCCTTGTCGGTGTGCTTCTGGCTGGTCCAGGCGGCGAACGGGTGGGTCGAGGCGGCGATCGGCGACAGGCCGTAGTCGCTCACCACCTCGGCGACGGTGCCGCGCAGTTCGCGCAGCTCCTCCCGGCAGCCGTGCACCGTGTCGTTGACCCCGGTGCCGACCTCGATCTGGCAGCGCAGGAACTCCGGGCTGACCCGGCCCTTCAGCCGGCGCTCGCACTCCGCCATCAGTTCGTCCGGCACCTCGGTGACCAGGTCGCGGCTCTCCCGCTCGACCAGCAGGTACTCCTCCTCCATCCCCATGGTGAAGGAGGGAACGGTCTGGCTCATGGCGTGCTGGCTCCCCGACTTGTGTCGCGCCCGTGCGGTTCGCGAAGTCTGCCCGCCGCTAGCCCCGCTTGCAAAGGCTTGGCGCGGACCGGGCGGGTGGCTCGTGCAGCCCGCTCGGTATCGGCGCGTTCGCAGGGCGGCTCGGCGGGTCCCCTCTCCGCCATGGGGGGAGAGGGACAGGGTGAGGTGGCGTGCACGCCGTTGCCGTCCGCGGCTACCTCCTCTCCCTAGCCCTCTCCTCCCAGCGGAGCAGAGCGGACCAGTTTAGACGGTCTTTCTCCAAGCGCGCTGCGCCTACCGCCGATGCGGCTTGTAGAGCTCCGGGTCGTCCAGCAGGGGGCGGAGCAACTCGACCATCTCCTGCGCCCAGGCGCGCTGGCCGCGCTGCGTGTCGATCAGGTCCTGCCGGATTTCCACCAGCGCGTTCGCGAGCCCGCGCTTGTCGCCGTGGACGTGCTGGGTGTAGCCGTGGCCGTCGCGCGCGGAGTAGGGCTCGTTGTCGCCCACCGTCCAGCCGCGCGCCGCGGCCCGCTCCATCAGCGGCACCGGCAGGCGCGCGTCGAAGTCCCACAAGACGCCGATCTCCCAGGGCCGCTCCCGGCCGCGCAGCACCGGCGTGAAGGAGTGCATCGACACCAGGACCGGGGTGCGCCCGCGCGCGGCCATCGCGTCCAGCTGCCGGGCGACGGCCGTGTGGTAGGGCCAGAAGAAGCTCTGCAGCCGGGCCTCCAGGTCTTCCGGCGTGACCTCCCGGTTGCCGGGGACCACCGTCTCGTCCGCGATCGCGGGCGTCAGGGTGGGATCGTCGAGCTGCCGGTTGGGGTCCACGATCAGCCGGGAGAAGTGCGAGAACACCGCCGGCGCGCCGAGCGCGTCCGCCATCATCCGGGTCACCGGCGCGATCCCGATGTCGTAGGCGATGTGCCGCTCCAGCGCGCGCGCCGGCACGCCCAGCCGGTCGAGCGCCCGGGGCACGAAGTTGTCGGCGTGGTCGCAGACCAAGAGCAGGTCGCTGTCCGCCCCGGCGTTGTAGGTCCAGACGGGCGCGGGCTCGTCGGCGGCGAGGAGGGGGCCGGTCCCGGCTGTCGCTTGGTCGGTGTCGGGGAGCTGCGTCATCGCGAACGAGCATAGACCAGGCGGGCAGGGCTGGAAAAATTTTTCCATGAAATTATCCTGCATGAAATACAGATGATTGATGGTTTTCTACAACGTGATGAAACGCTAAAGATTTTCCCGGTTATGCATTTCGTGAGGACGGTTTATGGTTCCCGGATTTTGAGGGATTGGTTGTAACAAGGCAAATGCTTCTAGATAAAATTGATGGGGTGCTTTCTGCACATAAAGTATCTCGAAACAAACGGCGTGCGGTGAAAAATGACATTAAACAATGCGATTAAAATTCGATGAAAGTAAGATAATTGTAAGAAATTTTCTTGAAATGAGCGCTGACGAGCTTGAGAAAGAGTTCCCTCTGACGGGTCGGTTCTATGAAGAAAGTTTGTTGGAAATTTGTTTGCCGGAAGAATTAAACCTGAAGAGGTTCATATGGAGACTTCGAGGCGTGCTCTTTGCGATTCAACTAACGTATACCCTCTATCAAATTACGCAGATCATTTCGTGACCGGTTTGATCTCGCTCAGGTTGAGCGTCACGTCTCGAGCGAACCCCTATTGCAGCTAACATTCGATTTTCAATGAGAGTCACATATATGCGTATTCCCAAAAAATCGGCATAGGGCAAATATCAAAAAATACAACAATATCGTTTGATCTATGGGATCCGATATAGCTTCGAGGTTGATAGAGCCAGGTTTCGCTGAAAATCTCTGACTTTCGAGTGTAGCGGAATTTGGCGATGCGTCGGCATCATGAAACGTGTACGTATGTTTGCCTGCTACAGATACATTGAATCCGATGGTCACCGACTATCTTCAGAGTTTATGTTGTTGAAGCCCCGGAGAGGCGCAGGGAGCCGAAGATTGGCGATGCGGGCGACCTTCTTCATGCAGTATACGCGCCGTTCGTCGATTTTCAGTCTACGGACAGGTATATGAAACCCCTAGTAGAGAAGATCGTTCATCCGTATGGGACGCGCGTATTCTCAAATTTGGCGGCTCTGGTCGATGGATCTCTATCCAGCGACTTGGTAACGAACTGAGCACCCGACGCCTTCGTCTGCATCGACGGGCATACCTGCGGCAATCCCGTCCGGCTGGTCGCGGGCGGCGGGCCGCGGCTGGCCGGCCGGACGATGTCGGCGCGCCGGCAGGATTTCCTCGCCCGCTACGACTGGATCCGCACCGGGCTGATGTTCGAGCCGCGCGGCCACGACATGATGTCGGGCGCGATCCTCTACCCGCCGACCACCGACGACGGCGACACCGGCGTGCTCTACATCGAGACCAGCGGCTGCCTGCCGATGTGCGGCCACGGCACGATCGGCACCGTGACCTTCGCGCTGGAACGCGGGCTGGTGCAGCCGGCGGAGCCGGGGCGGCTGCGCCTGGACACGCCGGCCGGGCGGGTGACGGCGGCCTACCGCACCCGCGGCGACAAGGTCGCGGCGGTCAAGATCACCAACGTGCCGGCGTTTCTCTATGCGCGCGGCGTCGAGGTCGAGGTCGACGGGCTGGGCGCGCTCACCCTCGACGTCGCCTACGGCGGGAACTTCTACGCGATTGTGGAGCCGCAGGCGAACTTCGCCGGGCTGGAGGCGATCGGGGCCGCCGACGTGCTCGCCTGGTCGCCCCGGGTGCGCGACGCGGTCAACGCCGCGCTCGACGCGGTGCACCCCGAGGACCCGACGATCCGCGGCGTCACCCACGTGATGTGGACCGGCGCGCCGCAGGCCGCGGGCGCGCACGCCCGCAACGCCGTGTTCTACGGCCGGCGCGCGATCGACCGCAGCCCGTGCGGCACCGGCACCTGCGCCCGGATGGCCCAGCTCGCCGCGCGCGGGGAGCTGTCGGTGGGCGACGCGTTCGTCCACGAGAGCATCATCGGCTCCCTGTTCACCGGCCGGGTGGAGGCCGCCACCGAGGTCGCCGGCACCCCCGCGATCCAGCCGTCGGTCGAGGGCTGGGCGGTGATCACCGGCTTCAACACCCTCTTTCTGGACGAGGATGACCCGTACGTGCGCGGGTTTACGGTGGGGTAGGGGGCCATTCCGGCTACCGCAAAACAAAAGATGACGCCCTGCTGAGCAGGGCGCGCAAGCGCCCGTGTCGAAGCACGCAGGACGGCTGCCCGCACTATGACGGGCTGCCGCAGCACCCGCCCAAAGCGCAACGATGCCGCGCCCGGTTACCCGTCGTCGCGTCCTTCGACACGGCCCTCCGGGCCTGCTCAGGATGACGTCGCGGGGTGCGGATGGCGGCGTTTAGTCGGTTTCCCATACCGCACCTGAAAAGATTTTCCCTACCGCACCTGAAAAACTGACGTCATGCTGAGCAGGGCGCGAAGCGCCCGTGTCGAAGCACGCAGGACGGGTGTCGCCGCCTACCCACGCGCCTTCCACCGCGCGACCTCGCCCCGCCAGAACGCCCGGTCGGCATACTCGGTCGGATCGTTAACCCCCGCGTCGTGCAGCGCTTCCAGGCGCTCGACGCAGGTGCCGCAGCGCCCGCAGTGGACGGCCTCGCCCTTGTAGCAGGACCAGGTCTCCGCGATCGGGACGCCGAGGCGCCCGGCTTCCGCGGCGATGTCGGTCTTGGACCAGCGGATGAACGGCGTCTCCAGCCGGATCGACGCGACGCCGTCGAGCGCGGTGTCCTCCATCGCCTGGAAGGCGTCGACGAAGGCCGGGCGGCAGTCGGGGTAGATCACGTGGTCGCCGGTGTGCATCGCCGCCGCCACGCGGGTGAGACCCCAGCCGCCGGCGAGCGCGAAGGCGGCCGAGAGCATCAGCGGGTTGCGGTTGGGGACCACTGTGACCGCCATCGTCTCTGAGCTGTAGTGGCCTTCCGGCACGTCCGTCTGGTCGGTGAGCGCGCTGCCGGCGATCCGGCGGCCGACGTCGCGCAAGGTCGACCACCTCGTGGCGCACGCCCAGGCGCCCGGCGCAGCGGGCGGCGAAATCGATCTCCTTACGGTGGCGCTGGCCGTAGTCGAACGTCACCAGACCGGCGACGCCGCCGGGCTGGGCCGCCAGGCGGTGGGCGAGCGTGACCGAGTCCAGCCCGCCGGAACAGACCACCAGCGCCGGGCCGGGCGCTGGCGCCGTCATGCCGGGGCGAGGCCGATCTTGCGGTCGCGCCGGCGCAGCAGCATGACGCAGGGCAGGGCCAAGAGCGTCATCCAGAGCTTGCCCAGCACCTGGCCCCAGAAGTGGTCCAGGCTGCCGAAGGCGAGCTGCAGGAACACGATGGAATCGATCGTCAGCCCCACGAGCCCGCTCAGGAACACCGCGAGCACCAGGCGCCGGCGCTGCAGCGGGGTGTAGACGGCGAAGTCGGCGAGTTCGGAGAACAGGAAGGCCGCGGTGGAAGCGACCACCAGCGCGCCCGGCGACACCAGGCCGGACAGGCCGGCGCCCACCGCGATCCCGAACAGCGTCCACAGCTTGCCCAGGCGCCGCTGCACCATGTCGCGCATGACGAGCGCGATGCCGATCATCAGCACACCCGAGCGGCCAGTGACCGGCTCCCCGAACAACCCGGGCGCGACCGGGATCAGGCACGGGCCCTCGCGCGGCACGCAGGTCGTGCCGAGGTTGCCGATCAGCCAGTTCGCCAGCGGCACGCAAGCGCAGAAGGCGACCAGAAAGGCCGTCCCCTCGATCCGGCGCTGCTTGGCGGTTGCGGGTGTCTCTGCCATGGCGACGGGGTTGCTACACGATGCGCGGTCCGGGCGCAAGGCGGCTGTCCGCGGCGGCCAAAGGGTGGTCGCGGCGTCCCCCTCATCCGCTGGCGAGGGGACAGGGGGAGGCGGAGCCCACTCGCGGCGCGCCGGCTGTCGCTCTGGCCCAGCTGTGGCTATGGCCAGTGTCGCTCTGGCACGCGGCAGGCACACCACTGCCGAGCAGACCTACCTCACCCTCTCCCTTCCAGTGAGGGAGAGGGACCCGCCGATGCGGCCGTTCGACCTCGCCCCTGGTCCGTACAGCGAGAGCGACCCGGTGCACCCCCGCGACGTTGACCGCGAGGCCGGGCACGCCTTAAACCCACTGGCCAGTCAGGACATTGCGACGAACGCCAGGGCCCGCCCATGACCACCGATAACCGCGTCCATTTCTACGACTGCACGCTGCGCGACGGGCAGCAGACGCAGGGCGTCGACTTTTCCGTCGCCGACAAGCGTCGCCATCGCCGGGCTGCTGGACGAGCTCGGCATCGACTATGTCGAGGGCGGCTGGCCGGGCGCCAACCCGACCGACGACGACTTCTTCGCCGAGCGCGCCGCGCTCGTCCACGCCAAGTTCGTCGCCTTCGGCATGACCAAGCGGGCCGGGCGCTCGGCGGCCAACGACCCCGGGCTGGCCGCGCTGGTGCAGCGCCGGCGCGCGACGGCGGTCTGCCTCGTCGGCAAGACCTGGGACTACCATGTGCGACCTGGCGCTCGGCTGCCGACCGAGGAGAACCTCGAGAGTCGATCGCGCGACTGCGTGCGCGGCCGCGCGCGCGGCGGCAAGCGAGGCGCTGTTCGACGCCGAGCACTTCTTCGACGGCTTCAAGGCCAACCCGGACTACGCGCTGGCCTGCGCTGGACGCGGCCGTATGAGGCCGGCGCGCGCTGGGTCGTGCTGTGCGACACCAACGGCGGCACGCTGCCGGACGAGGTCGCGCGAGATCGTGCGGCGAGGTCGCCGAGCGGCATTCCCGGCAGCGCATGTCGGCATCCACACCCACAACGACACCGGCAGGCGGTGGCCAACACCTTCGCCGGCATCGAGGCCGGCGCGCGGCAGGTCCAGGGCACGCTCAACGGCCTCGGCGAGCGCTGCGGCAACGCCAACCTGATCTCGATGCATCGCCGACGCTGCTGCTGAAGCACGGACTATCGCGACCGCTGCGATCGACCGGCGCCGACGCTGAACGAAGCTGACGCACGGTCTCGCGCCTGCTGGACGAGCTGGCTGAACCGCGCGCCCAACCGGCAGCGCGCCCTATGTCGGCGACAGCGCGTTCGCCCACAAGGGCGGGCTGCACGCCTCGGCCGTGCGCGAAGGACCCGACGACCTACGAGCACATCGACGCCGAGCCTGGTCGGCAACCGCCGGCAGATCGTCGTCTCCGACCAGTCCGGCCGGTCCAACATCCTGGCGCAGCTTCCGCGAGATCGGGATCGAGATGGACCCGAACGACCCCGCCGTCGCGGACCTGGTGGAGCGGGTCAAGGCGCGCGAGTTCGAGGGCTACGCCTACGACGGCGCCGAGGCCTCGTTCGAGCTGCTGGCGCGCCGGGCGCTCAAACAGGTGCCGGACTACTTCGCGCTGTCGACGGCTTCCGGGTGCATGGACGAGCGCCGGCTGAACGCCTGGGGCGAGCTCGTCACCGTATCGGAGGCCACCGTGACGCACCGAGGTCGGCGGCGCGAGCATGATGACGGTCGCCGACGGCAACGGCCCGGTGAACGCGCTCGACACGGCGCTGCGCAAGGCGCTGCTGGAGCTCTATCCGGCCGCTGCGAGGACATGCGCCTGAGTCGACTACAAGGTGCGCATCCTGACCCCACAGGCCGGCACCGCGGCCGTCACCCGCGTGCTGATCGAAAGCGCCGACGGGCAGGGGCGCCGCTGGACCACCGTCGGCGTCTCGCCAACATCATCGACGCCTCGTTCAACGCCCTGCACGACGGCCTGACCTGGAAGCTCTACCAGGAAGGCGCGTCGGCAGGCCGACGGCCCGCGCCGGCCGCACGCGGTCGAGGTAGTAGATGGCCCGCGACAAGCCGCTGCCCGTGCCCGAAGGCCCGCAGCCGGCGGTCGTGCTGGTCCGCCCGCAGCTGGGCCAGAACATCGGCATGGCCGCGCGGGCGATGCTGAACTGCGGCCTGTCGGACCTGCGCATCGTCGCGCCGCGCGACGGCTGGCCGAACGAAGACGCGGAGGCCGCCGCGGCGCACGCGCGGTCGGTGGTCGACCAGGCGCGGGTCTACGACGACGTGCCGAGCGCGGTTGCCGAGATGGCCCGCGTCTACGCCACCACGGCGCGCGAACGCGACCAGGTGAAATGGGTGCTGACCCCGCGCGCCACCGGGGCCGACCTGCGCGCCGCCGTGCGCGACGAGGGGCCGGCCGCCGTGCTGTTCGGGCCGGAGAAGCAGGGCCTGGAGAACGACGAGGTGGCGCTCGCCGACACCCTGATCCGCGCACCGCTCAACCCGGGGGCGACCTCGCTCAACCTGGCGCAGGCGGTACTGCTGATCGCCTACGAATGGTGGACGGCTGAAGACGCCACGCCGGCGGTGAAGCTGGTCAGCGGCCGGCAGAACAGCGGCCGCGCGGCGCGCGCGGAGGAGTTGGACAACTTCATGGCGCGCCTGGAAGCGCGGCTGGAGGCCGCCGGCTACTTCAACATCCCGGAGAAGCGCCCGGCGATGCTGCGCAACCTGCGCAACATCTTCGCCCGCGCCCGGCCCACGGCGGCGGAGGTCGACAGCCTGCACGGCATGGTCAAGGCGCTCTGGGAAGCCCCCAAGGTCACCCGCCGCCCGCGCGAGCAGGAGCGGGACGGGACGCGTGAGGGCGCGCCGTCTCGACCGCCTTGCGTTCGCGGGTTCGCACGCTGTCCCGGCAGAGGTCCCTCTCCGCCACTGGGGAGAGGGGATGACCAAGTACAGGAGAGGATAACGGCCGCAGTAGGGTGGGTTCGCCGCGCTTCGCGGCAACCCACCATGCGTCCGTGCCGCGCCGGCACCGCCGTTCGGTGGGTTGCTGCGCGAACCCACTCGACGGGGCCGTGCCAGGCGCCACCGCCGCATCGAATTCCCGCAATCGACAGCTTTGCTTGACAAGCCGGCGCGCAGCCGTAGTGTCCGGCGCACTTCCTGGGAACGTGGGTCGACCTCCGGGGTCGCGCCCCGCCCGTCTCCGGGGCACCCGATAGACATATCGCGGCGCCCGGATGATCCGTTAGTGCGGCATCCAGCGATACGGAGCCTCGGGCCTACCGGGACATCAACGCGCGTAACAGCGCGGCCATTCCCGCTTAAGCGACGGAGAAAGCTCGCAAAATGAGCAAGCGTAAGGCTTCGAAGTACAAGATTGACCGGCGCCTCGGCGTCAACCTCTGGGGCCGTCCGAAGAGCCCGTTCAACAAGCGCCCCTACGGCCCCGGCCAGCACGGCCAGCGCCGTAAGAAGGTCTCCGACTACGGCCTGCAGCTCGCCGCCAAGCAGAAGCTGAAGGGCTACTACGGCTCGATCGGCGAGAAGCAGTTCCGCAAGTATTATGAGGAGGCGACGCGCCGGAAGGGCGACACCTCCGAGACCCTGGTCGAGCTGCTCGAGCGCCGGCTGGCGACGGTGGTCTACCGGGCGAAGTTCGTGCCGACCGTGTTCGCCGCGCGCCAGTTCGTGAACCACGGCCACGTGCTGGTGAACGGCAAGCGCGTCAACGTCCCCTCCTACAGTGTGCAGGACGGCGACGTGGTGCAGGTCGACCCGAAGAAGAAGGACATGCAGCTCGTGTTCGAGGGGCAGGAGTCCAGCGAGCGCGACCTGCCGGACTACATCGAGGTCGACAGCAACGAGCTGAAGGCGACCTTCCAGCGCGGCCCCAAGCTGGCCGACGTGCCCTACCCGACGACGATGGAACCGAACCTCGTCATCGAGTACTACTCGCGCTAAGCGCGGGTTTCAGCCCGACGAACGAGACGCCCCGGAGGCCGACGCTTCCGGGGCGTTTTCGTGTGCGACGGGTGCTTCGGCGGCTGCCCTCTCCGCCCAGCGGAGAGAGAGCCGTAGGGTGGATTCGCCGCGCGAGCGGCAATCCACCGAACGCCGGTGCCGCGTGCGCCACCGCCGGCGGGTTGCTGGCGCGAACCCGCCCTACGGCGCTCGTTTACCCCCAGATGAGATAGGTGCCGTAGCCCACCATGAGCGCCGGGATGCCGCTGTAGATGGTGGCGACGAAGGCCGCCCTGGGCGCGATCGCGAGCGCCGGGAACAGCGCGTCGCCGTCGTTGGAGATCGCGTTGGCGAGCTGGCCGGAGAGCGGCATGGCGCCGGTGATGTAGAGCGAGGTCACCACGATCTGCGGCCCGCAGCCGGGCAGGAAGCCGACCAGCACCGCCAGCAGCGGGATCAGGGGCGCGTAGGTGTCGAACAGCGTCGCCAGGTCGATGCCGGTGAAGTGGACGCCCAGCTCGTAGATCAGGAAGCCCACGATCACCCAGACGGTGACGAAGTTGGTCGCGTCCACCGTGCGGGTGAACGCCCCGCCGGCGCGGCTGACCCCGGGGTCGAAGCGCAGTTCCGGGTCCAGCGTCCACATCGCGAACGCGAGCAGCGCGCCCGTGACGCCGATGATCTCGGTCGGCCCGTAGGCGGCGAGCGGGCCGAACAGCGCGTCCGTGTCGACCGTCGCGAGGTCGAGGATACCCAGCACCAGCCCCGGCACCAGCAGTACCGCCCAGACCGGGCGCAGCCTGTTCAACCTGGTCAGGGGCTGGCGCTCGATCTGGTCGGGCAGCTCAGGATGGTCGGCGCGCAGGAAGTCGACGCCGTGGATCCAGTCGACGATATAGCCCGAGATCGTGCCGACGACGAAGCCGAGCACGAACACCAGCAGGCCGGTCGCGGGTTCCGCGGCCAGCAGGAGGAAGGCGGCGTCGCCCATCGTGGCGGCCAGCACCGCGACCAGCGAGCCGAAGGAGATCGAGCCGCGGACGTACTGCGTCACCACCGCGACCGCGCCGCCGCAGCCGGGGAGCGCGCCCAGCGCCGCGGCGATCGGGACCTGCCAGCGGTGGTGTTTGCGCAACAGACCGGCGACGTCGAGGTTGAGGCTGTGTTCCAGGTAATAGATCGTGCCCAGCGTGGCGGCGACGAACACGCTGACGCCCAGATAGGCGTCGGCGAGCGATTCCAGGACGATCCCGCGCCCCTCGGGCGAGGTGAACAGCATCAACCCGGCGAGCGCCGCGAGCAGCAGCAGCTTCGCCGCGCCCAGCTGGCGCAGGTAGGTCACCGCGTCGGAAACACTGCCTTTCGTGGCCGCTGCCGGCGTCGTCACGTCGTCGCTCTCCTTGTCCTCGAGCCCTGCAGCCGGGTACGTTTACGCGTTCGGCCTACGCGCTTGGCCTACGCGTTTGGCGGCCATGTCAAAATCGCCGCGGCTTAGAACGATTCAAGCCGTCGGACGCCGCCAAAGTTTAGCCATGGCTGAATTCGTAACACAAGGCTCGATTTTCAAGGGGCGGGTTGAGCAGGCTACAGCGCGGGTTAGCTGTCGTCCATTTCGTGGAGAAAACCACCGCACGGGCGCTTCAGCACCCTTCACGGATGCTTCGAGACGCTTTGCTGCGCAAAGCTCCGCAGCAGGAAGCTATGTTATCTTGTTGAAAACCCTATAACTTCATCCTGCGGCGGTTGGCGAAGCCAACCGTCTCGAAGGACTGCTGAGGGCCCAAGAGGCGCACGGAAAAGCCGGCAACCCGACACGAAAAAGGGGAGGCCGCGCGTGGCAGCCTCCCCCCTTGGAAACGTCCGGTCGGGAACCGGGCGCGGACGCCGGCGTGCCTTACGCCGCGTTCTGCACCTCGATGCCCTTCTGCTGCAGGGTGTCCTGCAGCTCGCCGGTCTGGAACATCTCGCGGACGATGTCGCAGCCGCCCAGGAACTCGCCCTTGACGTAGAGCTGCGGGATCGTCGGCCAGTTGGAGAACTCCTTGATGCCCTCGCGCAGGCCCGGGTCCTCCAGGACGTTCACGCCGTGGTAGGTCACGCCCAGGTGGTTCAGCACCTGCACCACCGCCGCGGAGAAGCCGCACTGCGGGAAGGTGGGCGTGCCCTTCATGTAGACGGTGACGTCGTTGTCGGAGATTTCCTGCTGGATGCGGTCGTGGACGGACTGGTCGGCCATGGTGGCTTCCCCCTCAATGCCTGTCGTGTGCGGGTCGGTTGTGGCGTCGGCTAAGCCATAGGTTCAGTGAAGCGGCTCAGCTCTTCGGCGTCGACGTCTGCACGGCGAGTGCGTGCAGCTCGCCGCCCATTTTGCCTTGCAGGGTCTGATAGACCATCTGGTGCTGCTGCACCCGGTTCTTGCCCTCGAACTCCTTGGAGACGACGTAGACCGCGTAGTGATCCCCGTCGCCGGCCAGGTCCTCGACCGTGACCTGGGCGTCCGGGATCCCCTCGCGGATCATCGACTCGAGGTCGTGCGCATGGATCGGCATGGCGGCGGGTCTCCGGCTTTGTTTTGGTTCGCGTGCGCGATCGCACGTGTTTTGTCCCGTAGGTGCGCGCGCGGCGCTCACTCAATCGGCTGTCGACATGAACGCCGGCAGCCAGCCTTCATGCGCCGAGCGCACCTGTTCGACGGATATGGACGGACCGCCCGCGAGTTTCAACGCGGTCCCGCCCGTGCGCCCAACCGCGTAGGCGGGCACCTGCGCGGCGTGGGCGGCCTCGAGAATGTCGCCGGCTTGCGCGGCGGTGACAAGGTAGCGCGCCTGGTCCTCGCCGAACAGCCAGGCGTGGAGCGGTATCTGGTCCGCCGGCTCGATCGTCGCGCCGAGGTCGCCCGCCATCGCCATCTCCGCGAGCGCGACCAGCAGCCCGCCATCCGACAGGTCGTGGCAGGCGGTGACCTTGCCGCCGCGGATCAGGGAACGCACGAAGTCGCCGTTGCGCCGCTCGGCCGTCAGGTCGACCGGCGGCGGCGGCCCGTCCTCGCGCCCGCACAGCTCGCGCAGGTAGAGCGACTGGCCCAGATGGCCATCGGTCTCCCCGATCAGGACGATCGCCTCGTCGCTCGCCTTGAAGCCGGTCGTCGCCATCCGGGACAGGTCGTCCAGCAGGCCGACGCCGCCGATCGCCGGGGTGGGCAGGATCGCGGTCTCGCCGGTTTCGTTGTAGAGCGAGACGTTGCCGGAGACGACCGGCGTGCCGAGCGCCTGGCAGGCCTCGCCCATGCCCTGGCAGGATCCCACGAACTGGCCCATCACCAGCGGCTTTTCCGGGTTGCCGAAGTTCATGTTGTCGGTCACCGCGAGCGGCTGCGCGCCCGTGGCGGTGATGTTGCGGTAGGCTTCGGCGACCGCCTGCCGGCCGCCCTGGATCGGATCGGCCAGGACGTAGCGCGGCGTGCAGTCGACCGTGACCGCGAGCGCCTTGTCGGTGCCGTGGACGCGCACCACGCCGGCGTCGCCGCCCGGGCGCTGCACGGTGTCGGCGCCGACCATGTGGTCGTACTGCTCCCACACCCAGCGCCGGGAGCAGAGGTCTGGGCAGGCGATCAGCGTCATCAAGGCCTGCTCGGGCTCAAGCGCGGGCACGTCGTCCGGCTCGACCTCGGCCTGCGCCGGGGTCGGCTCCCACGGGCGGTCGTACTCCGGCGCGGCCTCGGCCAGCGGGTCGATCGGGAGGTCGCAGACCTGCTCGCCGCCCTTCTGGATCACCATGCGCCCGGTGTCGGTCAGCTCGCCGACGACCGCGAAGTCCAGGTCCCACTTGTCGAAGATCGCCTTGGCCTCGGCCTCGCGGCCGGGCTTGAGCACCATCAGCATGCGCTCCTGGCTTTCGGAGAGCATGATCTCGTAGGCGCTCATGCCGTCCTCGCGCACCGGCACGTGGTCCAGGTTGAGCTCGACGCCGCTGCCGCCCTTGGACGCCATCTCGAACGACGAGGAGGTCAGGCCGGCCGCGCCCATGTCCTGGATGGCGACGACGGCGTCGGTCGCCATCAGCTCCAGGCAGGCCTCGATCAGCAGCTTTTCGGTGAACGGGTCGCCGACCTGCACGGTCGGGCGCTTCTCCTCGCTGTCCGCGTCGAACTCGGCCGACGCCATGGTCGCGCCGTGGATGCCGTCGCGCCCGGTCTTGGAGCCGACGTAGACCACCGGGTTGCCGACGCCGTGCGCCTTGGCGTAGAAGATCCGGTCCGCCTCGGCGAGGCCCACGGTCATCGCGTTGACCAGGATGTTGCCGTTGTAGGCCGGGTGGAAGTTGACCTCGCCGCCGACCGTGGGCACGCCGACGCAGTTGCCGTAGCCGCCGATGCCGGCGACCACGCCGGAGACCAGGTGGCGCGTCTTGGGATGCTCGGGATCGCCGAAGCGCAGCGCGTTCAGGTTGGCGATCGGCCGCGCGCCCATGGTGAACACGTCGCGCAGGATGCCGCCCACGCCGGTCGCAGCACCCTGGTAGGGCTCGATGAAGGACGGGTGGTTGTGGCTCTCCATCTTGAACACGGCGGCCTGGCCGTCGCCGATGTCGATCACGCCGGCGTTCTCGCCCGGGCCCTGGATCACCTGCGGGCCTTCGGTGGGCAGGGTCTTCAGCCACTTCTTGGACGACTTGTAGGAGCAGTGCTCGCTCCACATCACCGAGAAGATGCCGAGTTCCACCAGGTTGGGCGTTCGCCCCAGGATCTCCTGGACGCGCGCGTATTCCTGCGCGTTCAGGCCGTGCTCGGCGACCAGGGCGTCGGTGATTTCCGGATTCGGCTCGCTCACGACAGCGCCTCCACCAGGCCGTCGAACATCGCCCTGCCGTCGCGGCCGCCCAGGGCCGGATCGGCCAGGCGCTCGGGGTGGGGCATCATCCCCAGGACGTTGCGCTGCTTGTTGTAAATGCCGGCGATGTTGGCGACCGATCCGTTGGGGTTCGCCTCCGGCGTGACCTGGCCGACGGCGTCGCAGTAGCGGAAGGCGATCCGCTCCTCGTCCTCCAGCCGCTTCCGGCCGTCCTCGTCGATGAAGTAGTTGCCGTCGCCGTGCGCGATCGGGAACACCACGCGCTGGCCGTTGTGGTAGTGGCGGGTGAACACGCTGTCGTCCGTCTCGACCTCCAGGCCGACGTCCTTGCAGATGTACTTGAGCGAATCGTTGCGCAGCAGGCCGCCCGGCAGCAGCCCGGCTTCGATCAGAATCTGGAAGCCGTTGCAGATGCCCAGCACCGCCGTGCCCTTCTCCGCCCGCGCCTTGACGTCGCGCATCACCGGCGAGTGCGCCGCGATCGCGCCGGAGCGCAGGTAGTCGCCGTAGGAGAAGCCGCCCGGCAGCACGATCAGGTCGACCTCGGGCACCGTACTGTCCTTGTGCCAGACCATGTGCGGCGGCTTGCCGCTGGCGCGTTCGAGCGCGACCGCGATGTCGCGGTCGCAGTTGGAACCGGGGAAGACGATGACGGCAGCTTTCA
>JAXHMD010000040.1:0-290515 GCA_034521655.1 Rhodovibrio sp.
TCGATCCGGGCGGCGCAGAACTTGAACTCGGGGATCTTGCCGTCGGGGTCGAGCTGCGGGTTGGTGAGCACGTTCGCCGCCGCCTCGGCGTAGGCGAACGGGATGAAGATCATGCCCGACGGCACCTCCCGGTCCGCGCGCAGCTGAAGCGCGATCGACCCGCGCCGGGTGGTGACGCGCACGCGCTGGCCAGCAGCCCAGCCGCGCTGGCCGATCTCGCGCGGGTGCATGGAGACGACCGCTTCCGGCTCCAGGTCGTCGAGCACGCGCGACCGGCGGGTCATCGCGCCGGTGTGCCAGTGCTCCAACTGCCGGCCGGTGGTCAGCACCAGCGGGTAGTCGTCGTCCGGCAGCTCGGCCGGCGGGGTCAGGTCGACCGGCTTCATGCCGCCGCGCCCGCTTGCCGTGGGGAAGCCGTCGGAGAACACGATGGGCTCGCCCGGATGGTCGGGGGCGGGGCAGGGGTAGGTGACCGAGCCCTCCCGCTCCAGCCGGTCCCAGGTGATGTTGGCGAGCGAGGGCATGATCCCCGCCATCTCCGCGAAGATCTCGCGCACCTGGGTGAAGCCGAAGTCGTGGCCCATCCGCCGGGCGATCTCGTGGGTGATCCACCAGTCCTGGCGCGCGTCGCCGGGCATCGAGATCGCCGGGCGGCCCAGCTGCACCTGCCGGTTGGTGTTGGTGTAGGTGCCGGACTTCTCCTGCTGGGCGGAGGCGGGCAGGACGACGTCGGCGTGGAACGCCGTCTCGGTCAGGAAGATCTCCTGGACCACCAGATGCTCCAGCTTGGCCAGCGCCTGGCGGGCGTGGGTCTGGTCGGGGTCGGACATCGCCGGGTTCTCGCCCTGGACGTACATGCCCTTGATCTTGCCGTCGTGCGCGGCGTTGACGATCTCGACCACCGTCAGGCCGTTCTGGCCGTCCAGCTCGGTGCCCCAGTAGGCCTCGAACTGCTGCTTGAAGCCGGCGTTGGTGACCGGCTTGTAGTCCGGGAACACCATCGGGATCAGCCCGGCGTCGGAGGCGCCCTGGACGTTGTTCTGCCCGCGCAGCGGGTGCAGGCCGGTGCCCTTGCGGCCGATCTGACCGGTCGAAAGCGCGAGGTTGATCAGGCTGCGCGAATTGTCGGTGCCGTGGACGTGCTGGCTCACCCCCATGCCCCAGAAGATGATCGAGGCGCTGGATGTCGCGTAGGCGCGCGCGCAGTCCTTGATGACTTGCGCGTCGACGCCGCAGACCTCGGCCATCTCCTCCGGCGGGAAGTCCTTCACCTTCTCGCGCAGCGCCTCGACGCCGTCGGCGTGGGCCTGGATGTACTGCGTGTCCTCCAGCCCCTCGGCGAAGATGGTGTGCAGCATGGCGTTCAACAGCGCCACGTCCTGGCCCGGCTTGAACTGGACGTTGCGCCAGGCGTAGCGGCCCAGCTGCACCTGATAGCGCGGGTCCATCACGATCAGCTTGGCGCCGTCCTTGGCCGCCTGCTTCAGGTAGCTGGCCGCGACCGGGTGGTTCTCGCTCGGCCGGGCGCCGATCACGATGATGCACTCGGCGTCGTTCGCCGCGTTGAACGGCGCGGAGACACCGCCGGAGCCGAGGTTCTCCATCAAGGCGGCGACGGAGGAGGCGTGGCACAGCCGGGTGCAGTGGTCGACGTTGTTGGTGCCGAAGGCGACCCGGACCGTCTTCTGGAACAGGTAGGCTTCCTCGTTGGTGCCCTTGGCGGAGCCGAAGCCGGCGAGCGCGTTCGCGCCGTCGCGGTCGCGGATGCGGCTCAGCCCGTTCGCGGCGGCGTCCAGCGCCTCCTCCCAGCTGGCCTCGCGGAAGTGGGTCCAGGGGTTGGCGGGATCGACCTTGTCGTCGCCGCGCTTGGGGGCATCCTCGCGGCGGATCAGCGGCACCCGCAGGCGGTGCGGGATGGCGGCTGTAGTCGGTGCCGAAGCGGCCCTTCACGCACAGCCGCTGCTCGTTCGCCGGGCCGTTGCGCCCGTCGACCGAGATGATCCGGTCGTCCTTGACGTTGTAGGTGACCTGGCAGCCGACCCCGCAATAGGGGCAGACGCTGTCGACCTGCTTGTCCGGCCATTCGGTGCGGGTCTGCTGGTCGTCCAACAGCGCGCTTTCCATCAGCGCGCCGGTCGGGCAGGCCTGCACGCACTCCCCGCAGGCGACACAGGTGCTCTCGCCCATCGGATCGTCGAAGTCGAACACCACCTTCGCCTCGTGGCCGCGGTAGGCCATGCCGATCACGTCGTTGACCTGGACGTCGCGGCAGGCGCGCACACACAGGTTGCAGTGGATGCAGGCGTCCAGGTTGACCGACATCGCCGGGTGGCTGGTGTCCGCCTGCCACTGCTCGCGCTCGGGGAAGCGGGAGCCGTCGACGCCGACCTTGTCGGCCCACTGCCAGAACTGGCTGGTCGGGTCGTGGCTGGTCTCGCGCTTGGGCTGGTCGGCGATCAGCAGCTCGAACACCAGTTCGCGCGAGCGTTTGGCGCGCTCGGCCGAGACGGAGACCTTCATGCCCTGCGCCGGCTTGCGGATGCACGACGCCGCGAGCGCGCGCTCGCCCTCCACCTGCACCATGCAGGCGCGGCAGTTGCCGTCCGGTTCGTAGCCCGGTTCCGGGCGGTGGCACAGGTGCGGGATCTCGATGCCCTCGCGCCGGGCGACCGTCCAGATGGTCTCGCCGGGCGCGGCCGCGACCTCGCGGCCGTCGATCTCGAAGCGGATGGTACGATCGGTCATGACGCGAGATCCTCGGGGAAATACTTGAAGACGCAGTCGATCGGGTTGGGCGCCGCCTGGCCCAGGCCGCAGATGGAGGCGTCGCGCATCACCTGCGACAGGTCGGTGAGCAGGCCCTGGTCCCACCGGTCGCGCTCGAGCAGCTTGACCGCCTTCTCCGTGCCGTTGCGGCACGGCGTGCACTGGCCGCAGCTCTCGTCCTTGAAGAAGCGCATCAGGTTGCGCGCGGCGGCCTTGACGTCGTCCTGGTCGCTCAGCACCACGATCGCCGCCGAGCCGATGAAGCAGCCGTATTCGTCGAGCGAGCCGAAGTCGAGCGGGATGTCGCCCAAGCGCGCGGGCAGGATGCCGCCCGAGGCACCACCCGGCAGGTAGGCCTTGAAGCTGTGCCCGGCGGCCATCCCGCCGCAGTACTCGTCGATCAGCTCAGCGGCCGTGATCCCGGCGGGCGCGTGCTTGACGCCCGGCTCGTTCACCCGGCCGGAGACGGAGAACAGGCGCAGGCCCGCGCGCCCGTGGCGGCCCTTGCCGGCGAACCATTCGGATCCGTGCTCGACGATGTCGCGCACCCAGTACAGCGTCTCCACGTTGTTGGTCAGGGTGGGCTGGCCGAACAGGCCGACCTCGGCCGCGAACGGCGGCTTGTGGCGGGGCAGGCCGCGCTTGCCTTCGATCGATTCCAGCATCGCGGACTCTTCGCCGCAGATGTAGGCCCCGGCGCCGCGGCGCAGGTAAACCGGGCAGATCCGGTCAATCAGGCCTTCCTGCGTCACCCGCTCCAGCGCGTCCTGCAGCAGGCGGTTCACCTGCGGGTACTCGTCGCGCAGGTAGATGTAGCAGGCTTCCGCCTCGACGGCCGCGCTCGCGATCAGCGCGCCTTCCAGGAAGCGGTGCGGGTCGCGCTCCATGCACCAGCGGTCCTTGAAGGTGCCGGGCTCGCCCTCGTCGGCGTTGATCGCGACGTAGCGCGGGTGCGGCTGCTGGCGCACGATCCCCCACTTCTTGCCGGCCGGGAAACCGGCGCCCCCCAGGCCGCGCAGGTTGGCGTCGGACAGCGCGTTTACGATGCTGTCCGGCGTGCGGCTGCCGTCGAGCAATTCCCGCAGCACCGTGTAGCCGCCGTGGGCGAGGTAGGTGTCGTAGTCCACCGGGGTCGGCTGGTGCAGGTCGACCGGCCCGCCGGAGCCGGCGATCGCCAGCTTGGGCAGGGTGGCGTGGTGCATGTGCCCCTGGTGGCCGATCTCCGCCACCGGCGCGGTATCGCAGCGGCCCATGCAGGGGCCCGCGACCACGCGCACCTTGTCGCTCAGCGCCTGCGGCAGCTTGGCCAGCAGCTCCTGCGCGCCCGCCATCTCGCAGGCGATGCCGTCGCACACCCGGATGGTCAGGTCCGGCGGCGGCGCCTCGCCGTCCTCGACGATGTCGAAGTGGGCGTAGAAGCTCGCGACCTCGTAGACCACCGCCATCGGCAGGCGCATCTCCTCGGCCAGCGCGTGCAGGTGGCGGGCGTGCAGGCAGCCGAAGCGGTCCTGCAGCAGATGCAGATGCTCGATCAGCAGATCGCGCTGGCGCGAGCGGTCGCCCAGCAGGGCGCGCACCTCCTCGGCGGCCTCGGGGTCGAGCTGGCGGCCCTTGGGCGTGGTCGGCGCCTGCCGCCGGCCGGAGCCGGGGGCGATCTGGCGGTCGAGGGGACGCTGCGGGGAAGGCGGGTTGCCGTCGGCCATGGCGGGCGGCCTTATCCTTGTACCGGAGGGCAGGGGACCGGACGCGCGTCGTGCCGGCCGCCTGAAGAGGTCGGCGTCAGTCGTGGTTGGCGTCGACCACGTCGAGCCGGGCGTTGGCGATATCGATCAGCTGCTTGCCCTGGTTCTCGAAGTTGACGGTGACGCGGTTGCCGATCACCGACTGGACCTGACCCAGACCCCAGTCCGGGGCGTCGGGGTTGCGCACCAGCATGCCGGGCGCCAGCGGTTCATCGGTCATGTCGGCTCCTTCTAGGATGTACTTTACGCGCCCCCACCGTGCGTCAATCTGACCGAGAACGACACCGATGGGGGTTGCAGCGACAAACACCACGGCGCAAAACGGGGCGGGCCGCGCAGCTTGCACCTGGCAGGCACGCCGGGCGCCGGACGAAGGGGGCATTCGATGCAGGACATCAAAATCGATTTGCGGGTCGCCGAACTTTTGGCGTCGCGGCTTTGTCACGATCTGGTCTCCCCAGTTGGGGCGGTAAACAACGGCCTGGAGCTGATGGCCGAGGACCTCGATCCGGAGATGCTGCAGGACGCGCTGGCGCTCGCCGACAAGTCGGCCAAGCAGGCCTCCTCGACGGTGCAGTTCTTCCGCCTCGCCTACGGTCAGGCCGGCCGGCAGGTCGACATGGGGCCGGCGGAACTGAAGCGCCTGGCCGAAGGCTACCTGACGTCGCAGAAGGCGGAGCTCGCCTGGGACGCCGACTCGCTGGTGCTCAACGGCCCGGACGGCGGCGGCAAGCTGCTGTTGAACCTGATCGCGCTTGCGATGGAAACGCTGCAGCGCGGCGGCACGATCCGCGCCCAAGCGGCCGCTGACGGTCAGTCGGTCCTGGTCGCGGGAGAGGGGACCAACGCCCGCCTGCGCGACGAGACGCGCGCGGCGATGGCCGACGGCGTCGATGTCGCCGAGCTCGGCCCGCGCGCGGTGCAGGGCTATTTCAGCCGTCTGATCGCGCAGCGGATGGGCGGGGACCTGCAGGTGCGTGAAGCGGACGGGGCGGTGACCTTTGAGGTGCAGCTGCCGGTCTAACCGGGCGCACGCTCGCGCGGGCCGCGGTGTCAGTGGTCGGCGGGGCCGGCCTCGTAGATCCAGACCCCTTCGTCGGCGTCGTAGTCGGGCGGTAGCGGCATGACCACGCCCAGCAACAGATCGCAGACGTCCCCATCGGTGCAGAGCGGCAGCAGCAGCATTTCAAAGCTGCGCAGAAGCCCGGTTTCGTCCTGGAAGCGGGCGATCGAAAAGATCGGGCGACGCGTCTCGATCGCGGCTGCGTAGTTCGCCAGGATGTTGGCGTTCTGGTGGTCGAGACGGACGTCCGAAAGATGCCGGCGGGTCAGTTCATGGCCGTAGCGCTCGCAAACCCGGCTGCCGGCTACCCGGAAAAGGAAGTCGACGGGCGTGCCGTCCGCGTCGAACACCGCTTCTGCCAACAAGACGGCTTGTATCCACCCGCGCATTTCCATCGGATCGATGTCCGCCCGAGCGGGTAAGCGGGAATCCTTGGCTTTCGATTGCCAATATTCGTAGGCCAGTCCAATCTCTTTATTACAGAAGCGTTTGTTTATGTCGTGCATCGTGTTTACCGAAAGGCCGCTCCGCCGAACGAGTATCGAGACAAAACAGAGATCGGGCAAGAGAATTGAGGCGATCTCGGACCGGTATCGCGCGCGCCATCCAGAGCCAGGAAAAACGACTCCGGAGCATCTTGCAACTGCAATTCATTTGCATTATCCCAGAGAGGGAACAGGCGCGCTCGGGATCAAACGGTGCGCCGTCCGACCCGCGCGACATTTGTCGGCGCGAAACCTGATCGAGGGGAGTGACGAGAGACCATGCGCGCATATGGCATGACGGCAATGGCGGCGGTGACGCTGGCCGCCGGGCTCGCGGTGACCGACGCGGCCCAGGCTCAGGGCGAGGTGAACATCTACTCCGCCCGCCACTACCAGAGCGACGAAAAGCTCTACGCCGAGTTCGAGGAACGCACCGGCATCGAGGTCAACCGCATCCAGGGCAAGTCGGACGCTCTGATCCAGCGGATCGAGAGCGAGGGGCGCAACACCCCCGCCGACGTGCTGATCACGGTGGACGCCGGCCGGCTGTGGCGCGCCCAGACGGAAGGGTTGTTCGCCGAGGTCGATAGCGACGTGCTGAACGACCGCATCCCGTCGAACCTGCGCCACCCCGACGGCGAGTGGTTCGGCTTCTCCAGCCGCGCGCGCATCATCTTCTACAACAAGAACCGGTACGACGAGCCGCCGGTCACCACCTACGAGGGGCTGGCCGACGACAGCCTGGAGGGCGAGGTTTGCATCCGCTCCTCCTCCAACATCTACAACCAGTCCCTGCTCGCCAGCGTGATCGAGGCGCACGGCAGCGACGCCGCGCAGGAGTGGGCGAAGGGCGTGATGGAAAACTTCGCCCGCGAGCCCGAGGGCGGCGACACCGACCAGATCATGGGCGTGGCCGCCGGCGAGTGCGGCGTGGCCGTCGCCAACCACTACTACTACGTGCGCCTGCTGGAAAACGATCCGGAAGCGGTCGAGAACGTCGGCTACGTCTTCCCCAACCAGGACGGCCGCGGCACCCACGTCAACATCTCCGGCGCGGGCGTGATCAAGAACGGCCCGAACCGCGAGAACGCGGTGCGCTTCCTGGAATTCCTGGCGAGCGAGTTCGCCCAGCGGCACTTCGCCGACGGCAACAACGAGTACCCGGCCGTCGCCGAAGTCGCGCCCAACACCAAGCTGCAGGAGCTGGGCGACTTCAAGATCGACGACGTCAACGTCGCCGCCTACGGCGAGAACCAGCCGGAAGCCCAGCGCATCTTCGACCGCGTCGGCTGGAAGTAGCCGCCTCCCAATCGCCGACGTCGTCGCGCCCGCCCGGGAAGGCCCACCCGGGCGGGCGTTTCCATGCGGGTCTGTGCGGCGCGGTCGGCCGGGCCGGTGGATCGGCGAACCCCAGCCTTGCCGGCGGCCGCGAACATTTACACGGCGTCATCCCGACTGGTGGTTGCAACGCCCGTTTTAGAGCGGTCCCGCGCGTGGGCGGTTAGAGTCTTAGTAACCCCTTGCGTGCAGTCTGCGGTCGATATTCGACGCTAAGAGCACAAGGGTCCCGAGCACGATGGCAGCGGAATCGGCCGAGCAGCTGCATGCGGAGATGCTGGCGCGCCTGGAGAAGGGCAGCGGCCGGTTCAGCAACTTCTTCCAGAACTGGATCAAGTTCGAGAACAACGGCGAGCGGCTGTTCAAGGCGCGCGGGGCCAAGGGCGAGAGCTTCATGCTCCAGCGCCTCGCCGACTACGAGGTGTCGAAGGCGCTCGTCGTGCTCGAGACGGTGATGCAGTTCTGGGACGGCGAGCGCTTCGCCCTCTACATCAACGCCGAGGACGACGACGGCAACGGTATCTGGCACTACCTCGCCGACAACCTGCGCCTGAACGAGGGGCGCGAGACCCTCAAGTTCGCGCACATCCTGATCAAGCTCGACGTCGACTTCGCCCGGCGCAACAAGTACGGCATCAGTCCGCTCGGCAAGATGCTGGTGCCGGAACCCAAGTGGCAGTCGATCAACGCGCTGATTCAGACCAAGCACCTGCAGATCGTCAACGTCGAGAACGCGGTCGCCGAACAGGCCAAGGGCGACCAGGCCAAGCTCGCCAACATGATGTGCGGCATCTTCGCCGCCGACCTCGCGGACAACCGGGCGCTGTTGTGCCAGCACGTGCTCAAGCAGGCGGTGCAGTCCAACACCGACAAGGAGCAGCGGCAGGCGACCTGCCGGCTGTTCTTCGACTACGTCAACGCCGAGGACGGCACGACCGCCTTCCACAAGCTGCTGGGCCAGGCCAACACCGCGATGTTCGAGGATCTGCTGGGCCTGCTGATGCAGCAGACGGAAGAGACGGTGATGGGCATGTCGCCGCCCGACGTGGCGACCAAGAAGGTCTATCGCCAGGCAGTGCTGTGCCGCCGGCTGCTGAAGCGCGACAAGGCCCGCCGGACGTTGTTCGTGCACTGCCTGCTGCTGGGCAAGCCGGCCTACCTGCGCCATCTGGCCGGCATGCTGCTGAACGACGACCTGGCGATCAAGAAGCTGGTGCGCGGCGAGCCGCAGCCCCAGCCGGTGGTGGTGGACAAGACCTCCCCGGCGCCGCACAACCCGCTCTTGTCCGCGCTGCTGGCGCGCGACCGGCGCGGCGACACGCTGGTGCACCTGGCGATCCTGCAGAACGACCGGGAGGCGCTGGAGCTGCTGATGCAGGGCCTGGCGTCGAACGACGTGCACGCGCTGCTGACCAAGGTTCCCGACGCCGCCGGCGCCGTCCCGGTCGAGATGGTCGAGGTTGAGAAGGCGAAGGCCCGGCTGGGCCGCGCGGTCAAGGCCGGCCGGATGCCGATGGAGGTCGCCAACGCCCGGCTGAAGCGGCTGGCCAAGCTGGACACAGAGGTGCGCAGCTACGTTACCGACAAGATCGCCGAGATCGAGTCGCTGGCGAGCGACACCACCGGCGGCACCCCGGTCGCCCCCAACTTCGACGTCCGCAAGCTGGTCGGCGCCGCGCAACCGCAGGCAGGCGCTTGAGGCTTTTCGAGTGCATCCTCTGGTGTGTCCGCAGGGCGCAGCGGCGGGTCCCCTCTCCTCCACAGGGAGGAGAGGGCTAGGGTGAGGAGGTTGCCCGCGCCCTTGCAGCTGCCGCGGCGCGCTAGAGCAAAATCGAGCAAGGGTCGGAATCGACCTTGGCTCGCGGTGGAATCTTGCTCGGCTTGCTACCTTCAAATAGATAGAGCGCGATTCACGCTGAAGGTGAGCTCACCTTCAGCGATCGCGCTCTAGCTTGGCGGCGTCCCAAGTCGGCCTGGCGTGCACACCACCTCACCCTGTCCCTCTCCCCCCATGGGCGGAGAGGGGACCCGCCGGGATGCCAGTCGCACGCGCGCTCGGTGGTGCGTCCAAGCACACACGAAAACGCCGGCCGGGGCGGACCCGGCCGGCGCTCTCAGACGTTCGCGGTGAACGCCGTGGAGGTTAGCCCTCCAGCGCGCTCATCACCGCCTTCTTGGGATCGCCGCCGTCGCGGGTCTTGACGCCCGTGAACAGCAGCGGGCCGCTGCCGCCGAACCACCGGTCGAGGATCTCAGGCTTCTCCTGGATCAGCTTCTGGCCGGCCTCCAGGTAGCTCATGTCCTCGTTGATCACGTACTTGCCGAGCAGGTTCTGCTCGTCGAGCGTGAAGGTGTAGTTGTGCAGCAGCTGGCCGACGTTGGGGCACTCCCAGCTGTAGCCCGCGCGCGTGATCGTGTAGACCGTGGCGCCGCCCTTGTTCGGGCCCCAATACTCCTCGCCGCCGTCGAGGTAAGCCATGTCGATGTTGAGGTTCATCGGGTGCGGCTCCCAGCCCAGGAACGCGGCCCACTTGTCCTGGCGGGCGTTCTTCTTCACCTGGGTCAGCATGCCGGCGGAGGAGGACGGGAGCAGTTCCCAGTCGCCCAGGCCGTAGGCGTCGTCGGCGATCATGTCCTTGATGATCTTGTTGCCGTCGTTGCCGGCCTCGATGCCGTAGATCGTGCCGTCGAACTTCTCCTTGTACTCGTCGAGGTCGGAGAAGTGCTTCACCCCGGCGTCGTAGGCGTTCTGGGTGACCGCCACGGTGTATTTCGCGCCGTCCAGGTTGGCGCCCAGGATGTCGATCGAGCCTTCCTTCATGTATTTGCCGATCATCGACTTCTGGGTCGGCAGCCAAAGGCCGAGGAAGACGTCCCGCTCGTTCTTGGCGAGCGAGTTGAACATGATCGGCACCGAGGCCGTGATCAGATCGGTCTCGTAGCCGAGCTGCTGCAGGACCCAGGCCAGGGTTTCGGTCTTCGCCGTCACGCCGGTCCAGTTGACCTGCTCCAGGCGCACGGTGCCGCAGGATTCGCCTTCCTCCTGCGCGGCCGCCGGTCCACTGACCAGCGCGGTGGTCGCCAGCGCGAGCGCGCCGGCGGCGAACAGTTTCTTGAAGGTCATCAGTGAAGTCCCCTCGTTTGCCATCGTTGTTGTCAGAGTTGTCGGGTCTTCGTGGGTTCAGGGTCGGATCGGTGCGCGGATTTGGCCCCGAAGTCAGCCCCGAGGCGATGCGCACCCGACCGGTGCCCGTCTGTGTGCCGCACGTCGGCGTGCGGCGGGCCGACTTGGCCGCGGGATCGGCCGCTTACGCCCCGGCCGTGTCCTGGCCCCGCGGTGACCCCGGCTGGAGCCGGTGCCGCTGTGTGACCGAGGCCGGGTCGGCGAGACCGCGGCGCGCCGACGGTAGGTAGCTTAAGCTGCCGCCCGCCTCATCGCCACGATACGGTTTTTGATTGAACGTTCAAACAAAAAAAGCTACATCGGGCTGTGTCGGGAGGCCAGCCGCCCCGGGACCAAGCCCGTTGGCGGCCGCGGTCCAGACCCGTCCGCGACCCAACACACCGCTTCGCATCGGGTACGCGGCTTGACCGTCCCCGGCCGTGAATGCGTATGCGCGTCGACACTGGCCGCGCGCACGATCGCCCGGCGGCACCAACCGCCGGTTCACGAAAGGGGGGCGTCTCGCCGATGCCGAAGCTTGGAATGGAGCCGGTGCGCCGGCGGCAAATGATCGACGCCACGATCCGCACGATCCACGAACTGGGCTTTCCGAACACCTCGCTGGCCCAGGTCGCCCGGCGCGCCGGCGTCAGCCAGGGCCTGGTCGCGCACTACTTCCGCGACAAGGCCGGGCTGCTGGAGGCCACGATGCGCTACATCGCCAGCGAGCTGAAGGCGGAGGTGGTGCAGCACCGCCAGGGGCTCACCGACCCCTACGCCCGGCTCGACGCGGTGCTGGAGGCGAACTTCTCGGCGCGGTCGTTCGCGCCGGAGAGCCTCAGCGCCTGGGTCGCGTTCTGGGGGCAGACGCACCGCAACCCGAAGCTGGGTCGGATCCAGCGGGTCCTGCGCGTGCGGCTGAAAAGCAATCTGGCCTACGACCTGCGCCAGGTGCTGCCGGACGCGGAAGCGCGGCGCATCGCGCAGGGCCTGTCGATCTTCGTCGACGGGCTATCGCTTAGAACCGCGATGGGCGAACGCGCGCTCGACCGGCGGACCGCGCGCGCCTTCGCCTTCGACTATCTGGACACGGAACTCGCCAAGAACGGCGTCACACGGGAGCGCAGCCATGCAGCCCAAGGATGACCTGAAGCTCTACATCGGCGGCAGCTACGTCGCCGCGCAAAGCGGACAGAGCTTCGAAACGCTCGATCCCGCGCACAACACGCCGATCTGCCGTGTCCATCAGGCCGGCGAGGCGGACGTCGACGCGGCCGTGGGGTCTGCCCGTCAGGGCTTCGAGGTCTGGTCGCGGATGACCGGCGCGGCGCGCGGCCGGGTGCTGCAGAAGGCGGCCGAGCTGCTGCGCGCCCACCGCGACGAGCTGGCCCGGCTGGAGACCTTGGACGCCGGCAAGCCGCTGTCGGAGACGCCGGAAGCGGATGTCGATTCCGGCGCCGACTGTCTGGAGTACTTCGCCGGCTTGGCGAGCAAGCTGGGCGGCGAGTACCAGGAGGTCGACGACGCCTTCTTCTACACCCGGCGCGAGCCGCTCGGCGTGTGCGCGGGCATCGGCGCCTGGAACTACCCGCTGCAGATCATCTGTTGGAAGGCGGCGCCGGCGCTCGCCGCGGGCAACGCCATGGTGTTCAAGCCGGCCGAGCTGACCCCGCTGTCCGCGCCGCGGATGGCGGAACTGATGACCGAGGCTGGCCTGCCGGACGGCGTGCTCAACGTCGTGCAGGGCTTCGCCGAGACCGGCCGCGCGCTGGTGAACCATCCGGGCGTGGCCAAGGTGTCGCTCACCGGCGAGGCGGAGACCGGCAAGGTGGTCGCGAGCGAAGCGGCGAAGAGCTCGCTCAAGCACGTCACCATGGAGCTGGGCGGCAAGTCGCCGCTCCTGGTGTTCGACGATGCCGACCTGGATAACGCCGTGTCGGGCGCGATGCTGGGCAACTTCGCCACGCAGGGCGAGGTCTGCACCAACTGCACCCGCGTGTTCGTGCACGAGGACGTGGTCGACGACTTCCTGGCGCGCCTGATCAAGCGGACCCAGGCGATCAAGCTGGGCGACCCGTCGGACCCCAACCTACCAGATGGGCCCGCTGATCAGCCGCGAGCACCAGAAGGTCGTGCTCGACTACATCGAGACCGGCAAGCGCGAGGGCGCCAACCTGCTGGTCGGCGGCGGCGCGCCGGACGACCCGGCGCTCGCCGACGGCAATTACGTCCTGCCCACGATCTTCGATCGCTGCACCGACGACATGCGGATCGTGCGCGAAGAGATCTTCGGGCCCGTCATGTCGGTCCTGACCTTCCGCGACGAAGCCGAGGCGATCCGGCGCGCCAACGACACGCCCTATGGCCTCGCCTCCGGGGTGTTCACCCGCGACCTGAACCGCGCCCACCGCTGCGCGCGCGAGCTGCAGTCCGGCATCTGCTGGGTCAACCACTACAACGTGACCCCGATCGAGATGACCTTCGGCGGCGCCAAGCAGTCCGGCTTGGGCCGCGAGAACGGCCGCCAGGCGATCGAGTACTACAGCCAGCTGAAGAGCGTGTTCGTCGCGACCGGCGACTGCGAAGCGCCGTTCTGAGCAAAGAGCGCACGCACCCGCGTCGAGCGACGCCCGCCCCATCAAAGGGCCCCATCCCAGGAGTGCCTCGCATGAGTGATACACCCGAGAGCTTCGACTACGTCATCGTCGGCGCCGGATCCGCCGGTGCCGTGCTCGCTCGCCGGCTAAGCGAGGATCCGGATATCTCCGTCCTGCTGCTGGAGGCCGGGCCGCCGGACTGGTCGGTGTTCATCCACATGCCGAGCGCCTTCGCCGAACCGCTAAAGGGCCGCACGTTCAACTGGGCGTATTTCTCCGAGCCCGAGCCCTATATGGACGACCGCCGGCTGTACTGCCCGCGCGGCAAGACCCTGGGCGGCTCCAGCGCGATCAACGGCATGGCCTACATCCGGGGTCACGCGCGCGACTACGACCGCTGGGCGCGGACCAACGGCATGGAGGGCTGGGCCTTCCGTCACGTGCTGCCGTACTTCAAGAAGGCGGAGACGCACGAGACCCTGGGCGGCGACCCCTATCACGGCGATTCCGGGCCGCTCTACGTCACCCGCGGCGAGCGCCGGAACCCGCTGCACCGCGCTTTCATCGAGGCAGGGCAACAGGCCGGCTACCCCTACACCGACGACATGAACGGTTACCAGAACGAAGGCTTCGGCCCGATGGACCGCACGACCAAGAAGGGCGTGCGTTCGTCCACCGCCAACAGCTACCTGCGCCCGATCAAGCGGCGGCCCAACCTGACCGTCCGCACCCGGGTGATGACCCACCGCGTGCTGTTCGACGGCACCACCGCATCCGGCGTCGAGGTCACTTACCGCGGCCGCACCCAGACGATCCACGCTGACCGGGAAGTGCTGGTGTGCGCGGGCGCGATCAACTCGCCGCAACTGCTCCAGCTCTCCGGCGTCGGGGCGGGCGATCACCTGAAGTCGATCGGCGTGCCGGTGGTCTCCGACCTGCCGGGTGTGGGCGAGAACCTGCAGGACCACCTGGAGGTCTACGTCCAGCACAAGTGCAAGGAGCCGATCACGCTGTATTCGGCGACCAAGCCGGTCAACAAGGCGATGATCGGGCTGCAGTGGCTCGCCACCCAGACCGGGCTGGGCGAGAGCAACCACTTCGAGGCCGGCGGCTTCATCCGCTCCGAGCCCGGTGTCGAGCATCCCAACGTGCAGTACCACTTCATGCCGGTGGCGGTGAACTACGACGGCTCCGACGCCGCCGACTTCCACGGCTACCAGGCCCACGTCGGCCCGATGCGCCCGGAGTCCCGGGGGCACGTCAAGGCGCGCTCCAACGACCCGCGGCAGGCGCCCGAGATCCTGTTCAACTACAACCAGACCGAACGCGACCGGAAGGAGATGCGCGACAGCATCCGCCTGACCCGGGAGATCCTGGAACAGGACGCGTTCGCGCCCTACAGCGACGGCGAGCTGGAGCCGGGGCCGGACGTGCAAAGCGACACCGAGCTCGACGCCTGGGTCCGGCAGAACGGCGAGAGCGCCTATCACCCCTCCTGCACCTGCGCGATGGGCCACGACGACATGGCCGTAGTCGATGGGCAGGGCCGGGTGCACGGCACTGAGAAGCTGCGCGTGGTCGACGCCTCGATCATGCCGACGATCGTCTCCGGCAACTTGAACGCCCCGACGATCATGCTTGCGGAGAAGATCGCCGACGAGATCCGCGGCACCCATCTGCCGCCCGAGGACCCGCCGATCTGGATCCATCCGGACTGGCGGACCCAGCAGCGCTGAGGCATGCCGGCCGCTCTTCTCTGCAACAGCATGTTCCCGTCCTCCACTGGGAGAGACGTTTGCGCGGCTGTCGGGACAGCCGTCAGGGATCGCTTCGAGACGACCGGCTTCGCCGGTCTCCTCAGGATGAAGCTAGATATGTTATTCGATAAGATACATAGAACTTCATCCTGAGGAGACTTGGCGCAGCAAAGCGTCTCGAAGCGATCCCTGACGGGTGCTGATGCGCCTCGTGCAAAAGTCTCCACGGAAGGCGACGGGGCGTTTCAGGCGCCCACCCGCGCCAGCACCCAGGCGCGTGCCGCGTCTAGGTCGTGCACCGTTTCGCCCGCGGGCTCGTCGGGGCGGTCGATCATGATCACCGGCAGGCCCAGGCCGCGCGCGGCGGCGAGCTTGGCGTAGGCGCCGTCGCCGCCGCTGTTCTTGGTGACCACGACGTCGATCGCGTGGCGCTCCAGCAGCGCGCGGTCGTCTGCCTCCCGGAACGGGCCGCGGCCGGTCACGAGCGTAAAGTGCGCCAGTTCCAGCGGCGCCTTGGGTGGTTCCACCAGCCGGACCAGGAAGTGCTTGTCGCCCAGGTGGGCGAAGGCGGCGAGGTCCGTGCGGCCGGTCGCCAGGAACACGTTGGTGCCGTGATGCCCGAGCGCTTGCGCGGCCGCGCCGGCGTCCGCGACCCGCTCCCAGCGATCGCCTTCGACCGGCTGCCAGGGCGGGCGCAGCAGCCGCAGCCGGGCCACGCCGGCGGCCGCGCAGGCGGCGGCGGCGTTGTGGGTCATCTGGCGCGCGAACGGGTGGGTGGCGTCGACCACCATGTCGATACCGCCGGTGGCGAGGTAGGCGGCCAGCCCGTCGACCCCGCCGAACCCGCCCACGCGCAGTTCGCCCGGCAGGTCGCGCCCGCCGGTGGTGCGTCCGGCGAGCGAACTGGTGACCTGCAATCCGGGCACCCCGTCCAGCCGGCGGGCGAGCGCCGCGGCCTCCGACGTGCCGCCCAGGATCAGCAGGTGCGTCGGACCGGCCGTCTCAAGCGCCAAGCGGCACCGCCTCGCTGCTGCCGAGCCGGCTGCCGTCGCGGTCGAAGATCAGCACCTCGACCTTGACCCTGTCGCCGGCTGTGTCCTGCGCCACCGCCGCGGCGCGCGCGGCGACCACGTCGGCGAGCGGCAGGTCGTAGTCCCGGGCGACCGCCAGCACCTGCGCGCCCGTCTCGCACTCCCGGGCGCGCGCGAGCACTTCCGGCGCGGCGCCGAGCTCGCCCAGCACCTCGGCCAGGAAGCCGGTATCGACCCGGCTCTTGCCCGAATGCAGGTCGAGGTGGCCCTGCGCCAGCTTGGCCAGCTTGCCGAAGCCTCCGGCGATCGACAGCTTGTCCACCGGGTTGTCGCGCAGGTACTTCAGCATGCCGCCGGCGAAGTCGCCCATGTCCAGAAGCGCGATGTCGTCCAGGTTATAGAGCGCCTTCACCGCCGCCTCGCTGGTCGAGCCGGTGGAGCCCGCGACGTGGGTCATCCCCGCCTCGCGCGCGACGTCGATGCCGCGGTGGATGGAATGGATCCAGGACGCGCAGGAGTAGGGGATCACCACCCCCGTGGTGCCGAGCACCGACAGCCCGCCGACGATCCCGAGCCGGCCGTTCAAGGTGTCCTTGGCGATCTCCGCGCCGCCGGGGATCGCGATCTCCAGGCGGACGTCGCCCGGATCGCCGTGCGCGCTGGCGACCTCGGCCACGTGGTCGGTCATCAGCTGCCGGGGGACCGGGTTCACCGCCGCCTCGCCGGGGGCGATCTGGAGCCCGCTTCGGGTGACCGTGCCGACGCCTTCGCCCGCGACGAAGACGACGCCGCTGCCGGGCGCGCCTCGGGTCACGGTGACGCGGATCAGGCAGCCGTGGGTGACGTCCGGATCGTCGCCGGCGTCCTTGATCACGCCGGCCGTCGCGCTGTCCGCGTCCAGGCTGTGGGTGGCGAGCGCGAAGGCCGGCTCCTGGCCCTTGGGCAGGCGGATCGTCACCGGGTCGGGGAACGTCCCCGTGATCAGCGCCGTATAGGCGGCCTTGGTCGCTGCGGTCGCGCAGGCGCCCGTGGTCCAGCCGCGCTTCAGTTCCCCGTCCGGTTTGCGTGCCATGACCCGGAAATTAGCTGGCTTCGCGGCCACCACCAAGCCGCGCGCGGCAAGAAGATCTGGGGCTGCGCGAAGTCGGAGTGGACTGGGTCGGAGCAGGCGGGGACGGCGCGACCCTGATCCGCCTTTAAGCCCTGGAGGCGAGGGCAAGAGTGAGCCGGAGCGTTCGGTGGCTGTCCGGCCACTCCCGCGAACAACGTGTCGGCGCGCGGGCCCGATGGTCCCGCGACCGGGGCGATCACGCCGGTGGGCGGCTGTGCTTGACCCGACGCCGAAGGTCCAGGGTGTAGATGACGAGCACGGTGTAGATGAACAACTCCTCCACCTCCGCCGGGCGATAGAAGATCGCGGGCTGGTCCGTGAGAAAATCCGACACCCAGTCGTCAACGCGGGCGGCCAGGACCATCGCCGCGGCCGGCACGCAGCGCGCGGTCGGGATCAGGTAGGTGATCTTGGGGTGTCGGGGGTACAGGCGCGTGCGCCGGGCGAGCGGCAGCAGCAGCGCCCCGAAAAGGGCCGCGACCTCCAGGATCACCCGCGGCTTCTGATCCAACCAGGAACTCGTATTGTGCAGGTTGGTTTCGTATTGATCGTTCACGGCTTGCCACGTGTCCGGCGTCGCCCAGCCGAAGTAATGCTGGCCCCAGGACGCTTCCTCGCCGGCGACGTAGATCGCCCCGACCAGGATCAGAAGCGACCAGACGCGAAACCAGTGGGCTTTGGCGACGGCGCGGCGGGTCAGCAAGCGGGCAGCCAGCCCGGCGGTCAGAACCAGCAGAACGAATTGGACTGTCTCCACCACACCCGTTTCGGGCGACATATAGGCGCCATAGAAACGCGGGCTGAGGGACGCCAAGGCGGACAGGATGACCGCTATCGCTACCGGCAGAATCGTCCAGGGTCCGTACGAAAGCTCCCGCGAAGACGCCCCTGACAGGGCCCCCTTGTACAACGACGTCGTGGACATGGTTGGCGATCCCCCCGGCACTCGAAAATAGCGCGTCGTTTCCGCAGCGTCCCCCATCCGCGGTACGCCGAGTCCGCCAGTATCGCCGAACCGGCCGAACACGTCCACCTTTCGGCGAACAAGGTGCCTGCTAGTCCTGCGCACCGCGTGTCCGGTTGGCAGGCAGCGCCGCGCGACGGCAGTGTCCGTTGTGTGCCGGATGTGGGCGTGCTTACGCCGATCCGTGCGAACGCCGAGCCGAAGGCCGCCAACCGGGCTTCCAGATCGGCAGTTGAGGGCCGTGCAGATGCCAGGAAAATCGTGCGCGATCTTGCCCTAGCCCCCACACAAACCGGCGGTTACAGTGCGGCCCATGCAAGGATTCCCGATCGATCTTCCGCAGATGCAGCCAGGCTGGGTGTGGCTCGTCGGCTCCGGTCCGGGCGATGCCGCGCTGATGACGCTGGCGGGGTACGCGGCGCTCCAGCAGGCCGACCACGTCGTTTACGACGCGCTGGTCGACCAGCGGATCCTCGACATGGCCGGACCGCACACGGTGCTGGAGTACGCCGGCAAGCGCGGCGGCCGCCCGTCGGCCAAGCAGGTCGACATATCGCTGCGCCTGGTGCAGCTGGCGCGTGAGAACAAGCGCGTGCTGCGGCTCAAGGGCGGTGACCCGTTCGTGTTCGGCCGCGGCGGTGAAGAGGCGCTGAGCCTGGTCGAGGCTGGCGTGCAGTTTCGAATCGTCCCCGGCATCTCGGCCGGCATCGGCGGGCTCGCCTACGCCGGTATTCCGGTCACGCATCGCGAGACCAACTCCGCGGTCACGTTCGTCACCGGCCACGGCACGACCGGCGAGGTGCCCGACGGCATCGACTGGCACGCGCTCGCCAAGTCCTCGCCGGTCATCGTCGCCTACATGGCGATGAAGCACTTGCACGCGATCACCGCCCGCCTGCTCGAAGGCGGCCGCCGGCCGGACGAGCCGGTCGCCGTGGTCTGCCAGGCAAGCACGAACGGCCAGCAGGTGCTGGAGACCACGGTCGAACGCGCCCACGACGACGTTCAGGCGAGCGGCCTGCAGCCGCCGGCGGTCGTGGTGTTCGGCGAGGTGGTGCGCCTGCGCGCCGGGCTCGACTGGCTGGGCGCGATGAGCGGACGGATCCTGGAGACCGATCCGCTGGGCACCCGCAGCAAGCGGGAGACCGGGTGAGCCAGGCCGTGGGCCCGACGACGCCCGCTTCGACGACACCGGCCTCGACGACACCGCCCGGCCTGCTGATCGCGGCACCCGCCTCGGGCAGCGGCAAGACGCTCGTGACCCTCGCCCTGCTCCGGGCGCTGAAGCGCCGCGGGACGCGGGTGGCCTCCCTCAAAATCGGTCCCGATTACATCGACCCGGCCTTCCACGCGGCCGCGAGCGGGCGTGCGTGCCTGAATTTCGACGGCTGGGCGATGCGTCCCAGCACGCGTGCCCACGTCCTGCGCCGGCTGTCGGAAGACGCCGAGCTGCTGGTCGGCGAGGGCGTGATGGGTCTGTTCGACGGGGCGGCCGGCGGCGCCGGCTCGACGGCCGAGGCCGCGCGCCTGACCGGCTGGCCGGTCGTGCTGGTGGTCGACGCCAAGGGCATGGCCGCCTCCGCCGCCGCGCTGCTGCAGGGGTTCGTCCGTCACGACCCCCGGGTCGAGGTGGCCGGGGTGATTTTCAACCGCGTCGGTGGGGCCGGGCACGCCGCCCTGCTGCGCGAAGCGGCGGCGGGCGCGGGCGTGCGCTGCCTGGGCTGTCTGCCCCGGGAGCCCAAGTTGGAAATGCCCTCGCGCCACTTGGGTCTGGTGCAGGCGGGCGAGCATCCGGATCTCGACGCCCGGATCGCCGCCGCGGCCGACTGGCTCGCCCCTGAGGTGGATCTGGACGCGCTCGCCGGTCTGGCGCGCCCCGCCGATCTTCCGGCGAGTGCGCCGGCGCCGCAGCTGCCGCCGCTCGGCCAGCGGATCGCGGTGGCGCGTGACGACGCGTTCGCGTTCTCCTACCCAAGCGTGCTCGACGGCTGGCGCGCCGCCGGCGCGGAGGTCGTGCCGTTCTCGCCGCTGGCGGACGAAGCCCCGGACGCCGACGCCGACGCGGTCTATTTGCCGGGCGGCTATCCGGAACTGTACGCGGGGCGTCTGGCCGCCAGCGCGCGCTTCCTGGACGGCGTGCGCGCGGCCGCCGGGCGCGGGGCTTGGGTGTTCGGCGAATGCGGCGGCTACATGGTGCTCGGCCGCGGGCTGGTCGACGCCGAGGGTACGCGGCACGCGATGGCCGGCCTGCTGCAGGTGGAGACGAGCTTCGCCGCCCCGCGCCTGCATCTTGGCTACCGCACGGTGGAGACGGTCGGTGACACACCGCTGGGCCCGGCCGGAACCGGGTTGCGCGGGCACGAGTTCCACTACGCCGCCACGCTCGAGGAAACCGGCGCGCCGTTCGCCCGGGCGGGCGATGCCCAGGGGCGCGACCGTGGCCCGACCGGGCTGGTCGCCGGGACCGTGGCGGGCTCGTTCCTGCACCTGATCGACCAGGCGTAGGTTCCAGGAGCGAACACGTGGCCGCGCGGTTCATGCTGCGCCGCAAGACGCCAAAGTTGACATGAACGCCACCGGTGCCGAAAAGGGGAGGGACGGGCATGGGCGCGCTGGCGGCTACGTCCCACGCCGCCGACCGCGCCAGACGACCCCCACGACAAGCACGCTGGAGACATCCGCGACATGCGCATGATCCGTTCCTCCCTTCTGGCGCTCCCTGCGCTGGCAGCCGCCGCGCCGGCGATGGCCCACCCGGGCGGCCACCACGGCGGCCTGGAGGCGCTGGCCTATCACCTGCACCCGCACGGACTGGAGATCGTCCTGGGCGCGCTGGCGGTCGTCGTCGGCGGCCTGGCTTACCGCGCCTGGCGCAAGAACAACGACGCGTAGGACGTCCAAAAGGACGCCGGCCATGCGTTGGCAAGCGACGAAAGACCCCGCGCGCCCAAGGGCGTCGCGGGGTTTTTCACGTCATGGGTGCGCGCGCTCGCTGTCTCGTCCAGCGGGAGCCGGTCAGGACACGGCTCGCAGTCGTGCCTTTCTCTCGACCGAACAGCTTTGCGGGTGCCAAAGCCGCCCTTACCAGCGGATGACGGGAATAGGCGTGGACGTCCGCTGCCAGCTAGATCTCGCCGTCGCGCAGCTTGCGTTGCGCCTCGGAGATGAAGGCGTCGGCGTGGATGTCGTCGGCGGCGACGCCGAGGTCGTTCAGGACCTTGGTGGCCGCTTCGACCATCGGCGGCGGGCCGGCCAAGTAGCCGACCGCGTCCGTCAGGTCCGGCGCGTCGGCGTAAAGCGCGTCGGTCACCAGGCCGGTGCGCCGCTCGGTCGGCCCGGTCGGCTCCGACAGCACGGGCACGAAGTGGAAGTTCGGGTACTGGTCGACCAGCAGGCCCATCCGCTCCTCCAGGTAGACGTCGCGCTCGTCGCGGGCGCCGAAGTAGAGGTGCACCGGCGCCCGATGACCGCGCGCCAGCGCCTCCTCCGCGATCGCGGCCATCTGACCCAGACCGGAACCGCCGCCCAGCGCCACGATCGGGCCGGGCCGGCTGGCGCGCAGATAGGCCTCGCCGAACGGCCCGCGCACCGTGACGCGGTCGCCCTCGGCCAGCTCGGTGGCGACGAACGCGCTGGGGCCGCTGCCGATGTTGCGGATGTGGAAGGCGAGGTCGCGGTCGCCCGGCCGGCTGGCGATCGAGTAGTCGCGCGGGTCGAAGCCCGGAAACGCGACGCGGGCGTACTGTCCCGCGGCGAAATCGAACGGCCCGCCTTTCTGGACGCGCAGGCGGACGATCCGCGTGTCGTGGGTCACCGCCTCCACGGCGGTGACCCGGCATACCGCGTCGCGGACCGGGAAGTCCGGGGCGTCGGGATCGATCGTGGTGTCGCGTGCGTCGCTTTGGGTCTGCGTCATGTCGGGCGGTGGGGTCGTTCGCAGTTGCTGGGGCTGTGACGGAAACTAGAGCCTGCGGCGGCGCGGACCATGGGCGCCCGCGCGCTCAGGCAGCCAAAGCCGGCGCGGCCCCCAGGACACGAACGGGACACGAAAACGCCGCCCGGCATGCGAGATGCGGGGCGGCGCTTCCGAAACCCTGGGCCGGGAAGGCCCGAAGCTAGACGGTGAAGCTCTCGCCGCAGCCGCACCGGCCCTTTTCGTTCGGGTTGTTGAAGACGAAGCCGCTTTCGATCTTGCCTTCCTGGTAGTCGATTTCCGAGCCGAACAGGAACATCACCGACGCTGGATCGATGAACAGCTTGACCCCCTTGTCGGCGATCTCGTCCTCGTTCTGGCGCTTTTCGTTGGCGTACTCGAAATAGTACGCCAGCCCCGAACAGCCGCGCGGCTTGACCCCGATGCGCAGGCCGCTGACCGGCTGGTCGCTTTTGTTCATCAGGTCCTTGACCCGCTGAGCCGCGGCGTCGGTGAGGGTGATCATCGTGGGAGCGGCCATGAGTGCCTTCCCTTCATCCTGGCTGGTGCGCGGAGCGCCGATCGCCCGCGCCGATGTTTACGACTGCCGGCATTCTAACGCCTTGCGCGCTAGAATCCCAGGGCCAGACGGGCGTCCTCGCTCATCAGGTCCATCGACCACGGCGGGTCCCAGGTCAGCGTGACCGACACCCGGCCGGTGTTCGGCAGGTCGCTGACCGCCTGCGAGACCATCGGCGGCATGGACCCGGCCACCGGACAGGCCGGCGCGGTCAGGGTCATGGTGATGTCGACGTCCCCGTTCTGCTTGATCTTCATGTCGTAGATCAGGCCGAGGTCGAAGATGTTGACCGGGATCTCCGGATCGAAGCATTCCTTCAGCTTCTCCACGATCTCGTCCTCGGTCGCGGGCGTGACCCCCTCGGGCAGGGGCTCCCCGGCGGTCGAGTTGAGCCCTTCGGTCTCCGTCGGGTCGACGGTGTCGTCGATGTTGTTCATATCGACGGTGTACATGGCGCCTCTCCCGGCCGCCGCCTTGTTGGGTGCCACGGGCGCGGCGGCCTTTTTCCTGTGTGCCCGTCAGTCTGCCGGCTCTCTGGCCGGCGGTCACTCCGTGGAGATTTCCTCGTTGCCGTGGACCGCGGCTTCCATCGTGTGCCAGGCCAGCGTCGCGCACTTCACCCGGACCGGGAATTCGCGCACGCCCGAGAGCACCTGCAGGCGCTCCAGCGCGTCCTCGTCGACGCCGTCGGGGACGTTGGGCTCGTCCTGGGTGCACATGTCGTGGAACGCCTGGAACAGCGTCTCCGCCTCCGCGACCGGCTTGCCCTTGAGCATCTCGGTCATCATCGAGGCGGAGGCGACCGAGATCGCGCAGCCCTTGCCCTTGAAGGACACGTCCTGGATCACGTTGTCGTCGTCGACCTTGAGGTAGACCACCAGCGTGTCGCCGCACATCGGGTTGTGGCCCTGGGCCAGGTGGTTGTACCCCTCCAGCCCGCCGAAATTCCGCGGCTTCTTGCCGTGATCCAGGATCACGTCCTGGTAGAGTTCTCGGAGTTCGTCCATCATCAGCCGAACAACTCCCTGACGAAGCCGAGCGCGTCGGCCAGCTGGTCGACCTCCTGCTCGGTGTTGTAGATGCCGAACGACGCGCGCACGGTCGAACTCAGTCCGTAGCGCTCCATCAACGGCTGCGCGCAGTGGTGGCCGGCGCGGATCGCCACGCCGGCGCGGTCGACGATCGTGCCCACGTCGTGGGCGTGCGCCTGGTCCATGGTGAACGAGACGATCGCGGCCTTGTTCTCCGCGCGGCCCCAGATCGTCAGCCCCTCTATCGCAGATAGGCGCTCGGTGGCGTACTCCAAGAGGCGCTGCTCGTGCGCGGCGACGGCATCCAGATCGTGCGCGGACAACCAGTCGGCCGCGGCGCCCAGCCCGATCGCCTCGACGATCGCCGGGGTGCCGGCCTCGAAGCCGTGCGGCGGGCCCTTGAAAGTGCTCTCCTCGAAGCTGACCGAGTAGATCATCTCGCCGCCGCCCTGGTAGGGAGGCATTTGCTTCAGGAGATCCATCCGGCCCCACAGCACGCCGATCCCGGTCGGCCCGTACATCTTGTGGCCGGAGAAGGCGTAGAAGTCCGCCCCCAGGGCCTGCACGTCGACCTTCTGGTGCGGTGTCGCCTGGCAGCCGTCGACCAGCACCGGCAAGCCCTTGGCGTGCGCCGCATCCGCGATCTGGCGCACCGGCAGCACGGTGCCGAGCGCGTTCGAGACGTGCGCGATCGCCACCATCCCGGTGTTGTCGTTGATCAGCTCGGTGACCGCTTCAGGCCGGACGGTGCCGTCCTGCTCGACCGGGGCCACGCGCAGCTTGATGCCCAGCTGGTCGCGCAGCAGCTGCCAGGGCACGATGTTGGAGTGGTGCTCCAGCGCGGTGATCAGCACTTCCTGGCCGGGCTTGAGGAACGCGCGGCCGTAGGACGACGCGACCAGGTTGATCGCCTCGGTGGCGCCGCGGGTGAAGATCACCTCGTCGGTCTTCGGCGCGTTGATGAAGCGCGCGATCTTCTCCCGCGCCCCCTCGTAGTGGTCGGTCGAGACCTGGGAGAGGCGGTGCACGCCGCGGTGGACGTTGGAGTAGTAGCTCTCCATCACCTCGGTCATCGCGTCCATCACCGGGCGCGGCTTCTGGCTGGAGGCCGCGTTGTCCAGGTAGGCGAGCGGCTTGCCGTAGATTTCCTGGTGCAGGATCGGGAATTCCGCGCGCACCCGCTCGACGTCGAGGGTGTTGCGCGCGGACCCGGTGGGACTGTCGACCTGGGGCGCGGTCGTGGCGTGCTCGGGCGCTGCGGTCATGTCGCTCACGTGCCGTGATCCTTCAAGCGGTGCGGGGAGCTCGTCCCCCGCGAGTTGGGCGCGGGTGCCGCGACGGGCCAGCGCGACGGATTACCGCGCGGTGAGGCCGCCGGGCGCGCCCACGCCTTACTGGTCCGACCTGGACAGCCAGTCGGTGACCCGGTCGAGGAACGCCTGGCGCAGGTCCTCGGTGGTGATCTCCTGGACCACCTCGGCCAGGAAGGACTCCACCATCATCCGCCGCGCGAGCGCGTAGGGGATGCCGCGCGAGCGCAGGTAGAACAGCGGGTCCTTCTCCAGCTCGCCCGCGGTGCAGCCGTGGCTGCAGACCACGTCGTCGGCGTAGATCTCCAGCTCCGGCTTGGTGTCGATTTCCGCCTGGTTGGACAGCAGCAGGCAGCGCGACAGCTGGTTGCCGTCGGTGCGCTGAGCGTCCGGATAGACGTGTAGCTTGCCGGCGAACACCGCGCGGCCCTTGCCCTCGAGCGCGCCCTTGAAGATCTCGCGGCAATGCGTGTCCGGCACCGCGTGCTCGATCAGGGTGGTGTTGTCGCAGTGCTGCTTGCCGCGCTGCAGGTAGGCGCCGTTCAGCCGCGCGTCGGCGTAGCTGCCCTCCAGCTTCACATGCGGCTCGTTGCGGGTCAGCTGGCCGCCCGTGGTCAGCGTGAAGCTGTCGTAGAACGCGTTCTCCTGCACCCGGGCGTGCAGGGTGGAGACGTGGAAGGCGGCGTCCGTCTCCGCGTTCATCTTGTAGTGGTGCAGCTTGGCGCCCGGCTCGACCCGGATTTCGGTGACGTGGTTGGCCAGCGTGTTCGCCTCGCCGAGGCCGACGTGATGCTCGACCAGCGTCGCCTCGCTGTTCTTGCCGGCGACGATCAGGTGGCGCGGGTGGTAGGCCAGCGCCTCGTCGTCCGCCGCGGCCAAGTAGACGACCTCGATCGGCTCCTCGATCTTGGCGCCTTCCGCGACGTGCACCACCAGGCCGTCTTCCATGAACGCGCAGTTCAGGTGGTAGAACGGCTGGTCGTCCTGGCCCTCGGCGATCTGGTCGATCTCGTCCGCCAGCAGGTTCGGTTCGGCCTCCAGCGCCTGGGCGAACGACATCACCTTGGCGCCCTTGGGCAGGCGGCCCAGGCTGGACATCTCCGCCCGGAAGCGGCCGTTGACGAACACCGCGCGGTGGCCGGCCTGCTCACCGATCAGGCTGGGCACCCGGTCCAGGCCGAGGGTGGCCGTCATCGTGGTCGCCGGGTGGAAGACCTGACGCTCCAGGGCGCGCAGGTTGGTGTATTTCCACTTCTCCACCCGCGGCGTCGGGAAGCCCAGTTCGTCGAACCGGGCCATCCCGCGCTCGCGCAGGCTGGTCAGCCACGGCAGGGCGCTACCCGGCAGGCTGCCGGCGTTGGTGAGCGCCGTGTACTGCTCGTGGAACGGCTGGAGCGCGCTTTCGCTCATCGCGCAAAACCTCTCTTAACTTCGGTGCTGAAGGCGGCGCGGCACGCGCCGGCGAGCTGGGCGGCCGCCTTACGCGGCCACGTTCTCGCCGAACTGCGCGTAGCCTTCCTCCTCCAGCTGCAGCGCCAGGTCCTTGCCGCCGGACTTGGCGATCCGGCCGTTGACCATGACGTGCACGTGGTCGGGCACGATGTAGTTCAGCAGCCGCTGGTAGTGGGTGATCACCAGCATCGACCGCTCGGCGCTGCGCAGCTGATTGACGCCGTCGGACACCGTCTTGAGCGCGTCGATGTCGAGCCCGCTGTCGGTCTCGTCCAGCACCGCGAGCTTGGGCTCCAATGCTGCCATCTGCAGCACCTCGGCGCGCTTCTTCTCGCCGCCCGAGAAGCCGGTGTTGACCGACCGGCGCATCATGTCCTCGGAGATGTTCAAGAGCTTGCAGCGCTCGCGCAGCTGCTTGGTGAACTTCATGGCGTCCAGATCGTCCTCGCCGCGCGCCTTGCGGATCGAGTTGACCGCCTCCTTCAGGAAGGTGGTCATGGTCACGCCCGGGATCTCCACCGGGTACTGGAACGCCAGGAACAGGCCGACCGCGGCGCGCTCCTCCGGCTCCATCTCCAGGATCGACTGCCCCTCGAACAGGGCGTCGCCGCCGGTGACCTCGTAGCCGTCACGCCCGGTCAGGACGTGGGCGAGGGTGGACTTGCCCGAGCCGTTCGGGCCCATGATCGCGTGGACCTCGCCCGGGTTGATCGACAGGTCGACCCCCTTGAGGATCTCCGATCCCTCGATCGAGGCGCGCAGGTCCTTGATCTCCAGCATCGCCATCGTCGCGTGCTCCTTCGCAAAAAGTCGTGCGCGGGGGGTATTTCACCCGCAATGTGTTGTTTTGGTTGGCACCCGGTGGGCGGGGGCCGCGCCGCGCGCGGCCGCCTGCCTGCACCGCGGTCGTTAGCCCACGCTGCCTTCCAGCGAGATGCCGACCAGCTTCTGCGCCTCGACGGCGAACTCCATCGGCAGCTGCTGCAGGACCTCGCGGCAGAAGCCGTTGACCACCAGGGCCACGGCGTCCTCCTCGCTGATGCCGCGCTGGCGGCAGTAGAACAGCTGATCCTCGCTGATCTTCGAGGTGGTCGCCTCGTGCTCGACCCGGGCCTGGTTATTCCGGCTCTCGATGTAGGGCACGGTGTGCGCGCCGCACTTGTCGCCGATCAGCAGGCTGTCGCACTGGGTGAAGTTGTGCGCCCCGTCGGCCTTCGGCGACACGCGCACCAACCCGCGGTAGGTCTGGTCGGCGTGGCCGGCCGAGATGCCCTTGGAGACGATCCGGGACTTCGTGTTCTTGCCCAGGTGGATCATCTTCGTGCCGGTGTCGGCCTGCTGGTAGTTGTTGGTGATGGCGATCGAGTAGAACTCGCCCACCGAGTTGTCGCCCTGCAGGATGCAGGAGGGATACTTCCAGGTGACGGCCGAGCCGGTCTCCACCTGCGTCCAGGCGATCTTGGAGTTGTCGCCCCGGCAGGCGCCGCGCTTGGTGACGAAGTTGTAGATGCCACCGACACCGTCCTCGTCGCCGGGGTACCAGTTCTGCACGGTGGAGTACTTGATCTCCGCGTTGTCCAGCGCGACCAGCTCGACCACGGCGGCGTGCAGCTGGTTCTCGTCGCGCTGCGGGGCGGTGCAGCCCTCCAGGTAGGACACGCTGGAGCCTTCCTCCGCGATGATCAGCGTGCGCTCGAACTGGCCCGTGTTCTCCGCGTTGATGCGGAAGTAGGTCGACAGCTCCATCGGGCACTTCACGCCCTTGGGGATGTAGACGAACGAGCCGTCCGTGAACACGGCCGTGTTCAGGGTGGCGAAGAAGTTGTCGGAGTAGGGGACGACCGAGCCCAGATACTGCTTCACCAGGTCCGGGTAGTTCTGGATCGCCTCCGACATCGAGCAGAAGATGATCCCCTTCTCCTCGAGCTTCGCCTTGTAGGTGGTCGCGACCGACACGCTGTCGAACACCGCGTCCACGGCCACGCCCGCCAGCATTTCCTGCTCCCTGAGCGGGATGCCCAGCTTCTCGTAGGTCTCCAGCAGCTTGGGATCGACCTCGTCGAGCGACTGCGGCCCGTCGCCGTCCTGCTTGGGCGCGGCGTAGTAGTACGCGTCCTGGAAGTCGATCGGCGGGATGTTGCACTTCTGCCAGGAGGGGTGCTTCATCGTCAGCCAATGGCGGTAGGCCTTCAGCCGCCATTCGAGCATCCACTCCGGCTCTTCCTTCTTCTGCGAGATGAACCGGATGATATCCTCGTTCAGGCCCTTCGGGGGACGCTCTTCGTCGATCTCCGTGACGAAGCCGTACTTGTACTTCTGCCCCGTGACCTCCTGGACCTGCTCGACCGTCTCGGCGGTAGCACCCATGGTTTGGTCTCCTGCTCTCTAGAGCCTTCGTGAGGGCCGTCCGTTGCGTGTGGCGTGTGCAAGCGCCCGGAAAGCGGCCTTGTGGTTGTCGTCGTCGCGTTCGTCGGTGCGATTGGCGTGTGGTTTTACGTGCCGGCGATTCGCTCTGGATCAGGCCGGCGGCGCGTCATTCCGCCACCTGCGCGGTGGTTGCGCGCGCGAAGTCGGGGGTCCGCGTCTGCTGGTCGGCGATCAGGTCGGCCAGCGTGACCTGCGAGAGCGCCTGGTGGATCACGTCGTTGACCCGGTCCCAGGTGCCGCGCATCGGGCACAGCGACTCGACCTCGCAGCCGGATCCGCCGTTGTCCACGCAGGCGGTGAGCGCGATCGGCCCCTCCAGGGCGCGGATGATCTCCGCCACCGTGATCTCCTCGGCGGTGCGGCTGAGCGCGTAGCCGCCGCTGGCGCCGCGGTGCGACTCGACCAGCCCCTCCCGGGTCAGGACGTTCAGCACCTTGGCCACGGTGGGCAGCGGCACGGAGGTGTCGCGGGCGATCTGCTGCGCGCTGCGCAGGCCGCTTCCGCTGCCGCTCATCTGCGACATCACCACCACCGCGTAGTCCGTCAGGCGGTTGAGCCGGAACATTCTGCCTCCCAATCCAGACGGATTTGGTCTGGTATCGGGTAAGCTAAAAGATGGCGCCGGAAAATCAAGCCCAATGACGCGCCTGGAAGCCGCGGCGAAAGCGGCTCGCCGCGTCGCTCGGCGGTGCTTGGTGCCGGACGGCGCAGTGCGCCGCGATGGTTTGGCTCCGAAACCATCGCGGCTTCCCGCGTCCGGTGGTGACGGGTCGTGATGGGGTTACGGTTCGTGGTGGGTGAGCACGCGCTCGATGTCGCCGGTCAGGTGCTTGCCCGGCAGCAGCTGGTTGAGGCCGATGCCCACCAGCGCCGACAGCGCCATGCCGGACAACTCGACCACGTCGCCGATCGGCAGCACCGCGCCGCCGATGCCGACCACCAGCACGACCGACACGATCGCGAGGTTGCGCTTCTCGCCCAGGTCGACCCGGCCCTCGATCATCGTGCGCAGGCCGCTGGCTGCGATGATGCCGAACAGCAGGATCGACACGCCGCCCATCACCGCCGTCGGGATGGTGTTCAGGAAGGCGGAGAAGTTGCCCAGGAACCCGAGCAGGATCGCCAGCACGGCCGCGCCTGCGATGACGTAGATCGAGAACACTCGGGTGATCGCCAGCACGCCGATGTTCTCGCCGTAGGTGGTGTTGGGCGGCCCGCCCAGACAGGACGCCAGCATGGTCGCCAGCCCGTCGCCCAAGAGCGAGCGGTGCAGGCCCGGGTGCTTGACCGTGTTGCGGCCGATCACCTTGGAGAGCACGAACTGGTCGCCGATGTGCTCGGCCACCGTCACGACCGCGACCGGGACCAGCAGGAAGAACACCTCCGGCGGGACGCTGGTCTCTTGCGTGACGAACGGGATCACGAAGTCGGGCGCGCGCACCACGCTCGCCTCGAGGATCGGCGAGGCGTCGACCAGCCCCGCCGCCGCGGCGATCACGTAGCCGGCGAGGATGCCGATCAGCACCGGCAGCATCGACAGGAAGCCGGTCAGGAACACCGCCGACAGGATCGTGACCGCGAGCGTCGCCATCGCCACGCCGAAGTGCAGCGCCGAATAGTCGCCGCCGCCGGCCTGGTTGGTCGCCATGTCGACGGCCGTGGAGGCGAGCGACAGGCCGATCACCATGATCACCGGTCCGACCACCACCGGCGGCAGCAGCTTCAAGAGCCAGCCCACGCCGAACCGGCCGATCGCCGCGGCCACGACGAGGTAGACCAGCCCGGCGGCGAACGCGCCCACCATCGCGCCGGAAACCCCGGCGGCCTCGGCCCCGGCGGTGATCGGCGCGATGAACGCGAACGAGGAGCCGAGATAGGCTGGGATCTGGCCCTTGGTGATCACCAGGTAGGCGAGCGTGCCGAGCCCGCTCGTCACCAGCGCCACCGCCGGGTTCAGGCCGGTCAAAAGCGGCACCAGGATGGTGGCGCCGAACATCGCGAACAGGTGCTGCAGGGAAAGGATCAGCCACTTGCCGCCCGCTGGGCGTTCGTGCAGGCCGACCGCGGGCGTAACCGGGCCGCTCGCCGGGGTGTCGATCCGGTCGCTCATGACGGTTAAATCCACTGGGTCGTGAAGGCGGGTCGGACGTCGTGAAAGCGGGTCTGACTGGGCAACCGGCCGCCACGGCTGGGTGCGACAGGCCGCCCCGGTCTGGGTCGCGCGGGACCCTAGCCAACACGACCGGTCGCGCCAACCGCATGTTTCGGATGCAAGGGCGTCCGCGCACGCTCGACAGCGCCCGCTGGGATCGACTATCACCGGGCGCCAACGAACCGTCGCGGTCCGCCGCCGCGGTCGCGCCGCCCGTGTCTCGCCGATCCCGCCCGTCCGTTTGTCCAGAAGGTGCGCGCCATGCCCGACATCGTTGCCGGCCGTGACATCACCGTCGTCGAGCATCCGCTGGTCCAGCACAAGCTGACCCAGATGCGCCGCAAGGAAACGCCCACGCCGGAGTTCCGCCGGCTGGCGCGCGAGCTCTCGCTGCTGCTGGCCTACGAGGTGACCCGCGACATCCCGCTGGAGAGCGTCGCCATCGAGACGCCGGTGGCGCCGATGAACGCGCCCGAGGTCGCCGGGCGCAAGCTGTGCCTGGTGTCGATCCTGCGCGCGGGCAACGGCATCCTGGAGGGCATGCTCGACCTGATCCCGCACGCCCGGGTCGGGCACGTCGGCCTATACCGGGATCCCGAGACGCTCCGCCCGGTCGAGTACTACTTCAAGGTGCCCGACCTGCTGGAGGACCGGCTCACGATCGTCTGCGATCCCATGCTGGCGACCGGCCACACCGCGGCCGCGGCCGTCACCAAGCTGAAGGAGCGCGGCGCCACCAACATCAAGTTCCTGTGCCTGCTGGCCGCGCCCGAGGGCGTGCAGGTGCTGAAGGAGGCGCACGACGACGTGCCGATCTACGCCGCCGCGCTGGACGAGCGCCTGAACCAGGACGGCTTCATCGTCCCCGGCCTGGGCGACGCCGGCGACCGGATCTACGGCACGGCTTAGGCTTTTCTCTGCATCTGCTCCCGAGGCGATGGTCGCACAGCGCCTCGGCGGGTCCCCTCTCCGCCAATGGGGGGAGAGGGACAGGGAGAGGTGGCTCGCACGCCAGGACGACTTGGGACGCCGCCGCTTTGGTGCCGCGGGAACGGCACGGCCGTGCTCGCCTCCTCTCCCTAGCCCTCTCCTCCCAGTGGAGGAGAGGGGACGACTAGGTGGAGGCGAGGGGACGAGTGGGCACTGCTCAAGCGCCGCCGCCTCATAGCGCCACCCGTCGGCCGGCGGCGTTCGGCCTGCAGCAGGGGCCAGGCGAGTAGGCCGGCGGTGGCGCTCATCCCCGCCATCGCCAGGAACGCGCCGCCGGCCGTGACGTCGTAGAGCCAGCCGGCGCCCAGCATGGTCGCCCCCATCACGATCCCGCCGGAGGTGCCGGCGTAGACGCCCTGCGCCGTCGCCTGCAGCCCGGGTGGGGCGCTGCGGGCGATGTAGTGCATGGCGCCCAAGTGCGCGGCGCCGAAGGTGAAGGCGTGCAGCGCCTGCACCGCGATCAGCGGGGCGAGTTCGGTGGTGCCGGCGAGCACGCCCCAGCGCAGCACGCCGGCCGCCGCCGCGAGGGCGAGCAGACCGATCGGCCCCAGCCGGCCGACCAGCCAGGCACCGGCGGCGAACAGCAGCACTTCCGCGATCACCCCTTCCGACCACAGCCAGCCGACGGCGGCGGGGCTCAACCCGGCGGCCTGCCAGTGCACCGCGGAGAAGCTGTAGTAGACCGCGTGGCTCGCCTGCAGGAGCGAGCCGATCACGAGGAACAGCAGGAAGCGCCGCTGGCCCAGCAGCGCCGACAGCGGCGCCCGCCCGGCGCGGTCGCGCGGCCGCTCCACCGGCGGCAGCATCCGGGCGGCGAGCAGCACCAGCACGAGCCCCGCCATCAGGCCGTACAGCACCGCGTCGGGATTGAGCCGGGTGAGCAGGTCGCCCACGCCCAGCACCCCCAGGATGAACGCAAGCGAGCCCCAGAGCCGCAGCCGGCCGTAGTCGAAGCCGCGCTCGGCGACCGCGGCCATGGTCTGGCTTTCGCCGATCGGGATCGTGGAGTGGAAGGTCGGGAACAGCAGCAGGTGCACCGCCAGCACGGCCCAGAAGCCGGCCACCTGCGTGAACAGCGCCGCCGCGATCAGGGCGGTGAGCGCGAGCCCGGCGAGCACGGTGCGTCGCCGGCCGGTCCGGTCGGCGAGCTGGCCCGCCAGCGGGTTCACGGCCGTCTTCGCCCAGGTGCCGAGCGCCAGCACCGTGCCGATCTCCGCCCCGCTCAGCGCCGCGGCTTTCCAGGAACACCGGCCAGAACGGCAGGTAGACGCCCAGCGTGACGAACACCGCGCCGTAGAACAGCGCGAACGGCAGGGCGGCGCGCAGGCGCGCGGGGTCGGGGATCAGCGGACGGCCGGCCATGGCGCGCGCACCATCGTGCCCCGGCTGCGGCGGGTCAACGCGGTGGATCGGGTGACCGTCTAGAGCAATATGCTGAAAGGTATGATCACCTTTCAGCATATTGCTCTAACTTCTTGAAGAGCGGGCAAGATTCAGCGGAAACGTGATTCCACGTTTCAGCATCTTGCCCTAGCGGGTCAAGCCGGTCCCGGTTGTCGGGGATGCTGCGACCCGCAACTTTTCGGCTTTTTTAAGCGAAACATTAATCTTTGAGGCCTGTACTTTCGGCGATCGCTGCGTCCGCCGTCGAACCGGGCGGTACGGGCACCCGGACGAATGCGAAGGAGCCAATAATGTTCGACTTGAAGCGCCCGCGGCGTGCGGCAGCCGCTGCCATCGTAACGTGCATCATCGCCGCCGGCACGCTCGCCGGCCCGGCTGCCGCGGCGGAGCAGGTTCCGCCGCGTTACGTCGAGCAGGTGCGGGCCTGGAGCCAGGACCCCACCACGTTGATGACCCTGCGCGCCTGGAACGACAAGCACGCCGATCTGACGCAGGACGAGATCGACCGGATGGATCAGGACTGGCGCAAGCAGGCGGCGGGCGCGCAGAAGCCGCTGATCGCCCAGATCCTGGGCGCGCCCTTGTCGTCCATGCTGCTGCGCCACCAGGCCGACAGCGGCGGCCAGCTGATCGAGGCGTTCGTGATGAACCGTCACGGCCTCAACGTCGGGCAAAGCGCGGTCACCAGCGACTACTGGCAAGGCGACGAGGCGAAGTTCAACGAGAGCTTCGGCCGCGGCGCTGGCGCCGTGCACTACGGCGAGATCGAGGTGAAGGACAGCGGCCGGCGCGCCCAGCAGGTCAGCCTGACCATCACCGATCCAAAGACGGGCAAGCCGATCGGCGCGATCACGGCCGAGTTCGACCTCGACCTGATCGCCATGACCGAGGGCAGCTAGGCCGCGCTTGCGCCTGCGCCCTGCCCAGCCTCTGCCGACTTTCCCAGCTTAACCGCGAGCGAGCGGAACCGGACCCATGATCGCGCGTCTCCAGAACCTCAACGTTTCCCGCAAGATCCTGATTTCCTTCGGCCTGCTGCTGATCCTCAGCGTCGGCGTGATGGGCTTCATCATGCTGCAGGTGGCGGGCGCCGACGGGGCGCGTCGCGACGCCGCCCAGACGACCCGGATGATGACCGCCCTCGACCACGTCGAAGGCGCGGTGCGCGACCAGCAGAACGGCATCCGCGGCTTTCTGATCAGCGGCGACTCCGCGAACCTGCGCAGCTACGGCACGGGCATGGTCGCCTACGGCGAGTGGATGGATAAGCTGCGTACCAGCCTCGCCGACACCGATCAGCTGGCCAAGCTCGAGGCGATGGACGCGGCCGTGAAGCGTTGGGTGGGCGAGGTCGCCTCGCCGCAGATCCGGTTGATGCAGCACCCGGACACCGTGCCCCAGGCCCGCGCGATGGAGTCCACCGGCGCGGGCGCGCAAGCGCTCGGCACGTTCGCCCGGATCGAGAACGAGCTGCGCCAGTGGGCCGCGGCGCGGATGGAAACCCGCAGCGCCGCGCAGGAGTCCGCGTTCGCTTGGGTCTACGCCGCGACCCTCGGCGGCGCGCTCGCGCTGTTCGTCGCGGCGGCGGTTTTCGGTGTCGCGCTTGCGCGGCTGATCGGCCGGCCGCTCGGCCGGATGACGCAGGCGATGACCAATCTGGCCGACGGCGATCGGCAGACCGCGATCCCGGACACCGACCGACACGACGAGTTCGGCGGCATGGCCCAGGCGGTCCAGGTGTTCAAGGACTCCATGGAGAAGAACGAGGAACTGGCCCGCAAGACCGCGGAGGAGCAGGAACAGCGGGCGAAGCGCGCGCAGCGCCTGGAACAGCTGTCCGGCAACTTCGAGCAGGCGGTCGCCGAACTGGTCCAGCGGGTCTCCAGCTCGACCGACCAGCTGGCGCAGACGGCGAACTCGCTTTCCAGCCTGGCCGAGGAAACCGAGCGCCAGTCCACCGGCGCCGCGAGCGCCGCCGACCAGGCGTCCAGCAACGTCGACGCGGTCGCCAGCGCTTCCGAGGAGCTCGCCTCCTCGATCGAGGAAATCGCCCGCCAGATGGGCCAGTCCAGCGATATCGCCGGCAAGACCCGCACCGAGGCCGGCGAGGCGAACGAGGTCGTGCAGGCGCTCAACAGCCGCGCGCAGGAGATTAGCGAGGTCGTCGGCCTGATCAACGACATCGCGGAGAAGACCAACCTGCTCGCCCTCAACGCCACGATCGAGGCGGCGCGCGCGGGCGAGGCCGGCAAGGGCTTCGCCGTGGTCGCGCAGGAGGTCAAGCAGCTCGCCAACCAGACCGCCAAGGCGACCGGGGAGATCGGCAGCCAGATCCAGTCCATGCAGACCGCCACCGGCTCGGCCGTGGACGCCCTCAACCGGATCATCGGCCGGGTCGGCGAGATCGCCGAGATCACCACGACCGTCGCCTCCGCGGTCGAGGAGCAGCAGGCGGCGACCGCCGAGATCGCCCGCAACGTCGAGCAGGCGGCGACCGGCGCCAGCGAGGTCTCGCGCACCATCGCCCAGGTGCGCGACGCCGCCGCCACCAACGGCGCCAGCGCCCAGGACGTCTCCTCGGCGAGCACCGAGCTGTCGCGCGAGACCGGCACCCTGCGCCAGGAACTCGACAGCTTCCTGACCGGCATCCGGGCGGCTTAGGGGCGCCAAGGGCCACCCGGTGGTCAGAAGAAGCCGCGCCGCCCGAATTCCCTCTCCCTCGAGGGAGAGGGACCCGCTGCTATGCACTGCATGAACGAAGGGAAAAGAACGCCCGGCCCTATACGGCAGACCCGCTAAACCGGCTTCACCAGCGCGTGGCGCTTCTTGCCGGCGGAGACCTTCACGACCCCCTCGGCGCTGACGTCGGCGAGCGTGACGGTCTGGTTCTGGTCGGCGACCTTTTCGTCGTTGACGCGCGCGCCGCCGCCCTTGATCAGGCGCCGGGCCTCGCCGCCGCTCGCCGCCATGCCGGCCTCGCGCAACAGCTCGAACAGCGGCACGCCGTCGCTCAGGCGGTCGCGCGCCACCTCGAGGGTCGGCAGGTCCTGGCCGAGCGCCTTCTCCTCGAACACCTGCCGGGCGGTCTCGGCCGCGCTGTCGGCGGCCTCCGTGCCGCGGCACAGCTTGGTCGCCTCGTAGGCCAGGACCTTCTTCGCCTCGTTGATCTCGGCGCCCGGAAGCGCTTCCAGCTCCCGGATGCGGGTGTCGTCCAGCTCGGTGAACAGGCGCAGGAAGCGGCCGACGTCGGCGTCCTCGGTGTTGCGCCAGTACTGGTAGTAGTCGTAGTGCGAGCAGTCCGCCTCGTTCAGCCAGATCGCGCCCTGGGCGGTCTTGCCCATCTTGGCGCCGGAGGCGGTGGTCAGCAGCGGCGTGGTCATGCCGAACAGCTCGCCGCCGTCGACCCGGCGGGTCAGCTCGACGCCGTTGACGATGTTGCCCCACTGGTCGGAGCCGCCCATCTGCAGCCGGCAGCCGTGCTTGCGGTACAGCTCCAGGAAGTCGTAGGCCTGGAGCACCATGTAGTTGAACTCCAGGAAGGTCAGCGGCTGCTCGCGCTCCAGGCGCAGGCGCACGTTGTCGAACGTCAGCATCCGGTTGACCGAGAAGTGCCGGCCGTAGTCGCGCAGGAAGGCGATGTAGTTGAGGTCGCGCAGCCAGTCGTCGTTGTTGACCATGACGGCGTCGGTCGGCCCGTCGCCGAAGGTCAGGAACTGCCGGAAGATCGACTTGATCCCGGCCATGTTGTCCTGGATCTGCGTCGTCCGTCAGCAGCTTGCGCTGCTCGTCCTTGCCCGACGGGTCGCCCACCTTGGTGGTGCCGCCGCCCATCAGCACGATCGGCTTGTGGCCGCACTTCTGCAGCCAGCGCAGCGTCATGATCGAGACCAGGGAGCCCACGTGCAGGCTGGGCGCGGTGCAGTCGAAGCCGATGTAGGCGGGCACCGGCGCCTGCGCCGCCATCACCTGATCCAGGCCGTCCCAGTCGGTCGTCTGGTACAGGTAGCCGCGATCCTGCGCGATCCTCAGGAAGTCGGATTTGGGCGGCTGGCTCATGGCGGTGCGGTCCGTCGTGTCGTCGGTTGCGGATGGCTCAAGCGCATGGTTGCGGCGGCGGGGCGCAGTTAGCACACTCGCCGGACCTTGCCAACGCGCCGCGCCGCCGCGTGGGCGCCCGACCTTGCCAACGCGCCGCGCCGCCGCGTGGGCGCGCGGCCGACAACCGACCCGAGAGCGCATGTCCGATACCGCCCCCCGCCGCCTCGCGCTCGGTTTGATGAGCGGGACCTCGCGCGACGGCATCGACGCCGCGCTCCTGGAGACCGACGGGCAGATGTTCGTCCAGGCGGGGCCGTGGGACTCGCTCGCCTACCCGGATCGCTTCCGCCAGCGTCTGGCCGACGCGATCGCCGGTCGCGGCGATCTGGACGCGGTCGAACGCGAACTGACCGACCGGCACGCCGAGGCGGTGGATGCGCTGCTTCGGAAGGCCGGCGTGCCGGTCCACGCCGTGCGGGCGATCGGCTTCCACGGCCACACGGTGGCGCACGACCCGTCCCGACGGCACACCCGGCAGATCGGGGACTGCAGCCGGCTGGCCCGGACAACGGGCATCGACGTGGTCGGCGACTTCCGGCTGGCCGACGTGGCCGCGGGCGGGCAGGGCGCGCCGTTCGCCCCCTATTACCACCGGGCGCGGGCGAGCGGCCTGGAACGCCCGCTCGCCGTGCTCAACCTGGGCGGGGTCGGCAACGTCACCTGGCTGGGGCGCCGGTTCGACGACATCCTGGCGTTCGACACCGGGCCCGGGAACGCGCTGCTGGACGACTTGGTCGCCCAGCGCACCGGGCGCGGTTACGACCGCGACGGCGAGCTGTCGGCCGCGGGGCAGGTGGACCAGGACGCGCTCGCGGTCCTGATGGACCATCCGTTCTTCGACCGGGCGCCGCCCAAGTCGCTGGACCGCGACGATTTTACCGGCAGCGCCGTGGCCGGGCTCGCGGACGCCGACGCGGCGGCGACCCTGGCCGCCTTCACCGCGGAGAGCGTGGCCGCGGCGCGTGGCCACCTCGCCCAGCCGCCGGTGCGCTGGCTGGTGACGGGCGGCGGCCGGCACAACCCGACCCTGATGCGCATGCTGGCGGCGCGCCTCAGCGCGCCCGTCGATCCGGTGGAAGCCGCCGGCTGGGACGGCGACGCCCTGGAGGCGCAGGCGTTCGCCTATCTCGCCGTCCGGGTCGCTGCAGGGCTTGCCGCTGTCCGGTCCGACCACCACGGGCGTGCCGCGGGAGATGCCCGGCGGCCGGCTCTACCCGGCGCCGGGCGGGGCTTAAGGCTTCCCGATCCTAATCCGCCGGGTCCGCGGCGGTGTCGGCGAGTTCGGGGACGTTGGTCTGCAGATAGTCCGCGATGTTCTGGTTCAACTCGTCGAGCTTGTTGGTGAAGAAGTGGTTCGCGGCCTGGATGATCCGGTAGTCCACCGTGATGTCGCGCTGCTGGCTCAGCTTGTTGACCAGCTTCTGCACCGAGGCTTCGGGCACCACGTCATCCTTGTCGCCGTGCAGGATCAGCCCGGAGGAGGGGCAGGGCGCCAGGAAGGTGAAGTCGAACATGTTGGCCGGCGGGGCCACCGAGATGAAGCCGTTGATCTCCGGCCGGCGCATCAACAGCTGCATGCCGATCCACGCGCCGAACGAGAAGCCGGCGATCCAGCAGCTGCTGGAGCCGGAGTTGTAGGTCTGCAGCCAGTCGAGCGCGCTCGCCGCGTCCGACAGCTCGCCTTCGCCGCGGTCGAACTCGCCCTGGCTGCGCCCGACGCCGCGGAAATTGAACCGCAGCACCGAGAAGCCCTGGCGGGCGAACGTCTGGTAGATGTTGTAGACCACCTTGTTGTTCATCGTGCCGCCGTGCTGAGGATGCGGATGCATCATCAGGGCGATCGGCGGCTTCTCCCCGCGACCGTGCTGGTAGCGACCCTCCAGGCGGCCCTCGGGGCCGGGAAAGATAACGTCAGGCATCGAGCTCCCAATCCTGTGTCCAGGCGACGCGTCGAAGCGCACGCCCGCGCGGGCCCGTTCGCCTGGCCAAGGCCGCACGGGTGGCGCGCTTGATCGCCCCGTCGGGGCATATTATATCCCGCGAAACCCGTCGATACCGGCAAGCCGTGCCGGCAGGCCCGCGTTCTGATCACGTGTCCGGCGTGCGCGGACTCCGGCGCAAGGGCGGGGAAACTAGCACGACGGTCGAAGTCATGTTCAAGACTCTGCGGGATGAAGTCGACGGGATGATGGCGCGCGACCCGGCCGCGCGCTCCCGCGTGGAAGTGGTGCTCTGCTATCCCGGATTCCAGGTTCTGGTGGCCTACCGCGTGGCGAACTGGCTGTGGCGCCACGGCTTCCGCCTGCCGGCGCGCTTTATCTCGCACCTGGGCCGGGTCGTCACCGGGATCGAAATCCATCCGGGCGCCCAGATCGGCCGCAACCTGTTCATCGACCACGGCATGGGGGTCGTGATCGGCGAGACCTCGGAGATCGGCGACAACGTCACCCTGTACCACGGCGTCACGCTGGGCGGCGTGTCGCCGAGCGAGGATAGCGATTCCCAGCGCGAGCAGAAGCGCCACCCGACCCTGTGCGACGGCGTGATCGTGGGCTCCGGCGCGCAGGTGCTGGGGCCGGTGCGGATCGGCGAGAACGCGCGGATCGGCGCCAACGCCGTGGTCGCCAAGGACGTCGGCGCCTGCCAGACCATGGTCGGCATCCCGGCGAAGGCCGTGCAGGTCCACGGCGCCCCGGCGTCGGAGGAGAAGTTCGTCGCCTACGGCACGCCCACGGGCGAACTGCCCGACCCGGTCGCGCGCGCGATCGACGGGCTGCTGCAGGAGGTCCACGGCCTGCGTGCCCGCGTCAACGAGCTGGAAAGCCAGGCGGAAGCGCAGGAGCAGCGGGTCTCCGGCGTGGAGGACCAGGGCGAACAGGCGAACGACCAGCACGACCAGGTCAGCGGCAAGTGCTAGGCCCGGACTATAGGCCCAGACGGGCGGGGCCGCTAACGCTGGCGAATTCGCTCTAGAGACCCTTTGCCGTGTAGGTTTATCCTGAGGCGCACGAACGGCCCAGAGTTATCAAGCGCACGGCACGGTTGGACACGGCACCGTTGGACACGGCACCGTTGGACGGGCGCGGTGCGGCAGCGTGCGCAAAACGGGGATCGAGGGACATGAAGCTGAGCGCCAAGGGCCGCTACGCCGTCATGGCGATGTGCGACTTGGCCGGGCAGAGCGGCGGCAAGCCGATCGCGCTCGCCGACATCGCCGAGCGGCAGGAAATCTCGCTGTCCTATCTGGAGCAGCTGTTCGCCAAGCTGCGCCGGGCTGGCCTCGTGCGCAGCGTGCGCGGGCCGGGCGGCGGCTACATGCTGGCGCACGGCGCCGAGGCGACGCGGATCGCCGACATCGTGCTGGCGGTGGACGAACCGATCCAGACCACCCGCTGCACGCCCGGCCAGCCGTTCGGCTGCCGCTCCAACCAGCAGCGCTGCCTGACCCACGATCTGTGGGAGGCGCTGGGCAACCAGATTTACCTGTTCCTGGCCTCGGTCTCGCTGGGCGACGTCGTGGCCGGGCGGATCGCCGCCGACCAGCTGGCCCGCCCGGAGGACGCCCAGCGCCCGCTGGCGACCCAGCGGTAGCGTCGGCGGTTTCGCCCCATGCCGGTTTACCTCGACCATAACGCCACATCGCCGGTCCGCTCCGAGGCGGTGCAGGCGATGACCGACGCGCTTAGCGCGGTCGGCAACGCGTCTTCCGTGCACCGCTACGGCCGCGACGCGCGCCGCCGGGTGGAGGACGCGCGCGAGGCGGTGGCGGCGCTGGTCGGCTGTGCGCCCGGCGACCTCGTGTTCACGAGCGGCGGGACGGAAGCCAACAACACCGCGCTCCGCGGCCACGGCCGGGCGCGGACCCTGGTTTCCGCCGGCGAGCACGAGGCCGTGCTGCAGGCCCGCGCCGACGCCGAGACGGTGGCGCTGACCCCCGACGGCACGATCGATCTGGATGCGCTCGACGCCGCGCTCGCCGCGGACGACCGGCCGGCGCTGGTGTCGGTGATGCTGGCGAACAACGAAACCGGCGCGATCAACCCGATCGCAACGGGTGGTGGAGATCGCCCGGCGGCACGGCGCGCGGGTGCACTGCGACGCCGTGCAGGCCCCGGGCAAGATCCCGGTCGACGCGCGCGCGCTCGGCGTCGACCTCATCACCGTGCTCGTCGCACAAGCTGGGCGGGCCGCAGGGCGCGGGCGCGCTCGCGGTGCTGGACGGCCAGCCGCTGAGCCCCCTGCTCAGGGGCGGCGGGCAGGAGCGCAAGCAGCGCGCGGGCACCGAGAACGTCCCCGCGATCGCCGGCTTCGGCGCCGCCGCCGAACGCGCGCGCGCCGACCTGGACCGCATGGCGAGGCTCGCCGCCTGGCGCGACCGGCTGGAGGCGCAGGCGCGCGCGCTGTGCCCGCAGGTGCAGCTGCACGGCGCCGCGGCCCCGCGGCTGCCCAACACCAGCTGCCTCGGCCTGCCGGGCGTGCGCGCCGAGACGCAGGTGATGGCGCTCGACCTCGCCGGCGTCGCGGTCTCCTCCGGCGCCGCCTGCTCCTCCGGCAAGGTCCACGCCAGCCACGTCCTGCGCGCGATGGGCGTCAGCGACGCCGACGCCGAGAGCGCGATCCGCGTCTCGCTCGGCTGGGACAGCGCGGCGGGCGACGTCGACGCGTTCCTGGACGCCTGGTCCCGGCTGGTGCGCAAGCACGGGCTGGCGGCAGACGCGGCGTGAACGGGTGAGGCAGCGGCCGCGGGAAAGTTTTGAGGAATGACGGCGGCCGATCGTCCGGTGTTGGTGGACACGCGGACGCGCCTGTCCGACAGGCGGTCGGCCGGGTTGGGCCGGGAGCGTACATGTCTCAGCGGAAATTTCGCAGTCGTCTGTGGCCCTCCGGAAGCATCTACCAGGCGTCCACAGCGTTGGGTCTAAAGCCCGATGCAAAGGCGCGCGCTTAGAGATGACCACCCAGACCGTTAGCGTCTTTCCATTCCGCCGTATTCTTGCACATGCTACAGATCCGATGGTTGGGTCCGTCACTTTTGAAAACGTTGCCACACTTCAGGCAACGGCGGAAAGAAGCCGTCGACGTATCGGCGTTCTCAGGTCGTGTGTAGGAGCCCTCCTTCGCCATTGATACACTCCGATTCGTTCTCCACCTCTAGACTCGGATGCTGATGGTCAAAATAGTTTTCAGATGATTTCGGTCCTCGTTCCAAGTTGTAGAGCACAGTGCAGGACACATGCTCAACCAGCTTGCATCGTGCTTTGCCCTAACTCCGGTTTTCAATTTCGTTTCTTTTTCTCGAACAACCTAGAGTTTAAATTTATATTCCACATCAAAAACGCGGTTGCGCAAGAATATCCCTCTATTCACGCGGCACCGCGTCCAGCGCCTTGGCGTGATAGAGCATTGCGGTCCGATCAAAGAGCACAAAGCGAATGCGCCCGACGCGCCGCAAGTTTTGGGCGCAGGCAGCGACTTCGTTCACGGCCAGGGGGGCAGCCACCGCCATGGGAAAGCCAAACGCTCCGGTGGAAATTGCGGGAAAGGCGATCGACCGGATCTGATCGCGTTCGGCCAGATCCAAGGCGTTCCTGTAGCACTGGCGCAACAGGTCATCGGCGGGCGAATCGACACCATGAACCGGTCCCAAGCAATGAATAACGCGCCGGTTTGGCAAGCTGTACCCGTCCGTCATGACGGCTTGTCCAGGTCTGATAGGCGCCAGCGGCCGACATGCTTCTTCCAGTTCGGGACCGGCGGCCATATGGATGGCGCCGGCGACACCGCCACCGATACGGAGTTCGGCGTTGGCTGCATTCACCACTGCATCGAAACTCGACTGCTTCGCGATGTCGCCGATGACGCAGTCGATAAGCACGTGAGCAACGCGCCGAACGCCGCGTATATCGGCGTCTTCACTCCCTGTCATGGCCCCTCCGTTCTGACATGATCGCGTTGGAAATAGCGACTGTCTGTGAGTGCCTTTACGGCAACGGTTTTCTGCGAGACCGGATCATCGACCTGTGCGATGAGCGCATGCGTGTGTCCAAGCGCGTCTTGGAATACGGTCTCCACACGCCAGACGAGATCTGAGGCATCTCGCTGTCGGAACCGCTCGCCGGGTTTCACGGCATCAAGCATGAACTTGCCTCAACTTCGCACTGTCTCATGTTCAGAAGTCTGTCGATCGGCGATCGCCGCCTCGGTCGTGACGATCGTGCCCGATATGGACACCGCATTGGCGAGCGCCGCCCGCACGGCGTGAACGGCATCGTCGACCCGATCTTTACGCTCACGAACCTCGGCTTCGGAAGCACCAGCCACCGTGATGACGGCGACACCGCCCGCAAGCGCTGCCAAGCGCTCGTTAAGCCGCTCCTGTTCGGACCGGTTATCGCTGTTTGCGATCGCGGCTCGGAGATCGCGGCAACGAGCCTTGATCGCCTCTTTACGATCGGTGGCGTCCGATCCGATCAATACCGATCGGTCGCGGAAAACCGTGGCGCTTTCAAGCTGACCAAGAAAACCTGGATCACCGGCATCGAGTGTCGCGCCGGTCTCGTTGCGGATCACGGTGGCCCCTGTCAGCGCCGCAAGGTCATCCAGAAGGGCTTGGCGGCGCCCGCCGTAACCTGGCGCCTTGATCGCGCAGACCTTGAGGTTGGCGCGCTGGGCGTTGACAGCGAGCGTCGTCAACGCGTCGCCATCGACATCATCGGCCACGATGCAGAAGCGGCTCATCGTTTTGTGCCGTGGCTTCCAGAAACGGCAGCAGCGCACGGGTCGACGAAATTTTTTCCGCACTCAACAGCACGCGTGGCCGGTCGTATTCGCAGACGAACCTTTCGTTGTGGGTCACAAAGTGCGCCGAAAGGTATCCCGACTCAATCTGCATGCCCTGGCGGATGTCGAGTTCCGTCTCGATACTGTCGCCCGCCTCGACGGAGACAGCGCCGTCGTCACCCACACGCTCGAAGGCTTGTGCCAGCAATCGGCCGATCTCGGTATCGCCGTTGGCCGCGATCGTCGCGACCTGCTCGACGCGTGTGCCCTCGACGGGTTGGGCCTGTCGCTGGAGTTCGCTCACAACGGAGGCGCACGCGTTCGCCATGCCGCGGCGGACCTCCGTGGCGTTCACGCCGGTTGCGACGGCTTGGGTGCCCCGACGTGCCAGCTCTCGGGCCATGACGATCGCCGAGGTGGTGCCGTCGCCGACATCGTCATTCGTCTGACCGGCGACGTCTCGGACGAGTTGAGCGCCCGCATTTTCCATTCGATTCCGTAGCGTGATCGCCTTGGCGAGCGTCACGCCATCCTTTGTCGCAAATGGCCGGTTTGCCTCGTCCAGGATAACGGTACGACCTCTTGGCCCCAGGGTCACTGAAACCGCATCGGCAAGTTGATCCGGGCCTTGCAGGAGCCGGTTGCGGGCCTCGACGTCATAAACGATTTCTTTCGCTGCCATGTGCCAGTGCCTCCGATCGTAAGAATTCGGTAAACATTTTTTAAAATCCCTCGTCAGAGGATACATGCCAATTACGCGCCCGCAGATCCGGCAATTCATCCACAAAACTGACGGTGCTGCGCAGCCCGGCTACCGGCGTTTGCCGTTATGCTCGTTACATCCAGGACGTGAGGGATCACGCACAAGCCCGGATGGGCCGCGATTATCTGCCCGAACGGGTTCAGAGCCCGAAACGGGCGGATGAACGGTGTAGTACCCGTCGTCCTCGACGTGCGTCGGCGCGCCGTCGTAAGCGACACGCGGTATTTTACCCGATTGCCAATGCGGCAAAGCTGCCTCCCTTGCTCTCCGGTCCGACGTTCCGCGTGTCGCGGCGGCGCACGGCACACATGCCGGCGGCGGAGCGGCGAGGCAGCAAGCTCAGCCTACGGAATGGGGGTCTTGGCGGCCGCGCGACAGCGCGGGGAGCCCCGAGACTTCTCTCGCTGGCTAGAAATAACCATTCTTAGCCGGGCTGTGTAGAGCGATTTAAGCGTTTCCAGTTTTTCCTACACAGCGCGCAGCGTTGCGGTTAACCTCCGATCACTCACCTTGCTGCTGGAGGTGCCTGAACGCCTCCGCCGCCAGGCCGACGCCCGCGGTCGGCCCGGTGTCGTTGCCGACCCCAGGCTCGCCCGCTCCTCTTCGTTAACGGCCAATGGCGCCGAAGAAGCGACGGTGCCCAGACCTTGGGCTAGGTGACCAAGCGTGGAATACCCTGAAGCCAAACCCGACCTGAAAGAACTCGCTGCAGCTCTGGAAGACGCCAGAGCTGGATCGCCAGAGTTTGACCGCAGCATTCAAGCCGCCTTATCGCCATACCGCCCGTCACCGTCGGATGTGCCGAATTCCACCCGGGTGTTCGAGGATGCGCGACGACTAATGCCGGCGAACAGTCGTCTGGAACTCAGCAATTTCAACGTGCGCGACCGTTGGCATGCCAGCGTGTACGTGAGGTTTGGCGACAGACCGCGATGGGTAAGTCAAGACGCCTACGGCGAAACGCCAGCGCTTGCGGTTGCCGCCGCGGGGCTCCGCTTACAAGCCTGGCTCCATCGAGCCCATGCGGCGAAATAACGGCACGGGTTAATAGGAACAAGTATCGACAGAAGCACTTTCAACGGATCAAAAGATGTCATTAAGAGCCGACCTTGCTCTCAAATCTACGACAAGCGGAAATCTGACGCGCTTAACGTTACCGCGCCCGTTCGCCCCGGCCGATTTGTATGCGATTTTCGATTTCGCCAATGGAATGGCCTTTGGTCAAGTTTTGATAGCCTTGCCGTCTAACAGACCCTGGGACTTAGACTTATATTTCGAGCTGGTAATCGACGGGATTGCGTTCTGCGAAAATCACGACGAGCTGCCACGTCAAGTTGAACAAACTTTATAGGAGCAGACATTGTCATGGTTCGCAGACCGAAAACGCATCGACGTGTGTGCCCAAGATGTGGCTATGAGCGGCACGTTAAATACCGACGACTTTCAAGCAGTCCCTGGTCAATCGTTCGCTGTAGCGGGTGTGGTTTTTCCTACGTTCCCATCGCCCCGGATACCGATGAACTCCGGGCTGACTACGCCTGGGAAAAGACGGCAAGCGCCGAAGCCGCAAGGCGGCAAAAGAAAATGCCGCGCAGCCGGGCGCTGGTCCGTGCGGTCCGGCGGCGCGTCTCTTTCTTCCGGCAAGCCGAATGCGATCGCTTGCGTGCGATCCTACCGGCGGGGGCCGTACTCGATGTCGGGTGCGGGAAAGGCGACCGATTACCCGATCACGTAATCCCGTTTGGGATTGAAATCTCGGAGAACGAATGGGTGCAAGCACACGCCCGGATGGTGGAGCGCGGCGGTTACGCGGTAAATGCGGGCGGTGTCGAAGGGCTGGATCGGTTCGGCGATGAGTCGTTCGACGGCATGGTCATGCGGTCGTATCTCGAACACGAGGACCAGCCCCGGGCCGTGCTGGATCGCGCGTACCGCAAGCTCAAATCCGGCGGGGTCGTTTACGTCCGGGTCCCGAACTTCGGATCCATCAACGCGCGGGTGCTTGGCCCGCGATGGTGCGGGATCCGGCTACCAGACCATCTGAATTACTTCACGGTGGCACAACTCAAAGGTATGGCCGAGGATTCCGGGTTCACCGTGAACGTGTTGAACGCCTGGAACCTCGCTGTCGATGACAACATCAAAGCCGTGCTCAAGAAACCTCAGACATCGGATTGATGCAGACGCGCGTTCGGTCACTCGGAAATCGCCCAGCGAACCGCCGTCGGCGCGCCGCCGGGTTTGCATCCAGCAGCGCGCGACGGCGTCCCCCGACCGGGCAGTGGCACGGGCGAAGCCACGGAGCCAACAGACGGGATCGGATGTCCATCGGCTCATAAGCCCAACAGGTCGGGGCATCTTATGCATGGACCCTAATCGGCACGCGACGAAGGTCAAGCATGCTGATACCAAACGATGGACCTCGCCAGTGCCGATGCGCCTAGCCTTTACGTCGGCGGCAACGCCGGCTGCTCGGGAAGCGGCTGGCCGTTTGCGCGTCCTTTACGGTGATCCCGGCCCCGATCGTGCTGACGCGCTCGTTGCGCTCGGTGGTGATGGGATCATGCTCGCCACCCTGCATGGGCGGCTTGGACGCTTGCCGCCCGTCTACGGGATGCATGTGGGGTCTGTTGGCTTTTTGACGAACGCGTATCATGAGGGCGACCTCCCATCGCGGATCTCGCTCGCAGAACGGGTTCGCTTGCAGCCGTTACGCGTGTATGTCGCCTCCGAAGGTGCTTGGTCAGCCGGCCGATCCGTTCTTGCCTTTAACGAAGTCGCTGTATTGCGCGCCGGCCGGCGGCCGGCACGACTTCGCGTGAGCGTTGATGGGCTGGTCAGACTGAATGAACTCGTTGCGGACGGGCTCATCGTCGCCACCGCCGCCGGTAGCACAGCCTACAACCTTTCCGCAGGCGGTCCCGCTATCCCATTGGGCGCGCGCGTCTTGGCGTTGACGCCGATCAGCCCCGCAAGACCGCGCGGCTGGCGTGGCGCCTTGCTACCAGCGGCCGCTTCCGTCCGGGTGGACGTGCTTGCAGCCCAGATGCATCCGGTTTCCGTATCAGCCGACACCGCCGAGATAACCGGAGCCACGCGGGTCGAGGTCGTACTGGCCCCAGAATTGGGGGCGGACCTTCTGATCGATCCTCACCAGAACCTTGAAGAACGCGTCCTGCGGGAGCAGTTCCGGACCTGATGGAACTGTCGCTGGACCGAGAGAAAGGAACGCATGACCGACGACTTCTGGTACGACAACATCAATGGCATCGGCTACCACCCTGCTTGCGGCAGCTTCACGGAAAGCCAGCTCGTTCAGGCGATGCAGCACCTGCGAAGCCAGCACGGCGGGGAGCCGGCAGAGACAGTTGACCAGCTGCTCAGCCGGAAAGGATGGCCGCAGACGGTTATCTTCGAGACGATGGAAAAGCTGAAGCGCGGCGGCTTTTGAGCTGGAAAACGTTGCCCGACGTGACCGTGCCGAGACACCGCGCTCGCTTCTGTTTTCGGCGTGCACGCCGTCGATCTGGCGGCGCAGGGGAAGGACGACCGCATGGTCGCCTGGCAGAACCGGCAGGTCGTCGACGTGCCGCTGCAGGCGGCGATCGACCAGTTCCAGGCCGTCGAAGGAGATAGTTCACTCGTGCGGACGGCGCGGGGCTTGGGTGTTTCTCTCGGCGATGTAGATCCGCTGCTATGACATCCGATCAGGACCACACCGGGTCCGGGGTGCCTAGAGCGCGATCGCTGAAGGTGAGATCACCTTCAGCGTGAATCGCGCTCTATCTATCTGAAGGTAGAGCAAAATTCACGAGCAAGGTGATTTCACCTTGCCCGATTTTGCTCTAGATGGGCGATCGGCCGCCAAGCCACCCCAGGCCGAATGTTCATTTCACCAGAAGGATCGGGACGGGGCACACCCTCAGCATTTCCAATGTCGTCGATCCGACAAAGAAGGCCCGGAAGCGGGTATGTCCAGACGACCCCATAACCAAGTGGTCGAACGCGTTCTCGGCGACGAGCTCGCTTAGGGCCTTGTCGGGCGGTCCCGGTCGGATCTCGGTCACGGCTTCGATGCCCGCGCCCGCGAGCACCGCCTTCGCGTTATCGAGCAGTTTGTTGGCGGCCTCCGTTTTCTGGCCAAACGTCACCACGGTCGTCTCCAGCCCGGCGTAAATCGGGCTGCGCGCCAGGTAATCGACAGCCCGCATCGCGCTCGGGCTGCCGTCGTAGGCCACCAGGACCCGCTCGATCGGGCGGAATTCCTGCGATGCGACGAAGAGCGGCTTGCTGACGGACCGCATCACGCGCTCAAGATGCGATCCAAGGTGAACCTTCGGGGATGCCGCCGCCTCGCCCCGTTTGCCGACCACGACCATTTCGCTGCCGGCTTCCTTCTCGGTAATCGCCTCGACCACATCGCCGTGCCGCAGTTGTGTCGTGGCCTGGACGCCTGTGCTCTCGAGCAGCGCCAAGGCGTCTTCCAGGATCGCGCGGCCATGCTGGGCCGCGAGCTTGGCACGCTGCTCGTCGAGTTCGGTCAGATCGCGCAGCAGCGAACTCCGGGCGCCGAGCGCGATCGAGCCCGACAGATCAGAGCCCCTGTCGGACTCGCGCCGGCCCAGGACGTGCATCAACTCCACGCTGAGATCGCCGCGACGGGCGATCCAGGCAGCGGCGTCGCAAACGCTCTTGGAATAGGTGGAGCCGTCCACCAGGGCGATTAGCTTTTGTGTCATGACGCCTGCTTCCTCAGTGGCCCATCAGTCTTTCCATCGCGTCCGGCTTATCATGAATCGCCAGACGGTCGACGATCGTTTCGGAGGCTTCGTTCATGCCGATGATCTCAACCTCCGCACCATCGCGCCGGAACTTGACGACGGCCATGTCGAGCGCGGCGACGGACGAGACATCCCAGATGTGCGCGTGGCTTACGTCGATCACCACGCGCTCGACGGCCTCCTTGAAGTCGAAGGCGTTCATGAAGTCCTCGACCGAGCCGTAGAACAGTTGTCCCTCGACCGCGTAGGTGCGGGTGCGGCCGTCCTCGGAGAGTGTGCTGGTCACCCGGAAGAGCTGCGCGATCTTGCCCGCGAAGAAGATGCCCGACAGCAGCACGCCCACGAGCACCCCGATGGCGAGGTTGTGGGTCACGACCACCGTGACCACGGTCGCGAGCATCACGACCGAGGACGACCGCGGATGGGTGCGCAGCTGCTTGATCGACGACCAGGAGAAGGTGCCGATCGCGACCATGATCATGATCGCCACCAGCGCGGCCATCGGGATCCGCGCTGACCAGATCGCCCAGCACGACCACCATGAACAGCAGGTAGACCCCGGCGGCGAAGCACGAGAGGCGCCCGCGTCCGCCGGATTTGACGTTGATGATCGACTGACCGATCATGGCGCAGCCCGCCATGCCGCCGATGAAGCCGGTCGCCGTGTTGGCGAGGCCCTGGCCGATGCATTCCTGGTTACGCTTGGACGGCGTGTCGGTCAGTTCGTCGACGATGTTCTGCGTCATCAGGCTTTCGAGCAGCCCGACCACGGCCACCGCGGCCGCGTAGGGCAGAATGATCGTCAGCGTTTCCAGCGTCAGCGGAATGTCCGGCAGCAAGAACATCGGCAGCGTGTCCGGAAGCGCGCCCATGTCGCCCACCGTGCGCACGTCCCAGCCGAACACCAGCACGAGCGCCGTCAGCACCACGATGGTGACCAGCGGGGCTGGCACCGCCTTGGTGATGAGCGGGAACAGATAGATGATCGCAAGGCCGCCCAGCACCAGCGGGTAGGTCAGCCAGGGCACGCCGGGTCGAGTTCGGGCAGCTGCGCCATGAAGATCAGGATGGCCAGCGCGTTCACGAAGCCGGTCATGACCGAGCGCGAGACGAAACGCATCAGTCGCCCAAGCCGCGCCGCACCGGCGGCGATTTGCAGGATGCCAGCCAGCACGGTCGCGGCCAGCAGATATTCCAGCCCATGGTCCTTGACCAGCGTGATCATCAAGACGGCCGTTGCCGCGGTCGTGGCGGAAATCATACCGGGCCGGCCGCCGGCAATGGCCGTCACCACGGCGATGGAGAAGGCGCCGTACAGCCCGACTTTCGGGTCGACACCCGCGATGATGGAAAACGCGATAGCCTCGGGGATCAGCGCCAGCGCGACGACGATGCCCGCAAGGAGGTCACCGCGTATATTGCCGGACCACTGATCGCGGTAGGCGTGAAAGTTAAGCATGCAAATCCCGATCCTGTCTCGACCGTGCCGGCCAGACGTCTCATGGTTCCTAGGGCAAGATCGTGGAAGGTTGAATCACCTTCCACGTGAATCTTGCCCTCTCTTCAAGAAGTTAGAGCGAAATTCACGCCGGAGGCCGAACCGGCCTCCAGCGATTTCGCTCTAGATCTTAATGATGAGCGGGCGAAGCAGCGGCCGTTGACACGGGCGGAGCCGTCGAATCGGATCCGCCAATTCCGCGGCGATGGGTGCACCGTCCGTCACAAACTGACGGTCGCGACCTTAGCCGGTTCGGGTAAAATTTCAATCCGAAATCGGCGAAGCCGACAGTTCCGGGTCATGGCCAGTCGATCCCAGCCTCGAATCCCGCAGGCTTCGAGGTCGACCTGTCGCCTCGCTCATCCAAGGCGTCGACGGGGTCCCGTCATGATGACGCTTTGATGTGGCGTTGTCCGGCCCTACTGGCGAACAAGCCGTGCCTCGCTCAAAGCGACGGAAGCTCGTCGGGCCCGTAGGTATCCTTTATCCACTGACGCGCGTCCTCTTCGGATGAAAACGGACCGTCCACATGCTGTCCGCCATCAGTTATTACATGATATTCGCGCCAGTTCTGCTCCGTGGCCGGGTCATACTTATACCGTATACGTACACGCATCTGATCGGTCCATTATATTATAGGTGAAGCGGCGTCGGCGAATCGTTGAGCAGAAGCTTGATAAACGACCGCGCCGGGATACGCGAACCCTGCCCACCTTAGATTGCATGTTCTGAGTTTAACCTAGTGCTGGGTTCGGCTGATGCCCGGCCCTACCGAACTGAACACGCTTCATGACGTGAGCGCGCTTCAAACGAGCCGGCCTATCGAATTGCATCGTCTAGGCGCTCCTTGGCTTCTTCAAGCTGCTCGACAGCTTGTTCCAGTTCATCAAGCTTTTCTTCAGGAGGAGTTTCGCCAGCGACGAAATGCGGATTGAGCTCGGCCTGCGCCCGATGCCATCGTGACCAGGCGGCCTCGAAGTCACGCATCGCCTGCTCCTTTTTGCTCATTTCAGTCACCTCCGGCTCGGTCGCCGAGGAGAGCATCCAAACGAACGTTCGTGGGAATACTCGACCCGCCTTTGATGACGGCGTGCGAGGGCCAGGGATGCTCGCGGCCATCTCTCATGCGCCGGGGAAGAACTCGGGTTCAAGTTATCAAGGTTGCAGTCACCGACAGAATGTCGGGAGAAACCCCCGGCTGCGGGGCGGGGATACATCGCGCCGGGGGCTCCCGCGCGCCCTTTCGGGCAGCGCTGATGGGCACGGATTTAACGTGCCCTTACACACAAGTATCAGGCTATCAGCGCGAAAAAACGAGCCCCTCCGTTCGACGTTTTGGGAAAGCTGCCCTCGGATAGGCGCGTTCGTAAGTGAGAAGATCGGAGCGGGACGACGCCAGCACACGGCAGCGGCAAACCGGGGTTTCGGACCGGTTCTCCCATTCTTTTTCTTTGGCGGCATGTTTTGCGCATCCGCCTGCATGGCACGCCAAACTTCGGCGGTCAGACCGAGGGTGTCGTCGCCGTGTCCGGCCGTGCCGATGGTCGCAACCCGCATTCGATTCCCTCGTCGTTTCATGCGTCGCTTTTTGGGAACACGCCCGCTTGCCGGTCAGGCGCCCGTGACTGCTAAGCTGTTAATCGACCCCAGGAACTGACCCCATACTCCCCTAGCTTTCAGGACGTTGCAGCGCCGATCGACATCGTAACACCAGACTGATCGACATGTGCGGCATGCTGGCCACTGTATCTCAGGCTTGCGTCCGCTCAACCCATCGCGCGTATGAGGAAGCCCCGGCACGCGGTTCCATATCCCAGCGCGCCGGGGCAGGCCGGCGCGGACAGGTCTGTCGGAGACAGGCCGTCGCGCCGACGCCGAATGAATGTACCATTGCACTTGCGATCGCCCATGCGACACAAGGAAGCCCGGCCGTCGGGATCGGGTGCCGACGACCGGGCTGCGGCCGCCACGCAACGTTAGCTGAGAGGTGAGCATGCAGCTGCGGTAGACGAACACCTCACGATCTATGCCAGAAGAAAAGCTAAGCCAGCGCGGTGCTGACGGGGCAGTGGTGACGCTGGCGGGAGAAGGGCCGCTTCGGGTCGTCTCTTGCCGGTGCCATTCCAAGGCGGGTCGGCGGGTGTCGCGGGAACAGCTGACGCTTGGCGTACGGCCTCAGTCGGGATGACATCTACGTCCTCCAAATCCCTGCCACCTGCGCACGGTTGGAATTTGCGTCCCAGGTCTTAGCTTTCGGATAAGGGTTTTGATCCTGGGAGCGGCCGTTGGAGCGCGAGATGAGTGAGCGCCCGATCTACCTGGACTATCAGGCGACCACGCCGGTCGATCCGCGCGTGGCGGAGGCGATGTGGCCGTACTTCACCCAAGCCTTCGGCAACCCGCACAGCGTGCATCACAGCTACGGCCAGGAGGCCGAGCAGGCGGTCGAGGCGGCGCGCGGCGAGGTGGCGTCGCTGATCGGCGCGGAGCCGCGGGAGATCGTGTTCACCTCCGGCGCGACCGAGAGCAACAACACCGCGATCAAGGGCGCGGCGCGCTTTCACGGGGGCATGGGCAAGCGCCACGTGGTCACGCTCGCGACCGAGCACAAATGCGTCCTGGAGAGCGCGAAGGCGCTGGAGACGGACGGCTTCGAGGTCGAGATCCTGCCGGTCGAGGCGGACGGCCGGGTCGACCTGGACCGCCTCGCCGCGGCGATCCGGGCGGACACGGCCGTGGTCTCCGTAATGGCGGCGAACAACGAGATCGGCGTGCTGCAGCCGCTTCAAGAGATCGGCCGGCTGTGCCGCGAGCAGCGCGTGCTGTTCCACACCGACGCGGCGCAGGCCGTGGGCAAGGTGCCGCTCGACGTCAACGATGCCAACGTCGACCTGCTCAGCCTGTCCGCGCACAAGCTCTACGGGCCCAAGGGCGTGGGCGCGCTCTACGTCCGCAGGCGGCCGCGCGCGCGGATCGTGCCGCTGATGGACGGCGGCGGGCAGGAGCGCACGCTGCGCTCCGGCACCGTGCCCGCCCCGCTGGTGGTCGGCCTGGGCGCGGCGTGCCGGATCGCCGGCGCCGAGATGACGGCGGAGGCCGAGCGGCTGACCGCGCTGCGCCAGCGCCTGTGGGACGGGTTGCGTGGCCACCTGCCGGACGCCTACGTCAACGGCAGCTGGGACGCGCGGCTGCCCGGCAACCTGAACGTCACCGTGCCGGGGCTGGACGCGGAGACGCTGATCGCCGCCACCCCGGGCGTGGCCTATTCCACCGCCTCCGCCTGCTCCAGCACGTCGGTCGAACCGTCCTACGTGCTAAGCGCCCTCGGCTTGAGCGAGCGCGACGCGGCCGCCTCGATCCGGCTCGGCCTGGGGCGGATGACCACGGATAGCGAGATCGACCGCGCGCGCGAGGCGATCGGCCGCACCGCCGCCCGGCTGCGCGCCGACGGGGCGGGACAGCTGGCCGGTGCCGCCGCCGGCTAGCCCCCTCGAAGCCGCGCCGGCCTCTCCCAGCCATTAGACACGCCGATGCCGCGGATGCGAAATCGCCTCTGGCAGACGGGCGGTTCGGTCGGCTAGACAGCGCGTTGGCGCGACGCGCCCATCACGCCGCGGTCCGCGCCCCGGCCCCTGATCGAACTGCGAAAACACGACGACGAGCGACGAGGTCCGATACCGCCATGCCGAAGATGACCTTCATCGAGAAGGACGGGAACCACAAGCAGGTCGACGCGCCCGTGGGCCTGTCGGTGCTGGAGATCGCGCACCGCAACGGCATCGACATGGAAGGCGCGTGCGAGGGCGCGCTCGCCTGCTCGACCTGTCACGTCATCGTCGACAAGAAGTGGTTCAAAAAGCTGGAGGAGCCGACGGAGGACGAGGAAGACATGCTCGACCTCGCCTTCGGCCTGACCAAGACCTCGCGCCTGGGCTGCCAGATCGTGATGCGCGAGGAGCTCGACGGTCTGGTGGTCCAGCTGCCCGAGCAGGTCACCAACTGGATGGACTGAACGTTCCGGCCGGCACGGGAGTTGCGGCATGAGGGATCCACACGCGAACGCCCCGGGACCGATTGAGCCCGGCAGCCTGGCGGCCGCGCTGCGGGGCGCGTGCGCGCAAGACTGGGACGCCTACGTCAACCACGCGTTCGTCCGGCAGCTCGCCGCCGGCACGCTCGAGCCGGCCAGCTACAAGCATTTCCTGATCCAGGACTACCTGTTCCTGCGCCACTTCGCGCGCGCCTGGGCCCTGGTCGCCTACAAGGCGGACGATCTGGCGGAGATGCGCGGCGCGGCGGAGACCATGAGCGCGCTGATCAACCAGGAGATGCGCCTGCACGTGGAAACCTGCGCCGGCTGGGGCATCTCCGAACATGAGATGGCCGAAACGCCGGAAGCCCGCGCCAACATGGCCTACACCCGCTTCGTGCTGGAGACGGGGGTCGCCGGCGACCTGCTCGACCTCTTGGCCGCGCTCGCGCCGTGCGTGATCGGCTACGGCGAGATCGGGGCGCGGCTGGCCCAGGACCCTGATACGGTGTGGGACGGCAATCCCTACCGGGAGTGGCTCGACCTCTATTCCGGGGAGGAGTTCCAGGAGGTCGGCCGCGCCGCCGCGGCCCAGCTGGACCGGGTGGCCGCAGCCCGGATCGGCGGTGACGTGAGCGAAAGCCCGCGCTGGCCCGCCTTGTGCCGGATCTTCGACCAGGCGACCCGGCTGGAAATCGGCTTCTGGGAGATGGGCTTGTACCAGCAGGGCTAGGGCAAGATGCTGCAAGGTGGAATCACCTTCCAGCTGAATCTTGCCCTCTCTTCAAGAAGTTAGAGCGACATTCAGCCCGAAGGCCGGTTCGGCCTTCGAGCATGTCGCTCTAGGACCGGATTCTGGACGCTGGCGCGCGGCCCCGGGCGTCGCTATGTCCTTAAACACAAGTTCCCGTCCGCCGCGCGGTCGCCGAAAGCCCAGTGCGAATGCCCGACTATAACACGCCCGCCGCCGCTGACACCGCCCGCAAGCCGGGCGGCACGGCGCGCGCCCGTCTGCCCGAACCCTAAGCGCAAGGTCTGGCTCGACGGGGCGCTCGCGCCCTACACGCTGCGCCCGTGGTTCGACCGGGTGCTGCTGAAATGGGTCACGCGCACCTATTTCCCGCTGTCGCGCGGCTGGGCGGCGGCGCGGTGGGCGGACGGCGACGTGGACGCCCTGCGCGCGGAACTGCGGCGCTGCGGCGTGCGGGCGCCGAAGGAGCCGCTGCTGACCAAGCTGGCCGCGGCCCTGCCGCCGGCCGAGCGCGCCTATAAGGAGGCGACGGCCGCCTGGCACGCCGACTTCCACGCCGCCCGCCGGCCGGCGGACGCGCACCTGGTGGCGAGCGAACGCTACCGCGAGCGCGCCGCCCAGCGGCTGATGGCGCAGCGCGCCTGGGTCGTCCCGATCCACCGCCGCGGCCGGCTGCCGGCGGCGGCGTTCGACATCCCCGACGCAGGGGGAGTGGAGGCCGCCCACGGCGCCCGCGCCGACGGCCGTGTGCCGGCGTTCCCCGCGCCCGAGGCGCCGCAGGCCCGGCGCACCCACGCCGTCGCCGGGCCGGACGGCTTGGTCAGCTGGATCGACTGGCCGGCGCCGATGGCGGGCACGCGCGACTTCCCAGGCGACGACCGGGTGCGCGCGCGCGTCGTCGAGCCGGAGAACCGGCCGGACGCGCCCACCTTCATCCACCTGCACGGCATCGGCATGGAGCCGGAGATGCTGGTCGCCCAGCGCGATCCCGTGCTGGAGCTGGCGCGCCGCCACGGCATCCGGGTCGTCCGGCCGGAAGGGCCGTGGCACGGCTCCCGGATGGCCGCCGGCTTCTGGGGCGGCGAGCCGGCGCTGGCGCACGCCCCGCTCGGCTGGCTCGATCTGGTCCAGGCGTGGGTGGCGGAGACCGCGCAGCTGGTCGCCTGGGCACGCGCGACCTCGAACGGCCCGGTCGCGATCGGCGGGCTGTCGCTGGGCGCGCTCAATTCCCAGGTCGCCGCCGCGGCCGCGCGCGACTGGCCGGCGGCGATGCAGCCGGACGCGCTGTTCCTGTGCATGACCAGCGGCGACATGCTGCAGGTCGGCTTCGAGGGCGCGATGGCGAAGGGGCTGGGCGCGCTTAAGGCGGTCCGCGCGGCGGGCTGGGAGCATGGCGCGCTGGAACGCTACCGCCCGCTGCTGGAGCCGCACGGCGCCCCCGCGATGCCGGCTTCGCGGATCGTCATGCACCTGGGCCGCCAGGATAGCGTGATGCCGTTCGACGGCGCCCGCGCGCTCGCGCGCCGCTGGGGCGTGCCGGAGCAGAACCTGTTCACCCCAAGGCGGGGCCACTTCACAGCACCGATGGCCTTGCACATCGACCCGGCGCCGCTCGACCGCCTGGCCGCCGTGCTGAACCGGCTTTAGGGCGTATACAGGGCACGTCGATAGCCTACAGGCGTCCTTCGAGCGTGGCCGCAAGTGCGGCCTGCTCAGGATGAAGCTAATAATTTTATTGGAAAACAAAGACTTCATCTATGGACCTTCCCGTTCGTGCAAGGGGTTTGATGGCCCTTTTAGGGGCATACATCTATACGGCCTGTGGGCGAGGAGTTTGGTGTCCTCTGGCCAGGATGGAGTTCGCTTGGACCGTGTTCGCCAGATCATGCTGACGGCCATGAGCGGCCAATGAAGCTTCGGCGTTTAGACGGTTCAGGCGGATGCCTTGCGGCGCCATCCAAATCCCTTGCTGCTCGGGTGTGCGTCTCCCGTGTCGGGTGGGCCTCTGTCGGGTGAGCCTCTGCCGGGTTAGGCCTGGGGGTGGGCGGGCGGCGGCTCAGGCCGCGCGCGGCCGGTAGGTGTCGCCCGAGCGCAGCACCGCCCAGGCGACCCGGGCGAGCTTGTTGGCGAGCGCCACCACCACCTCGTTCCAGCGCTTGCGCTTGAGCAGGCGCCGCGCCCACAGGATCAGCCCGTCGGCGGTGGGCCGGTCGCGCTTGGCCTGCATCAAGAGCGCCTGGGCGCCGTTGACGTAGAGCGCGCGCAACTGGCCGTCGCCGATCAGCGAGATCCGGCCCAGGCGCACGCGTTCGCCCGAGCTGTTGAGCCGCGGCGTCAGGCCCAGGCTGGTGGCGAACTTGCGCCCGTCGGCGTAGTCGGACCCGTCGCCGATCGCCCCCACCGTCGCCGCGGCGATCATCGGGCCGACGCCCGGGATCGTGCGCAGCCGCTGCACGCGGGAATCGTCCTGGGAGGCCTTGACCAGGCGCGCCTTGCTGGCGGCGATCGCCTCGCCGTCGCGGCCGATCTCGGCGTACAACTCGTCGAACTCCGCGCGCATGTCGGTGGAGATCGCCCGCCAGGCCGGCGTGTCCGTGAGCTCGGCGTAACGCTTCAGGCCGGCATCGCCCTGCGGCAGCGCGATACCGTACTCCATCAGCAGCCCGCGCAGCACGTTGATCTTGCCGGTGCGCAGCTGGACCCGCTTGCGGTGGATGCGTTGGCGGCTCTGGGCGTCCTGCTCGCCGGGCGCCTTGACCCGCAGGCCAGGGACGTGCGGCCGGCTGGCCGCCTCGGCGATCGCCCGGGCGTCGCGCCGGTCGTCCTTGCGCCCGGGGTCCTGGTAGGCCTTGACCCGGTTGGGTGCCATCAGTCGGATCGGGTGGCCGGCGGCGGCGAACGTGCGCGCCCAGTGATGCGCCCCGCCACACGCTTCCATCCCGATCACCGCGCCCGGGCACGCCGCCACCGCCGCCTCGAGCCCGGCGCGCCGGACCCGCCGCTCCGCCACGACCTCACCGGCGGCGTCCACGAACGCCAGCTGGAAAACGTTCTTTGCCAAATCGATGCCGATCAACGTAACCTGGTTCATGGATCTTTCCGTTCCTTCCGATGTTGTCCTGTCGCACCAAACAACAGGTCTGGCCCATTGTGAGGCCGAAATGGAGAACGGGAAGGTCCATCCCATCATGCTGAGCAGGCGCCGAAGGCGCCGTGTCGAAGCACGTCCGACGGCTGTCTCGGCAAAAACATGGTGACACCGCGCGGACGTGGCCGAACGCGCCTTACGGTGTTATATCGCCCGCCAGAATAGGCCTTCAGACCAAACGAGCGAACGCGACATGACCGATCTCGGCTTCGACAAGCCGGCCAGCCGGACGCGCGTGGTCGTGGCGATGAGCGGCGGGGTCGACAGCTCCGTCACCGCCGCGCTGCTGGCGCGCGCGGGCTACGAGGTCGTGGGCGTGACCCTGCAGCTCTACGACCACGGCGCGGCCGTCGGCAAGAAGGGCGCCTGCTGCGCCGGCCAGGACATCTACGACGCCAAGCGGGTCGCGGATAAGCTGGGCGTGCCGCACTACACGCTGGGCTACGAGGACCGCTTCCGCGAAAGCGTGATCGACGAGTTCGCCGACAGCTACCTGAACGGCGAGACGCCGATCCCCTGCGTGCGCTGCAACCAGACGGTCAAGTTCCGCGACCTGCTGGGCACCGCGCAGGAGCTGGACGCCGACGCGCTCGCGACCGGCCATTACGTCCGCCGGGTGATGGGCGAGACCCGCGCGGAGCTGCACAGCGCCGTCGATGCCAGCCGCGACCAGAGCTACTTCCTGTTCGCCACCACGCAAGCGCAGCTGGACTTCCTGCGCTTCCCGCTGGGCGGCCAGCCGAAGGACGAGACCCGGCGCCTGGCCGAGGAACTGGGCCTGGAGATCGCGGACAAGCCGGACAGCCAGGACATCTGCTTCGTCCCCAACGGCGACTACGCCAGCGTGGTCGAGAAGCTGCGCCCGGGCGCCTGCGATCCGGGCGAGATCGTCGACCGGTCGCGGCAACGTGATCGGCCGGCACGACGGCATCATCAACTTCACCGTCGGCCAGCGCCGCGGCCTCAAGCTCGGCAACATGGGCGAGGCGATGTACGTCCTCGCCATCCACCCCGAGACCAACCGGATCGTCGCCGGGCCGAAGCGCGCGCTCGCCCGCGATCTGGTGCAGGTGCGCGAGCTCAACTGGCTGGACGACGACGCCCCGGCGGTCGGCCAATCCGTCGGCGTCAAGCTGCGCTCGGCGATGCCGGCGGAGCCCGCGACCGTGGCGCAGGTGGGCGAGGGCGGCCTGACCCTGCGGCTGGAGACGCCGCAGTACGGCGTGTCGCCGGGCCAGGCGGCGGTCTGCTACGACGGCACCCGGGTGCTGGGCGGCGGCTGGATCGATTCGACGGACCTGACGGCCGCGAACGCGCCCGCCGACGTCGCCCCGGACCGCGCCGCCGCCCCGGCTTGACGCCGGGCCGGTGTGGGCGGTCGCCCGAGGATTGGCCGCCCGCTGCGCCATGCCCACCTCGTCGGATGACGGCGGGCATCCTCAACATGGGTCAGTTTCTCTTGTGTGTACGAACAGAACGTGATTCTTAGCCTTCTGGTGTTTCATTCAGGGGGTTGCGATGGGCGGGTTGGAGACGGTAGCGGCGGCGATCGAGGCGGATCTTGCGGCGCGTTTGCCGCAGCAGCGAGTGACGCAACGGCGCAATCTCGCCCTGCTCGCCGCGGTCCTGCTGTGCGAACGCGACGTCAACTTGATGGCCCTGGGCGCGGCGTTGCCGATGGCGACCAGCAACCGGGCCAGCCGGTTCCAGAAGCTCAAGCGGATCCTGGCCAACCGGCATATCCAGCCGGGCGAGGTGATGGCGCCGTATGCGCGGGAGGTCCTGGCGACCCTGAGCGCCAAGGGGCAACAACCGGTTCTCGTGATCGATCAGAGCCAGGCGACGCGCCTGCATCGCCATGAGGTCCTGATGGTGGCGGTCGCGGTCGGCGGCCGGGCGCTGCCGCTGGCCTGGCTGGTTCGCGAGACCAGCGGCGCGATCGGGTTCGCCGACCAACGCCAGCTGCTGGAGCAGGTCGCCGGGTGGCTGCCGCGGGGCGTCCGGCCCGTGCTGATGGGCGACCGGTTCTACGGCAGCCCCGATCTCATCGCCTGGTGCGCCGAGCGCGGCTGGTCCTGGCGGTTGCGTCTGAAGGCGAGCCTGCTGGTGTACGATCGCAATGGCGGCGAAACCACGCTGGGCGCCTGTTTCGAGGACGGCAGCTGGATGCTGCCGGACGTGCGCCTGAGCGCCCGGCAGGTCCCCAGCCACGTCGCGATCCTGCACGAGCCCGGTCACCCCGAGCCGTGGATCATCGCGTTGTCGGAAAAGCCGAGCACCCCGCGCGCCCTGGACTACGGGATGCGCTGGGGCATCGAGGCGATGTTTTCGGACCTGAAGGGGCGCGGGTTCGCCCTGGAAGACAGCCAGTTGCGCAAGGCCGACCGGATCGAGCGGCTGCTCCTGGGGCTGGCGATCGCAATCTACTGGGCCGTCTCAACTGGCATGTGGGACCGTGAAACCAACCCGCTCGCCGCCGAGGCCAAGGCCCCGGATCGCCGGCCGGCCCGCTGCCTGCGCTCCCGGCTATCCTTCTTCACCCGCGGCCTCCGGCGGTTGAAAACCTGCATCGCCAGCGCCCTCACACCACCCCCGCTTTGGGGCGTCTGGCTAACTGACTCGCGTCGAGGCGGGCATCGCCCGATGCTTGACAGGGCAAAGCCCGCCGCCCTATACGCGCATGCGCGCCGAAGCGGGGCGGATCCCCTGCAACGGCGAATCAGCCCCACGCGGCGACGCACTCTGGGGCGGGGTAGCTCAGCTGGTTAGAGCACGGGAATCATAATCCCGGTGTCGGGGGTTCAAGTCCCTCCCCCGCTACCGACAGGTACGGCTGGTAAAAACCCCGCTAAGTCAGAGGCTGGGCGGGCTTTTTCGTGTCCGCTCGCTGGCCGCGCCCTGCAATCGTTATCGTTGCGCGCTGGTCAGCGGGGGCGTGATCGGTGACCCTGGTGCCAGAGGTTTCGAACCGACAGGGAGCGGATTCATGATGCGCAAGGCGATCGCCGTCGCGGGCGGGCTGGTGCTGGCCGTGGCGGTCGGCGGGCTGGGGCTGGACGCCTACGCCGACCGGCAGCTTAAGCAGGCGCTCGACGCCTGGCGGGCCGACCTGCCGCAAGGCACCGAGCTGTCCTACGGCCGGATCGAGGCCGACGGGCGCGACGGCGCGGTGCTGCACGCCGTGCGCTTCAAGACCGACCGGACGCCCGAGCCGGTGAGCGTGCGCGCCCGGCGCCTGAGCCTGGAGCAGGTCGCGTTCGACGGCGATCTGCTGGAAACCGTCGGCCGGTTCGCGTTCGAGGGCGCGGTGGTGGAAAGCCGCGGCAGCACGCTCTCGGTGGCGAGCGGGCAGGGACGCGAGGTCGCGCTCACCGACGATTATCGGATCGGTTCGCTCGGCCAGGCGCAGCTGAGCGGCCTCGACGCCGAGGACGCGAGCGGCACCTCCAGCGCCGAGCGGGTCAGGCTGCGCGACCTGGGCGAGGGCCGGCTGCGGCACCTGGAGATCCAGGCGCTCGCGATCGCCCAGCGCGCCGACGGCGGCGGGGAGACGGCCCCGGTGCGGCGCGTGCTGGTCGACCGCTTGCGGGTGCGGGACGCCGACGTCGACGACCTGCGGCGCCTGAACGCTCAGACCGACGATCCCGACCCCGCGCAGATCGTGGCCGCCCTGCGCGGCGACGGCATCGGCGCCGTCGAGCTGGACGGCATGGCGGTGATCGAGCAGGGCCGCCGGATCGCCGCGCTGGAGGCCCTGCAGCTCTCGCTGGAGGCGCCGCGAGACGGCGCGATCACCTTCGACCTGTCCTATACCGGCGGCTACGCCGACGCCACGCATCCGCGCGCCGGCTATCCGTTCCTGGCCGCGCTCGGCTACCAGGAGCTGCGCGGCGATGGCGGGCTCAGCCTGTCCTACCATCCGGAAGCGGGCCGTTTCGCGATCGAGACGCTGGAGATGGATCTGAGCGAGGTGGCGCGGCTGAGCCTGAGCGGGCGCGTGGTCGGCATCCCGGCGGTCGGTGAGTTGGCGGACCAGCTGCAGCGGGATCCGCAGGCGGTGCAGGGGCAGGCCGCGCTCGATCGACTGCGGCTGCGCCTGGAAAATCGCGGCGTTGCCAGCCGGCTCGTCGAGATGCGCGCGCAGCAGACCGGCCAGTCGCCCGAGACGGTGCGCCGCAACCAGGCTGAGATGATCCGCCAGACCGCCCAGCAGATGCAGCTGGCCGAGCTGGGCGAGCCGATCGCGACGTTCGTCGAGCAGGCCGGAACCCTGACCCTGACCGCGGAGCCCCAGCAGCCGGTCACCTTCCAGGAGATCCGGCAGCTCGGCATGGGCGCGCCGCAGCAGCTGCGCCAGACCCTGAACCTGCGGGCCACCCGCAGCGACTGACCGCCGCCTGACTGACCGCCGCCTGACTGACCGCCGCCTGATGGACCGCCGCCTGGACCGGGGCGGGGCGGGCCTGCTATTCGCGCAGGCGGTCGGGACGCAGTCGTTCTGGCAACCCGGACACGTCGGCACGCGCAGAGGAGAGCAGATGCAACCGGGCGAGGTGGTGGCCGTGCAGGCGGGGCTGTTGCGCAACTCCGTCGATTTCCGCCTGCAGGACGAAATGCTGGTGACCCTGTGGTTCACCAAGAGCTGGACGCTCGCCGACGCCGGCTTCATGGCGTTCACCGCCGACCAGAACCTGGCGCGCGGGGAGTATCTGTACCGCGCCGGCGCCGACGGCCTGGCGCAGCTGAAGGCGAGCGCGGGCGCGGATGCGGCCCAGGGGAAGAAGCGCGACCTGCTGCACGCGATCGGCCTGCATCTGGGGCAGGAGGCGGACAAGCACGCCCTGCACGACCGGCTGGTCGCGATCGCCGGGGAGTCGCGGTAGCCGGGCCGGCACGGGGCCGTCTTTTGGAGCCGTCACCCGACAGCCCGTTTGTTGACCGCCGGTGGTGCGGCCTGAAACAACATGTCGCGGGGCCGCGACGACGCGGCCCCGCGCAATCATCCAACATCCACAGGGGAACCACACGATGGCGACCAATACCGCCCAGAGCAGCAGCAAGAGCGCGGGCAAGACCACGGGCCAGAGCTACAAGGACCTGATGAAGGAGCAGTTCAAGGTCGACGCGACCTGGCTCTCCGGCTTTGCGATCTCGATCGTGGTGGCGACGCTGGTGATGGCCGCGGCTGGCGTGCCGGCCGGCTGGGTCGCGGCGATCGCGGTGTTCCTGTCGGCGATGGTGCTGATGGGCGCGGTGAACCACAAGCTGAGCCAGCTGATCGTCGCGGTGCAGCAGCAGCGCTGACGCAACCGGCTGGTTCCGGCGTCCGCGCGGGATCGCTTCGGTCGCCACCAACGCCGGCGCGCGGAAGGTTTGACGCGCGCCGGCGTTGGCGGGACGATAGCGGTGTCACCACAATCGGCGGACAACGCTGGAACGGCCGGGGAGGATGGGTCTGTGAAATACGTCGTGCGCTTCGAGTTGGACGACGGGCGGATGGACGCCCGCGTGTTCGACGAGCCGGACCACGCCTACAGCTACTATTTCCGCCTGGAGGGCGCCTGCCTCGCCGAGCGGCCGGCCCGCTACAAGGGCGAGGCGGTGCGCGTCGAGCGCGCCAAGCTGCTCAAGGTGGTAAGCGACGATACCCGCGAGGCGCACACCCAGGGGCTGAGCGGCCAGGGCGAGGTGATCGACGACACCGACACCGAACTCGACCTGGACCGGGAGTTGGAGCTGTAAGCCGCAGAACGCCTGGGTTTGGCTGTCGGCTGTGCGGTTTTGCCAGGGCGTGTCGGGCAGCCGTCAGTCGTGCTTCGACACGCTGGCCTTCGGCCAGCTGCTCAGCATGAAGTTATAGGGTTTTCAGTAAGTTATTATTAACTTCATGCTGAGCAGGCCGGCTTGCCGGCCGTGTCGAAGCACGACTGACGGCTGCCCAAGCGCGCTCGCCTGTGTCCCGGCCGCTCCCGCGAAAACGCCGATTTCCCGCATCATCGCCCGAACCCGATTGCGCCGGTGCGCGCGCGGGGCCACGTAACCGGTCGATGGACACGCTCTCGATGACCCGCCGGCGGCCGGCCTGAATGAACGATCTTTTCTGGATCCTGCTCGGGATCGTACACGTCGCCGCGGCCGCGCGGGTCACCGGGCACGCGCTGCTCTCCAAGGAGGACAGCCGCGGCGCGGTGGCCTGGATCGGCATCGCGTGGCTGTCGCCGCTGATCGGCTCCGCGCTTTACGGCGCCTTCGGAATCAACCGGATCGCGCGCAAGGCGGGCCAGCTGTCCTACCTGTACCGGCCCGGCCGGCCGGCGCCCGAACCGGGCGCCGGGCCGGAACCGGAAGTGCCGGTCAACGTCGGCTGGATCGCCGAGGTCGGCCGGCGCGTGACCGGCCGGCGGTTGACCGCGGGTAACGCCGTGCGGCCGCTCGCCACCGGCGACCAGGCGGCCCACGCCATGCTGGCGGCGATCGGGGAGGCGCGGGAGAGCGTCGCGCTCGCCTCCTACATCTTCCAGGACGACCGCACGGGCCAGGCGTTCGCCAACGCGCTCGCCGCCGCGCAGGACCGCGGGGTGACGGTGCGCGTGCTGATCGACGGGGTGGGCGGCGGCTACCTCAGCTATCCGATGGTCAAGCGCCTGCGCCGGATGGGCGTGCCGGTGGCGAGCTTCCTGCACTTCTGGCTGCCCTGGCGGATGTCGTTCCTGAACCTGCGCAACCACAAGAAGCTGCTGGTGGTCGACGGCAGGCGCGCGTTCACCGGCGGCATGAACATCGCCGACGACACGATGGCCGAGCCGCCGCAGATCCGCGATACCCACGCCGAGCTCGAAGGCCCGGCGGTGCGCCACCTGATGGAATCGTTCGCCGACGACTGGAGCTTCACCACCGGCGAGATCCTCTCCGACGACCGCTGGTGGCCCGATCCGGCGACGGTCGGCCGCGTCTCCGCGCGCGGGATCGCGAGCGGCCCCGACGAGGACATGGGCAGCCTGGAGACCCTGCTCGGCACCGCGCTCGTCGAGGCGCGCCGGCGGATCCGGATCGTGACCCCGTACTTCCTGCCCGACCGGCATCTGCAGATGGCGCTCGAGGTCGCGGTGCTGCGCCGGGTCGACGTCGAGATCGTGATCCCGGCGCGCACCAACAAGCGGCTGGTCGACTGGGCGGTCCGGGCCGACCTCGGCATGCTGGCCGGCGCGTCCTACACGGTGTTCCTGGCGCCGGAGCCGTTCGACCACAGCAAGCTGATGACGGTCGATGGCGGGTTCTGCCTGATCGGCAGCTCGAACTGGGACGTGCGCAGCCACCGGCTGAACTTTGAGCTGGATCTGGAGACCTACGACACGGACCTGACGGCCGAGGTCGACCGCCTGATCGACGACAAGATCGCGGTTGCCCGCCGGCTGGACATGCGCGCGCTCGCCGAACGGCCGAAGTGGCAGCAGCTGCGCGACGCGGGCGCGCGGCTGTTCCTGCCCTACCTCTGAGCAGAGGTCCGACGGCGCAGGCGGACGGCTAGGCGGAACTTTGTACTTGCGTATCGGCGTAACTCGTTGATATGAAACAATAAATGTGGCTGCGGGCGTTGTCGTGTACCCATGTAAACGACCTACGCGCTCCTTGACATGGCTCTTTTAGCCAGATTCACATAAGCCATGTACATCGAGTCGGTCCCCAATCGGCAATCGCCGCCCGCCGTCCTGCTGCGGGAGAGTTACCGCGTCGACGGCAAGATCAAAAAGCGCACCGTGGCCAACCTCTCCGACTGGCCCGAGCATCTGGTCGAGGGCTTGCGCACCCTCCTCAAGGGTGGCGTCGCGGTGGATCGGGCCGAGGAGGCGCTGACCATCTCGCGCTCGCTGCCGCACGGCCACGTCGCCGCCGTGGTGGGCATGGCCGAGCAGCTCGGCCTGCCCAAGCTGCTGATCGGCCGCCGCGGCAACCGGCCGGCGGACCGGCGGTCGCGGGATCTGGTGCTGGCGATGATCGCCCAGCGGATCATCCAGCCCGGCCTCCAAGCTCGCCACCGTGCGCGCGCTGAACGCCGAGACGGCGGCGTCCAGCCTGAGTGGGCGCCTGGGCCTGGGCGAGGTGCGCGAGCACGAGATCTACGCCGCGCTCGACTGGCTGGTCGCGCGTCAGCCGTACATCGAGACCGCGCTCGCCAACCGGCATCTCAGCGAGGGCACGCTGATGCTCTACGACGTCAGCTCGTCCTACCTGGAGGGCCGGTGCTGCGAGTTGGCCCGGCACGGCTACAGTCGCGATCATCGCGGGGACCGCCCGCAGATCGTCTACGGCCTGCTCTGCGACCCGGACGGCGTGCCGATCGCGGTCGAGGTGTTCGAGGGCGACACCGCCGACCCGACCACGCTGACCAGCCAGATCGACAAGCTCAAGAAGCGCTTCGGGCTCGCGCGCGTGGTCCTGGTCGGCGACCGGGGCATGATCACCAGCAAGCGCATCCGCGAGGAGCTGGCGCCCGCCGGGCTGGACTGGATCACCGCCCTGCGCGCCCCGGCGATCCGCCAGCTCGTCGACGACGGGCCGCTGCAGCTGTCCCTGTTCGACGACCGCGATCTGGCGGAGATCGCTGCGCCCGAGCAGTTCCCCGGCGAGCGCCTGGTGGTCTGCCGTAATCCGGACCTCGCCGACGAGCGGGCGCGCAAGCGCGAGGCCCTGCTGAGCGCGACCGAGCGCGCGCTGGACAAGGTCAAGAAGGCGGTCCAGCGCCAACGCGCGCCCCTGCGCGGCGAGGCCGAGATCGGCCAGGCGGTGGGCGCCGTGCTCGACCGGCACAAGATGGCCAAGCACTTCGAGATCACCATCACCGAGGACAGCTTCAGCTATCGGCGCAAGACCGACAGCATCGCCGCCGAGGCGCGTCTGGACGGGATCTACGTCGTGCGCACCAACGTGCCCGCCGAGACCCTGTCGGCCGAGCAGGCGGTCGGGGCGTACAAATCGCTCGGTCAGGTGGAACAGGCGTTCCGCAGCCTGAAGACCGTCGACCTGGAGATCCGGCCGGTGTTCCACTGGGCGGCCCCGCGGGTGCGCGCCCACGTCTTTCTGTGCATGCTCGCCTACTACGTCGAGGCGCACATGCGCCAGCGCCTGGCGCCGATCCTGTTCGACGACCACGATCCCGAAGGCGCCGACGCCGAACGCGCCTCCGTCGTCGCGCCGGCGGAGCGCTCCGAGGCCGCGACCCACAAGGCCGCCACCCGGCGGCGTGACGACGGCCTGCCCGTGCACAGCTTCCAGAGCCTGCTCGACGACCTGGGTACGCTGTGCCTCAACACCGTCAGCCTGCCCAACAACCCGGAGTTGGCGATGCAGGTTTTCAACCGTCGGAGGCCGCGGGTAAAGAAGGATAGCCGGGAGCGCAGGCAGCGGGCGGGCCGGCGATCCGGGGCCTTGGCCTCGGCGGCGAGCGGGTTGGTTTCACGGTCCCACATGCCAGTTGAGACGGCCCAGTAGATTGCGATCGCCAGGCCCAGGAGCAGCCGCTCGATCCGATCGGCCTTGCGCAACTGGCTGTCTTCCAGGGCGAACCCGCGCCCCTTCAGGTCCGAAAACATCGCCTCGATGCCCCAGCGCATCCCGTAGTCCAGGGCGCGCGGGGTGCTCGGCTTTTCCGACAACGCGATGATCCACGGCTCGGGGTGACCGGGCTCGTGCAGGATCGCGACGTGGCTGGGGACCTGCCGGGCGCTCAGGCGCACGTCCGGCAGCATCCAGCTGCCGTCCTCGAAACAGGCGCCCAGCGTGGTTTCGCCGCCATTGCGATCGTACACCAGCAGGCTCGCCTTCAGACGCAAGCGCCACGACCAGCCGCGCTCGGCGCACCAGGCGATGAGATCGGGGCTGCCGTAGAACCGGTCGCCCATCAGCACCGGCCGAACGCCCCGCGGCAGCCACCCGGCGACCTGCTCCAGCAGCTGGCGTTGGTCGGCGAACCCGATCGCGCCGCTGGTCTCGCGAACCAGCCAGGCCAGCGGCAGCGCCCGGCCGCCGACCGCGACCGCCACCATCAGGACCTCATGGCGATGCAGGCGCGTCGCCTGGCTCTGATCGATCACGAGAACCGGTTGTTGCCCCTTGGCGCTCAGGGTCGCCAGGACCTCCCGCGCATAGGGCGCCATCACCTCGCCCGGCTGGATATGCCGGTTGGCCAGGATCCGCTTGAGCTTCTGGAACCGGCTGGCCCGGTTGCTGGTCGCCATCGGCAACGCCGCGCCCAGGGCCATCAAGTTGACGTCGCGTTCGCACAGCAGGACCGCGGCGAGCAGGGCGAGATTGCGCCGTTGCGTCACTCGCTGCTGCGGCAAACGCGCCGCAAGATCCGCCTCGACCGCCGCCGCTACCGTCTCCAACCCGCCCATCGCAACCCCCTGAATGAAACACCAGAAGGCTAAGAATCACGTTCTGTTCGTCCACACAAGAGAAACTGACCCATGTTGAGATCTCTCTCAGCCGGCACCGAGTGGACAACCAGTACAAAGTCACAGCTAGGGCAAGATGCTGGAAGGTGGAATTACCTTCCAGCTGAATCTTGCCCTCTCTTCAAGAAGTTAGAGCGACATTCAGCCCGAAGGCCGGTTCGGCCTTCGAGCATGTCGCTCTAAGGATTGCCGCCGCGGCGCGGCAAACCATTTAGCAGGGAGTAACCGGTCCGCTATAGTATGCCCGCCAGCCGGGCCGACCACCCTCCCGGCCAGCTAGGGGGCCCGATGCAGCGTCAGCACCACCGCACGATTTTTCTGTCCGACTTCCACCTCGGCTCGCGTCTGGCGAAGGCGGAGGAGTTGCTGAGCTTCCTGGCCAGCCACGACGCCGATACCTGGTATCTGGTGGGCGACATCTTCGACCTGAAGCGCCTGCGCCGGCGCTACTACTGGCCGCGCAGCCACGCCCGGGTGATCCGCGCCCTGCGGCAGAAGGCGCGCGCCGGGGCGCGGCTGATCTATCTGCCGGGCAATCACGATCCCGAACTGCACGCGCGTATCGGCGTGCGCCGGCACCTGCCGGGGATCGAAGTGGTGGCGCATACCGTGCACGAAACCGCCCAGGGCCGCCGGCTGCTGGTGATCCACGGCGACCGGCAGGAGCCGCACCTGCCGCGGGCGAGCGCCAAGTACGTCGCCGGCTGCACCGCCTACCTTCTGGGCGTGGGCGCGAGCGAACTGGTCGGCCGCGGCCGGGCGGCGGTGGGACTGGGCTACTGGTCGCTGTCGGCCGCGCTCAAGGACCGGGTGCTGCCGCGCGTCGCCCTGATCGGCGCCGCCGCCCGCCGCGCCTTCGCCGGACCGCTCCGGCTCGTGATGCCTCCCTTCAATCCCCTCCTCCAAGTGGAGGGTATGCACGGATTTGCCATTGATGTCTTGGCTTTGGACTACTGCTGGGGTCGGCCACGACACGGGGATGTGATGACGAAGATCGGACATTTCCGGGATGCGCGCCGTGCGGCGGTGGGCGAGGAGTTGGTCGAGCGGGCGGTGTCCGGCGGGACGCTGGTGCTGCGCAGCCTGCGAGACGCGCGCGACGAGGTGAGCTACCAGCGGTTCGAGCGCCTGGCAGGTGACGGTGGAAGAGACGCTGACGACGGCGGCCTGGCACACGGGCCAGGCGGCGCGCGGTTGCCGGGTGCTGGCGGTGCAGGATACGAGCGAAGTGAACTTCGGCGCGCGCCGGCAGACGCCGACGGAGCTGGGGCCCGGCACCGACGGCCAGGGGCCGGCGCTGTTCGTCCACGGGGTGATCGTGGTGGACCGCGATGCCGACGCGGTGTTGGGGGTCGCCCACGCCGACATCTGGACCCGCGACGGCGAGCCGCCCAGCGCGCGGCACACCCGCCCGCAGGCGGAGAAGGAATCGCGGCGCTGGCTGACCGGCGCCGAGGTGGCTGGCGCGCGGTTGGCCGAGGCGCGCCAGGTGATCATGGTCGCCGACCGCGAGGCGGACATCTACACCACCTGCGCCCACCATCCGGCGGAGATGGAGCTGGTGGTGCGCGCGCGCCACGACCGCAAGCTGAGCGACGGCAGCCGGCTGCAGGACCGCGTGGCCGAGTGGCCGGTGCTGGACCGCTCGCAGATCGCGCTCAAGCCGAAAACGCCCGGCGCCACGGGGCGCGTGGCGCAGGTCGAGCTGCGTGCGGGCCGGGTCGAGCTCGCGCGCCCGGCGAGCGCGGACCGCGACGCGCCGGCCAAGCTGGCGCTCAACGTGGTCGAGGTGCGCGAGCCGGCTGCGCCGCAAGGGGCCGAAGCGGTGTGCTGGCGGCTGCTGACCACGCTGCCGGTGGACACGCCGGAGGCGGCGCAGGAGGTCGCCGACATCTACCGCCAGCGCTGGCGCATCGAGCAGGTGTTCCGGGCGATGAAGCGTCACGGCGTGAACCTGGAGGGCTCGCAGGCCGAACGCCGCGATCATCTGTTCAAGCTGAGCGCGATCGCGTTGATCGCAGGCGCGCGCACGCTCCAGCTGGTGGACGCCCGCGACGGCTCCCAGCGCCCGGCCACGGACCTGCTGGAGGCCGACCTGCTGCCGCTCGCCGAGGCGATCGGTCGGCGGCTTGAGGGCCGGACCGCCCGCCAACAGAACCCGCACGACAGGCACTCCTTGGCTTGGTTGTCCTGGATCGTCGCGCGCTGCGGGGGCTGGCATTGCTACTACAAGCCCCCCGGACCCAAGACCATGCGCGACGGCTGGGACAAGTTCGCCGCCAAACTCCAGGGCTACGCCCAAGCCCTCGACGACTTCGGCCACCAACCCAATCCGAGAATCCCCTAGCCTCCCAGTGGAGGAGAGGGAACAATTCCCCCCTGACGCTCCTGGCCCAGTGAGCGGCGTTTCTGGCCGTGCCGGGGTGTGCCGGTGGCTGGAAGCCTGTAGACTCCATATCCGGAACACCGTTCACTGGGGAGCACACGCGCCATGAAAACCCGCGCCGCCGTCGCCTACGAAGCCGGCAAGCCGCTGGAGGTCACCGAGGTCGACCTGGAAGGCCCGAAGGCGAGCGAGGTCCTGGTCGAGATCAAGGCGACCGGCCTGTGCCACACCGACGCCTACACCCTGTCCGGGTCCGATCCGGAGGGGCAGTTCCCGTCGATCCTGGGCCACGAGGGCGCCGGCGTCGTGGTCGACGTCGGCCCGGAGGTCAAGCACCTCAAGAAGGGCGACCACGTGATCCCGCTCTACACGCCCGAATGCCGGGAGTGCGAGTACTGCCTCAACCCCAAGACCAACCTGTGCCAGTCGATCCGCGGCACCCAGGGCCAGGGCGTGATGCCGGACGGCACCTCGCGCTTCTCGCTCGAGGGCAAGCCGCTGCACCACTACATGGGCTGCTCGACCTTCTCCAACTACACCGTGCTGCCGGAGATCGCGCTGCGCCAAGATCCGCCAGGACGCGCCGTTCGACAAGGTCTGCTACATCGGCTGCGGCGTCACCACCGGGATCGGCGCGGTGATCAACACCGCCAAGGTCGAGCCGGGGGCGAACGTCGTGGTGTTCGGCCTGGGCGGCATCGGCCTCAACGTCATCCAGGGCGCGCGCATGGTGGGCGCCAACAAGATCGTCGGCGTCGACACCAACCCCGACAAGAAGGCCTGGGGCGAGCGCTTCGGCATGACCCACTTCGTCAACCCGAAGGAGGTCGGCGGCGATCTGGTCGCCGCACCTGATCGAACTCACCGGCGGCGGCGCGGACTACAGCTTCGAGTGCGTGGGCAACGTCAAGCTGATGCGCCAGGCGCTGGAGTGCGCGCACAAGGGCTGGGGCGAGTGCATCATCATCGGCGTCGCCGGCGCCGGCGAGGAGATATCCACCCGGCCGTTCCAGCTGGTCACCGGGCGCACCTGGAAGGGCACCGCCTTCGGCGGCGCGCGCGGGCGCACCGACGTGCCGAAGATCGTCGACTGGTACATGCAGGGCAAGATCGAGATCGACCCGATGATCACCCACACCCTGTCGCTCGACGAGATCAACCACGGCTTCGAGCTGATGCACGAGGGCAAGTCGATCCGCTCGGTCGTGGTCTACTGACGCAGCGGCAATAAGGGGCGGTCGAAAGGGGCCGCGCCCCGGCCGCACCCGTTTCATCCCCGAAAGGCGAAACCGAATGACCGCCATCGAGACGGTGAGCGAACAGCGCTGCTTCGGCGGCGTCCAGGGCTTCTACCGGCACCGCTCGGAGGCCTGCGACTGTGAGATGAGCTTCGCGGTCTACCTCCCGCCGCAGGCGCGCGACGGGGCGCGGCTGGCGTCGGTGACCTACCTCGCCGGCCTGACCTGCACGCCGGAGACCTTCACCATCAAGGCGGGCGCGCAGCGCGTGGCGGCGGCGCTGGGTCTGATCCTGGTGATGCCGGACACCAGCCCGCGCGTCGACCTGCCCGGCGCCGACGACGCCTACGACTTCGGCAGCGCCGCCAGCTTCTACCTGGACGCGACGCAGGACCCCTGGGCCCGGCACTACCGGATGGAAAGCTACCTGACCGGCGAACTCCCCGGGCTGATCGCCGCGCACTTCCCGGTCGATCCCGCGCGCCGGGGTCTGATGGGCCATTCGATGGGCGGCCACGGCGCGCTCACGCTGCACCTCAAGCATCCGCAGCTGTACCGCAGCTGCAGCGCGTTCGCGCCGGTCGTGGCGCCGAGCCAGGTTCCCTGGGGCGAGAAGGCGTTTAGCGGCTATCTGGGCGACGACCGCGCCGCCTGGGCCCGGCACGACGCCTGCGAGCTGCTGAAGGCGGGGACGACGGATGCCGAGATCCTGATCGACCAGGGCGAGGCCGACCAGTTCCTGACCCGCGAGCTGCAGCCCGAACGCTTCGAACGGGCGGCGGAGGCGGCCGGCCAGCCCTACCGCCTGCGCCGGCAGCCGGGCTACGACCACAGCTACTATTTCATCCAGACCTTCGTCGAAGACCACCTGCGCCACCACGCCGACGCGCTGGGGCTGTAGGTCCGCTGGGCCTGTAGGTGCGCTGGGGCTGTAAGGGCGCTGAGGGGACTGGCGCTGTGATACCCGTCAGGCGTCCTTCGACACGCCAGCCTTCGGCTGGCTGCTCAGGATGACGTCTATTTTTGTCTGCAATTTCACGTCTTAAACCATCGACGTCATCCTGAGCAGGCCGCGCTTCGCGGCCGCGTCGAAGGACACATGACGGCTGCATCGGCGCCCCGGCAGCTCCTCACCCTGCGCCTTGCCTCCACAATGAGGAGAGGCAACCGAAGCGTCCGTATCCGATCGCGTAAAACCAGCGCTACTGCTGGAACACCACCGTCTTGTGGCGGTTCAGCATGACCCGGCGCTCCAAGTGCAGGCGCACCGCGCGGCCTAGGACGCGGCTTTCGATGTCCCGGCCGGTCGCGACGAAATCGTCGACGCTCATGGCGTGGGTCACGCGCTCGGTCTCCTGGTCGATGATCGGGCCCTCGTCCAGGTCGGGCGTGACGTAGTGGGCGGTCGCGCCGATCAGCTTCACGCCGCGCTCGTGCGCCTGGTGGTAGGGCTTGGCGCCCTTGAACGCGGGCAGGAAGGAGTGGTGGATGTTGATCACCTTGCCGTACAGGCGCTTGGACAGCTTGTCCGAGAGCACCTGCATGTAGCGCGCGAGCACGACCAGATCGGCGCCGGTGTCCTTCACCAGGCTCAGCAGCTTCTCCTCCTGCTCGGCCTTGTTCTCCTTGTTGACCGGCCAGTGGTAGAAGGCCACGCCCTCCTGCTCGGCGATTGTCCGCGCGTCGTCGTGGTTGGAGACGATCGCGGCGACCTCGGCGTCCAGCCAGCCGACCTGAATCTGATAGAGCAGGTAGCGCATCCCGTGGTCGAACTTGGAGACCATGATGATGATGCGCGGCTTGCGCGAAGTCGCCATCACGCTGGCGCGCATGTCGAAGCGCTCGAACGCCGGCTTCAGCGCGCGCTCGACGTCGTCGCGGTGGGTGCCCTTCTGGGTCTGCATCGCGATGCGCATGAAGAAGCGGTTGGTCGCGTGGTCCCAGAACTGGTTGCTCTCCGCGATGTTGGCGCCGAGCGCGGTCAGCTCGGTCGTGACCGCTGCGACGATGCCGGGGCGGTCTTCGCAGGACAGGGTCAGGATGTAATCGGACGGCATCGGGTGGTGTCCCATCTCGCGCGGGTCGAAGCTGCGGCGATCGTGGCCCGGGCGGCGCGGCGCGATCGGACGCCGCCACCGGGAATGTCAACAAAGTGCCCGGCCCCCATGTCAAAGGACGTTGTCTGCGCGACGTGTTCTGGCGCACAGGCGCCTTAACCGTGACTGGGGCGGGCCGCTCAGTCGTAACTGAGGTCGCGCGCCTTGCCGCGGAAGACCCAGTAGGCGAACGCGGAATAGGCGGCGATCACCGGCATCACGAACAGCGCCCCCACCAGGATGATCTTCAGGCTCTCAGGGGCGCTGGCGGCCTCGTAGATGGTCAGGCGCTCCGGCACGACGTAGGGGTAGAAGCTGTAGGCGAGCCCGCCGAAGCAGGTCACGAACAACAGGCCGGCGCCGATCAGCGGCTGCAGGCTGCCCTTGTCGTCGATCCGCGGCAGATGCGCGAGCTTGGTCCGCAGCCAGACGAACAGCGCGGCTGCGGTGACCGGCAGCGGGGCGAGGTAGGCGATGTAGGGCCAGTCGAACCACTTGTGGAAGATCCGCTCGCTCACGAACGGGGTGGCGAGCGAGATCGCCACGAACCCGACCGCGACCGGGACCAGCAGGGTGCGCGCCCACAAGGCCGCCTTGCGCTGCAGCAGACCGTCGGTCTTGTAGATCAGCCAGCACGCGCCGATGAAGGCGTAGCCGCCGGTCAGGCACACGGCCGTCAGCGCGCCGAACAGCATCGTCCACACGGTGTGCTCCAGACCCATGACGTAGAGCCCCAGCATGTAGCCCTGCGCCAGGGTCGCCATCGCCGAGCCGGCGACGAACGCCCGGTTCCAGGCGGTCTTGTGGTCCGGCTGCGCTTTGGCGCGGAACTCGAACGACACCCCGCGCAGGATCAGGCCGATCAGCAGGACCACGACCGGGATGTAGAGGGTCGACAGGATCGCGCCGTGGGCGACCGGGAAGGCGACCAGCAGCAGGCCGACCGCCATCACCAGCCAGGTCTCGTTAGCGTCCCAGAACGGCCCGATCGAGGCGACCATGCGGTCCTTCTCCGCTTCCGTCGCGCGCGCCAGCAGCACGCCCACGCCCAGGTCGTAGCCGTCGAGCACGACGTAGATCAGGATCGACACACCCATCAGCCCGGCGAAGACCAAGGGCAGCCAGGTGGCGGGATCGGCGAACAGCTGGGTGAGCGACATCGAACCGCCCTCCTACTCGGCCGGGGTGGCGCTGGTACGCGCCAAGCCCGGCATCGGGAAGGGTGTGCGGGTGTCGCCGCCGTCCGTAGGCCGGCCGGCCTTGCGCGCCAGATGGACCAGCGTGGACATGTAGGCGACCAGCAGCACGCCGTAGACCGCCAGGTACGCGCTGAGCGAGCCGAACAGCACCATGCCGGGGACGTCGCTGACCGCCTCCGAGGTCGAGAGCACGCCGGTCACCAGCCACGGCTGCCGGCCGATTTCGGTCACGTACCAGCCGGCCAGCGTGGCGATCCAGCCGGAGAAGGTCATCGCCGCGAGCGCGTACAGCAGCGGCTTGCTCGGCATACCGCCGCGGCGCAGTTGCCACCAGCCGAACCAGGAAACCGCCAGCATCAGCATGCCAACCCCGACCATCACCCGGAAAGCGTAGAACACGGGCGCGACCGGCGGATGCTCCACCGTGCCGTCCTCGGCGACGAAGTCGTTCAGCCCCGGCACCTCCCCGTCGAACGCGTGCTTCAGGATCAGGCTGGCGCCGGACGGAATGCCGATCTCGAAGCGGTTCTCCCGCGCCTCAGCGTCGGGCAGGGCGAACAGCAGCAGCGGGACGTTACCTTGCGTCTCCCAGTTGCCCTCCATCGCGGCGACCTTCTGGGGCTGATGCTCCAGGGTGTTCAGGCCGTGCAGGTCGCCGGCGAAGATCTGCACCGGGATCAGCAGCGCGCCCATCACCACGCCGGTCTTGAGCGCGGCCCGCACGTCCGCCCCGCGCTGGCCCATCAGCCAGCGCAGCGCCGACAGCCCGGCCAGCAGGAACGCCACCGTCAGGCCGGAGGCGAGCAGCATGTGGGAGAGCCGGTAGGGCAGGGACGGGTTGAACACGATCGCCAGCCAGTCGGTCGCGTGCGCCACGCCGTCGCGCATCTCGAAGCCGACCGGCGTGTGCATCCAGCTGTTCAGCACCAGGATCCAGAAGGCCGACAGCGTGGTGCCGAGCGCGACCAGGAAGGTCGCGGTGGTGTGCAGCCAGCTGGGCACCCGGCGGAAGCCGAACAGCATGATCCCGATGAACACCGCCTCCAGGAAGAACGCCGTCAGCACCTCGTAGGCGAGCAGGGGACCGGCGATGTTGCCGACCGTCTCCATGAAGCCCGGCCAGTTGGTGCCGAACTGGAAGCTCATGGTGATGCCGGAGACCACGCCCATCGCGAACGACAGCGCGAACACCTTCACGAACAGGAAGTAGGCGTCCATCCACTTCTGCTGGCCGGTGCGCGCGTAGGCGAGCTTGAAGCCCAGCAGCACCCAGCCGAGCGCGATCGTGATCGTCGGAAACAGGATGTGGAAGGAGATGTTCGCGGCGAACTGGATGCGCGCCAGCGTGATCGGATCGAAGTCCATGAACGCCCTCCTGTGGGCGGGTTAACGCGGGGTTCGAAAGAGGAGATACCGCGCATTCTCCCACGGACGACGCGCAATTTGACGCACGGTAGGTGTGGCGAGGGGCCCGTTCCCGGGGATCAACGTTGGCACGGCGAAATTGTGCCTGGGAGTGTGCCGTTACCGCGCTGGGCAGGCCCCAACTAAATCCCCTCCTCCTCGCGGGAGGAGGGGTTAGGGGAGGTGGGATGCACGTGAGCAACCGGATAGATGGGTAACATCATAGACCGGTTGGATGGGTAACAGTTTTCTCGGTCTGTTCCGCTTTGGGCCGCCCCGGCCGGGGCGGCCCAAAGCTTCGCAGTTTCATGGTTGCTCGCTCGATGACGCCGAGCTCGTAGTCGAAGAACCTGACCAGCCAGTCCCCGCCGCTGAGTTCACGGATCCCAACGGGTTGGCCAGCCAAGCACTCGCTGAGGAACAGCCTCTCCCCACGCCACTTGATCTCGCCGCCGGAGCGCACTTTGCGCACCTCGTGGTCGGCGTCGTACCAAGGCTCCAGCAAGCGGTCCGGATAGGGCCGCTGCGAGGGCGCGTAGTGCCGAGCCGGTGGCTCCTGGCCGAGCGCTTCGTGCGGGCGCTGGGTGTTGTAGTCCACACAAAAGGCGTCGAACCGGGCCTGCTGCGCGGCCGGGTTCGCCGCCGGCGGCGCGCTCGTCTCCGCCTTCAAAGTGGCATGGCCGCGTTCGTGTCGGCCGTTCTGCTGGGGCTGCCCCGGATCGATCAGCTCGATGTCGATGCCAAGCCGGATCCACCACACGTTCAACCGGCTCAGCCCCGCGCACCCGCGTGAAGAGAACGGCACGCCGTTGTCGCTGCGGATGCGCCCGGGCAGGCCATACTCCCGGAACGCCCGCTCGAACACCGTCCACGCGCCCTCGGTCGTCGGCGGCACGATCGTGCACGCCAGGTAGTACCGGCTAAAGCCGTCGTTGATCGTGAGCGGATCGCAGCGCCGGTTGTCACCCGTGCGGAACCAGCCCTTGTAGTCCGCGCTCCACGTCGCATTCGGCTCGTCCGGCACGCTCAGCGGGCGCTGCGGCCCCGGCCTGCGCCGACGCCCGCGCGCCTCGATGAGCCCCGCGCGCCACAGGATATCCCCGATCGTGCTCGGCGCCGGCCAGAGCGTCTCGGGCTCCCGTCGCATCAGCTCCGCGCGCACCTTTTTCGGTCCCCAGCGGGGCCGCTCCCGCCGCAACGCGACAATCCGCTGCACCAGCTCCGCCGAGGTCGCGCGGCCGTGCACGTGCGGCGCACGCGAACGCGGCGCAAGCCCATCAAAGCCCGCCTCCCGATAGCGCTCCAAAACCTCGTAACCGGTCTTGCGGCTGATCCCGAAGGCCGCACAGAGCTCCGTCATCGACTGCTCCGCCTTCTGGTACGCCACTACGAACCGCACCTTCTCGTCCATCGCACAGGTCTCTTTCCACGGCATGGCGAACCTCCTCGCCATGCATTTGACCTGTTACCCATCCATCCGGTCCAAGTGTTACCTTTCTATCGGGTTCAGACCACGCCGCGGCAAGCGACACGGCGTGCGTCCGTTCGAGCCGTGCGAACCTCCTCTCCCTCGCCCTCTCCTCCCAATGGAGGAGAGGGGATCACTTCGGCGCCGCCGCGACCTGGCGCCAACTAATTCCCCTCTTCCACTGGGAGGAGGGGTTAGGGGAGGTGGTGATGCACGCGGCGGCAAGCGACACGGCGTGCGTCCGTTCGAGCCGCGCTAACCTCCTCTCCCTCGCCCTCCCATCGAGGAGGGGGATCACTTCGGCGCTGCTGCGACTTGGCGCCAACGTAATTCCCTCTTCCACTGGGAGGAGGGGTTAGGGAGGAGGGTGCCGCTATGCGACGCTGCAGCTTCTTCCTGATGGAGGGCTTGTGCGGGGCGTGGGCAAGCCACCCGTCAGTCGTCCTTCGACACGGCCGCTAAGCGCGGCCTGCTCAGGATGAAGTTTATAGGGTTTTTCAGGTGTTTAATATCAACTTCATGCTGAGCAGCCCGAGGCTCCTCGGGCGTGTCGAAGCACGACCGACGGGTTTCACGCGCCCCGGTTCCTACCCCCGCCCGCTCAGCTCCGGCCCGTCGCCGAGCACGTCGTCCAGCCGATACGCGGTGACCAGCGGGTCGTCCAGGTCGACCTGCACCTGCAGCCGCGCGATGATGCTGGGCCGGGCGGCGATCTCGGTGCGGATGGCGGGCGTGTCGCCGACCCGCGAGGTCCCGGTAATGGTGCCGTCGAAGACGTTGCCGGTGGGCGCGATCGAGGCCAGACGCGTGCCGACGTCCGCTTCACCGCGGGCATGCAGCCGCGCCAGACGCGCGGAGGTGCCGGTGCCGGTCGGACAGCGCCAGATCACCTTCGGATGGCCGTAGGCGGCGCAGCGTCCCTCGATCACCCCGTCCGCGCGGGTCTTGGACGGCCCCATGAAGTGCAGGAACGGCGGCGGGCCCAGGTCGCCCAGGGTGGGGTGGACATCGGTGAAGCCGTCGCGCACGGCTTCCATGATCCGGAACGCGGCGTCGTTGAGCGCCGGCTCGTTCGCCCAGGTCAGCTCCAGGCCGAGCGCCTCGGCGTCGACCAGGACGTAGAAGCCGCCGGTGTACATCAGATCGTAGCCGACCTCGCCCAGGCCGGGGACCTGGACGCTGCGGTTGAGCGCGACGGCAAAGGCGTCGTCGCCGCCGTGCGCATCTTCCGCACCCGTCCGTCGACCAGTTCGGCCGTCAGCTCGACCGGTCCGCCGGGCGCCTCCAGCCGGACCGGCCGGCGGGTGACGCCGTCGGTGTCGGGCCACTCGCCCGCGGCGCGGGCAGCCAGGCCGGCTTCGACCACGGCCGCGCCGGTGGCGAGCGAGTTCGAGCCCGAATAGACCGGATAGCCCATCACCTCCATGATCACGAAGCCGAGCGAACAGTCCGCCCGCTTGGCCGGGACCAAGAGGTCGACGCACATGTGCTGGGCGCCGTAGGGCTCGTTGATCAACAGCCGGCGCAGGCCGTCGGCCTTCTCCTCCAGGTAGCGCATCTGATCGTGCACGCTCGCCCCCGGAAGCGGCAGCACCCCGCCCACGACGACGCGGTGCACGTCGCCGCCGACGGAGACGTCGACGACCTCGATCTCGCGCAGGCGGCTGTTATCCGCCATGTTTGGCGCCCACTTGGCTCCACTTGGAATCCGGCACCACGGCCATCTTGCCGACGTAGTTCTTGGACACGAAGTCGGCCTGCGCCCGGTGCAGCTCGGAGAGTTTCCAGGTCTTGTGCAGGATCGACTTGATCTTGCCCTCCTCAATGTAGCGCACGACGCGGCGGAAGTCCTGCCGGCGCCCCTGGGAAGAGCCGTGCAGCTGCAGGTGCTTGAGGTAGAGCGTGCGGGTGTCGAGCGGCACCACCGCACCGCCGATCGTACCGGCGGTGGTGTAGCGGCCTTCCGGACGCAGCAGGCGCAAGAGGCCGTTGAACATGTCGCCGCCGACGAGGTCGGCCACGACGTCGACCTCGCGCCCGGCCATGGCCTGCTCCACACGCTCGATGAACGCCTGCTCGTCGGTGCCGTTCGGCCCCTGGAAGTCCTGGCGGGGGATCGCCGCCTCCGCGCCCAGGTCCTTCAGCACGTCCTCCTTACCCTTGGAGGTGATCGCGTAGGGGATCGCCCCGCGCGCCCGGGCCAGCTGGATGATCCCGGAGCCCACGCCGCCGGCCGCGCCGGTGATCAGCACCGTCTCACCCGCTGCCAGGCCGGCGCGCTCGATCACGTGCTCGCCCGTCTGGTAGGCGCAGGAGAAGGTGGCGAGCTCGGCGTCGTCCATCTCGGACTCGACCTTAATCGCGTTGCCGTCCTCGACCACCATGTACTCGGCGAAACCGCCGTCGCGGCCGTGGCCGTAGTAGTCGATGTCGCGCAGACTGTCGTCGCCTTCCGGGCGGTTGTAGATGCAGAAGTCGACCATGATCCGCTCGCCGACCCGGCTTTCGGGCACGCCCTCGCCGACGGCGACGACGTGGCCGACCGTGTCCGCGCCCTGGATGCGCGGGAACTGCAGCGTCGATTCCTCGCCAGCCCGGCTGCGCCAGGTGGACACGGCGTTGGGGTCGTCCTCCGCGCCGTAGGACCCCTCGCGCACCTTGATGTCGGCGTCGTCCATGCCGCAGGCGCTGACCTCGACCAGCACCTCGCCGGGGCCGGGCTTGGGCACCGGCACGTCGTGGTGCAGCTCCAGCTTATCCGGGCCGCCGTGGCCGGTCAGCAGCATGGCGGTCATGGTCTCGGGAATGGGCATCCGGGCCGGGCTCCCCATGGAAAGGTGAAAACGACACGCCGGACGGTCGCCGCGGCCGGTCCGCCGCGCGCCCCATCCGTCTTGTCTTCTCGCGTATAGGGGCTGGCGGCGGTGCGTTCAAGCGACGCAGGCGACGGCGCCTCAGGCCTCCGGCGCGTCCGGTGCGCACGCCCGGATGTCGTCCTAGCTCACATCGCCGGGGGCCCTGTGCAGCCTGGTCTGCCAGCGTGCCCCCCGCCATCGGCGGCAGCGCGATCACCGTCTCCAACGGCGGACAGCCGGGCGCGTGGCAGCAGCGCTGCCGCCTGCGTTAGCGGTATCAGGCGGGCGGCGCGGTCAGGGTGGTCAACGTCGCGGTCACCGTCAGGATCGCGACGACCACCGGCGATCTCGACGCGCACGACACCGCGCAGCGCGGCGAGCGCGCCCGGATCGCCCGCCTGCACGCGCGGCGTCAGGGTCAGCTTGTTGCGGGCCGCCAGCCCCAGCAGCCCGGCGACGAAGACCAGCTTGAACACCACCAGCATGGCGTAGTCGGTGGTCCACAGCGCCTGCAGGCTGCCGATCAGGAGCCAGGCCAGCAGGCCGCCAGCGACCACGAGCACGGCGACGACCGCGAGCGCGCTGCGCCCGAAGGCGTCGAACAGGCCGGCGGCGGTCAGCTGCGGGACCTGCCGGGTCGCCAGCAGCAGGCCGGGCAGGGCGGCGACCCAGTAGGCGATCGCGGCCGTGTGGACGGTGACCAGCAGCGACAGCGCCCAGCGCGGCTCGCCCAGGGCATGGCCGACCAGCGCGAACGACGCCGCTACGGCGAGCCCGCCGGCCGCGGCCAGCAGGTCGGTCAGCTTGAGGTCGAACGGCAGCAGCAGGATCGCCGCGAGCCCGGCCGACCGCACGATCGACGCGGTGCCGAGCTGACCGTCCATCACCAGCCCCAGCAGCATCGGGTCGACCGCCGCCGATAGCGTGCTGCCGCCGAGGTAGGCCGCCCGCAGGGCGATCTGCGCGCCCACCAGCAGGAGCCCAACAAGGGCGGCCAAGGCCGCCAGCCGGCGCACGCCGATCAGCATCACCGCGTGGCGGCTTGCGAGCGCGGTGAACGCGACCGTTCCCGCGGCGACCAGGGCGCACAGATAGCCGCCGGCCTTGGCCGCGATCATCAGCGCGGTCAGGCCGTCCAGGTCAGCCAGGAACTGCGGCATCAACGCCGGCTAGTCGATGGTGAAGGAAAAGCTGCCGGAGGTCGGGTGGCCATCGTGCGACAAGCCGCGCCACTCGACCGTGTACTCGCCTGGCGGCAGATCGCCCGGTGTCGCCGTGAACGCCGTCACCGGCTGGCCGCGGGTGTAATCGACCTCGTAGCTTTCGCCGGCACCGTCCATCAGCCGCACGAGGGTGACGCGGACCGGCGTGTCGAACGTCAGCTCGATCGCCGCCGGCGGGCTCGTCAGCGTCGCGCCATCCGCCGGCGTGGTCTCGGTCTTGGACGCGTGGCCGAAGGCGAGCGCCGGCGCCAGCGTGAGCGCGGCAAGCCCGGCGGTCAGACGGGGCAGCAACGACATCTTCATGGGCATTCCCTCAACTCTCTTGGCCAGCTGGCGCGGGCGCGGCCGAGATTACCAGAGCCGGGCGCCCGCGCGGCCCGAAAGCACTGCCGGCATCCGGCCGATCGACCGGTGCCTGTCGGCGCTGAGTTCCGGTCAGGTGCAGGCTGGTGGTGGGTGGCTGCTGGAGATCGCGCAGAACCGGCTGCAGCTCGTCGAAGCGGGTGTCGTAGCCCGGCTCCCATGGCAGCAGGCCGTCGGAATCCGGCCAGACCAGCTGCAGAACCCGGTAGCGGGTGCCGCTCTGCTGGCCTCGCGGCCTCGTAGTACCAGTTGGCCAGGCGCATCAGGTCCCGCGCCCGGTCCTCGGCCGCCTCGACGAAGCTGAGCCCGAGCCCGTTACTGAGCAGGTCGGTGTAGCGCGTGTCGGTCTCGAGGGCGCCGTGCTCGGCGGATCCGCTCGCCCACCGCGTTCAGCAGCATGCCCGCGCTTCTCGTGGCTGAGGCCGATCACGATCACCTCGGGATGGTTCAGCGTGTCGCCGAAACCGACCGTGTAGGCGTACTGCGGGAAGCCGTTACCGGTATCCTCGTTGACGCCCGCGATGTGCCAGCCGTGCTGTTCGACGTTGCCCAGGATGGCGCTGCGGACTTGTTCCAGATCCATGATCGCTCGCTTCTGCCAACTACGAACGCACACATGGCATCCGCGCGCCCGGGACGCAAATCGGCTCTGCGGTAAGTACGGATATCAATTGCTTAGCGCGACCCGGCTAAGCCCTCTTGCTGTACCTTTACGCATTTTCGAAGCGGTTGGCGGCGCATTTCGGTGTAGATGCTTCAACAATATGATGGCGCCTTTCCCGAGGCCATGAGAGTTTGATGGGGAATGTGCGTGTGCCGAACGATGACTGACTCCTTGTCCGCTCGTCTAATCTGATAGACCGTCTGCCGAAACTTTCGGAGGGGGGTCATGCCGAAGCTCGATTCGCCCGAGAGCATTGTCGAAGCCTACCTTCACCGCATGGCGGAGATCGCCGATACGGGCGCATCGACGGCTGAGACTTCGTTCTACAGTGCCCTCGAAAACCTTTCGAACGCGGTCGGCAAATCGCTGTCGCCGAGAGTGATCTGCAACGGCCAACTGCGGGACCAAGGTGCCGGGCACCCCGACTTCGGTCTCTACACTCAGCAGCAGTGCAAACGCGGAACGCCGAAGGAGGGCGAGGCCCCGATGCCCGAACGCGGCGTGGTAGAGGTCAAGGCGCCGTCCGACGATACCTTGCTGACTGCCGACACGGACCAGGTAACGCGTTACTGGCGGCGGTACGGCTTGGTCTTAGTGACCAACTACCGCGACTTTGTGCTTATCGGCATGGACGCCAACGGCCGTCCGGTGCGGCTGGAGAGCTTCAGTCTGGCCGACGATGCGGAGGCTTTCTGGGACATGTGCGCGCGTCCCAGGCGCGGCGCACGCCAGAGGGGGCCGGAGTTCGTAGAGTATCTGAAGCGCGCCCTGGTGCAGCAGGCGCCGCTTAGCCGCCCGGCCGACCTCGCTTGGCTCTTGGCATCCTACGCCCGTGACGCCCTGGCAAGGGTTGAGCGGCGCGCTGATCTGCCGGCGATAGGCGTCATCCGCGGCGGCCTGGAGCAGGCGCTTGGCATGAAATTCGAGGGTGAGCGCGGCGAGCACTTCTTTCGCTCCACCTTGGTGCAGACGCTGTTCTACGGCATATTTTCTGCCTGGGTGCAGTGGTCGAAGCACCGCGCCCACGCGTCTGGCGACTGGTTCGACTGGCGCGACGCCGCTTGGTCGCTGCACGTGCCTATGGTTCGCTCGCTGTTCGAGCAGGTGGCCACACCTTCCCGCCTGGGTCCGCTCGACCTTGTTGAGGTGCTGGATTGGACCGGCGACGCCCTCAACCGGGTCGACCGGAAGGCGTTCTTCGCCGCCTTCGACCAGGGCCGTGCCGTGCAGTACTTCTATGAGCCGTTCCTGGCGAACTTCGATCCCGAACTGCGCAAGCAACTCGGGGTCTGGTACACGCCGCCGGAAGTCGTGCGCTACATGGTCGCGCGGGTCGACCAGGCGCTGCAAGATGAGTTGGGGATCGCCGACGGCTTGGCGGACCCGAATGTCTACGTTCTCGATCCCTGCTGCGGTACCGGCTCATTCGTCGTTGAGACGCTGAATGTCATCGCGGAGCGACTGCACCGCCAGGGCAGCGATGCGCTGCTTGGCCAGGAGCTAAAGGAGGCCGCCACCAGCCGCGTCTTCGGTTTCGAGATCATGCCGGCGCCATTCGTGATTGCGCATCGGCAGGTCGGAATGCGCCTAGCGGACGCCGAGGCACCGCTTGCCAGCGAAGCGGAGCGCGCCTGTGTCTATCTGACTAACGCGCTGACCGGTTGGCAACCGGCTGACGGGCCGAAACAGGATCTGCCGTTCCCAGAACTTGAGGAGGAGCGTGACGCGGCCGAGCATGTGAAGCGCGATACGCCAATCCTGGTCGTCATCGGCAATCCGCCTTACAACGCCTTCGCCGGCACTTCGCCGGCTGAGGAGGAGGGGCTGGTCGAGCCCTATAAGGAAGGGCTGATCCGCGACTGGGGCATCCGGAAGTTCAACATCGACGAGCTATACGTCCGCTTTCTACGGGTGGCGGAGCGGCGCATCGTCGAGCAGACCGGGCGCGGCATCGTCAGCTTCATCTCCAGCTATTCCTATCTCAGCGACCCGTCGTTCGTCGTCTTGCGCAAGCATCTATTGGACGGCTTCGACACGATATCGATCGACAGCTTGAACGGCGACAGTCGCGAGACCGGCAAGCTAACGCCGGAAGGGGAGCCCGATCCGTCAATTCTCTCAACCGAATACAACCGCGTGGGCATCCGCCTTGGCACTGCCGTTGGGACATTCGTGCGCTCAGGCCAGGAGGACGACGCGCTCGCCAAGGTCCGATACCGGGACTTTTGGGGCAAACGAAAGCGCGACAACTTGCTCGCGAGCCTCGAAGACAACGCAATCGCTAGCCGATACGCCCTGGCAAACCCGAGTGCGCACAACCGATATGATCTGCGGCCTGGTTGATCGCCGGCGACTACGAGCTCTGGCCAGCACTTCGCGAGATCGCCCTTGCGGATAGTTTCAGCGGGCTGCAAGAAATGCGCAAGGGTGCTCTCATTTCAATTGATGCCAATGTGTTAGCGCCACGTATTCAGCGATATCTTAACCCAAAAATAAATTTTTCGACACTTCGTGACGAAAATTGTGGCCCCGTACAGCCAGCAGGACGGTTTGACCCCAAGGAAGCAAGAAACAGAATCATAAACGAAGAAGGTTATGATCCCAAAAATATCCGACGCTATACTATGTATCCTCTAGATAATAGATGGTGTTACCATAGCGGTATCCGACCGATTTGGAACGAGCCGCGACCAGAATTAGCACAGCAAATGGAAGACGATAACCTGTGTATCGTCACACGAATGTCGGGACGACAACCAAAGGAGGGCGTACCGATAATGGCAACACGCTCTCTGCCTAATTATCACTTACTCGATCCGAACGCGCATGCGTTTCCGATCCACATTCGGACGAGGCCGGATGCCAAAGGGCTGTTCAGTGGGGATGGCGAGGCGGAGAAGGCTAACCTCTCTGAGAGGGTCCGGTCGTGGCTGGCCGATCTCGGCCGACCTGTCCCCGATAACGATTCCAAGAGTGCGACGGCGCCGTGGCTGCACGCATTAGCAATCGGGTTCGCCCCAGCTTGGCTAGAGGAGCACAAGGCGGCAATTTTCGCCGGTTGGCCGCGCGTGCCCCTGCCGGCAACTGCGGCCGATCTCTCATGGTCTGCCGAACTTGGGGCACGGCTCGCGGCCCTGCTCGATCCTGACCGGGCGGTGCCTAGCGTGACGGGTGGCACGCTGGTGGCGCCGTTCCGGGTACTGGGCGCAATGGCGCGCGTCGACGGCAAGGGGCTGAAACCAGAGGACCTAGCCCTGACCGCCGGCTGGGGGCGGGGTGGCGGCGGCAAGCCTGTGATGCCTGGCAACGGCCGTACGGTCACGCGTGAGCGATATTCCGAGGAGGAACACGCGCAGATCGATGCTGCAGCGGTCGCGCGCGGCGAGGCCACCGTGGAAGGTGCTTGACCGGCTGGGCCCCCCAATCGACATCTGGCTGAACGACACTGCGTATTGGCGGGCTGTGCCGAAAGCCGTCTGGGAGTTCCGCATCGGCGGCTACCAGGTATTCAAGAAGTGGCTGTCCTACCGCGAGAAAGCGATACTCGGCCGGCCGCTAACCACTACCGAGGCGCAAGAAGCGAGCGCCATTGTGCGGCGGCTGACGGCGATCGTGCTCATGCGCCCCGAGCTAGACGCTAATTACCGCCGCATCCGCGATAACTGCTACCCGTGGCACAAGGCGATTGGAGACGAACACACTTAGCACTCGGGGGCTAAACTCGCGGATAAGCTGACCCGCCGTCACTGGGTCGAGGCCACCGCCTTGCGACGGGCGGCGATCAGCCGCTGCCAGGCGAGCGCGCCGCCCGCGAGCGCGAGCCCGCCCGCATCCGTCAGGAACGCGCCCTCGATCAGGAACAGCGCGGCTACGATCAGCAGGATCTGGGAAACCCAGGGCGCCCGGCCGCCCAGCAGCCAGCCCTGCACGCCCGCGGACAGCAGGAAGACGCCGGCGATCGCCGTGATCGCCGCGCGCACGATCTCGAACGTGGTGCCGTCCAGCAGCAGGGCCGGGTTGTAGAATACCATGAACGGCACGATGAACGCGGTGATCCCGATCTTGAAGGAGGCGACCGAGGTCGCCATCGCGTTCGCCCCGGAAATCCCGGCCGCGGCGTAGGAGGCCAGCGCCACCGGCGGGGTGATGGCCGAGACGACGGCGAAGTAGAAGACGAAGATGTGCGCCGTCAGCAACGGCGATGCCCGAGTTCGATCAGGCCGGGCGCCACCACCGAGGCGGCCACCGCGTAGGCCGCCGTGGTCGGCATGCCCATGCCGAGCAGGATCGCGATGCACATGGCGAAGAACAGCGCCAGCAGCTGGCTGACGCTCCGCCAGGCCCAGCAGCAGCGATCGAGAAGCGCGCGCCCACGCCGGTCAGGCGAGATGACGCCGACGATGATGCCGGCGCAGGCGCAGACCGCGATGATCTGGATCGACATGATGCCGGCCATGCTCGAACGCGTCGACGATCGTGCGCGGAGCCCATGCGGTGCGGGCGTCAGCCAGCTCACCACCGCCGCGGCAACGATCGCCAGCGTGCCCGCGCGGATCACCGAATAGCCCATGAACAGCGCGGCGATCAGGATGACGATCGGGACGAACAGGTAGACCTTGGTCACCATCTCGCGCGAGCTGCGGCAGCTCGTCGTCGTTCATGCCGCGCATGCCGAGCTTGGCCGCCTCGAAGTCGACCATGAAGTAGATCGAGACGAAATAGAGGATGGCGGGGATGATCGCGGCGGCCGCGATCTCGGTGTAGGGGATGCCGGTGACCTCGGCCATGATGAAGGCGCCCGCGCCCATGATCGGCGGCATGATCTGCCCGCCGGTCGAGGCCGCGGCCTCGATCGCGCCGGCGGTCTTGGGCTTGCTGGTAGCCGACCTTCTTCATCAGCGGGATGGTCAGCGAGCCGGTGGCGACCACGTTGCCGGCCGAGGTGCCGTTGATCATGCCCATCAGGCCCGAGGCGAAGATCGCCACCTTGGCCGGGCCGCCGCGCGCGCGCCCGGCCGCGGCGAAGGCGAAGTTGACGAAATAGTCGCCCACCTTCGAGGCCTGCAGGAAGGCCGCGAAGATGATGAACAGGATGATGTAGGTCGAGGACACCGCCGTGGTCGGCCCGAGGATGCCGGCGTCGGTGTAGACATGGCCGAAGAAGCGCTGCCAGGTCACCGGCGGCGCGTTCAGGATGCCGGGCAGGGATGGCCCGACGAAGACGTAGGCGAGGAAGATCGCCGAGATCGCCACCAGCGCCAGGCCCGCGACCCGGCGGGTCAGTTCCATGATCAGCGCGCGCGCCGGCGACCGCGGCGATCGGCATGCCGATCGGCGCGAAGGGCGTGCCGGTCGACTTGCGCATCGTCGGTGCCGTAGATGGTGACGAGGTAGGCCGCCACGGCGAAGCCGCAGACGATCAGCACGACGTCCGGCCACGCGGTCCGGGTCGCGCGCGCGTGCGGTCGAACCAGGACAGCAGGATCGCGCCGCACGGTCGCCACCATCAGCGGCACGCCGAACAGCCAGGTCTCGTTCCACCGAATGCCGGCGTCCATGCCGTTCCACAGCTTGCCGCCGTCGATCTGCACGGCGAACCACAGCGCGGCGGCGAAGGCGAGCGCGGCGGGCGCCAGCAGCCCGGCCCCGAGCCGCTCGCGCCAGCCGCTCGGCGCGCGCGCCTGGTCCGGGAAGCCGCTTCCGGCGTAGAGCAGGAAGCCGAGCGCGAGCGCGCCCGCGACGTGCAGGATCCGGAAGTTCCAGGTCTCGACCGGGAAGCGCGGCAGAAAGGGGAGATCGATCAGTCCGCCGGTCATGCCGGCGATCGATATCCCGTTCAGCGCGGCGAGGTGCAGGGCGGCGTAAAGCCCCGCGGCCCAGCCGACCAGCCGCGCGCGCTGCCCGTCGTACAGCCGCTGGTTGCCGGCCACCGGCTCCGGCGCCTCCTGAATGGGCAGCTCTTGCGGATCCGGGCGCTCGGTCATGGGCGGTCTCGGGGGCGGTCTCGGGGTGCGGTCTCGGGGGTCTCGGGGGCGGTCTCGGGGGCGGGCTCGGGGGCGGCGGCGTGAAGGGTCGGAAGCGATAAAGCAAACGGACCCGGCGCCCGGGGGCGGACCCCCCGTAGCGCCGGGCCGCGTTCAGCCCGGCGGGATCAGCCGCCGTGGATCATGCTCGCGGGAATGTCGGCGCCGTTCTCGTTGAACCAGCGCGCGGCCCCCGGGTGCCACTTCATGAAGGTGTTCTTGTCGTAGTTCTCCACCACCGTCGAGCGGGCGGCGCGGTGGATGTTTACCATCCGCTGGTTGTCCGACATCACCACCTTGGTCGCCTCGTAGACGAAGCTCTCCGGCAGGTCGCAGCCGGCGATCGCGAAGTTCCACATGGCAACCGAGCGCGCCGGCTCCTTCAGCGTGGAGTAGGTGTCCGCCGGGATCTCGAAGGCCGCCAGCGGGAAGGCCTCCATGATCCGCTTCTGCTCGTCTTCCGTGAACTCGATGATGTTCACGCCGGTCTGCACCTCCAGCTGGCTGACCGCCGGGACGGGGATGCCGGCCGCGAACGCGATCGTGTCCAGCAGGCCGTCCTGCAGCTGGCCGCCCAGGTCGGACCAGCCGCCGTTGCGCAGCTCGAACTTGACGCCCAGCATCTCCAGCATCTCGCGGGAAGTAGGTGTCGCGAGGTCGAGCCCGCCGGACCGAAGCCGATCTCGCGCGCCGTCCGGGATGGTGTCGACGGAGGTGATGCCTGAGCCCGCGAGCGCGGTGATCGAGAAGGGCGTCTGGTACATCGGGAACATCGCGCAGGCGTTGGTCATCGCCACGCCCGGGGCGATCGGGTTGTTGCCGTCGATGGATTCCCGGGCCGGGCCCATCGTGGTCATGCCGAAGGCGGTGTCGCCGGTGTGCACCAGCGCCATGTTCTGGTACGGCCCGCCCGACACCTCGCCGCCGCCGGAAATGCCCAGCTCGTCCGCGACCAGGTTGGCCCAGCCGTTGCCGTAGGCGAAGTAGGTGCCGCCCTGCGAGGCGGTCGCGACCGTGAAGCTCGACGGCCAGTCACTGCGGTCCTGTGCGGCCGCGGGCTGCGCCGCCACGAGCGCGAGCGCGGCAGCCGCGCCAAGTAGCGTGAAGGATTTCACACTGCTCCCCATCCAACAGCGGGCGGCCGGTGCGCTGGCCGCGGTTTTGGTGTTCAAGCGCCGGATTCGATACACGAATTCTTCGATGAAGCGTGCGCGAATTCGCGCGTCCGGGAGGCTGACAAATATGCGAGCCTGCACGGATTGGAAGGGCAGCAAGGCGGTCGCCTGGCCACTTGCCGCGCGGCGCGGTCCTGGCCGATCGTGGTGGCCGGGCGGCGCGATCGGCCGCGCGCGGGCGTACGGGCGATGACGCATCACACGAACGAGCGCGGGAACGGCGATCACGGGAACGCGGATCACGGGAACGCGAATCACCGCTACGTGGGGCCAGGAACCATGCGGGCGATGGTGCTGACCCGCCCGCACCATCCGTTGGTCGAGAGCAGCCGGCCGCTGCCGGAGCCGGACCCGACCCAGGTGCGCGTGCGGGTCCGGGCCTGCGGGGTTTGCCGCACCGACCTGCACGTCTGCGACGGCGAACTGGCGCATCCCAAGGACGCGCTCGTACCGGGGCACGAGGTGGTCGCCACGGTGGATGCGCTGGGCGCGGAGGTGAGCGACTTCGAGGTCGGGCAGCGGGTCGGCATCCCCTGGCTGGGCTGGACCTGCGGCGACTGCGTCTACTGCCGCGCGGGCCAGGAGAACCTGTGCGAGAACGCGCGCTTTACCGGCTATACCCTGGACGGCGGCTACGCCGACTACGCGCTCGCCGACGCGCGCTACGTCTTCCCGATCCAAGGCGACTACACCGACGCCGAGGCCGCGCCGCTCTTGTGCGCGGGCCTGATCGGCTACCGGTCGCTGCGCATGGCGGGCGAGGGCAGGCGCCTCGGCCTCTACGGCTTCGGCGCGGCGGCGCACATTGTGGCCCAGGTCGCGACCTGGCAGGCGCGCGACGTGTACGCTTTTGTCCGCCCCGGCGACGACCCGGCGAAACGGTTCGCCCGCGATCTGGGCGCGGTCTGGGCGGGCGACAGCGACCAGCCGGCCCCGGAGACGCTGGACGCCGCGATCATCTTCGCGCCGGTGGGATCGCTCGTGCCCGCCGCCCTGCGCGCGGTGCGCCCCGGCGGCACGGTGGTGTGCGCGGGCATCCACATGAGCGATATCCCGTCTTTTCCCTACGAGATGCTGTGGCGCGAGCGCCAGATTCGCTCGGTCGCCAACCTCACCCGACGGGACGGCGAGGAGTTCCTGGCGCTGGCGCCCAAGGTGCCGGTCAGGACCCACGTCGAGACCTTCCCGCTGACCCACGCCAACGAAGCCCTGGCGCGCCTGCGCAACGGCCAGTTGCAGGGCGCGGCGGTGTTGACGATGGACGACTAACTGGGAGGACCGGGTTCGGTTCCGCCCCGCTTAACGCCCGTGAATCCTGTATGCGGGCGGTAAAGGTCGGTACGATCACCGCCGCCAGTTCCTGTAGCGCGTGCCGATCGGTCGATCCGGTTGCGGCCGCCGCTTTCCCGAAAGTTCGCTCGATGCCGACAGAGCCGTCCCTTGCGCGCATCGGCGCCGTTGCGGCGATTTGCGGTACGCTCGTGCTGACGGTCGGGACCGCGCTACACCCGATGGCGGCCGATCCGGCCGACTTGCAAGCGGCGTTCACGGAATACGCGCGCGACCCGTACTGGGTGGCGAGCCATCTGGCGCAGTTCGCCGGCGCGGCGCTGATCGGCGTGGGCCTGTTGGCGGCAACCCGAGCGTCTTCTCGCAGGCCCCGCGGCCGCCTGGGGCTGGGTCGGCGCGCTCGGGACGGTCGCGAGTGTGACGCTGGCCGCGGTTCTGCAGGCGGTCGACGGCGTCGCGCTCAAGGTGATGGCGACCCGCTGGCTGGCGGCCGGCGGCGCCGCCGAGGGGCCGGCGTTCGAGGCTGCCGTCGCGGTGCGGCAGATCGAGATCGGTCTGGCCAGCCTCCTCGGCATCGTCTTCGGTTTGACGCTACTGGTCTATGCGGCCGCCATGTGGACCGGCCGGGCGGGGCCGCGGGCGCTCGCGGTTCTGGGGGTGGTGGCCGGGGCGGGCACGCTCGCCGCCGGCGTGGTCGCGGCCCATGACGGCTTTTCCGGACTCAACATGCTGCTGACGTCCGTGACCGGCCCGCTGTCCGCGGTGTGGACCGTGCTGGTCGGGGTCTGGCTGTGGCGGACCCCGCCGTCATCGCCGACCCGCTGACGCCCCGGCCCGACCGGCGAGGTTCGGCGAAACCGATGGTCGCGCGGCAGCGCCGCGGGTCCGAGTCAACTCGGGCAGGCCGGTCGGCCCGCAAAAAAGAAGCGGCGCGCCCGGTATTGGGGCGCGCCGCCTTACAGGAGAGCCGACAATCAGTTGGTCGTCGGCGTCAGCTTGTGGATCGTTCCCCCGTCGACCGCGGCGTAGAGGCTGCCGTCGGGGCCCTGGACCAGAGACCGGAAGCGGCCGGACTCCATCGGCAGGGTCATCTGGCTGATGTTCGCGACCTCGTTGCCGTCGGCGGTCAGCTCGATCACCTCGATCCGCTGGCCGACCGGCGTGCCGCCGAAGCCGATCCCCATGATCCCGACGACCATGCGGCCGTCCCAGTCGCCCCACTGCGCGCCGGTCAGGAAGTCGGCGGAGGAGGTGCCCTGCGACCAGCCGTTGTTGGTCCAGATCGGCGGCATCGCATCGGGGTAGGTCTCGAAGTCCGTCATCGGCATGAAGGCGGCGCGCTGGAAGCGGTTCATGCCGTCCATCTGGTTGGGCATGTAGCCGCAATAGTCGTCCGGGCAGTCGCCCCGGCCCGCCATGTTGGGCCGCGGATCCCAGCCGCCGTTGCCGCCGTTGACCAGCACGGTGATCTCGTCCGTATGCCAGGGACCGTGCTCGGCCGCGATCGCGGCACCGGTCACGGGGTGGAAGGCGATCCCCTGCACGTTGCGGTGGCCGTAGGTGTAGATCCGCTTGTCGAAGCCCTCCGGCGGGGTGTTGTCGGGCGCCGGGTTGCCGTCGGTGTCGATCCGCAGCACTTTGCTGCCGATCATCGTCGGGCTTTGCGGAACGGCGCCGTTATGCGTGTCGCCGGTGGTCAGGTAGAGGTAGCCGTCCACCGGGTTGAACCGCACGCGCCCGCCGTTGTGCGCGCCCGGCCCGCCGAACGGGTGATCGCTCGCGGCCATCTTGTAGGGCACGTCGTCGATGATGTCGGTGCGTCCGGAAACCCCGGCGAAGTCGTCGTTCACCACCAGCCGCATCAGCCGGTTGGTGTGCGGATCGGACATCCGGGAGGTGGAATAGACGTAGATCCGCCGGTTGCGGTCGAACTCCGGGTCCACCGCCACGCCCATCATCCCGGCCTGGCCTTCGCAGAACAGATCGTCGTCGCGCTGCGCGTAGCCCGCGCTGTCCGACATGCCGAGCAGACCCTTGACCTCGCCCGACGGCATCCGGACCGAGAGGCCCTTGCACTTCTCGGTGTAGAACATCGTGCCGTCGGCCAGGAAAGCCATGTCCCACGGGCTCTCCAGCTCCGACAGCACGGCTTCGTGCTGCAGGCTGGTGGTGTTGGTCTGCGCAGCCGACGGCGTCGCCATCGCCATCGCCATTGCCATCGCCATCGCCGGGGCGACCGCGGCTGCGACACACGATACGCCGCGGGTGCGAAGTCGCTCCCTCAGAAGTCCCTGTCTCATAAGTGCTCCTCCCTTGGAATGCTTGTGGGTCCGGCTTGGGCGGCCGGCCGCATTTGTTGTGCTTGGGGAAACAGCCAAGCCGACAAATTGTATACGCGATCAGCGGTTTATCAACTTGTTTCGCATTAGCCGAAAGGTCAGGTCAGGTCCCTTTGACCACACCTGCCGACCGGCCGGATTGCACGCATCCGGGAAGATACAAATGGTTTTCGCGCACCGGCCGGCAGCACCGCACATCCAAATTCGACCAGCCGGCGACACAGCTTTCCAACGGCAAGCAACGGCGGGCCACCCGCGGACGCTAGAGATGGGGTATCGCGGCGGCCACCCTCTGAAGATGTTGAGGAGGGGGTGGCGGCCCTCCAGGGATGTTAACACGAACTCCGCAGTGCGGGCTCAAACATTCAACTTAAGGAGGACCGCCATGATCAAGTATGCCGCCTTTGATGTTTCGGTCAACGACAGCGCGCTGTGCATCCTGGACGCCGACGGCAACATCGTGGAGGAGACCAAGGTCGCCAGCGAGGCGGACGCGGTCGCCGAGGCCTTGCGCCAGCACCGGGCGGAGATCGGGCTCGTGGGCCTGGAGGCCGGCCCGATGTCGCAGCACCTGTTCGACGGCCTGGCCGGGGCGGGCTACCCGGTGGTGTGCTGCGAGACCCGGCACACGAAGGCGTTCCTGAAGGCCCGGCGCAACAAGACCGACCGCAACGACGCCAAGGGCATCGCGCAGATGATGCGCACCGGCCTGTACCAGGAGGTCCACGTCAAGACGCGCGCCAGCCAGGAGATCCGCGCGCTGATGGGCGCGCGCAAGACGCTGCAGAGCCAGATGCTGGACCTACAAAACAGCATCCGGGGCGTGCTCAAGAACTTCGGGCTGAAGGTTGGCAGCGTCTCCGCCGACGGCTTCGCCGCGAAGGTGCGCCAGCTGATCCTCAGCGAGCCGGCGCTGCAGCAGGCGATCGAGCCGTTACTCGCGGGCTTGGCTGAGTTGCGCAAGCAATTCAAGGAGCAGGACCGGCAGGTCCGACGCCTGGCGAAAAGGATGAGATCTGCCGGTTGTTCATGACCGCCCAGGGCGTGGGCGAACTCACGGCGCTGAGCTTCAAGGCCGGCGTCGACCAGCCGCAGCGCTTCGCCAAGTCCAAGTCGGTGGGCGCGCACTTCGGGCTTACGCCGTGGCGCTACGAGTCCGGCGAGATCGCCTACGACGGCCGGATCTCGAAACGCGGCGACGGCTCGGTCCGAGAGCATCTGTACGAGGCCGCGAACGCCACGTTGAACAACACCAAGAAGTGGTCGTGGCTGAAGGCCTGGGCGATGGAGATCGCCAAGCGCCGCGGCATGGAGAAAGCCAAGATCGCGCTGGCGCGACGTCTCGCCGAGGTGCTGCACCGGATGTGGTGCGACGGCACGACCTTCCAGTGGCAGCGGGCGGCAGCATAATGCGGCCGCGTCGCCGCCATCCGTCAGGCTGCGGCCGGCGGGCTTGGCGCAACCGGAGCGCACTGGCAGCCGGCCCCACGAGGCATACGCGAGGAGAGACGACAGCGATCATGTAGGCGCACAGCGAACACCAACAGGTTTCCGCTTCGGCGGAAGAAGGGCCCCGCAGGGGCCGAGGGTGCGATGAGGCCGCCATTTCGCTTGGGGCAGACACGTGACCTCGCGCTAGAGATTGGCCCATCGCACTCCTCTGACCCCATCATGTGGCGGTCGCAGCACCGACCACGAAGAGAAGCATGAGCCTCTGCGGAACCTTCACCACCCAAGCGGATAGCCGTGTTGACATCAGGTGCCGCGATAGAGAAGCAAAATCGGGCAAGGTGGAATCACCTTGCTCGTGAATTTTGCCCTACCTTTAAATAGATAGAGCGCGATTCACGCTGAAGGTGAGCTCACCTTCAGCGATCGCGCTCTAGGCCAACTGGGCCCACGCCAACCCGGGCGCAGGCCGGGGCGAAGCGGCGTGGATCACTCGAGAGTGGTTGCGATGTAGGCGGCCAGATCCGCGATCTCGGCGTCGCTCAGGTCGCGGGCGAGCGACATCATGATCGCCGAGTTGGGCCCGACCATTTCCCGGGCGCGATAGCTGTTCAGGCGATCGGCGATGTACGCGGCGTCCCGCCCTGCGATCGCGGGAAAGCTCGCCATGCCCTGGCCCTGCTTGCCGTGGCAGTTGACGCAGTTGACCTTGTAGCGCGCTTCCCCCGCCTTGACGTCGCCGGCCGCGGCATCGGCGGTGGGGAGGGCACATGCCGCGATGACGGCGAGCAAGAACGGCAATCTCATGCATGGTTCCCTTCAGATGCACGCGTGCTTCCGGGCGCTCCGGGCGTGCCGTGCAAGCCGGCGGCGCCGCCAAGTTCCGTGGCCCCTCGGAGGCTCTCATCTGGAACATTGTCAGGAACGCGCGACTTGCGCTACTTTTTCGGTTATCTGAAATTGAACGGCTCCCGACACGGCTCCTCTTGTCGCGCCACCGCCCGTCAAGTCCCGGATGCAACGGCGACGGGCCGCGTCTTGGGTGGGCGATGAGGGCCGGGAACGGACCCGGCACGAGGGAAGGGGCCGGCACCGATGAAACAGGCAGTACGATGTCTCGAACGGGCGGTCCTGGCGGTCGTCCTCCTGGCCGCCCTGGCGATCGCCGCACCGGCGGGCTGGAATGCGCCCGCCCAGGCCGCGGACAAGCCGCATCACTTCGTGTTCTCGATCACCACCGACGAAAGCTGGACCGCCGGATCCGCCCTGACGCAGGCGGTCGTAGCTGCCGAACGCGGCCACCGGGTGACCGTGCTGTTGAGCGTGCGCGGGATACACTTGGCGGAGTCCGGGTCCGCGCAGGGCGGTTTCCGCGTCACCGCCCGCTCGCCGCGGGAAATGCTCGCCGACCTGATCGAGGACGGGCACAGCGTCCTGGTCTGCGGCATGTGCATGGTCGCCGGCGGCGTCACCCAGGCCGATCTGATCCCGGGCGCCAAGATTTCCGGCCCCGAACTGACCTTCACCGCGCTCACCGCGCCGGACACGGTGGTGCTGAGCTACTGAGTGGCTGAGCCGACGGTCGCAGGCGACCCGCGCGGCCTAAACGTCCAGCGCGTCGTCGTCGATGAAGCGGGCGCGGTCCTGGATGAAGGCGAAGCGCAGTTCGGGCCTGCGGCCCATCAGCTGCTCGACCCGGTTCTCGGTCTCCTCGTGCGCCGCCTGGACGTCCAGGGTGTCGTCGTCGGTGATGGTGACCCGCAGCAGCGTGCGGTTCTTCGGGTCCATCGTGGTGTCCTTGAGCTGGGCCGGCGGCATCTCGCCCAGGCCCTTGAAGCGGCTGATCTCGACCTTCTCCGGCTTCTTGAACTCGCCGTTCAGCAGCTCGTCCTTGTGCGCGTCGTCGCGCGCGTAGCGCACCGTGCCGCCGGACGACAGACGGTAGAGCGGCGGCTGCGCCAGGTACAGGCGCCCGTCGGCGATCAGCTGCGGCATCTCCTTGTAGAAGAACGTCATCAACAGGCTCGCGATGTGCGCGCCGTCGACGTCGGCGTCGCACATGATGATCACCCGCTCGTAGCGCAGCTTGTCGGGATCGTAGCTCTTGCGCGTCCCGCAGCCGAGCGCCTGGGTGATGTCGCCCACCTCCTGGTTGGCCTTCATCTTGTCGGCCGAGGCGCTGGCGACGTTCAGGATCTTGCCGCGCAGCGGCAGCACCGCCTGGGTCTCGCGGTTGCGCGCCTGCTTGGCGGAGCCGCCGGCGCTGTCGCCCTCCACCAGGAACACTTCCGTGCCCTCCGAGCGGTTGCGCGCGCAGTCGGCCAGCTTGCCCGGCAGGCGCAGCTTGCGGGTCGCCGTCTTGCGGTTGAGCTCCTTTTCCTTGCGCTTGCGCTGGCGCTCCTCCGCCCGCTCGATCGCGCGTTCCAGCAGCGCCTTGCTGCGCTCGGGGTGGGCGGCCAGCCAGTGGTCGAAGTGGTCCTTGACCGCCTGCTCGACCAGCTTGGCGGCCTCCGGCGTCGACAGGCGTTCCTTGGTCTGGCCCTGGAACTGCGGGTTGCGGATGAACACCGACAAGAGCGCCGCGCAGCCGCCCAACAGGTCGTCGCCGGTGACCTGCTGCGCCTTCTTGTTGGAGACCATCTCGCCGTAGGTCTTGAGGCCGCGCAGCAGGCCGTTCTTCAGGCCCTGCTCGTGGGTGCCGCCCTGCGGGGTCGGCACGGTGTTGCAGTAGGAGGAGGCGAAGCCCTCCTCGTCCGCCGGCCAGGTGACCGCCCATTCCACGCGCCCGGCGTCGTCGGCCAGCTTGGCCTCGCCCGCGAACGGTTCCGGGGTCAGGCTGCTGCGCCCGCCCAGGAGGTCGGTCAGGGCGTCGCGCAGCCCGCCGGGGTAGTGCAGGGTGGCGCTTTCCGGGCAGGTCGACCCGCGCTCGGCCTCCGGGATCAACTCGCCCGCGCACGACCAGCGCAGTTCCACGCCCTTGAACAGGTAGGCCTTGGAGCGCGCCATCCGGTAGAGCGCCGCCGGGCGGAAGCGCAGGTGGCCGAAGATCTCCGTGTCGGGCTTGAAGGTCACCGTCGTGCCGCGGCGGTTCTGGGTCTGGCCGAGGTTTTCCAGCGGGCCGACGGGCGTGCCCTTGCGGAAAGTCTGGCGGTAGAGCTTGCGCTCGCGCGCGACCTCGACCGTGCACTCCGCCGCCAGCGCGTTCACGACCGAGACGCCCACGCCGTGCAGACCGCCGGCGGTGGCGTAGGCCTTGTTGGCGAACTTCGCGCCCGAGTGCAGGGTGGTGAAGATCACCTCCAGCGCCGACTTGTCGGTGTACTTCGGGTGCGCGTCGACCGGGATGCCGCGGCCGTTGTCGTGCACGCGCACGACCGTGGCGCCGTCGTTCGGGTCGGCGGTCAGCGCGAGCTCGATCCGGTTGGCGTGCCCGGCGACCGCCTCGTCCATGGCGTTGTCGAGCAGTTCCGCCACCAGGTGGTGCAGCGCCTTCTCGTCGGTGCCGCCGACGTACATGCCGGGGCGCCGGCGGACCGGTTCCAGCCCTTCCAGGACCTCGATGTCCTTGGCGGAATAGGCGTCGGGATCGGCGTCGGCGGGAGTCTGGAATAGGTCGCTCATGGCACCGCACTATGCAGGGGCGTTTCCAGGCGGGCAAGAAGATGCTGTAGTGCCCGCTCAACGCTGCACCAAATCTGGTAAAGTTTCGGTTGCGCGTGGCGTTGCATCCGGAGTCCCGGGCGGCTCCCCGGGCGCTGAGACGAAGGAGCGTTGGATGAGCGAGCCCGACCGCGCCGACCCCGACTCCCCGCCGTCGATCGCGCCCGCGCTGCGCACGCTCGCCATGCCGGCGGACGCCAACCCGAACGGCGACATCTTCGGCGGCTGGGTTCTGGCGCAGATGGACCTGGCGGGCTCCGTGCCCGCGACCGAACGCGCGCAGGGCCGGATCGCCACCGTGGCGATGGACGCCGTGCGCTTCCACAAGCCGGTGTTCATCGGCGACCTGGTCAGCATGTACGCCTGGATCGACCGGGTCGGCTCGAGCTCGATCACCGTCAAGGTGGAGACCTGGGCGACCCGGCGCACCGACGCCACCCTGGTGCGCGTGACCGAAGGCACGCTGGTCTACGTCGCGATCGACTCCCAGGGCCGGAAGCGCCGGGTGCCCCCGGGGGACGGCGGGGTGGATGTGTAGCGCGGGGCTAACACCAGTGGGGACTGCGCACGCCGTATCGGCGGGTCCCCTCTCCCCGACGCAGAGGCTTTTGCATGGCGGCGCCGGGTCGCCCGTCGGTCGTCCTTCGACACGGCCGCAAGCGCGGCCTGCTCAGGATGAAGTTATAGGGTTTTCAGTATTTTAATATCAACTTCATGGCACGGCAGCTGTCCAAAGGACAGCGTGTCGAAGCACGCCTGACGGCTGCTGAAGCGCCCCTGCAAAAGTCTCTACGCGGGAGAGGGACAGGGTGAGGGGGACACCCGGGCGGATATTGGGGAGTCACCCTCACCCTCCCACGACCCTCCGGGTCGCGGGCCCCGGCCTCTCCCGTCAAGGGGAAGAGGGTGTGCCGCGTGCGCGCTCGGTTCGGTCACGGGATCGTTGCTGGCCGGAAAAGGCCCGCGCGCGTAAGACTGGCAACGATGAGACACCTGATGACAGCGCTTGTAAGCGCCAGCCTGCTCGCCGCCGGCACGGCCGCGGCGGGCGAGGCGGACGTTCTGGACGTCCAGATCCACAAGACCGGCGAGCAGCACCGCGTCACCGTCACGGTGCGCCACGCCGACGAAGGCTGGGACCACTACGCCGACCAGTGGCGGGTCGTCGCGCCGGACGGCACGGTGCTGGGCACGCGCACGCTGCACCACCCGCACGAGACCGAACAGCCGTTCACCCGGTCGCTCGGCGGGGTCGAGATCCCGGCGGGCGTGTCGGAAGTGACGATCGAGGCGCGCGATAACGTCCACGGCCGCGGCGGCAAGACGATGACCGTCCAGGTGCCGCGGTAGGCCGGCGGATGGCTTTTGAACGGGCGGGTGGGGCGGTCGCGCGCCGGTTAGGGCAAGATGCTGGAAGGTGGAATCACCTTCCAGCTGAATCTTGCCCTCTCTTCAATAAGTTTGAGCGACATTCAGCCCGAAGGCCGGTTCGGCCTTCGAGCATGTCGCTCTACAAGGGCGCAGGTCGCGCCGCGAGCACCCGTCAAACGTGCTTCGACACGCCGCCCTGCGGGCGGCTGCTCAGCATGAAGGGGATATTAACTTACTGATTAAAGAACAACTTCATCCTGAGCAGGCCGCGATAGCGGCCGTGTCGAAGGACGACTGACGGGTATTCCGGCCGCCTAGAGCAATATGCTGAAAGGTGTGAACGCCTTTCAGCTGAATCTTGCTCTATACTCAAGAAGTTAGAGCGAAATTCAGCTGGAAGGCCGATTCGGCCTTCCAGCATTTCGCTTCTCTATCGCGGCACCTGATGTCAACACGGCTATCCGCTTGGGTGGTGAAGGTTCCGCAGAGGCTCATGCTTCTCTTCGTGGTCGGTGCTGCGACCGCCACATGATGGGGTCAGAGGAGTGCGATGGGCCAATCTCTAGCGCGAGGTCACGTGTCTGCCCCAAGCGAAATGGCGGCCTCATCGCACCCTCGGCCCCTGCGGGGCCCTTCTTTCCGCCGAAGCGGAAACCTGTTGGTGTTCGCTGTGCGCCTACATGATCGCTGTCGTCTCTCCTCGCGTATGCCTCGTGGGGCCGGCTGCCAGTGCGCTCCGGTTGCGCCAAGCCCGCCGGCCGCAGCCTGACGGATGGCGGCGACGCGGCCGCATTATGCTGCCGCCCGCTGCCACTGGAAGGTCGTGCCGTCGCACCACATCCGGTGCAGCACCTCGGCGAGACGTCGCGCCAGCGCGATCTTGGCTTTCTCCATGCCGCGGCGCTTGGCGATCTCCATCGCCCAGGCCTTCAGCCACGACCACTTCTTGGTGTTGTTCAACGTGGCGTTCGCGGCCTCGTACAGATGCTCTCGGACCGAGCCGTCGCCGCGTTTCGAGATCCGGCCGTCGTAGGCGATCTCGCCGGACTCGTAGCGCCACGGCGTAAGCCCGAAGTGCGCGCCCACCGACTTGGACTTGGCGAAGCGCTGCGGCTGGTCGACGCCGGCCTTGAAGCTCAGCGCCGTGAGTTCGCCCACGCCCTGGGCGGTCATGAACAACCGGCAGATCTCATCCTTTTTCGCCAGGCGTCGGACCTGCCGGTCCTGCTCCTTGAATTGCTTGCGCAACTCGGCCAAGCCCGCGAGTAACGGCTCGATCGCCTGTTGCAGCGTCGGCTCAGCGGCGATCAGCTGGCGCACCTTCGCGGCGAAGCCGTCGGCGGAGACGCTGCCGACCTTCAGGCCGAAGTTCTTGAGCACGCCCCGGATGCTGTTCTGCAGGTCCAGCATCTGGCTCTGCAGCGTCTTGCGCGCGCCCATCAGCGCGCGGATCTCCTGGCTGGCGCGCGTCTTGACGTGGACCTCCTGGTACAGGCCGGTGCGCATCATCTGCGCGATGCCCTTGGCGTCGTTGCGGTCGGTCTTGTTGCGCCGGGCCTTCAGGAACGCCTTCGTGTGCCGGGTCTCGCAGCACACCACCGGGTAGCCCGCCTCGGCCAGGCCGTCGAACAGATGCTGCGACATCGGGCCGGCCTCCAGGCCCACGAGCCCGATCTCCGCGCGGTGCTGGCGCAAGGCCTCGGCGACCGCGTCGGCCTCGCTGGCGACCTTGGTCTCCTCCACGATGTTGCCGTCGGCGTCCAGGATGCACAGCGCGCTGTCGTTGACCGAGACATCAAACGCTGCATACTTGGTCATGGCGGTCCTCCTTAAGTTGAATGTTTGAGCCCGCACTGCGGAGTTCGTGTCAACATCCTGGAGGGCCGCCACCCCCTCCTCAACATCTCAAGGGTGGCCGCCGCGATACCCCATCTCGTAGGCCGTCACCTCTTCAGGACGCCTCCAGCACCTGAGCGCGCCAACTCAGTCCACTCGCGCACCTCAATCCACCGCGGCCACGCGCTTCTCCGGGACGCCGTCGCCGCGGTCCCAGTGGCGGCCCAATTCGCGTTCGATCCGCGTCTCGAAGTGTTTGCGGAAGTCGTCGATGCCGTCGGCGATCTTCAGCACCTCCTCGCGGTCGAGGACCAGCAAGCGGGTGTGCTCGGCCGCCCGGGCGTTCGCTTGGCGCCTGTCCTCGCCCAGGATCAGGCGCATGCCGAAGTGCTCGCCGGGTCCGAGGCGTCGGCGCTGTTCCTTGCCGGTCTTGGGGTCCTCGCTGATCATCTCGACGGCGCCTGAGACGACCGTGTAGACGCCGTCGGCCCGGTTGCCCTTTTCGTAGATCCGGTCGCCGGCGTGATAGAGCACGTGCCGGGCCCCGGGCTGGCGGGGCTTGGACAACTGCACGACGTTGCGCGGCGTGATCGCGTCCAGGAGCCAGTTCATCAGCACCCGGAAGCGTGTCGACATGCCCGGCAGGAAGGCGACGTAGTACGCCCGCCAGATCAGCCAGGCCGGGAAGCCGGAGATCTTGATCCCCATGACGTCGCCGACCCCGCTGCGCGCGCCGAGCGAGGCGAGGGCGCCCTTCGAGGAGTAGGCGAACGGCGCCAGCTGCCTGCCTTCGATGTCGTCCTGGATGCATTTCGCGATGTGCCGGGCCTCGCGCACGGCGAACTGTGCGGTCGGCGGCGCGTAATCGGACTTTTCCTGCGGCTGGTCGACCATCGGGATCAGCGCGCAGTCGCCGAGCGCCCAGACGTTCTTCTGCTCCGGCACGCGGAACGAGCGGTCGACCTGGATCTTGCCGGCTTTGAGCGGCAGGTTGAGGTCGCGCACCAGCTTGGAGGGCGCGCTGCCGATGGTGGCCACGATGGTGCGCGTGCCGATCCATTCACCGGCGCTGGTCACGAGGTGCGTGCCGGAGGCCGATTGCACGCCGGTCGAGAGCTGGAACTCGATCCCGCGGGCTTCCAGCTTGCGCCGGGCGTAGGTGCCGAGCGCCGGCGGCAGCTCGGCCAGCACCCGGTCCGCCATCTCGACCACGACGATCCGGATCTCCGAGCGCTGGATGTTCTTGTAATACTTGAGCGAGCGCTCGATGAACTCGGCCATTTCCCCGACCGTCTCGATGCCTGAGAAGCCGGCGCCGATCACGGTGAAGGTCAGTGCCTGCTGCTTCACCTCGTGCAACTGGGTGATCTCGGCGTGCTCCAGCTTCTCGATCACGTGCGAGCGCAGCAGCCGGCCGTCCTCGAGCGTTTTCAGCGTTATCGCGTGTTCGGGCAGGCCGGTGACCATCGACAGGTCGCTCGATTGGCCGAGCGCGATCACCAGATGGTCGTAGGAGACCAGCGTGTGCCGGCGCTGCACGCCCTGGAACACGGTGATTTCCTGGCGCTCGAAGTCGATCGAGTGCACCACCGCCTTGCGCACGAAGACGCCCTTCAGCAGCAGGCGCAGCGGGGTCGCGGCGTGCGGGGCGGTTACCTGACCGGCGGCGACCTCCGGCAGGAGCGGCTGGAAAACGAAGTAGTTTTCCGCGTTGATCAGCTCGATCTCGGCGCGGTCGCCCATCCGCCGGCGCAGGTTGCGCGCGGCGAACATGCCGGCGAAGCCGCCGCCAATGATCACGATACGGGGTTTGCTGGACACGGAATCCTCTCGCAAAGTTACTTAATAATCGGCCGCGGCCGGCGCCTACTTTCGGGCGCGCCGGATCGGCCTTTGAAGAACGAACGGATGCCGCCGATAGCCGGTTCCGGCCGCGGGCCAAGGTTTCGGCTCCCCAGGACCATCGGGCAACGGCCCGGAAAAGGCAACCGCGCCGACGCGAAAACAGCGCCGGCGCGGTTGAATTCGGATCGAACGCTTTGACAGCCGCCTACGTCCGGTAGCCGCCGCCGGCCGGGTCGCGGACACCGCCTGAAAAGATGGGTGTGCGACCCGGCCGGCGACAAGCGCCGCCCGGCGCTGTCGGGTCAACCAGCGCCTAGGGCAAGATGCTGAAACGTGGAGTCACGTTACAGCTGAATCTTGCCCTCGCCCCAAGCAGTTAGACGCTGTAGTACATGTGGAACTCGATCGGGTGCGGGGCGGTCTCGAAGGTGTCGACCTCCTCCCACTTGAGCTCCAGGTAGCCGTCGATCTGGTCCTTGGTGAACACGTCGCCCTGCAGCAGGAACTCGTGGTCGCCCTCGAGCGCCGTCAGCGCCTCGCGCAGGGAACCGGCGACGTTCGGGACGTCCTTCAGCTCCTCCGGCGGCAGGTCGTACAGGTTCTTGTCCATCGCGTCGCCCGGATGGATCTTGTTGCGGATGCCGTCCAGGCCGGCCATCAGCATGGCGGAGAAGGCCAGGTACGGGTTGGCGGTCGGATCCGGGAAGCGGACCTCCACGCGCTTGGACTTCGGCGAGTTGCCGTGCGGGATGCGGCACGCCGCCGAGCGGTTGCGCGAGGAGTAGGCGAGCAGGACCGGCGCCTCGTAGCCCGGGACCAGACGCTTGTAGGAGTTGGTCGTCGGGTTGGTGAAGGCGTTCAGCGCGCGGGCGTGCTTGATGATGCCGCCGATGTAGTACAGCGCCTGCTCGGACAGACCGGCGTAGCCGTCGCCGGCGAAGGCGGGCTTGCCGTCCTTCCAGATCGACTGGTGGCAGTGCATGCCCGAGCCGTTGTCGCCGAACACCGGCTTGGGCATGAAGGTCGCGGTCTTACCGTAGGCGTGCGCGACGTTGTGGACGACGTACTTGTAGATCTGCATGTCGTCCGCGCACTTGACCAGCGTGTTGAAGTTGATGCCGAGCTCGTGCTGCGAGGGCGCCACCTCGTGGTGGTGCTTCTCGACCTCGATGCCCATCTCCTCCATGACGGTGACCATCTCGGCGCGCAGGTCGGTGCCGCTGTCCACCGGCGGGACCGGGAAGTAGCCGCCCTTGACGCGCGGCCGGTGGCCCAGGTTGCCGCCCTCGAACTCGGCGCCCGACATGTACGGGCCTTCCTCGCTCTCGAACTTGTAGAAGCAGTGGTGCATGTCGGTGCCGAACTTGACGTCGTCGAAGACGAAGAACTCGGCCTCGGGCCCGAAGAAGCAGGTGTCGCCGATGCCCGACTGCGACATGAACGCTTCCGCGCGCTTGGCCGTGGTGCGCGGGTCGCGGTCGTACGGCTGCCCGGTCGACGGCTCCAGCACGTCGCAGTAGAGGATCAGCTGCGGCTGGGCGGCGAACGGGTCCATCACGGCCGTCGAGAGATCCGGCTTCAGGTTCATGTCGGACTCGTTGATGACCTTCCAGCCCTCGATCGACGAGCCGTCGAACATGATGCCTTCGTCCAGCAGGTCCTCGTCGACCGTGCGCACGTGCTGGGCGACGTGCATCCACTTGCCCCGCGGGTCGGTGAAGCGGAAGTCGACGTACTTCACCTCGTTGTCTTTGATCATTTGCAGAATTTTCTGCGCGTCGCTCATGTCTTTCCCCGTTCTCGATTTTCGAGATTTGACGTTATCGATTGCGGCTGAGCCGACCGGCGCGCGCCCGTGCAAGACGGGCGCCCGCCGATCGGCGGCGAGGGTGGGCCGGCGGGCGCGAACGGCCGCGGGCGATGCAGACGGTCAGACCGCCTCGCCGCCGCGTTCGCCCGTGCGGATGCGGATGGCCTCATCCACGGTCGAGACGAAGATCTTGCCGTCGCCGATGCGTCCGGTCTGCGCGGCCTGCTGGATCGCCTCCACGGCCCGTTCGACCTGACCCTCGTCGAGCACGACCTCGATCTTCACCTTGGGCAGGAAGTCGACGACGTATTCCGCCCCGCGGTAGAGTTCGGTGTGGCCCTTCTGGCGGCCGAAACCCTTGGCCTCGGTCACCGTGATGCCCTTGATGCCGACCTCGTGCAGGGCGTCCTTCACCTCGTCGAGCTTGAAGGGTTTGATGATCGCCTCGATCTTCTTCATGGCCCCTCGTTACCTGCCTCTCTTGTCTGCCCCCGGTTGGCCGGTCTCGTGGATCGAGACCGGGCCCGGTTCCGCCGTTGATACCGCACCCGGTTGGTGGCTCCAGCCGTCCGGAGCGATCCCCCCGAAGGTTGGCCCGGGCGCGGTCGGATCGTGGTTGCGCCGGCGGCCCTCGCCCTTGTCGCAGCGCCGCCGCCCGCAAGCGCGAGCAAACACCGTGCCAAACGGTGCAGCCCGCCCGGATCCCCCGGCATGCCGGCCTCGTGTCCGCCGGCTGGCGCTTTGCTGGCCACGGCGCCTGCCTATTCGCTGGGCAGTCTGCCTTTGCGGGCGGCAGGCCGCGCGCGGCTGATCGGGCCCGTCGGTCAGGCGCTGCGCCGGTCGCGCGCGCCGGTCAGCCAGGCGTCGATCCGATCCGCCGCGGCCAGCACGTTTGCTTTCGTGTTGGCGTAGGACAGCCGCAGGTAGCCCTCGCCGGCGGCGCCGAACGAGGTGCCCGCCACCGTCGCCACGCCGGCTTCTTCCAGCAGGGCGGTTTCCAGCTGCTTCGCGCTGTAGCCGGTGCCGGTGATGTTGGGGAAGGCGTAGAACGCGCCGCCCGGCTGCTGGCAGGTGATGCCGGGGATCGCGTTCAGCCGGTCGACCAGCGCGCGCCGGCGCGCGTCGAAGGCCGCGTGCATCGCCGCGACGTGATCCTGCGGCCCGGTGAGCGCCGCGAGGCCGGCGTGCTGGGCCGCGGCGTTGACGCAGGAGTGGCTGTTGATCGCCAGGCGCTCGGCGTCGGCCACCAGCGCGTCCGGCCAGACGCCGTAGCCGAGCCGCCAGCCGGTCATCGCGTGCGTCTTCGACCAGCCGTCGAGCAGGATCACCTGGTCGCGCAGCTCGGGGTAGGCGAGCAGGCTCACGTGGTCCTGACCGTCGTAGGTCAGGCGGCTGTAAATCTCGTCCGACAGCACGGCCGTCTGCGGGTTGCGGGCCAGCACCTCGGCGATCCGGTCCATCTCCGCGCGCGGGATCACCCCGCCGGTCGGGTTGCCCGGCGTGTTCAGAATGACCAGCCGGGTGTCGGCGGTGACCGCCTGCGCCAACGCCTCGGCGGTGACCGCGAAGCCGTCCTCTTCGCGCAGCGCAAGCGGCCGCGGCGTGGCGCCGGAATAGCGCACCAGCGATTGGTAGATCGGGAAGCCCGGATCGGGGTAGACGATCTCCCCGCCCGGCTCGCCGAACATGGAGATGGCGAAGAACATCGTGACCTTGCCGCCGGGCACCACCACGACGTGCTCCGGGTCGACCGCGGCGCCGGTGCGCGCGCCGACGTCGTCCGCCACGGCCGCGCGCAGCTCGGGGATGCCCTTGGCCGGCGTGTAGCCGTGATGGCCGTCGCGCAGCGCGCGGCAGGCCGCGTCGACCACGTGGTCCGGCGTCCTGAAATCCGGCTGGCCGATCCCCAGATTGATCACCGACCGGCCCTGATCGGCGAGCGCGTTGGCGCGCGCCAGCACCTGGAAGGCGCTTTCGGTGCCGAGACGGTCCAGGGCGGCGGCGCGGGTGACCATGCGGGCAGCGGGTCCGTGAGCGGTGGGCGCGAATGCGTGAAGGCGCCGGAGCGACGCCCTATGCCGTAGTGACAAGCGTTACCCGCCAGCATGCTAGCCGCGCGCGCAAGCCCCTCGCAAGCCCGCACATCCAACCGCTTGACGCGCCCTTGAGCGGCGGTTAGAGACACGGCGTGCAGCGCGCGCTGACGCGCCGTTTCGCGCTTCCGTGTGGTGGCCATAGCTCAGTCGGTTAGAGCGCATGGTTGTGGTCCATGAGGTCGCGGGTTCGAATCCCGCTGGCCACCCCACCTTATCCCGTCTCTCCCGCATGCTGTGATACGCTGATGACGGGCTTCCGTGCCCAACGAATGCGTCAAAGTCCGCCGTGCGAGAGACCGTATGCCCGACAAGCTCACCCCCGAGCCGTTCCCGACCGAAAGTTTCCACGACCCCGACGCGGCGCTCGCGCGGATCGAGGAGATTTACGAGCGCAACACCGCGTTCCTGCGCACGCACTTCGAGGCCTACCTGAACGGTCAGCCGCCCGAACGCGCGGTGCGGGCGAGCTACCCGTTCGTGCGGATCGCCACGCGCTCCCACGCGCAGGTCGATTCCCGCCTGTCCTACGGCTTCCTCGCCCGGCCCGGCACGCACGAGACCACCGTGACCCGCCCGGACGTGTTCGCCCCGTATCTGCGCGAGCAGATCGCGCTTTTGATCGAGAACCACGGCGTGCCCGTGGAGGTCGGCGAGTCCGAGGAGCCGATCGCGGTGCACGGCGCCTACAAGCGCGACATCAACCACGAGACGCAGACGCTGCGCGCGCAGGGCACCGTGCCCGACACGCCGCTGCGCGACCTGTTCGACGTGCCCGATCTGACCCGGATGGACGATGCCATCATCGACGGCACGATGCAGCTGGGCGAGGACACGCCGAGCCCGCTGGCGCCGTTCCGGGCGGCCCGGATCGACTATTCGCTGCAGCGCCTGCTGCACTATACCGGCACGCGCCCGCACAACTTCCAGAACTTCGTGATCTTCACCAACTACCAGTTCTACGTCGACGCCTTCGTGCGGATGGGCCGCCGGCTGATGGCCGAGCGCGACCCCCGCTACACCCACTTCGTCGAACCCGGCGAGGTGATCACCCCGAACGGGGCCGAGGCGGGCGAGGGCACGCCGCCCGACCGGCTGCCGCAGATGCCGGGCTACCACCTGGTCGGGCCGGATTCGGGCGGGATCACCCTGATCAACATCGGCGTCGGGCCGTCCAACGCGCGCACCATGACCGACCACGTCGCCGTGCTGCGCCCGCACGCCTGGCTGATGCTGGGCCACTGCGCGGGCCTGCGGAACACCCAGCAGCTGGGCGACTACGTGCTCGCCCACGGCTACGCCCGCGAGGATCATGTGCTGGACGAGGAACTGCCCACCTGGGTCCCGATCCCGGCGCTCGCCGAGGTGCAGCAGGCGCTCGAACAGGCGGTGGCGGAGGTTACCGGGCAGGCGGGCTACGACCTCAAGAGCGTGATGCGCACCGGCACGGTCGCCAGCGTCGACAACCGCAACTGGGAACTGGGCGACCACCAGGCGATGCTGCGCCGCCTGTCGCAGTCCCGCGCGGTCGGGCTGGACATGGAGAGCGCGGCGATCGCCGCCAACGGCTACCGCTGCCGGGTGCCCTACGGCGTGCTGCTGTGCGTTTCCGACAAGCCGCTGCACGGCGAGATCAAGCTCGCCGGCATGGCGGGCGAGTTCTACCGCAAGCGGGTCGAGCAGCACCTGGAGATCGGCTTGAAGGCGCTGGAGATCCTGCAGCAGCAGGAACGCGAGCGCCTGCACTCCCGCAAGCTGCGCTCGTTCGCCGAGGTGGCGTTCCAGTAGCGCGGGACGGGCGGTGGAGCCTTTTGCATCCGGGGAGCATGACACCTGTCAGGCGTGCTTCGACACGGCGTCCTACGGACGCCTGCTCAGCATGAAGTTGATCTTCAAACAATTGAAAACCCTATAGCTCATCCTGAGCAGGCCCAAGGGCCGTGTCGAAGATGCCTGACGGGCGGCTTGTGCTTGCCTATGCGAAAGTCTCGGAAGCCCTGGCCACCCACGGGTGGAGTCCCGCTGTGACCTGCGACGACATGCCCTCGCCGGCATCTTTGCCGGATCAGCCGCCGCCCCCACATCCCTAGCATGAGTCATAACTTCACCACCGACCCCGAGCGGGTCGCTCGCAACCATCGGCGCAACGTCGTCCATGCCGCCGTCTTGATCGGCGCGCTGGGGCTGCTTCTGGCGGCCGTCGGCTACCTGATCGCCGGGCCCGCCGGCCTGATCTGGATCGGCGGGTTCGCGGCCGTGATCCTCTACCTCGGCCCGCAGATGTCGCAGCGGCTGATGCTGCAGGTGTTCTCCGCCCGGCCGCTCGAGCGCCGCGAGGTGCCGCTGCTCTACGAAACGGTGGACGCGCTGTGCGCGCGCGCCGAGATCGCGGTGAAGCCGACGCTGTATTACGTCCCCAGCCGGCTGATGCTCGCCTTCACCACGGGGTCGAGGGACGAGGTCAACCTGGCGCTGTCCGACGGCCTGCTGCGGCGTTTGACCGGGCGGGAGATCGCCGGCGTGCTGGCGCACGAGCTCACCCACGTCGCCAACGGCGACCTCAAGCTGATGGCGCTCGCCGACTTCATGACCAAGGTGACGCGCACGCTGGCGTTCCTGGCGATGCTGCTGATCCTGCTCAACCTGCCGGCGATCGGTTCGGGGGAGGTGATGGTCCCCTGGCCGGTGATCCTGCTTTTGGGCGCGGCACCGCTGGTGTCGCTGCTGCTGCAGCTGGCGCTGTCGCGCACCCGGGAGTTCGACGCCGACGCCGGCGCGGCGATGCTGACCGGCGATCCCGAGGGGGTGGCGAGCGCGCTGGAGAAGATGGAAAGCCAGCAGCAGCGCTACTGGGAGAACCTGTTCGGCCGGCAGGGCACGGCCAACCAGCCCTCGATGCTGCGCACCCACCCCAAGACGGAAGAGCGGGTGACGGCGCTGCAGGACCTCGCCACGCCGGCGGACGGCCCCGACTGGCCGCACGGCGACGACCCGCTGCCGGGCGAGATCGACCCGGTCACCCATAAGCCCAAGCGCCGCTTCCACGGCTTCCGCTACTAGGCGCGCGGGCTTAGGGTTAGGCGGGCCTAAGCGACGGCGAGAGTCGTCCCCTCTCCTCCATTGGGAGGAGAGGGCTAGGGAGAGGAGGTTACCGCGGTCTTCGATGCCGTGCACACATCCTCTCCCTGTCCCTCTCCTCCGAGCGGAGGCGAGGGGACCCGCCGCGATGGCCGTCGAACCTAGCGGGTGACGTGATCAAAAGCGAAGGGGAGCGCCGTGACCGCCGATACGCCGATCGATCTGAAAGCCAGGCTGCGCGACCACGGCCCCGGGCTCGCCTGCTGGCTGATGCTGGGCAGCACGGCCGTGACCGAGATCATGGCGCGCGCGGGCTACGACGCGGTGATGATCGACATGGAGCACGGGCCGATGGACTTCGGCGCGGTGAGCGAAATGCTGCGCGCGCTGAACGGCTTCGACGTCGCGCCGCTGGCCCGCGTGCCGGCGAACGATCCGGTCGATCTCAAGCGCGTGCTGGATACCGGTGTGACCGGCGTCATGGTCCCCGCGGTACACTCGGTCGCGGACGCCGAGCGGGCGGTCGCCGGCTGCCGCTATCCGCCCCATGGGCACCGGGGCTTGGCGGCGACGGTGGTGCGCGCGACCGGTCATGGCGCCTTCTGGCAGGACTATCTCGCGGAGATCGAGCAGCGGCTGACCCTGATCTGCCAGATCGAGAGCCCGCAGGGCCTGGAGGCGGTCGAGCAGATCGCCGCGGTCGACGGCGTGGACATGCTGTTCGTCGGCCCGTTCGACCTGTCGGCGCAGCTGGGCTACCTGGGCCAGCCCGACCATCCGGAGGTGCAGCAGGCCGTGCAGCGGATCGAACGGGCCGCCAAGGCCGCCGGCAAGCTCCTGGGCGGCATCGCGACGCCCGAGCGCGGGCCGGCGGAGCTGGTGCAGGCCGGCTACGACCTGCTGATCCCCGACGCCGACGTGGCTCATCTACGTACCGGCGCGGAAGCCAGCGTGGCCCGCTTCCGGGAATTGAAGGCGAAGTCCTGAGCGGATCGGAAACGTCATGCGCCACGGCCGCGAACTGCTCACCGTCGCCCAGATGACGATCGCCGACCGCACGGCGATCTCGGACGGCGTGCCCGGCGCGAGGCTGATGGAAAACGCCGGCCGCGCGGTCGCGGAGGCGGTGCAGGCGCGCTTCGCCCGGGGGCGGGCGGTCGTGCTGTGCGGGCCCGGCAACAACGGCGGGGACGGGTTCGTCGCCGCGCGGCATCTGCAGGCGATGGGCTGGACGGTCCGGCTCGGCCTGCTTGGATCGCGCGACAAGCTTCAGGGTGACGCCGCCCACCATGCCGACCTGTGGGACGGCGCGGTGGAGGCGCTGTCGCCGGAGCTGCTGGACGGGGCCGACGTCGCCGTGGACGCGCTGTTCGGCGCCGGCCTCAGCCGGCCGCTGGAGGGCGCCCCGCGCGCGGTCGTGGAAGCGCTGAACGCCCGCGGCCTGCCCACGGTCGCGGTCGACGTGCCGAGCGGGATCACCGGCGACGACGGGCAGGTGCTGGGCGACGTGGCGGTTGAGGCCGCCTGCACGGTCACCTTCTTCCGCAAGAAGCCGGGCCATCTGCTGCTGCCCGGGCGGCTGTACTGCGGGCCGGTCGTGCTGGCGGACATCGGCATTCCGGACAGTGTGCTGGCGACCGCCTGCGCCGACACGAACGGGCCGGCGACCTTCGAAAACGCGCCGGCGCTGTTCGCGGCGCGCTGGCCCTGGCGCACGGCCGGCGACCACAAGTACCGCTTCGGCCACGCGCTGGTGCTGGGCGGGGCGACCGCGACCGGCGCCGGCCGGCTGGCGTGCCGGGCGGCGCTGCGGGTGGGCGCCGGCTTGGTCACTGCCGGCGTGCCGACGGCGGCGCTGCCGCTCTACGCGCAGGACACCGCGGCCGTGATTACCGCACCCGTCGACGACGACACCGCGCTCGACCGGCTGCTCGCCGACGAGCGCCTGAACGCGCTGCTGCTCGGTCCCGGCGCCGGGGTGGGCGAGGCGACCCGCGGGCGCGCGCTGAAGCTGCTCGCGACCGGCCGGTCGGTGGTGCTCGACGCCGACGCGCTGACCAGCTTCGCGGGCGCCGGCGACGCGCTTGCCTCAGCGGTGCGGGGGCCGACGGTGCTGACCCCGCACGCCGGCGAGTTCGCCCGGCTGTTCCCGGACGTGACGGGCGACAAGCTGACCCGCGCGCGCACCGCGGCCCGGCAGGCGGGCGCGGTCGTGCTGCTCAAGGGTTCGGACACCGTGATCGCCGCGCCCGACGGCCGGGCGGCGATCAACGCCAACGCCCCGCCGGAACTCGCCACCGCTGGGGCGGGCGACGTCTTGGCCGGCCTGATCGCGGGCAGCCTCGCCCAGGGGCTGCCGGCCTTCGAGGGCGCCTGCGCGGCCGCCTGGCTGCACGGCGCGGCCGCCCAGGGCGCCGGCCCCGGCCTGATCGCCGACGACCTGCCGGACCGCGTGCCGGCCGCGCTGGCGGCGTTGCGGGAGGCGGGTGTTGAGCAAAGCGGCTAGGCCCCTGTCATCCCCCGCTTCCACTGCGAGGCGGGGTTAGGGGAGGAGGGTGCCGCGCTGCCTGACGTGGCGTGCTCACCTCCTCTCCCGAGCCCTCTCGTTCCAGTGGAGAGACTTTTGCAGCGCAGCTTCTGGCACGCGTCAGGCGTGCTTCGACACGCCGTCTTGTCGACGGCTGCTCAGCAAGAAGCTGATATTAAAGCACTGAAAATTCCATCAACTTCATCCTGAGCAGGCCGCGCTTGCGGCCGTGTCGAAGGACGACTGATGGGTATCGAAGTGCCGCGTGCAAACCTCTCTCCCAGTGGAGAAAAGGGGACGTTTAGGGTGGAGGCGAGGAGGCCGGACCGCTCACTCCCCATCCCGGAACCGCGCCCGCACCTCCTCCCAGGTAAGCGGGGCCAGTCCGGTGTGTTCGACCGAGACACAGACGTGCGCGCCGTCGCCGACCGACCGGCTGTGGGTGTGGCCGTGGACGTTGCGGGCGTACTTCGGACCGAGCAGCGCGGGGACGTGGCTGAGCAGCGTGCCGGGCGCGAACTTGACCGCGCCGTGCACTTCCGCGAGCGCGTCGAAGCCGAGGCCGTCGCCGCCCAGCCAGCGGCGGTCGTGGTCTCCCATCACCAGGTGAATCCGGCCCTTGAGCGCGCCCAGCGCGGCGCGCGCGGCCTCAGCCGACCAGGCGAAGTCGCCCAGCACCCAGACCGTGTCGCGCGGGCCGACCCGGGCGTTCCAGCGTGCGATCAGGGCAGCGTCGTGCGCGGCGACGTCGGTGAACGGCCGGTTCGCCGCCTCGTAGCGCAGGATGTTCGCGTGGCCGAAATGGGTGTCGGCGATCAGGAAGGTTTCGGGCATGGACGGTTACGCCTGATTGACAGCCGGGTCAGGGGCCGGATCGCAAGAGGGTCGGCTAAGCCTTTCGACGTAGGGCACTTTTTCGGGCCTGCACACGGCTGCGTGTTAACCCGCTCTTAAACCGTGCGGTGCAGGCTGAAGTCTCGGGCAACCCGCTCAAAAGCGGAGCAATTGCCCGCGGTTCAACGCCGACATGAAGGAAGAACGTCATGCTGGCAGATCGTCTCGACATCTTCTCGCGCCGGCCGCGCACCCGCATCGAGGCTGGTTCGACTTACCTTCGCCGTGCCGCCGACCAGACGGTCGAAACCGCCGAGGTGCATTCGGTCGCCAAGGACGAGATGGGGATCGACCACGTTCGCTTCCACATCAAGATCGCCCGCGGCCATACCAAGTTCGTCGACGAAGAGCGGATCCTGTCGCTCGCCAGTTTCGCCGAGCGCTTCCGCGAGCGCGCCCAGGCGTAACGACGCCGCGAACGCCGGCTGACCGGGCGCGCTCGAGGCGGCTCTCGGCGGCCGGGACTTCAACCGCGGTCCGTGTCCTCTAGGTCCGCGGTTCGTTGTCGGCCAGATAGCCGGCATTTTAGCGAAAAATCAGCTAAATAGATTCGATTGTTGCGACGTCGTGTTGGCCGCGAAAGGCCGGTGGCGGCGCGTCAGGCGTGTCTTGCCATGGCGCGGCTGCGCGGCAAGACTGCCGGCCCGGCACCTTCGGTTCAGGCGAGCGGTGCGAGCGGCAAGGAGGGCGATCATGGCCGAGGGCGGCAAGGCGCTGAGCGCGGGCGGCGACACGGATCGAAGCACCGCGGAACGCCGCCGGCTGCTCAAGCAGCTGGAGCGCAAGGTCCTCTGGCTGTCCGCCTGGACGATCCACAACGCCAACCTGCTGCGCGACAACCCGGACGGCCTCAAGGTGGGCGGCCATCAGGCGTCGTGCGCCTCGCTGACCACGCTGATGACGGCGCTTTACTTCGACGTGCTGCGCCCGGAAGACCGGGTCGCGGTCAAGCCGCACGCGAGCCCGGTGTTCCACGCCATCCAGTACCTGCTGGGCCATCAGGAGGTGCAGGCGCTGAAGGACTTCCGGGCCTTCGGCGGGGCGCAGTCGTATCCCTCGCGCACCAAGGACCAGGACGACGTCGACATCTCCACGGGCTCGGTCGGCCTGGGCGTGGCGATGACGGCGTTCGCCGGGCTGGTGCAGGACTACGTCGCCCTCAAGGGCATGATGCGCACGCGCCCGCGCGGGCGGATGGTGGCGCTGGTGGGCGACGCCGAGCTCGACGAGGGCAACATCTACGAGTGCCTGCTGGAGGGCTGGAAGCACGACGTCCGCAACGTCTGGTGGATCATCGACTACAACCGGCAGAGCCTGGACAGCGTGGTCGCCGACCGGCTGTTCGGCCAGATCGACCAGCTGTTCCGCACCATGGGCTGGGACGTCATCACGCTGAAGTACGGCCGCAAGCTGCAGGCAGCGTTCGAGCAGCCGGGCGGGGAGGCGCTGCGCCAGTGGATCGACGACTGCCCGAACCAGCTCTACTCCGCCCTGGTGTTCCAGGGCGGGGCCGCCTGGCGCGCGCAGCTCCAGGCCGACATCGGCGCGGACGACGGCGTGCGCGAGCTGCTGGCGCAGTACGACGACGCCGAGCTGCACGAGCTGATGACCAACCTGGCCGGCCACGACCTCGACGTCGTGCTGGAGACGCTGCACGGCCTGGACGGCGACGACCGGCCGAAGTGCATCGTCGCCTACACGATCAAGGGGCAGGGGCTGCCCTTCGCCGGCCACAAGGACAACCACGCCGGCATCATGAACGCCCAGCAGATGGCGGAATTCCAGACCGCGAACGGCGTGCCGGAGGGCCGCGAGTGGGATCGCTTCGCCGGCCTGGACGCGGGCGACGGCGAATTGCAGGCCTTGCTGGACGACGTGCCGTTCGCCAAGGCCGGGCGTCGGCGCTACCAGGCGCCCAAGGTGCCGGTGCCCGACCGGCTGCCGCGGCCGGACGGCGCGCGGATGTCGACCCAGGAAGGCTTCGGCAAGATCCTGGCGGAGATCGCCCGCGCCCGGGCGGGCGAGCCGGCGGCGAGCTCGCCGAACGCGTGGTCACCACCTCCCCGGACGTCACCGTGTCGACCAACCTGGCCGGCTGGGTGAACCGGCGGGGCATCTGGTCGCGCCACCGGCGGGCCGACACCTTCAAGGAGCAGAAGGTCGTCTCCGCCCACCAGTGGGGCATGAGCCCGGAGGGCCAGCACCTCGAGCTCGGCATCGCGGAGAACAACCTGTTCACCCTGCTGGCCGCGCTCGGGCTGTCGCACAGCCTGTTCGGCGCGCGCCTGCTGCCGGTGGCGACGCTCTACGACCCGTTCATCCTGCGCGGGCTCGATGCGCTGAACTACGCCTGCTACCAGGACGCGCGCTTCATGCTGGTGGCGACGCCGTCGCGGCATCTCGCTCGCGCCGGAGGGCGGGGCGCACCAGTCGGTCGGCACGCCGCTGATCGGCATGAGCCAGGACGGCCTGGCCGCGTTCGAGCCGTCCTACGTCGACGAGCTGGAGGTGATCATGCGCTGGGGCTTCGACTATCTGCAGCGCGACGGCACCGGCGCGCCCGACAGCGACTGGCTGCGCGACGTCGAGGGCGGCAGCGTCTACCTGCGCCTGACCACCCGCGCGATCGACCAGCCCGAGCGCACCCTGAGCGCGCAGCAGGAGCGCGAGATCATCCAGGGCGGCACCTGGCGCCATCCGCCCGCCGACGGCGGCGAGCTCGCGATCGTCTACACCGGCGCCACCGCCCCGCAGGCCGAGGCCGCGTTCGAGGCGATCCGGGAGGAGGTGCCGGGCGCCGGCCTGTTGGCGGTGACCAGTGCCGACCGCCTGAACGCCGGCTGGACGGCCGCGGAGAAGGCGCGCCAGACCGGCGGCGGCCTTGAGCCGAGCTGGGTCGAGCGGCTCTTGAGCCCGCTCGCCCGCGATGCCGCGCTGGTCACCGTGCTGGACGGCCACCCGGCGACGCTCGCCTGGCTGGGCGCGGTGCGCGGCCACCGGGTGCAGGCGCTGGGCGTGGAGCACTTCGGCCAGTCCGGCACGCTCTCCGACCTCTACGCCAGCTACCGGATCGACGAGGACGCCATCCTCGACGCCTGCGCCACCGCGCTGGTGGAACGGCGGCGCGGCACGCCGCGGTAGGGGCGTTGGGGGAGTCGACGCCGCGTTCGGGCACGGCCACAACTAATCCCCCTCTTCCAATGGGAGGAGGGGCTAGGGGAGGAGGTTGCCGCGCTGTCTGAGATGGCGTGCTCACCTCCTCTCCCTAGCCCTCTCCTCCCAGTGGAGGAGAGGGAACGAGTCAGCTGGCGGGGCTGCGACGACACCGAAACAGACCCTTTAAACCCCCGCGCCCGCGCGGCTAGGTTAGGGGGCGGTTGCGTCCCCTGCGGCGATGGTCTACACGATCCGACCCGCACGGGTGCGCCTTTTGCCGCGGGCGTGGCGGAACTGGTAGACGCGCTAGGTTTAGGTCCTAGTGGGTGAAAACCCGTGGGGGTTCAAGTCCCTCCGCCCGCACCACGGCGGCAGATGCCCCGTCGCCCGGCGCAGGTTCCGGTTCGCCGGGACGTGCGGTCCAAGGAAAGACATCCCCCGCGCCGCCACGTATCGCGCGTACATGCGCGCGCGGGCTGGCGCGACAGCCAACATCGAGCCCCACGCATAAGGAAGGGACCGAGCGGTCCATGCAGGTCACCGAAGAACAGAACGAAGGCCTCCAGCGCGAGTTCGTGATCACCCTGGAAGCCAACGAGATCGACGAGAAGGTTCAGAGCCGGCTGCGCGAGATCGGCAAGAACCAGAAGATCCCGGGCTTCCGGCCGGGCAAGGCGCCGATGAGCATCCTCAAGCAGCGCTTCGGCCAGGCCGTGATGGGTGAGGTGCTGGAGCGCGCCGTCGGCGACTCCTCCCAGCAGGTGATCCAGGAGCGCGGCCTGCGCCCCGCCGGCCAGCCGGACATCTCGGTGGAGTCCTTCGACGAGGGCCAGGATCTGGTCTATCGGATGAAGCTGGAGCTGCTCCCCGACATCGAGCCGATGGACTTCAGCCAGATCCAGGTGTCCACGCACAAGGTCGAGGTCCCGGACCACGAGGTCGACGAGGCGCTGGAGCGGCTCGCCTCCCAGCAGAAGGAGAGCAAACCGGTCGAGCAGGCGCGCCCGGCCGAGAAGGGCGACATCCTGGTGGTCGACTTTTCAGGTGAGGTCGACGGCGAGAAGTATCCGGGCATGGAGGCCGAGGACCACCACCTCGAACTCGGCTCCAACCGCTTCGTCGAGGGCTTCGAGGACCAGCTGATCGGCGTCCAGCCGGGCGAGGAAAAGACCGTCGAGGTGACCTTCCCGGAAGGCTACATGAACAGCCAGCTGTCCGGTAAGACCGCCCAGTTCCACGTCAAGGTGAAGGAGCTGCGCGAGGCCGAGCCGGTCGAGATCAACGACGAGCTGGCGCAGAAGTTCGGCGAGGAAGACCTGAACTCGCTGAAGGAGCGGGTGCGCGATCATATCCGCCAGGACTACGAGCGCCTGACCCGGCAGCGCACCAAGCGCCAGCTGCTCGACCAGCTGGCCGACGGGCACAGCTTCGACGTGCCGCAGTCGATGGTCGACAGCGAGTTCAACGCGATCTGGCAGCAGATCGAGCAGGACCGCCAGAACGGCCAGCTGGACGCCGAGGACGCGGAGAAGTCCGAGGAGCAGCTGCAGGAGGAGTACAAGCAGATCGCCGAGCGCCGCGTGCGCCTGGGCCTGCTGCTCTCCGAGGTCGGCCGCAACCAGCAGATCGACGTCACGCAGGAAGAGCTCAACAGGGCGCTGATCGAGGAAGTCCAGCGCTACCCGGGCCGCGAGCGCGAGGTGTTCGAGCACTACCAGAACAACCAGGACGCCCTGCAGAACCTGCGCGCGCCGATCTACGAGGATAAGGTCATCGACTACATCCTCGAGCTCGCCAACACCGAGGAGCGCCAGGTCACCACCGACCAGCTGCGCGAGGAGCTGGAGGCCGAGCAGGCCGGCGAGAGCGCCGAGAGCGCGGGCGAGAGCAAGTCGGGCAGCTCCAAGAGCGCGGGGTCCAAGAGTTCGGGGTCCAAGAGTTCGGGGTCCAAGAGTTCCTCGAGCAAGGAGTCCGGCAGCAAGACCCAGAGCGCGAAGAAGAGCGACGACGAGGGCTCGAAATCGGAGTCCGCGAGCGCTAGGTCCTCCGAGAGTGGCGGTAATGCCTCCGCCAGCGCGTCGACGAGTTCCCAGGCCGAGGGGTCCCAAGCCGAGGGTTCCCAAGCCGAGGAGGCCGAGTCCGGCGGCTCGAAGGCCGCCTCGGGCAGCTCCAAGACCGCCAAGAGCTCGTAAGCGGCGCCCGTGCGGGGCCGCGACAGAGGGCACAGCAACCGAACCGCACGCTCCGGGCCTGACCGCCCGGGCGTGCCCGCAACACCAGGGTTGAGACACCGATGAGCGCGAACGACGCGGAGATGAACACCCTCGTCCCCATGGTGGTCGAGCAGACCAACCGGGGCGAGCGCTCCTACGACATCTTCTCCCGCCTTCTCAAAGAGCGGATCATCTTCCTGACCGGGCCGATCAACGACCAGGTCGCCAGCCTGATCTGCGCCCAGCTGCTGTTCCTGGAGAGCGAGAACCCGAACAAGGACATCAGCTTCTACGTCAACTCGCCGGGCGGCGTGGTGTCCTCGGGGCTCGCGATCTACGACACCATGCAGTACATCCGCCCCGACGTCTCCACGGTGTGCATCGGGCAGGCGGCCTCCGCCGGCTCGCTATTGCTGATGGCGGGCGCGAAGGAAAAGCGGTTCGCCCTGCCCAACGCCAAGATCATGGTCCACCAGCCCTCCGGCGGCTTCCAGGGCCAGGCGACCGACATCGAAATCCACGCCCGCGAGATCATAGAGACCCGTCGGCGGCTGAACGAAATCTACGCCCACCACACGGGCCAGCCGCTGAAGACGATCGAGGAGGCGATGGAGCGCGACAAGTTCATGAGCGCGGAGGACTCCAAGGAGTTCGGCCTGATCGACGCCGTCGTCTCCGAGCGGCCGGCGCCCTCCGGCGGCGACAAGAAGACGTAAGGCCGCCTCGGGTTTCCAACGCCGAACGGTTTAAGAGCCCCTTTCCCGACCTGGGAAAAGGGGCTTTTTCGTGGGCGAGCAGCGCGGGGGTGGGGCGCGGTTCCCGTGCAGGTGGAGTCTTCGGCAGACGTTGGGTGGGAGGCAGCCGTCGGGCGTCCTTCGACACGGCCCTTCGGGCCGGCTCAGGATGACGTTCTATGTTTTTCTTTAAATCTGATAGTTTTCAGATACTTACAATTGACGTCATCCTGAGCAGGCCGCGCCAGCGGCCGTGTCGAAGGAGGCCCGACGGCTATCCACGCGCCCCCGCCCAAACCCGCCCCCGCCAGCGGCGCGAACACACGCGCGCGTTCAGACTTCTTTGACACAAATGGCCGAGGTTCCGAGGTGAAGCGGGGCGCGCCGGTGACGACGCCGACGGGCCGCTTACGCAAGCGGTCCGGCTTTTTGCATTGTACGGGCGCCCGCGGCTTCGCTAACATACCGGGGTTAGACTCGGTTAACGTGGCGTGGGTATGAGCAAATCTAGCGGCGGCGATTCCAAGAACACCCTGTACTGCTCCTTTTGCGGCAAGAGCCAGCATGAGGTGCGTAAGCTGATCGCGGGTCCGACGGTGTTCATCTGCGATGAATGCGTCGAACTTTGCATGGACATCATCCGCGAGGAGAACAAGACCACCCTGGTCAAGTCGCGCGACGGGGTGCCGACGCCGCGGGACATCAACAACATCCTCGAGGATTACGTGATCGGCCAATCGCACGCCAAACGCGTGCTGTCGGTGGCCGTTCACAACCACTACAAGCGACTCGCCCACGCGGCGAAGTCGAACGACGTCGAGCTGTCAAAGTCGAACATCCTGCTGCTGGGCCCGACCGGCTGCGGCAAGACGCTGCTGGCGCAGACGCTGGCGCGGATCCTCGACGTGCCGTTCACGATGGCCGACGCCACCACCCTGACCGAGGCCGGCTACGTCGGCGAGGACGTCGAGAACATCATCCTCAAGCTGCTGCAGGCCGCCGACTACAACGTCGAGCGCGCGCAGCGCGGGATCGTCTACATCGACGAGGTCGACAAGGTCTCCCGCAAGTCGGACAACCCGTCGATCACCCGCGACGTCTCGGGCGAGGGCGTGCAGCAGGCGCTTTTGAAGATCATGGAGGGCACGGTCGCCTCCGTGCCGCCGCAGGGCGGGCGCAAGCACCCCCAGCAGGAGTTCCTGCAGGTCGACACCACCAACATCCTGTTCATCTGCGGCGGCGCCTTCGCCGGGCTGGAGAAGATCATCGCCGGGCGGCACCAGGGCTCCTCGGTCGGCTTCGGCGCGGACGTTCGCGCGCCGGAGGAGCGCCAGACCGGCGAGATCCTGCGCGAGGTGGAGCCGGAAGATCTGCTGAAATTCGGCCTGATCCCGGAGTTCGTCGGCCGCGTGCCGGTGCTCGCCACGCTCGACGACCTCGACGAGCACGCGCTGATCGACATCCTGACCAAGCCGAAGAACGCCCTGGTCAAGCAGTACCAGCGGCTGTTCGAGATGGAGGATGTCCGCCTGGAGTTCACCGACGACGCGCTGAAGGCGATCGCGGAGAAGGCGATCGCCCGCAAGACCGGCGCGCGCGGCCTGCGCTCGATCATGGAAGGCATCCTGCTGGAGCCGATGTACGAATTGCCGGGGCTGGACTCGGTCGAGGAGATGGTAATCAACCGCGAGGTCGTGGAAGGTCGGGCCAAGCCTCTCTATATATATACCGACCGCCGCGAGGACCTGGGCAGCAGCGCGTAACAGCGATCCCGGGACCACGGGGCGGCGGTCGACACCGCGTGCCGGCGGGGCGCAGTTAGAGGCGCTGCCGCACGCGGCGAGCTAGGGCAGGGGGCGATCGACGTCGCCCGGGCTGCGGCCCCGCCCGACCGACGCCGCCGGACGCCCGCGCGGGCAGACGGCACGATCCGCAGGCCCGGGCAACCGTGGCTGCCCGGCGTCCCGGCCCGATCTTGGTGCCGTGACCGGACCAAGAGGGTCGAATGTCTCAGTCTCCCGTCTCCCCGTCGTCTCACGCCCATCCCGTCCTGCCGCTGCGGGACATCGTCGTCTTTCCAAACATGATCGTCCCGCTGTTCGTCGGCCGGCCCAAGTCGGTCGCCGCGCTCAGGGAGGCGATGCGCGCCGACAAGCAGGTGCTGTTGCTGACCCAGCGCGACAGCGCGCTCGACGACCCGGGTCCCGACGACATCCACGCGGTCGGCTGCATCGCCACGGTGCTGCAGTTGCTCGACCTGCCCGACGGCACGGTCAAGGTGCTGGTCGAGGGCGGGGCGCGGGTGCGCGTGACCGGCTACAGCGAAACCGCGCGCTGGCTGGCCGCCGAGACCGCGGCGTTCGCCGACGCGCCGAGCGACCCCAAGGAGCTTGCGACCCTGTCGCGCGCGGCGCTGGGCCGGTTCGAGCAGTACATCAAGCTCAACAAGAAAATTCCGCCGGAGGTCATGGTCTCGCTCAACCAGGTCGAGAGCGCCGACCGGCTGGCCGACAGCCTGGCGGCGCATCTGGACCTGTCGCTGGCCGACAAGCAGGCGCTGCTGGAGACGCCGTCGGTCGCGCGGCGGCTGGAGACGATCTACGGCCACATGGAAGGCGAGATCGGCGTGCTGGAGGTCGAAAAGCGCATCCGCGGCCGGGTCAAACGGCAGATGGAGCGCACCCAGCGCGAGTACTTCCTGAACGAGCAGTTGAAGGCGATCCAGCGCGAACTGGGCGAGGACGCCAACGACGGCGACGAGGCGAGCCAGCTCGCCTGGCGCCTGCAAAAGGCCCGGATGCCGCGCGAGGTGCGCCAAAAGGCGGAGGCGGAGCTGAAGAAGTTCCGCAACATGTCGCCGACCAGTGCGGAGGCCGGCATCGTGCGCAGCTACCTCGGCTGGCTGCTCGACCTCCCCTGGGCGCAGCGCAGCCCGCTCAAGACCGACCTGGCCGGCGCCCAGAGCATCCTCGACGCCGACCATTTCGGCCTGGAGAAGGTGAAGGACCGGATCGTCGAGTACCTCGCCGTGCAGCAGCGCGTTGGGCAAGGTGAAGGGGCCGATCCTGTGCCTGGTCGGCCCGCCCGGGGTGGGCAAGACCTCGCTCGGCCAGTCGGTCGCGCGGGCGACCAACCGGAAGTTCGTGCGGATCAGCCTGGGCGGCGTGCGCGACGAGGCGGAGATGCGCGGCCACCGGCGCACCTATGTCGGCGCCATGCCCGGCAAGATCGTCCAGGCGATGAAGCGGGCCGGCACGGTGAACCCGCTGATCATGCTCGACGAGATCGACAAGCTGGGCGCGGATCACCGCGGCGACCCGGCGGCCGCCCTGCTGGAGATCTTGGACCCGGCGCAGAACAACAGCTTTACCGACCACTATCTGGACGCGCCCTACGACCTGTCGGAGGTGATGTTCATCGCCACCGCCAACACGCTCGCCATGCCCCGGCCGCTGCTGGACCGCATGGAGGTGATCCGCTTGCCGGGCTATACCGAGACGGAAAAGGCGGCGATCGCCAAGCGCTACCTGATCCCCAAGCAGACCCGGGAGAACGGGCTGAGCGACGCGCAGTGGCGGGTCTCCGACGGTGCGCTCTCCGAGCTGATCCGCGGCTACACCCGGGAGGCCGGCGTGCGCAACCTGCAGCGGGAGATCGCGGGGCTGGCGCGCAAGGCGGTGCGGGAAATCGAGGAGCACGCGGCGGACGGCCTGACCGTGACCCGGCGCAACCTGGCGAAATACGCCGGCGTGCCGCGGTTCCGCCGCGCCGAGCTCGAGTCCGAGGACCGGATCGGCACGGTGACCGGCCTCGCCTGGACCCAGGTCGGCGGCGAACTGCTGACGATCGAGGCGGTGGCCGTGCCCGGCAGCGGCAAGATCAGCGCGACCGGCAAGCTGGGCGAGGTGATGAAGGAATCGATCACCGCCGCCGACATCTTCGTAAAAGCCCGGGCCGACGCGCTGGGGCTCGATCCCGCGCTGATGGCGCGGCGCAACGTCCACGTGCATCTGCCCGAAGGGGCCGTGCCCAAGGACGGGCCGTCGGCCGGGCTCGCGATGATCACGGCGATCGTCTCCTGCCTGAGCGGCGTGCCGGTGCGGCGCGACGTGGCGATGACCGGCGAGATGACGCTGCGCGGGCGGGTGCTGGCGATCGGCGGGCTGAAGGAGAAACTGCTCGCCGCCCAGCGCGCCGGGATCCGCAAGGTGCTGATCCCGCGGGACAACGCGGGCGAGCTGGTGGAGATCCCGGAGGCGTTGAAGCGCGGCCTGGAGATCCTGCCGGTCGCACGGGTCGAGGAGGTGCTGGCGCATGCCCTCGCGCAACCGCTGCGTCCGGCGGCGGCGAGCGACCCCGAGTCGCTCGATCCGCTGCCCGCGCCGCCGAAGCCCGACGCGACCCCCGGCGCCATCCGGCATTAACTTAAGTAAACCAGGGAATCGGGCGGATTCGGCCGTGACACCGGCCGAATCCCTCGGATTCCGGGCTTTTCCTACATTGACCGGCCGATCAAGGCCGCTATACACTCCCCGGGTACTCGCAAGCGTGCTTCTTCAACAGATGCCGGTACTTTACCCAATAGACTGGGGGGTTTGACGTGAACAAAAACGAGTTGATCGACGCTGTCGCCAAAACGTCGGGGCTGTCGAAGGCGGATACGTCCAAGGCGGTCGACGCTGTATTCGACGAGATCACCAACTCGCTGAAGAAGGGGGACGAGGTGCGGCTGGTCGGCTTCGGCACCTTCTCGGTGGCGGAACGTGCCGCCTCGGAAGGCCGCAATCCGCGGACCGGCGAGCGTATCCAGATCCCCGCGTCCAAGCAGCCGAAGTTCAAGGCTGGCAAGGGCCTGAAGGACGCGCTGAACTAGAGCAATATGCTGAAAGGTGCGAACACCTTTCAGCTGAATCTTGCTCTATACTCAGGAAGTTAGAGCAAAATTCACGATGCAAGCCGGTTCGGCTTTCATCGATTTTGCTCTAGCCTGCGCGCGGCGCCCTTGCGCGATCGAGATCCGGCCGCCGCGGGTTCGCCCTTCGGCGGCCGGTTCACGTCTGGCCGCGCCTCGACCGAATCAGATGGGCGGTTAGCTCAGCGGAAGAGCGTCTGGTTTACACCCAGAAGGTCGCTGGTTCGACCCCAGCACCGCCCACCAATACTTGCCGTATCCGCGCGAAATTTAACGCGTATTCGATCGGCCCGCCGGCCGACACGTGGCGGGCGCGGGTCGTGATCGGTCCCGCGCCCTAACCGGTCCCGCGCCCTTAAATCTTCAAGGGCGGGCGACGCGCCGGGCCGTGCGCCGCTCCATCGGCCAAACCCGACGAAAGCCGACCCGGCGCGCATCGTGGACCATGCCCTGGGCGCCGCCACGGGGTACGGCGCCGCCGACCGCGTCGCGGCGTCCCCTGTTCTGGAAGCGCCATGTCCATCCTGCTCGACATCATCGTCCCGGTGTTCGGCCTGGTCGGGTTCGGCTACGCCGCCGTGCGCCTGCGGGTGTTCGACCAGGCGCACGTGCGCGCGCTTAGTACCTTCGCGTTCACCTTCGCGATCCCCGCCCTGCTGTTCCGCTCGATGGCGCAGATGGACATGGCGGGGGCGGTCGCCTGGCCGTTCCTGCTGTCCTATTACATCGCCGCGGTGGCGATGTTCGCGGTGGGTACGCTCGTCAGCCTCTGGCTGTTCCGGCGCACGCTCGCGGAGTCCGGGATCGGCGGGCTGTGCAGCAGCTATTCCAACGCCGTGCTGCTGGGCATCCCGCTGCTGCTGACCGCGTTCGGCGAGCGGGCGAGCCTGCCGGCCTTCCTGATGGTGGCCTTTCACTCCGCGCTGATGTTCCCGCTGGTGACCGTCGTGGTCGAGATCGGCCGCGGGGAACGCGACCGGCTGCGCGAAATCCCGATCGCCACCGCCCGCGGACTGCTGCGCAATCCGATCCTCTGGGGGTTGGGCCTGGGCCTGCTGTGGAACGCCACCGGCTGGCCGCTGCCGCAGACGCTGGAGTCGCTGCTGCGCACGCTCGGCCAGGCGGCGGTGCCGGTCGCGCTGTTCGCCATGGGCGCCTCGCTGGTCGGCTACCGGATGGGCCGGCTGCCGCTGGAGCCGCTGACGCTGAGCGCGCTCAAGCTGCTGGCGATGCCGGCCCTGGTATTTCTGCTGGGCAGCTATGTCTTCGCGCTCGATCCGCTGTGGCTGGAGGTCGCGGTGATCATGGCGGCGCTGCCGGCGGGGGTGAACGTCTACGTCCTCGGCCAGCAGTACGACGCCAACGGCGAGGGCGCGGCGGCGACCGTACTGCTCTCGACCACCCTGTCGCTGGTCAGCGTGTCGACGCTTTTGTTCCTGTTCGAGGTCCGCTGATCGCTGCTTGGGAGCGCCCGAAGTCGAGGCTGGACAGCCACCGCTAGCCTGACTACGTTCCCGCTCGGAGGCGAAGAGGTAACTACCTCGGATTGCACCAAGAATCGGCGCACAGCAGGGACCGTGACCGCCCCTCGAAAGCGCCGATCAGACGTGCTTCCATTCGCTTGACACATGCGGAGCCGTCCAGTACACGACGGCTACCCCAGCGATGGGCTCGCGGGGGTGTAGCTCAGTAGGTTAGAGCGCTGGCCTGTCACGCCAGAGGTCGCGGGTTCGAGTCCCGTCACTCCCGCCACTTTCCTTTAGATCGTCTCCCTGATCGACCTGTTCGTTTCGTAGGCGCATCACCGCGCTTTCGTCGTCCGCGCGTACGCGTGGCCTGCGGCGATGCACCACGGCGAGGCGGGGGCCGCGCGCGGGCGTCCCCACTTTCCGGGCCCGAATTTCGGCGCTATCTCCCCTGTTCAGATGAGACCTGGGCCGCAGTTGGGCCGGCAAGGGCCGGGCATGCGCCTGCGGGCGCGGGAGAAATCGTTCGGCCGGTTGTGACGGCGATACCTGACGCGGCCGGCGGTTCGTGATAAGACGCGCGGCATTGCGCGCGCGGGGCGGGGCTGGCAAACCTCGCCTGCGACGGCAACGCAGCTGTGCGCGGAGACGAACCAACGCCGGCCGTCGGCCCCGGTGCAGTCGGGACGGCGCACGGCAAAGCGGCTAAGGATCGTTGGCATGGAAAGCCTGCTGATCGAGTATCTGCCGATCCTGATCTTCTTCGGAATCGCCATCGGCCTGGCGCTGGCGATGGTGGGGGCGAGCTATGTCGTCGCCCGCCAGAGCCCGGACCCGGAGAAGGACTCGGCCTACGAATGCGGCTTCGAGGCGTTCGACGACGCCCGCAGCCGGTTCGACGTGCGCTTCTACCTGGTCTCGATCCTGTTCATCATCTTCGACCTCGAAGTCGCGTTCCTGTTCCCCTGGGCGGTTTCGCTCAGCGAGATCGGGGTGTTTGGCTTCTGGTCGATGGTGGTGTTCCTGGGCATCCTGACGATCGGCTTCATCTACGAGTGGAAGAAAGGGGCGCTGGAATGGGAGTGAACCCGTCTCTCGCGCGCGAGGGCGGCCCGCAGGCCCTCCAGCCGGGCGGCCGCGACGTCGCGGACCTCGACAAGAGCAAGCTGCTCGACAACCTCGGGCACGAGCTGCAGGACAAGGGCTTCCTGGTGGCCCAGCTGGACAAGCTGTCCGCCTGGGCGCGCTCCGGCTCGATGTGGCCGATGACCTTCGGGCTCGCCTGCTGCGCCATCGAGATGATGCACGCCGGTGCCAGCCGCTACGACCTGGACCGGTTCGGGTCGGTGTTCATGGCGAGCCCGCGGCAGGCCGACGTCATGATCGTCGCCGGCACGGTGTGCAACAAGATGGCGCCGGCGCTGCGCAAGGTGTACGACCAGATGGCGGAGCCGCGCTACGTCATCTCCATGGGCTCCTGCGCCAACGGCGGCGGCTACTACCACTACTCCTACTCGGTGGTGCGCGGCTGCGACCGGATCATCCCGGTGGACATCTACGTCCCCGGCTGTCCGCCCACGGCCGAAGCGCTGCTTTACGGCGTGCTGCAACTGCAGAAGAAGATCCGCCGCGAGGGGCAGCTCGACCGGACCACGGCGTAGGCCGGGGGCGCTTTTCGCGCCCGCTCACCGTCAGCCCGCGCGTCGCCGCCCGCCACCCGGCGGCATCCAAGCCGGATGTGCCGGACGGCTCCGGCGGCACGCCCTAAAGAGGACGACATGGCCGACACGCAAGCGCTCAAAGACCTGGGCGAATACATCGCCAGCGCCCTGATGGACGAGGTGGCCGAGACCGCGGTGGCGAACGAGCAGCTCACCGTCTGGGTCACCCGGCCGTCGATCGTGAAGGTGCTGTCCTTCCTGCGCGACGATCAGAACTGCCACTTCCGGCAGCTGATCGACATCACCGCGATCGATCATCCCGAGCGCGAGGAACGCTTCGAGGTGGTCTATTCGCTGCTGTCGCTGAAGCACAACCAGCGCATCCGGGTGAAGCTGCCGGCGGGCGAGGAAACACCGGTCGACAGCGTGACCGAGGTGTACTCGAACGCCGGCTGGTGCGAGCGCGAGGTCTGGGACCTGTACGGCGTGTTCTTCGCCAACCACCCGGACCTGCGCCGGATCCTGACCGACTACGGCTTCGAGGGGCATCCGCTGCGCAAGGACTTCCCGCTCACCGGCTTCGTCGAGGTGCGCTACGACGAGGACGAGAAGCGCGTCGTCTACGAGCCGGTGAAGCTGACCCAGGAATTCCGCAACTTCGACTTCATGAGCCCGTGGGAAGGCATGCTGCACCTGCCGGGCGACGAGAAGGCCGAAGGCCAGGGCGCCGACACCAAGGCCGGGGAGAACAAGGGCTGATGGCCGAGTCCCAGATCAAGCCGCTGACGCTCAACTTCGGGCCCCAGCACCCGGCCGCGCACGGTGTGCTGCGCATGGTGCTGGAGATGGACGGCGAGGTGATCGAGCGGGTCGATCCGCACATCGGCCTGCTGCACCGCGGCACCGAGAAGCTGATCGAGTACAAGACCTACCTGCAGGCGGTGCACTACTTCGACCGGCTGGACTACGTCTCGCCGATGGCCCAGGAGCACGCCTACGCGCTGGCGGTCGAGGACCTGCTGGGCCTGGAGATCCCGCGCCGGGGCAAGTTCGTGCGCGTGCTTTACGCCGAGATCACGCGGATCCTGAACCATCTGCTGAACATCTCGACCTACGCGCTCGACGTCGGCGCGATCACGCCGTTCCTGTGGTTCTTCGAGGAGCGCGAGAAGCTGCTGGAGTTCTACGAGCGCGCCTCGGGCGCGCGCATGCACGCCGGCTACTTCCGGCCGGGCGGCGTGGCGCGCGACATCCCGCCGGGGCTGGTCGACGACATCTACGAGTTCTGCAAGTACTTCGAGAAAGTCCTGGACGACGTCGAGGACCTGCTGACCGAGAACCGCATCTTCCGTCAGCGCTCGGTCGACATCGGCATCATGAGCCAGGAGGAGGCGATCGACTGGGGCTTCTCCGGTCCGGCGCTGCGCTCCACCGGCATCGCGTGGGACCTGCGCAAGGCGCAGCCGTACGAGGTCTACGACGAGCTCGACTTCGACATCCCGGTGGGCAAGAACGGCGACTGCTTCGACCGCTACCTGATCCGGATGGAGGAGATGCGCCAGTCGGTCAGCCTGATGCGCCAGTGCCTGGACAAGATGCCCGAAGGACCGGTTCGCGCCGACGACCAGAAGGTGGTGCCGCCCAAGCGCGCCGAGATGAAGCGCTCGATGGAGGCGCTGATCCACCACTTCAAGCTGTACACCGAGGGCTACCACGTGCCGCCGGGCGAGACCTACCGCGCGGTCGAGGCGCCCAAGGGCGAGTTCGGCGTGTTCCTGGTCGCCGACGGCAGCAACCGGCCGTACAAGTGCCACATCCGCGCCCCCGGTTTTCACTTCCTGCAGGCGATGGACCATATGTGCAACGGCCACATGCTGGCCGACAGCGTCGCCATCCTGGGCTCGCTGGATGTCGTGTTCGGAGAGATCGACCGATGAGCCGCGTCACCACGCACCCGAAGGTCACCAGCTTCCGTCCGCCCGAGACCGGCGAGTTCGCCTTCACCGAGGCGAGCTGGAAGGAGGCCGAGTTCGCGCTTGCTAAGTATCCGGAGGATCATAAGGCGAGCGCGGTGATGCCGCTGTTGTGGATCGCCCAGCGGCAGAACGAGGGGCATCTGACCCGCGCTGCGATCGAGTACGTCGGGCAGATCCTGGAGATGGCGCCGATCCGCGTGCACGAGATCGCGACCTTCTACACGATGTACAACCTGGAAAAGCCGGGTCGGGTCCAGCTGCAGATCTGCCGCACCACGCCGTGCATGCTGCGCGGCGCCGACGACATCCTGGCCACGGTCAAGAACAAGCTCGGCATCGACGACGGCGAGGTCACGGAAGACGGCATGTTCTCCCTGATGGAGGTCGAGTGCCTGGGCGCCTGCTGCAACGCGCCGATGATGCAGGTGAACAACGAAGCTTACTTCGAGGATCTGACCCCGGAGATCGTCGAGCGGTTGATCGACGACTGGCGCGCGGGCAAGACACCGACGCCGGGCTCGCAGCAGGGCCGGACCGGTTCGGAGCCGGAAGGCGGGCCCGCGGTGCTGACCGACGCCAAGGACTACGGCGCGCCGGACGGGCCGTACGCGAACGGCACGTTCGTCCCGGCCGAGGTGCAGAACGCGCGCGCCGAGGCCGCGCAGGCGGAGAACGAGGCGGGCACCTCGTCGGACAAGGGGAGCAGCTAATCCCATGCTGCAGGACAAGGACCGCATCTTCACCAACCTGTACGGCCAGCACGACTGGAAGCTGGCCGGCGCGAAGAAGCGCGGCGTCTGGATGGGCACCGGCGACATGCTCGCCATGGGCCGCGACACGCTGGTGCAGAAGATCAAGGACTCCGAACTGCGCGGGCGCGGCGGCGCCGGCTTCCCGGCCGGCATGAAGTGGTCGTTCATGCCCAAGAACGATCCCCGGCCGAGCTACCTCGTGGTCAACGCCGACGAATCCGAGCCCGGCACCTGCAAGGACCGGGAGATCATGCGCTACGACCCGCACCGCCTGCTCGAGGGGTGCGTGGTCGCCGGCTTCGCGATGGGCGCGCGGGCGGCTTACATCTACGTCCGCGGCGAGTTCTGGCTGGAAGGCAACCACCTGGAGGAAGCCGTCCAGGAGGCCTATGACGCCGGCCTGATCGGCGACAACGCCTGCGGCTCCGGCTACGCCTTCGACATCTACATCCACCGCGGCGCGGGCGCCTACATCTGCGGCGAGGAGACGGCGCTGCTGGAGAGCCTGGAAGGCAAGAAGGGCATGCCGCGGCTGAAGCCGCCGTTCCCCGCCCAGGTCGGCATCTACGGCTGCCCGACCACGGTCAACAACGTCGAGACGATCGCGGTCGCCCCGGAGATCCTGCGCCGCGGGGTCGCGTGGTGGACCTCGATCGGCCGGCCGAAGAACACCGGCACCAAGATCTTCTGCATGTCCGGGCACGTGAACAAGCCGTGCAACGTCGAGGAGTCCATGAGCATCCCGCTCAAGGACCTCGTCGAGAAGCACGCCGGCGGCGTGCGCGGCGGCTGGGACAACCTGCAGGCGGTGATCCCGGGCGGCTCCTCGGTGCCGCTGATCCCCAAGTCGGTCGCCGACAACCAGCTGATGGACTTCGACGCGCTGAAGGACTCGGGGACGGGCCTCGGCACGGCGGCGGTGATCGTGATCGACAAGTCCGCCGACATCATCGACTCGATCTGCCGGATCGCGCAGTTCTACAAGCACGAAAGCTGCGGCCAGTGCACCCCGTGCCGCGAGGGCACCGGCTGGATGTGGCGCGTGATGACCCGGATGGTCCAGGGCAAGGCGGAGATCGACGAGATCGACAAGCTCTGGGACGTGACCAAGGAGGTCGAGGGCCACACCATCTGCGCCCTGGGCGACGCGGCCGCCTGGCCGATCCAGGGGCTGATCCGCCACTTCCGCCCCGAGCTGGAGGAGCGGATCGTCGAATACAAGCGCAAGCACGGCAAGCGGGCCACCAGCGTGGCCACCGCCGCGGAGTAAGGACCTGCCATGCCCACCCTGGAGATTGACGGTAAGGAAGTAACGGTCCCGCAGGGGGTCAACCTCCTGCAGGCCTGCGAGATCGCCGGCCACGAGATCCCGCGCTTCTGCTACCACGAGCGCCTGTCGATCGCGGGCAACTGCCGGATGTGCCTGGTGGAGATGGAGCGCTCGCCCAAGCCGGTCGCGTCCTGCCACATGCCGGCCCAGGACGGGATGAAGGTCTGGACCGACAGCGACCTGGTCCGCAAGGCCCGGCGCGGGGTGATGGAGTTCCTGCTGATCAACCACCCGCTGGACTGCCCGATCTGCGACCAGGGCGGCGAGTGCGACCTGCAGGACCAGGCGATGGCCTACGGCTTCGACCGCTCGCGCTACGAGGAGAACAAGCGCGCGGTGCCGGAGAAGGAGATGGGTCCGCTGATCAAGACGATCATGACCCGCTGCATCCACTGCACCCGCTGCATCCGCTTCGCCGCCGAGGTGGCGGGCGTCGAGGAGATCGGCGCGGTCGGCCGCGGCGAGCAGATGGAGATCACCACCCTGGAGCAGGCGATCGACAGCGAGCTGTCCGGCAACCTGGTGGACATCTGCCCGGTCGGCGCGCTGACCTCGCGGCCCTACGCCTTCTCCGCGCGGCCGTGGGAGCTGCGCAAGACGCCGTCGGTCGACGTCATGGACGCGGTCGGCTCCAACATCCGCGTCGACACCCGCGGGCGGGACGTGATGCGCGTACTGCCCCGGCTGCACGAGGACGTCAACGAGGAGTGGATCGACGACAAGACGCGCCACGCCTGCGACGGCCTGCGCCGGCAGCGGCTCGACCGGCCGTTCGTGCGCAACAAGAAGGGCCGCCTGGAGGAGGCGAGCTGGGACGAGGCGTTCACCGCGATCGCCAAGCGCCTGAAGGACAAGAAGGGCGAGCAGATCGCGGCGATCGCCGGCGACCAGTGCGACGCCGAGAGCATGCTCGCGCTCAAGGACTTCATGGGCACGCTGGGCTCGCCGAACATCGATTGCCGGCAGGACGGCGCGAAGATCGGCCAGGGCGCGCGCGCCGGCTATCTGTTCAACACCACGATCGCCGGGATCGAGGAGGCGGACGCCTGCCTGCTGGTGGGCACCAACCCGCGGCGCGAGGCGGCGATGCTCAACGCCCGCCTGCGCAAGCGCTTCATGCAGGGCGGCTTCAAGGTCGGCGTGGTCGGCGAGCAGATGGACCTGACCTACGAGACCGAGTATCTCGGCGCGGGTCCGGAGACGCTGCAGCAGGTCGCCGACGGCAAGCATCCCTTCGCGGAGACGCTGAAGAACGCCGAAAAGCCGATGATCGTGCTGGGTCAGGGCGCACTGGCCCGGGCGGACGGCGCGGCCGTGCTCGCGCTCGGCCGGCAGATCGCCGAGAGCTACGGCATGGTCCAGGACGACTGGAACGGCTTCAACGTCCTGCACACCGCGGCCGGGCGCGTGGCCGGCCTCGACCTCGGGCTCCTGCCGGGCAAGGGCGGCCGCGACGTCGAGGGCATCCTGCAGGGGGCCGAGAAGGGCGAGATCGACACGGTCTACCTGCTGGCCGCCGACGAGTTCGACACCAGCCGGCTGGAGAACGCGTTCGTCATCTACCAGGGCCACCACGGCGACGCGGGGGCGCACGCGGCGGACGTGATCCTGCCGGGCGCCGCCTACACCGAGAAGAACGGCACCTACGTCAACACCGAAGGCCGCGTGCAGCTGGGCCGGTTGGCCGCCTTCCCGCCGGGGGAGGCGCGCGAGGACTGGTCGATCCTGCGCGCACTCTCGGAGTACACCGGGCAGGCGCTGCCCTACGACAACCTGGGGCAGGTGCGGCAGAAGCTGATCGAGGCCGCGGATACCTTCGCCCGGATCGACCAGCTGTCGCCGGCGACCTGGGGCGCGTTCGGCAAGGCCGGCAAGCTGGGCGGCGAGCCGTTCGGGTCGCCGGTCGCGAACTTCTACATGACCGACCCGATCAGCCGGAACTCCGAGACGATGGCGCGCTGCACGGAAGCGTTCATCCTGCCGAAACGCGAAGCGACGGGCACCCATGGCTGAACTCTGGACGGGCTACCTCTGGCCGGCGATCTACATCGTTCTGCAGATCGTCGCGATCCTGGTGCCGCTGCTGATCGCGGTGGCCTACCTCACCTACGCGGAGCGCAAGGTGATCGCCGGCATGCAGCTGCGCCGCGGGCCCAACGTCGTGGGGCCGTTCGGGCTGCTGCAGCCGCTCGCCGACGGCATCAAGCTGTTGTTCAAGGAGACGATCCTGCCGGCCGGCTCGAACCGGATCGTGTTCGTGCTGGCGCCGATGGTGACCTTCGTCCTGGCGCTGGTCGCCTGGGCGGTGATCCCGTTCGGGCCGAACCAGGTGATCGCCGACATCAACGTGGGCGTGCTCTACCTGTTCGCGGTCTCGTCGCTGGGCGTCTACGGCATCATCATGGCCGGCTGGGCGTCGAACTCGAAGTACCCGTTCCTGGGCGCCTGCCGCTCGGCCGCGCAGATGGTCTCCTACGAAGTCTCGATGGGCTTCGTCATCGTCTCGGTCGTGCTGTGCGCGGGCACGCTCAACCTCACCGGCATCGTCGAGGCGCAGCAGAACCTCTGGTTCGTGATCCCGCTGCTGCCGATGTTCGTGATCTTCTTCATCTCGATCCTGGCGGAGACGAACCGCACGCCCTTCGACCTGCCGGAGGGCGAGTCGGAGCTCGTCGCCGGTTACTTCGTCGAGTACTCCTCGATGACCTTCGCCCTGTTCTTCCTGGGCGAATACGCCAACATGATCCTGTTGTCGGCGATCACGGCCGTCCTGTTCCTGGGCGGCTGGATGCCGCCGCTGTGGATCCCGCCGTTCACCTGGGTGCCGGGGGAGATCTGGCTGGCGCTGAAGATCGCCGCCGTCCTGTTCCTGTTCATCTGGGTGCGCGCGACGCTGCCGCGCTACCGCTACGACCAGCTGATGCGGCTGGGCTGGAAGGTGTTCCTGCCGGTGTCGCTCGGCTGGGTCGTGCTGACCGCCGGCGTGCTGGTCACCTTCGACCTGCTGCCGCAGTAATCCGGGCGTGGCCGCGCCCGACGGCCCGGCGGGGCGTTGGGGCGCGGCGACACGCCCCTTGCACGGGCGGGCCGCCTGACTATGGTAGGCGCCGCCGCGTCGTCCGGCCGGACGGCTCTCCTTGTGGGGGCCGGCGGCGGACGAGGCCAACTGACGAGGTTGAAGACGCCATGGCAACCCTCGACCGGTTCGCGCGATCCTGGCTCCTGTGGGAGCTGATCTCGGGCCTGAGCAAGACCGTCAGCTACATGCTCAAGCCCAAGGTCACGCTGAACTACCCCTACGAGAAGGGCGTGATCAGCCCGCGTTTCCGCGGCGAGCACGCGCTGCGCCGCTACCCCAACGGCGAGGAGCGCTGCATCGCCTGCAAGCTGTGCGAGGCGATCTGCCCGGCGCTCGCCATCACCATCGAGGCCGAGCCGCGCGAGGACGGCAGCCGCCGCACGACGCGCTACGACATCGACATGACGAAATGCATCTATTGCGGGCTGTGCGAGGAAGCCTGCCCGGTGGATGCGATCGTCGAGGGGCCGAACTTCGAGTTCGCCGCCGAGACCCGCGAGGAGCTGTTTTACAACAAGGAAAAACTGCTCCAGAACGGCGACCGCTGGGAACAGGAAATCGCCCAGCGCCTGACGCTGGACGCACCCTACCGCTGACCCGCCCGGGTCACGGGACATCGCGCCGGCCCCTCGTGGGCCGGCGCAGACGTATCAGGGACTTGAGACGAACCGGCTGCGCGGGGGATCGTGTCCGCAGCCGGTTAAAACCTGCCCACTGCGCGTGACGCGGACGGGCCGCGCGCGCTAGAAGACACCGCCACCGATGGACCGCCCGCTCCCGGGCGTTCCGCTCCAGAGACTTAGGTCAGAGACACGCTCATGGTCATACAGGCGCTCTGCTTCTACCTCTTCTCGGCGGTCACCATCGCCTCGGCGGTGATGGTGATCTCCTCGCGCAACCCGGTGCATTCGGTGCTGTTCCTGATCCTGGCGTTCTTCAACGCCGCCGGGCTGTTCGTGCTGATGGGCGCGGAGTTCCTGGGCATGATCCTGGTGGTGGTCTACCTGGGCGCGGTCACGGTCCTGTTCCTGTTCGTCGTGATGATGCTGAACATCAACGTGGCCGAGATGCGCCAGGGCTTCCTGCAGTACCTGCCGATCGGCGGGCTTGTCGGCCTGATCCTGTTGGTCGAGCTGTTCATGGTGCTGGGCGGCTGGGCGATCTCGCCCGAGGCCGCGCAGGTCGCGCAGGTGCCCACACCGCCGCCGGAGGAGGTGTCGAACACCGCCGCGCTCGGCAACGTGCTCTACACCAAATACGTCTACCTGTTTCAGGCCTCCGGGATCGTGCTGCTGGTCGCGATGATCGGCGCGATCGTGCTGACGCTGCGTACGCGTACGGGCGTACGCCGGCAGAACCTGCGCGAGCAGTCGTTCCGCACGCGCGACGAATCGGTCGAGGTCAAGAAGGTGCAGTCGGGGAGCGGTGTCTGATGCTGGAGATCGGTCTGTCGCACTACCTCAGCGTGGCGGCGATTCTGTTCACGCTCGGCATCTTCGGGATCTTCCTGAACCGCAAGAACGTGATCGTCATCCTGATGTCGATCGAGCTGATGCTGCTGGCGGTGAACATCAATCTGGTCGCCTTCTCGACCCATCTGAACGACCTGGTCGGACAGGTGTTCGCGATGTTCGTGCTCACGGTGGCGGCCGCCGAGGCGGCGATCGGCCTGGCGATCCTGGTGATCTACTTCCGCAACCGCGGTTCGATCGCGGTGGAAGACATCAACATGATGAAGGGCTAGGGCAGACATGGAGGTCGTCGCCGTCTTCCTGCCGCTGATCGGGGCCATCCTCGCCGGTCTGTTCGCCCGCCAGCTGGGCGACCGCGGGGCCCAGATCGCGACCATCGGGCCGATGCTGCTGTCGGCGCTGTTGAGCGTGATCGTGTTCTTCGACGTCGCGGTCGCCGGCAACGCGCGCACGGTCGAGCTGTTCACCTGGATCGATTCCGGCAGCTTCGAGCTCAGCTGGGCGCTGCGCATGGACACGTTGAGCGCGGTCATGCTGGCCGTCGTGACCATCGTCTCGGCGATGGTGCACGTCTACTCCGTCGGCTACATGGAGCACGATCCGTCCAAGCCGCGCTTCTTCGCCTACCTGTCGCTGTTCACCTTCTTCATGCTGATGCTGGCGACGGCGGACAACTTCGTGCAGCTGTTCTTCGGCTGGGAAGGGGTCGGCGTCGCCTCCTACCTGCTGATCGGCTTCTGGTACGACCGGCCGAGCGCCAACGCGGCCGCGATCAAGGCGTTCCTGGTCAACCGCGTGGGCGACGTCGGCTTCGCGCTCGGCATCGCCGCGGTGTTCTTCCTGACCGGGGCGGTGACGTTCGACGGCGCCTTCGCCGCCGCCCCGGACGTCGCCGAAAGCACGATGACCTTCCTCGGCATGCAGGCGAGCGCGCTCGACGTCGTCGGCATCCTGCTGTTCATCGGCGCCATGGGGAAGTCGGCGCAGCTCGGCCTGCACACCTGGCTGCCGGACGCGATGGAGGGCCCGACGCCGGTCTCCGCCCTGATCCACGCCGCCACCATGGTGACGGCGGGCATCTTCATGCTCTGCCGGGTCTCGCCGATCCTGGAGTACGCGCCGGTCGCGTTGGCGGTGATCACGGTGGTCGGCGGCGCGACCGCGTTCTTCGCCGCGACCGTCGGCATGGCGCAGAACGACATCAAGCGGGTGATCGCCTACTCCACCTGCTCGCAGCTCGGCTACATGATGTTCGCGATCGGCGTCTCGGCCTACGGGGCGGCGATCTTCCACCTGATGACGCACGCCTTCTTCAAGGCGCTGCTGTTCCTGGGCGCGGGCTCGGTGATCCACGCCATGCACGAGGAGCAGGACATGCGCAAGATGGGCGGCATCTGGCGGACCATCCCGTACACCTACGCGATGATGTGGATCGGCAGCCTGGCGCTCGCCGGCCTGCCGCCGTTCGCCGGCTTCTTCTCCAAGGACATCGTGCTGGAGGCCGCCTGGGCGGCGCCGGGCGGGGCCGGGCAGTTCGCCTTCTGGATGGGCATCCTGGCGGCCTTCATGACCGCCTTCTACTCCTGGCGCCTGTTGTTCATGACCTTCCACGGCGAGAGCCGGGCGCCGAAGAAGGTGCTCGACCACGCGCACGAGAGCCCGTGGGTGATGCTGGGCCCGCTGGTGGTGCTGTCGGTGGGCGCGGTGCTCGCCGGCTGGGTCGGCTACGAGGCGTTCGTCGGCGACAGCCGTCTGGCGTTCTGGGGCGAGAGCATCGCCCAGAGCGACCACGACGTGATCCACGCCGCGCACCACGTGCCGCTGTGGGTCAAGCTGCTGCCGCTGGTGATGGCCGTGGCCGGGATCGGGCTCGCCTACCTGATGTACATGGCGCGCCCGGAGCTTCCGGGCCGCGTGGTCGCCCAGATCCGGCCGGTCTGGCAGTTCGTCTACAACAAGTGGTACTTCGACGAGCTGTACGCCTTCCTGTTCGTCCGCCCGGCGGGCGTGCTCGGCAACTTCCTGTGGAAGGGCGGTGACGGCGCCGTCATCGACGGCTTCGGCCCGGACGGCATCTCGGCGCTGACCGGCCGGCTGTCCCGGCGGACCAGCCGGCTGCAGACCGGCTATCTCTACCACTACGCGTTCGTGATGCTCGCGGGCGTGGTGGTCTTCGTCACCTGGTACCTCGTCACGCAGATCGGATAAGCGCGATGCACGGCTGGCCACTGCTCTCGCTCGTCACGTTTCTGCCGCTGGTGGGCGCGGGCTTCATCCTGATGATCCGCGGCGAACCGGACGTGGTCGCGCGCAACGCCCGCTACGTGGCGCTGTGGACCTCGCTGATCACCTTCGTCCTGTCGCTGTTCGTCTGGTTCGGCTTCGACCGCGGCACGGCGGCTTTCCAGTTCGTCGAGGAGGCGCCCTGGATCCCGACCTTCGGGATCACCTACCACATGGGCGTGGACGGCATCTCGATGATGTTCGTCCTGCTGGCGACACTGCTGACCCCGATCTGCGTGCTCGCCTCCTGGGAGTCGATCCAGCACCGCGTGAAGGAATACATGGTCGCGTTCCTGGTGCTGGAAACGCTCATGGTCGGGATGTTCTGCGCGCTCGACTTCGTGCTGTTCTACATGTTCTTCGAGGGCGTGCTGATCCCGATGTTCCTGATCATCGGCGTCTGGGGCGGTCAGCGGCGCGTCTACTCGGCGTTCAAGTTCTTCCTGTTCACGCTCCTCGGCTCGGTCCTGATGCTGCTGGCGATGCTGGCGATCTACTACCAGACCGGCACGACCGACATCCCGACGCTGCTCGCCGGCGCCGGCATCCCGCCGGAGATGCAGTTCTGGCTGTGGCTCGCCTTCTTCGCCTCGTTCGCGGTCAAGGTGCCGATGTGGCCGGTGCACACCTGGCTGCCCGACGCCCACGTCGAGGCGCCCACGGCCGGTTCGGTGATCCTGGCGGGCGTGCTTTTGAAGATGGGCGCCTACGGCTTCCTGCGCTTCTCCGTGCCGATGCTGCCGGAGGCGACGGCGCTGTTCGCGCCGCTGATCTTCGCGCTGTCGGTGGTGGCGATCATCTACACCTCCCTGGTCGCGCTCGCGCAGGAGGACATGAAGAAGCTGATCGCCTACTCCTCGGTCGCGCACATGGGCTACGTCACCGCCGGCATCTTCACCCTGACGCAGCAGGGCATGGAGGGCGCGATCTTCCAGATGCTCTCCCACGGCGTGGTCTCCGCGGCGCTGTTCCTGATCGTGGGCGTGATCTACGACCGCATCCACACCCGCCGGATCGACGCCTACGGCGGGCTGGTGCACCGGATGCCCAACTACGCGCTGCTGTTCATGCTGTTCATGCTGGCGAGCGTCGGCCTGCCGGGCACCAGCGGCTTCATCGGCGAGTTCCTGGTGATCGTGGGCGCCTTCCAGGTGAACACCTGGGTGGCGCTGCTGGTCGCCACCGGCATGATCCTGGGCGCGGCCTACATGCTGGTGCTCTACCGCCGGGTGGTGTTCGGCAAGCTGACCAAAGAGAGCCTGATGAAGATCAAGGACCTGACCTGGCGCGAGCAGGCGGTGTTCGCCCCGCTGGTCGTCCTGGTGCTGTGGATGGGCATCTACCCGGTCAGCTTCCTGGACGTGATGAGCGCGAGCGTGGACAACCTGATCACCAACTACCAACAGGCCCTGGCGGACGCCGATACGCCCAGCCTGGCCACCCTCTGGTCCGGCAAGTGACGGTCCGCATCCAGGCGAGAGGCTTTACGCGCACATGACCTACGATCTGGCCACGATCGCTCCGGAGCTGTTCCTGCTGCTAAGCGCGATGGCGCTTTTGATGCTGGGCGTATTCAGGCAGGGCAATCCGACCGGGCTGGTGCTGTCGCTGGCCGCGGTCGCGACCGTGATCACCTTCGCCCTGGTCTGGATGCAGCCGACGGCCCGCGCGCTGGCGTTCGACGGGCTGTTCGTGCGCGACGGCTTCGGCAACTTCATGAAGGGGCTGATCCTGGTCGGCTCCTCGGTCAGCCTGATCATGGCGTGGCGGTTCATCGAGCGGGAGAACATGTCCCGCTTCGAGTTCCCGGTGCTGATGCTGTTCGCCACCGTCGGCATGATGATGATGGTCTCGGCGAACGACCTGATCAGCCTCTATATCGGCCTGGAACTGCAGAGCCTGAGCCTCTACGTGATCGCCGCCTTTAGGCGCGACACGCTGCGCTCGACCGAGTCCGGCCTGAAGTACTTCGTCCTGGGCGCGCTGTCCTCGGGCATGCTGCTGTACGGCAGCTCGCTCGTGTACGGTTTCGCCGGCACGACCAACTTCAACGTTCTGGCGGAAATCCTGCAGCAGGCCGCGCAGGCGGGCGAGGCGCCGTCGATCGGGCTGATCGTGGGCGTGGTGTTCGTGATCGCCGGTTTGGCGTTCAAGGTCGGCGGCGTGCCGTTCCACATGTGGACCCCGGACGTCTACGAGGGCGCGCCCACGCCGGTCACCGCGTTCTTCGCCAGCGCCCCCAAGATCGCCGCGATGGCGCTGTTCGTCCGGGTGCTGATGGGGCCGTTCGCCGAGCTGGTGGCGCAATGGCAGCAGGTGGTCGTCGCGATCTCGCTGCTGTCGATGGTGCTGGGCGCGCTCGCCGCGATCAGCCAGACCAACATCAAGCGGCTGATGGCCTACTCCTCGATCGGCCACGTCGGCTACGCGCTGATCGGGCTTGCCGCCGGGACCGAGGCCGGGGTGCGCGGCCTCGCGGTCTACATGGCGATCTACCTGTTCATGAACCTGGGCACCTTCGCGGTCATCCTGTGCATGCGCCAGAAGGACCGGATGGTGGAGAACATCGACGACCTGCGCGGTTTGAGCCGGACGCATCCGCTGATGGCGCTCGCGATGGGCATCTTCATGTTCTCCATGGCCGGGATCCCGCCGCTCGCCGGCTTCTTCTCCAAGCTGTACGTCTTCCTGGCCGCGATCGAGGCGCAGCTGTACACGCTCGCCGTGGTCGGCGTGCTGTCCAGCGTGGTCGGCGCGTTCTACTACCTGCGGATCGTCAAGCTGATGTACTTCGACGAGCCGGCGGAGAGCTTCGACCAGCCGTTCGGCCGTGAGATGAGCCTGATCATGGGCGCGGCCGGGGCGATCACCCTGCTGTTCTTCGTCTTCCCGTCGCCGATCGTCTCCGGCGCGGAAGCGGCGGCCGCATCCCTGCTGGCGGCTGGATGAACGAGGCGGCGCGCACACCCAAGCTGCCGCCGGCCTACCGGCTGCGCGCCTACGACGCGTTGCCCAGCACCAACGACGAGGCGCGCCGTCTGGTCGTGGAGGACGACGCCGAGGACGGCACCCTGGTCTGGGCGCTGGAGCAGACGGCCGGCCGCGGCCGGCGCGGGCGCAGCTGGACCAGCCCGCGCGGCAACCTCTACATCACCGCCATCCTGCGCCCGGACTGCGCGATCGCCGACGCCGCCCAGCTCGGCTTCGCCGCCGCGCTCGCGCTGGTCGACGCGCTCGGCCACCTGATGCCGCCGCTGACCGAGGTGCGGCTGAAGTGGCCCAACGACGTGCTGGTCAACGACCGCAAGGTCGCCGGCATCCTGCTGGAGACGGTGATCGACAGCGACGGCGGCTTCCGGGCCCTGCTGCTCGGCCTGGGCGTCAACATCGCCGAGGCCCCCGACGACACCGCCTTCCCGGCGACCGCGCTGCACTGGGAAAGCGCCGGCCGCGGCATCGGGCCGGAGGATCTGCTGGAGCCCTGGGCCAAGCACTTCCTGACCTGGGTCAACCGCTGGGTCGACGACGGCTTCGCGCCGTTGCGCCGGCAGTGGCTCGCCTACGCCCATCCGCAGGGACAGCAGTTGCGCGTGCGGCTGCCGAACCGGGAGGTGCACGGCACCTTCCACGACATGGACGACGCCGGCGGGCTGGTGATCGACACCCAGCACGGGCGCGAGCGCCTGAGCGTCGGCGACGTCTTTTTCGGCGAGCCCGGCGCGGCGCCCGGCGGCGGAGCGGGGTAGCGCGCCATGCTGCTGGTGATCGATTCCGGGAACACCAACGCCGTCTTCGCCGTCTATGACGGTGAGCGCATCGTCGGCCGCTGGCGCGCGTCCACGGACGCCCGGCGCACGGCCGACGAGTACGCGGTCTGGCTCAGCCAGCTGATGGCGCTCGACGGCCTCAAGCCCGCGGACATTTCGGCGAGCGTGCTCGCCAACGTGGTGCCGCAGGCGAACTACGCTTTAAAGACGCTGTGCACGCGCTACTTCAACGGCACACCGCTGGTCGTGGGCGAGCCCGGTGTGATAACCGGGGTGCCGGTGAACCTGGACCGCCCGGATCAGGTCGGCGCCGACCGGCTGGTCAACGCGCTCGCCGCGCACGCCAGCTTCGGCGGGCCGCTCGCGATCGTGGACTTCGGCACGGCGACCACGATCGACGTGGTGGGCGCCGACGGCGCGTACGAGGGCGGCACGATCTCACCCGGCATCCACGGCTCGATGGACGCGCTCACCAACGCCGCGGCGAAGCTGCCGCGGGTGGGCGTGGAAAAGCCGCCGTCGCCGATCGGCAAGGACACGGTGACGGCGATGCGCTCCGGCGTGTTCTGGGGCTACGTCGGCCTGATCGAGGGGCTTCTGGCGCGGATCGAACGCGACTACGCTCAGACGCTGACCGTGATCGCGACCGGCGGTCTGGCCCCGCTGTTCGAAGCCGAGACGGCGGCGATCCATCACGTCGACCGGGACCTAACTTTGCGGGGCCTGAAAATGGTCCACGATCTCAACCGCGGCGCGGCCTCCTCGCGCCTGGAAACCTGAACTCTAGAAAGGCTTGACCCAACACATGGACGCGGAATCGGCGCCGGGCGCCGACGAATTACTTTTCTGCCCGCTGGGCGGCACCGGCGAGGTCGGCCTGAACCTCTACCTCTACGGCCACGCCGGGCAGTGGATGATGGTCGACTGCGGCATCTCCTTCGCCGACGAGACCACACCGGGGGTGGACCTGCTGCTGCCGGACGTGCGCTGGATCGCCGAGCGCCGGGACAGCCTGGCCGGCATCGTCATCACCCACGCCCACGAGGACCACATCGGCGCCGTGCCGTACCTGTGGCGCCGGCTCGGCGCCCCGGTTTACGGGACCCCGTTCACCTGCTCGGTGCTGCGCCGCAAGCTGGCGGAGCACGGTCTGGAGGGCGAGGTGCCGGTGCACGAGATCCCGGTCGGCGGGCAGGCCACCGTCGGGCCCTTCGACCTCGAATTCATCACCGTCACCCACTCGATCCTGGAGCCGAGTTCGATCCTGATCCGCACGCCGGTCGGCAACCTGCTGCACACCGGCGACTGGAAGCTGGATCCCCAGCCGCTGGTCGGCGCCAACTTCGACCAGAAGCGCCTGGAGCGCCTGCAGGACGACAACATCCTGGCGCTGATCGGCGATTCCACCAACGCCATGGCGCCCGGCCACTCGGGTTCCGAGATCGACGTGCGCACCGCGCTCAAGGAGTTGGTCGGCTCGCTCGACAACCGGGTGGTGATGACCTGCTTCGCCACCAACGTCGCGCGCCTGCAGACGGCCGCGGAGGTCGCGATCGCCACCGGGCGCAGCCTGTGCCTGGTCGGCCGGTCGATGCACAACATGGTGCGCGCCGCCCAGGAATGCGGCTATCTGCGCGACCTGCCGGAGATGGTGTCCGAACGCGACCTGGAGAACATCCCGCGCGACCACGTGCTGCTGCTGATGACCGGCAGCCAGGGTGAAAGCCGCTCCGCCCTGTCCCGCACCGCGCGCGAGGAGCACCCCAAGGTGGTGCTGGAAGCGGGCGACCACGTGATCTTCTCCTCCCGTGTCATCCCCGGCAACGAGAAGGCGATCCATACTCTGCAGAACCGCCTGGTGCAGCGCGGCATCGAGGTGCTGACGGAGGAGGATCACTTCGTCCACGTCTCCGGCCACCCCTGCCGGGACGAGCTGACCCAGATGTACCAGTGGGTGCGCCCGAAGATCGCCGTGCCGATGCACGGCGAACCGCGGCACCTGCTCTCCCACGCGCGCCTGGCCGACAGCCTGCAGGTGCCGCATTCGATCGTCCCCGCCGACGGCACCATGATCCGCCTCGCCCCCGGCGACGCGCCGGAGATCATCGACCACGTGCCGGTCGGGCGGATGGCGCTGGACGGTACCAAGATTCTGCCCACCGACAGCGGCAGCATCCGCGAGCGGCGCAAGATGGGCTTCGCCGGGGTGGCCGTCCTGACCCTGGTGGTCGACGCCGACGGCCAGCTGGAGGACGACCCGCAACTGTCCGCGTTCGGCCTGTTCGGCGAGGAGCAAGAGGACGAGGAAGCGATCGACGCCGCGATCGACGCGGTGGAGGCCGCGATTCAGAAGCTGCGCGTCCACGACCGCCGGCGCGACGAGATCGTCCACGAGACCGCCCGGCTCGCCCTGCGCCGCTTCCTGCAGCGCGAGACCGGCCGCAAGCCGCACACCGAGGTGCACCTGGTGCGCCTGGAGTAGGCCAGGGCGCGGCGGCGGGTTCCCTCTCCTTCTATGGAAGAGACTTTTGCACAGCTCGCCTGGCACCCGTATGGGGTCCTTCGACACGGACGCCTTCGGCGTCCTACTCAGGATGAAGGTTTAGGCTCTGTCAGACACTTACACCTAGCTTCCTGCTGAGTAGCCCGCCGCAGGCTGGCGTGTCGAAGCACGCCACACGGCTGCTACTGCCCGCATGCAAAAGCCTCTTCCTCTATGGAAGGAGAGGGACAGGGTGAGGTAGGTCTGCACAGCCGCGCAGCTCCTGGCTGCCAAGCTCAAGACCGTGCGGCGGCGAGGCCGCGGGCGACCACCTCCCCCTAGCCCTTCTCCCATCGGAAGAGGGGGGACCCGCTGCGGCCCTCGTCACTCCCGCACCGCGACATCGCGCGCTTGGGCTGTTGGCGGTGACTGCGTTAAACCGGTACGTGAACAGCAGATCGTCAGATCCAGGGAGACACACCGCCATGATCGGTCGCCTGAACCATGTCGCCATCGCCGTGCCGGACCTGGAGGCGGCCAGCGCGCAGTACCGCGACGCGCTGATGGCGAAGGTCTCCGATCCGGTCGACGAGCCGGACCACGGCGTCACGGTGGTGTTCGTCGAACTGGACAACACCAAGATCGAGCTGCTGCAGCCGATGGGCGAGGACAGCCCGATCGCGAAGTTCCTGGAGAAGAACCCCCAGGGCGGCATCCACCACGTCTGCTACGAGGTCGACGACATCCACGCGGCCTCCCAGCACCTGCAGCAGCAGGGCGCCCGCATCCTGGGCGACGGCGAGCCCAAGATCGGCGCGCACAAGAAGCCGGTGCTGTTCCTGCACCCGAAGGACTTCAACGGCACCCTGGTCGAGCTGGAACAGGCCTGAGCCCGGCTTGACCGCGCCGCTGTCAGAGGTATCTCGCCGGCCATGAACGTCTTCACCGGCATCCTGGTCTACGTCCTGATCTGGTGGATCGTGCTGTTCATGGTGCTGCCCTGGGGCGCGCGCCCGCCGGAGGAGCCGGAGACCGGTCACGCGCCGAGCGCGCCCGAACGGCCGATGCTGTGGCGCAAGGCCCTGGTCACCACCGTGATCGCGGCCATCCTGTGGGTCGGCGCGTACTACCTGATCACGAGCGAACTGCTGCAGTTCCGCGGCGCGATCCAGAAGAGCTGAGCCCGGCAAACGGGCAGGGGGCGGCGTGCACTACTGCGAATACGCGCCCGGCGATCCCCTGCACGCGCCCTATCACGATACGGAGCACGGCTTCCCGGCGCGCGACGAGACCGTGCTGTTCGAGCGGCTGATCCTGGAGATCAACCAGGCCGGTCTGTCCTGGGGCACGGTGCTGCGCAAGCGCGAGACGCTGCGCGCGGCCTACGCCGGGTTCGACGTCGATGCGGTGGCCGCGTTCGGCGAGGCGGAGCGCGCGCGCCTGATGGCCGATCCCGGCATCGTGCGCAACGCCCGCAAGGTCGACGCGGCGATCGCCAACGCCCGCGCGGTGCAAAGTCTGCGGGACGCGTTCGGCGGTTTCGCGGCGTTCCTGGACGCGCACCACCCGCGCCCCAAGGCCGACTGGGTCAAGCTGCTGAAGCGCCGGTTCGCGCATGTGGGCGGGGAGATCGCGGGCGAGTTCCTGATGTCGCTCGGCTACCTGCCGGGCGCGCACCGGCCGGACTGTCCGGTCTACGCCCAGACGCTGGCCGCCGACCCGCCGTGGCGCCGCGCGCCGGCCGGCAGCTTCGACTGACCGAGAATCCGAAACGATCTTTGCTCGCGGGATCTAAACGAACGAGCCCCCGACCCCCCAAAAGGGCCGGAGGCTCGTGGTCGTGTCCGTGCCGTTGGCGTTGAGCCGCACGCGGCGGAAGCCGTCGGACGTTTCCTCCCCAGACTCGGACCGTGTCTGGATCTTATTGCTTTTTGTTGTCGGCACGGCACGCGTTTTGGAGCGTACATCAATCCGGTTTGATGTCCAACGCCCCGGGTGGCGATTATCCTGAATTAACTTAAGGCGTCCACGGTTTTCCGGCCGCGGGTGTGTCGCGGGCTCGGCCGGGGCGGACACGTGCATGTCCGCCCCGGCCGAGCCCTAGGCAGATCCGAAGATCTGGGCAGATCTACAGATCCAGCAGCGCGAAGCGCAGGACGAACAGGGCCGCGATCAGCAGCACCGCCGGCGACACTTCGGAATAGCGCCCCGCCAGCAGCTTGGTCGCCGCGTAGGCGAGGAAGCCCAGGCCGATGCCGTCGGCGATCGAGTAGGTGAGCGGCATGGCGAGCGCGGTCACGACCGCGGGCGCGTACTCGGTCGCGTCCTCCCAGTCGATCTCCGACAGGCCGCGCGCCATCAGGCAGGCGACGAACAGGAGCGCCGGCGCGGTGGCGTAGGACGGGATCGATTCCGCGAGCGGCGACAGGAACAGGGCCAGCAGGAACAGCACCGCGACCACCACGGCCGTCAGGCCGGTGCGGCCGCCGGCCTTAATGCCGGCCGCGCTTTCGATGTAGCTGGTGGTGGTCGAGGTGCCCATCACCGAGCCCACGATGGTGGCGCTGGAGTCCGCGACCAGGGCGCGGTTCAGCTTCTCCAGCTTGCCGTCCTTGGTGAGCAGCCCGGCGCGGTGGGCGAGGCCGACCAGCGTGCCGCTGGAATCGAAGAAGTCGACGAACAGGAAGGCGAACACGATCGTGACGATGCCCGCCTGCATGGCACCCGCGAGGTCCATCTGCAGGAAGGTCGGCGCCGGGTTGGGCGGCAGGTCGATCAGGCCCTTGAACTCGGAGTAGCCGAGCAGGATGCCGATCGCGGCGATGATGATGATGCCGAGCAGCACCGCGCCGGGCACCCCGCGGCGGTCGAGCGCGATCATGATCACGAAGCCGAGCGCGGCCAGGAGCGGCTCCGGCTGGGTGACGTTGCCGAGCGTGACCAGCGTGGCGTCGGAGTTCACCACGATGCCGGCGTTGGTGAGCGCGATCACGCCCAGGAAAAAGCCGATGCCAGCCGAGATCGCCATCTTCAGCGTGCGCGGAATGGCGTTCACGATCCACTCGCGCACCGGCAGCACGGACAGGATCAGGAACAGGATGCCGGAGATGAACACCGCGCCCAGGGCGACCTGCCACGTGAGCCCCATGCCCAGCACGACCGCGTAGGTGAAGTAGGCGTTGAGCCCCATCCCGGGCGCGAGCGCGATCGGATAGTTGGCGTAGAAGCCCATCACCAGCGAGCCGAACGCCGCGGCGACACAGGTCGCGACGAACACGGCGCCGAAGTCCATCCCGGTCTCCGAGATGATCCCCGGGTTCACGACGATGATGTAGGCCATCGTCAGGAACGTGGTCGCGCCCGCCAGCACCTCCCGCTGCACGGTGGTGCCCATTTCATCCAGTTTGAACAGCTGGTTCAGCATGCCGCCCCCCTGATGCATGGCGGTGCGCCGGGCATGTCGGACGCCCGCCGGTGGGTGTTTCTCATGGTGGTTGAAAACGCCCCCGTTTCGCCGACCGTCCCTCCCCGGTCGTGTCCGGCCCCGGTCGTCTCCGGCCCGGCCCGCGCGCGGCCCGGGCCGCGCCGATCTTCCGGTCGTGCTGCCTTTACGGCTTGTTTAACCGGTCTGCCCCACCATGCGCCGCATGAAGACCCCCGACGCACGCCAACGCCGAGCCTGCCGCCGCGCCGCCCGGGCGGCCGGTGCGGGGCTGTTTGCGATCCTGGCGGCGTTGCCCGTGCGCGGCGAGGTCGAGGTCGACGGGACACTGGTTAAGATTACAAAGGCCGACTGCCTGCGGCTTGTCAAGCATCGCCCCGATCCCGGCGTCACCTACCAGCCGGGCGTCGATGTCCACGGCGATCCGGTCGCCGACGCCGACCTGTACGACCGGCCGCGGATCGAACTGCCGGAGCGCCTGCAGATCCCGATCGAGGTCGATCTGGACGACCGCTACGACCTTCCCGGCGACGACAGCTTCAAGGGCGACGTGCAAGTCGGGACGGTCGAGGTCGACCTCGAAACCGGCCGGGCGACCTTCAACGGCCAGCCGCTGACGAGCGCGGCCGAGGCGGCGCTGCGCGCGCGCTGCCGGAAGGTCCTCGCGGGCGGTCGCGAAGCCGAGTAAGCCATCCAAAAATTCCGGCGCTTGCGGACAAGCCGGTGTCGGTTGCGGTCCTTTGCGCGTCCGCGGCCGGCGCATACTGTTTGATCGTTGAGACGAGTTCACGACCGCGCGCATCGGCCGCTCGAAGGCGCCGAGGGCGCTGGCGGCGATGGAAAGGCGCCCATGACCGACAAGCTCACCCGTCTTCTGAACGAACGCGGCACCCTGCTCGCCGACGGCGCCACCGGCACCAACCTGTTCGCGCTCGGCCTGCAGACCGGCGATTCGCCGGAGCTGTGGAACGCCGACCAGCCCGACCGGGTGAAGCAGCACTACCGCAGCTTCGTCGACGCGGGTTCCGACATCATCCTGACCAACACCTTCGGCGGCACCGCGCGCCGGCTGATGCTGCACGGCGGCGAGGACCGGGTGCGCGAACTCAACCGCCGCGCGGCCGAGCTCGCGCGCGAGGTGGTCGCCGAGCGCGGCCGCGAGGTCGTGGTCGCGGGCTCGATGGGCCCGACCGGCGACATCTTCCAGCCGCTGGGCGCGCTCGCCTACGAGGACGGCGTCAAGGCGTTCGCCGAGCAGGCGCGCGGGCTCGCCGAAGGCGGCGTCGACGTGCTCTGGATCGAGACGATCTCCAGCGTCGACGAACTCAAGGCGGCGGTGGAGGGCGCCTCGGTCGCCGGGCTGCCGATCACGACCACGCTGTCGTTCGACACCAACGGCCGCACCATGATGGGCGTGACGCCGGACCAGCTGTCGACCCTGGTGCAGACGCTCAGCCCCCAGCCGATGGCCTACGGCGCCAACTGCGGGGTGGGCGCGAGCGAACTGATCGTGGCGCTCAAGAACATGGGCGAGGTGGCGGCCAGCCGCGACGTGCTGATCGCCAAGTCCAACTGCGGCATCCCGGAGTGGTCGGGCGACCAGATCGTCTATTCCGGCACGCCGGAGCTGATGGCCGACTACACGCGCCTCGCGATCGACTGCGGCGCCCGGATCGTGGGCGGCTGCTGCGGCACCACCCCGGAGCACATCCGCGTGATGCGCGAGGCCATGGACACCCACACCCGCCGCGAAGCCCCCGCCCTGGAGACGATCGTCGCCCAACTGGGCGAAATCTCCACCGGCGCCCAGGACCAGGCGAAGCGCGGGCCGCTGGGCGACCTGCCGGAGAGCGAAGCCGCGTCCGCCAGCGGCAAACGCCGCCGCGGGCGCAGGCGCGCGGCCGGGGAAACGCCGGGGTTTTAGGGAGGCGTCGGTTCGACGAGCGGGGTCAGTGCGGCTGGAGGGCCTCTGAAAGCTGCCGACACGCTCCGGCCCTCTGGCGGCAGAGTGTGATCCGAGGCTGTAGATCGCCTGCTACTTTGCCTTGTCTACGGTTGAATAGTGTTGCACCATGCTTTCGCGTTTTTGAAACCGGTCTTTGGGATGCCACTTTAAATCCCCACTTCTCGTTTTTTGCTTCCGGAAAAATTAATCAGTCGGTATGGTGCTGTGCCGATTTTTTCGTTTATGCATTTCTCATATTTTTTGCCATTTGCTTCCTGTTTTGTACCTCGGTGTTGCATGTTTTAACTGGCGATGGCAATGTCTTCAGGTTTTATTTTTGCTATAGTTTTTGGTCACTTGTGTGTAGTAATTTTTATGAAGGGCTTATAAGGAACATGGGCCTTAGGAAAGTGCCCTTGATAGTACTAGTAACGCCGTACCAGCGTCCATCATGGTGGTGTTGAGCGGATAGTTGTATTCGGAATTGTAATATTTTCTGATGGTTTTGAGGCGGCAGCTATATTAGGTATTATTGCATTGCGTTTGGCTGCAAACTGGAACCGGCAAATACCGGATAGCGTTTTGCGCGAATGTGCAGAAGAATATGAAATAAGCATAAAAGCCATCTTTGTGCAAAGAAACCGGGGCGCTATCGAAACTATGTAATAACTCTAGTTAGCTGGGGATTTGCCATACCGGAGGAATGCTCGCCAAGGGAGGGGTTAATATATCATGTTTTCAATATTGCTGAGGCGAGGCCCGCGTTTTGGGGGGATTTTTTGTTCAAGGCGGCTCTTTGCCCGAGGTCGTCGTTATGCACTGTACGAAAAGCCTTGCCGGTCACCATTGGAAACCTTCCGGCGATCGACCGAAAGCGTCCTTGCTTACACGACACTGGATATGGACGTGACCGATCTCTTTCCGGCAGCAAATGAACCAGCCAGCGGCCGGGATCGGGCGTTCGGCAACCGTCCCCCGGTTCCTCCGCTTGGCGCCCGACGCAGCCATCCGTCAGTTTCCGATCGACGCAGGAGCGCCGCCGCTCCGGCCTCAGCTTCAAACGATCAACCTTCTCCGTGGTCGATAGCGGTTTCATCTACCTCGACGCCAAGGTAATCGGACGGGCGCTCTCGATCTTTGTGTGGCCGAGCAGAAGCTGGACACCTCGCAGGTTGCCGGTCCGGCGGTAGATTAGGTCGCGTTGGTTCGCCTCAGGTCGTGTCCCGAAGACCGCGGATGTCCAGGCCGGCGAGTGCGGCCTTCAGCGTGAAGGTCCGCCTGGCCTGGCGTCTTGAAAACAGCGCAAGAGCCTCCGCTGGCGGCCTTGGACCGGACGCCATAGCCGGTTTCAGTGGGCCGGCGCGGTGGCGGCTGGCGGCAGCGCTGGCACGAGATCGATCGCGCCGAACGTCTCGGCCGTGATCCAGACCACAAAGGTGCCGTAGATCACCAGCAGGCTGGCTGATTCCCACCGGCTCAGCACCATCCGGGTGCGCATCGCCAGGAACAACACCACCGTGGCGGCGGTCAGGACGCCCATCATCGGCGCGGCGACCGCGAAGTCGATCACGGCCGCGCCGGCCACCAGAACGCCCGCTGGGATACAAACCAGAAGGTCGAAAACGTTGCTGCCCAGGACGTTCGCGATGCTGGTGATACCGCGCCCGGCGCGCGCGGCGCGCACCGACACGAAAGCGTCCGGGACGGACGTGCCGGCGGCGACCACGGTAACGCCCCAGAGGAAGCTGGGGTGCTCGAAGATATCGCCGAAATTCACGGCCGCGCGAACCAGCGCCTCCACGCCGGCCACGATCAGCACCAGCGACCCGGCGAGCCGCAGCCATTCCCGCGCCGGCCGGATATCCCGCGTGTCGATCTCGCCTACGTGCTCCAGGGTGTCCTGGTACTGCACGAAGACGTAGAGGCCGTACAGCACGATGGGGATAAGGGCGAGCCCCCGGGTGATCTCGCCGCTGAGCGCGCGCCCGTCATCCGTGGCGGGATTGTAGATCGCGGCGAACGCGAAGGTCAGGGTCAGCACCGCCACCGCGATCATGTAGAACTGGGCTTCCTTGTACACGAGGTCGCGGTTGGCCGAGAGCTGTCGCGCCCGCTCAATCCGGCGAGCCCGGGAATGACCAGGATGTTGAACAGCGCCGAGCCGACGATCGCCGCGACCCCGAGTTCGAATTCGCCGTGGACGAGCGAAGAGATCACGGTCGTCGACAGTTCCGGAAAGCTGGATCCGATCGCGACGACGATCGCGCCCTGCACGATGTCGGCAGCCGACAATACAGCGGCCAGTCGCTCGCTCGCGGCCTCCAGGATACCGCTACCAAGCCAGATCACGGCGGTGCCGGCGATGGCAACCGCCGCCCACAGATAACCGCGCGGCCATGACGTCCTCGCCGTTGCGTGCCCTGCTCTCGGCACCGCGAGGCCGGCATGGCGCTTGCCGGCCTATCCAGGCGCTCGGGTGCCGGGCGTGCGGGATATCGGTCGTCTGGGCGACCGGGCAAGAGAGGACATCGACTTCGCCGGTCTGGGCGGCCGCCCGTCGGTACGCTGACCGCGCTCTGACGGCCGGCTCGTAGGGCGAGCCCTCAACGCCAACCTCCCGTGCGGAGACCGCGCCACGACAGCTGAGAGGCCGTATTGCCATGAGCCGCGATCGCGACCGCCTGAACCGCTACGGTCCGGAGACGGACGGCCGATGACAACTGGCGTTTGGTTGTGCGCCGACATCAATTGCCGAGTTAGCACCCGTTTGCCGCCGGGTAGCCCCTGACGTGGATGTCGCAGGTGCCGTGCCCGTCGAGCTGTCAGCGGCCGTTGCCGTGGTCTGCGACGTGGTCCCGGTCGCCGTCGGTCAGCCGCTTGGACGGAACACGTCAAGATCCTTGGCCTGGCCGTCTGCATGCAGGCGCGAAGGGTCGGGGCTGTCGTAGGCGATCAGAATCGGCCTTCGTCCGTCAGCGCCAGCCCCTCGGCGCGATCCGTCCCGGCGCCGTGCGGCACGCGCAACACATGACGGATTTCGTCGGCGAAGGTCACGTCGTGCAGGTCCCGGAAGGGATCGTCCAGGGCCACCACGGCGACCGGCCCATCGAGATCCATCGTCGGGCCGATCAGCATCAGCAACCTCGCTCCGTCCAGGATCATGTCCCGGATGCCCATGCCGCCGAGGTCGAGGAAATGCAGCCGGTAGCGCTGCTCGTCCCCGAACGCCTTGCGCAGTTTCAGCCGCCCATTACCCTTGTTTTCCACGGAGAGTTCGATCATCACGGCCATGCCACGCAGGACCGGTCCACGCAGCCCCAGGAACACACGATCGCCGTCGACCGCGATGCCCTCGATGTCGAGGCCGTTTTCTTTCGCGGGGACCTGCAACGACCAGCCCACGTGCGGGTCCTTCGCCAAGGCCTTGGCGAGGTCGTTGGCCCCTTTACGCATGCGTACGCAAGCGGCACGGCGCCCATCGCTCGATTGCGCCACCGGCTTTGGGCCTTCCGAGCTTTCCTCCAGAGGCACGCATGCCGAGAAAGACAACGGTTGGCCTCCCCGTTCGATCCGCTTCAGACGCTTGATCGTCTTCTGCGGCGTCGTCCTGCTCGGCGCGGCTTCTTGCGCTTGAGCGCGTGCGAGCCCACCAGCCAGACCCAGCCGTCACGGACCGCAAGACCTTCCAGGTCGATCTCAGTATCTCCGGGCAGATCGAAGATCGCCGAGAGGTCATAACTGCGATGCTCGGCATAGCCGCCATCCGCGTCCGCGGTCAGGCGCTCGAGTGACCAGAGTTTCGTCGGACACCAGCCAAAGATACCGGCCTTCAACGCGCATTCCGGAAATGTCGCCGCGCATCGGCTCGTCGATCGTCTGCAGGTTCGCGTGATGGCGGGAGTCGACGCGAATCCGCTCTCTCGGGTTTCGCCGCGGTCAGAATCCCGATGCGTCGTCGAGATCGGCGTGGGCGCTGGCGGATGGAGCCTCCCGGGTGTCGTATCGGGACACCGCGGAGCGTCTCGCCGGTCGCGTGCGTTGTCGCCGTGATGCGGGTGACGGGCCCCCAGCGTACAAGTTCGCCGTTGCGTGACCGGGTACGTCCTGGACTGCCGAGGCTGATGGATTACGCGATCCCGAACCGTTAGAAGGACAGTGGCGCGCCAGACCGTTGCCACCCCTGTACAATCGTGTGTCCGGTTATGGCCGTTCCGGCCGACGCAGAAAACATTAAGGCTGTGGTCGGTCGGCTCCGAAGCCCGCCGACAAAGCCTCGTTCGACTCCAGCTCCTGCCGCCGCCCCCCGCGACCGCGTAGCGAGCTGGGCCGCAGCCCCCCGGCCGGCACTTCGCGATCGTCTTGGACAGCAGGATCACCGGCAGGATGCCCACGGCGACGATCGCGAGCGCGGCGGTGGAGGCTTCGGTCAGGCGTTCGTCGGCGGCGAGGTTGTAGGCCTGGACCGCGAGCGTGTCGAAGTCGAACGGGCGCATCACCAGGGTCGCCGGCAGTTCCTTCATCACGTCGACGAACACCACCAAACCGGCGGTCAGCATCGACGCCCACATCATCGGTGCGTGCACCCGGATCAGGGTGGAGAACGGTCCGTGGCCCAGCGTGCGCGCCGGCGTCGTCCATGGTCGGGCGGATCCGGCCCAGGCTCGCCTCCATCGTGTTCAGGCTGACCGCCAGGAAGCGACGCAGGTAGGCGAACACGAGCGCCGCCATCGAGCCGGTCAGCAACAGCCCGGTCGAGATCGCCGAAGGTCTGGCGCATCCAGAGGTCGAGGGCGTTATCCAGGTTGGCGAACGGGATCAGCACGCCGATCGCGATCACCGTGCCCGGAATGGCGTAGCCCATCGAGGCGACGCGGTTGGCGAGGTAGACCGCGCGGTTGGGCTGCAGGCGCACCGAATAGGTCATGACCGTCGCCAGCACCGACCGCCAGCACCGCCGTCACCCCGGCGAGCGAGAAGGAGTTGAACGCCAGTTCCAGGAAGCGCGCGCCGAACTGGTCGTCGCCGCGCGAGAGCGACATCTTGAGCAGGATCCCGCCCGGCAGCAGGAAGCCGATCAGCGATCGGTGTGAAGCAGGCGAGCGAGGCCGCGAGCGCGCTTGACCCCGGCCAGCTCGTAGCCGGGCAGGTTCTGGTAGGTCACGGTGGTCTGGTGGTAGCGCGCCCGGCCGCGGCTGGTGCGCTCGATCAGCAGGACGACGAAGACGAAGCACAGCAGCACCGCCGCCAGCTGGCTGGCCGCCACCCGGTCGCCGAACGAGGTCCAGGCGCGCACGATGCCGGTGGTGAAGGTCTGCACGCCGAAGTAGGAGACCGTGCCGAAGTCCGCCAGCGTCTCCATCATCGCAAGCGACGTGCCGGCGATGATCGACGGGCGCGCCAGCGGCAGCGCCACCCGGAAGAACGAGCTGCCAGCGCCCGCAGCCGAGCGTCCGGCTGACCTCCAGCGCGCAGACCGACTGCTCCAGGAAGCAGGCGCGCGCCAGCAGGTAGACGTAGGGGTAGAGCACGAACGACAGCATCGCGATCGCGCCCGGCAACGAGCGGATCTCCGGGAACCAGTAGGCCCGCGGGCCCCAGCCGGTGACCTCGCGCAGCAGCGTCTGCACCGGCCCAGTGAATTGCAGGAAGTCGGTGTAGGCGTAGGCCATGACGTAGGCCGGCACGGCCAAGGGCAGGATCAGCGCCCATTCGAAGATCCGCCGGCCGGGAAAGCGGCACATCGTCACCAGCCACGCCGTGCCCGCGCCCGATCGATCGGCACGATCAGGCCGACGCCGATCGACCAACCAGGATCGTGTTGGCGATGTAGCGCGGCAGCACCGTCTCCGCGAGGTGGCCCCAGACGTCGGACTCCGGTCCGCCGATCAGGCTGGCGGCGACCGTCAGGATCGGGATCGACAGCAACAGCGCGATCAGCACCGCGATCCACGCCAGCGGCCCCGGCCGGCGGGCGAAGTGCCACGACCGGCCGCGCCTGCGCGCCGGCCGTCGCGGCCGGCTGCCCGGGCCGGCCGCCGCCGCCGAGACCGCGCCATGCCGTCCGCCGCCACGCCGGTGCCGAGCCGGTGCCGCCGGTGACCGACTGCTCGGCGACCCGGCGCGCCGTGCCCGGTTGCGCCGATCGCCCGGTCGCCGGGGTCGGTCGCGCTGTCGCCGGGCGCGCGCCGGGGCGTGCCGCTTGCGGGGTAGGGGGTGTCGGTCATGACGGGCGGTGTCGGGATCGGCCGGTCTGCTGTCGGGACTGGGCACGCTGACCTTAGCGCGGCACCGGTGAAAATGCGATGCGTTCTTAAGAATTTAAATGGCAAGCCGCGGGCCCGGGAACAAGCCGTGGCCCCGCGGGCCGCCCGCCCGGCGAGGCGATATGACGCGGACGCCCGCGCTGCCGCGCGATGCGCGCGTGCGATCGGTTGCCCGCCAGCATCCAGCCGGCGCGCCATGGCACCGTCAGCGCCGCGACCGGATCGCGAGTAACCGCCTTTTAAACAATTTCGGTCCACCCTCCGGCTCGAAACGACGCGCGCACGGATAAAGACGCGCACCCAACGAAAGCCGCGGGGCAGACATGGACGATCTCCTAGGCGAATTCCTGACCGAGACCAACGAGGGTCTGCAGGTCCTGGACACCGAACTGGTCAAGCTCGAGCAGGATCCTTCGCCGGAGCTGCTGGATAACATTTTCCGGGTGATGCACACGATCAAGGGAACCTGCGGGTTCCTGGGGCTGCCGCGGCTGGAGGCGGTGGCGCATTCGGGCGAGACGGTGCTGGGCAAGATCCGCGACGGCGAGCTGGTGGTCACGCCCTCGCGCGTTTCGCTGATCCTGGAGTGCCTGGACCGGATCCGCGAGATCCTGGGCAAGCTGGAGGAAACCGAAGCGGAGCCCGAGGGCGACGACGGCGCGCTGATCGCCAAGCTGGACGCCGTCTCCGAGATGGCGGACTACCCGGACGCCCCGGTGCCGGACGACGCAGCCGCGGCGCCGGCCACCGCAGGGTCGACGCCCGAGCCCGAGCCGGTCGACGAGTTGGAAGAGATCTTCCGTAACGCGCCGGGGCCGGACGACCTGCCGGAAAGCGCGCAGATGAAGGACGCGGAGCCGGCGCCTGCCGCGGCCGATACCGGCCCCGGCGAGCAGACTTCGGCCCCGGGCGACGCGCCGTCCGCCCAGGCGGCACAAGCGGGGCACACGGCGGTGACCGCCGCCGGGCCGAACGCCGCCGAGGCCAAGCCGGCCGAGTCCAAGGCCGCGGGCAAGCCGGCCGAGCGCGAGACGCCCAAGGAGTCGCAGGTCGCCAGCCAGTCGATCCGGGTCTCGGTCGACCTGCTGGAGAACCTGATGACCACGGTCTCCGAGCTGGTGCTGAACCGCAACCAACTGCTGCAGATCCTGCGCAGCCAGCAGGAGAGTGAGTTCTCCGCCCCGCTGCAGCGTCTGAACCACGTGGTCTCGGAGCTGCAGGAAGGCGTGATGAAGACGCGCATGCAGCCGATCGGCAACGCCTGGTCGAAGCTGCCGCGGATCGTCCGCGACCTGTCGCAGGAGCTCGACAAGAAGATCGAGCTCAAGATGAAGGGCGAGGACACCGAGCTCGACCGTCAGGTGCTGGAGCTGATCAAGGACCCGCTCACCCACATGGTCCGCAACTCCGCGGACCACGGGATCGAGACCGCCGCCGACCGCGCCGCGCACGGGCAAGTCCGGAGGTCGGCACGATCGCCCTCAACGCCTACCACGAGGGCGGGCACATCATCATCGAGATCGGCGACGACGGCCGTGGCCTGAACGTCGAGAAGATCAAGCAGAAGGCGCTCAAGAACCAGATCACGACCGAGGCCGAGGTCGCCCAGCTGACCGAGCAGCAGATCCAGCAGTTCATCTTCAAGCCGGGCTTCTCCACCGCCGACGCGGTCACGGCCGTCTCCGGCCGCGGCGTCGGCATGGACGTGGTGCGCACCAACATCGAGAAGATCGGCGGCACCATCGAACTGTCCTCCAAGGAGGGCCTGGGCTCGAAGTTCACGGTCAAGATCCCGCTCACCCTGGCGATCGTCTCGGCCCTGATCGTGGAGTGCGCGGGCGAGCGCTTCGCGATCCCGCAGCTGGCGGTGCTCGAGCTGGTCCGCGCCAAGGGCGGCAGCGAGAACCAGATCGAGCGGATCAAGGACACGCCGGTGCTGCGCCTGCGCGACCGGCTGCTGCCGCTGGTCAACCTGCGCGAGCCTGCTGCAAGCCTGCAGGGTCACGGCAACAACGCCGGCATGGATGACAGCGCCGAGAGCGATACCGACGGCTTCATCGTGGTCGCCCAGGTCGGGACCTACTCCTTCGGCATCATCGTCGACCGCGTGTTCGACACCGAGGAGATCGTGGTCAAGCCGGTCGCCCGGATCCTGCGCGACATCCCGCTGTTCTCCGGCAACACCATCCTGGGCGACGGCCGGGTGGTAATGATCCTGGACCCCAACGGGATCGCGTCGGCGTCCGGCGAGCTGACCCTGGTGGAGGGCGAGGACACGCTGGAGGACACCCGCAAGCAGCGCGGAGAGAGCGAGGAAGAGGTGTCGATGCTGGTGTTCAACGCCGCCGGCAAATCGCCCAAGGCGGTGCCGCTGGCGCTGGTCGCGCGGCTCGAGGAGATCCCGGTCGACACCATCGAGGACTCCAACGGCCAGCGGGTGGTGCAGTACCGCGGTCAGTTGATGCCGCTGATCACCATGCCGGGCGGCGAGATCGCCGACAGCGGCAACCAGCCGGTGCTGGTGTTCACCGACCGCGACCGCTCGATGGGCCTGGTGGTCGACGAGATCGTCGACATCGTCGAGGAGCGGATGAACATCGAGCTGCACGGCGAGCGCGCCGGCTACCTCGGCAGCGCGGTGATCGCCGGCAAGGCGACCGACATCATCGACGCCGGCTACTACCTCACCCAGGCGTTCAGCGACTGGTTCGAGGCCGAGAGCGTGCGCGACGCGGGCGAGGGCGACGGCCGGCGCGTCCTGCTGGTCGACGACAGCCCGTTCTTCCGCAACCTGCTGGCGCCGCTGCTCGACATCGCCGGCTATGACGTCACCACCGCGGAAAGCGCGGACGCGGCGCTGGAGCTGTGCAACGGCGGGCACGAGTTCGACGTCATCGTCTCCGACATCGAGATGCCGGGCATGAACGGCTACGAATTCGCCGCCGCCCTGCGCGAGCAGGACAAGTGGGCCGATACCCCGCTGGTCGCGCTGTCCTCCCACGCCGCGCCGAGCGATCTGGAGCGCGGCCGCCAGGCCGGCTTCCGGGATTACGTCGCGAAGTTCGACCGCGAGACCCTGCTGGACTCCCTGAACCAGACCCTCGGCCACGGCCACGAGCCGCTGCGCGGCGCGGCATAAGGACTGACCACCATGGCGAACAAGACCAACGCGAAGGCCCGTCCCAAGGGCAAGGAAACCGCCAAGCCGGGCGGGCAGAACGAGACCAAGCCGGGCAAGGCGAACCGGGCCAACGGCGATGCGACCGACTACGTGACCTTCGTGATCGCCGGGCAGCTGTTCGGCATCCCGGTCTTGAAGGTGCAGGACGTGCTCGCCGCCTGCGAGGTCACGCGCATCCCGCTGGCCCCGCCGGAGATCGCCGGCGCGCTGAACCTGCGCGGACGGATCGTGACCGCGCTCGATGTGCGGCTGCGCCTGGGCCTGCCGCCGTCCAAGGATGCCAACGAGCGGATGTCGATCGTGGTCGAGCAGTCGGGCGAGCTGTACAGCCTGATGGTCGACGAGGTGGGCGAGGTCCTCTCGCTCGACCCCGCCGGCTTCCAGCGCAACCCGCCGACCCTGGACGCGCGCTTCCGCGAGTACTCGAACGGGATCTTCCGGCTGAAGGAGCGGCTGCTGGTCGTCCTCGATGTCGACGGTCTGCTCGACTACGAAGGCGTCAACAAGGCGGCCTGACGTATCGGCGTACGAAAGGTTGTCCGCGCCTTCCGTCCCCGGCGGCGACAGCGCCGTGCGGGCGCCTGAACCCGCGGACTGGGATGATGGCCGGTGCGCGCCACGTGCGTGGCTCAGGGCCGGCGTTGGGAATGGACCGGTTTCATGAAGTGCTGCTTGATCGTCGATGACTCCAAGGTCGTGCGCATGGTCGCCCGCAAGATCCTCGAGGCGCTGCAGTTCGAGATTGTGGAGGCCGGCGACGGCCAGCAGGCGATGGAAGCCTGCGAGCGGGCGATGCCGGATGCGATCCTGCTGGACTGGAACATGCCGGTGATGAACGGCATCGACTTCCTGCGCCAGCTGCGCCAGCACGCCGGAGGCGAACGGCCGGTGGTGATCTTCTGCACCACCGAGAACGACATGGCGCACATCCAGGAGGCCCTGGGCGCGGGGGCCAACGAGTACATCATGAAGCCGTTCGACAGCGACATCGTGGAGTCCAAGTTCGCGCAGGTTGGGCTGTTGTAAACATGGCCGCACCCACAACGACCGGCGGCAGCGCGGCAGGGCCGAAGGCGGCGCGCGGAACCGGCGGCGATACCGATGCGTTCCGGGTCATGGTGGTCGACGATTCGGCCGTCGTGCGCGGTCTGGTGACCCGCTTCCTGCAAGAGGACCCGGAGCTCAGCGTCGCGGCCTCCTGCGGCAACGGCCAGCGGGCGGTCGAAGAGCTGAAGCGCACGCCGGTCGACGTCATCGTGCTCGACATCGAGATGCCGGTGATGGACGGCCTGACGGCGCTGCCCAAGCTTTTGGAGGTGCAGCCCGGTGTGCAGATCGTGATGGCGTCCACGCTGACCCGCTCGAACGCCGACGTCTCGCTGAAGGCGATGGCGGCGGGGGCGGCGGACTACATCGCCAAGCCGTCGTCCACCGGCGGCCTGCACGGGACCGGCACCTACCAGCAGGAACTGCGCGGCAAGGTGAAGGCGCTGGCCCAGCAGCACCGGCGCACCCGCGGCGGCAAGTCGCTGGGTCCGGTGCGCCCGCAGGGGCCGCCGACGCCGGCCGTACGGCTTCGGGGGCCGCGCGTCCGTCGCCCGCGGGCCCGCGCGCCGCGTCCCCGGCCGGCGACGGCGAGATCAAGCTGCGGCCGATGCCCACCCATCGCCCGGACGTGCTGGCGATCGGCTCCTCCACCGGCGGGCCGCAGGCGCTGTTCAAGTTCCTGGGCGGTCTGGGGCGGGTCACCCAGCCGGTGCTGATCACCCAGCACATGCCGGCGACCTTCACCGCGCTGCTGGCGGATCACATCGGCCGCCAGACCAAGCTGACCTGCTCTGAAGGGCGCGACGGCGATCCGCTGGCCGGCGGACACGTCTACATCGCCCCGGGCGGCAAGCACATGACGGTAGCCAAGGACGCCGGCGGCCAACTCCGGATCAAACTGGACGACGGGCCACCGGAGAACTTCTGCAAGCCGTCGGTGGACCCGATGCTGCGCAGCCTTTCACGCGTCTACGGCGGGCGGCTGTTGACCGTGATCCTGACGGGCATGGGCAGCGACGGGCTGAAGGGCGCGGAGGTGGCCGTGCAGGCCGGCGCGCACGTGCTGGCCCAAGACGAGGCAACGTCGGTCGTGTGGGGGATGCCGCGGGCGGTGGCGAAGGCGGGCCTGTGCTCCGCCGTGCTGCCGATCGGGGAATTGGCGACCGCGGTCCAAAAACTGATCGTAAGGAACGCGGCATGACCCCCGAGGATTTCCAGAAGCTGGCGACGCTGCTGAAGAGCCAGTCCGGGCTCGTGCTCGGCCAGGACAAGGCCTACCTCGCCGAAAGCCGGCTGACGCCGGTCGCCCGTACCTGGGGGTTCCCGGACGCCAAGGCCCTGATCCGCGCGCTGGTGCGCCGCGAGGGCAAGGGCGGCGATCCCAAGCTGCTGCTCGAGGTGGTCGAGGCGATGACCACCAACGAGTCGTTCTTCTTCCGCGACCAGCGGCCGTTCGATCAACTGCGCGACGTGATCCTGCCGTCGCTGCTGAGTTCGCGGGCGTCGAACAAGCGCCTGCGCATCTGGTCGGCCGCCTGTTCCAGCGGGCAGGAGCCCTACTCGATCGCCATGATCCTCAACGACATGCAGCACAAGCTGCGCGACTGGCGGATCGAGATCGTCGCGACCGACCTGTCGCGGCCGATCCTGCACCGCGCGACCGAGGGCCGCTACACCCAGTTCGAGGTGCAGCGCGGGCTGCCGATCACCCTGCTCGCCAAGTACTTCACCCAGGACGGCGACCAGTGGCGGATCAGCGATCAGCTGAAGCGCATGGTCACCTACAAGGTGCACAACCTGCTGGACGGGCCGGGCGCGCTCGGGCGCTTCGACATCGTGTTCTGCCGCAACGTACTGATCTATTTCGACCAGGGCACCAAGGGCAAGGTCCTGGAAGGCATCGCCGCCAACCTGGCCGACGACGGCTTCCTGACCCTGGGCGGGGCGGAGACGGTGCTGGGCGTCACCGACAAGTTCAAGATGGTGGACGGCCAACGCGGCCTCTACGCCCGCGCCGACGGCACCGCGACCGCGCTGAAGGGGACCCCGGGTCAGGCCGGCCAGGCCGGGCGCGTAGGGGCGGCTTAACTCTCGGCTGGGATCGGCCTGTCGGGTGGATGCGCCGCGTAGCGGCAATCCACCGGCCATGACCTTGCCATGCGTGCCACCGTTCGGCGGGTCGCTTGCGCGAACCCGTTCTACAGCTGCCCGTTCACACAAAAAGAGCGGACGCCCGCGACGCGCGTCCGCTCTTTTTGTGTGGCCGCGTTCGGGCGCGTTAAGCGCGGTTACGCTTTCACCTTCTCACCCGCCATCTCCGGATCGCGCAGCATGTAGCCGCGGCCCCAGACGGTCTCGATGTAGTTCTCGCCGCCGGTGGCGTTGGCGAGCTTCTTGCGCAGCTTGCAGACGAACACGTCGATGATCTTGAGTTCGGGCTCGTCCATGCCGCCGTAGAGATGGTTCAGGAACATCTCCTTGGTCAGCGTGGTGCCCTTGCGCAGCGAGAGCAGCTCCAGGATGCCGTATTCCTTGCCGGTCAGGTGCAGCGGCTGGCCTTCCACCTCGACCGTGCGGGCGTCCAGGTTCACCGCGATCTTGCCGGTGCGGATGATGCTCTCGCTGTGGCCCTTGGAGCGGCGCACGATCGCCTGGATCCGGGCGACCAGTTCGCGCTTGTCGAACGGCTTGGTCAGGTAGTCGTCGGCGCCGAAGCCGAGGCCCTTGAGCTTGTCGTCCAGCCCGGACAGACCGGAGAGGATCAGGATCGGCGTGTCGATCTTGGCCGCGCGCATCCGGCGCAGCACCTCGTAACCGTCGATGTCGGGGAGCATCAGGTCGAGGATGATGATGTCGTAGTCGTACAGCTTACCGATCTCGAGCCCGTCCTCCCCCATGTCGGTGGTATCGCAGATGTAGCCTTCCGACTTGAGCATCGTCTCGATGCTCTGCGCCATGGCGCTGTCGTCTTCTACGAGGAGGACACGCATCTCGTTGGATCTCCGGGGTGTCGCGGTGTCGTAAGGGTATCGCCGTTAACCAATATGGGAAAGCTTCATTAATGAGCGGTAAACGGGTGCGCTTTACGGATGCTTAAAGCCGCCCGGCGCATACTCCCTTCTGCCTAGGGTCGTACCCCTTTCCGCCACATCCGGGAGCGCCCGTGCCGTGACAACGCCCACCGCCTTGAAAACGTTCCTGGACGACCTCGAGCGCCTGCCGTCCGAGCGCCTGTACGGCCGGGTGGCGAGCGTGCTCGGCATGCTGGTCGAGGTCACCGGTCTGGAAGGCGTGCTGTCGGTGGGCGGGCGTTGCGACGTTTTGGCGCGGGGCGGCCGCCGGGTGCCGTGCGAAGTCGTCGGCTTCCGGGACAAGCGGGCGCTGCTGCTGCCCTTCGGCTCGGTCGAGGGGATCGCGCTCGGCTGCAAGGCCGAATTGGCGGTGGCCCAGCCGCGCGTGCGCCCGGATCCGTCGTGGCTCGGCCGGGTGGTGAACGCTTTGGGCCAGCCGATCGACGGCAAGGGGCCGCTGCCGCAGGGGCGCGAGGCCTATCCCCTGCGCGCCGCCCCGCCGCCGGCGCACGCGCGCAAGCGTGTCGGCAACAAGATCGACCTGGGCGTGCGCGCGCTCAACACCTTCCAGACCTGCTGCCGCGGCCAGCGCATGGGCATCTTCGCGGGTTCGGGCGTGGGCAAGTCGGTGCTGCTGTCGATGCTGGCCCGCTACACCGCGAGCGACGTCAACGTGATCGGCCTGATCGGCGAGCGCGGGCGCGAGGTGCAGGAGTGGCTGGAGGACGAACTGGGCCCGGAGGGCCTGGCGCGCTCGATCGTGGTCGTCGCGACCAGCGACGAGCCGCCGCCGATGCGCCGGCAGGCGGTCTACCTGACCATGGCGCTGGCGGAGTACTTCCGCGACCGCGGCAAGGACGTGCTGTGCCTGATCGATTCGATCACCCGTTTCGCCATGGCGCTGCGCGAGATCGGCCTCGCCGCGGGCGAGCCGCCGGCGGCCAAGGGCTATACCCCCAGCGTGTTCGGCGAACTGCCGCAGGTGCTGGAGCGCGCCGGGCCGGGCGTCGACACCGGCTCGATCACCGGCCTGTTCACCGTGCTGGTGGAGGGCGACGACCACAACGAGCCGATCGCGGATGCCGTGCGCGGCATCCTGGACGGGCACATCGTGCTCGACCGCCAGATCGCCGAGCGCGGGCGCTATCCCGCGATCAACACGCTGCGCTCGATCTCGCGCACCATGCCGGGGTGCAACACCCAGGCGGAGACCGATCTGGTCACCCGCGCCCGCCGGCTGCTCAGCACCTACGAAGACATGGGCGAGCTGATCCGGATCGGGGCCTACAAGCACGGCTCCGACCCGAAGGTCGACGAGGCGATCAAGTACGTTCCCGACATCGAGGCGTTCCTGAGCCAGGACAAGCACGAGCGCGCGGCCCTGGAAAGCGGCTACGCCGCGCTCGCCCGCGTTCTCGGTATCGACTGGCCGGCGGCCGGGCAGGGTGCGGCCACGGCGGCGTCGACGGGCGGTGGCGGGCCGCCGCCAGGGTCGGCCGCGTCGGACGCCGAGCCCAAGACGGCCGGGGGCAAGCCGATCCCGCCCAAGAACGACCTGCGCCGGGCGCGCCGGCAACAGCAGAAGGCAACCGCGACCGGGGGTAGCGACGCATGAGCGCGCTCGACAACCTGGTGCGGATCAGCCGCTGGCACCTGGACGAGGCGCGGCAGAAGCTGGGCGACCTGGAGCGGCTGGAGGCCCGCTTGCACGACGACGTCCGCCGCCTCGACGCGCAGCTCGCCGACGAGCAGACGGCGGCGCAGGAAAGTGAGATGGCGCGCGCCGCCTATCCCGCCTACGCGGAAGCCCAGAAGCTGCGCCGAAAACGCCTGGAACGCTCGATCGCGGACGTGCAAAACCAGATCGCCGAGGCGCGGGAGGCGGTCGCGGACGCCTTCCGGGAAGCCAAGAAGTACGAGCTCGCCCGCGACAACGAACGCGCCCGCGCCAAGGCCAAGCGCGACCGCGCGGAAGCGGCGCAGATGGACGAGATGGGCCTGCAACTGCACCGCCGAAAGCAAGGCGCGGGCGGCGACGGACGGTGAAACTAGGGCAAGATGCTGGAAGGTAGAATCACCTTCCAGCTGAATCTTGCCCTATATTCAAGAAGTTAGAGCGACATTCAGCCCGAAGGCCGGTTCGGCCTTCGGGCATGTCGCTCTAGGCCTCTAGGCCGGTGTGCTCGGCGTCCGCGATCTCGATGAACTGCCAGTTGGTGCTCGCCTCGAAGCGCAGCTCGCCGTAAAGCCCGTGGGCCGCGCTTTGATCGTCGAAGATCCGGGTGACCGCGCTTGCGACATCCTCGGGCAGCGGCGCGCGGCTGCGCAGCACGGCGTCCAGACGTTGCGGACGGGTAAGGCCGTCCAGCTGTAGATCGCCCAGGTGCGAGAGCGTGAGTTCGACCACGAAGCGCCCGGGCGGACGACGGTCCGGGGGTGCCCGTTCGTCGTCGCCGTCGTGGCGCCGCAGGAAGAAGCGGATCGGGCGGACGTCGCCGTCGCCGATCACCGGCAGGGCGAACAGCCGCCAGTCGCCGCCGGCGTCCTGGGCCAGCCGGCTCAATTGGCCGAAGTCGGCCTTCAGGCGACCGGCCAGATCGCCGCGGCCGGCGCGTTCCAGCGTGCGGAGCGGCTCCGCGCCCAGCCAGCGGCCGATGTCGCCGCCCTTGAGCGCGGTCATCAGGAACAACAGGCCAGCGCCCAGGGTCGGCCCGGCGCGCGGGATCGCCTGGGCCAGCGGGTTGCCCGCGGCCGTTAACGCCTGGGCGAGATCGATCTGGGCGGCCGGGACGCCTGGGCGCTGCACGGCCGCCATCGCTTCCGTAAGCGCCGGCCACGCGCGGGTCAGGGCAGGGCCAGCCAACCGCGCGCCGCTGCCGCCAGCTGCGGCCGGACGCGCCGGCAGCGACACTTCCAGCGTCATCAGCGTGCCGGCCGGCGGCGGTGTCGCGAGCGGCAGGCGCAGGGTGCCGAGCGGGGTGCGCAGCAGCACGCCACCGCCGCCGTCGGGTGGCAGGACCCGGCCCGAGACGACCATCGGCCGGGCGATACCATCGCCGCCGGCGACCCGGCTGGCCGCGGCCGGAGCCGAGCTTTCCGGCGGCTGCACCCGCAGCAGACGGACCTCCAGCGGGTCGCCGGTCGCCAGGCGCGGCAGGCTTGTGCCGTTGCCGTCGACGGTGGGCGCGCTGGACGGGGTGGCCACGAGGGTCGCGCGCAGCGGCGTGCCGCTGGACAACTGGTCGCCGCCGGCGCCGCTTGGGCAGCCGGCACGCGCCCGGCGAGCGCGGCGGAGTCCGGCGCCCGGCAGGGCGGCCGCCGGCGGCTGGCCCGGGCCGCCGTCGGGCGCGCGGACGGACAGGATGTAGGCCTGCATCTGCGCGCCCGCGGGACGCAACTGGACGGTGACGGTCGATCCAACCGGGGGATTGGTCTGCGTGGCGAGCGTCAGCATGCCGTTGGCGGTGCGCAGCATCAGGTGACCCTGACCGTCGCGGCCGGCCACCGTCGCCGTGATGATGGTGCCCGACGTCGCGGCCCGGAGGCCGGCGGGCGCCTGGCGAACGCTGCTGACCTGGCTCGCCGGACCGGTCGTGGCGCTGCCGTTCGGCATCCCGGTCGGGCGCGGCGGTTCGATGGTCACGGGCGCGTCCCCATGGCCCCGCTAGCCCAGCAGTTGCTGGGCGAGACGGGTGATGTCGGCCGCCGCCTCGCTGTTCGGCGAGCGGGTCAACAGCGGCTTCTGCGCCCGGATCGCATCGCGCACCCTGGCGTCGCGCCGCACCACGCCGGCAAGCGGCGGCGTGAACCCCAGGAAGCTCTCGCACGCCTTGCGCAGGGTGGTGTGCGTGCGCTCGCCCTCGCGCTGGCTGGCGGCCATGTTGACCACCACGCGCAGGTCGGCGTCCGGGCGGTGCTGGCGGATCACCTTGATGTAGGCGTAGGCGTCGGTGAGCGCGGTCGGTTCGTCGGTCGTCACCACCAGGTTGATCCCGGCGTAGCCGGCCAGGGTGCGCACGGTCGCGTCGATGCCGGCGCCCAAGTCCATGACCACCCGGTCGTAACTCGCCGCCAGGCGGACGACACCGCGTCCCAGGCCCTCGAGCTGGCCGGCCGAAAGCGCGGCCAGGCCGCCCGAGCCGGACCGGCCGGCGGCGACGTGAAAACCCGTCGCCTCGACCGGGAGCAAGACCTTGTCCAGCGATTCCTGGCCCGCGAGTGCGCGGCTCAGGTCCGCCGTCGGGTTCAGGCCGAGCTGCACGTCGACGTTGGCGAGGCCGAGGTCGCCGTCGAACAGCAGCGCTTTCTGGCCGGCCGCGCTCAACGCCTGCGTCAGGGTGATGGCGAGCCAGGTCTTGCCCACACCCCCCTTGCCGGAGGCAACGGCGATCACGTTCGACGGGGCTGGCATACGGGCGGCACCTTCAGGCGGGCGTCGGCGGGCCGGGGTGGCCTCGGCCGTCGGCTTCCGGGCAACGGGGGGTTGCATTGCGCGGGGTTTCGCACTCTCGTTCTGGACGTCAGCGGGCTTGGGAGCCGGGTCGCCTGGGATCGACCCGGGCGCGCCGGCGGCGCTTCCGGGTTCCGAGGCGCTCATCGCCGGCCTCCGGTGCCGGTCAGGGCGCTTTCGGGGTGCGTGGCGGTGTGGTGGGCCGACAGCTCGCCGCCCAGATCCGCTTCGGGATCGGTTCCGGCGTCGGCGCCTGGCGGCGGCGCGGTGTCGTCGTCGTCGGGATCGGCCGGCAGTACCAGCCGGGCCATTTGCATGGCGTTAAGCGCGCGCAAGCCGCCGCCGATCGCCGCGGAGACGCCCGCACCCATCAGGCTGAGCCGGCCTGCGTGCGCCGCGCTCAGCAGACCGCCCAGCCGGCGCGTGGCGTCCAGCTTGGTGGTGACCAGATGGCGCGCCCCGGTCTCGGCATAGGTGATCGCGACTTCCGCGCTTTCCAGCGGATCCCCGCCGGCCGGCAGGACCAGCACGCCGTCGGCGCCCGCCGCGCTGATCCAGTCGCGCGCCTCGCGCAGCGCGTCGGCGTCGTAGGGCGAGGCGCCCAGCGTGTCGATGATCACCAGGTGATCCTCCGCGCAGCCGCCCACCGCGTGGGCAAGGCTGTCGGCGTCGCGCGCCTGGCGCAGTTCCGCGCCCAGCGCGTCGGCGAACGCCCGCACTTGCGCCAGACCGCCGGCCTTCCCCAGGTCCATGGTGATCAACGTCGCCGGCTTGCCGCGCACCCGGGCGAGGGCGGCCAGCTTGGCGGCCGTCGCGGTCTTGCCGGCACCGGGCGGGCCCATCAGCAACAGCGGCTTCGCGGTCGGCCCGGCCGGCGGCGCGCCGAAGGTGAACAGCGCGTCCAGACCGCCGGCGAGCGCCAGCTGCGGGGTATCCGCCTCGACCGCGCCGGCGGCCGCCATCAGCCGGTCGGTCAGGCCGATCGGCAGGCCGTGATAATCGAACGCGGCGGAGAGCGCGTTGAACGCGTCGAGCCCGCCTTCGCCGGTGAACGCGCCGCTGCTGTCGCCCCTTTGCTCCAGCGCCGCGACGACGCGCACGCCGCCGTTGTCCAGGTTCTGCTGTTCCAGGATCACGGCGTCCGATCCCAGGCGTTCGCGCACGCGCGACATGGCGTCGGGCAACGACTTGGCGGTGAAGGTCTTCAGGCGCATGCGGGCGGTGTCCGGAACTGGAAGGACGGGGCGTTAGGGCGGCGCAGCGGGCGCCAGGCGATGGCCACGGGCCGGGGCATCAGATCTGCCCCAGCGTCTTGATCCGGGCCTTGGGGTGGATCTCGTTCTGCGACAGTACGGCCGTCTGCGGGCGGAAGCGTTCGACGATCGAGCGGACGTAGGCGCGGATGCCGGGACTGGTCAGCAGCACCGGCAGCTCGCCCATCATCGCCTGGCGCTCGAACGTCTGGCGGACCTGATTGATGAACTCCTGCAGCTGCGAGGGCGCCATCGACAGCTGCTTGTCCTCGCCGTCGCCGATCAGGGAATCGGCGAACGCCTGTTCCCACTGCGGGGTCAGGGTGACGATCGGGATGTAGCCGGCTTCGCCGGTGTGCTCGTTGCAGATCTGCCGGCCCAGGCGGCTGCGCACGTGCTCGGTGATCGCGGTGATGTTGCGGGTGTAGCCGCAGGCCTCGGCGATCGCCTCCAGGATGGTCGGCAGGTCGCGGATCGACACCCGTTCGGTCAGCAGGTTCTGCAGCACCCGCTGGACGTTGCCGAGCGTGATCTGGCCGGGGATCAGGTCGGCGACCAGCTTCTGGTGGTCCTTGGGCAACTCGTCGAGCAGCTTCTGCGTCTCCGCGTAGGACAGCAGCTCGGCCATGTTGTCCTTGATGATCTCGGTCAGGTGCGTGGTGATCACGGTCGGCGGGTCGACCACGGTGTAGCCGCGGAACAGCGCTTCCTCGCGCTGGCTCTCGCTGACCCACATCGCCGGCAGGCCGAAGGTCGGCTCGGTCGTCGCCTCGCCGGTCAGCGGGATCTTCTCGCCGCGCGGGTCCATCACCAGCAGCATGTTCGGGCGCAGGTCGCCGCGGCCGGCCTCGATCTCCTTGATCCGAAGGACGTAGGTGTTCGCGGGCAGCTGCAGGTTGTCCTGGATGCGCACGCTGGGCAGGACGAAGCCCATCTCCTGGGCGAGCTGGCGGCGCAGCGACTTGATCTGGTCGGTCAGGCGGGCGCCGCCTTCCTTGTTGATCAGCGCCAGCAGGCCGTAGCCGAGCTCGAGCCGCGCCTCGTCGATCGCCAGCGTGTCGCCGATCGGCTGCTCCTTCGGCTGCGCGGCCTCCTGCGCCTGCACGGCCTGGCTTTCCTCCTGACGCACCTCGGCGACCCGCTGGCGCTTGAACGCCTGATAGGCGAGCACGCCGGTCGCGGCCGAGAGGATCAGGAACGGCAGCATCGGCATGCCGGGCAGGAGCGCCAGGCAGAAGGTCAGGAACGACGCCAGCGCCATCGCCCGCGGGTAGTGGCTCAGCTGGCCGAACAGCGCCTTGTCGGTCGAGCCCTTGTCCGCCGACTTCGACACCAGCAGACCGGCCGCGACCGAGACGATCAGCGCCGGGATCTGGCTGACCAGCCCGTCGCCGACGGTCAGCAGCGTGTAGCTCTGCGCCGCCTGGGCGAACGTCAGGTCCATCTGGGCGACGCCGATGACGATGCCGCCGATGACGTTGATGAAGGTGATCAACAGGCCGGCGATGGCGTCGCCGCGGACGAACTTGGCCGCACCGTCCATCGAGCCGAAGAAGTTGCTCTCGTCCTCGATCTCCTTGCGGCGTTGCTTGGCCTCCTGCTCGTCGATCAGGCCGGAGGACAGGTCGGCGTCGATCGCCATCTGCTTGCCGGGCATGGAGTCCAGGCTGAAGCGCGCCGACACCTCGGCGATCCGCCCGGAGCCCTTGGTGATCACGATGAAGTTCACGATGATCAGGATGGCGAAGACGATGATGCCGATGACGAAATTGCCCGACATCACGAAGCCGCCGAACGCCTGGATCACCTGGCCGGCGGCGTCCGTACCCTCGTGCCCGTCGGCCAGGATCAACCGGGTCGAGGCGAGGTTGAGCGACAGCCGCAGCATGGTCGCGATCAGCAGGACGGTCGGGAAGGTGCTGAATTCCAGCGCCCGGTTGATGAACAGCACGGTCATCAGCACCAGCACCGACAGCGTCATCGACAGCGCCAGCGCGATGTCGAGCAGCCAGGCCGGCATCGGCATGATCAGGACGACCAGGATCGCGACCACGCCCAACGCCAGCGCGGTGTCGCCGCGCTTTAGCGCCTGGCCCAGCCGGCGCGGATCGAGCCATCCGCCGATCCCGCCCGCCGCCTGGTTCTGCCCGCCCGTGGAGTCTGCCATCTCGTGTTCTAGGTCCCGCCAGCTTGGTTAACGCGCGCGCCCGTGCGGCCGCCGCCGCGGGCCTTGGCGCGCCAAAGACATTCGGCCGCGGTCAGGCGTGCGCGCGGTCGTTCGCGCTGGGCGCGGGCACCTGAACGCCCTCGTCCATGTAAGCGCGCAGCTTGTTGCGCAGGGTGCGGATGGAGATGCCCAGGATGTTGGCGGCGTGCGTGCGGTTGCCGAGCGTGTGCTCGAGGGTGTCCAGGATCAGGTCGCGCTCGACGTCCGCGACCGTCCGGCCGACCAGGGCGGCGGTGGCGTGGCCGTGAGGGCCCGCCGGGTCGCCCAGCTCAGCCGGCGCCCCGGCGCTCTGCACGGTCGGCGCCGCCGGCTGCGGCTGGCGTTGGGCGTAGGCGCCGTAGGCGGCTGCGTTGGGATAGGCGGGCGCGGGTGCCATTGCGGGCGCCGGCGCCGCGCCCGGCTGCCACTGGGCCGGCGCCGGTTCGCCCGCGGGCGCGGCGGGCGCGCCCTGCAGCATCACCTGCTCGGACCCGATCCGGCCGTCGACCGCCAGCAGCACCGCGCGGTGCATGCAGTTCTCCAACTCCCGGACGTTGCCGCGCCAGCCGTGCGCGCTCAGCCGCGCCATCGCTTCCGGGTCCAGGGCCGGGGCGGCGACGCCGTTGGCGGCCGCGTACTTCTTGACGAAGTGGCTGGCCAGCATCGGGATGTCCTTGGGCCGCTCACGCAAGGCGGGCAGGGCGATGGTGACCACGTTCAGCCGGAAGTAGAGGTCTTCGCGGAAGCTGCCCTGACGGACGGCTTCCTCCATGTCGCGGTTGGAGGTGGCGAGCACGCGGATATCGACCTTGACCGGCTTGCCGCCGCCCACGCGGTCGATCTCGCGCTCCTGGATCGCGCGCAGCAGCTTGGCCTGCAGGCGCGGGTCCATCTCCGAGATCTCGTCGAGCAGCAGGGTGCCCCCGTGGGCTTCCTCGAACTTGCCCACCCGCCGGGCGACCGCGCCGGTGAAGGCGCCCTTTTCGTGGCCGAACAGCTCGCTTTCCAGCAGGTTGTCCGGGATCGCCGCGCAGTTGACCGAGATGAACGGCTTGTCCGCGCGTTTCGACTTGGCGTGGATGTGCCGCGCCATGACTTCCTTGCCGGTGCCGGATTCACCCGTGATCAGCACGCTGGCGTCGCTGGGCGCGACCTGGTCGGCCAGCTTCAGCACCGCGGCCATGCGCGGATCGTGCGTCAGGACCGAGGTCGTCTCCTCGGCGACCGCGGCCAGCACGGCACCGATCATCTCCGCGTCGGGGGGCAGCGGGACGTATTCCTTCGCCCCGGCCTTGATCGCCTTGACGGCGGCGCGGCTGTCGTTGCCGATGCCGCAGGCGACCACGGGCACGAAGATCCGTTCCGCGTTCAGCGCGTCGATCAACTCGCCGACGTCGAGTTTGACGTCGACCATCACGAGGTCCGCGCCCTGACCGCCGCGCAGCGCCTCAAGCGCCGCGGCGCCCGAGTCCACGTGCGCGACCTTGGCGCCCTTTTCGAGCGCGATCCGGCCGGCGGTGGCGATGTGTCCGTCCAGGTTTCCGACGATCAGCAGTCGCATCGGCTACGTCCTCCAGGGTGCGGGCCTTGGCTTGCAGGCCCGGCGTCGCATCATTCGAAGTAGTTCACGCGCTGGGCCGGCGGCAGGATGCTGTTCAGCATCGTCTCCAGCCGCCGCGGGTTCTCCTGCCGGCCGATCGACGCCGCGCCCATCGCGTAGATCTGGTTGACCATCGCCTCGAGACCGGAGTTGCGTTCCAGCTTGTTGGCGAGCGGCAGGAAGAGCATGTTCGCCAGCACCGCGCCGTAGAAGGTGGTCAGCAGCGCCACCGCCATCGCCGGCCCGATCGCCGAGGGGTCGTCCAGGTTGCCCAGCATCTGCACCAGGCCGACCAGCGTGCCGATCAGCCCCATCGCCGGCGCGACTTCGCCGGCGCGCCGCAACACGCCCGCCGAGCGGCCGTGCCGGTAGACGGTGGATTCCGCCTCGCGCATCATGATCCGCTCGACCTCCTCGCCGGTGGTGCCGTCGATGACGAGGTCCATCGCCTTTTTCAGGAACGGCTCGCTGCGGAAGTCATTCATGTGCGCTTCCATGCCGAGCGCGCCGTTCTTGCGGGCCAGCTCGGCCAGATGCAGGACCTGCAGGGCGGCGTCCTTAGGCTCGCGCTGCTGGTAGGCGACGGCCTTCCACATCACGCCCTGCGCCTTGACGATCTCCTGGAAGGAGAAGGACACGGTGGTGATCAGAAAGCTGCCGCCGAGCACGATCAGCATGGCGGGGACGTCGACGAACGCGCCGGGCGAGCCGCCCAGGACCATCGCCGCCACGATCAGCGCGAAGCCGCCGAACGTGCCCAGGATGGTCGCGAAATCGATGGTCGGGCCCGCGGGCGTCCTGCCGCGCGGCTTGCCCCGGGCGGTCGCCGGGGCGCCCTGTGTGGTGGATACGTTCGCCATGGACTGCGTGTCTCCGCTGGCCCGGTGCGCCGGCCGCCGGTCCTGGCGGCCCGGCGCACCGGGCGGTCTCGATTGCCCGGGACGGCCGGGCGCCGTCCCGGCGGGCGCGGGCGTCAGTTGTTGTCGGTCTTGATGATCTCGGTCATCGTGACGCCCAGGCGGTCCTCGACGACCACCACCTCGCCGCGCGCGACCAGGCGGTTGTTGACGTAGATGTCGATCGCCTCGCCGACCTTGCGGTCGAGTTCGACGACCGCGCCGCGGCCGAGCTTGAGCAGCTGGCTGACCTGCATGGTCGCCTTGCCGAGCACGGCGGAGACCTGGACCGGGATGTCGTAGACCGCCTCCAGATCCTTCGCGGTGCTGGGGCGCGGTCGGCCTGGTCGTTGAAGTCCTCGTCGTCGAACTGGCCGGTCGCCACGGCGTTCTGGTCGCCGTCGAGTTCGTTCAGTTCCAGGTTGTCCTTGTCAGCCATGTCGGTCCTCCATCGGGCCCGGGGTGGTTAGGCGTATCGCCCGTCGCCCGGCGTTGCCGCCGGGGTCGGGGTGGTGTCGGCGGGGGCCGCCTCGGCGGCGCCGTCGCCGGTGGATCGGGCCGCCCCGTCGTCGCGGATCCCGCTCGCGTGCGTCCCCTCGGGGGACGCCGTCTCCAGCGCCGGTGCCGGCGGGGCCAGCGCGCGTTCGACCGCGCGCTCGACGTCCTGCCACAGGCGCTCGCTGTCGCGTTCGACGCCGCCGTCCGCCCACTCCACGCGGGCGTTGCCCGGCTGCATCGTCTCGTCCGCCAGCAGCACGACCCGACCCTCGAAGCCGAGCCGGGCGGCCAGCCCGTCGACGCGCTCTTTCAGGGCGTCGAGGTGCCGGTCGGCGCAGCGCACGACCACGCGCGGCTCGTCGCGCAGGCGCTCCAGGGCGTCCTGGAAGACCTGTTCGATCTCGCCCTGTCCGTGCTTGCGCGCGAGCGCCGGGAACAGCCGGCGCAGCAGGCCGACGCACAGCTCCAGGGACTCGCGGTCGCGCGCCTCACGGGCCTTGGCCTCGCCGGCGGCCAGCGTTTCCAGCCCCGCCGCGAGCCGGTCGAGCGCGGCGCTCAGCGCGCGTTCGGCCTCGGCTTCCGCGGCCTGCCGGCCTTCCGCCAGGCCTGCGGCGTGGCCCTGGGCGTGCGCCTCAGCGCGCGCCGCGGCCAGCTCCTCCTCGGAGTGGGTCGGTGCCGGTTCGCTCTCGGGCTCCGGTTCCGGCGTCGGGTCGGCGGCCGGTCGTGCCTCCGGCTCCGCCTGCCGCGGCGGCTTGACCGGCTCCTCCGCGAAGTCGCGGCCGAACATGAACTTCTGTGCGGCGGCCATGGCGGGCGTTTCCTAGCGGCGGACGACGACGGGGCGGGGCAGGGCGGACATCAGTAGACCAGCTCGTCTTCGCCCTTGTTCTCCGCGAGCACGATCTCGCCCTTCGCGGAGAGGTCCTTGGCGGTCTGCACGATCATGGTTTGCGCCTCGTCGACGTCGCGCAGGCGCACCGGACCCATGGCGCTCATGTCCTCGCGCATGATCTTCGCGGCGCGCTCGGACATGTTGGAGAAGAACAGGTTGCGCAGCTCCTCCGAGCAGCCCTTGAGCGCGAGCGCCAGCTTGTCCTTGTCGATTCCGCGCATCAGCGTCTGCATGCCCGACGGGTCGAGGTTCGACAGGTCCTCGAAGGTGAACATCAGCTGCTTGATGCGCTCGGCGGCGTCGCGGTTGCGCTCTTCAAGCGCGTTCAGGAAGCGCTGCTCGGACTGGCGGTCCAGACCATTGAAGATCTCCGCCATCATCTCGTGCGCATCGCGGCGGCTGGTGCGCGCCAGGTTGGACATGAACTCGTTGCGCAGCGTGCGCTCGACGTCGTCCAGCACTTCCTTCTGCACCGCCTCCATGCGCAGCATGCGCATGACGACTTCCATGGCGAAGCCTTCGGGCAGCAGGTTCAGCACGGCCGCGGCGTGGTCCGACTTGATCTTCGACAGCACGACCGCGACGGTCTGCGGGTACTCGTTCTTCAGGTAGTTCGCGAGCACCTGCTCGTTCACGTTGCCGAGCTTGTCCCACATCGTGCGCCCGGCGGGCCCGCGGATCTCCTCCATGATCGCGTCGACCCGCTCCTTGTTCATCACCTTCAGGAGCAGGCGCTCGGTGCTGTCGTAGTTGCCGACCAGCGAACCTGTGGAGGAGATCCCCTCGGCGAACTCGGCGAACAGGCGCTCGATCATGTTGGAGTTGACGCTGCCCAGGTTCGCCATGGTCTGGGAGACCTCCTTGATCTCCTCGTCGTCCATCAGGGCGAACATCTTGGCGGCGTTCTCCTCGCCGACGGCCATCATCAGCATGGCCGCCTTCTCCGGGCCGGTCAGGGAGCGGTAGTCTTCGCGGATACGCATGGCCATCGGGTCGTCTCGGGTCCTAGCGGGTCGGTCAAACGCGGCGGGCAGCGGGCCAGCGGGTTTAGGGCTGCTGTTCCTGGGCGAGCCAGTTGCGCACGATCGCCACCGCCTCTTCCGGATGCTTCTCGACGATCTCGGAGATCTTGCGCACCGAGGAGGCCTTCACCCGGCCCTCGACCTTGTTCAGGTCGATCATCTGCTCGGCGCTCTCGTCCTCCTCGGCGCCGAACTGGGCGGCCGTCTCCGTCGACGGCACGCCCGCGGGCGGGGCCAGGGCGGCGTAGTCGTCGCGCCCGGAGTAGTCGGAGAGCAGGCCGGTGTCGCCGCCGGCGCCGGCCAGCGCCGGCTCGCCGATCGGGGTCTCCAGCAGGCGCTGGATCAGCGGCCGCACGACCAGCAGCAGCACCAGGACCGCGATCACGCCCAGCACCAGCATCTCCGCGGCGCGCATCAGTTCGCTGTGGCGCAGGCCGAGGAAGCCGCCGGTGTCGGCCGCCTGCAGGTCGGCGGTCGGATCGGCGAACTGCATGTTGATCACCTCGACCGTGTCGCCGCGCTCCTGATCGAAGCCGACGGCGGAGCGGGCGAGCGCGGCGATCTGCTGCAGCTCTTGCTCGCTGCGCGGCTGGTACACCTGCTCGCCGTTTTCGTTGGTGACGTAACGGCCGTCGACCAGCACCGCGAGCGTGAGGCGATTGACCCGGCCACCCTCGGAGACGTGGGTCTTGGTGACCTTGGAGATCTCGTAATTGACCGTCTCCTCGAGGCGCTCGGCGCTCGACTCCTGGGTGGTCTGGCCTTCGCCCTCGGCGTTGGCGTCGGGCAGGTTGTTGCCGACCGTGACCGCCTGCTCGCCCTCGCTCTCGACGTCCCGCTCGCTCTCCTCGATCGTCTGGGTGGAGCGGGCGATCTGGCTGTCCGGGTCGTAGGTCTCGGAGTTCTCGGTGATCCGGTCGAAGTTCATGTCGACCGCGACCTCGGCGCGCACGTTGCCGGGACCGACCGAGCGCGCCAGCAGCTCCTCGACCGTGCGCGCCAGGCGCTGTTCGTAGTTCGCCTGCATCTCCTGGGTCGTGCTGGCGCCGCCGGTGACGCCGTTCTCGCCTTCGCCGCGGGCGAGCAGGGTGCCCTGCTGGTCGACGATCGACACCAGGCTCGGCTTCAGATCGGCGACGGCGGAGGCGGTCAGGTGCTGCACCGCCAGCACCTGTTCGCGGCCCAGCCGGCGGCTGCCTTCCATCAGCAGCACGATCGAGGCGCTGGGCTCCTGGCTCTCCCGGCTGAACAGCTCGCGGCGCGGCATCACCAGGTGGACGCGCGCCTGCTGCACCCCGTCGATCGCGCGGATGGTGCGGGCGAGCTCGCCTTCCAGGGCGCGGACGTGGTTGATGTTCTGGACGAAGTTGGTGGTGCCGAGGTTGCTGGAGTTGTCGAAGATCTCGTAGCCGACCGTGCCACCGTCGGGCAGGCCCTGCTCGGCCATCGCCACGCGCAGGCGGCCGATCTCGTTCTTCGGAACCGAGATCCGGGTCCCGTCGGGCGACACCTCGAACGGCACGCCGCGGGCCTCGAGTTCGCTCGCGATCTTGCCGCTGTCGCTGGTCGAGAGGTCGCCGTAGAGCATCCCCATCTCGGTGCCGGCGAGTTGGCTGGTCAGGTAGATGAAGAACGCGATGATGCCCGCCGCAACGGCGGCCATGATGCCGAGCTTCACGGCCCCAAGGTTCTTCAGGGTGTCGATGAAGGTGTTCACGCCTCAACGCCGTCCTTGTTCGTGGATCGCCGGGTTCGTGGATCGCCGGGTTCGTGGATCGCCGGCCGAACCCGCGGCAACCGGCCGACTTGGTCGGAGGCCGGCGGCGCGATCTTGAGCGCCATATCCGCCCCATTTCGCGTCGGACGGTAGCTGGGCGCACGTAAAGCCACCGTTAACGCACGGAAATTTTTGCCGGGTATGTCCTGACGTGTTTGACGCGCATCGCCTGTTGCGCCTAGGCGGATGGAACCTGGCGTGGATGGAACCCGAACGACGAAGGGCCGGATGCACCCGCACCCGGCCCTTCGATCGATGCCGCAAGCCCCCGTCCTCGAGCTGCCCTCCGAGCAAGAGCTTGTGCCGGGCAGGGCGGCCGGATCCCCGGAGGGATCCGGCCTATGAGACGGCGCACGAGGGGGCTTGGCGAGGCTACTGCGCCGCCTCAATCCCGAAGTCGTCGTCGTTGTCGCCCTCGTTCGGGCGGCGGTAGTGCTGCAGCCGCGTGGTCCGCAGCCCGCGGACGCCGTGGCTTTCGATCATCCGCTGCCAGGACAGGAACTCTTCCATGGACAGGCTGTAGCGCTCGCACGCTTCTTCGATGCTGATCAGACCGGCCCGCACGCCGGCCACGACCTCGGCCTTGCGCCGGACGACCCAGCGTTTGGTGTTGGGCGGCGGCAGGTCGTCGATCGTCATCGGATCGCCGTGCGGTCCAATCGCCGGCCGATCGAACGGAGTTATGGTGCCTCATCGAGCTAGCTGCTCCCTCACCGGGGTCGTCGTGACCGTTTGACCTGCGAGCAGTTTCGCCGTGTGCTTTTAAAGAAACCCTAAACGGCACGGTTAAGCTGCACGGTTAAGACTTGGAACGCGCTTAAGGATTCGCGTTAACGCTGAGTCCGGAGCCCGAACGCGGACCGGCCGCCCCAGCCTCAGCGGGGACGGCCGGCCTACAACCTGGGGCCGAACGGAACCTGTCCGGCGTGACGGTTTGAGAACGATCCGAAAGGCTTAGCGGATCGCCTGGGTCAGCTCCTGCAGCATTTCGTCGGAGGTGGTGATCACCTTGGTCGAGGCGGAGTACGCGCGCTGGGTGGTGATCATGCGGGTGAATTCCTCGGCGAGATCCACCGTGGACTGCTCGACCGCGGACGGCGCAATGTCGCCGGACCCGCCGATTCCCGCCTCGCTCAGCAGGAAGTCGCCCGACTCCCGGGTCTGCAGGTAGGCGTTGCCGCTGGCTTCCTGCAGGCCGTTGAAGTTGGAGAACATGGCGATCGGCAGCTGGTAGATGTCCTTCCGGCGGCCGTTGTCGAACACCGCCGTCACCGTGCCCTCGTCGTTGACGTTGACGCCGGTGAAGTTGCCGAACTTGAGGCCGTTCTGGTTGATCTCGCTGACCGCGAAGTTGCTGTCGAACTGGGTCATGCCGTCGAACCCGCCGAACGTGCCGAAGTCGATCGCCAGGTCGTCCGTCAGCGCGGCGTCGGTGCCGTTGGGTGCAGCTGCGCCTGGTTCCAGCTGATCGCCAGTCGTCTCAGGACGTTGGCGGCACGTTGGCGATGGCGCCGTCGCCGTCGAACTGGATGGTCGCCCGGTCAGAGAGCGTCTGATGCTAGGTGCCCGGTGCCGTCGGATCATCCAGGCGCCGCTGTCGACCGCCGGTCGGGTCGTCGGCGCGCACCGGCGCTCCGGACCGCGGTGTGCCAGCTGTTGGTCTGGAAGTTCTGGGTCAGGCCGAGGGCGTTGGTTAGCTCGTTGCTCTCGAACCGTCAGCGCCTGTCGCCGGCTGTGAGTCGAACGGACATGGCATCGCCGTACCCGCGCGATCGACGGCGCTACCAGGCGTTGGCGGTTATGGGTGTTGAAGTTGGCCCTTCGAAGGTCGCGAGGTCGCTGTCCGAGCCGTTGATGGTAATCGTGTAGTCGTTGTTGTCGGCGTCGGTAATGGTCGAACGTGCCGGCGTCGCACGCCGTCCATGCGATAGCCGTGTTCAGGTCGGGCGCGGCAGTTGGTCATCGACCGCGATTGGTCGAACGACCGTTACCGTTGTGTCGCCTGCAGGGAGAACTTCATGGTCATGTTGTGCGCGTTGCCGAGCGCATCGAACATGTTGACGGTCATCTGCTGCTCGGTGCCGCCCGCGAACTCGAAGACGTTTGCGTCGTTGGCCGCCCGGACGGGTAGGTTGGCGCCGAGCGAGATGGTGTCGGTGGCCCGCGGCAGGCCGGTCAGGTTGGAGACGTTGACGGTCTCCACGCTGTTGATCGACTGCTGGGCCGGGGGCAGGTTGCCGTTATCGTCGAGCGGCCAGCCTTGCAGGTAGAAGCCGGCGGCGTTGCGCAGGTTGCCCTGCTCGTCCGGGCGGAACTCGCCGGCGCGGGTGAACATGTAGTCGTCGCCGACGTCCGGATCGATCGCCTCGTTGACCACGAACATGCCGTTGCCGGAGATCGACAGGTCGGTCGCGTTCGAGGTGCCCTGCAGCAGGCCCTGCTTGTCCACGCCCTGCAGCGGGCGCGAGCCGACGCCGCCGGGGGTGTAGGTCGTCTGGGTGGTCGCCTGCGTCACCAGCGTCTGGAAGGTCGCGCGCGAGCCCTTGTACCCGACCGTGTTGACGTTGGAGATGTTGTCGGAAATCACGCCCAGGGCGTTCGATTGCGCCGCCAGGCCGGAAACGCCGGAATACATCGCGCCGTAGATACTCATCTGCTCTCTCTCCTTCGCATGGCGGCCGCGGCCGAGCTGCGTTCGTTGCTGGGCGCCGCGGGCGAGGGACCGACGACGCGGTCCGGTTAGACGTCTTCAGGGCGCCGCGCGATCAGCCGCGCGCCACCGGTGTTAGGCTTCCGGCTGGAGTGTCGGGGTGGCGTAGACGGCCGTCACCTTGTCGAACGGCACCTCGACGCTGCCCACCTGGAAGTGGATCTGCTGGTCACGCACCTCGAAGCCCGTCACCTCGCCGCGGGTCTCGGTGCTGGCCTTGACGGTCTTGCCATCGCCGTCGACGGCGTAGACCTGAACGTTGTAGACGCCGTCGGGCAGCTGTTTGCCGCTCAGCGTCTTGCCGTCCCAGCTCACGTCGTGCCGGCCGGCGCCGGTGTCGCCCTGCAGGGTGCGCACCACCTGGCCTTCGGCGTTGGTGATCTCGATCGCGACGGTCTCAGCCTGACCTTCCAGGGTGTAGGCGAAGTTCGCTTGGCCGTCCTGGAGCTGCGCCTGGTTGCCGTCGATCGCGATCTCCTTGCCGATGTAGTTGACCGCCTGGCTCGCCCGGTTGCCGGCCTGGGCCTGCAGCATCTGGTCGAGCTTCGAGTTGGTGGCGATCGCCTGTTCGACCGTGGAGAACTGTACCAGCTGGTTGGTGAATTCCTGGCTCTTCATCGGCTCCAGCGGATCCTGGTTTTGCAGCTGCGTCACCAGGATGCCGAGGAAGGTGTCGAAATCCTCCGCCAGCTTGCCCTTGCCGTTCAGACCGCCGGACTGGGCGCCGGTCTGCTGGCCTTGGGCGGCGGCGTTGAGGGCTGTCGGGTCCATGGGGGCGCTCCTTCGAGGGACTCGCGTTAATCAGCGTCAGACGCGGATATCGACACGGCCGTCCGCGGGCAGACCGGCGCGCAGCGATTCGGCGGGGATCGGCGCGTCGCCGGTCGGCTGGCCGGTCATGCCGCCGGCTGTCCCGCCCGGAAGATTCCGGCCGTCGCCGCCGGCGTTCCGGCCGTGGCCGCTGCCGTCGTCGCGCAGGTTGAAGCTCAGGCTGCCCTGATCCGTCTTCAGGCCGGCGGCCTGCAGCGCCCGTTCGAGCGCCCGCGGGTCGCGCTGCATCAGGTCCAGCGTCTCCGGCTTGTCGACCGACAGGACCGCGCGGACATGACCGTCGTCGCCGACGTCGAGCTTGACGTCGATGCGGCCGAGTTCCGCCGGGTTCAGCCGGATCTGTACCCGGCTCTGACCCTGGGCGGCGGCCCGTTGGATCTGCACGGCCACCTGCTCGGCGGGTGGGGCGCTGGGGCCCGGATTGCCCGTGCCGGTGCCGGCGGAAGCGGCGGCCTTGGCCGCGGCCGCGAGGCTGCCGGGCTGACCGGTCCCGCCGGGCTGCGGGCCGGTGTTCTGCAGCACCGGATCGAAGGTCTGACCCTGCGCCGGCAGCGCGCTGGCGTCGGCTCGAGCCAGCGTCTGGCCGGCCGACGGCGTCCCCGCGCTGGCCGTTCCGGAGTTGGCCGTCGAGCCGGAGCCGCCCGAGAGTTGCTGCTGCACCGCTTCGGCGGCGGCCCGCAGGGCGGGGCTCATGCCCCCGCCGGAGGCGCGCTGACCGGTCGGCCGGGTCTCGGTGCGTGGGGGATGCGAGTCGCTCGGTTCGTCGCCGCGCCGGGTCGAAGCGGTCTCGCGCCCGCCGGTCAGGGCGTCTCGCAGGGCCTTGGCGGTTGGGTCGTCGCTGGCTTTGGCATCCGCCGCCGCGGTCTTGGACAGGGCCGCTTCCGCCGTCTTGGTCTTCTGCGCGACCTGACCGCCTTCCTTGGCGCTCGTCGCGGCGGTGTGCGCGGCCACGGCGGTGGCTGCGTTTACCGGACGCGCCTGACCCTTGGCGGCGGGCTGGACGACCGCGTGGCCGGTCTGCCCATCGCCGCGCGCAAGCGCGCCCGCCGCAGTGGACTGCTGAGCTGTTGCCTGCTGGGCACCGGTCTGCTTGGCGCTGGCCTGTCCGGCCTTCGCAGCCGGCAAGGTCTGGGCGTGCGCGGCGCGTCCGTCCGCCGCCGTCTTTGCAGCGGCTTGGCTGCCTTTTTCCGGGCTGGTTGCGGCCAGCTTCACAGCGGCGTCCGCGGCCTTGGCCGCCGCCTGCTCGCCGGCGCGGCCCTGGGGTGCGCTCGCGTCGGTCTTCGCCTGGGCGGCCGCGGTCTTGTCAGCTTGTGAACCCGCGGCGGCGCCGGTTTGACGGTCGCCGTTGCCCTGCGCGGCGGTCTTGTCGTTGGCGACCTGCGCGGCCGTGGCCTGATCGCGGCGGGCCTGGGCTTGGTCGTGGCGACCCTGCGCCGCAGCGGCCGCCGAGCGATCGGCCGCGCGCTGCGCCTGCATGGTATCGGCGAAGCTGTGCGCGTCGCCGCCCGAGCCGATCTCGCGCCGGGCGGGCGCGGACTTGGCGGCAGGTTCGAAGGCGATCGGCGTGGGCGTGGTCATGGGAGGGTCGCGCGCCTGATGCGGTTGCTGTCGGGGGAACTCGCTTACCGCCGCGTCGGGCGATCGGTCGGGTCCGCCCCGTGTCTTCTGCAACCGCCGTGCCAAACACCAACATGCCCGGGATTTCGGGACTTCTGGGGCAAGTGGATCGTACGTAGCCTCATCGGGTCGTCGGCTTGGCAAATCTTGCCGGGCGCGGCGCGGTGGCTGCGCGGCAGAAGGTGCCGGTTCCGCGGCACCGGCGTCGCCTTGCATCACGGCCCCGGCGCCGTCGCGGGGACATAAAGAAAACGCCCCGGCCGAGGGCCGGGGCGCTGTCGTTGTCGCCCAAGGGTGTGCGGTTGTCCGGCGGTCCCGTCCGAGCGCCCGCCCGGAGGTTAGATCGCCAGGTTCATCGACGCGCGCTCGTTCTCCTGCGGGGACCGGTCGGCAGCAGGCTCGCCCGCATGCTCCGCGGCTGGTGTCGGCCGCTTGCCCCTGCTGGCCGCGCGCCAGCTGCTGCCAGCTTTCGCACAGCGGCTTCAGCAGCTCGATCGCTTCCTTCGCCGGGGCGGGATCGTTGCGCACGTCCACCATCGGCAGGCGGCGGAGAAGATAGGTATACAGCTGGTCCAGGTTCTGGGCGATCTCGCCCCCGCGCTCGGCGTCGAGCGAGGCCATCAAGGCGGTCACGATATCCATCGCGCGCTTGTTGGCGCTCCAGCGCTTGTTGACGTCGCTGGCCTCGATCGCCGCGACGGCTTCCTGCAGGGAGCCGATCGCGCGCTCGTACAGCATGGCCACCTGCAGAACGGGCGGGGCGCCCTTGACCTGCTGGGTGCCGTAGGCTTGGGCAGCGTTGTTGTACAAGGAAAGCTCTCCTGTGGTCGGGCTTAAGGCGCGCCGGCACGCAATCGTGAGCGCGGGTCCGGCAAAACGGTGAAGCGTGGACGGTCGCGTTAGTTATCGCGGCTGAGCGAGGCGGTCAGGCCCTTCAGGCTCTCGGAGATTGTGTCGAAGCGGGCCAGCGCCTCTTCCATCCGGATGAAGCTGTCGAGCAGCCGATCACGCTGATAGGCGAGGCGCCGCTCAAGGCGCTCGATCTGCTCCTCGGAGCGGGTGTTCTCGCTCTTCAGGTCGTCGATCGCGGTCTCGATCAGGCCGGTGCTCTCGTTCAGCAGATCGTTGGCGGTGGCGTGCATGTTGGCGCCGATACCGCGCGAGACGTTGAAGTCGACCACGTTGGTTCCAGCGCCGGTCGAGCCGCCGGTATAGAGGAGCGTCAGGCCCTGAGCGCCGGTCTCGTCGTTGAACGTCAGCGTATCGCCGTTGAAGCTGACGCCCGTCTCGCTGCCGTTGATCCAGGCGCGGGTGATTGCGGCCCCGTCATGCTCGATCTCGATCTGGTACGGGGTCGCCGCCGGCTGGGTATTGCCGTCGAAGCCAATCATCGTGATGTCGGGATCGTTTGCGCTGAACTCGAAAGCGAACAGTTCGCGGATGCCGTCGGGATCGTTCAGCAGCGCATCGTTCAGTTCCGCCTCGTCGATCTCCAGCGTGTCGGCACGCGTCGGGTTGGAGATGTCGTCGTTGTCGACGAAGTCGATGCCGATCTGACCCAGCACTTCCAGGTCGCCGCTGACGTTCTGGGCGCCGAGCGAGAAGACGCTGCTGAGTTCGGCTTCGACGTCGGACAGAACGCGGTTACCGGCGAGCGCCCCAACCTCGTCCTCGTCCATGCCTTCCAGCGCCACTTCGTTGCGCTGGGCGTTCAGGTACTGCTTGACGCCGTTATACGCCTCGACGAAGTCCGCGATCGCGGTCTTGACGCTGTTCAGGTCCCGCTCGACACCGATCTCGATCGTGGTGCCGGGCTCGGCCTTGAACAGGTCGACGGTCATGCCCTGGAACAGGTCGTCGATCGTGTTGCTGTCGCGGGTGATAACGCGTTCGGCGTTGGGCTCGTTGGCGAGGCCCAGGCCGCCGGGATCGGTGAAGGTCGTGAGCTCGGTGCCGTCGTCCGCGCTGATCTGCAGGCGGAACTGACCGCCATCCTCGACGACGGCCGCGGAAATCTCGTCCAGCTCGCTGGTTCCGGTCACCGCCGTGTCGATCCGGTTGGCGACGTCGCGCAGCGTGTCGGTGCTCTTGTTGTAGGTGACCGTGTAGGTCTCGCCGCCATGGTCGATGGTCAGCGTGTGATCGGCGGTGTCCGCGCTGTCGATCACGGTGTTGGCGTCGGCGAAAGTGCCGGTTTGCAGCGCGTTCGCGACGGTCAGGCCGTCGGCCTTCAGTTTCGCGTTTTGCGCCGCCTGCAGCTCGTTGGCGACGTCCGTGCCGGTCAGCACCCCGATGTCGTTCAACAGGGTGTCGGTCCCGACGTCTTCCAGCGTCATTTCCTGGCCCGTGTCGTCGGCGGACAGGGTGAGCGTGAACGCGGAGTCCGAAACCTGCACGATGCTGGCGGTGACACCGGTCGGATTGTCGCCGGTGTTGGCGTTGTTGATCCGGTCGCGCAGGTCGACCAGGGAATCGTCGTTCTGCACCACGATATCCGTGGTGTTGCCGGCCGTGCCAATACGGATCGTGCCCGAGATCGCGTTGGCGCCGGCGCCGAACGCGGTGCCCAGATCGTCGGTCTGCGAGGTCGCCGTGGCGGAGGCGACGCGGTGGGCGGTCGCGCGCTGCAGCACCTCGACGTCGTGCGTGCCGACCTCCGCGCGGTTGGTCACGTTGACGCCCATGATGCTGGTCGCCTCGGAGGCCGCGACCGAATCGGTTCGGGTGGCGTTGAGGAAGGCCTGCTTGCTGGCGAACACGTCGGAACTGCGGTCGACCGAGAGCGCGCCGCGCAGGACGTTGACCGACTCGCGCAGCCCGCTCAGCCGGTCGCCCAGGACGCCCAGCGCGGCGATCTTCGCCGTGTTGTCGTCGATCTTGGTTTCCAGCCGGTCCACCGGGATCCGGCGGGCTTCCATGATCGAGTCGACCGCCTGGCGGAAGTCGATGCCCGAACGCAGGCCGGAGAACGAGACGTTCCCGTTGCCGTCGGAGCTAAGCGCGTTCTGGTTGAACAGTTCCATCGCTGGCTGGCCCTTCCTGGCCGTTGAGACCGCACGCCCGGCGTGCCGTCGGATGCGCTCAGGCGCGCTTGTCGAACATCGCGCCGATCAGCGCCTGCACCCGCTTGGCGAGGTCGACCAGCTCGTCCGGCGGCACCTCGCGGATGGCCTCGCCGGTGTCGCTGTCGACGATGCGCGCGATCACCCGGTTGAGGTCCTCTTCCACGCGCATCCGCACTTCCATGCGCTGCGGCGCCACCACGGCCTTGTCGACCGAGCCGGCGATCGCTTGAGTCAGGGCGCGCTTGACCTCCGCGCTCTTGTCCGTGATCGCGGAACTGCGCTCGATTTGGGCTTCGCGCCCGCTGGTCTGGTTCGCCTGCGTCGGCGGCGTGATCTTGACGATATCCATCCTGGAACCCGTCCCGCGGCGGCGGTTGTCAAAGAACCTAATGAACCGGATGCGGCAAAGAAGCGGTTAAAGAACCACGCCAGCGCGCAGGAAATATAAACGCAAGCGCGGGTGGCCCGGGGGTGGACGGTGGGGAAGGGGGCGAACCCCCTTCCCCGACGCGTCATCCAGTCAAGCCTGCTGTTACCGGAACAGGGACAGCAGGTTCTGCGGCAGCTGGTTGGCCTGCGCCAGCATCGAGGTGCCGGCCTGAACCAGGATCTGCTTGGAGGTGAACTTCGACATCTCCGCGGCGACGTCGAGGTCCATCAGCTGGGAACGGGCGGCTTCCTGGTTCTCCACGGAAGTCGCGATGTTCGCAGCGGCGAAGTCCAGTCGGTTCTGCGAGGCACCGACGTTGGCGCGGAACTCCTGCAGCGAGTCGATGGCGGAGCTGATCGCCGTCGACGCCGCGTCCGCGTTGTCCGCAGTGTCGATCTGCGCGGTCGAGATGCCGAGCGAGTTCGTGGTGATCGAGTTCACGTCGATGCTGATCTCGTCCGCACTGGCGTCCACACCCGTGCCGACCTTGAAGTCCAGGGTCAGCTCGGTGGAGCCGCTAAGCGTCATCGTCTCGGTCAGCGATGGACGCTGCTGGCGTCGAAGCCGGTGCCCAGGTTCAGCGTGATCGACCCGTTCGTGCCACCGTCCAACTCGACCACTGTCGGCTGGGTCAGCGCGTCGCTCGCATCCAGATGGTCGGCATTGATGGTGCCGGTGAAGCTGTGGCCGGCTCCATCGGTGAAGGCGAACTGACCGTAGCCGTCGTAGGACATCGACACGGCGCCCTCGGTGGCGGCGGTGGTGCCGTTGTAGTCGATGCCACGCATGTCGATGCCGCTGACACCTTCGGCCTGCTTGAAGCTGCTGCTCGTGCCAGTGCCGAGCTCCACGTCGATCGAGCCGTTGACCAGCTGGGTGCCGTTGAACTCGGTGTCCTCGGCGATACGGTCGATTTCGGACCGCAGCGCCTGGAACTCGGTGTCCAGCATGCCGCGCTCGGTGGAGGACAGCTGGCCGGAACCGGACTGGATGGCCAGCGTCTTCATCCGGGTCAGGATGTCGTTCACCTTGTCCATCGCGCCGTCGGCGATCTGGAGCATGGAGGACGCCTGACCGGCGTTCACGCCCGCCTGCTTCAGGCCCGCGACTTCCGCCGACAGACGGGAGCCGATGGCCAGAGAGGCCGCGTCGTCCTTCGCGGCGAGGACGCGCTTACCGGCCGACAGCTTGGCAACGGACGAGGTCGCCTCGGCGTCGGACGCGGTCAGGTTGCGGTGCGCCACGTTGGCGGCGTAGTTCGAGATGATGTTGAGAGCCATCGTCGAAGTCTCCTACTTGGGTGTGGTTATCTCGGCTAGAACATCCTGTTGAGCCGACTGCGGTATCCGACCGCGCTGTAGAGCGATGCACGAAGCGTGCCAGACTTGCTCACCCAGGACGCTTTGAGTTCGCAAACGCCGGCGAATGTTACGTGGCGACTGGGCAGCGGTCGCTCCCGGGGGTCGCAGAGAATGTTCGGAAGTTAGGGTCAGCGGGTCCGATTTGGGTCGAGACGGGGTTGATCGACTTCGCCAGCGCGTTGCGGCACCGGATCTTGTACGCGTTTCACGGCAAAAGTTGCGCAGTCCGGCAAGATTTGCCGTGCTGCCGGCGCGGCTCGGCGAAAACGACCGAGCGTCACGACCATTTATGCACAAATATAAAAACGTCGCCGATCCTTGCGCTCGGCGACGTTTTCATGCAGGGTCAAAGCGTTCCTTGGAGCGAAATGCTTGAAGGCTGAATCGGCCTTCAAGCTGAATTTCGCTCTAACTTCTTGAATAGAGAGTAGGATTTCGCTGAAAGGTGGTTCCACCTTACGGCATCATGCTCTAGCGGCGACGAAAGCTGGTTGCCATCGACAGATCGCAAGGATCAGCGAAGCTCGACGGGACTGTTACACGCCGACTTTAGGTGCCGAAGGCGTGGCCGGTTCCTGGAACGTTCGACCGGATTCGCAGGCCGTTGGGCTGTTGCTGTCTTCTGATCGGTTTCCGCATTCGTGACCGCCCAGTCGATCAGTTTTGCGTTTTTACGATAAAGTGTCTCCGCGACTTCATGGCGTTGGTCCAGCGACCAGGCGCCCTTTGTTACCGACCACCGGATCAACATGTCCTGAATACTGAAAAGAACCTTCGCGCTGTCGCCCTGCCGGTTCACTTCAGTCGGGTGCCAAGGATGAATACACCGCTTTGGATGCGGGATCTCAGCTTCTTGGCCGAGCAGCAGCTTAAACCGTGTAGACACATCCATTCCGAACTTAGTGTAGGCGGTTGAGAACACGTAATGCGGGTCGTAGCCGCCGATTGCGTCCCAATGCGCCCGTCTGGCTGACAGCAGCGGCGCTTTGTTGGGCGCGTCTCGCGGGATGGGAGCCCAGGCGTTCGGGCAGATGTTTCGAACCAAATCGTAATCGACGATCTGGTTCTTCCAGTCCGCGATCGTCGTGCCGCAGGGGAAAGCCGCCTCGCTGCGGGCCATGGTCACGACCCGTGGTCCACGCGCGTGCAAGCGATCCAAGATCCGTAGAAAGTCGCGAGGTACCAGGACATCGCAGTCCATGGTCGAGCAGATATCTCCGTCGCTGCGTGCCAGGCCTTCATTCAAAAGTCGACCTGGATGATAGGGTTGGTCGTCCTCTTCGAGGTAAACGACATCGACGTTGATTTCTTTGGGTAGGCTGGCGATGACCTGGCCGACGGGTGCGCAGCCTTCACGCTCGGCGAACGTCACCGCGGTCGCTTCGGAATTCTGCTCCACCACGACGATTTGAATTTGATCGAGCGGGTAGTCCTGCTCGGCAAGCGACGGTAGAAGGTGGAAGAAATTTCGGAAGGCGCGATCCCAGATGATGATTGAGTGTTTAGGCAACTTCTGTCTCCTCGTGAACGCGCTGGGCCACGCCAAAGTAAGCAAACCACGCATCGATCAGGGCGCGTTCGTCCTCCGGCAGGTAACCGGCGTCAACTAGGCTGTGCCACAACGTGTGGCCCGTCTGCGCAAGAACTCACATCGGATAGTGTTCGCGCGACTTGTTTTAGGTGCGTCATGATCGACGCGTTATGGAGGTAGCCAGATACCTCCTGCTCGAAATCGCGCATCAGATCGTGGGCGTTGCGGACTTGGTGGGACGTTGGGCCGCGGAAGGCGATAGCCTCGCCCGCTGTGGCTAAGGCTACCTGGACCACGAAGCTGCGCCAGATATCCGTCATCCGGAAGCTGCAATGGTGTGGCAGGTAAAGCAACGGGAACGCCGCCGCGTGGAACGCGGTGTTCTGACTGTTGAACGGACATACCGTGTCGTTCGCCAGAATCACGGGAAGTTCGTCCGCGTTGAACAGGACGTCGCCTTGCGGGGACGTCAGACGGTAGATCGCGTCGACATCTGTGTCACCGTCGATCAGGAATTGCTGAACCAGGCAGCGTCGACGCGTGATCGTAGAGGATACCCTTTTCCGCTGCGTGACGTGGCTCAGCGGTAAGCCGCGCGGCCAGACGTGCTGGTCGGTGAACCAGCTGTACACGTTTTCCCAGTCGCCGCCATTGGCAAGGCGGCCTTCGACATCGGCAACCAGATCCCGACCGAATTTGGGGTAGGGAAAGGTATCGTCGTCCGTCTCAAGCACAATCGGTGCGCCCAGTTTCTGGGCGTACAGATACCCGAAGTTTTTTCGTGAGTAGTGGCGCAGCGGTGCCACCGACGCAAACTCACCAAACAGTTGTCTTTGACGGTCGATGGATAAGAAGTGGACCGGTGCATCTTCCCAGCTTGATGGCGTGATGGTGTCGCCGACAACGATCACATCGAAGTCGTCTGCGCACACCGCAAGGATTTGGTCCAGGAAGTCCCCTGGTTCATGGATGGTCGTCACGACGAGGGCGTTTTTGCTGTTCATTCTTGGTTCCGATCAAGTCGTAGGCTCGCGGGTCGTGCTGACGGGCGAACTATTGGACCAGCGAAGATTGATGTTTGAGCCATCGATTGTCGGGACAGGCAGTTGTGTAGCCCAACATTTCGAGCGCGGGGGTGAAGTCCGGTGAGGCTTGGAACGCGTCGAGCAGATCAGGGTCGTACGACTTCGGGCGTGTCGGTCGGATCTCGCGTTCGGGCGAGCCGCTGCGGCCCACGTCGCCGGTAATCCGGGTGTAGTCCACCCAGCGTGTTCGATAGGTCGGGTCAAACGGCAGCCGCAGCCGGTCACAAAGTGTCGTCAGCGCCCCGTCGGGATTGTTCGTGAAGTCTTCGTACCGCAGGAAGCCGATCTCCCGCGCGACCTCGGCGAATGCGCGGTAGCCGCGCATGTACGCGTCGATGGTCAGATGGCCGCGTACGATCGCCAGCTTGTCGAGGCTGAGCCACTCGTCGATCGGGTGACGGACGGTCGCCGTCGAGAGGACGTTCTCGAAGCGCCCAGCCAGGCAGTCCCGGGTCGTGAGCTCGTAGTGCGGCGTCTGGAACGGGACCCCGGTGAAGTCGAGGTGCGTCCAATCGCGGACCAGCAGGGTTTGTCCCTTGGCCTGGCAGCGCGCCGCGCACAGCGCGATCAGGACTTGGAACGGGTCGTCCTCGGCCCGGATCAGCTCGGCTTCCTTGGCATCGATCAGGCCGAACCAGTTCTGCGCCTGTTTGACCGGATCGATCCACGCGGCGCCGTTCGGGTGGGCCTCGCTCAGGAGGACCACGCCGTCCATGCTGCCCAGGCACTTGGCGATCAGGGTGCCGCCCGTGCGCGCCAGATTGTGGATCACCCGGATCTCGTCCGGCGCCTTGACGGAGCCTGGATGCCAAGCGGCCCCGCCGGCCATCGCGGCCACGCCCGTGGCCACGCTCGATCGGTCGTCGCCGCGCGCGCCCTCCCGGCACCACGTGGTCCAGATGTCGCGCAGCGCGGTCTCGAACTTCCGGGCGAACCCGCTCTCATCGCGCAGCGGTGAGGCGTTGATCCGCGCGCGCATGCCCCGGCGCAGCTCGGCCATCCGGTCCGGGTTCTGGGCCAGCGCCACCGCGCAATCGACGTAATCGGCGGGGCTTTCCGCGATCAGGTCGTCCAGGCCGATTTGGTGCAGCAGGCTGGCGCTCACCCGCGCCGCGTGGGTCGGGCCGAGCAGGGCGATCGTGGGAACGCCCATCCACAGCGCTTCGCAGGTCGTTGTGGTGCCGTTGTATGGGAAGGTATCGAGCGCGATGTCGACGGCGCCGTAGAGTTCCAGGTGCTCGCCTGGATGGCGGGCTGGTAGGACACGATCTCGATGCGCTCGCGCGCAACGCCGTGGTCCTCGAAGAGTCGCAGGTATGCCCGGTTGCTGAGCGGGTCGCCCAGGCCGCGCGCCTTCAGCAACAGCCGGCTGTTCGGGCACCCGCTTCAGGATCGCGGACCAAGGCTCGACGACACGCTCGTTGACCTTGCCCAGGTAGTTGAACGAGCCGAAGCGCACGAACCCGTTCTGCGCGCTGGGAAGGGCACCCACAGGTGGGCACGGGTTGGGGGGCTCGAAGCAGTGGAAGCCGTCCGGCAGGCGGACGATCTTCTCGGAACTGAAAGGCTCGGCGGCGCCGGTGGGTTCCACCACCTCGTCGACGATGCGGTAGTCCATCGTCTCCAGACCGGTGGTATTCGGGTAGCCGAGCCAGCTCGCCTGAACCGGGGCGGGCTTGTGCTGGAAAACCTCCAGACTGTTGCCGCCGGTGTGTCCGGCGAGGTCGATCAACACATCGATCCGCTCTGCACGGACCAGATCGGCGACCTGCTCGGCGGGCATCTTGCGGATGTCCTGCCAGTGGTCGCACAGCTGGCGCATCGTCGCCGTCACCTTGTCCGGCTTCGGCACGTTGGCGAACAGGGTGAGCCCGACCGCCGTCCGGTCGTAGGCGCGCAGCAACGGCATCAGAAAGCGCGCGACGGAATGGGCCCGTAGGTCGGGCGACATCATCCCGACGCGTAGACGCCGGTCCGGTGTCGGATCGTTCGGGTGCTTGCGCTGCGGCGTGATGTGCGCCACCGCCTCGCGGAAGCGGAGGTGGCCGTCGTAGATGGCGGCGTTCGACAGACCGTTGATGTAGTTCAGAACGAAGGCGAGGTTGCTGGCGAGAAGGGGGGTTGGACCGACGCGGGCAAGCGATTCTTCGTACAGCTCAAGGGCGTCCAGCATGCGCCCCTGGTCCTTCAGCAGGTTGCCGAGGTTGTTGTAGTTCTGCCAGTCGATCGGATCGAGACGTGATGGCCTGAAGGAGTTGGACGCTGGCCTCGCTGGTGCGGTTCAGGCTGACCAGCATCATCCCATAGTCGTTGCGGATCATCGCGTCGTTGGGGTTCTGCGGCGAGCGCTTGCTCGAAAACCACCCGCGCCTCGTCGTACCGGCGCAGGCTGGAAAGCGCGTTGGCGCGCAACCGGTGGGTTTGCGGATAGACGCTCGATCGGTCGGGCGGATCTGCGTCCAGTTGACGCAAGCGCGTCCTGGTACTCGGCCCGGTCGTGGGCGATCATGCCGCGGGCGAGATAGACCCGCTGCTGCGTGGGATCGTGCGCCAGAATGGCGTCGAGTTCGGCGTTCGCGGCGTCGTACTGCAGGTCCTTGTGCAGGCTGTTTGCGAGCGCATAGCGGAGTTTGGCGTGCGTGGGTCGCTTCTGCACGAGGGTTCGATAAAGCTCGGCCGCTTCCCCGTGCCGGTTGGCCTGCGCCAACGCGTCCGCGCGACGGCGCGTCTGGGTGTCGGCTTGAAGGAGGTTCTTCAGGCCTTCGAGGTTGCGCGTGGCCTCGCCGTAGTCCGGTTTCAAACGCACGGCGGCCTGGAAGCTGGCGCCAGCGTCTTCGAAGCGCTCCAGTTCCTTGAAAGCGACACCGAGGTTGTTGTGCGCCTCGGCATAATCCGGTTTGATCGCGACGGCCTGTTCCAGCCGTGAAAGGGCCTGCTGCAGCTGGCCGGCGCGCAGCATCGCCAAGCCCGCGTGCATTTGCGCGGGAGCACTGCCAGGTAACAGGTCCGCGGCCCGGGTCAGCAGTTTGACGGCCGTATCGAGCTCGCCGGCCGGATGCTGTAGTTGCAGCACGCCCAGGTGTTGAAGGGCGTTCAGATCGTCCGGCCGGCCGGCCAGGATGTCGCGCCAGACTTCCGCGGCGGCGTCGAACGCGCCGTCCTTCTGCAGCTTGGCCGCGCGTGTTGCCCGCGTATCCGCGCGCGCCGCGGCGGACTGTGACGCGCCCGACGCTGGACCGGCGGGACGGGGCTGGCCTTGCCGGCTGCCCGGTGTCCGATCTCTCCGCCGCTGCTTCCTGTTCGCAGCCATACCGTCTCTCTCCCGCCGGTTGTTCGCGCCGTTAAGCATAAGTCCGCAGGGTTAACCGGGGGTGAATCGGGCGCAGGCAAAGCTTCGCTTGTCAGGGACTTACAGCGTGTAACGCACCTCGTACCGCGGGTCGTTCAGGACCACCTGGGCCCCGGTCATCCGCCGGCCGTCGAGCAGGATCGGCGCGCGGCGGTTGACGGTGATGTCGACGCCGCCCTCGGCCTTCGGGCGCAGGGTCGCGATCAGCAGGAACACCGCGTCCGCGCGCTTGACGTGCCGGGCCTCGCAGAGCGCCTGCAGGTCGGCCTCGGCGTCGGCTTCCAGCTCGCCCGCCAGCGGCAGCACGATGAAGCCCAGGTTCGCGTCGTCGACCTTTTGCAGCAGGCGGAAGGCCTGCGGCGCCTCGCCCGGCAGGTCGAGCAGGGCGAAGCTGCCGGGCTGGGCGAAGCCGAGCAGGCCGCGCTCGAAGCGCAGCGTCTTGTCGGCTTCGACGGCGTAGACGCCGAAGCGGGTCGCGACCTCGAGGTCGTTCGGCCCAACGCCGGCCGGCGTCGAGCTGTCGGCCGTTTGCGTGACGGCGTCGGCCGGTTCGGTGTCCGAGGTCCGGGCGATCGCGAGCTGGCTCTGGTAGGTCATGGCGGCACTCCTTGAGGGGAAGGGGCGGCGGCGTGTGGCCCTGACCGCGCAAGCGCGGGGGCGGGCGTTAACCGAGGAAGTTCAGGAGCGGGCGGGCGTTAGCGGAGGAAGTTCAGGAGCGAGAGCTGCGACATCCGGGCGGTGACGGCGTAGGAGCTTTCCAGCGTGGTGCGGTGGCCGCTCAGTTCCGTCATCGCCTTGGCGATGTCGACGTTCTCGATGTCGGTGATGCCCTGCTCGACGTTCAGGCGCGTGTCCTCCAGGCGCTCGCGCACGCGCTGCAGGATGTCCTGGCTGCTGCCGATGTCGGCGTGGGTGTCCGCCAGGCGCTTGATCGCGCCCTCGCTGAGGGCGGCGCTCGACCCGAGGCCCAGGGTGCCGAGCAGATGGCCCGGTGTCGTTGTTCACGAGTCAGCGGCTCCGCCATCGTCGTCATAGACGCGAAGTGCGGGCGCTGCCGTTCTCGGTCACGACCTCGGCATCGAGTCCTGGATACGCCGGAGATGTCGCTGAGCCAGCACGTCCGAGCGTGCTGGCTGGTGTCGTAGTCCGACGTTGACGGCGCGTGCCGTCGGCGCGCGTGAATGTCGATCGAATCCGTCCGTCGTCGCCATGATGCTGTCGCAGCCGGGTCTGGCCGTTAGGCAGGGTGTTTACCGAGCTTTCCAGTCCGATCCGCCCACCGGCGAGGTCGCGCAGGGCGTTCTGGCTCTGCGCCTCCAGGTCCGTATCGCTGGCGAACGCCACCCGGGTGAGCGCCTGCATCAGGTCGTGGAACCCGGTGTTCGACGTGTGGTCGGCGGTGACGCCGTAGGCCATGGTGAAGTCGCTATCGACGCGCGCGCTCAAGACGTCGTCGTTACCGCTGTAATAGCCGCCGCTGCGCACATCGTTGGCGCCGCCGAGGTCGAATGCCATGTCGCCGCCGCCATCGGACTGACGTCGACCGGCGGCCGGTCGGTGGCGGTGCCGGCGAACAGGTAGCGGCCCTCGTACTCGCTGTTGAGCAGGCCGACCGTCTGGTTCAGCAGCGCCCGGGCCTCGCCCTGGATGTTGGTCGAGGGTAGGTTGTCGCCGCTGGTCGCCTGCAGCAGCTTGCTGCGGAAGTCGCTGGCGATGTCCTGCAGCTGGTCGACCGCGCTTGCCATCTCGTTCAGGCGCTGGTCGGTCCGGTCGACCGACTTCTTGAAGCTGGAGATCTGCTGGTGCTTGGTCTCCAGCCCTTCCAGGCGGCGGGTGTCGGTGGCGATGCCCTCGTAGGCCTGCGCCTTCTTGCCGGATGAGATCTGCAGGCGCGCTTCGTGCATGCGCGCCTGGGTCTCCATGTTCTTGGAAAGCGTCAGGTTCTGGGCGGCGAAACTACCGATGCGGATCATGGCGGCGGTCCTCAGTTCATCATCCGGTCGAGCGTGTCGAACATCTGCTGCACCGTGGAGATCACCCGGGCGGAGGCGTTGTAGGCCTGCTCGAAGGTGATCATGTTGGACAGCTCTTCATCGATGTTGACGCCGCTTTCGGAGTCCGCGCGGAACTTCAGTTCGTCGCGCATGGTTTCCTGGAAGTCGCGGGCGGTCTCGGTCCGCTGGGCAGATGTCGCGTAGTAGGACAAGAGGTCGCCGGCGTAGTCCGCGAGCTTGACGTCCTGGATCGCCGGCAGCTTGCCGCCTCGGGCGATGTCGCCGCCGGTCTCGAACGCGGCGGCGAGCGCGTTGGCGGTGGTGTTGTCGCCGTCGGCGACCGCCGGCGCGTCGACGGTGGCGCTCGCCCGGCCGCGCGAAAGCAGCTCGGGGTCGGCGGCGATGTCGCTGCGCAGCCGCAGGTCCTGGGCGGTGTTGGTCAGGTCCCAGCTGGAGTTGTTCGTATCGTACGGTCCGCCCGGGCGTCTCGAACAGGTTGTTCAGCCCGAAGTAGTGCGAGAACCCCCGCGGGTTGCCGCCGGACTGAGCGCCGAAGAAGGCGGCGTCCCCTGGCGACAGCGTGATGTCGTAAGCCGGATCGGCTGCGCTGATGCTAAGCTGACCGGTCGTGGGGTCGAGTGTGGCACTCAGGTCCGGGTCGGTATCGATCGCGCCGCGCACGGCATCGACGGTCGTGGAGGCCGGCAGGCCGCTGAAGTCGACCTCGATCGTATCGGCGACGTTTCCGGAGGCGTCGACCAGCGCTGAACGAAGATCGCGGCTGGGCCGGCATTTCTGGAGGGACGATAGCAGTCCGTCGGATCGAACCGCTGGCTGCCGGTCATCTGATCGACGCCTGCATTCCCCACCGTGCCCTGGTTGTGCGCGGCGTTGACGCGGTCGCGCACGCTCTGCGCCAGCCGGTCGATGTCGCGGTGGAAGTCGGTCAGCGTACTGTCGCGCAGATCGAACAGCGCCCCCAGCTTGCCGCCCGTGCTGGAGTCCAGCGTGGTCGCCGGGTCGTTCACGGCCTGCGGAAAGCTGGCCGGCTCGGCCGTCGGGCCCAGCTTGTTGGCGTTGTCGTAGTCGAACTGGACCGCCCGGCTATCGACCAGCGTGCTGGCCCCGCCCTGGCTGGTGCTGCCCATCACCACGATCTCGCCGTTGTCGCGGTTGAAGGTGGAGATATCCATCCACTGGCTGAGCGTCCCCAGCTGGCGGTCGCGCTCGTCTTCCAGCTCGCCGGTCGGCCGGCCGAGGGCGTGCGCCTTGGAGATCTCCTCGTTCAACTCGCCGATCCGCTCGAGCGCGCCGTTGACCGCGTCGACGCCCTGGGCAATCTGCCGGTCGGCCTCGACCCGCAGGTTCTTGGTCTCGGTGGCGAAGTCGTTGAGCCGGCGGGCCAGGCTGTCCGCGGCCTCGACCACGTCGTTGCGCACGCTGGCGCTGTTCGGCTCGATCGCCAGCTGTTCCATGGCGGCCGACAGGTCGTTCAGCCCGTTGGCGAGCGTGCTGTCGTTCTCCGGCGTGCCGAACAGTTGGGTCAGGCGCTGCATGAACTCCGTCTTGACGTCCAGCGCGCCCAACTTGGTGTCGGCGCGCAGCACCTCGCTGTCGAGGTAGGCGTTCACCTCGCGCCGGACCGCGCCCAGGTCCACGCCGGAGTTCTGCCCGGCCGTGATCGCCGTGATCGCGGGCGCGGTCTTGCGGCTGTAGCCCTCGACGTTGGAGTTCGAGACGTTGCCGCTGGTCACGTTGATCTGGCGCTGCGCGGTTTGCAGGCCGGAGACCGCGTTGAACAGGGAGCCTGAGAGGGACATCTTGTGCGCTCCGATGGCGGGCGCGCCGTCCTGGCGGCCCGATGGCGACGCCGTGCCTGGCCGGGGCCGGCCGCGGGCGCCTGAGACTTCAGCTTAAGCGCCGTCACAGGCGCTCGTTGATCGACACCGCGTGCGGGGCGCGCGGGTTGCGGCGGGCCTGCCGGCCTTTCGGGCTGTAGCTGGCGCGCGGGTCCTGCCGGTTGGCGGCGTCGACGACCGCCTGCAGCACACCGTCGGTCGCCGTCTTGGCGGCGCGCAGCGCGCGCTCGTTGGCGGCCAGCACGTCCTGGAAGGCGTCGGTCGCCTCCTTCAGCTCCGCGCGCAGGTCGTTCGACAGCGGTGCCGCCAGCTCCGGCTGGTCGCGCAGCCGCTTGAGCTGCGATTCATAGGCCGCGGCGAGGACGATCTTGTCGTGCTGCAGGGCCTGCATCTCCTCGGGGTTCATCCCGCGGAGCATTTCGATCTCGCCTTCCAGCACGTCGATCAGCCGCAGCGTGGTCTCGAGCAGGTCGATCACCGCGGCCGGCTCGCCGTTCGCCTCGGAGACGGGGGCCGCCGTCACCACGGCGCGGTGATCCGTCTCCACCGGTCCGGCGTCGATCGGGATCTCGGGGGCAGCGGAACGCGGCATGGCTACTTAACCTCCTGCAGCTTCAGCATCTCGGCCTTGACTTGATCGGCGATCCCGACGCCGCCGGCCTTGGCGATCGTCTTGCCGTATTCCTCGACCAGCAGGCTGCGGTACATCTCCTCGCCCTTGCCGCCGCCGAACATGCCCTCGGTGCTCAGGCCCTGGAACATCGGCTTCAGCATCTGGGCGATGAACATCGCCTCGAACTCCTGCGCGGCCTTGGCCGCGCTGGCCTCGGTCATCTGGGCGGCGCCGCCGCGCTTGACGGCGGCGGCCGCCTTGCCGGCGCTCGCGGCCCCCTGCTGCTGGGCGAGCAGGGCCGGGTCGAAGGCCGTCTTCGCGAACGGGCTCATCACAAGACCTCGATCTCGGCCTGCAGCGCGCCTGCGGCCTTGATGGCGTGCAGGATCGCGATCATGTCGCGCGGCCCCACGCCGAGCGCGTTCAGCCCGTCGACCAGCTGCTGCAGGGTCACGCCTTCCGGCAGCACGGCCATCCGGTTCTCGTCGTCCTCGTCGATCTCCACCTCGGTGCGCGGTACCACTTCCGTCCGGCCCTGCTGGGCGAACGGGCCGGGCTGTGCGACTTGCGGGGTCTCGGTCACGCGGATGGTCAGGTTGCCCTGGGCGATCGCGACGGTGGAGATGCGCACGTTGGCGCCCATCACGATCACGCCCGAGCTTTCGTCGATCACCACCTTGGCGACCTGATCGGGGGAGATCGGCAGCTGCTCCACGTCGGTCAGCAGACCCACCGTGTCGCCGCCGTAGTTGGCGGGCACGTCGATCCGCACGGTGGCGGGGTCGAGCGAGCGCGCCGCCGGCTGGCCGACGAACTGGTTGATCGCGCTCGCGACCCGGCGCGCGGTGGTCAGGTCCGGGTTGCGCAGCTGCAGGTGGACGGTGCTGAGCGAGCCCAGCTGGAAGTCGATCTCACGCTCGATGATCGCGCCGTTGGGGATCCGGCCGGCGGTGGGCACGCCCTTGGTGATCTGCTCGGCGGCGCCGCCGGCGGTAAAGCCGTTGACGTTCACCGGCCCCTGCGCGACCGCGTAGACCTCGCCGTCGGCGCCCAACAGCGGGGTCACCAGCAGGGTACCGCCCAGCAGGCTCTCGGCGGTCCCGAGCGAGGACACGGAGATGTCGATCCGCGAGCCGCGCCGGGTGAACGGGGGCAGGTCGGCGGTCACCATCACCGCGGCGATGTTCTCGGTGTCCAGGTCCTCGTCGCGCGCATTCACGCCCAGGCGCTGCAGCATGCCGATCAGGCTCTCGCGCGTGAACGGGCTGTCGCCCAGGTCGTCGCCGCTGCCGTTCAGGCCCACGACCAGGCCGTAGCCGACCAGCACGTTGTCGCGGATACCCTCAACTTGCGTAATGTCCTTGATCCGGGTCTGCGCCTCGGCGCCCGCCGACCACAGGCCGGCTAAGGCGAGGGCACAGGCGCACAGGGCGACGCGGATCGGACGGGACAGGCGCGGCATGGACAAGGTCCTCGAAGTTTCGATCGTTGCTGGGGTTCGATCGTTGCTGGCGACGCGCGGCGAAGAGGTCTCCGCACGTCGGGCCACGCCGGCTCATGCGAGTTGCGTGCCAACTCGGTCGTTTGGTTAAAAAGCCGCGGAATCATCGCGCCGGAGGGCCGCCGGCGTTCACACCTCAGACGCCGGGCGCGCGCGGTCCGACGGCAAAACTTGCCGGGCCGCGATTGCCGGTCGGTGGGCGCTGCCAGGCGGTCTTTACCCCAGATTAACCGCGTCGGGCGCAGCTTGGTGCGTGCAGGCGGAAGGCGCAGTTTTCCGCGCTGCACCGCCGTCCGATCCGGGCCTGCCCAGGGCACGTCCGGCGGGATGGCGGCGAACCTGCCGCATGGGCTTTCAGCGAGTGTTCATGAAGATCGACCGGTCGTCTCCCCACGCCGCCACGCCGCTGCGCCGCAAGGACAAGGCGCAGAGCGGCGGCGGAACGTTCGGCGATAGCCTGAGCGCCGGCAGCGCGCCGGCAAGCGCGCCGGAAGGCGGCCGCGCTTCGGGCGTGGCGGGCACGGGCGCGCTGCTCAGCCTGCAGGAGATTCCCGCGGGCAGCGACGGCGAGCGCGAGCGGGGCCGCCAGCGCGGCGAACGCCTGCTGGCACGCCTCGAGGAACTGCGCGACGGGTTGCTGATGGGCCGCATGGCGCCCGATACCGTCCGCCGGCTCGCCGACGAGGTCGACCAGGCACGCGCCGAGATCGACGACCCGGGCCTGACCGATATCCTGGACGAGATCGAACTGCGCGCGCACGTCGAGCTCGCGAAGTTGCGGCGCTGAGCGCACGCGCGCCCCGGCTTCGGGGCGGACGGTACGTCGGCTCCTGCGCGGCGGTCTCTGGTGACTGCCGGGCCGACTCGCGGCACGCGGAGCTTGTCACAAAACCTTTGAATTTCAAGCGGATGCCGGCGTTTGCGGCGACGTGAAAGAGGCTTGTGGCGTGGGTAAAAACTCATATACTGCGCCCGCGCCGCCTCCGGGCATTCCCGGACCCTGACGACAAGGAAGGGACGCCGTTCACATAATGTCCGTGACTCTGCCGCCGGATTATCGTCCAAGCGAGGACGAGCCCTTCATGAACGAGAAGATGCGGGAGTACTTCCGCCAGAAACTGCTGGCGTGGAAGGCCTCGCTCTTGCGGGAGTCGCACGAAACGCTGGAGAACCTGCAGGACGGCGGTCTGGCCGAGCCCGACATCGCCGACCGCGCTTCCGCCGAGACCGACCGCTCGCTCGAGCTGCGCACCCGCGACCGGGAGCGCAAGCTGATCTCCAAGATCGACGAGGCGCTGCAGCGGATCGAGGACGGCACCTACGGCTACTGCGAGGAGACCGACGAGCCGATCGCGATCCGCCGCCTGGAAGCGCGCCCGATCGCGACCCTGTCGATCGAGGCGCAGGAGCGCCACGAGCGTCTGGAGCGCACCCAGCGCGACGACTGAGCGACGCGCATTTATTCGAGTTCGGCAAGGCAAAGCCCCTGACCGGTCGCGATGGCTGGGCAGGGGCTTTGTTCGTTTCGGGCTCGAAGCGCCGGCGTCACGATATCGGCCGGCGGGGCATTCCAAGGCGCGCGGATACTGAGAACGAAATGCTGGAAGGCCGAATCGGTCTTCCGGCTGGATTTCGCTTCGGTTTTGAGTATAGAGCAATATCGAGCCGAAAGGTGTTCACACCTTTCAGCATCTTGCTCTAGAACGGGAACAGGATGTCGTAGACCTGCTGGCCGTAGCGCGGCTGCTGGACGTCCGACAGCTGGCCCTCGCCGCCGTAGGCGATCCGGGCCTCGGCGATGTCCTCGTAGGACACGCTGTTGTCGGCGCCGATGTCCTCCGGCCGGATCACGCCCGCGACCTGCAGGATGCGGTTCTCGAAGTTCACCCGGACTTCCTGCCGGCCGGCGATCACCAGGTTGCCGTTCGGCAGCACCTGCGTGATCAGGGAGGCGATCTTGAGGTTGATTTCCTCGCTCCGACCGACACTGCCCTTGCCGGTGTGGCCGCCGCCACTGTTGGCCTCGACCAGATTGCCCGGGTTGACGGATTCCGGCAGCACTTGGCCGAGCGCACCCTCGTAGCCGAGGAAAGCGGGCAGGCCGGCGGACTCGTTGGCCGTGCGGCTGCGGCTGGTCTCGTTCGACAGCGTAGCCTCGTCGTCGATCTCGATGCGCACGGTCAGGATATCGCCGATCTCGCTCGCCCGCTGGTCCTTGAAGAAGGCGCGGGTGCCGGGCGTCCAGAGCGAGTTCGCCTGCCGGTTGGTCTCCTGCGCCCGCGGCTCGGGCATCGGCATCACCACGGGCCGCTCGCCGGCCAGGCGCTCCGGGCTCTCGACCGCGGACTGCGGCGGCTCCTGGCCGATCTGGGACAGCCGGTCGGCGGTGTTGCAGGCGGCGAGCAGGCTTCCGGCGAGCGCGAGCGCGCTCAGCCGGGCGGCGGTTGCGAGAAGGGTCGTGCGCATCGCGCTTACTCCCGGGATTGCGGGCGGCTGCCCGCCTCGACCGTGACCGTGCCATCGGCGACGACGACCCCGGCGACGGTGGTGTTGGACTTGGTGTTGACGACGCGGATGACCTCTCCCTTGGCGCCGTCCTGCAGCGCGCGGCCCTGGGCCGTCAGGCGCATCTGGTCAGTCTGCAGCATCAGGGTTACCAAGCTGTTGCGCGGCACCAGCGTGGGCGCGGTCACGTCGGTCTCGCGCACCGGCCGGTCCGGGCGGATCGACCGGCGCGCCGACATGCCGACCAGCTTGCGCGCGTCGCGGATGTGGTTGGCGGTGACCGCGTCGGCCGGGCGGGAGACCCAGGCGATGTCGCGCTGGCCGATCACCTCGTCGCGGCCCACGCGCCGGTTCAGGACGGGCACGTCGATCATCGCCAGCGCCCTGCCGGAGACGGTGGCGCGCGCCAGCGGGCGCTGCGTGTCCGGCGCCAGCACGTTGGCGGTGAAACGGCCGCTGTTCCGGTCGTAGGAAAAGCCAGCGACCGTGACCTTGGCCGGCGCGTCGACCGGCAGGGTGAGCGTGATGTCGCGGTTGTCGAGCTGGACCTCGAGATCCCCGTCGACGCCGCGGGCGGTCAGTTCACCCCGGATCGCCTCGATGATCCGTTCGCTGCCGAGCCGCTGCGCGGCGCGGCGCAGGCTCGCCTCCTGCAGCTTGGAGGCCGGTCGCCAGTCGATCTGATAGGCGCGCGCGACCCGGGCCAACCAGTCCGCCGGCAGCCGCACTTCCTCGCCCGGCTCGGGCGCGCGCGCGATCGGCGTCGTGCCGCGGTCGCCGAGGCCGCTGAACAGATGGTTCAGGGTCACGGTGTCGCCCTCGACCGTGATCTCGGTGTTGAGCGAAACCGGTTGGCCGAAGCCGGCCCGGTCGTCGCGTTCGGCGGACGCCGGGCCGGGGCCGAACGCGACGGCGAGCGCGGTCAAGGCGGCGAGGGCGAGGGCGGGCAGGCGGATCATGGCGAACTCTCCGGGTTATCGAGACGACGGCGCGCGGGTCATCAGCGCATCTGGCTGACGTTGCGCATCATCTCGTCGGAGGCGGTGATCACCTTGGAATTCATCTCGTAGGCGCGCTGGGCGGCGACCATGTTGGTGATCTCCTTCACCATGTCGACGTTGGAGCTTTCCACCGCGCCCTGCAGCACGCTGCCGAAGCCCGGCCTGGCCCGGCACGCCGACGTTGGCCTGGCCGCTGGCGCGGGTCTCGACGAACAGGTTGTCGCCGAGCGCGCGCAGGCCGGCCTCGTTCGGGAACCGGGCGACCTCGATCTGGCCGACCAGCTGCGGGTCCACCTGGCCGTCCAGGTCGACCCAGACCTCGCCGTTGGCGTTGACGGTGACGCCCACCGCGTCGACCGGGATGGTGATGCCGGGCTGCACCGGATAGCCGTCCGGGGTGACCAGGTCGCCGTCGGGCGACAGCTGGAACGAGCCGGCGCGGGTGTAGCCGGTTTCGCCGTTCGGCATCTCGACCATGAACAGGCCCTTGCCGTTCATCGCCATGTCGAGCGGGTTGTCGGTCATCTGGATCGAGCCCTGCTCGCTGATCCGGTAGACCGCCGCCGGCTTGACGCCCAGGCCGAGCTGGATACCGGAGGGAACGATCGTGCCCTCCTCGCTGGAGTTCGAGCCGACCCGGCGCATGTCCTGGTACAGCAGGTCGTTGAATTCGGCGCGCTGGCGCTTGTAGCCGCTGGTGTTCATGTTGGCGATGTTGTTCGAGATGACCTCGACGTTCATCTGCTGCGCCAGCATTCCGGTGGCGGCGATACTCAGGGAGCGCATGTCTCGACCTCTCTTCTGGTTGGGCCCGGCGTGGTCCGGGCCCGCCGTGTCGTCTGGGTGTCGCTCAGGGGCGGGTTACTGCGAGGACACGAGCGAGCGCACCGCGCGCAGGATCCGCTCGTGCTCGCTTTCGCTGAACTTGTTGGCGCTGGAATAGCTGCGCGTCAGGTCGATCAGGCGGGTCATCTCGACCACGCCCTGGACGTTCGAGCCCTCGATCATGCCCTGCAGCACCCGCGCGTCCTCGGCCGGCTCGGCCGCCTGCTCCTCGCGCGCCTCGAACAGGCCGTTGGCGCGCTTGTTCAAGCAGCTGCTCGTTCTCGAAGGCGACCGGCTCCAGCCGCGCGATCGGACCGAACTCGGTTGCGATCGTGCCGTCCTCGCCGATCTCGATCGCCTGCGCGTCGGCGGGCACCTCGATCGGATTGCCGTTGGCGTCGAGCAGCGGCTGGTTCGCCTTGTTGACGATCTGGCCCTCCTCGTTGAGCTGGAAGGCGCCGTTGCGGGTGTAGCGCGGGCCGTCCTCGGTCTCGATCGTGAAGTAGCCGCGCCCGGAGATCGCCAGGTCGAGCGGGTTCTCGGTGCGCTTCATCGACCCTTCGGTCAGGTCGCGCACGGTCGACAGGTCCTGGACGAAGCTCATCTCGCCGGTCTTGCCGCGCTGCGTGTCCGCCAGGTACTCGACGAACATCATGCTCTCGCCCTGATAGGCGGGCGTGTTCAGGTTCGCCATGTTGTTCGCCACCAGGTTCAACTCGCGGCGCAGGGCCGCCTGGCGGGACAGGGCGATGTAGTTCGTGGTTTCCATGACACAGCGTCTCGTTCGGCTTTGGTTATCCGCGGCAACCCGCGTCAGCTCCGGCGCGACCCGAGGCGATGGGATGCGCCGCGAACCGACCTATGCACAGGCCGTGCCAAACCAGGAAAACCGCCAGTCCCGGCCTGCGGCGGCCCCGATCGGTCCGGTTGGCCCGGCGACCCGGCAAGACCTGCCGGGTGAGGGCTGCCGACTTGCCGGGCTCAACGAGTTCTTAACTCAGTCGGACTAGCGTCCACCGTGTTCCAGACCGCCCGCGCCGCGCGCCGTGGGTGCGCCGGCAGCGCGGTCCGGGACGACGCGCCGCCGCGCCTGCACGGGGCAGGCCGGTTGGGATGAACAACGGCTCTATTCCGACCAAAGGCGAATTCGATGACCGATCAGACGATGGGCGAGGGTTACGGCGACGACGTGGAGCTCGACGCCAGCCCGCGCGGCGGCGGCATGTCCGGCAAGAAGATCACGCTGATCGTGCTGTTGCCGCTGCTGCTGCTCCTGGGCGCCGGCGCCGGTCTGTACTTCACCGGCACGCTGGACGGCCTGCTGGGCGGCGACAAACAGGAGAAGGCGGAGCCGGCCAAGCCGGAAAAGACGGTCTTCTACGACATGCCCACGCTGCTCGTGAACCTGAACTCCGGCGGGCGGACCAGCAACTTCCTGAAGCTGTCGGTCAGCCTGGAGATCGCCGGGGAGGACGGGCAGAAGAAGCTTGAGCGCTACATGCCCCGGGTCGTCGACAACTTCCAGGTCTACCTGCGCGAACTGCGCGTTGAAGACCTGCAGGGCTCTGCCGGGCTGCAGCGCCTGCGCGAGGAACTGCTGCTGCGCGTCAACGCCGCCGTCGACGGCGTCGAGGTCAAGGACGTGCTGTTCAAGGAGATGCTCGTCCAATAGCGCGCTCGCGCCGTCGAACGACCCGCCCGATCCTAAGACACCAGCCCACGCGCCTCAGCAGAACAGACCCGGACGTTAGACCATGGCCGACGGCGATCAGAACGATCAGCAAGACCTCGATACGGATGGCGATTTCGACCAGGACATGATGGCCGAGTGGGAGGCCATGGCCGACGGGGACGACGGCGACGACGCCTCCGCCCGGGTGCTCGACCAGGACGAGATCGACAGCCTGCTCGGGCTCGACGGCGACGGGGACGGCGACGGCGACCAGTCCGGCATCCAGGCGATCGTCAATTCCGCGCTGGTCTCCTACGAGCGCCTGCCGATGCTGGAGGTGGTGTTCGACCGCCTCGTGCGGATGATGTCGACGAGCTTGCGCAACTTCACCTCCGACAACGTCGAGGTCAGCCTCGACAACATCACCTCGATCCGGTTCGGCGACTACCTGAACTCGATCCCGCTGCCCGCCATGCTCACCGTCTTCAAGGCGGAGGAGTGGGACAACTACGGCCTGATGACGGTCGACAGCACGCTGATCTACTCGATCGTCGACGTGCTGCTCGGCGGCCGGCGCGGCACCGCGGCGATGCGCATCGAGGGGCGGCCCTACACGACGATCGAGCGCAACCTGATCGAGCGCATGGTCCACGTCGTGATGGGCGACCTCTCCGCGGCGTTCGACCCGCTGTCGCCGGTCACCTTCCGCTTCGAGCGGCTGGAGACCAATCCCCGGTTCGCCACCATCGCCCGGCACGCCAACGCCGCCATCGTCGCGCGCCTGCGCATCGACATGGAGGACCGCGGCGGGCGCATGGAACTGCTGCTGCCCTACGCCACCCTGGAGCCGGTGCGCGAGATGCTGCTGCAGATGTTCATGGGCGAGAAGTTCGGCCGGGACAGCATCTGGGAAAGCCACCTGTCGGCGGAACTCTGGCAGACCGACGTCGCGCTGCGCGCCGTGCTGGACGAGTTCGACCTGCCGCTGGGCGAGGTCATGCAGTGGAAGGTCGGCGACTTCCTGCCGCTGCAGGTCACGCCGGAATCCAGGGTGCGGATGCGCTGCGGCGACGTGCCCATGTTCGCCGGGCCGATGGGGCGGAAAAACGGGCACATCGCGGTCCGGATCGAGAACAAGGCCGCGCGGGAGGGAGACGTCTGATGGCTCAAGTGAGTGTCCTGCTGGATGTGCTGATCGCGGGCCTTTTGGCCGCGACCATTTTCTACGCCGTCCTGCTCAACCGGAAACTGGGCGAACTGCGCAACAACAAGGCCGAGATGGAGGCGATGGTGAACCGCCTCGTCCAGACGACCGAGCGCGCCGAGCACGGTCTCGCCGAGTTGAAGGCCGCGGCGCACGACAAGGGCGAGGAGCTGAGCCAGAAGGTGTCCGACGCCAAGGCGCTGAGCGACGACCTCGGCTTCCTGGTGGACAAGGGGACCAGCCTCGCCGACCGGATGGAGCGCCAGATCGGCGCGGCCCGGAAGGTGACCGCCGATCCCCGCGGGGTCGAGCCGATGGGCCTGCATGAGGCGGCCAAGCCTGCCAACACCACGGCCAGGACGGCCGCGCCGGAGCGCGCCGCGCCGAAGCCGGCCGCCAACCAGCCGGCCGAACCGGCGGCGGAGCCGCGGCCCGACACCGGCCTGCGGGCCGAGCCGCGCGGAACCGGCGCCCGCGGTGGCGGCCAGAACGCCAAGTTGCTGAAGGCCCTGCGCGGCGTGCGCTGACACGGGCCCTCAAGAGATCCCAAGCTGCCGATTGGCCAATAGAGAGAAGCTGCCATGCGCCCGCGTATCCTGCCCGTCCTGATCCTGGTCGCCACGCTGACATTGGGCGTGCGCGTCGGCGAGATCTGGCAGGGCTTCGGCGGCATCGCCGCCGCCGACCCCGACGCCGCGAGCGGCGCGGACTTCGTCGGCGATCCGTTCGCCGGCCTGCAACTCGCCCAGGCGACGCCGGAGCCGCAGGCCGACGACGGCGCGGTCGAGGCTGACGGCGCTGACCGTGCCGCGGACGCCGGGTCGGCGCGGGAAACTGCGCCGGCCGACCAAGCCGGCGCGCGCGACCTGCTCGCCGCCGCCGATCCCCTGGACATGACCGAGGCCGAGATCGAGCTCTTGCAGCAGTTGGCCGAGCGGCGCGAGAAGCTGGAGCAGCGCGCGCAGACGCTGGACCGTCGGGAAAACCTGGTGAAGGCGGCGGAAAAGCGGCTCGACCAGAAGGTCGGCGAGATGGAGCGCCTGCGCACCGAGATCGAGGACCTGCTGGTCAAGTACGACGAGCAGGAAACCAAGCAGCTGGCCCGGCTGGTCAACATCTACGAGAAGATGAAGCCGAAGGACGCCGCCCGGATCTTCGAGGACCTGGACCAGGACGTCCTGCTCAAGGTCGTCGAGCGGATGAACGAGCGCAAGACGGCGCCGATCCTGGCCGAGATGCGCCCCGACAAGGCCCAGCAGCTGACTCTCGAACTGGCCGAGCGCGAGGACCTGCCGCTGCCGCGCGAGTAATCGCGGCCGTGAAACCGGCGCCGTTCATCTCGAAATCGCACCGCGTTTACCTTGATTTAAGGCCGCTCGCCTAGCGTGACCGGCTGAAACCGGCGCGCTTAGCGCCGTCCTGTGAGTAGGGGGTTTAAAGACACCATGGCGAGCGTGGATATGAACATGCCGATCCTGATCGTCGACGATTACAAGACGATGCTCCGGATCATCCGCAACCTGCTGAAGCAGCTGGGCTTCAACAACGTCGACGAGGCGAGCGACGGCTCCAGCGCGCTGCAGAAGCTGCGCGACAAGAAGTACGGCCTGGTCATTTCCGACTGGAACATGGAGCCGATGAGCGGCCTGCAGTTGCTCAAGGAGGTCCGCGCCGACAACCGCCTGAACGGGCTGCCGTTCATCATGGTGACGGCGGAGAGCAAGAGCGAGAACGTCGTCGCCGCCAAGCAGGCCGGCGTGACCAACTACATCATCAAGCCGTTCAACGCGGCCACCTTGAAGACCAAGCTGACGGCGTCGATCGGGCAGTTCTAGCCGGTCCTGAGGCCACGTTCCAGGCAGGCCGCCGTCGCCCGGCGCCGCCTTAGCATGAGGAGGCGAACACGCCATGACGGCTCAAAAGGGACGCAAGTCCGGGCGCGGTAGCAGCGGCGAGGACGCGCTGCGTCAGCAGCTGGAGACCCAGCTGTCGGCCCTGGCCGGCCTCGGCCCGCGCGCGCAGCCCGCGGAGATCACCGATGCGGTGGAAAGCGTGATGGCGACCGTCGAGGGCGATCTGTCGGCGGTCAATCTCAAGCTCTACGCCGAGATCGAGGCGCTGTCGCGGTTCATCGCCGCGGCCAAGGCGGAGATCGCGAGCGTCCGGCCGGACGAGATCAACACCGAGCACCTGCCCACCGCCACGGACGAGCTGGAGGCGATCGTCGGCGCGACGGAATCGGCCACCAACACGATCCTGGAAGCGATGGAGACGCTCGAGCCGATCGGCGACGAGCTGGGCGGCGAGACCGGGCAGAAGATCACCGACAGCGTCACCCAGGTCTACGAGGCCTGTAACTTCCAGGACATCACCGGCCAGCGCATCACCAAGGTCGTGACCGCCCTCAAGCAGGTCGAGGACAAGGTGGACACGCTGCTGGCGGCGTTCGGCGAGGATGCCGCGGCGGCGCGGCGCGAGCGCACGGCCGCGCCGAAAAAGCCGGTCAACGCCGACGACGACGCCGCGCTGATGAACGGGCCGAGCGCGCCCGGCGACGGCGCCGTCAGCCAGGACGACATCGACGCGCTGCTCGCCAGTTTCGACTGATCCCCGCCGCGGCCGCGTGGCCGGGTCGGGGGTTTTACATAGGACAGATGACCCCTCGGCGTCCGGTCGGGCGTGCGCGGGGCGGAAAGACGTCCGCTAGACCATGAACCTCGCCAGCCGGCTATCCGCGTCGACCAAGAGCGGGCCGAACGCCAACATCGTCGCGATGTTGAGCCTGAAGCTGCTGCTGCTCGCGTTCTTCATCCTGCTCACGACCATCTCCAAGTTCGAGGAAGAGCGTAGCCGGGCGGTGATGTACAGCGTCGCCGTCGCGTTCGCTGGCGCCGTGCCGGCGACCGAGGGGCGCGCGGTGCCGGATGCCGGGATCGGCGCGCTGGATAAGCAGGCCAGCCTGTCCGAGCAGATCCGCGCGCTGTTCCGTCAAACCCTGCCGCTGGTCGAGGTCGAGACCGCGGCCGACGGCCGGGTGCTGCGCCTGGAAGTGCGCGCGCGCGACCTGTTCGCCATGGGCCAGGCCGAGTTGCGCCCGCAGCGTGGGCTTTTGCTGCGCCGGCTGGCGAACGCCCTGACCGATCCCCGCCGTGGACCGGGGCTTTACACCGTCGAGGTGCTGCACGCCGTGCCGCCCGGCGACGGCGCGGCGGCGACGCGCCTGCCGGCGGCGCGCAGCGGCACGGTCGTCCGGTCGCTGCAGGCCCTGGGCGTTCCGGGGGACCGGTTGTCGACCGGGCTCTGGCCGACGCGCGGCGATCCCGGGCGGATCGCCTTCGAGATCACCCTGCCGATGGAAGCGCTGCCGGCGAACCCGCTCGCCGACAACGCCGAAGGGGACGGGCTGTGATCCAGTTGCCCCCGCCGCCGCCGAGCCTGAAGAAACCCGCCGACGGCAAGGCCGGCCCGCCGCCCGTACCCGGCCAGGGCACGGACGCGGGCTCCGGCCGGGGTGGCGACAACACCGGCGCCTGGATGGTCACTTTCACCGACCTCGTGGCGCTGCTGCTGACCTTCTTCGTCATGATCTTCGCGATGTCGCACGTAAAGACGGCGGACTGGTCCAGCCTGACCGAGAGCCTGCGCCGCCACCTGAATTCGGTCGCCGGCCAGACGGTCGCCAGTCCGTCGCTGCGCATGGACGTGCCCTCGCCGGACCGCCAGCCCGGGGCCGACCTGGATTACCTGTCGGAACTGCTTGCCGGCCACCTGAGCGAGGCGCCGGCGCTGGCCGACGCGCGCCTGCGCCGGGGCGAGGACCGGCTGTTCGTGTCCCTGCCGGCGGACTTGCTGTTTGCCGTCGGCGACTTCACGCTGACGCCGGTGGCGGCCGACGCGGTGTTCCAGCTGGGCGGGGTCCTGCGCAACATGCCAAACGCGCTCGCCGTCGTCGGGCATGCCGACCCCCGCAAGCCGCGAGGCACCTATCCGTCGAACTGGGAACTGTCGCTGCTGCGCGCCCAGGCGGTGGCGGCGGCGTTGCGCAACGGCGGCGTCGAGGGCCGCATCCGGGCACGCGGGCAGGGCGATTCCCGCTTCGCCGAGCTCCCCGCCGTCGGCGATCAGACCGCCCGTTTCGCGCTTGCCCGACGGGTCGACCTGGTGATTCACGAAACCGTCCGGGAGCCGATCGAATGAGCCGCATGCCGCGCTGGCGGCACGCCCGCGCCGCCGCCGCTTCGCTCGCCGCGCTGCTGGCCCTGGCCGCGCCGGGTGGGCTCCAGATCCCGGAAGCCCAGGCTCAGAGCGCGCAAGGCCAGGCGGCGGGCGGGCAGCCGGAGCGGCAGTCGATCCGCGTGCGCGGCGGCAATCACGGCGACTACGGCCGGATGGTGTTCGACTGGCCGGAAAGCGTGCAGTACCAGGTCGAGCGGTTCGACGACACGCTGTACATCTCCTTCGCCCGGCAGGCCGACTTCCGGTTTTTCTCGGTCTTCCCCGCGCTCGACGACTACGTCGGACAGCCCGCGCCGGGCCCGCACGGCTATCGGCTGACGGTGCCGCTCAAGGACGACTTCGAGGTCAAGGACTGGACCTACGGCACCAAGGTCGTGATCGATCTGAAAAAGATCGACCGGCCGCATGCCCCCGACCGCCCGCCGCGCGTGCGCGTCGAAGCCGAAGAGACGCCGGATCAGGCGCGCCTGACCTTCCATTGGCCGTTTCCGGTCGGCTACGAGCTGCAGCAGGACACCAAGGACGGCACCGCCAGCCTGCGCTTCCGACGGCCCGCGCGCTTCGACTTCACCGGCTATAACCAAGCGCGGCCATCGCAGGTGCTGGCACTGGCGCCGATCGTCTCCGCCAAGTCCAGCGGGGTCGACCTCAAGGTGCCCAAGGGCGCGAAACTGCGGGCCAGCGACGACGGCACCCGGATCCACGTGGTGATCGACGCGCCCGCGCGTGCCAGCGACCGGCCGGCCGCCGCGTCGGCAGACGAACCCGACCGGCTGGGGCCCGACGATGGGTCCGACGATCCCAAGGCCGTGCCGAACAAGGTCGAAACCGCCGACCTGCCGGACCCTCGTGCGGAGCGGGAAACCGCCGACGCGGGCGAGACGGGTGGCGACGCCAAGGCCAGCAGTCAGCCCCTGCAGCTCCTGCCCGGCGCCAAGCCCGACCTGGAGGCTCCCCGGGTGGCGGATGACGTCTTGGCCGGCGAGCGCCGCTTCACGCCTGAGAAGATCGCGCAGGGAATCGTCCCGGCGCCGGGGGAGGTGCCGCCGCCCGTCCGGCAAGCGCAGGTGGAGATGCCGTGGGCTGGACGCAGTGCGGCTGCGTTCGCCCGTGCCGGGGAGCAATGGCTCGCGGTCGACGGCAAGGCGCCCGCCGGTTTCGCAGACACCCTGAAGGCGGCGCTCCCGGACCTCGCGACGGTCGAGCGTCAGGACCTCGCCGGCGCCACGCTGCTGCGTCTGACCGGCGGCCCGGACTTCCGTGTCCGCCCGCAGCTGGACGGCGGTACCTGGCGGGCGCTGCTGTCGCGCCAGCCCGCCTTGCCGATGCAGCCGATCCAAGTGCGCCTTGAGGACGGCCGGGTCGTGCTGCCGGTTGAGGCCGCGACCCAGGTGATCGACCTCACGGATCCCGCGACCGGGCGTCCGCTGCTGGTCGTGCCGGTGGCCGCGCCGGGGCAGGGGATCGCGGTCGCGCGCGACTTCCCGGAGTTCACGCTGCTCGCCACCCACACCGGGATCGCGGTCGTGCCCAAGGCGGATTACGTCACCGTCACGCGGGGTCAGGGCGAAGTCATCGTCGCGGGCGACGGCCGGGAGCTGATGATCAGCCCGGACCGCGGGAACGCGGTGCAGCAGGCCCGCACGCCGTCGGCGACCGGGGATTCCCTGTTCGACCTCGAGGCATGGCGCCGCCCCGGGATGAGCTTCGTCGAGGCCAAGCAAAGCCTGCGTCAGAAGCTCGCGGCCGCCGCGCCGGGCGAGAAGCCGCTGGCCCGGCTGGAGTTGGCGCGTTTCCACTTCGCCCACGGGATGGCGGTCGAGGCGCTAGGGCACCTGGACCTCTACCAGAAGAACGTCGATCGCCGGGCGGACGATCCGCAGGTGCTGCTGATGCGCGGCGCCGCCCAGCTGCTGGCGGGCGACTGGAACACCGCGGCGGCGACCCTGAACGACCCGGCGCTCGACGGCGTCGCCGAAGCGCTGCCCTGGCAGGCGGCCTACGCCGCGCTCACCGGCGCGCACGACGCCGCGGCCGCCGCCTTCCACAAGGCCGAGCCGTTGCTGGCGGCGTATCCGCCAAGCGTGCGCAAGCAGCTGCGCCTCTGGTCCGCGCACGCCCGGATCGAGATCGGCGATCTGGCCGGCGCGGAAGTCGATCTCGACAAGGTGCGCGCGCTGGGTCCGACCCGCGGCGAGGCCGCGCAGGTCGCCTTCCTCGAAGGCCGCCGGCAGATGGTCGCGGGCGAGCCGGACGCCGCCGAGGCGAACTGGCGGGAGGCCGCCGCGAGCAGCCATCCGCCGAGCCGCACGCGCGCGCGCTTCGTGCTGACCGAGCGCGAGCTGGCCGCCGGCGAGATCGACGCGCAGGCGGCGATCGCGGAGCTGGAGCGGCTGCGCTACGCCTGGCGCGGGGACGAGTTCGAGGCCGTGCTGCTGCACCGTCTGGCCGACCTCTACGTCGACGAAGCCCGTTACGGCCGGGCGCTTTCGGCGCTCAAGCAGGCGGCCTCGCACCTGCCGGACAGTCCGCTCGCCGAACGGGCCACGGCCCGGATGCGCCGGCTGTTCACCCGTCTGTTCCTGGACGGGGAAGCCGACCGCATGCCGGCGCTGAAGGCGCTGGCGATCTACGAGAGCTTCCGCGAGCTGACCCCGGCGGGCGATCGCGGCGACGAGATGATCGGCCGGCTGGCCGATCGCCTGGTCGCGGTCGATCTGCTGAACCGCGCGGCCAGTCTGCTGGATGCCCAGGTCCGGCGACGGCTGTCCGGGACCGAAAAGGCCGACGTCGGCGCGCGACTGGCGGCGATCCGGCTGTTGAACCGGCAGCCCGACGCGGCACTGGAAGCGCTGGAGGTCTCCAACGTTCAGGACATGCCCGAAGCGCTCGACGCGCGCCGACGGCTGCTGCGCGCCCGCGCGCTCGCCGGGACCGGAAAACCGGATGCAGCGCTCGGCCTGATCGCGGGTCTCGACAGCGAACCCGCGCTCGAACTGGCGGCCGACATCCATTCCGAGCAGGGCGATTGGGCGCGGGCGGCGACGGTGCTGGAACGCCTGCTGCCGGAGCCCGATAGCGACGGCCAGCTGGATGCCGTCGGCGCCGGCCGGGTGTTGCGCGCGGCTGTCGCGATGACGCTCGCGGGGCAGAGCGATCGCCTGCGCGCGCTCTCGGCGACCTACGCCCCGGCGATGGCGGCCAGCGACCACGCCGAGACGTTCGACCTGCTCGATCCCTCGACCGGCGGCGGGCCGGTGACGGTGGCCAAGCAGCTGGCCGAGGTGCAGACGGCCAAGAGCTTCATGGACACCTTCCGCGCCCGGCTCGAGGATGAGAGCGCGCGCGGCGTTGGATCGCCCGAAACCCAGTAGACCGGCTCGGCCCGCCGACGTCCGGTCGGACACTACGCGCCGCCGCTGTGTTTAACGTGGGCGCGGAAAAAGTTTACTTAGAAAACTCGCGTTAACCTTTCTCAGCGAAACTCCAAGACGGTTGCGGCACAACGCCGCGGTCAAGTCTCCGACAGGCGCGGGAGACGCGCCTTCAACCGGGAGTTTCCGACATGCGGAACAAAGGCGGGCAGACGGACGGCGAGAAACGCCAATCGAGCTTCAAACTCTCGATCCGGCAGAAAATCTTCGGCGGTTTCGGCCTCGTGCTGGCGATCCTGGCGCTCATGGGTGGCGGCAGTTTCATCACCTTCGAGGACACGGCCGAGACCATTCACGACTATACCCAGACCGCCAACGAGGTCGCGGCGATCGGTCAGCTGGAGCGGCAGATCGCCCAGACGCGCGGTTATGTCGACCGCTACGTGCTGACCTCACGGCCGGCCGAGGCCGAGCGGGTGCGCGAGCTCACCAAGAGCATCCGGGACAAGCTGGCCGAGCTTGAATCGCGCGATCTGACCGAGACGCAGACTGAGGCGCGCGCGGCGCTCACGTCCTCGTTCAACGCCTATATCTCGGAATTCGATGCGGTCGCGGAGAGCGTCGCGAAGCGCGCCCAGATGACCGGCGAGACCATGCCGGCACGCGCGGACACGGCGCTGCAGGCGATCCAGGACCTGCGCGGCCGGCTGTTCGCCGCCGGCGCGCAGGCGATGGATTTGGGGCAGAGCGTGGAGAACGGCCTGCTTGCGAGCCTGTACCGCGCGAACGCCGCGCTCAGGCGGGACACGTCGGAAAACCGCGAGCGCGCGCAGACCGCATTCGCCGGTCTGGACCAGGACCTGGCCAAGATGGCGCAGCTCGATCTGGGCGATCGCTCGCTGGCGCAGCTGAACGCGGTGTCCGAGGCGTTCGGAGCGTACCGCGATGCCTACAAAGAGGTGCTGGCGCTGAACGGCGAGTTGCGCGAGCGCGTCGACGTCACGATGGCCGGGATGGCCGACCAGGTCATCGCGGACGCCGAGCACATCGCAGAGGCCGCAGTGGCGCACGAGAAAGCGCTCGAATCCCACACGCTATCCGCCATCGCCCGGACCGAGACGATGCTCGGCGTCGCGGTGTTGGTCGCGCTCGTGCTGGGGTGTGCGATCGCCTGGGTGATCGCCCGAGGCATCGCGCAGCCGGTGCGGGCGATGACCGACACGATGCAGCGCCTGGCCGGCGGCGACATCACGGCGGACGCGAAGATCGGCCGCCGGCGCGACGAGATCGGCCAGATGGCCGACGCGCTGGTCGACCTGCGGGAGGCGGTGGTGCAGTCCTACGTCGTCAATCGCATGGTCGACGAGATGCCGATCAACGTCATGATGTGCGATGCCAAAGAATTCCGGATCACCTACTGCAACAAGGCGACCAAAGAGACGGTCGGCCAACTGCAGCACCTGCTCCCGGTCGGGCCGGACGAGATGATCGGCGAGACCATCGACGTCTTCCACAAGAACCCCGGCCACCAGCACGCGATCCTGCGCGACCCCGACAACCTGCCCTGGAAGACCAAGATCAAGCTGGGCGACGAGACGCTGGATCTGAAGGTCGAGGCGATCCGCGACCAAGCCGGGCGCTACGTCGGACCGATGCTGACCTGGGCGGTGATCACCAAGCAGGTCAAGCTGGCGGAGAACTTCGAGACCCAGGTGATGGGCGTGGTCAACGCGGTGTCCTCCGCGGCGACCCAAATGCAGAACTCCGCGCAGTCGCTCTCCGCGACCAGCGAGCAGACCAGCCAGCAGGCCCAGGCGGTCTCGGCGGCCGCGGAGGAGGCGAGCTCGAACGTCCAGACGGTCTCCAGTGCCTCCGAGGAGCTTGCGAGCTCGATCCAGGAGATCAGCCGTCAGGTCAGCGAGTCCTCGCGCATCTCCTCCGAGGCCTCGCAGGAGGCGGCGCGGACCAACCAGCAGGTCGAGGGCCTGAAGGCGGCGGCCGACAAGATCGGCGAGGTCGTGCAGATCATCTCCGACATCGCCGAGCAGACCAACCTGCTGGCGCTCAACGCCACGATCGAGGCCGCGCGCGCCGGCGACGCCGGCAAGGGCTTCGCCGTGGTCGCCAACGAGGTGAAGAGCCTGGCCAACCAGACTGCCAAGGCGACCGACGAGATCCGCGCCCAGATCGGTCAGATCCAGTCGGAGACCGGCGCGGCCGTGGACGCGATCAAGGGCATCTCGACCACCATCGAGCGGATCAACGAGATCGCGCAGTCGGTGGCCTCCGCCGTTGAGGAGCAGGGCGCGGCCACCCAGGAGATCGCCCGCAACGTCCAGGAGGCGAGTACGGGCACCATGGAGGTTACCCGCAACATCTCCGGCGTCAGCCAGGCCGCCAACGAGACCGGGGCCGGCTCCAGCGAGGTCCTGTCCGCCGCCTCCGAGCTGTCCACCCAGTCCGAGCGGCTGCGCGGCGAGGTCGACGGCTTCCTGCAGGAGATCCGGACGGCCTAACGACGCGGCGATCCGATGCCGCCCGATACGTTCGGGCGGCCCGAGGCAGCCTACCGCCGTGCGGCCTTTCGGGCACGCACGGCGGTTTTCGTTTGGCCCGCACCGCTCAGGCGAGTTTTGCATCCGGAGAAGCGCAAGACACCCGTCATTCGTCCTTCGACACGGCCGCCCTTCGACAAGCTCAGGACGGCCTGCTCAGGATGAAGTTATAGGATTTTCAATCCCTTACCAGTTACGTCATGCTGAGCAGGCCGACGTAGTCGGGCGTGTCGAAGCACGACTGACGGCTGCTCAAGCCGCCGTGCACCCCTGTCTTCCACGGAGATAAACCGCGCGCGCTACCCGGTCTCCCGCAGCAGGGCCGCGCCTTCCGCGAGCCGCGCGAGCTTGGCGTAGGCGAGGTCGCGCTTGAGCGGGACCATGCCGCAGTTGGTGCACGGGATGACCCGTTCGGGCGGCAGGTACGCCAGGGCGTGGCGCAGCGTCTGGGCGACCTCCTCCGGCGTTTCGATCCGGTCGGTGGCGACGTCGATCGCCCCCACCAGCACGTCCTTCCGGCCGCCGACGTAGCGCAGCACCTCGAACGGCACCCGCGAGCCGGCGAACTCCAGCGAGATTTGGTCGACGTCGCTGTCCACCAGCGCCGGCAAGATCGCCGAATACTCGTCCCACACCGCGCCCAGGCGCGCCTTCCAGTCGATGTTCGCCTGGATGCCGTAGCCGTAGCAGATGTGCACCGCCGTCTGTCCGTCCAGGCCCGCGACCGCGCGGTTCAGGACCTCCACACCCCATGTCGGCACCAGCTCGGTGTAGGCGTTGAACGCCGGTTCGTCGAACTGGATGACGTCCGCGCCGGCTGTGATCAGGTCTCGCGCCTCGGCGTTCAGGATGTCGGCGAACGCCCGCGCCATCGCCGAGCGCTCGCCGTAGTGATCGTCGGCCAGCGTGTCGACGATCGTCATCGGGCCGGGCAGCGTGAACTTGAGGCGCCGGTCGGTGTGCCGGCGCGCGAACGCGACCTCAGCCGCGTGCACCGCCTTGGGCCGCGCCAGTTCGCGTACCACGACCGGGCAGTCGGCCTCGTAGCGGTCGTTGCGAATCCCGATCCGGCGCTTGGCCTCGAAGTCGATCCCGTCGATGCCCTCCAGAAAGCCGTGCACGAAATGCTGCCGGCTCTGTTCGCCGTCGGAGACGATGGCGAGCCCAGCGCGCGCCTGATCCAGCAGCGCCAGCTGGGTGGCGTCCTGCTTGGCTTCCTTAAGCCGTTCGGGCGTCGACATCGCCCAGGGCGCCCAAAGCGTCTCCGGTTCCGCGAGCCAGCCCGGCTTGGGCAGCGATCCGACGAGGGTCGGTGGAAACAGCGCGCTCATGAACTCCTCTCTGGCGGTCGTCTTATGGTTGGCCCGTCGTGGCGGGCAACGCCCGGAGCAAGCCGCGTGGGTGATATCGCCGTGGGCTGAGCCCGCGCCTCCACGGAAACCCGAACGGCATGAAACCACACCGCTGATCGACCCCGGCTTGCCCGGTTTTTGACCATGGACCGTCGCGCGGCGTTGGTACTGTGGGCAAGCGCCTAGAGCGACATGCTCGAAGGCCGAACCGGCCTTCGGGGATGTCGTTCTAACCGGCGATCTGCCGGCCGGTCGGGGTCGGGGCGGCCAGGTTGGCGCCCGTGTCGAGCCGCGGGCCGGCCTGCAGCGGGTGGACCGGCGGCTCCTTCGCCTTGAACAGATCAGGCGCCCACGATCGCGAGGGTAGTTGGCGTAGCGATAGCCGCCATTGCCCGCAAGCACCTCCCGGCGCCGGCTGCGGTAGGCGGCCGGCAGCGCGTACCACGGCAGGGCCGGGGCCGCGTGATGCACGGCGTGCAGGTTGTTGTTCAGGTACAGCAGGCTCAGCACCGGCCCCGCCTCGACCACCGCCGTGCGGGCGCCCACGGCTTCCGCCGCCTGGTGCTCCAGGAACGAGCGCAGCAGCATCAGCGCCGTGCCGGGATAGACGAACGCGAGCAGGTAGAGCCACGGCGGCACGCCGCAGACCCAGAACACCCACAAGCCGACGATGCCTAGGCCCGGGAGATGCCACAGCCAGTGCCGGCGCCGCCGCCGGTTGCCGGCGGCGAGCAGGCGCGCCTCATCGACGAGAAACACCGCGACGGTGCGCGGCGGGCCCAGCAGCAGCCGGCCGGCCAACGTGTTCAGCGCCCATAGCCAGCCGCGCCGGACCCGGCCCAGCCGCGCCCAGGTCGCGGGGGTGACGTAGAAGCTCTCCGGGTCTTCCAGCGGGTCGGTCAGGCGGCTGTCGACGTGATGGCGCAGATGCGTGTCGCGGTAGACGCCCCAGGGCAGCCAGAGCAGAAACCCCGGCAGGCCGAGCAGCCAGTTCGCCCAGCGGCGGCGGAAGGGATGCCCGTGCACCGTCTCGTGCTGCAGCGACGCCTGCCAGGCGGTCAGATAGCCGCCGACGGGGACCAGCAGCCACCAGGGCAGGGCCTGATGGAACCAGGTGATGAGCATGAAACCGCCGTAGACGGCGGCGGCGACGGCGAGTGTGGGCCACGGAAACGGGCGTCGATCGGACATAACCCACGATGTAGACGGACCCGGCGGACGCCGACAAGCACCAAATGACGGATCTCCGCCTGGGTTGCGTATTCCCCACATATCTGATGACACTCTACAACGGCTGCGGTTTCCACGGCGCGTCGTTCGGGTATCGTGTGACACTTGGCGGAGGGCTGGACACGGCATGGATCGTCGGGAATGGGTGACGCGCTTCCGCGAACGTCTTGCCGAGGTGATCCAGCACCAGGGCGTCAGCCGGTCCGCGTTCGCCGCGCGGATCGGACTGGATCGCTCGACCCTCTCCCAGCTGTTGTCGGCGGACACCGTCCGGCTCCCGCGCGCCGAGACGATCGCCGCGATCGCCCGGGAGGCGCAGGTCAGCACCGACTGGCTCTTGGGCCTGAGCCAGGAGCCGCGACCGGAAGCCGAACTGGTCGCCGGCGCCCCGGAAGTCGAGCGCGGCGGCGCCAGCCCGCTGGACGCGCGCCTCAGCCGCTGGAAACGCGAGGCCGCGGGGGCGAAGATCCGCTACGTGCCGACCACGCTGCCGGATCTGCTGAAGACGGAAGGCACGCTTACCTACGAATACCAGGGCACCGATGACCCGCTGTCGCAGTCCCGGCGCAGCGAGGCGGCGGAGAATCTGGCCTACATGCGCGAGCCGGAGACCGACATGGAGGCCTGCTGCAGCTTCCAGCTGCTGCACAGCTTCGCGTTCGGCCACGGCGTCTGGGCGGCCATGCCGCGCGCGCAGCGGATCGAGCAGCTGGCGCAGATCGAGCGGCTGGTCGACGAGCTGTACCCGACCTTCCGGCTGTTCCTGTTCGACGGCCTAAAGCGCTACTGCGTGCCGCTCACGGTGTTTGGCCCGCGGCGGGCGGCGGTCTATTTCGGTGAGATGTACTTCGTCTTCACCGCGACCGAGCACATCCGGATCATGACCCGGCACTTCGACGAGCTGATCCGCGCGGCCGCCGTACAGCCGACCGAGGTGGGCGGCTTCGTGCGCGACCTGCGGGTGCAGCTGGAGGGCTCGTGACCCGCCAGCCGACGGACCATGCGGCCTGGACGGCCGCGCTGGCGATGTACGACCTGCCGGAGATCCGCGGCGCGACCGACGCGTGGTGGGCCGGTATCGCCCGGCATCTGCGCGCGGCCGGCCTGACGGGCGTACCGGATACGCTGACCCGTCCGGACACGTTGACGGACGTCTGGGACGATCCGGACCTGCTGGTCGGGCAGGGTTGCGGCTATCCGTTCACGCACGCTTACGCCGGCCGCTGGCAGTATCTGGCGACCCCGGTCTACGCCGCGCCCGGCTGCGAGGGACCGGCCTACCGGAGCTGGCTAGTTGTGAGGGAGGGGGCGTCGATCCGCTGCGTCGACGATCTGTCGGGTTGCACAGCCGCCGTCAACGCCGCGGGACTCGCACTCCGGATGGATCGCGCTCAGGGCCGCGCTCGCCGACCGCGGCATGGCCCCGGATCGGGCGCTGGCGGGGATCGTCTGGACCGGCGGTCACCGCGCGAGCGTGCGCGCCGTCGCCGACCGAGAGGCCGACGTGGCGGCGGTGGACTGCGTCACGCACGCCCTCCTGGCCGCGCACGCGCCCGACGCCTTGGCGGGAACGCGCGTGCTTGCGGGCACGCCGACGGCGCCGGGGCTGCCGCTGGTTGCCGGACCGCACGTCGACCCGGCGACGCGCGCACGCGTGCGGTCCGCGCTGTGGGGCGCGCTCAGCGATCCCGACCTTACCGACTGCCGCCGGGTGCTCCGGATCGTCGGCCTGCGGGTGCTGCCGAAGGGCGCGTACGACCGCATCCGGGAGCTGGCCGCGGCTGGGGGTGTCGCGGCGGTCCCGTGAGGGCCCGGACGTCGATGGCGGGGTTTGGCGGGCGGGTGCCCGTTATTCCACGACGCGCAGCTGATCCGCGGCCTGGCGGTTGTCGCGGCCCGCGGCCAGCTCGAACTCGACCCGCTGGCCCTCCTGCAGGCCGGGCAGGCCGGCGCGCTGCACCGCCGTGATGTGGACGAACGCGTCCTTGCCGCCCCCGTCGGGCGCGATGAAGCCATACCCCTTGGTGGTGTTGAACCACTTCACCGTACCAGTCGTCATTGCGCTATCCTCGTTCCTGCACGTGTTTGCCGTTTTCCGTTGGCAGGACCCTGAGGGCTGGACCGGATGGCCGCCCGCGGGAACGGGCTCCGTCCGTCCGGCGCCGCTGCCGGACCCGCCGTGTGGCGTGCCTGCGCTCAGGCGCCCGCACGCGGTTACGAGGCACGGCCCCCGTCCTGGCGCGGTGGGTCCGGAACGCGACGCAAAGACGTTCCAGCTGCCGCCCGCACGACCGTACGCCCCAAAAGTCGGTTAATTAGGCCTTAACCTTTCTCCCACGGCAAGCGGGAAAATTCGCCGAAAGCCCGCTTTCATGCGGAGTCGCGGCGTCCGGTCACAGCGATGTCGCGATGGGGCCATGGTTTATTCGCATAGGATACAGTTCGGGAGATCGGGGCGTGTTAGCGTTCGCCGGTCTAAACAAAAAACCGGGAGCCGCGGCGACCAAGCGGCCCCGACAGGCGCCGGGACGCCCGAACCCGAACCGCTGCAGCGCATGGCGGCGGTAGGGTGAGGGCCGGAACCGCGCCAACGCCTAGGGCAAGATGCTGAAACGTGGAAACACGTGTCAGCTGAATCTTGCCCTCGCTTTAAGAGGTCAGAGCGACATTCAGCCCGAAGGCCGGTTCGGCCTTCGAGCATGTCGCTCGAGGAAGAGGCGATGCTCAACGCGAGAATTCACGCCCGGCGGTCATGCAGCCGGTCACGACAGCGGGCTCCGCGCCCGCCCGCAGCCGCAGCGCAGCGCCTGGGCGAAGGCGAAGCTTCGCCTGCTGGAATACTGGGACTACCCGCCGGCCGCGCTGTTCTGGCTGATCCTGACGGCCGGCACGATTGCCGTGCTAAAGTTCGCGGGCCTTTAGCCGTCCGGCCTGTGCGGCGCCGGGCGCGTCGGCTCAGCGGCGCGTCGGCTCAGCGGCGCGCCGGCTCAGCGGCGCGTCGGCCCAGCTGGTGCATCGGCTCAGTGCGGGCGGCCGTCGTACTGGCTGTCCAGGATCACCACTTCCTTCGCGCCGTGACCCTCGCGCACCTCTTCGGCCGCGCGCATGGCGTTGTCGAGGGTGGAAAACGACGGGTTCCACGGCGTGAACGCCGGCTGTTCGTTGCCGTCCAGTACCGCGTACAGGCGGTAGCCGTCGTCCTCGTTGCGGATCTGGATCTCGTTGTCGATCCGGGTGATCGGGCCGATGACGAACAGCCGCTCGATCTGATGCTCGGCATCCGGGAACAATTCGTCCTTGTAGATTTCGGTCTCCTCGATGCCGCAGTTGAAGTGCGCGGCCGTCTTGCGGAACAGCGCCTCCGAGGCCTCGTTGTCCGGCGACACCGTGGTCTCGATGAAGCGCACGTGCAGGCAGTCCTCTCGGGTCAGGATCTCCTGCAGCATGCCAGAGGCGATGCCCAGGCCCTGGAACTTGTCGCGCACGTTGACCTGCCAGACGAACAGGCGGGTGTGGTCACTCGGCAGGGTGTAGGCGGTCACCATGCCGGCGACCTCGCCGTCGACTTCCGCGACCACGCTGGTCGCGGAGAAGTTCCGGGCCAGCATGAAATAGGTGTAGCCCGAATTGACGTCGAGCGCCGCCGCCTCGTCGACCATCTTCCAGATCTCGGCACCGTCCTCGACCGAGGGGGTGCGGTAGGTGATCTCGGGCGCGCTGCCGGTGTTTGCGTCGTCGGCCAAGGGGATCGGGTCCGTTTCGATTGAGTGGGAAACCGCGCCGTCATGTTGGCACGCGCCGGCCCCATGTTAGCAGCCGCCGCCGCCGTTGTCGCGGCGCAGCATGCGGTTTTGCCGGGCGCGATGCTGTCGCCGCCGTACCTGCAGTAACGTCGTGAAGCCGGCGGTCGGTCCCCCTCCTCCACGTGGGAGGAGGGGTTAGGGGAGGTGGTCTGCACGGCGGCTGACACCGCACGGGGTTCATGAGCGGCGCCGTGCGCGCTGCGATGGCGTGCACCCCACCTCTCCCCAGCCCTCTCCTCCCACGAGGAGGAGAGGGGGCAAGCGGCGCGCCCAATCCCCCTCCTGCTCTCGGCAATCCCCCTCCTCCACGTGGGAGGAGGGGTTAGGGGAGGTGGTCTGCACGGCGGCTGACACCGCACGGGGTTCATGAGCGCCGCCGTGCGCGCTGCGATGGCGTGCATCCCACCTCTCCCCAGCCTCTCCTCCCACGAGGAGGAGAGGGGGCAAGCGGCGCGAATCCATTCCCATCCGCCTCGCACTAATTTCCCTCCGCCGCATGGGAGAAGAGGACAGAGGAGGTGGTCTGCACTAAAATCGCCAGCATGAGACGCAGCCGCAAGGTCTTCGCCGCCGAGTTACGCCGCGATCGCACGGACGCGGAAGCGAAGCTATGGCAGGTCCTGCGCCGGCGGCAGTTGCACGGCCTGAAGTTCCGCTGTCAGCACGGGCTGGAACGCTACATCGTCGATTTCGCCTGTCCGGCGGCGCGGCTGATCGTCGAATTGGACGGCGGGCAGCACGCCGACCGGGCCGAACAGGACGCTGAGCGCACGCGGGTGCTCGAGAGCAAGGGCTATCGGGTGCTTCGGTTCTGGAACACCGAGGTTTTGGAGAACCTCGACGGCGTGGTGCAGGCGATCGAGGCGGAGGTGCTGAAGCGCGTCGAGCGGGAGTAAGCGGCGCCGTGCGCGCTGCCATGGCGCGCACCCCACCTCTCCCCAGCCCTCTCCTCCCACGAGGAGGAGGGGCAAGCGGCGCGCCCAATCTTCCCCCTGCTCTCGGCAATCCCCTCCTCCACGTGGGAGGAGGGGTCAGGGGAGGTGGTCTGCCGGCGCTGACACCGCACGGGGTTCATGAGCGCCGCCGTGCGCGCTGCGATGGCGCGCACCCACCTCCCCAGCCCTCTCCTCCCACGAGGAGGAGGGGCGAGCGGCACGCCCAATCTCCCTCCTGCTCTCGGCAATCCCCCTCCTCCACGTGGGAGGAGGGGTTAGGGGAGGTGGTCTGCACGGCAGAAAGCACCGCACTGCGTTAAAATCCGCCCCTATTGCTACCCGTTCAGCACCGCCAGGAAATCGTCGGCGTAGCGGTCCAGCTTGCTGCGCCCAACGCCCGGCAGGCGGGCGAAGTCGCTGGTGCCGCGGGGGCGGCGCTGGACCATCTCGAGGAGCGTGGCGTCGGTGAACACCACGTAGGGCGGGACGCCCTGTTCGGCGGCGAGTTCCCGGCGTTTGGCGCGCAGCGCCTCGAACATCGCCGCGTCCGCGCCGGTGAGGTCGTGGGCCGGCGACCGGCGATCGCCGGCTTTCTGCGACCCGCGCGTCGGGCGCAGCTTCTCCGGGTCGGCGCGCAGCGTGACGGCTTCCTCCTGGCGCAGCACCGGCACGACCTGCTCGCGCGGGCCCAGGCGCAGGACGCCGTGGTTGGCCATGTCGACCTTGAGCAGACCCTGCGCCACCAGCTGGCGCAGGACCGAGTGCCAGCGCTTCTCCGACAGCTCGGTGCCCTGGCCGAACACTTGCAGGCGGTCGTGGCCGCGCCGGTCGACCTTCTCGTTCCGTTTGCCCAGCAGCACGTCGACGACGTGCCCGGCGCCGAAGCTCTGACCGACCCGGTAGACGGCGGACAGCGCCAAGCGCGCCCAGTGCGTGCCGTCGATCGATGCCACCGGCTCCAGGCAGGTGTCGCAGTTGCCGCAGGGCTGCGCCTGCTCGCCGAAGTATTCCAGCAGCACCTGCCGGCGGCAGCGCGTGGTCTCGCAGAATCCCAGCAGCGACTCCAGCTTGCGCCGCTCGACCAGCTTGATCTCCTCGGGCGCGCTGGAGTCGTCGACCATCCGGCGCAGGTTGGCGACGTCGGTCATGCCGTAGACCATGAAGGCTTCCGCCGGCAGACCGTCGCGCCCGGCGCGGCCGGTCTCCTGGTAGTACGCCTCGAGCGATTTCGGCAGGTCCAGGTGGCAGACGAAGCGCACGTCCGGCTTGTCGATGCCCATGCCGAAGGCGATCGTGGCGACCACGACCACGCCCTCGTCTTGCAGAAAGCGGGTGTGGGCGTTGGCGCGCGTCTCCGCCTCCAGCCCGGCGTGGTAGGCGACCGCGTCGACGCCCTCCTTGCGCAGCATGTCGGCGACGTCTTCGACCTTGCGGCGGGACATGCAGTAGACGATGCCGCTTTCGCCCGGATGGTCGCGGCGCACGAAGTCCAGCAGCTGCTTGCGCGCCTGACCCTTGACCTGCACGCGGTAGCGGATGTTCGGCCGGTCGAAGCTGGCGACGAAGGTCCGCGCGGGGTCCAGGCCCAACTGGTGCTTGATGTCGCGCCGCGTGCTCTCGTCCGCGGTCGCGGTCACGGCGATCCGGGGCACGTCGGGAAAGCGCTCGCCCAGCACCGCGAGCTGGCAGGTAGTCGGGGCGGAAGTCGTGGCCCCACTGGCTGACGCAGTGCGCCTCGTCGATGGCGAACAGCGCGATCTGGCAGCGCTCCATCTGCTCCAGCAGGCCGCCCAGCAGCAGCCGTTCCGGCGAGACGTAGAGCAGGTCGAGCGCGCCGGAATCGAGGTCCCGGCGGATCGCGCGCACCTCGTCGGGCGTGCGGGCGCTGAGTTCGAGCGACGCGCGCGCGCACGCCCGGCCTGGCGCAGCTGCTGCACCTGGTCGTCCATCAGCGCGATCAGCGGCGAGATCACCACGCCCGTGCCGGGCCGCGCCAGGGCGGGCACCTGGTAGCAGACCGACTTGCCGCCCCCGGTCGGCATCAGCACCAGGGCGTCGCCGCCGCCGGCGACATGGTCCACGACCTCGCCCTGCAGCGGCCGGAAGTCGTCGTGACCGAACACCGCCCGCAGAACGTCGCGCGGCGCCCGGCGCGCCTGGCCGACGCGCCGCCCGCCGGTCTCCGCGATGCCGGTCTCCGCGATGCCGGTCTCCTCGACGGCGGTCTCCTCGACGGCGGTTTCCTCGACGGCGGTCTCCTCGATCTGGGGCTCGCTTGGGTCGGGGTGGCTGGACACGGGGCAGACGACCGCTTCGGTTGAGACGGTGACGCCCGGGCGCGTGGGCTGCCGCGGGCGCGGGGACCGGCGACTCGCTTGGGCGGTCGGCGGTCCACTCACCCCAGGGAATGCCCGGCTTGCCGGACGGTTTCAAGGCCGGCCGTCGCGAGCGCCGCGGACCTTCCGCGCGGCGGCCGGGCTCGCAAGCCGCCGTCGGGTGCGCCATATCCCGAAAAAGCGCAGGCTGCGCGGCGGCCGGGACGCCAACAATCGAATGCAAGCCGGACATCAGGGACACGCGAGAAGGAGACGCTGGTGATGGCGAAGATACCGACCCTAGCCCGCATGCGCGCCGCGCTGGCGGTTGCGACCGTGGCGACGGTAGCTGCCGGCTGCGCCGCGCCGATCGACGCCGCCGAGCGGTTTTCGACCGAACGCGCGGCCGTGACCGTGGAACCGGTGGCCGGCGGCCTGGTCCACCCCTGGGGCCTCGCCTTCCTGCCGGACGGCCACATGCTGGTGACCGAGCGCGCCGGCCGGATGCGCATCGTGAGCCCGGATGGCGAGGTGTCGGAGCCGATCGCCGGCCTGCCGGAGATCTGGGCGCGCGGGCAGGGCGGCCTGCTCGACGTCGTGCTGGGTCCGGACTACGCGGAGACCAGCCGGATCTATTTCTCCTACAGCGAGCCGGGTGAGGGCGGGGCCAGCACGGCCGTGGCACGCGCGGTGCTGGACCGCGACGCCCGCGCGCTTGACGAACTGGAGGTGATCTTCCGCCAGCAGCCGAAGTCGGGCGGCGGCCGGCATTTCGGCTCCCGTCTGGTGTTCGCTGGTGACGGCACGCTGTTCATCACCATCGGCGATCGCGGCCAGCGCGAGCGCGCGCAGACCTTCACGATCAACCGCGGGCAGGTGATCCGGATCAATCCCGACGGCTCGATCCCCGACGACAATCCCTTCGTCGGCGTCGACGGGCGCCTGCCGGAGGTCTGGTCGTACGGCCACCGCAACCCGCAGGGCGCCGCGCTGCATCCCGAGACCGGCCGGCTCTGGCTGCACGAGCACGCCGCCCAGGGCGGCGACGAGGTCAACGTGCCCGAGGCCGGCAAGAACTACGGCTGGCCGGTGATCCACTACGGCGAGGACTACGGCGGCGGCCAGTTCGGCGAGGGGACCCACAAGGCCGGTCTGGAGCAGCCGATCTACTACTGGGACCCGTCGATCGCGCCGTCGGGGATGGCTTTCTACACCAGCGACAAGGTGCCTTCCTGGCAGGGTGATCTGTTCGTCGGCGCGCTCAAGTACCGGATGCTGGTGCGCCTGGACGTGGAAGACGGCGAGATCGTCCACGAGGAACGCATGCTGGGCGACCTGCGTCAGCGCATCCGGGCCGTCGACCAGGGGCCGGACGGCGATCTCTACCTGCTGACCGACGCCAGCGATGGGCAGATCCTGCGGGTCACCCCGACGCCGCGTTACTAGCTTTGATCGGCACTGACGACGTCGATTCGGCCGGGCGGGTCCGGGGTATCCGCCCGGCCTTTCTGTGGCTGAGGGCCTACAACCGGCACGCGTCTAAGGCGTTGCGAGCCCTTCCCCTTGCCCGTCAATTAAGAGAAAGCTAATATATTGCGTCAGCGGCGGTCGAGACCTTAGGAGGCCAAACCCCTGGTGGCGGCCGCGCGGGCCGGGCGGCGTGCGGCCGGGGCCGGTAAGCCGGCCCCGCCACGAGAAAACCATTGGGGAGGCTAGACGATGACCCACGTGGTGATCATGGGCGGCGGTATCGGCGGCATTTCGATGGCCTACGAACTGCGCCATCACCTCGGCCGCGACGCCGAGATCACGCTCGTCTCCGACCGCGAGACCTTTCAGTTCACGCCCAGCAACCCCTGGGTGGCGGTCGGCTGGCGCACCCAGGACAAGGTCGAGGTGCCGCTGCGTCCGCATCTGGAAAAGCACCGCATCGCCTTCGTGCCGACCGGCGTGAAACAGGTGCTTCCCGACGCCAACCGGGTCGAGCTGGTCGACGGGCGCATGCTCGACTACGACTATCTCGTGGTCGCGACCGGGCCGGAGCTGGCGTTTGACGAGATTCCCGGGTGCGGCCCGCACGACGGCTACAGCCAGAGTGTCTGCACCACGCCGCACGGCCAGCAGGCGTACGAGGCGCTGGAGGCGCTGTGCCGCAATCCGGGCCCGGTCGTGGTGGGCGCGACCCAGGGAGCGAGCTGCTTCGGCCCGGGCTACGAGTACGCCTTCGTCCTGGACCGCGAACTGCGCCGGCGCAAGTTGCGCCACAAGGTGCCGATCACCTTCGTCACCGCGGAGCCTTATATCGGCCACCTGGGCCTGAACGGCGTCGGCGACACCAAGGGCATGCTGGAAGCCGAACTGCGCGACCGGGACATCCCCTGGATCACCAACGCCAAGACCGAACGGATCGACCAGGACCGACTGTACGCGGTCGAGGTCGACGCGGACGGCAACGACAAGCGACGCCACGAACTGCCGGCGGCGATGTCGATGATGCTGCCGCCGTTCCGCGGGGTGCCGGCGCTCGAGGGCACCGGCGATCTGGTCAACGCGCGCCGGTTCGTCACGGTCGACAACTTCCAGCGCAACCCGGCCTACACCAACGTCTACGCGGTCGGGGTGTGCGTGGCGATCCCCCCGGTGCACGCGACGCCGGTCGCCTGCGGCGTGCCCAAGACCGGCTTCATGATCGAAACGATGGCCAACGCCGCCGCGCGCAACATCCGCGACGAGGTGGCCGGGGAGCCCGCCAGCCACGTCGCCACCTGGAACGCCTTCTGCCTGGCCGACTACGGCAACGGCGGTGCTGCGATCCTGGCGATCCCGCAGACCCCGCCGCGCAACGTGAACTGGGCGGTCGAGGGCCGCTGGGCGCACTACGCCAAGGTTGCCTACGAGTGGTACTTCATGCGCAAGCTGAAGAAAGGCATCGTCGAACCCTTCTACGAGAAGTGGGTGATGCGGCTCCTGGGCGCCAACAAGGTGCACAAGGAGCCGATGGTGAACCGGCAGCCGCCGCGTCAGGCCGCGGAATAGGCGGGCGTCGCCTGGCGCCGTCCGTTGCTGTCCGGGCGTCCGCCCGGCGCTCACGGCGATGTGAGCCGGGCGGGCGCCCGCGCGCGTTCGATCGCCCCTAGGCAAAATAGTTTGAAAACACTATCATTAACCTGAGCGCACGAGTCGGATACTCCGAGCCGCAGAGACCCGAGGTCGAGGCAAGCTGACCTGGAGGCGACCCGTTCTGAGGCGCTCCGACGTCGAGGCGATCGAACGGAGGCAAGCGCATGCAGCCCGAGACACTTGCTGGACTGCTGAGCCACCTCGGCCGCGCGGGCGAGCCCGACGGGGCGCACGGCGGCCTGACCGGCGCGCAGCTGTCGGCGCTGCGCTATCTGGCGCGTGCCAACCCGATGTCGCGGACCGCGTCGGCCCTGGCGGCGTACCAGGCGACCACGCGCGGCACCGTCTCGCAGACGGTGAAGGCGCTGGTCCGCGCCGGTTACGTCACCCGCACGCCCTCCGACACCGACCGGCGGACCGTGCGTCTCGACCTGACCGACGCCGGCTGGGCCAAGCTGGCCGCGGCGCCGGGCGACCGATTGGTCGCCGCGTTGACGCAATTGCCCGATCACAAGCGCGCCGTGCTCGCGGATGCCGCGATGTCGCTGAACGGCGCGCTGTCGGCGCAGGACCCGGACAGCGGCTTCGGCACCTGCCAGACCTGCCGCTATCTGAGCGATGCCGACGGCGCGGGCGGCGGCTACTGCTGCCAGAGCGGCTGCGCGCTCGGCGCGGGCGACCTCGACTGCCTGTGCGTCTCGTACCAGCCGCGTCCCGAGGTGCAGGCGGCCCAGGCCGCGCCTGGCGGGCGGGCGTCATGACCCGCCTGCCGGACGGCAGCGTGACCGGGCGCGGCGAGGACGGCGACCTGACGGTGGACGCGCAGATACTGGCCCCGCGGCTCGGCCTGTCGGTGGCGAAGCTCAAGGCCGAGATGCGCCGGGGCATCGTCTACAGCCGGGTCGAGCGCGGCGAGGGCGCGGACGCCGGCTACTGGCGGATCACCGTGACCTACCGCCAGCACGCCGTGCGCGTGCTGGTCGCCCCGGACGGCGCCGCCTACGAGCTGCCCGCGCCGAGGCCAGGTGCGCGGGTTCGGGCGGAACCGCCGCTGGTCGCGCTCGCCAAGCGCGCCGGCGGCGGGACCTGAGCCCCCGCGTTACGCGGACACCGCAAAGGATAGAGCCGGTGCGCACACAGCTCCCCAACCCGGATCAGGGACCCCGACACAGCGATCCGACCGTCGGCCGGCCCGCAGGCGCGCCGGCCGGCGACAACCCAAGGCTCCGGAGGCCGCGCAAGATGCCGGACGGGCAGATCATTCAGCAGACACCACCGCGCGGGCGCAACGTCATGCTGACCGCCGCCCAGGAGAGCGATCTGCTGGGCGCCTGGCGCGAAGCCGGTGACGGCGATGCGCTGGACCGGTTGCTGCGCGCCTTCGAGCCGTTGTGCCGCAAGCTCGCCAAGCGCTACGAGGGCGCGGCCGAGCGCAACGACCTGCTGCAGGAAGCCCGGCTCGGCCTGCTCGACGCGATCCGTCGCTACGACCCGGAGCACGGCACGCGGCTGGCGACCTACGCCAGCTTCTGGATCCACGAACGGCTGCGCCGCTACACCACCGAAACCCAGCCGATCGTGCGCGTGCCGCGCAACACCCGGCAGGCGCTCTCGCGCATGCTGGAGGAAGCCGGGCGCGACAGCACCTCCGAGCACGCCGGCGACAGCGGTGCGATCGCTCGGGCGGTCGCCGAGCGCCACGGCGTCGACGAAAGCGTGGCGCTGATGGCCCAGCAGCTCCTGGGCGCGGGCAACATCGTCTCGCTCGACGCGCCGCTGGCGGGCGACGACGGCGACCGGACGCAGAGCCGGCTCGACCAGCTGCACGATCCCGCCCCCTCGCCGGAGCACCAGGTCGCCGAGGCGCACGACAACCGCTTCCACACCGGCCGGCTGATGCAGGCCCTGGGCACGCTGCCCGACCGCAAGGCGCAGATCATCCGCGACCGGCATCTGAGCGACCGGCCGCTGACCCTGGAGGCGCTCGCCCAGCGCTTCGGCGTCTCCAAGGAGCGGGTGCGCCAGCTTGAGTCCGCCGCGCTCCGCGATCTGCGCAAGGCGATGAACGCGGGCGAGCCGGCGGTCTAACCGGTTAACGACAGGGTCAATTCAACTGGATGGGGCGTTGCTTTTCGCGCTTGTTGCCCTGACAGGCTGGCTTGACCGGCTGTAACCGCAGTCGGCCTGACCCTCCCGTTGCCAAATCCTGAAGCCCGACTCCCGCCGCGTCGCGTGGCGGGAGCCTTGTGTTTGCGGTCACCTGCCGAGCGGGACGTCGAGAGCTGGCTGAAACGACCGGCGTAACCGGCCAGCCCGATCGGGACCGAGCGCTGCATGCAACCGGCCGGGGAGCGTGCTGGTCGAAAGACGTCCGCCGGTCGGGTTGTCGTATTCCATTTCCTCAAAATCGCGGTATCGTGAGCAGACCGGGACGGCGCGACCGGCCCGGATAAAAACGCGGCCCGGTGCAGCTTGCTGCCGGGACCGGCGATCAACGGGGAGGTTGCAGATGAGAGGACGGGTTGGAGCCGCGGCCGCGGTGATCGCGGCCGGGCTGGGTCTGTCGGCGGGTCACGCCGTCGGCGAGGAGGGCGTCAGCCGGATCGAGGTGATGGCGAAAAGCTGCCTCGCCTGCCACGGCGCGCAAGGTCAGGGGCCGGGCCATATGCCCGCGATCAGTGACCTGACGGCGGAGGGCATCGCCAACAAGCTGATGACCTACAAGAACGACGGCGATCCGGACGCCACGGTGATGAACCGCCACGCGGCGGCCTACACCGCGGACGAGATCGAGGCGATCGCGCAGTACATCGCCAACCTTTCCAACTGAGCCGGAGGACGCGCTGATGGGCGATCAAACTCGGAATACGCCGGCGCGCGTCCGCCGGCTGGCGCCGCCGGCGACGTGGTCCGCGCCGGGGCGGCCGCGGGCGTCAGCGCTCGCACTCGGCGGGCTTGCGCCGCGCAAGGCCGCGGCCGCCAGCGGCGCGCGCGTCGTTGTGGTCGGCGGCGGGCCCGGCGGGGCCACGGCCGCCAAGTACCTGCGGCTGTTCGACCCCAGCCTGCGGGTCACGCTGGTTGAGCCGAAGTCGGCATACTATTCCTGTTTCGGGGCCAACTGGCACCTGGCCGGGATCCGGCCGCTGTCGAAGACCCGGCAGACCTTCGATGCGCTGCGCGACAAACACGGTGTCGAGGTCGTGCAGGACCGCGTCACCGGCTGGGACGCCGACGCGGGCACGGCCGAACTGGCCGGCGGTTCCCGCCTGGCGTTCGACCGCCTGGTGGTCTCGCCCGGGATCGAGCTCGCCTGGGACCGGGTCGAGGGCATGGGGCCGGACGACGCCGAGCAAATCCCGCACGCCTGGCAGGGCGGCGAACAGTACCGGATCCTGCGCAGCCAGCTTGAGGCGATGGACGACGGCGGCCTGGTCGTGATCTGCGCGCCGCCGAACCCGTTCCGCTGCCCGCCCGGCCCCTACGAGCGGATCGGCCTGATCGCCCACTACCTGAAGCAGCAAAAGCCCAAGTCCAAGGTGCTCGCGCTCGATCCCAAGGACGGCTTCGCCAAGCAGGGCCTGTTCGAGCAGGGCTGGCGCGAGTTGTACGGCGACATGATCGAGTGGGTGCCGGGCTCGCAAGGCGGCGCGCTCTACGAGGTCGATCCCAAGACCCGCACGGTGCTGACCCAGGAGGGCTTCCAGAAGCACGAGGCCGACGTGCTCAACGTCATCCCGCCGCAGCGCGCCGGCCGGATCGCTCAGGAAATGGGCCTGACCGACGCGTCCGGCTGGTGCCCGGTCAACCAGCAGACCTTCGCTTCCGACAGGCAGCCGAACGTCCACGTCATCGGCGACAGCGCGATCGCCGGGGCGATGCCGAAGTCCGGCCACGCCGCCAACAGCCAGGGCAAGATGGTCGCCGCGGCGATCGTCAACCAGCTGCGCGGCCAGCCGGTCCCGGACGCCAAGCTGGTCAACACCTGCTACAGCCTGGTCTCGCCCACCTACGGCATTTCCGTCGCCGCCGTGTACCGCTTCGACGGCGGCAAGATCGCCGGCGTCGAGGGGGCGGGCGGACTGAGCCCGTCGGAGGCGGACGAGTTCACCCGGATCCAGGAAGCCCGCTACGCCCAGGGCTGGTACGACGCGATCACCGACGACATCTACGGCTGATCGCACATGGCGCGACCGGGCCCGCCGTCAGCGCGGGCCCGGTTCCCGTGTGCCTTCATGCCCGGTCCGCCTTCATGCCCGGTCCGCCTTCATGTCCGGTCCGCCTTCGGGCCCGGTCCGCCACCGGTCCCGCCGGAGCTTTGCGGGCGGCCGTGTCATCCCGGGTCAGCGGCCGCCCGGGCCGACCAGGATGGCGCCCGGCGGCACCTGGGCGCTCAGCCGTGCGCAGTCGCCGGGCGGCGGCTGCTGGCCGGGCGGCTTGCCCTTGTACCAGATCCGGCATTGGCCGGGCGGCGGCATGTGCCCCGGCGGCACCGGCCCGCCTTCGGGTTTGGTGACGCCCTGGTTGACCGGCCCGCGGGCCGGCTCGGCGTAGCCGGCGCAGCCGGCCAGCAGCCCGGTTACGGCGAGGGCGGCGGCGAGGCGGGTGAACGTCGCGGGATCTACGCGGAACATCGCGGCTCCTGTAACTGGGGCATTTTCCCGGGCGTGACGCGAGACGAGACTCACCATGGGTTGTCGTCAGGACTCTACTCTGGTTGCGTCGGGGTATGGCCGACGTCCCGCCAGATCTGGACAACGCTTCGCCCGAAGACCTCAAGGAGTTGGTTCAGACGCTCCTTGAGCGGGTGAACGCGCTGGAGCGCGAGAACGCCGCGTTGCGCGACGAGAACGCCCGGTTGAAGGGCAAGCCGCCGCGGCCCGACGTGAAGCCGAGCGGCATGGCGGAGAAGGCGCAAAGCCGCGGCGCGTCGAAAGCGAAGGCCAAGAGCAAGAAGCCCGGGCGCGGCAGCAAGCGCAGCCGCCTGACCATCGACGAGGACCGCCACCTGCAGCCGGCGGGCTTGCCCAACGGGTCGCGGTTCAAGGGCTACCAGGATCACGTCGTCCAGGAGCTGGTGATCCGGGCGCGCACCGTGCGGTATCGCCGCGAGCGCTGGCTCACCCCCGACGGGCGTACGGTAACGGCGGACCTGCCGGGTCACGTCCAGGGGCACTACGGCGGCGATCTGCGCCGGCTGGTCGTGGCGCTGTACCATCGCGGGCAGATGACCATCCCGCGGCTCACCACGCAGCTGCGCGATCTGGGCATCGACATCGACCGCCGACAGGTGCGCCGCCTGCTCGACGATACGAATGCTGAGACGTTCCTCAACGAAGCTCAGGACGTGCTGCACGCCGGGCTGGCGACGGCCTCGTGGATCAGCGTCGACGACACGGGCGCCCGGCACCAGGCGCGCAACGGCTACTGCACCCAGATCGGCGACGATCGCTTTACGGCTTTCCTGACGCGCTTCTCCAAGAGCCGGAAAAACTTCCTGGAGCTCCTGCGCGCCGGGCACACGGACTACGTCATCAACGCCGAGGCGCTCGCCTACATGCGCGGGCGCAACCTGTCAGAGGGCGTGATCGCCCGGCTCGCCGAGGGGCCGACGCATTTCTGCGACGCAGCGAGCTGGCAGGCGCACCTGAGCGCGCTCGGCCTGGACCAGGCGCGCGTGCAGCCCGATCCGGTGCGCATCGCCACCGAGGGCGCGCTCTGGGCGCGGTCATCGAGCACGGCCTGCTGCTGGACGCTGTGGTCCTCTCGGATGACGCCGGTCAGTTCCGGGTCGGCAACCACGCGCTCTGCTGGGTCCATACCGAGCGTCTGGTCAACGGTCTGGACACCTTCAACGCCGCCCAGCGCAAGGCCGTCGACTGGATCCGCCGCCTGATCTGGTGGCTCTACGCCGATCTCAAGCTCTACGCCGAGGCGCCCACCGCCCGGCGGAAGGCGGAGCTGAAGCGGCGGTTCGACCGGGTGTTCAAGCGGCGCACCGGGCTCGCCCCGCTGGACCGACTGCTGCGCCGACTGCACGCGCGCAAGAACGAACTGCTCACCGTCCTGGACCGGCCGGAGATCCCGTTGCACACCAACGGCTCGGAGCGCGACATCCGCTGCCAGGTGACCAGGCGCGAACTCTCCGGCGGCACCGTCAGCGATCGCGGACGCGACTGCCGGGACGGTTTCCTCGGCCTGATGAACACCTGCGACAAGCTCGACGTATCGTTCTGGAATTACCTCGGCGACCGCCTCGCGATCCCGGATGCCCCGGACGTCCCGCCGCTGCCCGACCTCATCCGAGTCCGGGCGCCGACCTGAGCCGAGACCGCCCCAATACATCGACAACTACCGATTGGACGGCGTCGGACCCCGGCCTGCCGCGTGCCCGGGGTTTTGCTCAAGGTACCGGCTCCTGCTCTAACTTATTGAAGAGCGGGCAAGATTCAGCTGAAACGTGATTCCACGTTTGAACTCTAGCGCCAAGCCTGACATGTCGTATCGACGCGCGCGCGTCAGCGCTGTGTGACAACCGGCGAAGGATCGCTGGAACCGACAGTCGGTTGCGCCCGATCACTCTAACTTCTTGAAGCGCGGGCAAGATTCAGCTGAAACGTGATTCCACGTTGCAGCGTTTTCCCCTAGCTCGGCCAACTCGGGTCGATGCTGCGATGGTTCAGGATCACGATCAGCAGCATGACCATGTTGACGGTGACGCCGTCGCTGGCGAGCGGCAACAGCAGCCGGTCGTAGCTCATGTACTCCCGGCCCGGGACCAGCGGATAGACCCGGTCGGAGGTGTGCGGCTGGCCGGTCTCCACCACCCGTTGATAGGTGGCGTGGGCGGTCTGCAGATAGTCGCCGCGGTACAGTTCGTCGAAGCGCTTGCCGGTCGGGTCGCGGCCCGCGCGGTTGACGATTTCGGTTCCGGTCAGGCGATAGCGGAAGGCCAGACCGTCGTCTTCCCGCAGCACGTCGATCAGCGCGAGACGCGGCAGCAAATGCCGCAGGTCCGCGGGATTGACATCGGCCCGGGCGGGCAGGCGGCCGCTGCGCCGCCGGGCGCGCCAATAGTCGTACAGCGCCCGATGGTCGTCGTGGCGTAGCTCCAGCCCGGTGTCCTGCAGCTCACCCATCGTGCGGGGTCCAAGCGGCGGCCGGCAATTGCCTGTCGATCACGATCATGGCTGGAGTGTACTCACTCATGGTTCGCAACCGAAAGGATTAAATCGCGCCACTTCAAACATCCCAGCCGCACGGCTAGCAATATGCTGACAAGGTGGAATCGCCTTAGCTGAATTCGCCCTCTCTTCAGAAGCTAGCGACATGCCCGAGGCCGGTTCGGCCTTCGAGCATGTCGCTCTAGGACGCAAGTCGTTCTCGCACCAACGTCCGGCGTCGGCGAACGGGCTGGCCCGGATGCCGCACGTCAGGTATCACATCCACAGTCCCGTCCAACGTGAGACCCGTCGAGAGCAGCGGCATGTGGACCCAGGCGAAAAGCCCGCTTCGCTATCGCTGTCAGGAATGCGACACCGACCTCCCGGTAACCGGGGCCGATCACGATCTGTCGGTTTTGACCTGCCCGAACTGCGGCAGCGCCTGCGACCTGGAAGGCAGCGCCGCCCGTCGGGGCAACGCCCGGCCGGCGAAGAAGGTGGTCACCACGGGCATGCGCGCCGTGATGTTCCCGTTCACCTGACCGCGGCCCCCAACCGCGAGGGGGAAGAACGCGCGGTCATTCGCGGATGCGGATGAACATCTCGTCCGGCGCCTCGACGTTCTTGTTCACCTTGGTGACCCGCCAGACTTCGCCGGTGCCCCAGCCGAAGTCGAAGCTGGCGACCGATTCCTGAAGCTTGACGTTGGTCGGCTGCTCTAGGACCTGGCAGGCGTCGGACCGCGAGAGCACCTTGTAGGCCGCTATGCGGCCGTCCTCGCCGTAGACCTCCTCGAATTCGACATACGGCTCCGGCGAGGTGCAGCCGACCTTGGTCGTTTTGGTGTCGCCGGGGCCGTAGTCCTGTCCCAGGGCCGGACCGGCCGCCAGGCTGGCGAGCGCGACCAGGGGGACCGTCGCGCGGGCAAGACTGGATAGGCTCATCGCTCAAGACCTCCCTTGACCTCGTGGCGTCCTTGCCGGGCGGGCCCGTCCGCGCGCTCGTGGCCGGGTCCGCCCGATCCGATCAACGACGTAGGCGCGCCGGGTGTTCGTACCAAGGGCTCCCATGCCGGTCGCGCCGCGCGCTTCCGGCCGGCACGGGCGTGGCTCAAGCCGGCGCGGGCCCGGTCAGACGGCGCCAGAGCCCGTGCCACAGCCCGCTTGGTTTCCCGGAACGCCCGGCGTCCGGCTGCAGGCGCCCGGCGAACAGGAAGGCGATCAGTTGGTCGCGCGTGGCCGTCTCCATATTGTCGAAGGCGAGCGTCGCCGTAGCCGCCCCGCCGCGGACCACACGGGCGCCGAGGAACCCGTCCAAATCCGCCAACCGCAGCGTGACGCGCGCGCCATCGGCGAGTTCCCAGCCGGCGCTGAACCCGATCCGCGCGCCGGTGACCGACAGGTCGCGGAGATACGTGCCGGGCAGGATGCGGGGGGCGTTTCCCGCCGTGTCGTGCACCGCCAGTTCGATTGGGGCGTCGAGGCGGAAGCGCTCTTCCTTGCGCCGGCGCGGCGCGTCGAAGCAGATCAAGGCCCCGAGCAGCAGCATGCTCAGGTTCACCAGCCCCCAGGCCGCTGCGACGGGAAAGATCTGCTCGTCGCTCAGCAGACCCTGGCCCGGGATTGCGTTGATCGCCAGGCCGCCCGCGGTGAGGCCGGCCACGGCCATGATGCCGGCGAACGTGCCCCAGTCGACGCCGGCCTTGTTCAGGGCGCCTTTCGGCGTGACCCGGAACGGCTGGCCGAACGGCTTGACCAGGCTGGCGAGTACGGTTGGCAGCAGCCGGAAGGTCCCGAAGGTGCCCACCGCCGTCGACACGAGCGGCACGTACGTCCGGCCGACGAACCAGCGCATGCCGAGGAAATAGGCGAGCAGCGTGGGCAGTTGGAAGAACACCAGATCGCTTAGGTTATCGAGGTAGAGCGGCACCAGACCGGTCCAGAGGTAGACCGCCGGGATCAGCAGCGCCGCCATCCGGACCGCGTACTGGATGACCCAACTCCAGGGAAAAAAGAACAGCCGCTCCAGCCAGCTCAGGCCGGGGCCGAGTGGGCCGTCCTTCAGAAAGATCGTCTGAATACCGCCGCGCGCCCAGCGCGCGCGCTGCACGAAGAAGGCGTCCAGACTCTCCGCCGCGAGCCCCTGCGACAGTTTCTCGTTCAGGTAGACGGTGCGAAAGCCGGCCCGGCGCATCGCCAGCGTGGTCAGCAGATCCTCCGTGATCGAGGCGGTCGGCACGCCGCCGATCGCCGCCAGAGCCGAGCGACGCATCACCGAGCAGGAGCCGCAGCAGAACGCCACGCCCCAGGCGTCGCGGCTGGCCGCCATCTGGTCGAAGAACAGCCGTTGCTCGTCGGGCAGGTCGTTGGCGACCTGCAGGTTCAGCTGCACCGGGTCCTTGTTAAAGAAGTGCTGCGGGGTCTGGACGATGCCGACATCGGGTTCGGCGAACAGGCCGACCGTGCGCGTCAGGAAGCTGCGGTGCGGTACGAAGTCGGCGTCGAACACCGCGACCAGGTCGCCGGTGGTATGGGCGAGCGCGTTGTTCAGGTTGCCGGCCTTGGCGTGCGCGTTGTCCGTGCGGGCGATGTAGTTCACCCCGCGCGCCCGGCAGAACGCCGCCAGCCAGTCGCGCCGGCCGTCGTCCAGCACGTGCACGCGGAAATTCGGGTAGGTCATCGCCTGAGCGCCGACGATCGACTTCTCCAGGACCTCCGGTCCTTCGTTGAAGGTCGGGATCAGCACGTCGACGCTGGGATAGTCGCCGCGGGCGGTGAGCGCGGCCTGTGCGGCATCGGCCCGGCCCGGCCCGCGCTCGGCGCGGGACATGATCAACAGGAACACCGCGACCTCGACAAAGGCCACCAGTTCGACCGCGTAGACCGCCCAGATCCAGACCGTCTCCACGGGCGTCCCGTCGAACGCGAGCACGGTGTCGCTCAGGCGCCAGGTCAGATACCGCGCGGCGACCGCTGCCAACACGACCGCGATCAGCGTGCGCGCCCAATCGCGCGTTTTCGGCAGGCTGGGCGCAAGTCCGACGAACAGGCCCAGGACGGCCAAGCTCGGGGCCCAGATGGCGACATCCCAGCTGACGGCAGCCAGCGCGTCGACCCAGGCGCCGCTCACTCGAACAAGCCCTGCAGCATGGCGAGCGGGTTGCGCAGGCCCTCGCCCAGCGCGGTCGGGAAGCGCACTTGCGCATGCCGGCCGACGTCGCAGTAGCCGCCGGCGTTGGACGCGGCCGTCGGCCCGTCGGGGTCGGCGTCGAAGGTGGCGTAAACGCGGAACTGCCTGTCGCGGGCCGCCGTCAGGTTGGCGGCCAGCCCGCGGTCGGCGGCGACCGCGTTGGCGCCGCGCAGGGCGGTCACTGTGGCCGTGCGGAAGTCGTCGCCGCCGACCAGGCGGTAGTTCAGCGTCTCGCCCACATGTGTGGCGTTGTAGCGCGTCTCGCTGACCAGGACCTCCAGAAAGGTGGTGCGGCAGTCCAGCACTTCGGCGACGTCCTGACCGATCACCAGGTCGCTGCCGGGCGCGACGAGGACGCGCCAGACGACGCCGTCGTGCGGGGAGACGATCTGCGCGCTGCCGGCCTTTGCCAGACGGCGTTCTTCTTCGGCGATCTGCCGCTCGATCTGAGCGACGCGAGTTTCCTGCTCGCTCACACGTGCTGCGATATCGAGGCGGGTGATCGCAATCTCGTCGCGCCGGATTTCCGCGTAGGGCGCGCCGTAGCGCCCGTCGGCGACGAAGATGCCGGCGGCCGCCTGGCGCTGCTCCTCGGCAAGCAGCTCGAGTTCGGCCTGGATGCGCTCGGCATCGGCCTGCAGCACGGCGACCCGCGCGCGGTCCGCGTCCAGCTTGCTGACCGGGGTCAGCTGTTTGGCAGCGAGAGTCTCGGTGCGCGCGAGTGCCAGACGGGCGGCCTTCATGTCGGCCTGCACGGCGCGCAGGTCGGCCTGCCGCGCGGCGGTTTCGCGCGAGAGTGCGCGCGCGGTGGCGTCCTTCAACTGGTCCGCCCGGCCGTTCAGATCGGTCTGCAGGTCACCCAGGCCCGCGCTCTGCTGTGCCAGCGCGTCGATCCGGCGCAGCAGGCTGTCGCGCTCGGTCCGCAACTCGTTGACGAAGCTGCGGTCGAGGCGCGAATTGGCGACCGAGGCAAGCGCGGTGCCGGCGGCGACGCTGTCGCCCTGGGCCAGCGGCAGCGCCGCCACCGTGCCCTCGATCGGGGTGCTCAGCATCGCGGTGCGCCCCTGCACGATCGCGTCCTCGGCTGTGTAGCTGGTCGCCCGCGGCACGATCAGCACGCCCGCGAGCGCGATCAGCGCGACACCCAGGGACAGGCGGAACGCGCGGCTGTTGAACACCCGCCGGCCGCGCGGCGCGACCGCCGGGGCTGGGGGCTGCGGGTCGGTGTCTGTGGCGGCCGGTATCGGCCGATGCGGGTCGGTCTGGCCCATCTGTCGATCCTTCGGCAACCGTTGGGGGCCCGCTCGGAGCACCCCGGTCGCTTGGGCGCGGTCCAGCCGACCTTCCGGAAGCGGAAGAGCGACCGGCTGCGCGGTCTTGGGTCCGGCGCGGACCCACGCGGTGACGACGGTCGATCCCGCCGGAACCGGACCCGGATCGGGCCGTTCGGCGGACGTCATCCAACGTAGGTTAAATACGTCCGGCCCGAATTTTCGACAAACGAACGATCGGACAGGGGCAAGCGATTCCGTCTTGTTCCAACTATCTATAAGGATATTAGCAGTTTTGTCGGGAAGGCGCCGGTTCGCACACCCGGCTTTTAGTGGCTGGTGCGCACCCGGCTGACGGCGTCCAGCCAGCCGGCGTAGCGGCGCTCGCGCTCGCTCGCCGACATCCGCGGCTCGAACAGCTTGTCGGCCTGCCAGATCTCCCGGATTCCGCTCTTGCCGTCGATCACGCCGGTCGTGGCGCCGGCGAGCGCGGCGGCCCCCAGCGCGGTCGTCTCGATCACCTGCGGGCGCTCGACCGAGACGTTCAGGATGTCGCTCAGCCGCTGCAGCAGCCAGTCGTTGGCCACCATCCCGCCGTCGACGCGCAGCGCCGTCGGCGTCTCCGCCCCGTCGGCTTCCATCGCCTGCATCAGGTCGCGGGTCTGGTAGCAGACGCTGTCCAGCGTCGCCGCGGCGATCTCCGCCGGCCCGGACTGGCGGGACAGGCCCAGGATCGCCCCGCGCGCGTCGCTGTCCCAGTAGGGCGCGCCCAGGCCGACGAAGGCGGGCACCATGTAGACCTGGCTCTCCGGGTCGGCCTGCTTCGCCAGCTCTTCCGTCTCGGGCGCGCTGGACAGCAGCTTCAGGCCGTCGCGCAGCCACTGCACGGCCGCCCCGGCGACGAAGATCGAGCCCTCCAGCGCGTAGGTGGTGGTGCCGCCCAGCCGGTAGGCGATCGTGGTCAGCAGGCGGTTGCGGCTCTGCGGAGCGGTCTGGCCGGTGTTGACCAGGGCGAAACAGCCGGTGCCGTAGGTCGACTTCATCATGCCCTCGTCCAGGCACGCCTGGCCGACCATCGCCGCCTGCTGGTCGCCGGCGATCCCGCATACCGGGATCGACGCGCCCAGGAGGTCGGTCTCGGTGTGGCCGAACTCGGCGTCGCACGACCAGACCTCCGGCAGGATCGCCTTGGGCACGTCGAGCAGCGCCAGCAGCTCGTCGTCCCAGCGCCCGTGGCGGATGTCGTAGAGCATGGTGCGGCTGGCGTTGGTGGCGTCGGTCGCGTGCACGCGCCCGCCGGTGAGCCGCCACAGCAGGAAGGAATCCACCGTGCCGAAGGCGAGCTTGCCGGCCTGAGCCTTCTCCTTCGCGCCCGGCACGTTCTCCAACAGCCAGACGATCTTGGAGGCGGAGAAATAGGGGTCGACGATCAGCCCGGTGCGGTACTGGATCAGCCGCTCGTGCCCGCCGTGGCGCAGCTTGTCGCACAGCGGCGCGCCGCGGCGGTCCTGCCAGCAGATCGCGCGGTGGATCGGCTCGCCGGTCTCCCGGTCCCAGATCACGGCCGTCTCGCGCTGGTTGGTGATGCCGATCGCGGCGACGTCTTGCGCGCTCAGCCCCGCCTTGTCGATCGCGCCCCGCGCGGTCTCCAGCGTGTCGGCCCAGATGTTCTCGGCGTCGTGCTCGACCCAGCCGGACTTGGGGAAATGCTGCGGCAGCTCCTTCTGGGCGTCGCCCAGCATCTGCCCGCGGTCGTCGAACAGGATGGCGCGGCTCGACGTGGTGCCCTGGTCGATCGCCAGGATGTGGCGCGCGTTGGCCATGAAGCGTGTCCTCCCCGTGGTCGTCGCGATCGTTCTTGCCCGGCCGGTCGGTTTCACTGCGCCGGCCCGTTGCATCGATGGCGCAGGATGGTCCCCGGGCGCCCGGCGATCAAGGCACCCGGCCTTGAACTCGGGCCGGCGCGGCAGAGGTTAGAGGAAGGCGATGCGTTCCCGCTCCTCCCCGGGGAGGCGAGGGGACCCGCCGCCGCGCCCTGCTTACGCTCACCGACCGAGGCCACCCGCCATGACCGCCGACCCCGCCCAACCGCGCACCCGCGATTTCGCGCGCTGGATGCTGGACCCGCGCAACCGCACCAGCGTGGCGGAGATCTACGAGACGATCGCCACCAACGCGCTGAGCGAGACCGGCCTCTACCTCAACCTCGGCTTCTGGCGCGACGACGTGGACAGCGTGGACGCCGCCAGCACCGCGCTCGTCCACCTCCTGGGCAAGGCCGCGGGCCTCAAACCCGGGGACCGCGCGCTCGACGTCGGCTACGGCTTCGGCGACCAGGACGCGGAATGGCTGCGCGCGTTCGACCCGGCGGCGATCGTCGGCCTCAACATCACCGAAAGCCAGGTCGAGACCGCGCGCGACCGGATGGATGAGCAGGGGCTGTCGGACCGGATCGACCTGCGCCAGGGCTCGGCGACCGACATGCCGGTGGACGACGCCACCTTCGACAAGGTGCTGGCGCTGGAAAGCGCCTTCCACTTCGACACCCGCGACGACTTCTTCCACGAGGCGTTCCGGGTGCTCAAACCCGGCGGCCGTCTGGCGACCGCCGACATCCTGCCGGCCGAGCCGGCCGCGGACCCGCTGCGCCGCGCCGTGCAGCAACTGACCTGGCGGGCGACCGCGCGCACCTGGAACATCCCGGAGGCGAACGCCGTGCGCCCGCCGGCCTACGCCCGCCAGCTTGAAGCCGCCGGCTTCGAGAACGTGCGCATCACCTCGATCCGCGACCGGGTCTACGCCCCGCTGCACCGGCATCTGGCCGGCCGGTCCGAGCTGTTCCCCGACCTGCCGACCCCCGCGCGCCTCGCCGCCCGGGCGGCCCTATCGGTGCCGCCGGAGCTCGCCTACAGCGGCCTGGACTACGTGATCGCGACGGCGGAGAAGCCGAGTTGACCGGCGCGGTGCAACCGCGGCGCCTCGGCGGGTCCCCTATCCCGTCAGGGAGACTTTTGCACCGCTGCTTAAGCACCCGTCGAGCATCCTTCGACACGGCTGGCTGCGCCCGCCTGCTCAGGATGAAGTTGTAGGTTTTTCAAATACATATTTCAGCTTCATGCTGAGCAGCCGACCGGAGGTCGGCGTGTCGAAGCACGACTGACGGGTATCGCCACAGCCGTGCAAAAGTCTCGGCCGAGGGAGAGGGGATAGAGCCGTGCATACCGTCTTGTAGGGTGCATTCGCCGCGTAAGCGGCAATGCACCGTGTCGCCGGCCAGTACGTTGGCGGTTTGCTGCGCGGATGCGCCCTACAGCCGCCGGCCTACTCCCCAGGCTGCGGCGCCGCACCCTCCGGCGCCTCGGCGCGCGCCGTCTTGCGCTGCTGCGCGCGGCGTTCCAGCGGTTCCACCAAGAGCGTCATCATCGGCGGGACGATCAGCAGGGTGAGCACGGCCGAGAGCGCCAGCCCGCCGACCACGACCGAGCCCAGGCCGCGGTAGAGCTCCGAGCCGGCGCCCGGGAACACCACCAGCGGCAGCATGCCGAACACGCTGGTGAGGGTGGACATGAAGATCGGGCGGATGCGGTTGCGCGTCGCGTCCACGATCGCCTGGGCGGGGCGTTCGCCGATCTCGCGGATCAGGTAGAGCGTCTGGTGCACCAGCAGGATGGCGTTGTTCACCACGATCCCGATCAGGATCACGAACCCCAGCAGGGTCAGCATGTCGAGCGGCTGGTAGGTGAACAGGTTGAGGACCGCCAGCCCGCCGATCCCGCCGGCCGCGGCCAAGGGCACCGCGAGCAGCATGATCAGCGGATAGACGAAGCTCTCGAACAGCACCGCCATCACCAGATAGACGATCGCGATCGCGAGCAGGAGGTCCCAGACCATCGCCTCCCAGGTCTGGGTCAGCTTGTCGGCGGTGCCGGAGATCGCCAGCGTCACGCCTTGCGGCAGGCCCTCCGCCCGCAGCGGCTGGATCACCTCGCTGCGCAGCAGGTCGGCCGCGGCCTCCAGCGGCAGCTGGGCGGCCGGGCGGACCTCCAGCGTCACGGTGCGCTGGCGCTCGCGGTGGCGGATCTCGGTCGGGCCGGCGGTGTGGATGACCTGACCCAGGCTGTCCACCGGCAGGATCTGGCCGCCGCGCGTCACCACCGGCAGGTCGCCGATCCCCTGGGTCGAGGTGACGTCGTCGCTCGGCCCCTTGAGCATCAGGTCGGTGCGCCGGGTGCCGATCGTGACTTCCTCCACCCGCAGGCCGTCGTTGAAGGCATCCACGCTGTCGGCGAGCTCGCGCGCGCTCACGCCCGCGTCCGCCAGGCGCACCCGGTCCGGGATCACGCGCAACTCGGGCGCGCCCAGCTCCAGGCCCGGGTTCGGGCGCAGCTGGTTGCCTTCGGAGAAAGGCAGCACCTGCGTGACCTTGCCGAAGGCGCGCTGGGCGGTTTCCAGAATCGCCGGCAGGTCGGGCCCGGAGATGTCGAGCTCGATCTTGCGCCCGCCGCCGATGCCCCGGCCGAAGATCGACGGCTGGTTGATGAAGCCGAAGGTGCCGGGCTCCTGGAACACTGGATCGCGCAGCACCGGGATCAGCTCGCCCACGCGCTGTTCCTGCTGCGCCGCCGCGCCGACGAAGGTCTGGGCGCGGGTGGCGACGAAGAAGAAGCGGGAGATCTTGGGCGGCCCGCCGGGTTCGGCTTCCGGCCCGGTTTCGGAGACCCAGAGGTGGCGCACCTCCTCCTCGATCTCGCGGGCGATCTCGAAGGTGGTGTCAAGGTTGTAGCCGGGCGGCGGGATGATCACGCCCAGCACCAGGTTGCGGTTGCCCTCCGGCAGGTACTCCAGCTTGGGCAGCAGCAGCCAGACGGCCGCGGCGGCCGCCAGCGTCACCGCCGCCACCGTGCCGGCGGAGGCGATACGGCTTTTCACCAGCAGCCGCTGGACGCCCATGATCGCCCGCACCACCGCTTCCGCCGCCGGATCGATCACGGGGATGCGCGCGCGGGTCAGGCTTGCCGGCTTGCGGCCCAGGTGCTCCTCGGGATCGCCGAAACCGAGCAGCCGCTGGGCGAGCGCCGGGATCACCGTGATCGCCACGATCAGCGAGAGCGTGACGGCGAACGAGATCGCGACCGCGATGTCGCGGAACAGCTGGCCGACTTCCAGCTGCATGGTCAGGATCGGGATGAACACCATGACCGTGGTGAGCGCGGACACCAGGATCGCGCCCCAGACCTGGCTCGCGCCCTCGTAGGCCGCGTGGCGGGCGGAATAGCCCTTCTCGCGCAAGCGGTAGATGTTCTCCAGCACGACGATCGCGGCGTCCACCACCATGCCGATGGCGAACGCCAGCCCGGCGAGCGAGATCACGTTGATCGTCCGCCCAAGCGCGGCCATCGCGACGAACGCGCCGATCACCGACACCGGGATCGCCAGCGAGACGACGAGCGAGGCGCGCACCGAGCGCAGGAACAAGAGCAGCAGCACCGCCGCGAACGCGCCGCCGACGTAGATGTTCTGGTTCACCAGCCCGATCGCGGACTCGATGTAGACCGTCTCGTCGTAGACCTGGGTGAGGCTGAGACCGACGCCCGGGATCGGCCCGCGGTTCAGTTCCTGGAGCGCGGCGCGCACGCCGGCCATCGTCTCGATCACGTTCGCGCCGGTCTCGCGCACCGCGTTCATGGCGAGCGCGCTCTCGCCGTTGAAGCGGATGCGCGCGCTCGGCTCCTTGTAGCCGAAGCGCACGTCGGCGATGTCGGCCACCGTGACCCGGCCGAGGCCACCCGTCGACGCGCCGGCCGCGCCGGGCGCCCCGGCCGCGCGCAGCACCACCGCCTCGACCGACGCGACGCTGTCCAGTTCGCCCTCGGAGCGCACGACGTAGCGGCGCTTGCCCTCCTTCACGTCGCCCGCGGAGACGGCGACGTTGGCCTCGCGCAGGGCGCCCACGACCTGGCTTACGGTCAGGCCGTAGCGCGCCATCAGATCCGGCCGGACGATCACCTCCAGCTGGCGTTCGCTGCCGCCGAAGACGTTGATCCGGGCGATCCCGTCGACCCGCTCCAGGCGCTCCTGCACCACGTCCTCGACGAAGTCGCCGTACTGGTGCATCGGCCGGTCGTTGCCGGCGAGCGGCGTGAAGATGAACCACGCGATCGCGCTGTCGCTGGCCCCGGAGGTGTCGAGCGTGGGCTCCACCACCTCGGCCGGATAGCCGGAGACACGGTCCAGGCGGTTCGCCACCAGCAGCAGCGACTGGCTCATGTCGGTGCCCACACCGAACTCCAGCTCGACCTCCGCCTTGCCGGTTTGCGCCATGCCAGTCAGGCGTTCCAGGCCCTGCAGGCCCTTCAGCGCGTCTTCCTGGCGGGTAACGATCTCGCGCTCGACCTCCGCCGGCGCGGCGCCGGGCCAGAGCGTCTCCACCGTGATCACCGGCTGGCGCACGTCGGGGGCGAGCTGGACGGGGGTCGCCTTGAGCGCGACCAGGCCGAACATGACCACCATCAAAACGGCCGCGATGACGGCGATCGGCCGTTCGATCGCCAGACGGATCGGGTTCATGGCCGGTTACGATCCGTCGCCCGCCGGCGCGCCCGGCTCGGCGCCGGGATCGACGGCGGTTTGCGGGCCCAGGCGCTTTTCGATGTTGAGCGGCTGGCCGGGCCGCAGCCGTTCGTTGCCGCGCACCACCGTCAAGTCGCCTGGGCTCAGGCCCTCGATCACCTCGAAGCGGGGCCCGACCTCGACGCCCAGCTGCACCGGCCGCACTGCTGCCTTGCCGTCGTTGAACAGGTAGACGACCGCCTGATCGCCCTGGCGCACGATCGCGTCCTTGTGCACCGACAGCACGTCGCGCCGCGCGCCCACCGGCACCTGCACGGTGACCGACTGGCCGCTCGCCAGGCGGGTGTCGTCGGGCGTGAATTGGGGTACGAAGCGCACGGTGCGGGTGCGCGTGTTCGGGTTCTCCTCCGGCAGGATCGCGCGCACGCGCGCCGGCCGGGTCCGGGCGTCGTTGACCGTCTCGCCGAAGGTGAAGCTAAGCTCGGTGCCGGGGTTGAGTCCGGCCAGACGACGCGCCGGCACGTCCGCCTCGATCTCCAGGGCTTCCTCGGAGACCAGGCGCACCAGCGGCTGCCCGCTCTGGGCGTAGGCGCCGGCCTCCAGATAGCGCGCGACCACCGTCCCGGCGTAGGGCGCGGTGACCTCGGTCCGCTCGGCCTGGATGCGGGCCAGCTCGTAGTCCGCCTGCGCCCGGCCGATCGCCGCCCGGGCCGCGGCCAGGTCCGCGCGTGCGATCGCGGCCGCCTGGCGCTGGTCGTCGAAGCGGCCCTGGCTGAACGCGGCGGAGCCCTGCAGACCCTGCAGGCGCGCCAGGCCCTGTTCGGCCAGCGCCAGCTGCTCCTGCCGGCTGCTCAGCTCCGCCCGCGCCTGGGCGAGCGCGGCGCGTGCCTGGTCGCGGCGGGCCGCCAGCACCGCGTCGTCGAGCAGGGCAACCGGCTGGCCCCGGTCGACCGTGTCGCCGACCTCCACCAGGTAGCTGTCGATCGGCGCCGCCACGCGGGCGGCGACGTCGCCGGCGCGGGTCGCGACCAGCCGGCCGATCACCGGGGCGGTCTGGGCCAGCGGCACCTCGCGCACCGCGTCGACGTGCACCCCCGCCGGCCCGCCCTGCGCCATCGCCGGCGATAACGGCAGGGCGAGCGCGAGGCCCACGAACGCGCCCAGAGCGAACGCGCCCAGGGTGAGCGCGCGTGCACTCAGCTGTCGCGGCCGGAACGCAACCAATCTTCGAAGCAGGGGACGTCTCCCAGGTTAAAGCGCGGCCGGGCGCCACAGGGCACGACAAGGCCGGGCGGCCGACGCAAGACCGTTAGATAGCGCAGTCTATAATAAAAGCAATTTTGAACCTATTACGGATTGGCGACCGTGGCCGCGCGTTGACATCGACCCGGCGGTACGCTCGGCTTACGCTCACGCGAAGGCGTCCGTGTCGCGCGGCGCGGGCCACACCTCAGGCGTGTCCGCGGCAATCGGCCGCTTGCGTGCGGTGCACGCGGGCGAGACGCTCACAACAGGCGCGCGGCAGCACGCCCAAGCGCGGGCAACCGACGCCGTCACGGGGAGGCGACAGGGCACACGCGATGACCACACGGCTGTACTGGCACACCGACTGCTTCAACCACGACCCGGGCCGGATGCACCCGGAGCATCCCTCGCGCCTGAAGGCCGTTTTGAAGGCGCTGGAGGGCGAGGCGTTCGCCGATCTGGACCGGCACGAGTGCCCGATGGGCACGACCGAGCAGGTCGCCCGGGTGCACCCGCAGAAGTACATCGACAACATGCAAGCCCTGATCCCGGACGAGGGCATGGCGCCGATCGACGCCGACACCAACGTCTCGCCCGGCTCCTGGGACGCGGCCTTGCGGGCGGTGGGCGGCGTCTGCGCGGCCGTCGACGCGGTCGTGACGGGTGACTGCGACAACGCCTTCTGCGCGATCCGCCCGCCGGGCCACCACGCCGAGCGCGCGCGCTCGATGGGCTTCTGCCTGTTCTCCAACGTCGCGATCGGCGCGCTGCACGCCCGCGCGGTGCACAGCCAGCACCGGATCGCGGTGGTCGACTTCGACGTCCACCACGGCAACGGCACGCAGGACATCTTCTGGGACGACCCGGACCTGTGGCTGGCTTCGACCCACCAGTGGGGGATCTATCCCGGCACCGGCAAGGCGGGCGATCGCGGCTGCGCCAACAACATCGTCAACGCGCCGCTGCCGGCGATGACCGGGTCGGAGGGTTTCCGGCAGGCCTGCTCCGACATCGTGCTGCCGCAGCTCGCCAAGTTCCAGCCCGACCTGATCCTGATCTCCGCCGGCTTCGACGCCCACGTGAAGGACCCGCTGGCCGCGCTGTGCCTGGAGGAGGACGACTTCACCTGGATCACCGAGCAGATCATGAAGGTCGCCCGCTCGGCCAACGGCGGCAAGATCGTCTCGGTGATGGAAGGCGGCTACGAGCCGGACTCCATGGCCGCCAGCGCGGCGGCGCACGTCAAGGCGTTGATGGCGGGGTAGGGCGAGCCTGTAGGTTCCTTATGTCGTAACCTGTAGGGTGGGTTCGCCGCGTAGCGGCAACCCACCATCCGGTGTTTGCGACGCTACCGCCGTTCGGTGGGTTGCTTCGCGAACCTACCCTACGCGCTGTCGGTGACACGGACCGTACGCGAGTCCGGCGGGCGCTTCGGCGGGTCCCTCTCCCTTGAGGGGAGAGGATAGGTGAGGGTGGGACTCCTCGCCCTGCGCTGGGGAGTCCCACCCTCACCCTCCCACGCCGCTGTGCGGCGCGGGCCCCTCCCTCTCCCCTCAAGGGAGAGGGGGTTCGCCCGAAGCCACCTCGATCCCCAGCCACCGCCCGCGCGCTTGCCGCCACCGGGGCGCGCGTCTACAGTCCGCGCCCACGCGGTCCCACGGCATGGGCCGGGTCCGTTCGATCCACGCCAGCTTCAAGACGGGTTTCGGTCGACATGGCGCAGCAGAACAAGCAGGCCGGCGGCGACGACGCCAGTCAGGGCGGGCCGCCGCAGGACGTCCAGCAGATGAGCTTCGAGGACGCGCTCGCGGAGCTGAAGCAGATCGTCGAGCGCCTGGAGAAGGGCGAGGGCAAGCTCGACGAGGCGATCCAGGCCTACGAGCGCGGCGCCCACCTGAAGCGCCACTGCGAGCAGAAGCTGAAGGAAGCCGAGGCCAAGATCGAGAAGATCCGGGTTTCCGGGGCCGGCTCCGACGGCAGCGGCGGCGAGGTGTCGACCGAACCGCTGGACGTCGAGTAGGCGCGCCCGGCCGTGACCGACCTCAGCGAATCGCTCAAAAGCACCGCCGCGGCCGTCACCCGCCAGCTGGACGAGCTGCTGCCGCAGGCCGGCGGTCCCCGCGGCCGGGTCGTCGAGGCGATGCGCTACGCGTGCCTGGGCGGCGGCAAGCGCCTGCGGCCCTTCCTCACGGTCGCGAGCGCCCGGCTGTTCGACGTGCGCGATCCGCGCGCGCTCCGGGTCGCCGCGGCGGTCGAGATGGTGCACTGCTATTCCCTGGTGCACGACGACCTGCCGGCGATGGACAATAGCGACCTGCGCCGCGGCCAGCCGACGGTCCACCGCAAGTTCGACGGCGCGACCGCGATCCTGGCGGGCGACGGCCTGTTGACCGAAGCCTTCGCCATCCTGAGCGAGCCCGCGACCCACAAGGACGCCCAGATCCGCGGCGAGCTGACCCGCGGACTCGCCGAGGCGGCGGGCGCGCGCGGCATGGTCGGCGGCCAGCAGGTCGACATGTCCGACGAGCGCTCCGAGCTCGACCTGGACGGCATCACCGAACTGCAGCGGATGAAGACCGGCGCGCTGATCGAGTTCGCCTGCGAGGCGGGCGCGATCCTGGGCGGCGCCGATCCGGAGTCCCGGGCCGCGCTGCGCGCCTACGCCCGCGACCTGGGGCTCGCGTTCCAGATCGCCGACGACCTGTTGGACGTCGAGGCGTCGACCGAGCAGGCGGGCAAGCCGACCGGTCAGGACGCGCTCGCCGGCAAGGCGACCTTCGTCGGCCTGATGGGCCAGAAGCGCGCCCGCATCCGGGCGGAGGAACTGGTCGATTCCGCCTGCGGCCACCTGGACCGTTTCGGCGAAAAGGCCGATCTGCTGCGGCACACGGCGCAGTTTGTGGTCAACCGGCGGTCATAGCCTTAGGTCAGACGGGTGGGTGCGGGTGAAACCGCGCCGCAGCGCCCGTTCGCGAGGGAGAGCTTGTTTGCGTAACGACACCAAGACCCCGCTGCTCGACACCGTTCAGGAGCCAGCGGACCTGCGCCGGCTGAACGACGGGCAGCTGCGCCAGCTGGCCGACGAGCTGCGCCTGGACACGATCGACAAGGTCGCGGAGACCGGCGGCCATCTGGGCGCCGGGCTGGGCGTGGTCGAGCTGACGACGGCGATCCACTACGTCTTCGACACCCCGGCGGACAAGCTGATCTGGGACGTTTCCCACCAGTGCTACCCGCACAAGATCCTGACCGGCCGGCGCGATCGCATGACGACCCTGCGCCAGGGCGGCGGCCTCTCCGGCTTCACCAGCCGGGCGGAGAGTGACTACGACCCGTTCGGCGCGGCGCACTCCTCGACCTCGATCTCGGCCGGGCTCGGCTACGCGGTGGCGCGCGACCGCAAGGGGCAGGACAACCACGTGGTCGCGGTGATCGGCGACGGCGCGATGTCGGCCGGCATGGCCTACGAGGCGATGAACAACGCCGGCGCCATGAACAGCCGGCTGATCGTGATCCTGAACGACAACGACATGTCGATCGCCCCGCCGGTGGGCGCGATGAGCGCGTACCTCTCGCGCATCCTGTCGTCGCGCGCTACCGCTCGGTGCGCGGGGCGATGCGCGACCTGTCGCACCAGTTCCCGCGCCCGGTGCGCGAGGCCGCCCGGCGGGCCGAGGAGTACACCCGCGGCCTGTTCACCGGCGGCACGCTGTTCGAGGAGATGGGCTTCTACTACGTCGGCCCGATCGACGGCCACAACCTCGACCACCTGTTGCCGGTGCTGCGCAACGTCCGGGATACCGACAGCGACGGCCCGATCCTGGTCCACTGCGTGACGCAGAAGGGCAAGGGCTACGAGCCGGCCGAGGGGGCGGCGGACAAGTACCACGGGGTCGCCAAGTTCGACGTGGTCACCGGCAAGCAGGCCAAGCCGACCCCGCAGGCGCCCAGCTACACCGGCACCTTCGCCCAGGCGCTGATCCAGGAGGCCGAGGCCGACCAGCGGGTGATGGCGGTGACCGCGGCGATGCCGGGGGGCACCGGGCTCGACAAGTTCGGCGAGAAGTTCCCCGAGCGCACCTTCGATGTGGGCATCGCCGAGCAGCACGCGGTCACCTTCTGCGCCGGGCTGGCGTGCGAGGGCATGAAGCCGTTCGCGGCGATCTACTCGACCTTCCTGCAGCGCGCCTACGACCAGGTGGTGCACGACGTGGCGATCCAGAACCTGCCCGTGCGCTTCGCCATCGACCGCGCGGGCATGGTGGGCGCGGACGGCGTCACCCACCAGGGCAGCTACGACGTGACCTACCTGGGCACGCTGCCCAACTTCACCCTGATGGCCGCGGGCGACGAGGCGGAGCTGATGCACATGGTCGCCACCGCGGCCGCCTACGACGACGGCCCGATCGCCTTCCGCTACCCGCGCGGCGAGGGGCTGGGCGTGGCGATGCCCGAACGCGGTCAGGTGCTGGAGATCGGCCGCGGCCGGGTGGTGCGCGAGGGCAGCAAGGTCGCGATCCTGTCCTACGGCGGCCGGCTTGGGCGCGGCGCTGCAGGCCGCCGACGACCTGGCGGCGCGCGGGCTGTCGACGACGGTCGCGGACGCGCGCTTCGCCAAGCCGCTGGACCGCGATCTGGTGCGCCGGCTGGCGCGCGAGCACGAGGTCTTGCTGACGGTGGAGGAGGGCGCGATCGGCGGCTTCGCCACCCAGGTGATGACGCTCTTGGCCGAGGAAGGCCTGCTCGACCACGGCCTGAAGATCCGGCCGATGACCCTGCCGGACCGCTTCATCGACCACGACAAGCCCGACCAGCAGCTCGAAGCCGCCGGCCTCAACGCCCACCACATGGTCGCCAAGGCGCTCGACGCGCTGGGCTACGAGGCGGCGGATACCGGCTCGCTCAGGGCGTGAGCCAGGCCCCGCGACCGGCCCGAACGTGCTTCGACAGGGCCACCGTCGGCGCCTGTGCGGCATGACGTTGAATGTGTTGTAAGTTCCAGAACGGTGTGCGGCCTCCTGATCGAGCTGGTCGCCTCGAACGAGGCAGCTGCGGCGCCATCCCAACTTATCCCCCTCTTCCACTTGGGAGGAGGGGCTAGGGGAGGAGGTTGCCGCGCCATCGACGCTCGTGCACGCCTCCTCTCCCGATCCCTCTCCTCCCAGTGGAGGAGAGGGGATCCTGCCGCAGGCCGCCATCGAACCCATCGGCATCCAGCCATGACCGCGGCCAAAAAACGCCGGGTCGACCAGCTGCTGGTCGACCGCGGGCTGGCGGACAGCCGGCAGCGGGCGCAGGCGATGATCATGGCGGGGCAGGTGTTCTCCGACACCCGGCGGATCGACAAGCCGGGAACCACGCTCGCCGCCGACGCCCCGCTTGAGCTGAAGGGCCAGGATCACCCCTGGGTCTCGCGCGGCGGGCTGAAGCTGGCCCCGCTGGTCGAGGCGGGCGAGATCGCCCCAGACGGCGCCGTCGCGCTCGACGTCGGCGCGTCGACCGGCGGGTTCACCGACGTGCTGCTGCAGCACGGCGCCGCGCGCGTCTATGCCGTCGACGTCGGCCACGGCCAGCTCGCCTGGAAGCTGCGCCAGGACGACCGGGTGGTGGTGCTGGAACGCACCAACGCCCGCCATCTGACGGCCGCGCAGGTGCCGGAGGCGGTCGACCTCGTGGTCTGCGACGCCTCCTTCATCGGCCTGGAAGTCGTGCTGCCCGCGGCGCTCGCGCTGGCGCGGCCGGGCGCCCGGCTGGCCGCGCTGATCAAGCCGCAGTTCGAGGTCGGCCGGGACCGGGTCGGGCGCGGCGGCGTGGTCCGCGATCCGGCCCTGCACGACGAGGTGTGCCAGCGCATCCGCGCCTGGCTGACGGAGACCATGGGCTGGTCCGTGCTCAGCCTGCGGGAAAGCCCGGTCAAGGGGCCGGAGGGCAACGTCGGAGTTTCTGATCGTGGCCGAGAAGCCGGGGTAGGGCGGTCGCTTGCGGGCCAGCGATCCGTGAGGGATGCTTCGACACGCCGCCCGACGGGCGGCTGCTCAGCATGACGTATTCATTCTAACTATTTGCGAATAAAGCATTGACGTCATCCTGAGCAGGCCCGAAGGGCCGTGTCGAAGGGTCGCTGACGGCTGCCCATCCGCGCCCCGCCGCCCAACGGCATCACCTACCGCACGTCCTCCACCTTGACCGGGCTCTCCAGCCGACGCTCCGTTTGCCGGCCTTCCAGCACGCCGATCAGGTCGACCAGCGGCTGCAGGCCGCGGGCGATCCGGCCGAGGGCTTCGGCGGCCGGGCTCTCGACCTGGCCCTTGAGCGCGCCTTCGATCAGGCGGCGCAGCGGGTCCGGGCGCTCCGGCCGGTCGACCACGCGGACCGGCTGGTCGGCCGGGATCTCCGCGAGCTCCTTGGCGCCGGCGATCGCGGCCTGGAGGCCGCCCAGTTCGTCGACCAGCCCGCGCGCCTTGGCGTCCGCGCCCGACCAGATCTTGCCCTGGGCGGCCTCTTCGACCTGCTCGGGCGAGAGGTCGCGGCCTGCGCCCACCTTCTGCTTGAAGTCGGCGTAGGTCTGGTCGAGGAAGGTCTGCAGCTTCTGCCACTGCGCCTCGGTGAAGTCGTGGTTGGCGCTCCAGAAGTCGGCGTTGCGGCCGACCTGCACGCCGTCGAAGTTGATTTCCAGCTTCTCCCACAGGCCGGTCGTCACGAACTTGCCGGAGCCGACCCCGATCGAGCCCGTGATCGTGCCCGGCTGGGCGTAGATCCGGTCCGCCGGGGCGGCGACGAAGTAGCCGCCGGAGGCCGCGATGTTGCCCATCGAGACCACCACCGGTGTGCCCATCTCGCGTGCCCGGCGCACGGCGTGCCAGATCGTGTCGGAGGCGACGTAGCTGCCGCCGGGGCTGTCGACGCGCAGCACGATCGCCTGGATCTTGTCGTCGCGCGCGGCCTTCAGCAGCGCGGGGGCGATCGTGTCGCTGCCCATCTGGACGTCGCCGAACAGCCGGCCGCCCTGGCTGTCGCCCAGCGTGACCGCGCCCTGGCCGGTGATCACGGCGATCTGCGGGGTGTCCTCGGGCAGCTCCTGCTCGCGGGTCATCTGCGCGCCGTAGGCCAGCAGGTCGACCATCGCGTCGCGGTCGTCGGCTCCGGCCCCGATCTCCTCGCGCAGGGCGCGGCGCATCTGATCCTGGTAGCCCAGCTTGTCGACCAGCCCGGCCTCGAGCGCGCGCTCCGCGGAGAACGCGCCGGCGTCGACCAGCTGGCGGACCTGCCGCGGGTCCAGCCCGCGGCCCTCGGCGATCCCGGCGACCACCTGGTCCATCCACGACTGCAGCAGCTGGCGCTGGTTCTCGCGCTGCGGCTCGGGCATCCGCATCGCGGTGAAACGGTCCTTGATGCCCTTGTACTCCCGGCGCTGATCCAAGCGCGGCTTCACCCCGATCTCCTGCAGCGCGTCGGCGAGGTAGGGGCTCTCCAGCAGGAAGCCGGAGACGTCGACGTCGCCCGAGGGCTGCAGCCAGACCCGGTCGAACGCGCTCGCCAGGTAGGTTTGCAGCGTGCCGCCGCCCATGCCGCCGCCGGAGAGCGTCTCGGCGAACGCCCACGCCGGCTTGCCGCTCTGCCGGAAGTCGGCGAGTGCATCGCGCAGCTCCTGCGCGTGGCCCATGGCGAGCCCGCCGCGCCCGATCCGCACCGCGACCGCCTTCACCCGCTCGTCGTCGGCCGCGCGGTCCAGCGCGTCGATCGCGCGGTGGATCGGCACGCCGCCGTCGGCGGCACCGGCGAGCGGGCTCCTCGGCGCCCGCTCGGTGACGCCGTTCGCGAGGTCGAGGGTGAGGACCGTGCGCGCGGGCACTGGCGTCTCGGCGGTGCGCCAGTCGCGCACCTCCTGCCAGCCGTAGCCGGCGAGCACGCCGAGCGCGACGACGATCAGGCCGATCGACGCCAGGAAGCCGACCAGGCACTTGCCGATGAACAGGATCAAACGCATGGGGAAGGGGCGTCCCTTGAGTCGCTGGAAGCTGGGGGTGAAATGAAGTCGAGCCCGGACAATGGCGACATCCACGCCCTACGCCAAGGGGCGAGCGGCGCTTGCACGTGGCAGCGCCGCCGTTAGGATTGCGCGCCAGTCAGCAGCCATCGGACACGCGCAGCGATGCCTGCGCAGAGCGACAGCCATATCAGCGGGTCCTCTCCCCAACGCGGGAGAGGACAGGTGAGGTGGCTCCCGGCGTACGGCGGGGAGTTCCCACCCTCACCCTCCCACGACCCTGCGGCTCGCGGGCCCCTCCCTCTCCCGTCAAGGGAGAGGGGTGACCGGCGCGAGCGGCTTCGACATGCGGACATGCACCAACCAGGAGACGCGGCGATGCGGCGCAGGGCGCGCAAGGGCGGCGGCCGGCAGGTGGAGATGACGATCGGCCAGCTGGGCGGACGCGGCGACGGCGTCGGCGAGCTCGACGGCCGGCCGGTGTTCGTCCCCTTCACCCTGCCGGGCGAGCAGGTCAAGGTCCGCCTGGCCGGCGAGAAGGCCGGCGGCTACAAGGCCGAACTGATCGAGCTGCTCTCGGAGTCCGGCGACCGGGTCGAGCCGGCCTGTCCGCACTACGGCCCGTGCGGCGGCTGCACGGTGCAGCATCTGGCGGACGCGCCCTACCGCGCCTGGAAGCACGGCCAGGTCGTGCAGGCGCTGCAGCGCCGCGGGTTCGACGCGCCGCCGGTCAGCGACCTGACGGTGGTTCCCCCGCGCACCCGCCGGCGCGCCAACCTGGCGGCGAAGCTGGCCGCCGGGACCGCCCAGCTGGGCTTCCACAGCCGCGAGAGCCACGTCGTCGAGAGCATCGAGAGCTGCCAGGTGCTGCGGCCGTCGCTGGTGGCGCTGCTGCCCGACCTGCGCCGGGCCCTGCAGCCCATGCTGACCGGCAAGGAGACCGCCGACGTCGCGCTTTTGGACGCGGACAGCGGGATCGATCTCCTGATCACCTCCAAGCAGGCGCCGACGCTGCAGGCGCGCCAGGCCCTGGCGGCGCTCGCGGAAGCGCACGATCTGGCCCGGGTCTGCTGGCAGCCGACCGGCGCGAAGGACGCGGAGCCGGAGCCGCTGGCGATCCGCCGCCCGGTCGTCGCGGAGTTCGCGGGCGTGCGCGTCGAACCCGCGCCGGGCGCCTTCCTGCAGCCCACGGCCGAGGGCGAACGCGCGCTGGCGGAGGCGGTCACCGGCTGGCTCAACGGCATGCAGGGGCCGATCGGCGACTTCTACGCCGGCATCGGCACCTTCACCTTCCCGCTCGCCGGGCACGCGAAGGTGCACGCGATCGAGGGCTCGGAGGCGGCGATCGCATCGCTCTGGCAGGCCGCGCGCAAGCACGACCTGCAGGGCCGGGTGACCGCCGAGGTGCGCGACCTGGCGAGCGATCCGCCGCCGGCCGACGACCTGATCGGCTTCGAGGCGGTGGTGTTCGATCCGCCGCGCGCCGGCGCCAAGGAGCTGGCGCAGGAACTGGCGGACAGCCAGGTCGAGACAGTGGTGGCGCTGTCCTGCAATCCCAACACCTTCGGCCGCGACGCGCGCATCCTGGTCGACGGCGGATTCACGCTGCACGAGGTCCGGCCGGTCGACCAGTTCCCCTGGTCCGGCCACGTCGAGCTCGCCGCGCTGTTCACGCGCGACTGAGGTGCGTTCGTTCCTCTTTCTTCCAGGGAAGAAGGGGCGAGAGCGACATGCTCGAAGGCCGAACCGGCCATCGGGCATATCGCTCTAACTTCCTGAAGAGAGGGCAAGATTCAGCTGGAAGGTGATTCCACCTTCCAGCATCTTGCCCTAGGCGAGGTGGGGGCCGCGCTGTCGACGGTGTGCACACCTACTCTCCAGTGGAGGAGAGGGGTCGGGGTCCTTCGATACCCGTCAGGCGTCCTTCGACACGGCCGGCAAGCCGGCCTGCTCAGGATGAAGGAGATATTGGAATATCAGTAAGGTAGGTAGTTAACTTCATGCTGAGCAGGCGCCGCTTGGGCGCCGTGTCGAAGCACGGCCGACGGGTATCAACGCGCGCCGCTACTCCTCCACCGCCAGATCGAAGGCGTGGACCACGCTCGCCTGGATCACGTCGGCGTGGAGCGTGAGCAGGAGCAGCCGGGCGTCCAGGCTGTCGGTCATCCCAAGCGCGGTCCCGATCCGCGCCTCGACCGCCTGGGTGCGGTTCGGATCGGTCGCGTCCAGGAAGCCGTCGCGCCCGAGCGCGCAGTAGCCGAGCAGCTCCGCCGCGTCGGCGTAGGCGGCCGGGGGCAGCTTGCCGCCCGGCATCTCCTCCTTGATCTGCCGGAGCGCGGCGTACTTGACCGCGTCGGGCAGGGCGCGCTTGGGCAGGCCGACGTCGCTCAGCGCCTGGTCCAGGGTCTGAAGCTCGGTCGAGCGGCCGAAGGAGGTGCCGAAGAAGCCAAACATCACTGCGCCCGCGTGCGGTTGGAGACGTAGTAGGCGATCGCCTGGACGCGGTTCTCCACGCCCAGCTTGTCGTACAGGTTCTTTAGATGGAACTTCACGGTGTTGGCGGAAATCCCCATGCGCCGCGCGATCCCGGCGTTGGTGGCGCCCTCGGCCAGTTCCGCCAGCAGCTGCAGCTCGCGTTCGGTTAGCTGGTCGATCGGGTCGTCGTAAAGCTTGGTGACGTCGATCCGCGGGAACACCATGTTGCCGTGGGCGACCGACACCACGGCCTCCAGCAGGCGTTCCGGCTCGGCGCGCTTGGGGCAGAAGCCGGCGCCGCCGAGCGCCATCACCTGGCGCGGGATGTCGGGATCGAGGGCCCCGGTATAGACCACCACCGACGGCGCGCCCGCCTGGTTGCGCAAGGCGGTCAGCACGCCCCGCCCGTCGAGGCCGGGCAGCACCCAGCCGATCACGCCGACGTCGAAGCGGCGCTGGCGGACCAGGTCCAGAAAGCGCTGCCCGTCGCCCACCTCCGCGACCAGCTCGAAGCGCGGGTCCGCCTCGAACAGGCCGCGCAGGCCGGAGACCACCCAGGGGTTCTTGTCGCAGACGACGAGCTCGATCGCGCGGTCCATGCCCTTCCGGCCTTCGCTTGCCTGCTCCGTTCGCCCGCGGAGCTGTAATCCGTCCGTCTTTTCGCCAGCTTGCGGCGGGACCTACCCACCTGGGTAGGAAAAACCCTGCCCGCCGAAGTATCCCGACCCACCCGCCCGGGTGTTTCGCCAGTTTGAACTTCGGCGCATGGTCTCGTTGCAGCGGAGGGCCTCACCCGCAGCCGCGCGTATTGGCGCAGGACGGTCGCTCCATGCCGCAAACAGGAAACTACTACGCCGGGCCAAGCGGTAAAACGGATAGACCAATTCCATAAGGCAGGGGAGAGCAACGCCGATGCCGGGCTACAACCATCTTTTCATTCCGGGCCCGACCAATATGCCGGAGCGGATCCGGCGGGCCTGCGACCGCGGGCTGCAGGATATGCGCGCGCCGGACTTCCCGGAATTCGTGCGTCCGCTGCTGGAGGATCTGAAGCAGGTCTTCAAGACCGAGACGGGTCAGGTGTTCGTCTTCAACGGCTCCGGCACCGGCGGCTGGGAGGCCGCGATCGCCAACACGCTGTCGCCCGGCGACAAGGTGCTCACCAGCGTGTTCGGCCAGTTCTCCATGCTCTGGGTCGACATGTGCGAGCGCTTCGGCCTCGACGTGCACAGCATCGACTGCGAGTGGGGCGAGGGCGCGCCGGTCGAGCAGTACGCCCAGATCCTGAAGGCCGACACCAACCACGAGATCAAGGCCGTCCTGGTCTGCCACAACGAGACCGCGACCGGCGTGACCAGCGACGTCGCCGGCGGTGCGCCAGGCGCTGGACGACGCCGGTCACCCGGCGCTCTTGATGGTCGACGGCGTGTCCTCGATCGCCTCGATCGACTTCCGGATGGACGAGTGGGGCGTCGACGTCGCCGTCACCGGCTCGCAGAAGGGCCTGATGATGCCAACCGGCCTCGCCGTCGTCGCGGTTAGCCAGCGGGCCCTGGAGATGCGGCACACGGCCAAGCTGCCGCGTACCTACTTCGCCTTCGAAGACCAGATGCGGTTCAACGAGCAGGGCTACTTCCCCTACACCCCGGCGACCACGCTGCTCTACGGTCTGCGCGAGTCCGTGGACATGCTGCTGGAGGAAGGGCTGGAGAACGTGTTCGCGCGTCACCACCGGGTCGCCGAGGGCGTTCGCCGGGCGGTGCACGCCTGGGGCCTGGACCTGTGCGCCCGTCGGCCCGAGCTCTATTCCGACACGGTAAGCGCGATCCTGGTGCCGGAGCAGGTCGACAGCACCGACATCGTCCGTCACGCCTACCATCGCTACAACCTGTCGCTCGGCGGCGGCCTGACCAAGGTCAAGGGCCGGGTCTTCCGGATCGGCCACCTGGGCGACATGAACGAACTGATGCTGCTGACCGCGATCTCCGGGGCCGAGATGGCGCTGCGGGATTGCGGGGTCATGGTCGAGCCCGGCTCGGGCGTTGCCGCGGCGCAGGAGTACTACCGCGGCGTCGAGCCGGGACAGGAGCGCGCCGCCGCGGAGTAAGGCCCACTTCGCTGCGTGTGGTCGGGGCCGGGGCCACCGGACTCTCCCTCCAGCATGCCGCGCATGCGTGAGTGGCCCGGAGCCAACCCTCCCTGGCTCTGCCTCTCCGCCCGCACGGGGGTACGCCCGCGTGCGGGCGTTCTTAATTCCGGCGGCGGCTCACGCCTTCCCTCCCGGGAAAGCGGTCGCGCTCAAACCAGGCCGAGGGCGCTCGGCAGACTCGCCAGCACGACGATCGCGAGGATCGACGCGGCGGACAGTTCGCCGGAGACGGGCCAACCGGGGGTGCGCAGGTTGCGATAGGCAAGCCACAGCAGCGCTGCCGTGAACAGCCCGAACGCTGGCGCGATGTGCGCCAGCTTGACCGTCACCAGCGACAACAGCAGGCAAGTGTAGAAAACGAAGCTCGCGGAGAGCGCCATGGCGCCTCACGTCGTGTCGGGATTGGCGATCCGGCGGCCGGCTCAGCTCGCCTTGAGGTGTTCCTGCAGGCGGGGCATCAGTTCGACGAAATTGCACGGCCCGTGCCGGCTGTCGAGCTGGTAGCGCAGGATCTCGTTCCAGGCGTCCTTGCAGGCGCCGGTCGAGCCGGGCAGGGCGAACAGATAGGTGCGCCCCGCAACCCCGCCGAGCGCGCGCGACTGGATCGTCGAGGTGCCGACCTTCTGGAAGGAAATCCAGCGGAACAGTTCGCCGAACCCCTCGATCTCCTTGTCGAACACCTGCTTGAACGCTTCCGGGGTCACGTCGCGCCCGGTCACGCCGGTGCCGCCGGTTGAGATCACGCAGTCGATCTGCGGGTCGTCGATCCAGGCCCGCAGCGTCTCCACGATCGCCGCCGTCTCGTCGCGCACGATCCGGCGGTCGGCGAGCGTGTGGCCCGCCTCCTCGATCAACCGCTGCAGCGTATCGCCCGACCGGTCGTCGCCGGCCGAGCGGCTGTCGGAGACGGTCAGGACGGCGATGTTGACCGGCAGGAAGGGCTTGCTCTCGTCGATCCCACTCATTTCCGCGCGACCTTGGCTGGCGTGGTGTCCAGCGACTCGTAGCGCGGCCAGCCGCCGGCGGCAATGGCCTGCAGGGAGGGGATCTCCTGACCCAGCCGGTGGCGGTAGATCCAGAAATTGGTCAGCACGCGTTCCACGAACATCCGTGTCTCGTGCGAGGGCAGGGTCTCGATGAACACAAGCGGGTCCTGGGTCGCGGTGTGCGCCTGCCACTTCAGAAGGTTGCCCGGCCCGCCGTTATAGGCCGCGGCGATCGCGAACAGGTTGTCGCCGACGAAGTCGTAGTCGCTCAGATAGCCGATGTAGCGCTGCGCGAGATCGAGGTTCAGGTCCGGGCGGTGCAGGTCGCCGCGGCCCTGGTAGCGGAAGTTCTCGCGCCGGGCGATGTAGGTCGCGGTCGCCGGCATCAGCTGCAGCAGCCCGCGCGCGCCGGCGCCCGAGCGCGCGTCGGGATCGAACGCGCTTTCCTGGCGCATGAAGGCGTAGAGCAGCGCCCGGTCGATCCGGAACCCGGTCGCCGGCTGCCACGGCGGGATCGGGTAAAGCGCGGCGTTGACCGTCGCGGCCGGCCAGCCGCTGTCGGGATCGCGCGCCAGCCGGGTGCCCAGCCGCAGCGCCATCGCCGGCAGCCCGCCGCGTTCGGCGATGGTCAGCAGCGCGGCTGCCGTGTCCGGGCGTCCCAGCCGTCGACGCCCAGGATCTCCCGGCGTGCCAGGTCCCGCTCGCCGACCTGCATCAGCGCGATCGCCCGGCGCACGGCCGGCCGCCCGGCCTGCTGGCGGACCGTGTCGCTGGCGCTCGCCACGCCGTCGAACGCCAGCCGGGGCGCGATGCCGAGCGCGGCGTGCGCGATCAGGCCGTAAAACGTCCGCGGCTCCGCCGCCGCGCGGCGCAGCCATCCGCTGACCTCGGCCGGCTGGCGCAGGCGCAGCAGCGCCCGCGCGGTCCAGTACGCCCCGGCGGCGCGCGTCTCCGGCCGGGCGGCCGGGTTGTCCGCCAGGCGGCGGAAATGATGGGCGGCCGCGTCCAGATCGTGCTGGCGCCAGGCGGCGAGCCCGGCGATCCACTGCGCGTGCGGCACCTTGGCGCCGGAGCGCCGGGCGGCCGGCAGCGCGAGGGCGGCGGCCTTGTCGCTGCGGCCGTAGTACAGCCACGCCGCGGCGACCTGGGCGAGCGCGGCGTCGCGCTCGCCCAGGTCGAGCAGCCGGCGGATGCGCGGCTCGGCCAGATAGTCCTCGGTGATCGACAGGCGGGTGCGCAGGACGTTGCGGCGCACCTGCGCCAGCACGCGCCGCACCGCGCGCCGTTCGCCCGCGTCGCGCGCCCGATCGGAGACGTAGCCGCGGCGGACCCAGCCGCCGCCGACGTCGGACAGGTCGGCCAGGCGGTAGCGCGGCGGCTGCACCGGCCCGCCGCCGGCGGGACGGCGGGCGAGCGCCAGCTTGTGGATCTTGGGCGCCTGCGGATGGTCGGCGTAGCGGGCCATCCAGGCGCGCGATTGGCGGAACGGCGTCCAGTACTTGCTGGGGTGCAGGTAGCGCTGCGCCAGCACGTGACCGAGCAGCAGGTCGTCGTCGAGCTCTGCGATCAGCCGGTCGGCCGTGTCCCAGTCGCCCGGTCCGCCGGCGGCGAAGATCCGCCGGTACAGCTCGACGTCGCCCGCGCTCAAAACCGCGGGTAAGCTGGCTTCGTCGCTCGGCTTCGGCGCGATCTGGGGCAGCGCGGCCGTCTCCACCCGATCGGCCGCCTGGACCGCGCCGCCGGTAAGTCCGACGGCCAGCGTCAAGGCCATGCCTGCCTGGATCAGACGCCGCCCGATCCCGTCCCTGGTTCCGCCTGCCACGCGTGTCCCCCGTCCCGTGAGCCCCGAGTCGCCCGGATTCCAGGCGCTGGTTTCAATTGAACAGAAAACAAGGGATGCTTTTAGGAAAAAGTTAACGCGGCTACGTAACAGCCCGTTTTCGCCATATTTTCAATCGCATAGGGCCGGATTGGCAACGGGCGCGGCCGGCTTCACACGGTCGGGTCGGTGCCGGCGTCGAACGCGGTCTTGAACGACAGCAGGTCGCGCCAGGCCTGGCGCTTGGCGCCGGGCTGGCGCAGCAGGTAGGCGGGGTGCAGCGTGACCAGGGCGGGCACCGGGGTTGGCATCTCCGGGTTCTGATAGCTGAACCAGTGCCCGCGCAGCCCGAGCACGCCTTCGGTCTTGCCGAGAGCGTCTTGGCCGAGCTGCCGCCGGAGAGGATCAGGTAGTCCGGCTGCTTGAGCGCGATGTGCCGTTCCACGAACGGCAGGCAGGCCGCGACCTCGGCCGCCGTCGGCGTGCGGTTGCCGGGCGGGCGCCAGAACAGGACGTTGGAGATGTAGACGTTCTCCGCCCGGGAAAACCCGATCCAGGACAGCATCCGGTCGAGCAGCTGGCCGGAGACGCCGACGAACGGCTTGCCCTGCCGGTCCTCGTCCGCGCCCGGCGCCTCGCCCACGATCATCACCCGGGCCTCGGGCGTGCCGTCGGCGAACACCAGGTTGGTCGCGGTCTGCTTCAGCGCGCAGCCGTCGTAGGACTCGAGCGCCGCGCGCAGCTGGTCCAGCGTGGTCGCCCGTGCGGCCAGGTCGCGTGCGCTCGCCAGCGTCTGCTCGGCGGTCTTGAGCTCCCCGCCCTTGGGCCGCCAGATCGGCGGCATCTCGCCGCTCTTGCGCCCGGTGGTGCCCGCCTGGGGGGTGTGCTGCGGCGCCCCGTGACCCGCCGGTTGCCGGGTGTCGCCGGCGGGGCGGATGCGCGCCGGTCGCCGGTCGCTGCCGGTCGGCGGTGCTGCGGTCGGCGGTGCTGCGGCCGGCGTGTCGGCCTGCCGGGCGGATTTGGCGCCGTCGCCGCCGCCGGCCGGGCGCGCGGCGGTCCGGGCGGCCTTGGCCGCCTTGGCGCGGCGGCGTAGCGGTCGACGGGCTGGTCGCCGATCGCCTCGTCCGCCCCGGCCTGGATCAACCACGCTAGCGCCGCGCGGGCGGCCGCCCGCGCCGCGTCCGGGCGCGGGCGGTCGTCGTTCGGGCCGTCGTTTGGGTCGTCGGGAGGGGGCTGCGGGGGTTGGCTCATGACGCTGACAGATATAGCACCCGGGTGGGCCGCGTGTGCAGGCCCGGCGCGATCGTTGTTCGCGCCGCGCTCATGGGGATAGACTGCGCCCCGGCGCAACCCCATATCGCACAAGGTGCCGCGGGCCGCGCGTCTGCCGCAGCGTTGCGCGCAACCGACCCGCGCTGAGCCGCGTGCGTCCGATCGAGTCACGAACGCCGTCCGCGTCCCGCCCCACCCAAGACGCGGCCGGCCCGGGAGACCGCTATCTTGACCCAGCCGAGTGCCAAGCGAACCGGCCGCGTGGCTGCGGCCAGTCTGGCCGCGCTAATGACCGTGAGCTGCGCCAGCCAAGCGCAGCGCCCGATTACGGAGGCCGCGAACGGCCGCCAGATCGCCACCGCCGAACCGGTGGGCGATGCGGCGGCGGCCGAGAACGGCACCGCCTACGGCGCCTTCCTGGCCGGCCTCTACGCGAACAGCCAGCGCGACCTGGGGGCCGCCGCGCGCTACATGTCACGCGCCCTGGAAGCGGATCCCGACAACCCCCGCCTGCTGCACAACACCTTCATGCTGCTCGCGGGCGAGGGCCAGATGGACCGCGCCCGGGAGCTGGCGGGCCGGGTGCTGGAGATCAATCCCGGCCACGGCCCCGCGCGGGTCCTGCGCGCGGTCGAGGCGATGCGCGACGGTGACCACGCGGCCGCGCAGCAGGAACTGGAGCAGTTGCCGGCCCAAGGGCTGGCGGCGCTGGTCAAGCCGATGCTGTCGGCCTGGGCGCAAGTCGGCCTGGGCGACACCGACGCCGCGCTGGAGCGCCTGCGCGCGCTGGAGCCGATGGACGGCTTCGGCGCCCTGCGCCAGGCGCACATCGCGCTGATCAACGATCTGGCCGGGCGGACCGAAGCCGCGGCCAAGGCGTTCGACGCCATCGGGACCGAGCGCGCGGCGCAATCGCTCCGGCTGGCCTGGCTGGTCGGCAACTTCCACGCCCGCCAGGGCGATCTCGATCAGGCGCGCGCGGTCTACCGCGCCTATATGGCGCGCAACCCGGAAAGCGCGGTGATGGAGGTCGCGCTCGACCGCCTGGACTCCGGGACGCCCGACCCGCTGGTCTCGACCGCCGGGGAGGGCGCGGCGGAGGCGCTGTTCAACCTGGCCGGCCTGTTGAACCAGGAAGGCGCGAGCGACCTTGCCCTGGTGTACGACCGGATGGCGCTGCGGCTCCGCCCGGACTTCCCGATCGGCAAGATCCTGCTGGGCGAGGTGCTGTCGGCGCAGAATCGCCCGGAAGCGGCCGTCGAGGTCTACCGCGGCGTGCCCGAGATCTCGCCCTACCATTACATCGCCCAACTGCGGGTGGCCGGCGGTCTCGACCAGATCGGCCGCACCGACGAGGCCGTCGACATCCTGGAAGCCCAGGCCGAGGCGTTCCCGGAGCGCTTCGAGCCGCTTTACCAGCTGGGCAACCTGTACCGGTCGGACGAGCGTTTCGAGCAGGCGGAAGCGGCCTACGCCGCCGCCCTGGAGCGCATTCCCGAGCCCCAGACCCGGCACTGGACGGTGCTGTACTTCCACGGCATCGCGCTCGAGCGCACCGAGCGCTGGGACAAGGCCGAAGCCCGCTTCAAGCAGGCGCTCGAGCTGCAGCCCGAACAGCCGTACGTGATGAACTACCTGGCGTATTCCTGGGTCGAGCAGAAGCAGAACCTGGAGCGCGCCCAGAAAATGCTGCGCCGCGCGGTCGAGCTGCGGCCGGAAGACGGCTACATCGTCGACAGCCTGGGCTGGGTGTATTATCGCCTGGGCAAGTACGAGCAGGCGGTGGAGAAGCTGGAGCGCGCCGTCGAGCTGCGCCCGGCGGACCCGACGATCAACGACCATCTGGGCGACGCCTACTGGAAGGTCGGCCGCAAGCAGGAGGCGCGCTTCCAGTGGGAGCGGGCGCTCTCGCTCGATCCCGACGCCGAGGAGATCCCGACGATCGAGGCCAAGCTGGAAGACGGCCTGCAGCCCGACGACAACGGCTAGTGTCCACGGCTAGCGCCGAGCGCGCTTCTGCACCTTCAGGCTTGCGCGCTAGAACGACATGCTCGAAGGCCGAACCGGCCTTCGGGCTGAATGTCGCTTAACTTCATGAAGAGAGGGCAAGATTCAGCTGGAAGGTGATTCCAGCTTCCAGCATCTTGCCCGAGCCGCCGATCTTGGTCGCCCGAAAGACCGACGAGCCCGACCCGCATGCCCGAACCCGCCGCCATCCAGCGCCAGGCACGCGCCAAGGTGAACCTCAGCCTGCGGGTCACCGGCCGGCGTCCCGACGGCTATCATGAACTGGACGGCCTGACCGCCTTCGCCGAGGCCGGCGACCTGGTGACCGTCCAGGACGCGGATGACCTGCGGCTGGAGATCGTCGGCCCGTACGCGCGCTCTTTGTCCGACGCGCCGGTGCCGGAAGAACCCGCGACGGACAACCTGGTCCTGCGCGCGGCCCGGGCGCTTGCGGAGGCGACCGGCCGGACGCCCCGGGCGCGGATCGTGCTCGACAAGCAATTGCCGGTGGCGGGCGGCCTGGGCGGCGGCTCGGCCGACGCGGCGGCGGCGCTGCACGCGCTCTGCCAGCTGTGGGGCGTCGACCCGGCGCCGGCGCGCCTGGCCGAGATCGGGCTGCGGCTGGGGGCGGACGTGCCGGTCTGCCTGCACGGCTACGCCGCCTTCGTCTCGGGCATCGGCGAGCGGCTGGGGCCGGCGCCGCACCTGCCGGAAGCCTATCTGCTGCTTGCCAACCCGGGCGTGGAGCTCTCGACCGGGGCGGTGTTCAAGGCGCTCGACGGGCAGACCTCGGGCCCGGCCGCGCGCTGGGACGCGCCGCCGCGGGACGCGGGCGCGCTCGCCCAGCACCTGGCGCGCGACGGCAACGACCTGGAGGGACCGGCGCGCCGCCTGCGCCCGGAAATCGACGCGGTGCTGAGCGCGCTCGCCGCCCGGCCGGGCTGCCTGATCGCCCGGATGTCGGGCAGCGGGGCGAGCTGTTTCGGGCTGTTCGCCGACCTCGCCAGCGCCGAGGCGGCGGCGGCGCAGCTGACCGCGGACCAGCCCAGCTGGTGGCTGCGCGCCGCCCGCCTGGTCGGCTGAGCCGGCCAGGGTCCCACAGGCGCCCATCCGACGCCCGATTCCCCAGCCCGATTCCCCAGCTTGAAAGCGCCGCGCGACGGCGCTATCGTCCGCCGCGCGCCTGCTGGGGCGTAGCCAAGCGGTAAGGCACCGGTTTTTGGTACCGGCATTCCCAGGTTCGAATCCTGGCGCCCCAGCCATGCGTGTATAATTTCGCTGTGTGACGCTTGGCGGATCGACGACAACGTGATCCGCTCGCACAGCGCCATCGGCCAGAAAACCCCGGCCAAGCTGGCACGCGCCTCAGGGCAAGCATGCCTGCCCTGAGGCATACTGGAGCCGAGATCTTTCGCGCTTCCCCTGGTCCAGATATCGGGGGCAAGTTCGCCGATACCTCATTCCCCCCGCCGCGCAGTACCGCTCACAGGGCGCGGTTTACTAATCTACGGAGTAGAGTAATTCCAGAAATCCTGACGTCTCATCAAGATCATAATTCTCAGTTTCACATTCCCAAATAACCCCAACCTGAACCGCCCCGAGCTTTCCGGAGGCTCCAACGTCTGGGAGACTGGAGCCTATGGGAACGACCACGAACAGGAAGCCGTATCCGGCGGGAGCTGCGCGAGCGTGCCGTGCGCATGGTGCGCGAGCAGGAGGGCGAGTACGCCTCGCGATGGGCCGCGCTCACCTCGATCGCCGAGAAGTTCGGCTGCAACCCGGAGACGCTGCGCAACTGGCTGCGCCAGGCGGAGCGTGACGAGGGCACAGCCGCCGGCATGACGACCACGGAGCAGGAGCGGCTCAAGGAGCTGGAGCGGGAGAACAAGGAGCTCCGGCGGGCGAACGAGATCCTGCGCAAGGCGTCGGCCTATTTTGCCCAGGCGGAGCTCGACCGCCGAAACAAGACATGATCGCGTTCATCGACGATCACCGCGCGGTCTACGGGGTCGAGCCGATCTGCCGGCAGCTGCCGATCGCCCCGTCGACCTACCGTCTCCACGCGGCCCGGCAGGCGGCACCGTCGACGGCGCCGCCCCGCATCCAGCGCGATGCGCGGCTGCGCACGGAGATCCGCCGGGTCTGGGACGAGAACTTCCAGGTCTACGGCGTGCGCAAGGTCTGGCGCCAGCTTCAGCCGCGAGGGCTTCGAGGTCGCCCGCTGCACGGTCGAACGCCTGATGCAGGAGATGGATCTGCAGGGCGCTGTGCGTGGCAAGGTCAAGCGCACCACGGTGAGCGACAAGAGCCAGCCGTGCCCGCTCGACCACGTGAACCGGGACTTCCAGCCGGCCCGGCCCAACGCCTTGTGGGTCTCCGACTTCACCTACGTCGCCACCTGGCACGGCTTTGCCTACGTGGCGTTCGTGATCGACGCGTTCGCCCGGCGGATCGTCGGCTGGCGGCGCCTCGCACAGCGCGGAAACCGGCTTCGTGCTGGATGCCCTGGAGCAGGCGCTGCATGCCCGGCAACCAGGGACCGAGAAGCGTCTCATTCACCACAGCGACCGCGGCGTCCAGTATCTGTCGCTGAAGTACACCGACCGGCTTGCAGAGGCTGGGCTCCAGCCCTCGGTGGGCAGCGTCGGCGACAGCTACGACAACGCGCTCGCGGAGACGGTGATCGGGTTGTACAAGACGGAGGTGATCCGCCGGCTTGGTCCCTGGCGCAGCCTCGAGGCGCTGGAGTTCGACCACCCTCGAATGGGTCGACTGGTTCAACAACCGGCGCCTGCTGGAACCGCTCGGTCACATTCCACCAGCGGAGGCCGAGGCGAAATTTTTCGAGCTGGACGATCAGGCCGCCATGGCGGCCTGATCGTCCAAACACCACAGCCTCCGAGAAAGCCGGGACACCTCACTGTGGCCGGGTGAGCCGATGATCCGCCTCGAACGTTCTGCGCTCGAGAGGCCGTTCGTGACCTTGGCCTCGATATCCCATGCGGCTTCAGTCATGTGCCGTACCTCCTCGAGCAGGTGGCGGACATCTTAAAGGACCTGGAAAAGAGCGAAGCTCTTGAACTCCAACAACGCGGTGACTTGGCATTGATGGACCTCGACGTGACCGTACAGGCCATTCGCATCGCGATCTCGATCACGATGGAGGCCGCAGCTTGACGACTTCGTCCTGGCCCTCGATGGCATCGAGAAGCGCTTCGGCGACACGGTGGCGACTGCGGCGGGCATCTCGCTTGAACGTAAGCGTAGTGAGTCGACTGCTCAGGTCGTGGACAAACGAGGCGTCGAGTTCGGAGGGAATTTCCAAATTGAAGGAAGAATTTGATTTCTCAAGGTGATCGATTGGAGGGTTATCTTGGATCGAAACGTGCTTTCTGACAAAAACTGGGCCTTGGTTGCCCGTATGTCCCGGGTAAAGAAGGCGATCAGGGCTGCAGTGGCCGTGACAATCGCCTGTTCATAGAGGCGGTGTTTTGGATCGTGCGAACTGGCGCGCAATGGCGCGATCTTCCGAGCGAATACGGCAACTGGAACTCGGTTCACAAACGTTTTCGGCGCTGGGTAAGAAAAGGTGTTTTTGAACACCTTTTCGAAATTCTATCCCACGAGCCAGACTTTGAATACGCCATGATCGATGCGAACGATCTGTCCGGACGCATCAGCATGCAACCGGCGCAAAGGGGATCTGAAAATCAGGCGCATCGGGCGATCCCGAGGCGGATTAACAACGAAATCGTCGCTCTTGTCGACGCTCTCGGAAACTCGGCGATATTCATCCTCTTGCCTGGTCAGCGTCACGACAGTGTCGGCACGATTCGCTTCGTGAACGATACGAATTTTGATGCGCTGCTCGGGATAAAGCCTTCGACAGCAACGCATTACGAAAATATCTCGACGATCGTGGCGTCGAAGCCGTAATCCCGTCGAATTCTTCCCGATCGAGGTCATACCGTTCGACGAGCACGCGTATATGTGGCGGCATTTGGTCGAGAACTGTTTTTGTAAATTGAAAGAATTTCGACGCATTGCAACGCGCTACGATAAAACTGACACCAGTTTCGAAGCTACGATCCATCTCGCCGCCATTCAGGATCGCCCCGCCACCATCGTCCACAGGCCGCAGGCCTGTCGGTATCGGGAAATCGACCATCTGAACCATCATCGCTGGGTTGGAGAGCCCGGTATGCCGTGCACGGTTCGTCTCGACGGCAGCGGAATACACCCGGCGCGACCCGTGGTGCTTGAAATGGGCATGGTGTTCAGCAGCGCAACCTTCCTGTCGATAAGCGTCGGGCTTGGACCCCCGCAAACCATCCGAGATCGAATGCGTTTCGCGCCGCTCGGCGCGTTTGACCCCAGCCGTTCTACAGCCGAACTGGCGGATGGTCGGGATCGCCGATGGTCTGATGGGCCGCGACGGCCATCTGATCGCGGGGCTACACGCGATGCGCGGCGGCTTTCCGCCCTGGTTCGGCCACGCCATGCCACGCCACGCCACGCCACGCGATGCCATGCCTGGGCCACGCCATGCCTGGGCCACGCCAAGCCTGGGCCACGCCAAGCCTTGCGGTCCGGTAGGACCTCTGCGATCCTCAACACATAACGATAAGCGTAACAGATTAACGCCGCCGGGCCCGGTCGGCCGACCGTGCCGGAGCATCGGGGTCCGGGCGGAACTTGGGGGAGGGACCGTTGTTGAGACGTGGTTGGCGCCTTTGTGTGATCCTCGCCGCCCTGGTCGTGCACCCGCCCGCGTTCGCCAACGACGGCGACGCCGGGAGCGGCGGCGACGGCACCGAATTCGGCCCGCTGTCGCTGCGCCAGGTCAGCGACCGGACATATGCCCTGATTGGGCCAACCGGGGGGCGGAGCGCGGAAAACCACGCGCTCAACGCCAACTTCGGCTTCGTCGTCACCGGCGAGGGGGTCGCCGTGATCGATAGCGGCGCCTCCCCAGCGGGCGCCCGGCTGATCCATCGGGCGATCCAGCACACCACCGACCAGCCGGTGCGCTGGGTGATTAACACCGGCGCGCAGGACCACCGCTGGCTCGGCAACAGCTATTTCAAGGCGCGGGGCGCCCGGATTGTCGCCCTCCAGGCGACGGTGGACAGCCAGACGGCGTTCGCCAAGCAGCATCTCGAGCGCCTGAAGACCACGCTGGACAGCCAGGAGGCGGCAGCCATCGTGCCGGTGCACGCGGAACAGCCGCGCACGGGCGATCGCGCCCGGCTGGCGCTGGGCGATCGGACACTCGAGCTGCGCCGGTTCGGTGACGCCCACTTTCCGGGCGACGCGGTGGTCTGGCTGCCGCAGGCCCAGGTCCTGTTCGCCGGTGACCACATCTACGTGGACCGTCTGCTGGGCATTCATCCGTTCAGCGATGTCCAGGCCTGGCGACAAGCCGTTCACGCCGCCCTCGACCTCGGACCGGAGGTCATCGTGCCCGGCCACGGCAGCCTCGCCGACCCGGAGAAGGCGCGCGCCCACACGGCGGACTACCTGGACTGGCTGACGACCGAGGTCGCGCAAGCGGTGGAGAACTGGGAGCCGCTAGAAGAGGCGACGGCGCGTCTTGAGACGCAGGCCCCGGCGAAGTTCAAGGCCCTGCGCCATTTCGACACCTGGCACCGCACCAACGTGAATCGCGCCTATACACAAATCGAGGCGGACTTTTAAGCCGTCCGGCGCAAGTGCGCGATCGCGGAAGGTCGAATCACCTTCGGCGTGAACCGCGCTTTAACTTGTTGAGAGTACTCAAGAAGTTAGAGCGACATTCAGCCCGACGGCCGGTTCGGCCTTCGAGCATGTCGCTCTAGCGCGGTCACCAGATCAGGCGCGTTCACGTTCTGCGCGAAAGTCTTGTTGAACTCTTGGAAATCGTTGGCACTGTGCGCGCATGTCACATTCGCGCCTCTTCCCCGTTCTGTGCCGCGGCCTCCTCTTGGGTGGCCTCTGGGCGGTTCTAACAGGCTTGCAACCGAAGGGCCTTGTGGTGGGGGCGATGGTCGTGCCGGCGGCGGTCTGGATCAGCCTGCGCCTGCTGCCCGCAGGCCAACCGCGTGACCTGGCGCGGTTTCCCCGGCACGGTGCCCGGTTCATCGCCGGATCGCTCTCAGGTGGGGTCGACGTTGCGCGGCGGGCCTTATCGCCGGCGATGCGGCTCAAGCCGGGATGGATCGAAGTGCCCCTGCCGCGGGGCAGCGGCGCCGGGCCCGCGATCGGCGCGGAAATCTCCCTTATGCCAGGAACGCTTGCGGCCGGACGGCGCGGCGACCGGCTGCTGGTCCACATAATCGACACCGATGCCGGCTTCGAGGCCGCGATCCCAGGGATAGCGGACGAGTTGCGCAGCATCATCGAGCCTGAGCAACCGAAGCACGACGGACGGCGATGACATTCTGGCTGTCCCTGATCGCCACGGGGCTGCTGGCCAGTCTCGCCGGGGCGCTGTGGCGGGTCTGGCGGGGACCGCGGGCGGCCGACCGGATGATGGGCGCGCAACTGGTCGGCACGGCTGGCGTCGCGGTGCTGATGCTGCTGGCGCCGGCCGAGGGCTGGGCGACGCTTGATGTCGCGCTGCTGCTGGCGCTGCTGGCCGCGCTGGCGGCGATCGGCTTCGCGAAAGCCACCAGCCCGGACGGCGCGGGTGACCCGGAAGAGGATGGCGCGGGCGACCCGGAAGAACAGCAGGCGGCGGCAGCTGACACGACGGACGGGCGCGCCGATGGCTGACCTTACCACCTATGTGCTGACATCCGTCGGCCTGGTCTTCTTCGTCGCTGGCACGCTCGGCTTGCTGCGCTTTCCCGATGTCTTTACCCGTCTGCACGCGCTGACCAAGGCCGACAATCTGGGACTGGGGTTCATCGCCCTGGGCGTCGCTTTGCAGGCGCCGTCATGGCGGGAAGTCGCGTTGCTGGCGGTAATCTGGGTGCTTGCGCTGCTGGCGGCGGGCACCGCGTCGCAATTGGTCGCGCGCGCCGCGCGCGCCGAGGACGAGGACAGCGGATGATGCCGGTGTTCGACGCGACGCTGTGTGGGCTCATCCTTGCGGTCGCGCTGGCGGCCGTCGCGGGGCGCGACGTGTTCCGGGCGATCGTCTTTTTCATCGTTTACGGATTGATGCTGGCGGTCGCCTGGGTTCGGCTCGGCGCGCTCGATGTGGCCCTGGCGGAAGCGGCGATCAGCGGCGGACTGACGGCGGGGCTGTTCCTGGTGGCCTACGGCCGGCTCGCCGCCGTCGGCGCCGCGGACGAGCCTGCCGGGCTGCTCAATCCGCCAGCCGCTCTGGCCGGGTGCGGGCTGAGCGCAGCGCTGGGTTGGGCGTGGTTCGCCCTGCCGCAGCCCGACCGCCCGGCGCCGCAACTGGCCGAGGCGTTGCCCCGGTCCGGTGTGGAGAACCCGGTGACCGCGGTGCTCTTGAACTTCCGCGCCTGGGACACGCTGCTGGAGAGCGTGGTGTTGCTGACCGCCCTGATCGGGGTTTTGATGCTTGCGCGCGTGGGCGCTTGGCCCGGGCGGCCCGGGCTGGCGCAGCACGTCCGGCCCGGCGGCGTCATGGCCGGTTTCGGGCGGGTGCTGCCGCCGGTCGGCCTGCTGGTGGGCGTCTACCTGGTCTACGTCGGCGCCGAGCGGCCGGGCGGCGCGTTTCAGGGCGGCACGGTGATCGCGGCCGTCGGGCTGGTCGCGACGCTGACAGGGGCGTTCCGGCCGCCGGCGGTCGACGCACCGGGCTGGCGGGCGGCGCTGGTCGCGGGCCCGCTGCTCTTCCTGCTGTGGGGGCTTGCCGGGGCGGTGATCGGCAACGGCTTCCTGACCTTTCCGCCGACCCTTGCGGGGGCGGCGATCCTGGCTATCGAGGCCGCGCTTGCGGTGTCGATCGCGGTGACGCTCGCCGTCCTCGTGTTGGGCGCGCCGGAGCAGGCGGCACGCGAATGACCGGCCTTTCGCTCTACGCCCTGACCGGTGCCGGTCTGACCGGACTGGGTCTCTACGGCCTGATCGCCACCCGGCATCTGCTGCGTCGGGTGGTGGCCTTCAACCTGCTGGGATCCGGAGTGTTCCTTTTCCTGGGGGCCGCCGCGGCGCGTGGAGAGGGCGCCGACCCGGTCCCGCATGCTCTGATCATAACCGGCATTGTGGTCGCGCTTTCGGCGAGTGCGTTGGCGGTCGGCCTTGTCGTGGCGCAGGCTCGGCTCACCGGGCGTGCGACGCTGCCCGAGGAGGATACGCACGGGGACGACGTGTGAGCGCCCTGGTCGCCGTCCTGGTACTGCCGCTCGCCGGGGCGCTGGCGGCGGTGGCCTTGCCGGACCGGGCGGCGCGTCCGGCGGCGCTGATGGCCGTGGCGGGAGCGCTGGCGGCGGCGTTGGCGCTGGTGGCTGTGGTCGCGGCGGGCGACGTCCCGCGGCTGCGCGTCGGCGGCTGGACCCCGCCCGTCGGTATCGTGCTGGCGGGCGATGGGCTTGCCGCGGCGATGGTTTTGATGGTCGCGCTCGTGATCGGGACCGTGGCGTGGGTGGCCCGATCGGCGATGGCGGCCGAACGGGTCGGGGCGCGGGCGTCGTTCGGCTTCTGGCCGTTGACGCTGCTGCTCTGGTCCGCGCTCAACGTGGTGTTCGTCTCGCGCGATCTGTTCAATCTGTACGTCGGGATCGAACTGCTCGGCCTGGCGGCGGTCGGGCTGGTCGCGATCGAAGGCAGACCCGCGGCACTCGCCGCGGCGATGCGCTACATGGTGTTTGCGCTGGTCGGCTCGCTGCTCTACCTCGCCGGTGTCGCGCTCGTCTATGCGGCGCACGGCGCGCTCGACATGGATCTTCTGGCCGCCCGAACGCCGGCCGGGACCGACGCGCTTGCCCTGGCCCTGATGACGGTCGGGCTGATGGCGAAGACCGCGCTTTTCCCGTTCCACGTGTGGCTGCCGCCGGCGCACGCGGGCGCCCCGGCGCCGGCGTCCGCGATGCTCTCCGCGCTGGTGCCCAAGGCATCGTTCCTGATCGCCCTGCGGCTTTGGACCGAGGTGATGCCCGACACGGCCTCGCAGGCGGCGCTCACGCTGATCGGGGCGCTCGGGACGCTGGCGGTGGTGTGGGGCAGTCTGTGCGCGCTGGTGCAGACGCGCGCCAAGCTGATCGTCGCCTATTCGACGGTGGCGGAGATCGGCTATCTGTTCGTGGTTTTCCCGCTGCTGCCGATCGCGGCCGGAGCATGGAACGGTGTGGTGTTCCTGGCGCTCAGCCACGGGCTGGCGAAGGCGGCGATGTTCCTCGCCGTGGGACAGTGGATGCGCGCGGCCGGCGGCGACCGGCTGGATGACCTGCGCGGCATGGCGCGGGCGATGCCGATGACGTCCTTCGCCTTCGGGCTGGCGGCCGTGACCCTGGCCGGGCTGCCGCCCTCCGGCGGCTTTACCGGCAAGTATCTGGTGATGACGGCGGCGTTCACGTCGGGGCAGTGGGGCTGGGCGCTGGTCGTGCTGTTGGGCGGCCTGCTCACCGCCGCCTATCTGTATCGCGTGATCGCGGCGCTGTTCGCCGAGCGCGCCGAGCGCGTCGAGCGCGCCGAGCCCGCAGGGTGCGCCGCCGCGGCGCAGGGACGCGGCGCGGCGCTGGCGCCGTTCGTGCTGGCCGGCTGCGCGATCGCGCTCGGTCTCGCCTCGGCGGGGCTGCTGGACCTGGTCGCGGTCGGCCGGCCCGCGCCGATCGCCGGGGACACGCCATGACCGCGCTGCTGCCCGTGATCCTGCTGCTCACCTCGCTCGTCCCGGCGGTGGTGACCTTTTTCCTCGCGCAGGAAAGCTATCGCCTGCGCAACGCGCTCTGTCTCGGCGGGGCGGTGGCGAAGCTGGCGCTGATCGGGGCCATGCTGGTCGCCGTCGCCGGCGGGGCGAGTTACCAAACCGGGATCGGGCTCGCGCCGGGCCTGGTGCTGCTGCTGCGGATCGACGCGCTGGCGTTGTTGTTCGTCTCCCTGTCGGCGGTCCTGTGGCTGCTCACGACGATCTACGCCATCGCCTATTTCGGCACCAAGCCGGACCTTTCCCGGTTCTTCGGCTTCTTCAGCTTGTGCGTCGCCGCGACCACCGGGATCGCGCTGTCGGGCTCGATCATCTCGTTTTTCATCTTCTTCGAACTGCTCACGCTCAGCACCTGGCCGCTGGTGGTGCACAAGCAGGACGCGCCCTCGCTCGCGGCCGCGCGGCGCTATCTGGTCTACGCCATCCCGTGCAGCGCGCTGCTGCTGTGGGCGATCGTCTGGTTGGAGAGCGCCACCGGGCCGGTCGTCTTCACCGACCCCCCGAACCTCGACGCCCTGGAGCCTGATCACCAGCGCGCGATCTTCGCGCTGTTCGTGGCCGGTGTCGGGATGAAGGCCGCGATCGTGCCGCTGCACGGCTGGCTGCCGGCGGCCATGGCCGCGCCGGCGCCGGTGTCCGCGCTGCTGCACGCGGTCGCGGTGGTCAAGGCGGGCGCGTTCGGCATGATCCGCGTGGTGCACGACATCTTCGGCGTCGACCGGGTCATCGAACTGGGGGTCGCCGGGCCGCTTGCGGTTGTGGCGTCGGTCACGATCCTGTGGGGGTCGATCCGGGCGTTCGGCCAGCAAGAGATCAAGCGACGCCTGGCCTTTTCCACGGTCAGTCAGGTGAGCTACATCGTCCTTGGCCTGGCGCTGACCAGCCCGTTCGCGCTGATCGGGGCGCTTGCCCATTTGGTGCACCAGGGCTTGATGAAGATCACGCTGTTCTTCTGCGCCGGGATCTACGACGAGCGCGCGGGGGTGAAGCGGATCGACGGGCTCAATGGCCTCGGGCCGCGGATGCCCTGGACCTCGATCTGCTTTTCGGTCGGTGCGCTCGGCATGATCGGGCTGCCGCCGCTGGCCGGGTTCGTGAGCAAGATTTACCTCGGCCTCGGGGCATTGCAGGCTGGCAATGCCTGGGTGCTGGCGGTGCTGGCGGTCTCGACGCTGCTCAACGCGGGCTATTTCCTGCCGCCAATTTATCGCCTGTGGTTTCTGGCGCCGGCGCCGGACGCCGCCGGGGACGAGCGCGTGCCCGCCCTGATCGCGCCCGCGGTGGTGGCCGCGCTGGGGATCGTCGGCGCGGGCGTGCTCGCCGCCTCCGCGGTTAGCCCGCTCGGCTGGGCCGAGCTGATCGTGGAGCGGGAAGGTCTGAGATGACGGCCTGGACCGGTGCGTTCCTGCCGATGGTGGCGCTCGCCTGGCCGCTTCTGCTGGCGACCTTCGCGGCTTTGCCGCCGGTGCGGTCGCGGGCGGTCCGGCTGTTGCCGCTGGCGCCGCTGCCCGCGCTCCAGCTGGCGCTCGCGGGGGCCGAGGGCGTAACGGCGGCGCCCGATCTGCTGCTGGGGGTCACGCTCGGGCTCGACCCCGCCGGGCGCTTGCTGCTCGGTATGACGGCGGCGCTCTGGCTGATCGCGGGGCTGGCCGCGCAGCCGATGGCCGGGCAGGTACGCTCGAGCGTCTTCGTCGGGTTCTGGTGCCTGACGCTGGCGGGCAATGTCGGCGTGCTGCTCGCGGCCGATGTGTTGACCTTCTACGTCGCCTTCGCGGCGGTCTCGCTCGCCTCCTGGTACCTCGTCGTGCACGACGGGACGCCGGCCGCGCTCGGCGCCGGCCGGGTCTACATCGTCCTGGCGATTTCCGGCGAAGTCGCCCTGCTCACCGGGCTCCTGATCGGCGTCGATGCCGCTGGCGGTACCGGGATCGCGGCGGTGCGGGCCGCGTTGGGCGAGACTGCGCTCGGCCCGCTCGCGGTCACGCTGCTGGTCGCCGGGTTCGGGATCAAGGCGGGGCTGGTGCCGCTGCACGTCTGGCTGCCGCTCGCCCATCCGGCGGCCCCGGTGCCGGCGTCGGCGGTGTTGTCGGGCGCGATCGTCAAGGCCGGACTTTGGGGCATGCTGGTGTTCTTGCCCCCGGGCGCCGCGGGGCAGGCGCTGGTCGGGCTGGGGCTCGCTGGCGCCTTTGGCGCGGCACTTTGGGGCCTGACCCAGCGCAACCCCAAGGCGGTGCTGGCGTACTCCACGGTGAGCCAGATGGGCCTGATGGCGATGCTGGTGGGCGCGGGCGGGGCGGCGCGCGACATGGCCCCCTTCTTCGCGCTGCATCACGGGTTCGCCAAGGGGGCGCTGTTTCTCCTCGTCGGCGCGATCCTGTCGGCTGGCACCGACCGGCAGCGCGTCGTTTCGATCGCTATCGCGGGTGTGGTCGCGGCGTCGATCGCGGGTGCACCGCTGACCGGCGGGGCTGTCGCCAAGGCCGCCGTGAAACCCGCGCTGGCGGGCTGGCTTGCGCCGGCAATGAGCCTGAGTTCGTTTACTACGGCCCTGCTGCTGGTCTGGTTCCTGCGCATCCTCGCGACGACCCGGGGCAGGGGCAGCCCGGCTCCAGGCTGGACCCGACGCCTGCTGTTTCCGGCTGCGGCGGGCGGGCTCGCGATCGCGGCACCCTGGGCGCTCTGGCCGGATTGGACCGGGCGGGCACCTGATTACCTGCTGACGCCGGACGCGGTTGCCGGTGGGGTGTGGCCGTTGGCGCTCGCCCTGGCGGTGGCCCTGGTGCTGCGGTCGCGCGCGCTTCCGGAACGGCCGCCGGGCGACCTGTTATGCACGCTCGCGCGGCTCCGGCCGAGGCAGGTCCATTTACCCGTCCTGCCGGCGCCACCGGTCATGACCGGGCGCACGCTGGCACGGCTCCTGGGCGCGGTCGCGGCGGCGGAGCGGCGGCTGCTGCCGTGGTCGGTGGGCGGGATGCTGCTGTCGTCGCTGGCTGTCATCCTGCTGGTGCTGCTGGCCGCGGCCAGCTGACCTGAGGACCGCCGCGACCGCCGGGAGGCCGGTTACGCGCGCGGCTTGATCCATATCAAGGCCGCTAAAACGGTTCCAGGTATGGTGTTAGAACCTTGGTTTCGCGTCCGATCGTGCAGCGGCCGGTCGGGAGCCAATACGAATTACCCTATCGCGTGTTCCGGTCATCGGAAGGCTCTCTCGTATGCCATCATCCAGTAAGTTTGCCATCGGGCGCCGGGGTTTCCTGGCCGGCAGCACGGCTTTCGGCGGCGCGCTCGTCGCCGGCGCTAACCGGTTCGCCCGGGCGGGCACGTTCGGGTTCGGCAGCGACACCGCCGGCATGGTCCCGGGGTCCGGCAAATGGCTGCCGACCGTGTGTCAGGGCTGCACCTCCTGGTGCGTCAAGCAGGCCTACGTCCAGGACGGCCGCGTGCAGCGCATTCGCGGGCACGAGAAGTCGAAGATTTACGGCACGTCGGGCTGCGTGCGCCAGAACATGGCGCTCACCCAGCTCTACGATCCGGACCGCGTGCGCTACCCGATGAAGCGCACCAACCCCAAGAAGGGCCGCGGCGAAGACCCCGGGTTCGTGCGGATCTCCTGGGAAGAAGCCATGGACCTGTTCGCCGAAAAGGTCCTCGCGCTGCGCGAGCGCGGCGAGCCGCACAAGTACGTCACCACCCGGGGCCGGTACGGCGGCCTGAACGGCGTGATGCTGTCGGCGATCACCAAGATCATCGGCTCGCCCAACAACATCAGCCACTCGTCGATCTGCGCGGAAGCCGACAAGTTCGGGCCGTACTACCTGGAAGGCTTCTGGGGGTATCGGCAGTACGACATCAAGAACAGCCGCTACCAGCTGACCTTCGGGGCCGATCCGGTCGCGGCCAACCGGCAGACCTCGTTCGCGGCCAAGGAGTGGGGCGCCATGCTCGACCACGCCAAGGTCGCGGTGGTCGATCCCAGGTTCTCGAGCACCGCGCAGAAGGCCGACGAATGGCTGCCGATCAAGCCCGGCCAGGATTCCGCGCTGGCGCTGGCGCTCGCGCACGTCATCCTGGTCGAGGGCCTGTGGTACAAGCCGTTCGTCGGCGACTTCGCGGACGGCCGCAACCGGTTCGTCGCCGGCACGGAGGTCGCCGAGGCCGATTTCGAGCAGCGCTACAGCCACGGCCTCGTCAAGTGGTGGAACCTCGAGCTCAAGGACCGCACGCCGGCCTGGGCCGCCGAGCGGACCGGGCTGCCGGAGGAGCAGATCCTGCGGGTTGCCCGCGACTTGGGCGCGGCCGCCCCGCGGGTCGGCGTCTGGCTGTCGCGCGGCATGCACATGACGGTGCGCGGGGCCTACGCCTCGATGTGCGGGCACGCGCTGACCGGCCTCCTGGGTGCCGCCGACAACGAGGGCGGCAGCATGCGCTTCAACGACGATCCGACCGCGTCGCTGCCGGACGGCGCGGACTACCGCGACGAGATCGCCAAAGCCGGGCTGCAGCACGAAAAGATCGACCGCCGCGGCCGGCTGGAATTGCCCGCGCTGAAAGAGGGCAAGTCCGGCGGCGGGGTGGTCACCGGGCAGCTCGCCCAGTCGATGCTGGAGGAAGACCCCTATCCGGTCGAGGTGATGTACGCGAGCTGGAACAATTTCGCCTGGGCCAACGCCAATCCCCTGGAGTTCGAGGCGGCGTTCAGCAAGCTCCCGTTCATGGTCTACTCCACCACCAACCTGTCCGAGACCGGGATGTTCGCCGACGTCGTGCTGCCGGCGGGCCAGGCGATGTTCGAACGCTGGAGCGTGATCTCGAACGCCGGCAACGGCTACGGCACCGTCGGCTTCCAGCAGCCGATGGTGAAGGTGGGCGACACCCGGCAGGACGAGTCGGAGATCCCCTGGCTGTTCGCCGAGGCGCTGGCGCGCAAGGGCTTCACCGCGCCGCTCGACTACCTGCGCAACGAGTTCGCCGATCCGGAAACCGGGGCCGCGCCCGAGAATGGCGACGATCTGGGGCGGATCATGGTCAAGATGGCGACCCGCCCGATCTGGGACCCGGAGCAGGACGTCGGCGGCGACACCTTCTCCGGCTGGGACGAGTTCCGCGAGGTCGGGGTCTGGAACAGCGACCCCTACGACTTCCGCGGCAAGTGGGGCCGGATGGGCACCAAGACCGGCAACTTCGAATTCTACAGCGAGACCCTGAAGCAGGCGCTCTCCGGCCATGCCGAGAAGCACGGCGTGGCGGTCGACCGGGTGCTCGAGGTCTGCAACTACGAGGCCCGCGGCGAGCGGGCGTTCATCCCGCACTACGAGCCGCCGGTGCGCTTCGGCGACGAAGCGGACTTCCCGCTGCTGCTGGTGGACGCCAAGCACAAGCTGAACCGCGAAGGCCGCGGCTGCAATCACGAGTGGTACACCAGCGAGCGCGACGTCGAGCCCGGCGACATCAAGTTCGAGGACGCCGCGAAGTTCAACCCGGTCGACGCCAATCGCCTCGGCATCCAGACCGGCGACGACATCCGGATCACCAGCCAGGCCGGCTCGATCACCTGCAAGGCCGGGGTCTGGGAGGGCGTGCGTCCGGGCTGCGTCGTCAAGTCGTTCGGCATGGGCCACTGGGCCTACGGCCGGCACGTGTCCAAGGAATTCGGCAAGACGCCGATCGGCGGCAACAACAACGAACTGATGCCGCGCGATTTCGACCGGTTGTCCGGATCGTCCGTGTTCGCCGGCCAGATCGGCGTGCGGGTCGAAAAGGTCTGAGCATCTCATAAAGGAGAGACGTCATGGGTTACGGGATGGTCATCGACCAGCAGCTGTGCGTCGGCTGCGCGGCCTGCACGATCGCCTGCAAGGCGGAGAACAACACCCCGGTCGGGTTCAACTGGTGCGACAAGATCACCAGCACGCAGGGCACCTTCCCGAACGTGCGCTTCGAGTACATCTCGACGATGTGCAATCACTGCGACAACGCGCCGTGCGTCGCCGCGTGCCCGACCCAGGCGATGTACAAGGACCGCGACACCGGGCTGACGCTGCACGACCCGGACCGGTGCATCGGCTGCAAGGCGTGCATCGTCAACTGCCCCTACGGCGTCATCAAATACAACTGGCGCCGGCCGCACGCCAACTGGCGCGAGGGCGACCGGCTGGCCGAAGGGCTGTTCTCGCCCCGGGAGCTGGTCGACGCGGTCGGCGGCGACGGCTCGCCGCACAGCAACCCGGAACGGGACAGCACCTACCCGTCGATGCGCGAGCGCGGCACGGTGGAGAAGTGCACCTTCTGCGACCATCGGCTGGCGGAAGGCCTGGAGCCCGCCTGCGTCGAGGCCTGCCCGTCGGGCGCCCGCAAGGTCGGCGACATCGACGACCCGGAGAGCGAGGTCAGCCAGCTGATCGCCAAGCACGACGGCCGCGGTCTGCGCGAGGAACTGGGGACCAAGCCGCGGGTCGTCTACATCCGCGACTACGGCCCGCAGCGGCGCGGGTAGAGCGAAATCGCTGAAGGTCGGCTCGACCTTCAGCGTGAATTTCGCTCTAACTTCATGAAGTGAGGGCAAGATTCACGTGGAAGGTGATTCAACTTATCCACGATCTTGCCCTAGCAGGGGAGATCGAGCCGATGCAGGCCGGAGCGCGCATCAACACCGATATTCGGATCGCGGATTTCCTGACCCTCAGATGGGCGGTGGTGGCCGCCGGTCTGGTCGTCGGCGGCGGGGTTGGGCTGTACGAGATGTTCGTCGGCCACCTGCTGGCGACCAACCAGGTCGTGGTCTGGACCACGCCGCTGATCAGCTACATCTTCCTGGCGCTGGCCAGCAGCGGGATTTCGATCCTGGTCGCCTACGGGCTGCTGCGCGACGACCGGGTCGTGGTCGAGCGCACGCGCTATCTGCTCGTCCTCGACCTGGCGCTGCTGCTGGGCGGCTTCACGGCGCTGGCGACCGAGCTCGGCTCGATCCCGAACATGATCCACATCCTGCTGTCGCCCAACCCGAGCTCGCCGATCTGGTGGATGGGCAATTTCTACTCCATCAAGCTGATCCTGGTGGGGGTGAAGCTGTACCGCGACGTCGACGGCCGGCACGGCGGCCTGGACCGTCCGCTGGCCTGGGCGACCCTGGCGATCGCCGCGGCGGCGACGCTGACGCTGGGCGCGGTGTTCGGCACCGCGATCGCGCGCCCCGACTTCGCCGGCGCGTTCGCCTCGCTGCTGATGCTCGCGCTCGCCCTGACGTCGGGGTTCGCGTGGCTGGTCGTGCTGCGGCGGGACGGCGCGCTGGCCGACCATGTCGGCGGGCTGGCGCGGCAGCTGTCCGGCGCCTTGGCGGCGATCCTGCTGCTCAAGTACGTCTACGACGCGCGCGCGACGACCGAGGGGCTGCTCGGCTGGGTCGACCCGTCGATGCCGGTGCTGTTCGCGCTCGCGGCGCTGGTCGCAGGAGCCGTGCCGCGGATCGCGGCCACCGTCACCCTGATCGCCTGTTTCGGGACCCTGTACGGCTTCGTGATCGCCGGGCAGCGGTGGGTGTTCGGCGCCAACACCAGCTTTTTCGGGGACGTCGTGACGTTCACCCCGAACCTCGCCGAAGCGGCCACGCTGGTGCTCGGCCTGTCGGTGGCCGCCGCGCTCTACAATCTCGGCAAGCTGGTCCTGCTGCAGCCGGGGCCGGGGGACGCGCCCGACACGCCCTAGAGCGACACGCTCGAAGGCCGAACCGGCCTTCGGGCTGTGTGTCGCTCTAACTTCCTGAAGAGAGGGCAAGATTCAGCTGAAACGAGATTCCACGTTGCAGCATCTTGCCCTGAGGGTCAGGGGTTGCGGATGCGCCAGTGGCGGCAGTCGGGGCAGCGGCGCATCTGCTCGACCGCTGCCGCGGGTGTCTGCGGGCCAGTCATCCGCCGGATGTTCGCCTCCAGGAGCTTGCGCGGCATGAAGCCGCGGCCGCAGTCGGGACAGTCGGCCAGCGGTTCCGCGTTCAGGACCCGCCAATGCGCGCGGGTTTCGGCCGACGCGATCCGCGGCTGCAGGGTGATCGCCTGTTCCGGACAGCCCTGCGCGCACGCCCCGCATTGCACGCACAGGTCCTCGGCGAACCCCAGCTTGGCCTGGCCGTCGGCGTCCTCGTCGGCGTAGCGCACCGCCCCGGTCGGACAGATCTTGGCGCAGGCGGAGCACAGCGTGCAGCGGTCCCGATCGATCAGCAGCGTCCCCAGCGGCGCGCCGGCCGGCAGCGGGGCGGGCTCGAACCGCTGCGTCGTCTCCAGCCGTGCCAGCGCGCCGGTCAGCAAGGCGCGCTTGGTCTGCGTGGGGAGCGGGGCGTGGGCGGACGGATCGTCCGGGGATGGCACCGGCTGGACGGGGTCGCCGCGGATCAGTTCGACCGCCTGCGCGCGATCCTGCGCCAGGGCGATCCCGTCGGCGGGCTGGCCGCACGCCTCCAGGATCGTGCGCGCCGCGGCGACGCGCTGGTCGAGCAACTGCCGGGTTTCCGCCGGGATCGCCGCGTCCGCCAGCAGCACCACCCGTCCCGCGCCCCGCGCCAGCGCGGCGAACCAGAGCTCCTCGCCGAACGCGGCCAGCGGCTGGACCGGGAATTCGACGATCCGGTCCCGCTCCGGCGCTGGAAACGGCGTGTCCAGCTGGCCGGCCAGCACGACCGGCGCCGCCCCGTGCGCCGCGCCGAGCGCGTCATCGAGTTGCGCCAGCAGGTCCGCCCGATCGGCGCCGGCGTAGCTCAGTGCCCCGGTCGGGCAGGCGAGCGTGCACGCGCCGCAGCCCTGGCAAAGCTGCGGCTCGACCGCGATCCGGTCGCCGTCCGAGCGGATCGCATCGGCGGCGCAGACCTCGAGGCAGCGCGTGCACCCGGTCTGGCCGAACGACTGGTGCGTGCAGATCTCGGGATCGTAGTGGAAGTACTTCGGCTTGGAAAAGCGCCCGACCAGGTCGGCCGCCTGGGCCAGCGCGTCGGCCAGCTGCTGCCGGTCGCGCGGCGCGAAATAGCCGATCGGGACAACCGACCGGTCGATCAATGGCGGATCCGATAGATCGATCACGATGTCGAACTGTTCATGGTCTCCGCCACTCACCCCGTTCGACCGCAGATCGCCAAGCGCGGTCGACCAAGCCGGCACGAACTGGCCAAGCCAGCCGCGCATTTCGACAACGCGCGCCGGCACCTGGCGCACGGCGGTGTCCCCGCCGGTTGGGTCCAACGCTGCCCCCGGGCCCGCCGCGACGACGATCCGAGCCGCGATGCCGGACGCTTCGAGCGCAGTCGGATCGATCTGGCCGTTCGAGACGATCAGCACGCTTCCGTCGGACCGGTATTCGACGGTTGCGGCGTCCACCGGGGCGTTGCTGGCGAGCTTGGTAAGTTGGCTGACGCAACTGCTGTCGCTCACGTGAGATCGCAACCTTTCTTGGCCGGTGGCTGACTTGGATGGTCACCCACCATGGCATGGATAGACATCGTGCGCGATGGCTGGAGCTGGATCTCCGACACCGGTTCAGGGCGCATCTTCGTGCAGCCGGGCGCCTCAAGGCTTCCGCGTTGCATGCGTGCGTCCGGTCCGAACGACCGGTGGACCGGTTTGCAGCGACCTCGGGCCTGAACCGGTCATAGCTCGCTTGACGGTGCGGTAAGGCGCCCGCTGCTACCACGGCGACCGTGCCCACGACCGCGATGCCGGTGCGGTCGATCCGCAGGCCCGGCAGCCGGCCGAGCGCCATCCTGAGGTAGGTGACGGCGAAGACGGCGGTCACGATGACGGGCACGCTCGGGCTCTCAGCGGT
>JAXHMD010000041.1:0-29138 GCA_034521655.1 Rhodovibrio sp.
CAGGTCGGCCAGCTGGCGCTCCATCCGCCCCAGCGCCCGGCCGGTCGCGGCGTCGGCCAGGGTGGTCGCCTGATCGGCGCCGCTGTCGGGGTAGAGGAAGCGCATCTGCGCGGCGTCCAGCCGCTGGCTGAGTGCCGCGCGCGTCAGCTCGCTGCGGTAGTTGCCGGAGAGCTGCATCGCCATCAGCCGAAGCCAGGTCAGGCTGTCCTGCGGCGTCCAGGCTTCCGGTTCGTAGTCCAGGATGTGGAACTCGAGCGGCAGCACCGGATCGGTGTCGAGGAAGGCGTTGACGCCGGCGGCGTAGGCCTCAAGCGCGCTTCGGGTGCGCGCGTCCAGGTGCTGGACCTGCGCCTTGGCCAGATCGCCCAGATCCAGGATGCGCATGAAGCGGTCCAGCCCGAGCGTGCCCTGGCCGGCGACCTCGGACAGCCGCCCCTCGGCGGTGCGGCGCATGAAGTCCATCTGCCACAGCCGGTCCTGGGCGTGCAGGTAGCCGAGCGCGGTGTAGGCATCCGCCATGCTCTCCGCCCGGATGGTCGGGATGCCGTGGTCGTCCCGGCTGACCTCGACCGCCGCGGAAAGCGCCGGGAGTTCGGCGGTGCCTTCGGTCTGCGGCAGCGACTGGCGCAGGTCGAAATACCCGACGACGGCGACGATCGCAGCACCGCCCAGGATCACGGGAAGCGCCAGCAGCGCCCATTTCACGAAACGGTTCATGGGGACGGAGGATCGCACGAACCGGCGATTCGGCAAGATGACGGAGTGGGCCGGATCGGGATACCCGTCGACGGTCCTTCGACACGCCCGCCTGGCGGCGCGCTGCTCAGGATGAAGTCGAGAATTTTCATAGTCTTATACTGTACGCTTCATGCTGAGCAGGCGCCGATAAGGCGCCGTGTCGAAGCAAGCCCGACGGATGCTCGCGACCTGCTAAGCCGCCCCCTGGAACGTATCCTCGTACTCCGTCCTGAGCTGCGCCTTCTGCACCTTGCCCATGGTGTTGCGTGGCAGGGCGTCGGCGAAGAAGACGCGCTTGGGGGTCTTGTAGCCGGCGAGCTGGGTGCGGCAGGTGTCGATCAGGCCCTTTTCGCTCAGCGTATCTTCCTTGCCGGCCTCGGGCACGACCAGGGCGGCGACCGCCTCGCCGAAGTCCTTGTGGGGCACACCGAACACGGCGGACTCCTTCACGCCGTCGATCGCGTCCAGGGTCAGTTCGACCTCCTTGGGGTAGACGTTGTAGCCGCCGGAGATGATCAGGTCCTTCGCCCGGCCAACGATGTGGACGTAGCCGCGTTCGTCGATCTTGGCGTTGTCGCCGGTGATGAAGAAGCCGTCGGACCGGAACTCCTCGGCCGTCTTCTCCGGCTTGTTCCAGTAGCCCTGGAACAGGTTCGGCCCCTTGATCTCCAGGATGCCGATCTCCTCCCGGTCCAGAACGGTCCCGTCCTCGGTCGCGACGCGCACCTGCACGTCCGGCAGCGGGAAGCCGACCGTGCCCGGCCGGCGTTCGCCGTCGAGCGGGTTGGAGGTGATCATGCCGGCTTCGGTCATGCCGTAGCGCTCCAGGATCTCGAAGCCGGTGCGCTGCTTGAACTGCCGCCAGGTCTCCGGCTGCAGCGGGGCGGAGCCGGAGACGAACAGGCGCATGTTGGCGACCAGGTCCCGGGTGAAGTCCGCGCGCTCCAGGAGACGGACGTAGAAGGTTGGTACGCCCATCATCACGCTCGCCTTGGGCAGAAGGCGGATCACCTGGTCGGCGTCGAACTTGGGCAGGAAGATCATCTTCGAGCCGTTCAACAGCGCCGTGTTGGAGGCGACGAACAGCCCGTGGACGTGGAACAGCGGCAGCGCGTGCAGCAGCACGTCGCCGTTGCGGAAGCCCCAGATGTCGTGCAGCGTGCGCGCGTTCGCTTCCAGGTTGCGATGGCTCAGCATCGCGCCCTTGGAACGCCCGGTGGTGCCGGAGGTGTAGCAGATCGCCGCCAGGTCGTCGGGGTCGCGCTCGACCACCTCGCGCAGCGGCGCCAGCGTCTCCAGGTCTTCGGTCAGGGTGCCGTAGCCGGTGCGATCCATGTTCAGGATCGCGCTGACCCCGGCCTCGCCCGCGATCGGGGCCAGCTCGTCGGCGCGGCGGGGATCGCAGACGAAACAGCGCGGCTTGGCGTCCGACAGGAAATACGACACTTCCGGCCCGGTGTAGGCGGTGTTGAGCGGCAAGTAGACGGCCCCCGCCTGGAAGCAGGCAAGGTAGGTAAACAGCGCCTGCGGCGACTTCTCCACCTGCACCGCGACCCGGTCGCCGGGCTCGACGCCGACGTCGACCAGCCGGCGGGCGAGCCGGGCGACCGCGTCCTGAAGCTCGCCGTAGCGCCAAGTCGTGCCGTCGGCGAGTTCGATCGCCGGCGCCTCGGCGCGGGCGGTGAAGACGTCGCGGAAGCGTTCGTAGAGGTTGCCGCTCATCTTGGCTTAAGAACTCCCCATGGTTTTTGCATCCGGCGCCTAGAGCAAAATCGATGAAAGCCGAACCGGCTTGCATCGCGAATTTTGCTCTAACTCCTTGAAGGGCGGGCAAGATTGAGCTGAGACGTGATTCCACGTTTCAGCATCTTGCCCTAGCGCTGCCGCCGTGCGGGTCGCGCGGGGTCGGTCGACCGGCCGCGGCGGGCTGGCGAAGGGCCAGGCGACGCGGCTTAGGCGTCGTCGACGTCCGCCGCGCGCTGGGGCAGGCGGGCGGCCAGCTCGGCGAAGGTGTCCGCCTGAATGGTGACGTGCCGGCGCATCGCCCCCTCGGCGGAGATCGCGTCGGCCTGGCGGATCGCCTCCACGATCTCGGCGTGCTCGCGGCACGACGTCTCGATCCGCCCGGGTCCGGTCAGCTGGGTGCGCCGGTAGGGCTGCAGCCGGTTGCGCAGCTGGCGGGTCTGCTCGGCGAGGTAGGTGTTATGGCTGCCGGCGTAGATCGCCTCGTGGAAGGCGAGGTTGGCCTCGTAGTAGTCGTTCGGGCGGGTCGGATCGGCCGCCTCGAAGCAGTCGTGCAGGGTCCGCTCCAGCTGCTGGCGCTCGGTCGCGGTCATCCGGCGGGCGGCGAGGCGGGTGCACAGCGCCTCCAGCTCGGCCATCACCTCGAACATCTGGATCAGGTCGCTCAGCGACAGGCCGGCGACGATCGCGCCCTGGCGGGGCCGCGTCTCGACCAGCCCGGCGGAAGCGAGACTGCTCAGCGCCTCCCGCACCGGGGTCCGGGAGACGCCGAAGCGCCGGGCGAGCCCGGTCTCGTCCAGGCGGGTGCCGCCCGGGAGCTTGCCGGTGGCGATCTCTTCCTCGATCTGGCAGCGCAGCCGGTCCGCCAGCCGCGGCTTACGCCCGTTGCCGGCGGCCCCGGCGGGGGTGCCGCCGGTGCCTGTTTCTTCCGCCGATGACGCGTTCTGGTTCATCCCGTTCGTGGCCATGTCGATTGCCTGTGTCGCCCGCTGTCTGAGTAACTTTATGCAAGCATGCCCGGTTTGTATACAAAGACTGCTTGTCCCTGCGAGCCGATTGCGCTTTCCTAGAGGTGCCGGGCGGCGCAGGGTGTCGGTCCGGTGCCCCGCCGCCCACGTGTCGTCCGTCCCACGCCGACACGGCGACTTCGGGCCAAGGCGGTCCGCCAACCGGCCGACAAGAGCCGATCCCACCGCGCCCGGTCGCATCAGGGCCGAACCAACGGGTCGCCGGGCGCTTTATCAAAAATGCCTTTGGGAGGTTTTTTTCGACATGACCAACTTCAAGCGCCCGAGCCCGGGCCGGGTCCTGTGCGCCGGGGTGGCGCTGGCGGCGGTGGTCGCGCTCAGCGCGCCGGCGTCCGCCGAGCGGTTGCGCGCCTCGCACCAGTGGCCGAAGGACGACGTCCGCGGCAAGATGGTCGAGATCATCAAGGAAGAGGTCGAGGCCGCCGGCGTCGACCTGCAGGTCCGCGTCTACCCGAGCGCCTCGCTGTTCAAGCCGAAGCAGCAGTGGGACGCGATGACCAAGGGCCAGCTCGACATCTCCGCGTTCCCGCTGGACTACGCCTCGGGCCGGCACCCGCAGTTCTCCGCGACCCTGATGCCGGGGCTGGTCAAGAACCACGACCACGCCAAGCGGCTGAACGATTCCGAGTTCATGGACGAGATCAAGAGCATCATCAACGACGCCGGCGTCGTCGTGTTGTCGGATGCCTGGCTGGCCGGCGGCTTCGTCGGTAAGGACTTCTGCGTCACCACGCCAGAGAGCGTCGAGGGCAAGGTGATGCGCGCGGCCGGTCCGGCGTTCGAACAGATGCTGGCGGCGGCCGGGGCGTCGATCAACTCGATGCCGAGCTCGGAGATCTACTCCGCCATGAGCACCGGCGTGCTTGACGGCGCCAACACATCGTCCGGCTCGCTGGTCAGCTACCGCATCTACGAGCAGTCCAGCTGCCTGACGCCGCCGGGCGACTACGCGCTGTGGTTCATGTACGAGCCGATCCTTATGTCCAAACGCTCGTTCGACCAGCTGAACGAGGCCCAGCAGGACGCGCTGATGGCCGCCGGCGAGAAGGCCGAGGAGTTCTTCTTCGAAAAGGCCAAGGGGCTCGACCAGAAACTGGTCGAAACCTACAAGAAGGCCGGCGTGAAGGTCACGCAGATGACCAAGGAGCAGTACGACGCCTGGATCGAGGTGGCGCGGGAAAGCTCCTACAAGAAGTTCGCCGAAGAGGTCGAGGGCGGCGCCGAGCTGATCGAGATGGCCCGCTCGGTCGACTGATCTAAGCCCGCGGCGCGTCGCGGCGGCCGTCCGGTCCTTAAGCGGGCCGGGCGGCCGCCGCCGGCGCTGCTTAAGGACGCGCGCTCGCCTTCTCTGCACCTATTCATTTTGCTAAATACGCCGCGCAACCGCTTGTTCTGACGGCTTGGTTTCCAGGGGTTTGGCGACGGCGCGCGGGCCCGCCCGGCTTGGCCGTCGACCGATCACCTACCGCGCCAGCCTTCGAGGCCGATGCCATGAACCTCTTCGTCGTCGCTATTTGGCGACTGTCCCGCGCCTGCGGCGTGATCGCAGCCGTGCTGCTGGCCGCCGCGGTCGGGGCGGTCTGCCACCTGGTGTTCGTGCGCTACGTGCTGAACGATAGCGCGATCTGGCAGCACGAGTTCGTCACCTTCTCGGTGATCGGCGCGACGCTGCTGGGCAGCCCGTACGTGCTGCTCAAACGCGGCCACGTGAACGTCGACCTGCTGCCGATCTACCTTGGCCACCGCGGCAAGCTGGCGCTCGCGCTGATCGCCTCGGTGCTGTCGTTCGGCTTCTGCGCGCTCCTGACCTATTACGGCTGGACCTTCTGGTACGAATCCTGGGCCAACAACTGGCGGGCCGAGACGGTCTGGGCGCCGCCGCTGTGGATCCCCTACGCCGCCATCCCGCTCGGCTTCGGGCTGACGGCGCTGCAGTACCTGGCCGATATCCTGGCGCTTTTGACCGGCCGCGACCTGCCGTTCGCGAGCTCGCATCTGGAAGCCGACGACGCGCTCGCCGAGACCGGGGCAGCCGGCGCCGCGCTTGCCGCCGGCACGGCGGACGGGCCAAGCGGTAACCGGCGTCCGCGCAAGTCCGCGGCCGAAAGCGGGACCGGGGCCGAAACCACGCTGTCCGGGGGACGCGATCGATGAGCGAGCTTGAACTCGGCCTGCTGATCGCGGCCGTCACGATCTTCCTGCTGCTGCTCGGGATTCCGGTGGCGTTCGCGCTCGGCATCGTGTCGCTGGTGTTCCTGGTTTACTACGACGGCTTCTTCGCCCTCGAGTTCGTGCCGGACATCTTCTACGGCGGTCTGGACAGCTTCGCGCTGCTGTCGATCCCGATGTTCATCCTGATGGGCGGGGCGATCGCCTCCTCGCGCGCCGGCGCCGACCTGTACGAGGCGATCGACCGCTGGCTGTACGGCGTGCCGGGCGGGCTGATGGCGTCCAACATCGGCGCCTGCGGGATCTTCGCCGCGCTGTCGGGCTCGTCGCCCGCGACCTGTGCTGCGATCGGCAAGATGGGCATCCCGGAGATGCGCCAGCGCGGCTATCCGGCCAGCGTGGCGACCGGCTCGATCGCGGCCGGCGGCACGCTCGGCATCCTGATCCCGCCGTCGATCACCATGATCGTCTACGGCATCGCGACCGAGACCTCGATCGGGCGGCTGTTCCTGGCGGGCCTGCTGCCGGGCGTGATGCTGATGGCGCTGTTCATCGCCTGGGGCCTGATCGACGCCCGGCGCAAAGGCTACCGCTTCACCACGCCGGGGGTCAGCTACACCCTGCGCGACAAGCTGGCGATGCTGCCCAAGGTCGGCCCGTTCCTGCTGATCATCGTGGGTATCCTGTACGTGCTTTACGGCGGCGTCGCGACACCGTCGGAAGCGGCCGGTGTGGGCGCCATGCTGTGCCTGGTGCTGGTGATGCTGATCTACGGCATCACCAAGGGCCAGCAGCTCTGGAGGATCTTCCGCGATTCCATGAAGGAATCCGTGATGATCCTGATGATCATCGCGGCCGCCGAATTGTTCAGCTACATGATGTCGTCGCTGTTCATCACCCAGGCGCTGGCGGAATACATCGCCGGTCTGGACATGAACGCCTACCTGCTGCTCGCGTGCGTCAACCTGTTCCTGTTGGTGGCCGGCTTCTTCCTGCCGCCGGTGGCGGTGATCCTGATGACCGCGCCCACGCTGCTGCCGATCATCACCAACCTTGGATTCGATCCGGTGTGGTTCGCGGTGATGATGACGATCAACCTTGAAATCGGGCTGATTACCCCGCCGGTGGGGCTGAACCTCTACGTCATCAACGGAATTGCCCCGGATGTGAAGCTGCCGACGATCCTGTGGGGCGCGCTACCGTATATGCTGTGCATGGTGGTTGGTATCATCCTGCTGTGCATCTTTCCGGAGATCGCGCTGTGGCTGCCGGAAACGCTGATGGGGCCGTCGATCCAGTAAGGGCGGCACGGCACCCAGGAGACGCCAGCCGGCACGCTCGCGGCCAGGCCAAAGGGATCGCGGCGATGAGCGAACAGGAGACGGTCGGGCAGACCGGCAACGGGGCGGCGGCGGAGACGGGCGAGCGCAGTACGGGGCTGGTCGAGCGCACGCTCTCCAACCTGTCGGTCGCCTGGCGCGACGTCGCGGTCGGGGCCGCGCGGACGGTCGGGCTGTCGGTGCCCGAAGCGGCGCCGGACGACAGCCGCGCGCTGCGCAGGTTGATGCGGGAGTGTCTGGAGGCGCGCGGCGGCGAGGTGTCCGCCCGCGGCCGGGCGGCCGAGCTCGGCCGGCGCTACCTGGAACTCGACGTCGAGGGGCGGAAGCGCTTCCTCCAAATTCTGGCGCACGAGTTCGCCTGCGATCCCGAGCGCGTGTCCGAGGCGATCGGGCAGGTGCAGGCCGCGGTCGACGGCGACCGGCGGCTGGTGGCCGAAGCGGACCTGCGGCAGGCGCTGGTGCCGCCGCGGGTGAAGATTCTGACCCAGTTCAACGCCTTGCCCGACGGGGTGAAGTTCCTGGTCGACCTGCGCGCGGAACTGCTGCAGGTGAGCGGCGAGGACCCCTACATGCGCCAGTTGGAGGGCGACCTCAGGGAACTCCTGACCTCCTGGTTCGACATCGGCTTCCTGGACTTGCAGCAGATCACCTGGCACTCGCCGGCCGCGCTGTTGGAAAAGCTGATCGCCTACGAGGCGGTGCACGAGATCCGCGACTGGGCCGACCTGCGCAACCGCCTGGACAGCGATCGGCGCTGCTTCGCGCTGTTCCACCCGCGCATGCCGGACGAGCCGCTTGCGTTCGTCGAGGTCGCGCTCACCGCGGAGATGGCGGCCAGCGTGCAGCGCCTGCTGGACGAAAGCGCGCCGGAAGACGATCCCCGCGACGCCAAGGCGGCGATCTTCTACTCGATCACCAACACCCAGCGCGGCCTGCAGGGCATTTCCTTCGGCGAGTACCTGATCAAGCAGGTGGTGAGCCACCTGTCGCACGAACTGCCGCAGATCGAGACGTTCGCCACCCTGTCGCCGCTGCCCGGCTTTCGGACGTGGCTGGACACCGCCCCCGACGAGACGCTCGGCGCCCTGGTCGAGGACGGCGAACGCAAGGCGCTGTCGCGCCTGAGCGGTCAGGACAACCTGCGGGCCGCGTTCCAGGTGCTGCTGGCGCGCGCGAATTGGCCGGACGACCCGGCCGTGTCGGGCGCCCTGCAAGGGCCATTGCGCCGGCTGGCCGCGCGCTATCTGCTGGCCCGGCGGGACAACGGCGCCCCGGTTGATCCGGTCGCGCGCTTCCACCTGAAGAACGGCGCCCGCCTGGAGCGGATCAACTGGCTGGGGGACGTCTCGCCCAAGGGCCTGCGCCAGGCCGCCGGCATCATGGTCAACTACCGCTACGACCTGGACGACATCGAGGCCAACCACGAAGCCTACATGCAGGAGAGCCGGATCGTTCTCGGCAACGACGCGCAGCGCGTAATCAAGGGTTGGAAGGACCCCGACGGCAAGCAACTCCGACGGCTGGCGTGAGGCCAGGATAAGGGCGGGTAGAATCACCTTGCCGCCGGCGCTTGTCCGGGTTTTCAAGAAGGTTGGGCGACGCCGGTCGCTTAAGACCCGCCGGCCGGCGCCTCGTTCAGGGACCAGTCGTAGCGGCTGTCGGCGATCCCGGAGACGCCGTCGAGCGCGGCGGCGAGGTCATCGTCGGCGTACTGGCGCAGGTGGCGGATCACGCCTGCGTCGCTGCCGTCGAAATCTTCTTGGTACCAGGTGTAGATCTTCGACACCGTGAGCGCGCCGTCGGTGACCTCGGCCCCGCGCGGATCGTTGACGTAGGCCCGGGCGGCCGCGTCCAGTTGCCCGTCCAGTTGGTCGGCGCTGTAGGGCTCGGCGCGCAGGTCAGGGCAGCCGATCGAAGCGCAGTTGACCGCGTAGTGGATGCGCGGGTCCTGCCAGATCGGCCGCAGGATGCGGTGCTCGATGTCGTTCAGCGTGAGCGCGGTGCCTTCCACCTCGACCAGCTCGGCGCCCCAGGGGCCGGAGGAAAACCAGCCGGGCGAGATGTCGATCTCGCGGATGCTGTCGACCGGGTAGTGGTCGAGCACGACGTCGACCGTCAGCGCGTTATACAGGTTGACCCAGTAGGCGAACTGGACCGGCCGGCTGTACTGCGAGATTTCGATCCCGGCCAGCTTGTCCAGATAGCCGTCGAGCGCGCGCCGGTCGGCCTCGCTGACGCCGGCGTAGCGGACCAGGTTGGCGCCGTCCGGGCGGACCACCAGGTAGGCGTCCAGGAACTCGCCCCAAGCGGCGTGATCGATCGTCGCCGTGGACTCCGGGTCGTGCGCCTGCCAGCGCGGCCAAAGGTCGGCGTCGGGGGCGGCCGCGGCCGGCAGGGCGGTCGCGCCGGCAACCACGGCGGCAAAGGTGAGGCGTTGGATCGTCTGCAGCATCACGCGGCGATGGCCTCCGGGTCGGCCGTGAAACGGTATTAGACGCTCTGCAAGGTGGACGGCTGGTGCGGCCGGGTCGAACCACGTTGGATCAAAACACCGCGAGTCGGGCGTGCGTGTGCTATCCTGGGGGACGTTAGGAGTCGCCATTGACCCAGTCCACACCGAGCCAGACGGTCACGGCCGCGGTGCCCGATCCCCGGCGTCGGTCGCGCAGCTACCCCGACGCGGGCGAGGTCGCCCGCCTGCTGCAGCCGAGCTATCCGGTTTATTGCCTGCGCCCGCACGTGTTCGAGCGCGCGGCGCGGACCTTCGTCGCCGGCTTTCCGGGCACCACCCTCTACGCCGTGAAGTGCAACCCGCACCCGGCCGTGCTGCGCGCGCTTCAGGCCGGCGGCGTGCATGCGTTCGACACCGCGTCGCTGAACGAGATCGCCCGGGTCGCGGAGACGTTCGACGCCGCGGAGTGCTTCTTCATGCATCCGGTCAAGCCGCGTCCGGCGATCGCGAGCGCCCACCGCGTCTACGGCGTGCTGCATTACGTCGTCGACCACATGGCCGAGCTGCACAAGCTGGCCCATCAGGTGCGCAACGATCCCGAAGTCACCGTGATGGTCCGCCTGAAGACGGCGGAGTCGGTCGGGGCGTTCTACCACCTGTCCGCCAAGTTCGGCGCGGAGACCGAAGAGGCCGCCGAGATTCTGGCCGAGGTCGCGCGGCTGGGGATGAAGCCCGGCCTGGCGTTCCATGTCGGCAGCCAGTGTCTGGAGCCCGACGCCTACACCCAGGCGATCGCCCAGGCCGGCCAGGTTGCCGCGCAGGCGGGCGTGCGGCTGGCGGCGATCGACGTCGGCGGCGGCTTCCCGGCGGTCTACCTCGGCACCCAGGCGCCCGATCTCAGCGACTACATGACGGCGATCCGGCACGCGCTCGCCCGGCTCGACCTGCCGGACGACTGCCGGGTGCTGTGCGAACCGGGCCGCGCGCTCGTGGCCGACGGGCAGTCGCTGTTGGTGCAGGTGCAGCTGCGCAAAGGCAATCAGCTCTACATCAACGACGGCGTCTACGGCTCGCTCTCCGAAATGACGGCGGCGGACGTCCGCTACCCCGCGCGCCTGATCCGGTTGGAACGCGGCCGCGTCGTGACCTCCACCGCGCCGGAGGAGACGTTCGACGCGCACGGTCCGACCTGCGACAGCCTGGACATGATCCCGAAGGCCTTCCGCCTGCCGGACGACGTGCGGGAAGGTGACTGGATCGAGATCGACCGGGTGGGCGCCTACTCCAACGCGCTGGCGACCGACTTCAACGGCTTCCGTCCCGACACCTTCGTCGAGGTCCGCAACGAGCCGCCGGGCGGCCTCTAATCCGACCCGGCGACGCGCGCCAGCCAGTCGCCCAGCTCCCGGGGCGAGCAGGCCCGGGGTGTCCAGCATCGCAAGGTGCCCCGCGTCCGGCAAACGAGCTTTCGTAAGCCCCCATGAGATCCGTTCACGCACGGCCGTTAACGCCTTCGCGCCCCTTGGAAGCGCGCGGCGGGCGGGGCAGGCTGAGGCGCAGCCATTCACGATCGACGACGGGGACGAGGCGATGATCACCCAGACCCGGCCGCGCCTGGACCGGATGCTCGGCCTGTCGCAGCACGGCTTCCACACCCTGGCCCTCGCGGAATGGGGCACGGCGGGCAAGCACGATGTCGCGATCTGCGTCCACGGCCTGACCCGCAACGGCCGGGATTTCGACGTGTTGGGGGAGGCGATGAGCCAGACCCACCGCGTGCTCTGCCCCGACGTCGTCGGGCGCGGCGGCAGCGACTGGCTGCCGGAGGCGGACAGCTACGGCTATCCGCAGTACATGGCCGACATGGCGGCGTTGATCGCCCGGGGCCACGCGGCCGCGGTCGACTGGGTGGGTACCTCGATGGGCGGGCTGCTGGGCATGATGCTGGCCGCCCAGCCGCGCACGCCGATCCGCCGGCTGGTGATCAACGACGTCGGGCCGTTCGTGCCCAAGGAAGCGCTGCGCCGGCTGGCGGACTACGTCGGCGCGGATCCGCATTTCGCCGACTTCGACGAAGGTCTCGCCTACATCAAGCGCATCCACGCCCCGTTCGGCAATCTAAGCCCGACCGAGTGGCATCATCTGGCCAGCCACTCCCTGCGGCCCGACGACCGGGACGGCGGCTACCGGCTGGCCTACGACCCCAAGATCGGCGCACCGTTGCAGGACCCGGGCAAGATCGAGGACGTCGACCTGTGGAAGCTGTGGGACAGCATCCAGTGCCCGGTGCTGGTCCTGCGCGGGGCGGAAAGCGACCTGCTGCTGCCCGAGACGGCGGAAGAGATGACCCGGCGGGGGCCCAAGGCCGAGCTGATCGAGGTGCCGGAGTGCGGCCACGCGCCCGCGCTGATGGACGCCGACCAGGTGGGCGCGATCACCGACTGGCTCGCCCGCACCGCGCACCGGCGGCTGTAGTCGGGATGATCGCGGGATAGCAAAACGCCGTCCGGGGCGGTGCCCCGGACGGCGTCCAGTGCTTAATAAAAAGTGCCAGAATTAGGCGCTTACGCCTTCGCCTTCATCTTGACGTAGGAGCCGGGCGCGTCCTCGATCGGGGTCAGCACGCCGCCGCCGGGCTCGCGCGCCTCGACCTTCTCCTTGCCGCCCTTCTGCTCCATCCACTTGTGCCACTCCGGCCACCAGGACCCGTCGACCTTCTTGGCGTTCTCGAACCAGGTGTCCGGGTCCTTCGGGTTCTGACTGTTGAGCCAGTAGTTGTACTTGTTGGCCGCCGGCGGGTTGACCACGCCGGCGATGTGGCCGCTGGCCGCGAGCGTGAACCGGACCGGCCCGCTGATCGCGCGGGTCAGGGCGTAGCCGGACTTCCAGGGCGCGATGTGGTCTTCCTTGGTCGCGAGCGCGAAGGTCGGGTGGTCGATCTTGCCGAGGTCGATCGGCACGCCCTTGAGCGTGATCCCGCCCGGCTCCAGCAGCTTGTTCTCCTGGTACATCTTGCGCAGGTAGAAGCTGTGCATGGCCGCGGGCATGCGGGTGGAATCGCTGTTCCAGTACAACAGGTCGAACGGGAACGGTTCCTTGCCGAGCAGGTAGTTGTTGATCACGAACGACCAGATCAGGTCGTTGGCCCGCAGCATGTTGAAGGTCTGGTTCATCGAGTTGCCCTCGAGGTAGCCCTTCGAGGCCATCTTTTCCTCGAGCGAGGACAGCTGCTCCTCGTCGATGAACACCTCCAGCTCGCCGGCCTCGGAGAAGTCGACCATGGTGGTGAAGAAGGTCGCCGCCTTCACCCGGTCCTTCTGCTTGGTCTGGGCGAGGTAGGAGAGGACGCAGGACAACAGCGTGCCGCCCAGGCAGTAACCGATCGCGTTGATCTGCTTCTCGCCGGTGACCTGCTCGATCACGTCGAGCGCGGTCAGCGGCCCCTCGGTCATGTAGTCCTCGAAGGACTGCTGCGCGAGCTTCTCGTCCGGGTTCACCCAGGAGATCATGAACACCGTGAAGCCCTGGTCGACCGCCCACTTCACGAACGAGTTCTTTTCGCGCAGATCCAGGATGTAGAACTTGTTGATCCAGGGCGGGATGATCATCAGCGGCGTCTTGTAGACCTGCTCGGTCGACGGGCTGTACTGGATCAGCTGCATCAGGTCGTTCTGATAGATCACCTTGCCCGGCGTCACCGCCAGGTTTTCGCCGACCTCGAAGGCGTCGAAGTCGGTCTGGCTGATCTTGCCCCGCTCCATGTCCTCGAGCAGGTTCTCCAGCCCGTTGAGCAGGTTCTCACCGCCGGTCTCCAGCGTCGTGCGCAGGACCTGCGGGTTGGTCATCACGAAGTTGCTGGGCGCCATCGCGTCGACGAACTGCCGGGTGTAGAAGTCGACCTTCTTGGCCGTGTGCTCGTCCACGCCCTCGACGTCGTTGACGGTCGACTGCATCCAGCGCGCCGTCAGCAGATAGGACTGCTTGATGAAATCGAAGACCTGGTTGTCTTCCCAGGCCGGATCCTTGAACCGGCGGTCGCCCTTCTCCGGCTCGGCCACCGGTTCGGCCTCCTGACCGCCGAGCATCCGGCTGGTGGTGGTCTGCCAAAGGCGCATGTAGTCCTGCCAGAGGTTCATCTGCGCCTGCACCAGCTTCGCCGGATCGCTCATCATCCGGGTGGTCACCTCGTAGAAGGCGCTGGCGATATGCACAGGATCGAACGCCGCGTTGGGATGCGCGAGCTCCTGGCGCTCCATAAAGTCGCCGACCAGTTTCTGGCTCTGCTCGGCGATCCGCTGCATGGTCTGCGACAGCTCGACCGGGTCGGGGAGCTTCACGTCCTCACCTTCGCCCTGGCCCTGTTGCTCTGCCATATTGCCTTCCCTATGATCCTGCCGGTTACTTGACTTGGCGGGCGTCGCGCTTGCGGCGAACGACGCAACTCCGCGAAATTGTCCTGGCGGCTCGCGCCGGAAGCGGGCGAGCGCCCTTAGGGCTCACCATAAGCATCAGGGGCGGCGTTGCAACCGCACCACCCGACAGACCGGCTGAATGGCGAGGCGATCCGAAGCGCTTGGGGATGCGGCGCTCGGCCCGGGCCTCGTCCGGTAGGTCGCGCGGGGGCGATTTAACCTTAAGGAAAGGTGATGTCGGATAAGGCCTACGCCAGGAAACGCCGGACGATCGACGCGGCCCGTTGTGGGTCGTGCGGCCCGTCCGTGAGCGGCGAGGGGACACCTGCCATGGGCAAGACGCGCACGAACGCGCATGGAGGCGGCTGGCCGGTGCGGCTGGCCGTCGTGCTCGTGGCGGGCGGTCTGCTGGCCGGCTGCAGCGATGCCTGGGACACGATCTCGCGGCCGCTGGATCCCCTGCCGCCGGCCGATCCGAAGGAGGTCGAGGCGCCGCAGGAAGGCGCGGGCGAGTATCCCAGTCTGTCGAGTGTGCCCGACGAACCGCCGCGCCGCCCCAGCCGGCGCCAAGAGCGCCAGGAAATCCGTGACAGCCTGTCCGCGGACCGCGCCAACGCGCGCTACAGCGATCAGCAGCAGACGGGCGAGGGGATCGAGGCACGCCCGCGCGGCGATACCAGCGCTGAGGGCCAGCCCACCGGCGCCCCCGAGCGTCCCGAAGTTGCCCAGAACATGCCGGAAGACGACGCCGGCGCCACTACCCGCCAGGCGGGAACGCAGCAGACGGGCACGCAGCAGACGGGCACTCAGCAGACGGGCACTCAGCAGACGGGCACTCAGGCGAGCGGCGCGGGCGACGCGCCAGATGGCGGCAGCCAGACCGGCGCGGCGGACTCCCGGGGCGGCGAACAGGCGGCCGGATCTAAGAACGCCGCCGACGTCCCGCAATTGCAGCAGAGCGAACAAGGCGAGCCGATCGAGATCCCCGCGCAGCCGAGCTTCAACGGCGCGGGACGGTCCGGTTCGGCCGCGGCCGGTCAGAGCCGAAGCGCCCAAACGCAGCAAAGCGCCGGCCGGCAGTCCGATACAGGCGCGTCTCAGTCCGGCCCTGAAGTCGGCCAATCGCGCACCCTGTCCAGGCAGGATGCCGGCGGCCAGACCATGGCCGACGGCGGGCGGCGGGTCGCGGTGATCTACTTCCGCCACGGTTCGGCCAGCCTGCAGGGCCGCGACCGGCAGGTGCTGCGGGACGTCGCCCAGATCTACGAACGCCAGGGCCGCGATCTGCGCGTGGTCGGCCATGCCAGCAGCCGGACGGCCGCGATGGACCCGGTCGACCACCGGATGGCGAACTTCGACACCTCGCTGAAGCGCGCGCAGGCGGTCGTGGACGCGCTGGTGTCGATGGGGGTGCCGCGCGATTCGATCCAGCTGGAAGCCCGCGGCGACAACGAGCCGGTCTACCACGAGTTCATGCCGACCGGTGAGGCGGGCAACCGCCGGGCCGAGATCTTCCTGCAAGGCTGACGCGTCGCAGCCCAGAGCTCGTCCGGCGCACCCGACAGACGTTCCCCTCAAGCCGCCGAGCCGCGACACCAAGCCATGGACGAATTCCACAAGATCAAGCGCCTGCCGCCCTACGTCTTTTCCGAGGTCAACCAGTTGAAGGCGGCCGCCCGAAAGCGCGGCGAGGACGTGGTCGACTTCGGCATGGGCAACCCGGACCAGCCGCCGCCGCAGCACGTCATCGACAAGCTGACCGAAGCGGTGCAGAAGCCGGGCGTTCACCGCTACTCGAACTCCCGCGGCATTCCGGGCCTGCGCCGCGCGCTCGCCGGCTATTACCAGCGGCGCTTCAACGTCGAACTGGACCCCGAACGCGAAGCGATCGTGACGCTCGGCTCCAAGGAGGGGCTGGCGAACCTGGCCCAGGCGATCACCAGCCCGGGCGATGTGCTGCTGGTGCCCAATCCCAGCTACCCGATTCACGCCTTCGGCTTCATCATCGCCGGCGCCGCGCTGCGTCACCTGCCGATGGCCGGGTTCGACGACAGCGAGGGCGACTTCCGGCGGGAGTTCATGCGCCAGCTGGAGCGGGGCGTGCGCCACTCCGTGCCCAAGCCGCTGGCGGTGGTGGTGAACTTTCCCGCGAACCCGACCACGCGCACGGTCGACCTCGACTTCTACGAAGAGCTGGTCGACTTCTGCCGCCACCACGGCATCTACGCGATCTCCGACGTGGCCTATTCCGAGGTGTACTTCGACACCCCGCCGCCGCCCTCGATCCTGGAGGTGCCGGGCGCGAAGGACGTGGCGGTCGAGTTCTCCTCGCTGTCCAAGACCTATTCGATGCCCGGTTGGCGGATCGGTTTCTGCGCCGGCAACCCGAAGCTGGTCGCCGCGCTCGCGCGGGTGAAGAGCTACGTCGACTACGGCGCGTTCACCCCGATCCAGGTCGCCGCGACCGCCGCGCTGAACGGCCCGCAGGACTGCGTGGACGAGATGCGCGCGCGCTACCGCCGCCGGCGCGACGTCCTGATCCGCGGGCTGCACCAGGCCGGCTGGGAGGTGCCGAGCCCGGAGGCCAGCATGTTCGCCTGGGCCCCGATCCCCGAGCCGTTCCGCCACCTCGGCTCGCTTGACTTCTCCAAGCTGCTGCTTGAGAAGGCGCAGGTCGCGGTCAGCCCGGGGGTCGGTTTCGGCGAGTACGGCGAGGGCTACGTGCGCCTCGGCCTGGTCGAGAACGAGCACCGCACCCGCCAGGCGATCCGCAACATCAAGGCCTTCCTGAAGAAGGCCGATCCCGAGGAACTTCCGAGCGAACGACGCGAGGTGGCGCTGTGAGCGAAACGCTGCGCATCGGCATCGCCGGCCTGGGTACGGTCGGCGCCGGCACGCTGCACCTGTTGAACACGCACTACGAGCTGATCGCGCAGCGCTGCGGCCGGCCGGTCCTGGTCACCGCCGTCTCCGCGCGCGACCGCCGCAAGGACCGCGGCATCAGCCTGGAAGCCGTGCGCTGGTTCGACGATCCGGTCGCGCTGGCGGGCGACCCCGAGATCGACGTGGTGATCGAGCTGATCGGCGGCGCCGACGGCGTGGCCAAGGAGGTCACGGAGACCGCGCTTGCCGGCGGCAAGCACGTGATCACCGCGAACAAGGCGATGATCGCCCACCACGGCACCGAACTCGCCCACCGGGCCGAGGAGGCGGGCGCCGTGCTGTCCTACGAGGCCGCGGTGTGCGGCGGGATCCCGGTGATCAAGTCGCTGCGCGAGGGTCTGGCGGCGAACGCGATCTCCGCCGTCTACGGCATCATGAACGGCACCTCCAATTTCATCCTGAGCCAGATGCGCGACACCGGCCGGGAGTTCTCCGAGGTGCTGCAGGAGGCGCAGAAGCTGGGCTACGCCGAGGCCGACCCCAGCTTCGACGTCGACGGCTTTGATGCGGCGCACAAGCTGGCGATCCTGGCGGCGCTCGCGTTCAACGCGCAGGTCGATTACGCCAACCTGCACGTCGAGGGCATCCGCGAGGTCACCTCGGTCGACATCGCCTTTGCCGAGGAACTCGGCTACCGGATCAAGCTGCTCGGCATCGCCAAGCGCGAGAACGGCAAGATCTCCCAGCGCGTCCACCCGGTGATGGTGAAGCGCCACGTACCGATCGCGAACGTCGAGGGCGTGAACAACGCCGTCGTCGCGGAAGGCGACTTCGTCGGCTCGATCCTGAGCGAGGGGGCCGGCGCCGGTGCCGGTCCGACGGCGAGCGCGGTGGTCGCCGACCTGATCGACATCGCGCGCGGCATCCGCCTGCCCACCTTCGCGGTCCCGGCGAGCGAGCTGGAAGCCGCCACCCCGGCGCCGATGGCCGAGCACGAGGGCGGCTACTACCTGCGTCTGATGTGCCTTGACCGGCCGGGCGTGATCGCCGGCGTCGCGGCGGCGCTGCGCGACCACGACATCTCCGTCGAGACGCTGGTTCAGCGCGGCCGCGGGCCGGGCGGCGAGGCCGTGCCGGTGGTGATCACCACCCACGAGACCCGGGAATCCGCGATGCGCGGCGCGCTCGCCCAGATCGAGGCGCTGGAGGCGGTGCTGGAACCCCCGCGGGTGATCCGGATCGAGGCGTTTTAGCCGGCTTGCCGGATATGGAATAATCCGGCACCAAGGGCGTCTACGCAGGGTCAAGCCCAACACACCACGCTGCGGAGTCCCGGTCGCGCGTCTCCGGTGCGGTCAGCGTCGGGCGGGCGGCCAGCGCGCGGGACTTCGGGCCGATGCCGGCTTTAAGGGAGCATCACCTCATGGCGAACGTCACCCTCGACCGCAATCTGGCGCTGGAAGCCGTGCGCGTCACCGAACTGACGGCGCTCGCCGCCTCCCGGCTGATGGGCCGGGGCGACGAGAAGGCGGCCGACCAGGCCGCCGTCAACGCCATGCGCGAGGCGCTGAACAGCCTGGCGATCGACGGCCGGGTGGTGATCGGCGAGGGCGAGCGCGACAAGGCGCCGATGCTCTATATCGGCGAGGAGGTCGGTGCCGGCGGCCCGAACATCGACATCGCGCTGGACCCGCTGGAAGGCACCACGATCACCGCCAAGGGCGGCGCCAACGCGCTGGCCGTGATCGCGATGGCCGAACACGGCGGCTTCCTGAACGCGCCCGACGTCTACATGAACAAGATCGCGGTCGGCGGGAACTATCCCGAGGGCGTGGTCGACATCGACGCGGAGCCCGAGGACAACCTGCACGCGCTCGCCAAGGCGAAGGGTGTCGAGGTCGAGGACCTGGTCGTCTGCATCCTCGACCGGCCGCGCCACCAGGAGATCATCTCCAAGGTGCGCGAGGCCGGGGCGCGGATCATGCTGATCAACGACGGCGACGTCTCCGGCGTGATCGCCACGACCGGCTACAACGCGGGGCTCGACATGTACATGGGCATCGGCGGCGCGCCGGAAGGCGTGCTGGCGGCCGCGGCGCTGCGCTGCATCGGCGGGCAGATGCAGGGCCGCCTGGTGTTCCGTAACGACGACGAGCGCGGCCGGGCCGAGCGCTGGGGCATCACCGACTTCGACCGCAAGTACGGCCTGCACGATCTGGCCGGCGGCGACGTCATGTTCGCCGCGACCGGCGTCACCGACGGCACGATGCTGCGCGGCGTGCGCCGGCGCTACAGGGGCGCGCAGACGCACTCCATGGTGATGCGCTCGTCGACCGGTACGGTGCGTTTCATCACCGCCGACCACAACTTCCAGCGCAAGACCTGGACCGGCGAGGCGGATGATCAAAGCGGTCGCCGAAGCCGTCGGGAGGGGGATCAACGGGCATGGCGCCAAGTTCGTCCGCCGCCGCGCCAGCTGAAGCCGCCCGGCCGGGCTTCCTCGGCGTCGAACGCTCGCTCTCGGGTAAACGCTGGGAAGCGCGGCTGAGCGAGGACCGCTTGGCGCGCATGCTCGCCCAGCGGCTGAACCTGCCGGAGGTTGTCGGTCGGGTCATGGCCGGGCGCGGGGTCGGCCTCGAGACCGCCGAAGCCTACCTCAGCCCGTCGCTCAAGACCGACCTGCCAAACCCCGACCGCTTCCAGGACATGAGCCTTGCGGCGGAGCGCGTCGCCGATGCGGTGCAGGACGGCGAACCGATCGCGGTGCTGGCCGACTACGACGTCGATGGCGCCACCTCGGCCGCGCTGCTGCGCCGTTTTCTGCAGGCGCTCGGCAGCGATTGCCGGATCTATATCCCTGACCGGATCGAGGAAGGCTACGGCCCGAACCCGGGCGCGTTCGATACGCTCGCAGAGGAAGGCTACCCCTTCGTCCTGACGCTCGATTGCGGCACGACGGCCTACGCTGCCCTGGGGCACGCGGCGGCCGAGGGGCAGGAAGTGGTGGTGATCGACCACCACACCGCCGAGCCGCAGCTGCCGCCCTGCCATGCCCTGGTGAACCCCAATCGCCTGGACGGCGACAGCGGCTGCGGGCAGCTGGCCGCGGTCGGGGTGACCTTCCTGCTCGCGGTCGCGGTCAACCGAGTTCTGCGCGCCCGCGGGTTCTACGGCGGCGAGACCCGGGAGCCGGACCTGCGCCGCTGGCTCGACCTGGTGGCGCTGGGGACGGTGTGTGACGTCGTTCCGCTCACCGGCGTCAACCGCGCGCTGGTGGCGAGCGGGCTCAAGGTGCTGCAGCAGCGCCGCAACGTGGGCTTGGCCGCGCTCGCCGACGCCGCCCGGCTGGAGGAAGCGCCGGGGCCTTTCCACCTCGGCTTCGTGCTCGGCCCGCGGGTCAACGCCGGCGGGCGGATCGGCCGGGCGGACCTGGGCGCGGAACTGCTGTCCACCGACCTGCCGGGGCGCGCCCGCGAGCTCGCGGATCAGCTGGAGCAACTGAACCGCGACCGGCGGGAGCTCGAACAGCAGGTCCTGGAGGAAGCCGTCAGCAGGTCGAGGCGGCGCCGCCGGCCGACGGGCTCGTGTTCGCCGCCGGCCACGGCTGGCACCCGGGGGTGATCGGGATCGTCGCCAGCCGCCTGATGGAAGCCTACGACCGTCCCTCCCTGGTGATCGCGCTCGACGAGCAGGGGCAGGGCAAGGGCTCCGGCCGGTCGGTGCGCGGGGTCGACCTGGGCGGGGCGGTGATCGCCGCGCGCCAGGCCGGGCACCTGTCGGCGGGCGGCGGCCACCCGATGGCGGCCGGGCTCACGGTGGAGGCCGGCAAGCTGGCCGACGCACGGGTCTTCCTGGAAGAGCGACTGGGCCGGGCGCTCGCCGCGTCGGGCTACGTTCCGTCGCTCGGCTTCGACGGCGCGGTCCACCCGAGTGGGGCCACGCTCGACCTGCTGCGCCAGCTGGAGAAGCTCGGCCCCTACGGCACCGGCAACGCGGAGCCGCGCTTCGCCGTGCCCAACGTGCGCATCCACTCAGCCCAGGTGGTGGGCGAAAATCACGTCCGCTGTTTTCTGGAGGGGGCGGACGGTCAGCGCCTGAAAGCGATCGCCTTCCGGGCGCGCGACACCGACCTCGGCAAGGCGCTGCTGGACGACCGCGGCGTGCGCCTGCACGTCGCCGGCAAGCTGCGCGTCGACCAGTGGGGGGCGCGCGAACAGTAGCTGATCATCGACGACGCCGCCCACGCCGGCGGGTAAGTACAGGGTTTTAAAGAAAAGTAGCGTCCCCTCCGCTGCCACCCACTAATCCCCCTCTTCCACTTGGGAGGAGGGGCTAGGGGAGGAGGTTTGCACGCCTTTCGGACCGCACAGCTTGCCTACGCTTATGCCGCCAGTGGGGGCGGCGTGCAGTCATTTAGGCCGTGCTCACCTCCTCTCCCCGGCCCTCTCCTCCCAGTGGAGGAGAGGGAGAAGGCGGTGTGGAGGAGAGGGGAATTGGGGGTGGAGGAGACGCGCGGCTCGCTACCCCTGCGCGGCCTTCAGGGCCTGGTCCAGGTCGGCGCAGGATGTCGTCGATGTGCTCCAGGCCGATCGACAGGCGGACGTAGCCGGGCGAGACGCCGGAGGCGCGCTGCTCCTCTTCCGTGAGCTGGCTGTGGGTCGTGGTCGCCGGGTGGATGGCGAGGCTACGGGCGTCGCCGATGTTGGCGACGTGGTAGAACAGCTGCAGGCTCTCGATGAACTTGCGTCCGGCTTCCGCGCCGCCTTTCAGCTCCACGCCGCACAGCGAGCCGTAGCCGCCCTTGAGGTGCTTTTCCGCCCGGCCGAAGTAGGTCGCGTCCTGCTTGGTCGGGTAGATCACCTTCGTGACCGCCGGATGCTTTTCCAGGAAGTCCGCGACCGCCTCGCCGTTCTTGCAGTGCTCGCGCATGCGCAGCGGCAGCGTCTCCATGCCTTGGAGGAACAGGAAGGCGTTGAACGGGCTCATCGCGCAGCCGAGGTCGCGCAGCAGGGTCACGCGCGCCTTGAGCGCGTAGGCGATCGGGCCGAGCGGCTTGGCCGCCTCGGTCCAGACCGCGCCGTGGTAGCTGCTGTCGGGCTGGTTCAGGAGCGGGAAGCGCTCCGGGTGCTGGTCCCACGGGAAGTTGCCGCCGTCGACGATCACGCCGCCGATCGAGGTGCCGTGGCCGCCCAGGTACTTGGTCGCCGAGTAGACGACGAGCGCCGCCCCGTGCTTGAGCGGCTGGCAGATCACCGGCGCGGCCGTGTTGTCGACGATCAGCGGGATGCCTTCCTCCCGGCCGATCCGGGCGACCTCCTCGATCGGGAACACCTGCAGGCGCGGGTTGGGCAGGGTCTCGGCGTACCAGGCGCGGGTGCGCTCGTCGGACTGCCGGCGGAACTCCTCGGGATCGGCCGGATCCACGAAGCGCACCTCGATGCCCATCTGCCGCAGGGTGTTGTTGAACAGCACGTAAGTGCCGCCGTAGAGGTCGGTCGAGGAGACGATGTTGTCGCCGGCCTGGGCGATGTTCTGCACCGACATCGCGGTCGCCGCCTGGCCGCTGGCCACCGCCAGCGCGGCCGCGCCGCCCTCGAGCGCGGCGACCCGCTGCTCCAGGATGTCCAGGGTCGGGTTCATGATCCGGGTGTAGATGTTGCCGAGCTGCTCCAGGGCGAACAGCGAGCGGGCGTGCTCGGTGTTTTCGAACTGGTAGCTGGTCGTCTGGTAGATCGGCGGCGCCACCGACCCGGTCGCCGGATCGGCGCGGTAGCCGGCGTGCAGGCAGATCGTCTCCGGATGCTTGCTGAACCGTCGGTCATGCAGGGTGTTGAACCTCCCGGAGAGCCTACTTGTCGCGGCGTGCGCCCGCGGCGCGCGTCGAGCCACGTTTGCCGGTGCGCAAAATAGCGGTCATTGGCGGGGATTGCATCAATTCCACACCGCTCGGCTTGGCTGATCGCCTACAGGCCTACCGCGACCGTTCTTGTGCCGGTCCTGTTGTGGTTAAGGCGGCGTCAGACGCAATATCTCGTATGACCTTCCGCGAGTTCATCAAGATCATCGAAGCGCATGGCTTCGAGCTCGACCGCCAACGCGGGAGTCATCGGGTCTTCAAGGGGCGGGTTGGCGGGCAGACTCGTGTGGTCGTCGTCGCGGCGCATCGCGAAAGCGAAGAGATCAAACGCGGCACGCTGAACTCGATGATCCGGCAAACAGGTCTGCCCAAAAAAGTGTTCCGTTAAGCCGCAACCGGTAACGTGAAGTCGGCGTACTGCGCGTCGGTTCGGGCGCCCCCCAGAAGGGTCGCGGGCGGCCCGGCCTGGAGCGAGCGAGCAGCGCGACCGTGAGTGGAGCCTGGCGTCGATGCGTCGACGCGCGCGTCCTCGGGCAGGTCTTGGACGGTATCGAGATAGGCCGCGATCGCCTCATCGAGCGCGCGATAGACCGACGCGAACGATTCGCCCTGCACGGCGATGTCCAGATCGACGGATCGCTTCCGCCAGCCGCATCGCCGCCGGCCTTGCGCATGAGCAGTGCGGCATGCGCACGCCGAGTGCATGTGGTTGACGCCGAGCTAACCGGACAGGTATCCCCTAGAGATATGACAGGCCGAGGGAATGTCGGCAATCGACGACAAGCGTTGGCCCCCGCTCGGTCTGCCGCCTACCATGTCGCTGCCCTGGAGAATCCGATCGATTGTCGGAGACCGAGATGGACTTCGCGCTCACCGACGACCAGCGCGCGTTCCGCGACGCGGCGGCGCAGTTCGCGCGCGAGCGGATGGCGCCGTTCGCCGCCCAGTGGAACGTCGAGCACACCTTCCCGGAAGCGACGCTGCGGGAGGCCGCCGGGCTCGGCTTCGCCGCGCTCTACGTGGCCGAGGATGTCGGCGGGTCCGCGCTGTCGCGGCTGGACGCGGCGATCGTGTTCGAGGAGCTGTCGGCGGCGTGTCCGTCGACGGCGGCCTACGTCTCGATCCACAACATGGTCGCCTGGATGATCGACGCCTTCGGAAGCGCGGCGCAGCGCCGGCGGTTCCTGCCGGACCTTGCGGCGATGAACGCTTTCGCCTCCTACTGCCTGACCGAACCCGGCGCCGGCTCCGACGCCGCGTCGCTGACGACGAAGGCGCGCGCGGTCGACGGCGGCTACACGCTCTCGGGCACCAAGGCGTTCATTTCCGGCGGGGGCCGAAGCGATCTGTATCTCGTGATGGCGCGCACCGGCGGCGCGGGCGCCGACGGCATCTCCGCCTTCCTGGTGCCGGCGGACACCCCGGGCGTGTCGTTCGGTGCGCAGGAGCGCAAGCTCGGCTGGCACAGCCAGCCGACCGCGCAGGTGATGCTGGACGACGCGTTCGTGCCGGCCGAGAACCGCTTGGGCGCGGAAGGGCAGGGCTTCCGCATGGCGATGGCCGGGCTGGACGGCGGCCGCGTGAACATTGCCGCTTGCTCGCTGGGTCCAGCGCGGGCGTGCCTGGACGCGTCCCTGGCCCACCTGCGCGAGCGCCGGCAGTTCGGCCGTCCGCTCGCCGACTTTCAGGCGCTGCAGTTCAAGCTGGCCGACATGCAGACCGAACTGGAGGCCGCGCGGCTGATGGTCCACAAGGCGGCCTGGCTGCTCGACCGGCGCGAGGCGACCGCGACCCGGCAGTGCGCCATGGCCAAGCGGTACGCCACCGACGTCGGGTTCGAGGTCTGCAACCAAGCCCTGCAGCTGTTCGGCGGCTACGGCTACCTGATGGACTATCCGATCGAGCGCTACCTGCGCGACGTGCGGGTGCATCAGATCCTGGAAGGCACCAACGAGATCATGCGCCTGATCATCGCCCGCAAGCTGCTGGCGGAGGTGTAGGGGCGCCCCGCGCGCGCGGTCGATACCCGTCAGACGTCCTTCGACACGGCCCTGACGGGCCTGCTCAGGATGAGGTCATCTGTTTTTTTCAAGAACTTAGACCCTACACCTCATGCTGAGCAGGCGCCGCAGGCGCCGTCGTCGAAGCATGCCCGACGAACGCCCGCGCTCACGCGCTACGCTTTTGCTCCGGCAGGGTTTCCGGCAGTTCGACGTTGACCTCCAACGTGGCGACGTCGCCCTCGCGGTCCAGCTGGACCTGGACCTTGTCGTCGTCGATCTGGACGTACTTCTTCACCACCTGCAAGAGTTCGCGCTGCAGCTGCGGCAGGAAATCGGCGCCGCCCTCGCGCCCAGCGCGTTCGTGGGCCAGCAGGATCTGCAACCGCTCCCGCGCCGCCGGCGCGGAGGCGGGCTGTTTCCGGAACAGGTCCATCAGCTTCATGCCGACCTCCGGAACATCCGGCCGAACAGGCCCTTCTTCTCGCGCTTGATGAAGCGGTGCGGCAGATCCTCGCCCAGGAACCGGCCGACCGCGTCGCCGTAGGCCTGGCCCGGCTGACTCTCGTTGTCCATCACCACCGGCTGGCCGAGGTTGGAGGCGCGCAGCACCGCCTGGTCCTCCGGGATCACGCCCAACAGCGGCACCGACAGGATCTCCAGCACGTCGTCGATCGCGAGCATCTCGCCGCGCTCGACCCGGTCCAGGTCGTAGCGGGTCAGCAGCAGATGCTCCTTGACCGGGTCGGCGCCTTCCTCCGCGCGCTTCGACTTCGACTGCAGCACGCCCAGGATACGGTCGCTGTCGCGCACGCTGGAGACCTCCGGGTTGGTCACCACGATCGCCTCGTCGGCGTAATACAGCGCCATCACCGCGCCGTGCTCGATCCCGGCGGGGCTGTCGGCGGACGATGTCGTCGAACTGCTCGCGCAGCCGGTCCAGCGCTTCGCCGATGCCCTTGGTGTTGAGGGCGTCCTTGTCGCGGGTCTGGCTGGTGGGAAGGATGTAGAGGTTGTCGATCCGCTTGTCCTTGACCAGCGCCTGGCTGAGCTTGGCCTCGCCGTGGATGACGTTGATGAAGTCGAACACCACCCGGCGCTCGCAGCCCATCACCAGGTCGAGGTTGCGTAGGCCAACGTCGAAGTCGACGACGACCGTTTTGTGGCCGCGTTGCGCCAGGCCCGCGGCGAAGGCGGCGGCGGAGGTGGTCTTGCCGACGCCGCCCTTCCCGGAGGTCATGACGATGATCTTGCTCAAGGGACTGCCCCTCCTCGCTGTTGCGGTGCGCCGTGTCTGGTTAGAGCGCGATCGCCGAAGGTAGAATCACCTTCTGCGTGAAATCGCGCTCTATCTCTCTGAAGCTAGAGCAAAATTCACGAGCAAGGTGGGTCCACCTTGCTCGATTTTGCTCTAGCGTGGCGTGTCGATGTCGTCGGGTCGCTGAGCGGGTCGATGATCAGATCCTCGCCCTGCAGGTAGATCTGCACCGGTTGGCCGATCAGCGATTCGTCGATGTCCTCGCGCACCCGGTAGGCGCCGGCGATCGACACCAGCTCCGCGTCCAGCCTCTGGCAGAAGATGCGCGCGCTCTCGTCGCCGCCGACGCCGGCCAGCGCCCGGCCGCGCAGCGCGCCGTAGACGTGGATGTGCCCGTCGGCGATCAGTTCCGCGCCTGCGCTGATCGGCGCCACGGCGACCAGATCGCCGCCGCGGGCATAGACCCGCTGGCCCGAGCGCGCCGGCTGGTTCAGCAGTTTCGCGGGCTTTGCCGGGGCCGGCGGCGGGTTCTCGCGCTCCGGGCGCTTCGGTTCGGTCGCCGTCTTCGGGCCGGGATCGCGGCTCGGCCGCTGCCGGCCGGAGCGCCAGGCGGGAAGGGACAGAGGCCGAGGTTGAGCGCGGTCGCGGCGTGCCCGTCGCCGGCGTTCTACGCCGACGGCACGAAGCCCAGCGTGCGCAGCCGTTCCACCGTCTCCGACAGGTCGAACCGGTCGGTGTCGGGGACCGCTTGCAGGTCCAGCACCAGCGGCGCGTCTTCGAAGAAACTGGGCGCCTGGCGCAGCTTCGCCTCGACCCCAGCTAGCGGGTCGGCACGCGCGGGGTCGGGCACGTCCAGCACCATCAGCGTGAACGTCCCGCCGCGGAGCTTGGCCGGTGCCGAGCCGCCGGCGGCGGTTCGGGTGTCGGTATCTTGCAAGGGTTCGCCGCTCCAGCGGGCTCGCGCATGAGACACGGTTAACGCGCGCACGCTAGAAGCCGGCGCGCGATTCGGGGAAGTGACTTTTTCGGGACCGACCTTGACGCCGGCAAGGCGGCATTCGGGCGCGATCAAGGCAGCGCCGACGCCAACGGTGGACCCCGCGCACAGCCCTGCTAGATACTTCGGGGAGGGACAAGCCTTGTTCCGCGCCGGCATGTGCGCTGGCCGGCGCCAGCAGGAATTGGGAGACGCCAACCATGGCCACCGCGACCTTCGCCGCCGGCTGCTTCTGGCAGCCTGAAGTGATCTTCCGCAACACCGACGGCGTCACCGACACCCGCGTCGGCTATATCGGGGGCGAGACGGAGAACCCGTCCTACGAGCAGGTCTGCACCGGCCGGACCGGCCATGCCGAGGCGGTCGAGGTCACCTACGACCCCGCCAAGGTCAGCTACGACCAGCTGCTCGACATCTTCTGGGAGTGCCACGACCCGACCCAGAAGAACCGCCAGGGCCCAGACATCGGCACGCAATACCGCTCGGCGATCTTCGTCCACGACGATCAGCAGCGCGAGGCCGCCGAACGCTCCCGCGACGGCCAGCAGCGCCGGCTGCGCGCGACCATCCAAACCGAGATCGTCCCCGCGCCGACCTTCTACCCGGCCGAGGGGTATCACCAGCAGTACCTGCAGAAGCGGGGCCTGGCGACCTGCAAGATCTGATGCGCGCACCCTTGCCACAGACGTCTGGGCGGGGCATCCCTGGTCGCTGGGAGCGACCTAACGGGCATGACGCGCCGCTGGTTCCCGTCAGGCGATCCTTCGACACGCTCGACTGCGTCGCGCTGCTCAGGATAAAGGTGATGTTACGTCGTTGAAAAACTATCGACTTCATCCTGAGCAGGCCGCCTTCGCGGCCGTGTCGAAGGACGCCTGACGAACAACGCCACAGCCGCGCGTAGGTCTCCGCACACCAGGCATCCAAAGCAGGGGGAACGAGGGGGTGAGCGAACAGACGACGGGCACAGCCGCGACGCCGGTCGGCGGCACGGACGAGATCGCGTTCTATCGCCGCGGCGGGCTCGGCGAGATCGAACTGACCCGGCCGAAAGCGCTGAACGCGCTCACCATCGCGATGATCGAGGCCGCGGACCCGCAGCTGCGCGCCTGGCAGCGCGACGAGGACGTGCGCGCCGTGCTGATCCGCGGGCAGGGGAGAAGGCTTTCTGCGCCGGCGGCGACGTGCGCGCGGTCTGGGACGACGGCAAGGCCCTGCAGCGCGGGGAGGGCGACGGGGCGCTGACCCGCCGCTTCTTTCTGGAAGAGTACAGCCTCAACCGCCTGATCCATCAGTATCCCAAACCCTACGTCGCCTGGATCGACGGGATCACCATGGGCGGCGGCCTTGGCTTGTCGATGCACGGCAGCCACCGCGTGGCCGGCGACCGCACGATGGCCGCGATGCCGGAGACGGCGATCGGCTTCTTTCCGGACGTGGGCGCCACCTGGGTGCTGCCGCGCCTGACCGGCGCGATCGGCATGTACCTGGCGCTGACCGGCGCGCGGCTGAAGGCGGCGGACGCGCGCCCATCGCCGGTCTACGCCACCCGTTACGTGCCGAGCGACGCGGACGCCGATCTCGCCCAGGCGATCGCCGCGGAAGACCTGGTCGGGCGATCCGCATGGCGGCGATCCGACACGGGCGCTGACGGAGGTCGCGCGCGACCCCGGGCCCGCTCCGCTCGCGGACGCGCGCCCGGCGATCGACCGCTGCTTCGGCCAGCCGAACCTGGACCTCGTGCTGCGGGCGCTGGAGGCGGAGGGCACCGCCTGGGCGCAGGAGACGCTGGAGAGCCTGTCGACGCGCTCGCCGAGCTCGCTCAAGCTCGCCTTCGCCGCGATCCAGCGCGGCCGGCACCTCGACTTCAATTCCTGCATGACCATGGAGTACCGGCTGAGCCAGGCGTGCGTGGCCGGCACACGACGTCTACGAGGGCATCCGGGGCGGTGCTGGTCGACAAGGACCAAGCCCCGGCGGTGGCAACCGGCGAAGATCGAAGAGGTCGACGACGAGACGATCGAACGCGCGTTCCACTCGCTAAGCGAACACGACCTCGTCTTCGAACCGTAGGTTAAGGGTCACCACCAAGTCACCAAGACGCCAAGAAGGTTTTTACGACGAGAAGGGCGCCGCGATCATCGGCCTGCGCCGAACGGTTCGGTTCGGCGCCTGTACTCCAAGCGTTTACGATTCGGAAGGCGCTGTGTCGCGCCCCAAGCGCAAAAAGACAGCCCTCAGTCATGCTGAGGGTACACAGG
>JAXHMD010000042.1:0-109097 GCA_034521655.1 Rhodovibrio sp.
GTCGCGCACCTGATCGCCGTAGTCGTCCCAGCCGTTGAGCCGGGTGACGCGTTCCTGAGAGCGCCGGGCCAGTTCTGCTCTGAACGACGGATCGTCGGCCAAGCGTTGCATTCGGTCCGCCAGCACATCCGGGTCACCGGGTTCGATGACGAATCCTTCCCGCCCGTCGGTGAACAGATCCCGGGCGCCACTGTTCCGACTTCCAATGACCGGAGTCCCGCAGGCCATCGCCTCGGATTGCACCTTGGCGAAGCCTTCTTCGATGCTTGGCAGGACCAGTACGTGGCTGGTACTCATCAGCTGCGGGATCTTGCCGAGCGGCAGATGGCCGTACAGCTCAATGTCGCCGTGCGCCCGCTCGCGGTTGACCATGCTCTTCACCTCCGGCGTTACCCGGCCGACCAGCCGCAGGCGTTTCCGGCGATGGCGCAGCTGGCGGAACGCCTGCAGCAGATAGGGGACGCCCTTGCGCAAGCACAGCTGGCCGACGAACAGCACGTCGAACGCCTCCGGGTCCGGGTCGCCGGATTTCGCGAACCGGCGCAGGTCGACGCCGTAGGGCGTCTTACGCACCTTCTCCGGCGACAGCCCCTGATCCAGGAAGGTTTGACGGGCAAATTCGGAGGGCACCGTGATCAGGTCGGCCTCGTGATATTCGCGCTCTTCCTTGGCCAGGGTGCGCGCGTCCAGCTCGAACGATGGCAGACCCCACTTGCGATATTCGTCCACCATCAGGTCGCGCTGGGTGCGGATGTGGCAGGACCCGCGGTGACACACGTGCTTGATCCCACGAGCCCGCGCGGCGCGGCCGACCGCCAGCCCCTGTCCGGACTGGGCGACGACGACATCGCAGTCCGGCAGAATGCGCGCGGCGTACCGGTCGATCGCTTGTTGCGCCCGCCAGGTAAGCTCACGCTTCAGCCAGGCGCGCGCCAAGCCGGCGCGGACGGCGGCGCTGCGCACCAGCGTGACGTAAGGGAAACAGGAGATCGCTTCATCAGGCAGACCCTCGCCGCGCATTTTCCAGCGGGGGTAGCCCACAATCAGCCGCTCCAGCATCCCGTGGCGTTGCATTTGCCTGGCGAGGTCGAACTGATTGAACCGGCCCATGGTTACCTGGACCACCCGGCAGCGGGGCGTGTCGGTCATGAAAGAACCTTCGCTGAGCGCGCGGCCTCGCGCCGTGCCCGCGCGCCTGGAATATACTTGGATGCGCGCCGCAGGGCCGCGGCGGGCGCCATGACCGCGCCGACCAGCCACAGCGGCCAGCCCCACGTCCGGCTCAGACTGAGCAGCACGGCTAGGCGGTCCTCCCGGACGTCGCGTCTGTCCATCTGCGAACCGAACTCGTTTAGGAAACACAGTTTTCCGAGCGCGAGCGTACTGCGATCGGTCAGTTGGGTACCCGCGTGCTCGCGTTTCAGACAGTGCGTCTCGGCGCACACGCTAACACGGTGTCCGGCCCCGGCCAGCATGATCGCAAACGCCCGGTCCTCGCCGGTCAGCATTCGAGTCGGGAACCCGTTAACCGACCAGAAGGCACGGCTCACGACAACCATGTTGCTGCCACGGTAGCCCAGCCGTGTCCAACGTGGGAAGCGTCCGTCCGCGCCCGTTGGTAGCGGGCGCTCTGTCTCTTCCAGGGTGTCGGCAAGGCGCTGCGGCGCGGCTACGAGGGCGCTTTGCGTTGTCGTGAGGCACGCGAGCATCCGCGCCAGATAGTCCGCCGGCCACAGGTCGTCGTCGTCGAGGAAGGCCAGCGCCTCGCAGCGCGCTGTCCAGGCGCCCCAGTTGCGCGCGAAGCTCGCACCAGACCGGGGCGGTATTCGCTCGACCCGGAGGTCTCCGTGGTCGGCCAGCAGCCGGTCGGCGACGGGTACGGTCCCGTTGTCGACTACGATCACCTCGTCGGCCGGCCGGGTTTGCGCCCGCACCGATGCCAGTGCGTCCGCGAGCATTTCCGGACGGTCGCAGGTCGGGATGATCACACTGACCGTTGGCATCGGGACCCATAACCCGTGTTCAATGATCCAAGCCCCTCGAAGCTATCGGGAAAGACGCAGTTGTCCTCGCTAGCGGACGGTCACAACGCCACCCCAAAACCGACCGCACCGTGGCCGCGTGTCGCCGCTTGCCACGTTCGATAAAACCCGCGGACAGGCGTTGTACAGGTATTTTCTCCCCATCAGCGGCTTTACACGATCAGCGCTATCGTAAACCGATGGCGAGAAAGTGTTGGACGATCGCACTCAGAGCAGCTATCGCAATGTCGGGGAGTGTCAGGCCGCCTGCCTGCAACTGCGGTCTTGGGCTCGACGAGCTACAGCCGTTCGGGACGGATCTGCGGGACAGCGGCTTTCATCGGGGTCTGCAGACGTGACACAACATCTTCGCACGGCGCTTGCTGCGGTTTTGCTCGGCCTAGCGCTCGCCGGCTGCGGTTTTCACGAGGGGATGAAGGCCGAGGGGCCGGGTGAGGCGCCGGAGTGGACGCAGTTCGGCGACGACGACGGCGACGGGATCGTCAACCCGCGCGACCAATGCCCGAATACGCCGGCCGGCGTCCGGGTCGATCCGGTCGGCTGCGCGCTCGACAGCGACAACGACGGGGTCGCGGACTACCGGGACGACTGCCCGGACACGCCCGAAGGCGCGCTCGTGAATGAACGCGGCTGCCCGCTGGACGACGACCGCGACGGGGTCGCCAACGACGCGGATGCCTGTCCCGGCACACCCGCCGGGGCCGAGGTCGACGCGCGCGGCTGCAGCCTGGAACAGGGCCTCAACGACCTGCCGCCGGTCTACTTCGACACCGACAAGGCGACGATCCGACCGGAGAGCCTCGACGTCCTGCGCGAGGTCGCCGACCGGCTGAACGATCGGTCGAACGTGCGGGTGCGCGTGATCGGCCACACCGACAGCCGCAACACCGCCGCCTATAACATGGACCTGTCGCAGCGCCGTGCCGAGGCCGTGGTCAGCTTCCTGATCGAGCAGGGCATCGCGGCGGACCGGCTGGTGCCGGTCGGGCGCGGGGAGAGCGAGCCGGTGGCGAACAACCGGACGGAAGAAGGCCGGGCGGAGAACCGCCGTGTCGAGTACAAGGTGATCGAGCGGTAGGGCCGTCGCTCGGAAGGTGTTTTACCTTCCGGTCGAGCCCAGCCCTCACGCCAGGCCGAGCGCGACCGGCTCGACCAGTTCGCCGACGTTGGGCTCGATCCCCCAGCCCTCGGTGGCATGCAGACCCCAGCCGGTTTCCGAACCGGTCTGCTGGGCGATGTGGCCGCGCAGCCGGCGGATCATCTCCTCGGTGTCCTCCGCCAGGCAGTAGCGCTGGATCAGGTGGTAGAAGCCGTAGTTCGGGTCGTAGCGCTCGATCGTCACCTGGTTGACCGGGGTCACCGTGCCGGCTTCCTTGAACATCGCGCTGTTCTGCTGGAACAGGCTGTCGGGGACCCACAGGCACATGCTCAGATTCTGGATCGTCATGCCGTGCTTGTGGGTCATGACGTATTCCCAAAGCCGGAACGCCTCCAGCTCGACGAACCGCCAGCGGCCCTCGCCGGCTGCATTGACCATCCAGCATCGGACCAGCTTGCGCTTTTCCTCGACGTTGCGTTCGTTGGCCATACCGCCTCCGTGTGCCCGTCCGGCCGCGCCTACCCTGGTGCAGCCGCCGCCGGGTGACGCCATGCACAGCGCCGCCTCCGGTACATTACGCCAACTCATCAGTTAATGCAGGTGTTTAACTGGACGCGGACGGGTAGGACGCCCGGCCAAGATGCTCCCGCGGCGATACACCTTTCGGCTGAATCGGGCCGGCCGCGCCGGCGACTCGTGGGTTGTGTCGGCCGGCTATTCCGCGTTGGGGCGTTTCGCCTCGGTCGCGACGGCGCCGGTCGCCGGCGGCCCGTGCGTCCAGTCGGTCCAGCCGACGTTCTTGCCCGGGTTGCTGGGCACCGGCGCCGGCAGCTTGGTGTCGTAGTAATAGTTGATCACGTGCGGCTGCCAGGTGTCGTCGCCCTCGGCCGGGTAGTCGGCGACGTCGTGCAGCCAGCGGAACGCGCGCAGCAGCGCCTTGTCTTCCCACGCCCAGACGTCATAGCCGGCGCGGCTCAGGATCACGGCCTGCGCCACCGCCCCCTGGAGGGCGGAATAGACGTAGTTCTCCTTGGGCGGCGGCCAGGTGAAGCCGCCGCCGCGGCGCTGGTCGTCCGGCAGCACGCCGTCGATCGAATGGCCGCGTTTGCTGGCGCCCTTGGGATTGACCGCGACGGGATCGTCCGGGTTGGCCTGCCAGTCGCGGTCCTTGAAGGTGAAACCGGCGTAGGCGTCGCGGTCGCCCAGCCAGCCCTTGAACACGCGCGCGGTCCGGGCGAGTTCGGCTTCGTCCCACAGGTAGGCCGCGATCGCCGCCCGGGTGGCGCCGGCGTAGGTGCCCCAGTTGTTCGGCCGGTCTTCGTGGGTGAAGCGCAGCGTCTTGCCGGACGGGAACTCCTTGGACAGCATGTCGCGCAGGAAAGCGCGGAACCGCTCGTCCTTGTCGGCGGGCATGTCGACCAGGTCCGCCGCCAGCACGTAGGCCATCAGTTCCTTGCCGAGCGCCAGGGTCCGTCCCTCCCGCTCGGTGCCGATCGCCAGCATGCAGGCGTTGATCACCGTGTCGCGGTAGCTCTCCTTGCCGGTGCGGGCGTAGACCAGGGCCTTGGCGAAAACGTGTACGTTGGTCGGGTCGTCCTGGTCCGAGAGATCGGGCGGCATCATCGGCTCCGAGGCCGCCGCCTTCAGGTTCTCCCAGGCCGGCCCCTCCGTCGGCAGGCCGCGCAGGCGTTCCTTGGAGATCCAGATGTAGGCCTTTGGAATGGCCACACCGTCGGGCAGACGCCCTTCGGGCAGGCGCACCCGGTCCGCCGCGTCCGGCTCGGCCGTCGATCGCGTTTCCGCGGCCGCGGACGTTCCGGAACGCGAATCCGCGCTTTGCTCGGGGATCGCATCTTGCGGCGCGTCGCCATCGCCCGGATCGCTCGGCGTCAGACCGACGAGCGCCAGCAGCGCCAGCAGGCAGACCAGGATCGCGGTGCGCACGAGCGCGCTCTGGGGCGGGGGCACTACTCGGGCTCTCCTCGGGGTTCTCGACGGCCAAGCGGGCGCAGCGATCGCGTCGGCCGTCGTGGCGCGTTCTCGGCCCTGGCCTGCGCGGCAGGCGCGTTCCGGACGTCGACGCTCGGGCAAGATGCTGAAACGTGGACCCACGTTCCAGCTGAATCTTGCCCGCTCTTCAGGAAGTTAGAGCGGAATTCACGATGCAAGCCCGTCAGGCTTTCATCGACTTCGTTCTAGGTGAGGTCGCCGATGTCTTCGTCGACCTGGACGGGTTCGGCCGCCCGTGCTGGCCGCTCGGCTTCCGGGTCGCTCGGCCCGGCGAGCTCTTCGACCCGTTTTTGCAGCGTGTGCAGGAAGGTGTGCGCCTCATCCTCGGGCAGCAGAAGGTGGCCCGCCGACTGCGGCTCGCCGTCCGCGGCCGTGCGGGACACTTCGATCCGCAGCACCCCGTTACGCAGCGAGACGCTGCGGATGCCGTCGCAGAAAAGTGTGCTCATCAAGCCAGCTCCTGTCCTGAGGTGCGCATCAACAGCCGCCAGCGCGCACTTTCGAGCGTGATCGTCGCGAGTGTTGCCGGTCGTCGCCGTAGCGTCAAACGAATGCTGGCACCCCGCATGGCGGCTCCGACGGGGGATGGCGTCACGGCGGACCCGCTTCCGCCCCGGGCTCCGGCGCGCTCCGTCCCAGGTTGCCGGTCACCGCGCGGAGATCCTCCAGCAGCGCGGGTCCGACCTGGCGATCGGCTGGGGTCATGCCGGCCATGTTCTTGTACGCCTGCACGGCATCCAGCGTCGTCGGGTCGAACCGGCCGTCGACCGGTCCCGTCTCGAAATCCAGGCTGCGCAGCAGCGCTTCCACTTCCCGCCGTTCCGACGCGCTCAGGCTGGCTTGCGCCGCGCCGCCAGTGTCCGCGGGCGTCCCCTGTGAATCGTCCGGGGTCAGGTAAGGTGCTGCAAGGTAGGCGGCAGCCAGCATGAGCGCGACGCCGGCGGCGGCGATGCGCACCCGGGAATCCGTTCGCCATGCGGGCTTGGCCGTCGGCTGTTCGGCCACCGGCCGGCGATGCGCCGCGTCGGCGGTCGGTTCTGGGGACGGCTGCGGTCCGGGTGGGGGGACCAGCTGCCGGGCGGGTTGCCCGTTGGCGTGGACGTAGTCCGGACAGCCGCGCGCCTCGCGGGTCCCGCGCGCGCCGCCCGGGAACGGCACCACGACGGGGGCGCGGCCACCGGCTGGCGGAACCGACCGGCCGAGCGCGCGCGCCGCGGCGTCCACCAGGTCGCGGTCGACCTCGCTGCGTTGCCGGGCGACCGCCTGGCCCAGGCTGATGCCGCAGACGTTGTTGATCTCGCGCGGGTTGCCGCGGGTCAGTTCGAAGACGCGATCGAGCGCGGCGTCATCGAACGCCGGCAGGTCTGATTGCCTACCACCTTCGGCGGCCTGGCTGAGGCGGAAATCGACGTACGCCCGGGTTTGCTGCGCATCCATCGGGCGCAGGTGATGGCGCGCGCGGATCCGCGCGTCGAAGCGTCGGAACCGGGCGCGCTGCAGCTGTCGGGTCAGGCTGCCGTGGCCGATCAGCACGGCCGTCAGCGCGGCCCGCCCGTCGCGCGCCGGCGGGACGGCCTGCAGCAGCCGTTCCAGCGCCTCGGCGTCCATGTCCTGGGGGTCTTCCAGCACCAGAAACATCCGCTGATCCGGCGGGTCGGCGATCAGATGGTCGTGCAGCGCCCGCGCCAGGCCGGCGGCGTCCCCAGGCAGGTTCGCCGGGTCCAGCCCGGCTTCCGTGGCCGCGCGCCGCAGTACCGGCGCAGCCCCCTGCGCCGGGGTCGACATGTGCACGCACGGACCGAGCCCGCGGTCCCGGATCGCCCGGACGAGCCTCAGCGTCAGCATCGTCTTGCCGGCGCCGAAGTCGCCGGTCAGCAGGACGAACGGGAGGCCCCGGCGCAGCGATCGGCGCAGGAAAGTCCAGGCGGCGCGGTGCGGCTGCGCGGCGAAGAACAGATCCGGCAGCGGCCGGTTCAAGAACGGGTCGCGCGGCACCGGTCCGGAAGCGGCGGTCGGATCGCCTGCGGCGGCGGGCTGGTCGCCGGTTTCCGGGGGACGGGACAAGGTGCCGTGCATAAAGGCTGGCGGATCGCCTCCTGTGCGCGGGCCCGGGAGATCATCTGGCGGGCGCGTCGCGCAGAGCGTGTAGGGTGCCGATTCGCCAAGGTATTCCATCATATCGTCGTGCCGTCAAGTTGCGGCCACTTGATGTTGCGGTCGCCCGCGCGATCGGCAAGGCGGCACGGTCCGATCGGGCGGTCTGTGCCGTGTGCCGCGCCGGCGCGTGCTTGGTGTGGCGGGGCGAAGCCGGTAACCTCGCGCAATGATCCGGCAAACGATGCGCGCGAACTGGTCTTGGACGGCCCGGCTGCCCGTCGCGGTGGCGGCGGCGGTCCTCCTGTGCGCGCTCGCGGCGGGCACGAGCGCGGCGGCGAACCGCGACGCACCAGAGATGGCGACGCCCCTGGCCGCGTTGCTCGCCCGATCCGCCGATGCGCCTACCGGCTGGCCGACGGGCGTCGACCCGGCGGCGGTGCGCCGCGCCTACGCCGACGCGCGGTATCAACCGATCTGGCTGCGCGGCGACCGTCGGCCAGCGCGCGCCCTGCTGGACCACCTGGGCGCGTCGCCGGGGCACGGGCTCCGGCCGACTGACTATCGGGTGGACGCGCTCGCGGCGGCCCTTGGACGTGTCCGTACGGCGGACCAACGGGCGCGCGCCCGGCTCGAGCTGCGGTTCACGGCGGCCTTCCTGCGCTATGCCCGCGATCTGCGTCACGGCCGCCCGGGGTGCGTCCCGGCCGCCACGGCGCGGCGAAATCCGACGTCCCGGCGCTGCTTGCCGGCGTTCGCGCCGCGCGGTCGGTCGACGTCCATCTGGCAAGTCTGGCGCCGCGGCATGCGGGCTACCGCGAGCTGCAGCAGGCGCTGCGCCGCCACCGGGCGATCCAGGCCGCGGGCGGCTGGCCCGAAGTGCCGGACGGCTCGGCCTTGCGGCAGGGCGACCGCGGCGAGCGCGTGGCGCTGCTGCACCGCCGGCTTGCGATCGGCGGCGATCTCACGCGCTACGATCCAACCCCCGAGCAGTTCGATGCCGCGTTGACGGCGGCGGTGCAACGCTTCCAGGCCCGCCACGGGCTGGTCCCCGACGGCGTGGTGGCGGCGCGCACGCGCGCGGCGCTGAACGTCACCGCCGGCGCGCGGGCGGATCAGTTCGCCCGCAACCTGGAGCGGCTGCGCTGGAACCGGCCGCCCGATGGGCTGTCGGTGCGCGTTAACGTCCCCGGTTTCCGCATGACGCTGCTGGATGGCGGGCGACCAGTGCTGACCGCGCGCGCCGTCGTCGGCATGCCGGGCCGCCCGACCCCTGTGTTCGCCGACCGGATCACGCATCTGGTGTTCAACCCGAGTTGGACGGTGCCGCAGTCGATCGCCCGCGCCGACCTGCTGCCGCGGATCCGCCGCGACCCCGGCTACCTCGCGCGCGCGGGCATGAAGGTCTACGGCGGCTGGACGCCGGATGCCGAGGCGCTGCATCCCGCGGCCGTTTCCTGGGACCGGGTCGCCGGGCGGCTGGACAGCTACCGCCTGGTCCAGGCGCCCGGCCCGGGCAACCCGCTCGGCCGGGTCAAGTTCATGTTCCCCAACGGCCACAACGTCTACATCCACGACACGCCGGATACCGGTTTGTTCGACCACGCCCGGCGGGCCTATTCGTCGGGCTGCATCCGGATCGACCGGCCGATGCAGCTCGCGCGCGCGCTGCTGGCGCGCACGGACGCCTGGGACGACCAGCGGATCCAGCGGGCCATCGCGTCCGGCCGCACGGTGCGTGCCCGCCTGGACCAGCCGGTTCCGGTGCGGATCGTCTATCGCACGGCGTGGGTCGATGACGACGGCAGCTTGCAGCTGCGCCCGGACATCTACGGCCGCGACCGCGCCCTCGCCACCCGGATGCAGGAGACCGGAACCGGGTCGTAAGGGCAAGATTCAGCCGGACCGGTCGCGCGGGCCGTCGGCCCACCCCACCCCTTCGCCGGCGCGGAAATGGGGCGACAGCGCCCTGTTCAGCCTGATAGATAGCATAGCCGCTGAAGATCGGTTCGACGTCCCCCGTCTTGCCCGTCCCGAGGCACGGGCGAGCCCGATTCCCATGGGCGGTCGGCCCGACTTTCATCGGTGTCGTTTCAGGCACCGGGACGCGCCGAAGGCATCAGGGGCAAGCTTGCGGTCATGAGCATCCGCGCGCGCATTTGGCTGATCGTAGCCGTCGTCTTTCTGGGCGGCCTGTATCTCCTGTCCAGCATCCTGTTCCCGTTCGTGCTCGGCATGGTGATCGCCTACATGCTGGACCCGCTGTGCGACCGGCTGGAGGCGCGCGGCTTCTCGCGCAACGGGGCGACCGCGCTGGTGGTGAGCGTGTTCGGATTGGTGGTCGTGGTGGCGCTGTCGGTGGCGATCCCGCTGGTATGGTCGCAGACGGTCGACCTGATCGAACGCGCCCCGGAAATCCGCGACCGGGCGGCGCAGCTGGTCCAGCCCCTGTGGGCCGACGTCGAGCCCTACCTGACGCCTGAGGTGCGCCAGCGCATCGAGCAGGCGGCGGCGACCTACGCGGGCACGGCGGCGGGCTGGATCGGCTCGGGCGTGCAGGCGGTGTTCTCGGGCTCGCTCGCGGCGTTCGACATCCTGTCCACCCTGCTGATCACGCCGCTGGTCGCGTTCTACCTGATCCGCGACTGGGACCGGCTGGTCGGCGCGGTCGACCGGCGCATCCCGCGCCCGGCGGTCGAGATCGTGCGCGCCCGCGCGCGGGAGATCGACGCGACGCTGGCCGCCTGGATGCGCGGCGTGGCGATGGTGGCGACCATCCTGGGGTTGTTCTACGCCATCAGCCTGACCGCGATCGGCCTGTCCTACGGCCTGCTGATCGGGCTGTTCGCGGGCGCGATCTCGTTCATCCCGTTCGTGGGCGCGATCCTGGGCGGCGTGCTGGCGCTGATCTCGGCGGTGTTTACCTTCTCGGAGCCGTGGATGTGGCTGGTCACGGTCGCCATCTTCGCGATCGGCCAGGCGGCGGAGGGCAACGTCCTGACGCCCAGGCTGGTCGGACGGAACGTGGAACTGCACGAACTCTGGGTGATCTTCGCCCTGATGGCGGGCGGCACGCTGTTCGGCTTCACCGGCGTGCTGCTGGCGATCCCGGTGACCGCGTCGTTCGGCGTCTTGGTGCGCGCGACCGACGACTACTATCTGCAAAGCCACCTGTACGATCCGGCGCACTACCCGGATACCGGCCCCGACGCCTCCAAGGACAATTAGGCCGCGGCGCCGCCGCCCTTGACCAGCGCCACGCCCGCGATGATCAGCACGAAGCCCATGATCTTGGCGGCACTGACGCTCTCCCCGAACACGGCCGCGCCGACGATCGCCACCCCGATGATGCCGAAGCCGGACCACATCGCGTAGACGAAGCCGACCGGCAGGCTCTTCAGGCTGAGCGCCAGCAGATAGAACGCGCCGGCATAGCCGGCGACCACGACGAGCGCCGGGGTCAGGCGGGTCATGCCGTCGGACGCCTTGAGCGCCGTGGTCGCCGCCACCTCGAACAGGATCGCCAGCCCCAGCAGGCTGTAGGTCAGGGTCGCGGACATCGCCGGCTCCTTAGCGTGTAACGAGAACGTGTCTCAAACTATACCGGCTGGACGGTACAGTCAAGGTCGGGAGTGGAGCAGGAGAGTGGACGGGAGAGGTATCGATACCCGTCAGAGATCCTTCGACACGGCCGCTAACGCGGCCTGCTCAGGATGACGTCCATGATTTAATGAGCAAAAACAACGACGTCAGGCTGAGCAGCGGACCGAAGGTCAGCGTGTCGAAGCACGTATGACGGCTATCGCGTGCGCCGCGCCTCACGCCCGCCCGACGGAGCGTTCCAGGGCGGGGAAGTACCAGCCGAGCGTCAGGCCGCGGGCGGCCAGGAAGATGATCAGCGACGCCCAGAGGCCGTGGTTGTCGAACAGCGGGATCAGGGTCCAGCAGGCGGCGAGGTAGATCGCGAGCGAGACCAGCATGGCGTTGCGCATCGCCGTGGTGCGCGTCGCGCCGATGAAGATGCCGTCCAGCATGAACGGCCAGACCGAGACGAACGGGCTCAGCACCATCCAGGGCAGGTAAATGCTCGCCGTGGCGCGGACGTCGTCGATGTCGGTGAACAGCCGCACGATCCCAGGCCCGGCGAGTGCGAACACAAGCGCCGTGAGGCCGGCGAGCGCGAGCGCGGAGACGGTCGCGGCCCGGCAGGCGCGGCGGAAACCGGGCCGGTCCTTCGCCCCGATGGCGTTGCCGGCCAGGATCTCGGCCGCGTGCGCGAAGCCGTCCAGGCCGAACGACAGGAACTGCTGCAACTGCATCAGGATCGCGTTCGCCGCCAGCCGCGTCTCGCCCATCTCCGCGCCCTTGGCGGTGAAGTAGGCGAAGGCGAAGATCAGCGAGAGCGTCCGCAGGAAGATATCGCGGTTGACCCGGAACAGCTTCACCAGCCGCTCCCGGTCGGCGACCCGCGCCCAGTCCCAGCGTCCGCCCTCGCGCCGGATCAAGACGGCGCAGATCGAAAGACCCAGGCCGGCGGCGACGATCTCCGCGATCAGGCTGGCGGCCGCGACGCCCGCGATCGTCCAGCCCAGCCCGTAGACGAACGCGAGGTCGAGCAGGGCGTTGGTGCCGTTCAGCACCACCTGCAGCACGAGCGCCGTGCGCGCCCGCTGCGTGCCGAGCAGCCAGCCGAGCACCGCGTAGTTGGTGAGCGCGAACGGCGCCGACCAGATCCGGATCGCGTAGTACTCCCGCGCGAAGCCCTCGACCTGCGGGCTGGCCTCGACCAGCCAGAAGGCGGCCCAGCCGATCGGGGTCTGCACCGCGATCAACAGCGCGCCCAGCAGGCCGGCGAGCAACAGCGGCCGGCCGAGGGTGGCGCGCAGCTCGTCCCGGTCGCCGGCGCCGAACGCCTGCGCGGCGAAGCCGGTGGTGCCCATGCGCAGGAAGCCGAAGCCCCAGTAGAGGAACGAGAACACCATCGCCCCGACCGCGACGGCGCCGACGTAGGCGGCGTCCGGCAGGTGCCCCATCACGGCCGTATCGACCGCGCCCAGAAGCGGGGTCGACAGATTGGACAGGATGATCGGCACCGCCAGCCGCCAGACGCTCTGCGTCGGCGCGTCCAGGCGCACACGCTCGCTCATGCGGAGGCGCGGGGATCGGGGCAGGGCATCGTGGGCGCGGTTCTAGAGCAATATGCTGAAAGGTGGAAAGGTGTGAACACCTTTCAGCTGAATTTCGCGTTCGCGCGCGCGGGCGCGGTGCCAGGGGGCGGGTGGTGTGAAGGGTGGGACGGCCGGCGCGGCGGGTCGCCTCGAGGGAGACTTTTGCACCGCTCGCCGGGCCCCCGTATGGGGTCCTTCGACACGGACGCCTTCGGCGTCCTACTCAGGATGAAGGTCTCAGGATAAAGGTTTAGGTCTGTCAGACACTTAAGCTTCGATCTGGACAACGCTTCGCCCGAAGACCTCAAGGAGTTGGTTCAGACGCTCCTTGAGCGGGTGAACGCGCTGGAGCGCGAGAACGCCGCGTTGCGCGACGAAAACGCCCGTCTGAAGGGCAAGCCGCCGCGGCCCGACGTGAAGCCGAGCGGCATGGCGGAGAAGGCGCAAAGCCGCGGCGCGTCGAAAGCGAAGGCCAAGAGTAAGAAGCCCGGGCGCGGCAGCAAGCGCAGCCGCCTGACCATCGACGAGGACCGCCACCTGCAGCCGGCGGGCTTGCCCAACGGGTCGCGGTTCAAGGGCTACCAGGATCACGTCGTCCAGGAGCTGGTGATCCGGGCGCGCACCGTGCGGTATCGCCGCGAGCGCTGGCTCACCCCCGACGGGCGTACGGTAACGGCGGACCTGCCGGGTCACGTCCAGGGGCACTACGGCGGCGATCTGCGCCGGCTGGTCGTGGCGCTGTACCATCGCGGGCAGATGACCATCCCGCGGCTCACCACGCAGCTACGCGATCTGGGCATCGATATCGACCGCCGACAGGTGCGCCGCCTTCTCGACGATACGAATGCTGAGACGTTCCTCAACGAAGCTCAGGACGTGCTGCACGCCGGGCTGGCGACGGCCTCGTGGATCAGCGTCGACGACACGGGCGCCCGGCACCAGGCGCGCAACGGCTACTGCACCCAGATCGGCGACGATCGCTTTACGGCTTTCCTGACGCGCTTCTCCAAGAGCCGGAAAAACTTCCTGGAGCTCCTGCGCGCCGGGCACACGGACTACGTCATCAACGCCGAGGCGCTCGCCTACATGCGCGGGCGCAACCTGTCAGAGGGCGTGATCGCCCGGCTCGCCGAGGGGCCGACGCATTTCTGCGACGCAGCGAGCTGGCAGGCGCACCTGAGCGCGCTCGGCCTGGACCAGGCGCGCGTGCAGCCCGATCCGGTGCGCATCGCCACCGAGGGCGCGCTCTGGGGCGCGGTCATCGAGCACGGCCTGCTGCTGGACGCTGTGGTCCTCTCGGATGACGCCGGTCAGTTCCGGGTCGGCAACCACGCGCTCTGCTGGGTCCATACCGAGCGTCTGGTCAACGGTCTGGACACCTTCAACGCCGCCCAGCGCAAGGCCGTCGACTGGATCCGCCGCCTGATCTGGTGGCTCTACGCCGATCTCAAGCTCTACGCCGAGGCGCCCACCGCCCGGCGGAAGGCGGAGCTGAAGCGGCGGTTCGACCGGGTGTTCAAGCGGCGCACCGGGCTCGCCCCGCTGGACCGACTGCTGCGCCGACTGCACGCGCGCAAGAACGAACTGCTCACCGTCCTGGACCGGCCGGAGATCCCGTTGCACACCAACGGCTCGGAGCGCGACATCCGCTGCCAGGTGACCAGGCGCGAACTCTCCGGCGGCACCGTCAGCGATCGGGGACGCGACTGCCGGGACGGTTTCCTCGGCCTGATGAACACCTGCGACAAGCTCAACGTATCATTCTGGAATTACCTCGGCGACCGCCTCGCGATCCCGGATGCCCCGGACGTCCCGCCGCTGCCCGACCTCATCCGAGTCCGGGCGCCGACCTGAGCCGAGACCGCCCCAATACATCGACAACTACCGATTGGACGGCGTCGGACCCCGGCCTGCCGCGTGCCCGGGGTTTTGCTCAAGGTACTAGCTTCCTGCTGAGTAGCCAGTCCTGAGCTTGTCGAAGGGCTGGCGTGTCGAAGCACGCCACACGGCTGCTACTGCCCGCGTGCAAAAGCCTCCTCAAGGGAGAGGGGATGCGGGCGGCGGCCATAAAGGTGGATTGCCGCTTGCCCGGCGAATCCACCCTACGAGCCCGGACTACGAGTCCGGACTACGAGTCCGGCGATGCGGTGATCTCCGCGCGCTCGGCGAGCCAGGCGGCGAGGCCCGGTCGGTCGGCGATCGGGGTGCCGTCGCGGGCGAGGCTTGCGAGAGCGTCCAGCCATGTCCGGTCGGCGGGGCGCAGGCTGTCGGCGGGCCAGCTGCCCGGCAGCCGCTCGCACGCGGCCGTGAAACCGCGGGCCCAGGCCCCGAGGTCGGCTTCTGACACGCCCGCGACGCTGTCGCGGATCGCCTCCGGGTCGTCCAGGGCCTCCAGCAACGTCGCGAAGCGCTGCAGGGCGAGGTCAACCAGCCGTTTGGCGTCGTCGATGTCGCGGCGGATTTCACCTTGGGTGACCAGATCGTTGGCCCAGGCCTCCTGATTGGTCGGCTCCGGCGCCAGCTCGCAGGCGCTCAGGTAGCCGTCCAGCCACATCACGTCCGCCTCGACGCCCGCCCGGGCGAGCAGACGTTCGAGTTCGCCCGCCTCGGCCGGTGGGCCCGGCGCCACCACGGTTCCGCTGTGGCCGTCGTCGCCCGCGTCGTCGGGTTGACCGTGGTCGGGTTGGCCGTGCGGGTTGTCGTGGAACGTCCGCGCCGTGTAGCCCGCGATCACCTGCGCAACCGGGACTCTGCGCAGGTCCGTCATCTCGTCGAGTGCCGCAGCGTTGAGCGCCAGTCCGAACCAGTCGTCGTGGTAGTGCCGCAGGACGACGGCCGCGCGCAGCAGGATCTCCTGCCACAGGGCGCGGTTCCGGTCGATGGCGGGGTACACGTATTCGTAGAGTTCGCGGCGGTGCGCGTTCGGGTCGGCGCCGGCGTCGATCAGGCAAGCCAGGTCTTCTTCCCAGGCGCCCACCATGGGATGCCGCTCGGCCCAGTCCGCCGCCTCGCAAAGCGCCGCCCTGGCGGCGGCGGCCCGTTCTTGGCTGGAGGTGGTCAGGATATCGCCGTCCGGGTCGAGGACGCGCAGCCAGTCGCGCCCGCTGCACGCGCGCGGGCTGACGTTATCGAGGCCGGTGCGGCGCGCGGCCTCCGGCCAGTCCTCGGCCGGCGCGCCTTCGTACAGCGCCGCGGCGATCAGGCTGCGGCCCAGGTCGAGCGGCAGCTCCTGCGGGGCGAGCGGCTGGTACTCCTGGATGATCGCCGCGGCGTCGTTGCGATCCTCGCACGGGATCACCGTGGCATCCTTGATGCCCTCGCCGATCTTCAGCAGCAACAGGGCCAGGACGGGTTTCGACTGCGTCCCGGCGACGACGATGACGCTTTGCGCGCCGACGGCGTCGGGCAGGGTGGCGAGCATACGCCGGGGCTTCGGCTTGCCGGCGCTGCGCGTCGCTGCGGTCTTGCGTTGGGTGGCCATTGCCTCGGGCCTCAATCTCGCTGCACGCACGTTTGTCTTGGGCGGGACAGACGAAAAAACGCCGCCGGCCTCGCTGTACGAGCCCGGCGGCGCTGTGTCCCGGCGATCGCGAAAAGCGTCCGCAAGCTAGGGCAAGATCGGACAAGGTGAATTCACCTTGTCCGTGAATCTTACCCTACTCTCAACAAGATAGCGCGCGATTCACGCTGAAGGTGAGCTCACCTTCAGCGATCGCGCTCTAGTGCAGGTTCTTACGCACGCCCTCGATCGTGTTGTCGACCAGCTGCTTCTGGTGCTGATCGGACATGTTGTCGCGCAGCAGCTGCTCGGTCGCGCGCACGGCGATGTCGGCGGCGCGGTTGCGCACCTGTGCGAGCGCCTGCGCCTCGGCCTGCTCGATCTTCTCCATGGTCAGGCGCTCGCGCCGCTTGAGCTGCTCCTCGAGGTCGCGCTCGGCGCGCTCGCGCATGCGCTTCGCCTCGGTCTTGGCGTGCTCGAGGATCTCCTCGGCCTCGCGCTGCGCTTCGCGCTGCTTCTTCTTGTAGTCGGCCAGCTGGCGCTGGGCCTCCTCGCGCAGCTTCTCCGCCTCGTCGATGTCCTTGCGGATCTTCTCGCCGCGGGCGTCCAGCGTGCGCAGGATCGGCCGCATGCCGTAGTAGGCGACGATGCCGATGAAGATGACGAAGGCAACGGCGACCCAGAACGTCGTGCTCTGCAGCATCAGGCCTGGCCTCCTTCCTGGGTCCGCTTCATCGCGTCCTTCACGGCCGCGTCGGCCTTGTCCTTGGCCACCTTATCGCCCAAGAGCTTGGCGCTCGCCTGCTGCGCCACCTCGCCGGCGACCGACTGCAGGTTATCCAGCGCCTGCTGTTTGGCGCTGTCGATGCGCTGCTCGGCGTCGGCGATCTTCTTGTCCAGCTCCTGGCTGAACTGCTCGTGCCGCTCGCGCTGTTCCTTGTCCAGCTGGTCGCTGGTTTCCTTCATCGTCTTCTGAGCCTGCTGCCGGGCTTCGGCCAGCTGCTGCTCGTAGGACTGATAGACCTCCTCGGCCTCCTGGCGGAGCTTTTCCGCCTTGGCGAGGTCGTCCTCGATCTTGTCCTGCCGCTCTTCCATGATCTGGGCCATGCGCGGCAGGGCGACGCGGCTCATGATGAGGTACAGGCCCACGAAGGTCACGACCAGCCAGAAGATCTGGCTCGCGAACCATTCCGGGTTGAACTGAGGCATCGCCTAACCCTTGTTAAGTCCTGACGCGTGGGGCGGATACGGCGCCTCGCCGCACAAGTCCGCACCCGCGTGAGGGCGGCCGGACGCCGCGAACGCCGCCCGGCGGTGGTGGCTCTTCGGCGCCGCGGGGACCCGGCGCTTCGCCGGCCCCGAGATCAAGGTCGCGCCCGCACGTGCGCTCGGGGGCCGCGGGCGTCCAGGACGCGGGCCGCGGCCCCCTGCAAGCCGTCCATGCGCGACCCACCGGAAACACCGTCTCGTCGGTCCGTGCCGGCGACCCGTGCGGGTCCCCGGCGCGGGGAACGCCGATCCCGGTGTCTTAGAAGATGGTGTCTTAGAACGCGAACAGCACGATCAGCGCGACGATCAGGGCGTACAGCGCGATCGCTTCCGTCACGGCGAAGCCGATCCAGATGTTCGCGCCGATGTCGTTCTTGGCGGAGGGGTTGCGGGCGATCGCGTTGTAGTAGCTGGCCCAGACGTTACCCACGCCGATGCCGGCGCCGGTGACGCCGATCGCGGCCAGGCCTGCACCGATCAACTTCGCAGCTTCGGTTTCCATTCTTTCGTCCTCACGCTTGGTTGCTTGGTCAGTCAGCCGGCCTTGAACGGCGGGTCGCGCCCTTGATCGTCGTCGATTGGGCCGGCCGGGGGCGAAGGGATCCGCGCCGGGTCGCCGAGGCATCCCCGGGTCGACCCCTGGCGCACGCGCCTTAGTGCATGTGCAGGGCGTCGTTCAGGTAGATGCAGCTCAGGATGGCGAAGACGTAGGCCTGGAGGATGGCGATCAGCACCTCCAGGGCGGTGATCGCGACCAGGCCGGCCAGCGGGATCACGCCGGCCACGCCCAGCACGAACACGAAGCCGGCCAGCGTCTTCAGGAGCGCGTGGCCCACCAGCATGTTCGCGAACAGACGCAGCGCCAGCGACACCGGCCGCGACAGGTAGGAGATCAGTTCGATCACCACCAGAAGCGGCAGCGACCAGGACGGCGCGCCTTCCGGGGCGAAGAACTTCAGGAAGCCGATGCCGTGGCGCGCGAAGCCGATCACGGTCGTGCCCAGGAACACCACCGCGGCGAGCGCGAAGGTCACCACGATGTGGCTGGTGAAGGTGAACGAGCCGGGTATCAGGCCCTGCAGGTTGCCGATCAACAGGAAGCTGAACAGACAGAACACGAACGGGAAGTACTGCCGGCCTTCCTTGCCCGCGCTGTCGCGCAGCATGTTCGCGACCGTCTCGTACAGCATCTCCGCGGCCGCCTGCGCCCGACCCGGAACCATGGCCCGGCCGCGGGTCGGCAGCATCATCAGCGCGGAGATGATCGCGACCGCGATGACCATCCACAGCGAGGAGTTGGTGAAGGACAGGTTCAGGTCGCCGATCTGGATCGGCACGATCGGCGACAGCTCGAACTGCTCCATCGGGTGCAGCTCGAAACCGCCGCCACCGCCGTTCGTGGACGTTTTCTCCGCCACGACTACCCCTCTCTCTCGTTGCCGCCGTTCCCCGGGCGGGTGGTGTCGGTCCCGGAACCGGTTGCCGGGCTCGACCGGTCACGGTTCGTGCGTGTCTCGCCGTCGCGGCGGCTGTCGTCCGATCCCGCGGCCGCGGCGCGTTCGCGCGCCTGCGCGGCGTCGGCCTCCTTGGCCGTGCGGATCAGGTTCGTCATCGCCGCCGCGGCGCCCAGGATGAAGAAGGTGATCAACAACCAGGGCGCGGTGTTCAGCCAGTTGTCCAGGATCAGGCCGATCGCCACGCCCACCGCCAGGGCCGAGACCAGCTCGGTGGCGATGCGCAGGCCCAATCCCAGGCCGCTCGTGGACGCTAGCGAGGACTTGCGTGCCTGCTCGCGCGCCCGCTCGTCGCGCCGCGCCGCGATGCGCTCGCCCAGCCCCTTCAACGGGGACGGCTCGTCGGGGTCCGGCATCGCAAAGTCCCCCTCAAGGACGTGTGCGCGTCCGCCCCATCCGATCCGCCGTCGTGTCTAAAGAGGCCGGCGCGCGGCAGACGTGCGGCGCCGCACAAGGCGCGGCGAAAATACGGGGCACCCCACCCCCTGTCAAGGCCCGCCGGGACCGTGCCTAAGCCCCGGAAATCCTGGATTCATGCGGGTTTTGGCGGGTGCCGGTGCGCGGCCTCGCGGGGCTGCTCGCTTGAGGGGGAGCCAGGTGCGGGTGGAACTGCCCGGTGAACGGCGCGGACTCCCACCCTCACCCTCCCACGCCGCTTCGCGGCGCGGGCCTCTCCCGTTAAGGGAGAGGGAGTTTTGGGCGCCGGTGGCCACAGGCAAAGCCGTTGGCGCGTGCAACCACCGCATCGGCGGGTCCCTCTCCCCAACGCGGGAGAGGACAGGTGAGGGGGACTTTCGGGGCGTGCGGCGGGTTGCTGCGCGAACCCACCCTAGGGGACCCGTCGTTGAACGCACCTACGCGCTTTCGCGCAGTTCCTCGGCGGCCTGCAGGTCGACGGAGACCAGCTGGGAGACGCCGCGCTCGCTCATGGTGACGCCGAACAGGCGATCCATGCGCGCCATCGTCATGCGGTGGTGGGTGATCACCAGGAAACGCGTCTTGCCGGCCTTCGACAGCTCCTCGACCAGGGTGCAGAAGCGGTCGACGTTGGCGTCGTCGAGCGGCGCGTCGACCTCGTCGAGCACGCAGATCGGCGCCGGGTTCACCAGGAACACCGCGAACAACAGCGCAAGCGCGGTCAGCGCCTGTTCGCCGCCGGACAAGAGCGACATCACCTGCAGCTTCTTGCCGGGCGGGGAGGCGTAGATCTCCAGCCCGGCTTCCAGCGGGTCCTCGGTCTGGGTCAGGGAAAGCTGCGCCTCGCCGCCGCCGAACAGCCGGGTGAACAGGTCGGTGAAGTGGCCGTTGACCTGCTCGAAGGCGGCCAGCAGGCGCTCCCGGCCCTCCTTGTTCAGGCTGGCGATGCCGCTTCTCAGCCGCGCGATCGCTTCCGTCAGGTCGTGGCGTTCGGCCTGCATGCCGTCGATGCGTTCCTGCAGCTCCGCCTCTTCCTGTTCGGCGCGCAGGTTGACCGGGCCGATGTTGTCGCGCTCCCGGGTCAGGCGCTGCAGCTGGTTCTCGGCCTCGTCGCGTTCGGGCAGCTCGGCGCCGGGGTCCATCTCGGCGGCCTCCAGCGCGCGCTCCGGGTGCAGGTGCAGGCGCTGCTCGATCCGCTCGACGATCTGGTCGTAGTTGGTCTGCGCCTGCTCGACCTGGCTCTCCGCGCGCACCCGCTGCTCGCGCGCCTCGCCCAGCTGCTTCTCGGCGTCCTTGAGCGCCCGGTCGGCTTCCGACTGGCGGCGCTCGCCCTGGGCGAGCGCGTCGGCCGCCTGCTGGCGCTTGCGCTCGGCCGCCTCGATGCTGTCGGACAAGGCCTCGCGCTTCTGGCGCAACTCCTCGGGCTTGGCCGCAAGCTGCTCCAGCTCGTCGCGCGCCTCCGCGCGGCGGTTCTCCAGGTCCTCCAGGTGCTGGCGGGCGGCCTGGGCGCGTTCCTGCCAGCTCTGCACCTCGCGCTCGATCGCCTGCAGGCGCCGGGCGCGCTGGTCGGCCTCCCGGTCCAGCCGTTCGACCGCGCTTTGCTTCTGCGACAGCTCGCTGCGCGCCTCGGCGAGCGTGGCGCGCAGGTCGCTCACCTTCTGCCGGGCGTGCTGGGTGTCGGGCAGCTCGGCCTTTTCCTGGCGCGCCTGGGCCAGCTGCTCCTCGACCTCGCGGATCTCGGCGTCCTGGCGCTCCAGCCCCTCGCGTAAGGAGGCGAGCCGGCTTTCCGTCGCCGCCGCTTCCTTCTCCAGCCGGGCCTGTTCCTTGCGCGCGGTGTCGAGCTCGCGCTGCGCCGCGCCGACGGCCTGGCGGGCGGCCTTTTCCCGCTCGCCCGCGTCCTGGGCCCCCTGGCGGGCGCTGTCGAAGGCTTGCTGCGCCTGGTCGAGGGTGTGCTGCCGGTCCGGCATCTCGGCGCGCAGTTCGGCCAGCCGGTTCTGCTGCTCCAGGCGCTGGGCGGCGGCGGTCGGCGCCTCCGCGCCGGCGACGAAGCCGTCCCAGCGCCACAGGTCGCCGTCCTTGCTGACCAGCCGCTGGCCGGCGGCCAGCTTGGGCTGCAGGCGCGCGCCCTCGGCCCGGTCGGCGACCACGCCGACCTGCGACAGCCGCCGGCCCAGGCTGTGCGGCGCGCGCACCACGCTCGCAAGCGCGGTCACGCCGTCGGGCAGCGCGGGCGCGTCGTCGAGCGGCGGCAGCTCCAGCCAGTGCACCGGCGCCTGCGCCTCTTCCGGCGCGTTCAGGTCGTCGCCCAGCGCCGCGCCGAGCGCGGCCTCGTAGCCCTTGCGCGCCCGGATCGAATCGATCACCGGGGTCCAGCTGTCTTCGTCGCCGCGCTCGACCACGCCGGCGAGCGCGTCGATCTCCGCCTGCAGCTTGTCGCGGGCGGCCTCGGCCGTCTGCAGCGCCTCGCGCGCCGCGCGCTCGCGTTCGCGCGCGTCGGCAAGCGCCTGGTCGGCGGCCTCCGCCTCGGCCTCAGCGTCGGCGAGCGCCTGTTCGGCCTGCTCGACCCGGGCGCGGGCGCGTTCGGTCTCGCGGCCGTCGCCGCCGTCGTCGGCCGTCAGCTTGTCGATCTGCTGCTGCGTCTCGCCCCGCTGGCGGGTCAGCTTGTCCAGCCGGCGGGTCAGTTCGTCGATCCGCTTGTCCAGGTTGCGCGCCTGCGCCTCGTCGGCGGCGACCTGCTGGTTCAGCTCGGACAGCTCGGCCTCGCGCGCCTGCGCGGTCTCCTGCGCCTGCTGGCGTTCGCGCTCGGCCGCCGCGCGGGCCTCCTCCTCGCCCTCGCTCGCCTGGCGCAGCTCGGCGCGCTCCTGTTCCAGACGCTCGACGGCGTTGTCGGCGTCGCGCGCCTGCTCGTCCGCGCGGCGCTTGTCGGCGTCGGTCTGGTCCAGGCGCGCCTGGGCCTGTTTGCGGGTCTGCTCGACCTGCCGCTCCTCCTGCTCCAGCTGCTGCCGGGCCAGGTTCAGGCGCTGCAGCTCGGCCGACGCCTCCGCCTCCGCCTGGCGCAGGTCGGGCAGGGCGTTTTGCGCCTCCGCCTGTTCGGTGGCGCGCTCGGAGGCCGCCTCGGTCAGCTCGGCGACCTTGGTCTCGGCGGCCTGCAGGCGTTCCTTGGCTTCCGCCAGCGCCTGCTTGGCGCGCTGGTGGTCCAGGTGCAGCAGCAGCGCCTCGGTCCGGCGGATGCGTTCGGACAGGTTGCGGTAGCGCTTGGCCTGGCGGACCTGCTTTTGCAGCTGTTGCTGCTGCTGCTCCAGCGTCTGGATCACGTCGTCCAGCCGCTCCAGGTTGCTCTCCGCCGCCTTCAGGCGCAGTTCCGCCTCGTGCCGGCGGGAATGCAGGCCGCTGATCCCGGCCGCCTCCTCCAAGAGAGTGCGCCGGTCGGACGGTTTGGAATTGATGATCGTGCCGATCCGCCCCTGGCTGACCAGCGCCGTCGAGCCGGCGCCGGTCGCCTGGTCGGCGAACAGCAGCTGGACGTCGCGCGCCCGCGTCTCCCGGCCGTTGACGCGGTAGGTCGAGCCCTTCTCCCGCTCGATCCGGCGGACGATGTCGAGCTCGTCCAGGTCGTTGAACTGCGCGGGGGCGGTGCGGTCGCTGTTGTCCAGGTGGACCGCGACCTCGGCGATGTTGTGGGCGGGCCGGCGCTGCGAGCCGGCGAAGATCACGTCGTCCATCTCGCCGCCGCGCATGCGCTTGGCCGAGGTCTCCCCCATCACCCAGCGCAGCGCTTCGACGAGGTTGGACTTGCCGCAGCCGTTGGGGCCGACGATCCCGGTCATGCCGCGTTCGACCACCAGTTCCGTGGGGTCGACGAACGACTTGAACCCCTTCAGACGCAGGCGGTTGAACTGCATGACCGGCTCAGGCCTCTCGCCTGACGGCGCGTCCGGCCGGATCCGGCTTGGTGGCCCGCGCGATCACGCGCCGTCCCCCGCGGCCTTGAGCGCCTTCTCGAACGCGCTGTAGGGCTTGGCGCCCTCGAGCTTCTCGCCGTCGATCAGGAAGGTCGGGGTGGACTGCACCTCCGCCTGCTTCCGGCCGACCTGCTGGCGATCCAGGATCTTCTTGGCTTCCTGCTGGTCGCTGATGCACTGGTTGAAGGTCTCGCTGTCCATCCCGGCCTGGCTGGCGATCCGCTGCAGCGCCTGGCCCGGATTGTCCGAGCGCGCCCACTGCTGCTGCTGGGCGAACAGCATGTCCATCACCGCGAAGAAGCGCTCGCCCTCGAAGCAGTTGGCGACCAGCGCGCCGGCGAGCGCCAGCCGGTCCAGCGGGTAATGGCGGTAGACCAGCTTGGCCTTGCCGGTGTCGATCCACTCCGTCTTCAGCTTGGGCAGCGTGTCCTGGTGGAAGGAGGCGCAGTGCGGGCAGGTGAGCGAGCTGTACTCGATGATCGTGATCGGCGCGTCGGGATCGCCCAGCACGTGCTCGTCGTCGCCGACCTGCGTGACGTCGCCGGACTGGACGGTCTGCACGTCGCCGGACCCGGCCTGGTCCTGTGCGGCCGTGATCGCCTCGCCCGCGCCAGCGGGCAGGCCGGCGACCGATTCGGACTCGCTGCCGGAGACGAGGTACGCCGTCAGGCCGGCCCCGGTGATCGCGACGACGGCCGCGCTGGCGATCAGGATATTCCGCAGTTTCATCGCATACCTACCATATCTTGTGAGATTAGCGGCAGACGCCCACCCGGTGCAAGAGAACGCCGCGCGTACGCCGTGGTACGGCGGGATATGGGCACCCGTGTGGCGGCCTGTCCAGCCTTGGCCGGGGCCTGTGGACGGATCGCCTATCTGTTTGAGTTGCCGCGAGAACCGCTGCCGGACAGCCGGTCGGAAAGCCGGTTCAGGGCGTCGCGCAGCCGATCGTCGTCGATCGCCTGGATGCGCTCCCGCGCCGCCCGCGACTCGGATTCGTCCAGGGTCGGCTGCGGGCGCGGCCGGGGCGGGGGCGTCCGGTCGACCAGTTGGCCCTGCTCCAGCTTCAGGCGCTTGACCGCCTGGTAGCCGAAAAAGCCGTTCACCCGGTCGACCAGCACCGGCTCCAGGTGGGCGAGCCGCGTCGCCTCCCCCGGCTTGACGCGCAGCACCAGCGTCGCCTCCCGCCGCGCCTTGCGGTCGGGGAACACCAGCCGGCGCGGCTGGCAGGCGCGGGCGAACTCCTGGCCCACGATCGACGGCCATTCGGCGATCAGGCTGGCCTCGGCGAGCGCGCGCTTGCCCAGCACCTGCCGGGTTACCCGCTCGACGTTCGCGCCCAGCGCGCTCATCGACCGCCGACGCCCGTCGCCCGGCGCCTGGCCGGCTTTCCGGGCGCCGGCGACGTGGGTCGCCGCCTGGCTGACCCGCCCCCGCGCCGGCTTGCCGCTGTCCTCCGCCATCGCTGACGCCTTTCGTCGACCGTGTTCGACGGCTGCGCGGCGGGTTCCCTCTCCTCCACGTGGGAGGAGAGGGCTAGGGAGAGGAGGTTCGCCGGACAGTCGCGCCGTGCAGAGCCACCTCACCCTGTCCCTCTACAGGCGGCTACGGGGTTCACGGATTTCCCTTGATGTTGTGGTGCTGCTCTGACTCGGTGGGTTTGTCCACGATTTCTTGGGGTGAGGATGACCGGGATCGGGTATTTCGGCGACCGGCGCCGGGCGGAGGTCGGTGCGGAGCTGGTGGAGCGTGCGGTGCATGGCGGCTCGCTGGTGTTGCGCAAGCTGGGCGGCGATCGGGCTGGGGAGATGCGCTACCAGCGCTTTCTGAGCGCCGAGCAGGTCAGTGTGGAGGAGATGCTGGCCACGGCGTGCGAGCACACCGCCGCGGCGGCGCGCGGCCGGCGGGTGCTGGCGGTGCAGGACACCACGGAAGTCAACTTCGGCCAGCAGCGCCGGCGCCAGCACGATCTGGGGCCGGGCACCGACGGCCGGTCGCCGGCGTTCTTCGTGCACCCGGTGATCGCGGTGGAGCGCGACGCGGATGCGGTGCTGGGCGCGGTGAGCGCGGAGATCTGGACGCGCGCGGCGGACGGCGCGGCCAGCGCGCGGCACACCCGCCCGCAGGCGCAGAAGGAATCGCAGCGCTGGCTGAGCGGCGCGCAGACGGCCGCCGAACGGCTGGCCGGGGCGGACCAGGTGGTCATGGTGGCCGACCGCGAGGCCGACATCTACACGCCGTTCGCGCGCCGGCCGGCGGGGCTGGATCTGGTGGTCCGGGCGCGCCACGACCGCAAGCTGGGCGACGGCGGGCGCCTGCGGGCGCGCGCGGCGTCCTGGCCGGTGCTGAGCCGGGCGCAGGTCGCGATCGCCCCGCGCACCCCCGGGGCCGACAGCCGGGTGGCGCGGGTCGAGCTGCGCGCCGGTCCGCTCGAGCTGGCGCGGCCGGCGAGCGCGGACCGGGACGTGCCCGCCAGCCTGCGGCTCAACCTGGTGGAGGTGCGCGAGCCCGATCCGCCGCCGGGCAAGCAGGCGGTGTGCTGGCGGCTGCTGACCACGCTGCCGGTCGACACCGCCGAGCAGGCGCTGGAGGTCGCCGACGTCTACCGCCAGCGCTGGCGCATCGAGCAGGTGTTCCGGGCGATGAAGCGTCACGGCGTGCAGCTGGAGCAGGTGCAGGCCGAGCGCCGGGATCACCTGTTCAAGTTGGGCGCGCTCGCGCTGATCGCGGGCGTGCGCACGCTTCAGCTGGTGGACGCCCGGGACGGCTCCGACCGCCCGGCCAGCGACCTGCTGGAGGCCGACCTGCTGCCCCTGGCCGAGGCGATCGGCCGGCGCCTGGAAGGCCGCACCGCGCGCCAGCAGAACCCGCACCCCAAACACTCCCTGGCCTGGCTGTCCTGGATCGTCGCGCGATGCGGCGGCTGGAACTGCTACTACAAACCCCCAGGCCCCAAGACCATGCGCGACGGCTGGGACAAATTCGCAGAACGCCTCAAAGGCTACGCTCAGGCCCTCGACGACCTCCAATCCGCAAATGCGTGAATCCCGTAGTACAGGCGGAGAGGGGACCCGCCGCCATGCCCTGCGTTCTCGGCGAAGCCGCCCGCATCTGGCCGCTCGCCGCCTCTGGCCTAGTTCCGTGCGGGGCCAGTATAGGGGGCCACATGAGCGAGCCCGCAAGCGCCAAGCTGTCGTCCGTCGCCGACCGGCTGCTGCCCTGGTACGACCGGCACGCCCGCCGGCTGCCGTGGCGTGCGCGCCCGGGCGAGCGACCCGATCCCTACCACGTCTGGCTGTCGGAGGTGATGCTGCAGCAGACAGGCGTGCAGACGGTGCAGCCGTACTTCCACGACTTTTTGAGCCGCTGGCCGAGCGTGCACGACCTCGCCGCCGCCCCGCGGGACGACGTGCTCGCCGCCTGGGCCGGGCTCGGCTACTACGCCCGGGCGCGCAACCTGCACGCCTGCGCCCAGACGGTCAGCCGGGATTACGCCGGGCGGTTCCCGGATACCGAAGAGGGCCTGCGCAAGCTGCCGGGGATCGGGCCCTACACCGCCGCGGCGATCGCCGCGATCGCGTTCGACCGGCCGAGCGCGCCCTTGGACGGCAACATCGAGCGGGTGGTCGCGCGGCTGTTCGCGGTGGACGACCCGCTGCCGGGCGCCAAGGAGACGTTGCGCGCGCGCATGTCGGCGGTCGTGCCGACCGACCGGCCGGGCGACTTCGCGCAGGCGATGATGGACCTGGGCGCCGGCATCTGCCAGCCGCGCAAGCCGCGCTGTATGCTCTGCCCGCTCGCCGACGTGTGCGACGGCAACGCCCGCGGGATCGCTGGCGATCTGCCGGTGAAGGCGGCGAAGAAGGCGAAGCCGACCCGCCAGGCGGTCGCCTTCTGGACGGTGCGCGACGACGGCTGCGTGCTGCTGCGCCGCCGGCCGGACAAGGGCCTGCTGGGCGGCATGCTGGAAGTGCCCTCGACCGACTGGACGGAAGTTCCCTGGGACGAGGCGAGCGCGTTCGCCCACGCGCCGGTGCCCGCCAGCTGGACCGAACTGCCGGGGCTGGTGCGCCACACCTTCACCCACTTCCACTTCACGATCACCGTCTGGGCGGCGGAGGTGCCGGCCAACACGCGCGCCGGGGCGGGCGAGTGGTGGCCGTTCGACCGCCTGTCCGAGGCCGGCCTGCCCACGGTCATGCGCAAGATCGCCGACCACGCGGTGAAGAAGGCGGCGGGGTAGGGCTTTACGGCGATTCGGCGGGTTCCCCTCCCTTGAGGGGAGACTTTTGCGCACTCGCCAGGGAGCCGTATGGGATCCTTCGACACGGACGCCTTCGGCGTCCTACTCAGGATGAAGGTTGAGGTCTGTCTCAGGATGAAGGTTGAGGTCTGTCAGACACTTACACCTAGCTTCCTGCTGAGTAGCCAGCCCTGAGCTTGTCGAAGGGCTGGCGTGTCGAAGCACGCCACACGGCTGCTCATGCCCCTTGCAAAGGTCCCCCTGAGGGGAGAGGACAGGTGAGGGTGGGACTCCCAGGCGTCTGCCGAGGAGTCCCACCCCTCACCCTCCCACGCCCTGACGGGCACGGGCCCCTCCCGCTCCCCTCGAGGGCGAGGGGATTGGCGCTAGGTCCGACGATGGACGCGGAGCGAAAAGAAAAGCCCCCGCCCGGGGCAGCGGGGCGGGGGCCTTGTCGGCCGCGCGGTCCCGGCGGAAGAGGGATCGCACGGCGCGCCTGAGGCGCGGTTTACGAACTCAGGTGCGCGCGCAGCATCCAGGCGTTCTTCTCGTGGACCTTCACGCGCTCGGACAGCAGGTCGTCGGTCGCGACGTCGTGCGCCTCGTCGGCCGTCTGCAGGACCTGACGGCAGGTGTTGGCGACCGTCTCCTGATCCTCGGCCAGCCGGCGGACCATGGTCATCGCGTCGGGATGGCTGGTGTCCTCCTTGATCGCGCCGATCTTCATGAACTCGGAGTAAGCTGCCGGGCGCGCGGTGACCCAGCGCGCGGATTCGCTCGGCGATCTCGTCGACGGCGGTGGCGAGCTCGGTGTACTGCTCCTCGAACAGGTCGTGGAACGCCTTAAAGTTCGGGCCTTCTACGTTCCAGTGGTAGTTGTGGGTCTTCAGATACAGCGTGTAGCTGTCGGCGAGCACGCGCGACAGGCCTTCGGCGAGGCGCTTACGGTCTTCGGCGGCGATGCCGGAATTGATCTTGTCCATGTCCTTGTCTCTCCCGCTTGGCTGTGATGCGCGCGCGACCGGCGAGATACCGGCGGCGCCTCTTGCTTTAGAACCATTCTAAAAAGAATGTGGGGCGTCCGGCGCGCCTGTACAAGAGCGATCGCGAACGACGCCCGCTGCTAACCGTGTTTGTACGCCGCCAGCGCGTCTTGGATCACCTGGTTCGCCGGTGCGGCGACCCCGTGGCGCAGGCCCAGGCGCAGCACCGCGCCGGTCAGCCAGTCAAGTTCCAGCGGCTTGCCGGCTTCCAGATCGTGCAGCATGGAGCTCTTCATTTCCGCCGGCAGACCGTCGACGAAGGCCATCACCTCGCCTTCCCGATCCTCCGGCAGCGCGATCCCGGCCGCCCGGCCGACCGCGACCGTCTCCGCGACGAGTTGCTCCAGCTCCTGGCGCGTCGCTTCGTCCGCGCGCAACGGGCCGATCGGGCTGCGGTGGCGGGCGGTCAGGCCGGCGAAGGGGGCGAGGAAGGTGAACTTGCGCCAGACGTCGAGGCGGATGTCCGCGCTCTTGCGCGCCTCGAACGCGCCGGTGCGTGCCGCGGTGTCCTGCAGGGCGGCGTCCAGCGCCTGCAGCCGGCGGTCGTCGCCGCCGCCGGGCGCGCCGTAGGTCAGGTTGGCCATGGTGCCGGTGTGCTGGATCACCCCCGGCTCGGCGATCGCAGCCCCGATCTGGGTGGTGCCGTCCAACAGCGCCTCCCGGCCGCAGTGGCGGGCCAGGATCTCGTCCCGGTCGACGCCGTTCTGCAGCGAGCAGACGGCCGTCCCGCGCGCCGCCAGCGGCGCCAGCCGGCGCGCGGCATCTTCCGTGTGCATCAGCTTGACGCAGACCAGCGCAACGTCCGGCGCGGGTTCCAGCGTGGCCGGGTCTTCGACGACATTTGGTGCCGGGATATGCGCGTCGCCGCGCGCCGAGCGCACCCGCAGGCCGTGCGCGGCCATCGCGGCGGCGTGGCGACCGCGGGCGACGAAGCTGACGTCGTAGCCGGCCTCGACCAGCCGCGCCCCGTAATAGCCGCCGACCCCGCCGGCGCCGAACACCAGGATCTGCATCGTCGTCGGGCTCCCTCCACCGCTGCGAACCGTCATGGCTGCGAACAAGCTACGGCGCGGCCGGCTGATACGTCCAGGGCAGGCGGGTCCGGGGCAGGCGGGTCCGGGCCCGACGCCCGCGGGCGCAAACCGCGCGCGCTCGACTTCGAGCCTGGCAAGCGGTCGTGCGGCGCAAAAAAATGCCCCTAAGTCGAAAGACTTAGGGGCAAGTTGAACAGGGAGGCTTCACGTCTGGGAGACGTAGGACCCGTAGGCCCTTCTTCCGGGCAACACGCCCGGAAAACACCGGCGAAAACGCCGGAAACCAACGATGCCGCGTTGCAGCATCCGTTACCCGTAATCTATTCAGTGCCACACCTGAGAGAAGAGGCGAGGCGACACGGGTGCTATGCCGGTTCCGCATACCTTTTGAACCGGCGGGCGGTTACGCCTGGGAGCACCAACGCGGCGCGCCGTCAGGTGTTCCTGACATACATCGTTATGTCACGGCTTGATGGTCGGAGGCGCCCGCTCACGCCGTCCGCCTGGCGGGACGCGTCGGGTCGAGGTTCCGCCCCGCGTGTCAGGCGGTCTCGCGCCCTGGGCGAAAACGCGTGGAATGGCACGCCACCGTCTTCAGCGAATGCGCCAACTCCGGGAAAAGCGGGCGAAGTTCAGCGGAAAACGATAATCCACGATTCAGCCTTTCGCCCTAGAACCGCGACTCCGCCACCTGCCGGAGCAGGAAGTCGCGGAACACCTGGATCCGCTTGCTGGCGCGCATTTCCTCGGGATAGACGAAGTAGGCGTCGATCTGCGGGCCCTCCAGTTCGGGCAGGACGCGCACCAGATCGTTGGCGCCCTGCACCATGAACTCCGGCAGGGCGCCGATGCCGACCCCGTTCCGCACCGCGCGCATGATCGCGTAGACGTTGTTCACCGTCATCACCGGCCGGCGCAGCTTGCCGGTCGACTGGCCGACGCGCAGCAGCCAGTTCACGTCCGGCACCGGCGGGCGCAGGTCGTCGCCGTAGACGACCACCCGGTGGTTGTCGATGTCGGCGGGGTCCTGCGGCATGCCGAAGCGCTTGATGTAGCCGGGCGAGGCGTAGACGTGCATGTGCACGGTGAACAGATGGCGCTGGATCAGATCGCCCTGGCGCGGCGGGGCGAGCCGGATCGCCACGTCGGCCTCGCGCATCGACAGGTCGAGCTCGCGGTCCTCCAGCAGCAGGTGCGTCTCGATCTCCGGATAGACCTCGACGAAGTCGCCCATCCGCGGCGCCAGCCAGGTGGAGCCGAGCGCGACCGTGGTGGTGATCCGCAGCGGGCCCTTGGGGCGGTCCTTGCTCTCGGTCAGCTGCGCCTCGGTCATGGCGAGCTTGCCGAACACCTCGTGGGCGGTGCGGTAGAGCAGTTCGCCCTGTTCGGTCAGGATCAGCCCGCGCGCGTGGCGGTGGAACAGCGGCACGCGCAGGGAGTCCTCCAGCGCCGAGATCTGCCGGCTGACGGCCGACTGGCTGAGGTTCAGGAGATCGCCCGCGTGGGTGAAGCTGCCCGCCTCCGCGACGGCGTGAAAGACGCGCAGCTTGTCCCAGTCCATGATCGAGGGACTGGGGCCGACGTGGCCCTTGTTGTTGCCGCCCAGGACCTGGCTCATGACTGGCCGCCCATTGTTCCCAGCGCCCGCTTCCCTGTTCTTATCCGGCCCGGCCCGGACCCGCGAGCCCGGGCCTGACATGCCGTTGTTTATAGTTCCGGTCCGTCGCGGCCTGTCGGCCGTCGGCGACCCCCGGTCTATGACGGTCGAATGTTCAACTCCAAAACATTCGACGGGGTGAGATTAAGCCGTCAGCGGCGCTCGGCGCAACCGAGGCCGGGTCGATTGAGTAGCTTTACGGAACGCGCAGGGCGCGGGCAGCCGCGGTTACTGCGCCGCCTGGGTGTGGGCGACTTCCTGCTCGGCGAGGAACTTCTCCGCTTCCAGCGCGGCCATGCAGCCCATGCCGGCGGCGGTCACCGCCTGCCGGTAGACCTTGTCGCGCACGTCGCCGGCGGCGTAGACGCCCGGGATCTTGGTCGCCGTGGAATCCGGCGCGGTCAGGATGTAGCCCTCGGCGTCCATCTCCAGTTGGCCCTGGAACAGCTTGGTCGCCGGATCGTGGCCGATCGCGATGAACACCCCGGCGACCGGCAATTCCTGCGTCTCGCCGGTCTTGCGCGACTTGAGGCGCACCGCCGTCACCCCCGGCGGGTTCTGCTGGCCCAGGATCTCGTCGACCTCGTGCGACCAGGCGAAGTCGATCTTGGGATTGTTGAACAGCCGGGCCTGCAGCGTCTTGTCCGCGCGCAGTTCGTCGCGGCGGTGCACCAGCGTCACCTTGTTGGCGAAGTTGGTCAGGAACAGCGCTTCTTCCGCGGCCGTGTTGCCGCCGCCGACCACGGCCACGTCGGCGCCGCGGTAGAAGAACCCGTCGCAGGTCGCGCACGCCGACACGCCCGCGCCCATGAAGGTCTTCTCGCTCTCCAGCCCGAGCCAGCGCGCCTGCGCGCCGGTCGCGATGATCAGCGAGTCGCCCCAGTAGACGGTGCCGGAATCGCTGTCGCAGCGGTAGGGGCGGTGCTGCAGGTCGACCTTGGTGATGATGTCGTGGAGGATCTCGGTGCCGACGTTCTTGGCCTGCTGCTGCATCTGTTCCATCAGCCAGGGGCCCTGGATCGGGTCGGCGAATCCGGGATAGTTCTCGACGTCGGTGGTGATCGACAGCTGGCCGCCGGGTTCCAGGCCCTGCACCAGGACCGGTTCCAGATTGGCGCGGGCGGCGTAGATCGCGGCGGTGTAGCCGGCCGGACCGGAACCGATGATCAGGACCTTGGCGTGGCGTTCGTCGGCCATGTCGGCGGCGCTCCTTGGCAGCTTGCGTCTAGGGCAAGATGCTGAAACGTGGAACCACGTTTCAGCTGAATCTTGCCCGCCCTTCAGGAAGTTAGAGCAAAATTCACGATGCAAGCCGGTTCGGCTTTCATCGATTTTGCTCTAGTCGCGGCCCGCCCGCGACGGGTGTTCGGGACGCGCTAAGGTAAGGGTGCTGTTGCCCAGGCGCAACGCATCGCGCGCGATCGTCGCGTCCGGCTGGAATCGCGCGCGAAGCCGCCCGTCGGTGCGTGCTAGGCTGACGCCCATCCATGGCCGAGAACGTCGATCTGTCCACCGTTGCCCAGTCCGAACCGGCGCGCCGCAAGCGCGAGCCGGCGATCAAGCGCGTCCTGCCGCGGACCCTGTTCGGCCGCGCGCTCCTGATCATGGTGACGCCGGTCGTGGTCGTGCAGGCGATCAGCGCGTTCGTCTTCTTCGACCGCCATTACGACACCACCACCCAGCGCTTGGCCCAGGGGCTGGCGGGGCAGATCGCGGCCACGGTGGCGATGCTGGAGCGCGAGGACACCGGGCTCAGCCGCAACGAGGTGTTCAACCTCGCCCAGCGCACGATGTGGCTGTCGCTGTCGTTCGAGGAGGACAAGCGGCTGCCCGAGGACCTGCCGCCGCCGCAGAACACCATCCTGGACAATCGCCTGGTGGGCGCGCTCCAGGAACGGCTCGCCTACCCCTTCGCGATCGACACCCACACGCTGCCCGAGGACGTGCGGGTGTGGGTGGAGACCGACGAGGGGCTGCTGCGCGTGGTGGTGTCGCGCAAGCGGCTGTTCTCCTCGACCACCTACCTGCTGGTGTTCTGGACGGTCGGCACGGCGACCCTGCTCGTCCCGATCGCGCTCATTTTCATGCGCAACCAGGTCCGTCCGATCCGCCGGCTGGCGGTCGCGGCCGAGCGGTTCGGCAAGGGCCAGGACGTCCCCTCGTTCAAGCCCGAGGGGGCGCAGGAGGTGCGCCAGGCCTCCAGCGCGTTCATCAAGATGCGCGAACGGATCAAGCGCCAGATCCAGCAGCGCACCGAGATGCTGGCCGGCGTCTCGCACGACCTGCGCACCCCGCTCACCCGGATGAAGCTGCAGCTCGCCATGCTGGAGGGCACGCCGGAGGCGGCCTCGCTGAAGGAGGACGTCACCGAGATGGAGCGGATGATCGAGGGCTACCTCGCGTTCGCCCGCGGGGAGGGGACGGAGGCGCCGGAAACCACCTCGATCGGGGATCTGGTGCGCGAGGTGGTCGACCGGGTGACCCGCGAGGCCGGCCACGTCGACCTGCACATCGAACACGACGTCGACCTGCCGCTAAGGCGCGAGGTGATGCGCCGGGCGATCGGCAACCTGGTGGCCAACGCTCTGCGCCACGGCGACGTCGTGTCGGTACGCGTCGGCCGGCGCGCCAACACGGTCGAGGTGACGGTGGACGACGACGGCCCCGGCATCCCGAGCCACAAGCGCGAGGAGGTGTTCCGCCCCTTCCACCGCCTGGATACCTCGCGCAACCCGCTGACCGGCGGGACCGGCCTGGGCCTGACCATCGCGCGCGACGTGGTGCGCGGCCACGGCGGCGACCTGCTGCTGGAAGACGCGCCGGGCGGCGGCCTGCGCGCGCGGGTCTTGCTGCCGGTCTGATACGGTGTGCGCCGACCTCGGCAGTCGCTATCCGGTCAGCGTCTTACCCGCCCGGGTCGTTCGGGCGGCGCCCGGGTCTGTCGGAGCCGGCGCCGGGCGGAGGCGGCGTCACGTTCTTCACCTCGGCTGGCGCGCGTTTGGCGAGTTCGCGTTTCATCAGCTCGACGTTGCGCCGGTTGGCCTTGAAGCCGACGTCGAACAGGTCGCCCGCCACCGGGATGCTGCCGACCGCGAGGTCGATCCCGACGTTGGCCGCCATGCGCAGGATCACGCCGGGCGGCAGTCCCAGGTCCCAGGCGCGCACCGCCAGATAGGCGGCGAGCGCACCGGTCGCCGCGTCGCCCACGCCCGGGATCAGGCCGACGATCCCGTCGAGGCCGAAGCGGATGCGCGTGCCCGGCACCCGGAAGACGTCGTCGAGCACGCGCGCCAGCGTCTCCAGCCGGGCGATCTGGCGCTCGGTGTCCGCGTTCCCGCGGTCGGCACGGTTGGTGGGATCGCGGCCGGTCATCGCTCCGCCATCCGTGTCCGGTGCCGGTCCAGCCACGCCTTCACCTTCCCGGCCGCCCGCCGGGTCTCGTCCAGCGGCTGCACGGAACCGCCGGCGAGCCTGCCGTCGAACGGCCGGGCGATGCCGAGATCGCGCAGTTGGGCGTGGAAACGGTCGAACTTCGGCTTGCCGCCGTCGAGCGCCACCACCTGGACCGGCCGGCCGGTCGCGGCCGCTTCGCAGGCCATGGTGACGCTGTCGCTCGTCACCACGATCTCCTCGGCGTGCGCCAGGAAGCCGAAGTAGGGGTTCTCGCCCGCGCTGACGCCGGCCTCGTGGAAGACGTGCGGCACCTCGGCGAGCGCGTCGCGCAGGCGACGGGCGTTGTCCGCGCCGGTGCGCCGGCTGGTGGTCACCATAAAGCTGCAGCCGGTGCGCGCGTGCATCGCCTTCAGATCCTCGGCCAGCCGGCCGGCCGTCTCCGCGGTCAGGCGGTGCGCCTTGCTGCTGCCGCCCAGCAGCACGGCGACGCGCGGGCGCGGCAGGTCGCGCACCCGCGGCTGAAACCGGCGGTGCGCGTCGTCCAGGCGCTTGCGGGTCACGCGGGTCAGCGCGCCCACCACGGGCACCACGTTGGCGCCCGTCACCTCGTCGTGGCGCGGCGCGACCACGGCGTCGAAGCCGGCCGGATCGACCGGCGGGGCCTGCACGAACACGGTGAAGGTGGCCCCGCCGCTCGCCTTGCGCACCGCCAGCGCCGGGGCGGCGGCCTTGCGGCCGCTGGCGATCAGCACGTCCGGCCAGGGCGGCGCCAGCCGGTCGCCCGGGCGCGCCAGCGCGGCCAGCGGGCGCCACCACACCGTAGGCGGCAGCCAGCGCCAGGGGGCGCGCACCCGGATCCGCTTGATCTCCGGCCGGAAGCCCAGCGCTTCCGCCAGGCCCAGGCACTGGTTCTCGGTTCCGGCCATGCCCTCGCTCACCACCCAGCAGGTCCGCGCCGGCACGGGACCCGCCGGCGGCGGGCGTCGGCGGACGGGCTTGCGCCCGGCCGGTGCGTCGGCCTGGGTGTTGGCCTGGGTGTCGGCCGGGGACGGGGGACTTTCGGGGGCGGTCATGGCGCGGGAGCGTGCATCGCTGGTTGCCGGGTGACAAGCGCTTCAGGACCCGCGCCGGACGATCTGCTCTTGGAACGTCGGGCGCTGTGCGAGTAATATCCTTTCGCGAAAGCCCCGGCCTTTTGGAGGAATCGAACATGCGGCGCGTCAAGCTCGACCGGATCGACCTGCGGATCCTCCAGGATCTGCAGAACGACGGGCGGATCACCAACGTCGAGCTGGCGCGGCGGGCGGGAATTTCCGCGCCGCCGTGCCTGCGCCGCGTGCGCGCGCTGGAGGAGGCCGGCTACATCCGCGGCTTTCACGCCGACCTGGAGCCGATGCAGCTCGGCTACGAGGTGCTGTTCTTCGCCCTGGTGGGCCTGGACAGCCAGAGCGAGTCGGTCCTGACCGCGTTCGAGGAGCGCATGCGCGCCTGGCCGGAGGTGCGCGAGTGCAACATGTGCCGCGGGCCGCACGACTTCCTGCTCAAGATCGTGGCGCGCAACACCGCGCACGAGAACGACCTGACCACCCAGCTGACCAGCGCCCCGCACGTCGCGACCGTCCAGACCATCCAGGTGATCCGTACCAGCAAGGAAGAGCCCGGCGTCCCGATCGAGGCCGAGGCCGCGCTGGCCGACGAGGAGACCTGAGGCCTGGGGTTGAACCCCCGCAGCCAGCGCTACGCTGCCTCCCCGCCGCCGCGTCGGTGGCGGGGCGCGGGGCGCAGGTCCCCCGGATGAATGGGCTCAAGCGCAAGCCGCGCCTGACGCTCGTGGACGCGGAGACCACGACGGTGGTCACCACCCGCGAGCGCGCGGAAGGGGGCGGCGGTAGCGGAGCGCGTCCGAGTCTGGTGTGGGGCGCGGTCAGTTGCCGGAGGACTTGCCGCCGCCACCGCCGCCGGCGCGGTTGGAGACGGTGCGCACACCCTCCCCGCTGCGCCAGGCGTGGGTGCTCTTGCACGGCTTGCAAATCCGCTCCCCGGCCCAGGCGCTCTCGAACGGCGACTGGCAGCGCAGGCAGGTACGGATCTTGGGCGGGGCGGGCTCTTGCTCGGGGGCGTCGATCTCAGTGGTCATGGCACGAAATATAGGTTATTGGCGGGCCGATTTCCCGAAATTTTCAGAAATCTTTAGCATGTTTATGTAGCGACGGTGGCGAAAAAAGGGCGGCCTTCGCGTACGCCATGCCGACCAGCAGGTGGCTGACCCGCCCGTGCGTGTCCGAGAACGGCAGGAAGCAGGCCTCCCAGCGGGTTTCCGGGCCGCGGCCGAAGTCGTAGTAACCGCGCGCGCAGGCCGGCGCACGGTGTTGGATCGCCGTCTGGTAGCAGCGCCGGATGTCCTGTTCGTCGGAACCGAGCGGCATGTCGGAGAGCCGCAAGCCGGCGATCCGGGCGCCGAAACGCTGGCGGACCTCCTCTCCGGTCAGGCGGAACAGAAAGTCGCCGTCGTCGCGACGTCCCGGCATCACACGAAAACGCCCGGGCCCACCTTGCGGCGGGCCTGGGCGTGGCTGGATCGTCGGAGTGGCGTGCGCCGGCTCAGGTATCCAAAAAGCTGCGCAGCTTGCGCGAGCGGCTCGGGTGCTTGAGCTTGCGCAGGGCTTTCGCCTCGATCTGGCGGATGCGTTCGCGGGTGACGGAGAACTGCTGGCCGACCTCCTCCAGGGTGTGGTCGGTGTTCATGCCGATGCCAAAGCGCATGCGCAGCACCCGCTCCTCGCGCGGGGTCAGGGAGGACAGCACCCGCGTGGTGGTCTCGCGCAGGTTGGACTGGATCGCCGCGTCGAGCGGGATCACCGCCTGCTTGTCCTCGATGAAGTCGCCCAGGTAGCTGTCCTCCTCGTCGCCGATCGGGGTCTCGAGCGAGATCGGCTCCTTGGCGATCTTCAGCACCTTGCGCACCTTTTCCAGCGGCATCTCCAGGCGGTGCGCCAGCTCGTCCGGGGTCGGCTCGCGGCCGATCTCGTGCAGCATCATCCGGCTGGTGCGCACCAGCTTGTTGATCGTCTCGATCATGTGCACCGGGATCCGGATGGTGCGCGCCTGGTCGGCGATCGAGCGGGTGATCGCCTGGCGGATCCACCAGGTGGCGTAGGTCGAGAACTTGTAGCCGCGCCGGTACTCGAACTTGTCGACCGCCTTCATCAGGCCGATGTTGCCTTCCTGGATCAGGTCCAGGAACTGCAGGCCGCGGTTGGTGTACTTCTTGGCGATCGAGATCACGAGACGCAGGTTCGCCTCGACCATCTCGGTCTTGGCGCGGCTGGCCTCCTTCTCGCCCGACTGCACCGTCTTGACGATCCGGCGGAACTCGCCGATCGGCACGCCGGTCTCGTCCGCCACCTCGGCGATCTGGCCGCGGATCTCGCGGATCTCGTTCTCGTAGCGGGTGGCGAACTTCTGCCAGCCCTTGCCCTTCAGCTGGGCGACCTCGTCCAGCCAGGTCGGGTCGAGCTCGCGGCCGTAGTACTTGTCGAGGAACTGGCTGCGATCGACGCCCGGCCTTCTCGGCGTAGCGCAGCAGCCGGCCCTCGAGTCCGACCAGCTGCTTGTTCAGCGTATACAGCTGCTCGACGAGCTGCTCCAGGCGCGCGTTGTTGAAGCGCACCGTCTTCATCAGCTCGACCAGATCGTGCTTCAGCGCTTCGTAGCGCTGCTCGGTCTCGGCCGGAACATCCTCGCCCGCCTGCAGGCGGTTCAGGCGGGTGTTCTGCACCTCGGCCAGCTTGTCGTAGGTCTCGGCGATCTGGTCGAAGGTCTCGAGGACCTGGGGCAGGAGGGCCTCCTCCATCGCCGCCAGCGAGAGGTTGCCCTCTTCCTCGTCCTCCTCCTCATCGTCCTCGATGCCGGAGATGATCTGCTTCTCGCCCTCGGGCTGCTCGGCGTCGCCGTCGCTTTCGCTGGCCTCGCTCTGACCGGCCTCGGCCGGCTGCTCGGACTTGTCCTCGCCGTTGGTCTGTTGGGCTTCCTCGGCGGCCGGCTCGGCTTCGGCGGCGCCGTTGGTCGCCGCGGCTTGTTCGCCCGTGCTGCCGGAATCCCCCTGGCGCTTGGCGATCGGGTCGGTGGCGGACGCGCCCTGGCTCAGCCGCTGGTCGGCGGTGCCGCGCGCCATGGCGCCCTCGGGCGCCGCGCCGCTGGCCGCCGCGCCGTCCGGCGTGCCGCCGTAGGTCGCATCCAGGTCGATGATGTCGCGCAGCAGGATCTGGCCGTCCTTCAGCGCCTCGCGCCAGGACAGCAGCGCCTTGATGGTCAGCGGGCTTTCGCAGATGCCGCCGATCATCTTTTCCCGGCCGGCCTCGATGCGCTTGGCGATCGCGATCTCGCCCTCGCGCGAGAGCAGCTCGACCGAGCCCATCTCGCGCAGGTACATGCGTACCGGGTCGTCGGTCCGACCGATGTCCTCGTCGTCGATGTTGCCGGCGCGGCTGCTGTCTTCCTCGTCGGGCTCCGCGGGCGCGCGCTCGACCTGCTCCTCCTGCTCCTCGCTCTCGATCACGGAGATGCCCATCTCCGAGAGCATGGACATCGTGTCCTCGATCTGCTCGGAGGACACCTGATCCTGCGGCAAGACCTGGTTCAGCTCGTCGTAGGTGACGTAGCCGCGCTCCTTGGCCTTGGTCAGCATCTTCTTGACGGCCGCGCTGGTCACGTCCATCAGCGGGCCGTCGCCGCCCTCTTCGCGGGTCTGCTCGGCCTCGGTCTCGTTCGTTTTCGTCGCCATCGGCACCTCTGCCCCTACTTAAGACCCAAGCTGCTCACCCTCGAACGCCGATGAGGGCGCAGGCTCCGATCCCGGCTGGTCCGGAGCTTGCGCCCGCTTGACGCGCTGTGAGCCTTAGGACGATCCGTTCGGACCCTGCCCATAGGTCCCTGTTGTGGATCCGCCATCGCGGTCCAGATCGAGATCGACGGCCCGGCTGTCGTTCTCGTAGGCCGCTTTGCTTTTCGCTTCCAAGCGGGCCAGGCTTTCCTGATTCATGGATTCCGCCAAGCGCCGGCCCTCTTCAACCGCCTCGTCTCTGGCGGAGCGATCGCGGTACAGGCCGAGCAGGTGCCGCAAGCCCTGCCGTGCGTCCTGCACGCTCGCTCCGGGATCAGCGAACGGCCAGAGCCGATAGACCTCACGGCTCAAGGCCGCGTCCAGCTGAGCCCCGTCCGGTACTTGGCGCAAGTGGCTGCGGATTTCAACGGTGTCAATCTCTTGTCGTTCGACGGCCAGATCCAAGAGACGACGCCGCAGGATATCGGTGTCGCGATAAACGAGCGCGATCTCCGCCAGTTCCTCAGCGTTTTCCAACAGCGTGGCGGGATGGTTGACCAGGGTCGCGATCAGCGCCTGTTCCTGGCGGTGCTGCAGCTGGCTGATCGGCTGGCGCACCCCCAGCGCCGGCGACAGCCGCCGGTCGCGCGCGTCCGGCGCCCAGCGGCCGCCGCCCCGTCCGCCGCCCCGTCCGCCGCCGGGTCCACCCGCCCTGCCGCGTCCGCTCCCGGCGCCGCCGCGGCCGCGCTGGAAGCCGAACGCCTGGTCGAAGCGCTGCAGCATCTCCTGCCTGTAGGCCTGCTGCACGTCCGGCTGTTCGATCCGCTTGACCTCGTCCATCAGCGCCTGGCGCAGGCCGGCGCGGCGTTCCGGCGTGTCCAGCGGCCGGCCCTCGACCTGCTTCATCCACAGCAGTTCCGACAGCGGGCGGGCGGTGTCGACGATCTTGCGGAAGGCCTGCGGCCCCTGCGCGCTCACCAGGCTGTCCGGATCCTCGCCTTGCGGCAGCAGGGCGAAGCTGAGCGAGAAGCCGGGCTTGAGCTGGGGCAGGGCGCGCTCGATCAGGCGGTAGCCGGCGCGCCGGCCGGCGCTGTCGCCGTCCAGGCAGACCGTCGGCTCGTCGGCCAGGCGCCACAACTCGGCGATCTGCTCCTCGGTGATCGCGGTGCCGAGCGGCGCGACGGCGGCCGGGAAGCCGGCCTGGGCGAGGGCGATCACGTCCATGTAGCCCTCGGCCACGATCAACTCGCCGGTGTCGCGCGCGGCCCGCCGGGCGCGCGCGAGATTGTAGAGCACCCGGCCCTTGTGGAACAGGTCGCTCTCCGGCGAGTTCAGGTACTTCGCCTTGGCCTCGCCCATCGTCCGGCCGCCGAACGCGATGACGTGGCCGCGCCGGTCGGTGATCGGGAAGATCACCCGGTCGAACAGGTAGTCGCGCGGCGTGCCGCCGTCCTCCGGCTGCTTCAGCAGGCCGGCTGCGATCAGCTGGTCGTCCTTGTAGCCGCGCGCGTGCATCGCCTGGCGCAGCGCGCCGCGCTGGCCGGGCGCGTAGCCCAGGCGGAAGGCCTCGCGGGTTTCCCGGTCGATGCCCCGGCCGGTGAGGTAGTCGCGCGCCTGCTGGCCGTCCTTGCCGGCGAGTTGCTGCTCGTACCAGCGGCAGGCTTCCTCGACGACGTCGTAGAGGCTGCTGCGCCGCTCCTCCCGCTGGCGCTGCTCGGGCGACGCCTTGGGCACCTCCAGCCCGGCCTCGCCGGCCAGCTTCTCCACGGCTTCGGGGAACGACAGGCCCTCCTGCTCGACCACGAAGGAGATCACGTCGCCGTGCGCCCCGCAGCCGAAGCAGTGGTAGAAGCCCTTGTCCTCGCTGACCGTGAACGACGGCGTCTTCTCGTTGTGGAAGGGGCACAGGCCGGTGTGCTCGCGCCCGCGCTTGGTCAGGCGCACCTTGCGCCCGACGACGTCGGCGATCGGCACCATCGCGCGGATGCGGTCGAGGAATTCCTGCGGAAAGGCCATGCGACTCGGCGCTCGGGTGGTTGCGAGTCCGTCAGCCTAACAGGCGGGCGCGGAGATGGCGCGACCGGTCGCCCTGTGAATTATGGGGATCATGGGGGTAGGGACGGGGTAGCCGGGGCAGGATGCCAACGTATTCCCTCTCCTCCACTGGGAGGAGAGGATGCCGTAGACGACATGTCCGTTTCAGGAGGCGGGGTGGCCCGCCTCCTTATGTGCGAAAACGTGGGTTGCACCGGGGCGGTGCCGAGCCACACGCACAGAGGAGACGGACCATGGACGAGTATAACGCCTACGTCGGGCTTGACATGCACAAGAAGACGATCGCGGTTGCGATTGCCGAGTTCGGCCGCGGCGGCGAGGTGCGCAGTTACGGCACGATCGAGAACAACTCGCATCGGCTGTGCCAGCTGGCCAAGCGCCTGGAGCAGCAGCACGGCCGGGTGCACTTCGTCTACGAGGCCGGGCCGACGGGCTACGTGGCGCAGCGCACGCTGGCGGCGGCGGGCTACGACTGCGCCATCGCGGCCCCGTCGCAGGTGCCGCGCAAGTCGGGGGACCGGGTCAAGACCGACCGGCGCGACGCCGTGCAGCTGGCCCGGCTCGACCGGGCGGGCGAGCTGACGGCGATCTGGGTGCCCGATTGCCAGCACGAGGCGATCCGCGAGCTGACCCGCGGCTACGAGGAGGCCGTGCAAGACCTGCGCCGGGCGCGCCAGCGGGTCACCTCGTTCCTGTTGCGCCAGGGGCTGCGCTATCCGGGCAAGACCAACTGGACGCGCACGCACCGGCGCTGGCTGGCCGAGCTGTCGTTCGCCGAGCCGGCCAACCGGGTCGCCCTGGACAGCCGGCTGCAGGCGGTCGACCAGGCGCTGGCGCGCCGCGAGCAGATGGCCCAGCAAGTCGCCGCGGCGGTGCCGGGCTGGCGGCTCGCCCCGGTGGTCGAGGCCCTGCGCGGCCTGCGCGGATTGGATCTGGTCGCCGCCGCCGGGCTGGCCGCGGAGATCGGCGACGTCCGACGGTTCGCCCATCCCGCCCAGCTGATGGCCTATTTCGGGCTGGTCTCCAGCGAGCACTCCAGCGGCGAGCGCCGCCGGCCGGGGTCGATCACCAAGACCGGCAGTCCGCGGGCGCGTAAACTGTTGACCGAGGCGGCCTGGTGCTACCGCCACCCGCCGCGGCAGTCGACCCGCCAGCGCGCCAAGCAGGCGCGGCTCAGCCCGGCGGTGCGCGAGCGCTGCTGGGCCGCGCAGACCCGCCTCCACGCCCGCTACCGCGCGCTGCGCCGGGCTGGCAAGCTGCCGCAGGTGGCGGTGATCGCGGTGGCCCGGGAACTCGCCGGGTTCGTCTGGGCGGTCGCCCAGGACACCCAGCCGGCCTGAGCCGGCACGGCGTCCACGGCACAGCAAGGAGATCCGCAACAGCAAGGAAACCCCTGGACGCGCCGGCACGACACCGCCGGCCAGCGCATCGCTCCGAGCCAGCGGCGCCGGGGCGCGGCCCAACACCGGTTCAGATCCCCGCACCCACCCTGACAGGCTGCTATCTACGTTCGTAGACTGGGGCAACGACCGGTGACGCCTCGTCATTCTGTGGTCCCGACCCACGCATCAGAGGCTGTCAACGCCCGCACACCCCCGCGCCTCGGCACCGCTGGCCCGGAGCTTACACACGCCAACCCGCTCGGCCCCGCCGTGCGGCCACGGTCTCGCACGCCTATACCTTGACAAACGGACATGAGAGGGTGGGTTCGCGCCAGCAACCCACCACGCGGCGTTCGCGGTCGGCACGGCTGTGCGTGGTGGATTGCCGCTGCGCGGCGAATCCACCCTACGGCTTTCTGCCGCAGTAGACCGCAGGCGACGATCAGCCGCCGCTTGGCGACCTTGCTCGCCTTGGCGAAGTCCATCTGGCCGGCGAAATCGCTGCGCAGGCGGTTCATCACCGTGCCCATGTCCTCCACCGAGCCCGCGCCCAGTTCCTTGATCGTCCGGTCGACCGCCTCGCGGGTCTACGGCCTCGTCCAGCTGGCGGGGCAGGAAGCGCTGCAGGACCTTGATCTCCTGCTCCTCCTTCTCCGCCAGGTCGTCGCCGGCCGGCGTCGGCGTAGGTCTTGGCGGCCTCGCGCGACTGGCGGACCATCTTCTGCAGCATCTGCCGGATCTGGTCGTCGCTGATGCCGTCCGAGTTGCCCTCGCTGCGCGCGGCGATGTCGCGGTCCCTTCAGCGCCGCCAGGATCAGCCGCAGGGTCGCCGCCGTGCGGGCGTCGCGCGTGCGCAGGGCTTGCTTCAGCGCGTCGTTCAGTTCGGTACGGAGCATGGCACTCAAAGGCCCTATCAGCTGACAACGTCGCCGCCCAGCGTTTGACGCCCGACGGGCATTGCCGTAAACGAATGCCGCCGTTCGCGTCCGGGCGGGTGTCGGCCCGCGCCCCCGAAGCGCCGGGATGGACCGCCGGGCCGGGGGCTGCAACCTCGCCGCCCGCCCTATATCGGGAACGGCGAACGCCGAGCAACGCCCGGGACGCCGCACCGCAGTGCCCGCTCGACAGCCCCGTTCGGCGGCGATACCTGCTTAGGCCATGACCGCTTCGACCGCGCCCGTCCCGTCCGCAGGTTCCAGGTGAACCGACCGCGACACCGGGCCCGCTGGGCCGACGCCGCGCTGGTGCTGGCCGACGGCAGCGTGCTGCTGGGGCCGCGGCGTCGGCGCGACCGGCCAGGCGATCGGCGAGGTCTGCTTCAACACCTCGATGACCGGCTATCAGGAGATCGTGACCGATCCGTCCTACGCCGGGCAGATCATCACCTTCACCTTCCCGCACATCGGCAACGTCGGCGCCAACCGGGAGGACCTGGAGACCCAGCAGGCCGCCTGCCGCGGTGGCGTCGTCCTGCGCGCCGACATCACCGAGCCGTCCAACTGGCGCTCCGTCGAGCATCTGGACGCCTGGCTGAAAAAGCAGGGCGTGGTCGGGATCGCCGGGCTGGACACCCGCGGCTGGCACGCCGTGATCCGCGACGCCGGCGCGCCCGCACGGCGTGATCGTCCACCTGCCGGACCAGACGATCGACACGGCCGCGGCCCGGCAGAAGGCGGCCGAGTGGCCGGGGCTGAGCGGCATGGACCTCGCCCGCGAGGTCACCTGCCGGGCAGCTCTACCAGTGCGGAGGAGACCACCTGGCGGCTTGAGGCGCGGCTATGGCCGGCGTGGTCGATCCCGAATACAAGGTCGTCGCGGTCGACTATGGCGCGAAGCGCAACATCCTGCGCAACCTCGCCAACCTGGGCTGCGCGGTGACCGTGGTGCCGGCAGACCGCGAGCACCGAGGACATCCTGCGCCACCAGCCGGACGGCGTGTTCCTGTCGAACGGCCCGGGCGACCCGGCGGCGACCGGGGAGTACGCGGTGCCGGCGCTCCAGGGCGTGCTGGACGCGGGCGTGCCCACCTTCGGCATCTGCCTCGGCCACCAGATCCTGGCGCTGGCGCTGGGCGCCAAGACGGAGAAGATGCACCTGGGCCACCGGGGCGCCAACCATCCGGTCAAGGACCTCGCCACCGGCAAGGTCGAGATCACCAGCCAGAACCACGGCTTCAAGGTGATCCCGGAGTCCCTGCCCGACAAAGTCACGCCCAGCCACCAGAGCCTGTTCGACGGCTCCAACGAGGGCCTGCGGGTGGAGGACCGGCCGATCTTCAGCGTCCAATACCACCCCGAAGCCAGCCCCGGCCCCCACGACAGCCACTACCTGTTCCAGCGGTTCGTGGAGATGATGGACGGGTCTCGGTCATAGGGACTTTTGTTTAGCCAACATTTATGGTATTTGTTCTTAACTTAAATCTCGGATCATTGGGTAGAGTGCAATTGACGAATATGGACTATCTTGGTTGTGAATGTCCCGCTGTGTTTTTGAAGTGTGAGCAAGAGCGGAAAAGGTAATGCTGCGTCTTCCGGTCTTGCTCTGGAAATGATCGAAGAATTCACTTGACTAGCAACTAAAAACGTGGGTGGTTCTAATGAAAACCATCGCAAATTTTACCAACAACCGCTTCGATCATTCGCACGCTCCAAGATTCTCTTGGCTTTGGTAATATTAGCATTTGTAATTGATTTTGATTCTATAACACGTTACACTAGTAGGATGCTTTATTTAGATTATCCATGGACTATTTCTATAGGCATCCTATCGCTTGCATACATTTTCTGGGTAGTGGCTTTTCCTCTTACATGGTATGTGCGTAAATATATGCGTATTAACCGTGAGAGCGAAACACCACAAACGCCCGGGGGAGTTTTGAACGAGATTTTTCTTCACAAATCCAATCACTGCGTCGGCAAGCTGAACAGAGCGCGAAAGCAGAGGCGGAAAAGGTTGCCAAGAATTTTGACGAAAAAATATCGCCAGAGAGTCAGAATCAAAAACAAACGATCGGAATCGGAGAACGACGTCGTCTCTCTGGTTGGTGAACGGGTCGCGGAGCAATCTTCGGATTATGCGTCCCGGCAAAAAATACGAGATGACTTAACAGATCGTTTCAGACACAAGTCGCAACCGTATTGACGAATTGGCCAGAAAGGCTGAATCATCCGCCGACATTTTTCGCATCATTGGAATACTTCTGGCGATATTGGGGCTTGCCTTAGCTGTTTATAAATTTATGATTTTTAATGCTCAGGATTTTCAGGATGGTGAAGGATACCCCAGGGCTTTTTCGTCGTCCACGCGGTTTCAACGTTGCCGGTCGATTCTTCTTTCGGAAGTTTTAGCGTTAATCATGTTCCGGTATCATTCCCGGGCTCTGGATCAAATGCGGTATTTCGCAAACGAGGTCACGACGCTGAATCTGCGTTTTGCATCGTCCCTTCTCATTGTAGAGAAAGGAAGTCCCGACGACGTGATCCGGTTCGCACACGAGATGGCGCACTTAGAGAGAAACACCGTCGTTGAGCCTGGTGTCGGTAAATTTTCACAGGGCACCAGATCAGAAAATAAATCAAATACTCTTAACGTTTCTGATCTCCATAGTCAGACAAGTAAGCGGGCACGCAAAGAGTGTTTTCCGGGACGGTATCACCAAATCGGGGAACTAAGTTTTGGGAAGATTGGTTGAATTTTTTACTTCGAGCGCGTTTTGAATTTGTAAGAACACCTAATTTTTGTTGGCGCAGTCTGTTGGTGGAAGGTCATGGCTCTCGGCAGAAGGAACCACCTCCGCCGCCCGCGCCTCTTCGGCCAGTGCCGCCAGCGTTTCCGGGGAGTTGGCGAGCAGGTGTTCCCACTTGCGGTCGGACCGTAGCGCGTCGATCGCGTCGTCAAGATGCGCGGCGATCGTGTCCTGATCGGTTTCCGGAAGCTGGCGCAGCTTTTCGATCACCGTCTCGAGGCGTTCCGTCATGGCTCGCTCCCGCTGCTGGCGGCCGTCAAAGGTCGCGCTTCACCGCAATGTGCGCAATGAAACCCCGGTTATCCGAGCACCACCGCCATCTCTGTGTCTCTGTGGTCCGTCTTCGCTTCAAATGGCGCCCCGCCGTCGTTCGGCCCTTAGCCCCGAATCACCGTCGCCCGGGAATGGCTCGGTGCGGCCCGCGCGGTGCTCCCGGACGGCGTCCCGGGCCATGCGCTCCAGCGGGCTGTCGTCAGCGCCCGAGCTTTGCAGCCAGCGCTCCAGGGTCTGAAGGCGCTGCTCGATCACCTCGGCCAGTTGGTCCTGTTCGGCTTCCGGCAGTTTTCGGACCTGGTCGATGACCGCTTCCAAACGCCTGCTCATGGCCAAGGTTCTCCATCGCTTGCGGGACCGACAGGATCGCCCCACACCCGCCCCCCGCGCAAGGGCTTCCCTCGCGCGCGTGTCCGTGGCACATACGCGCCCTAGCCGACAGACCTGCCGGATCGACGCCCCGTGCGCGCCCGCCCGCAAAACTGCCGGGCGCGCGTGCGCGTCGCGCGGGAGCACCACACGCGCGCGAAAGCCAGCCATGCCCAAACGCACCGACCTCAACTCCATCCTGATCGTCGGCGCCGGGCCGATCATCATCGGCCAGGCGTGCGAGTTCGACTACTCCGGGACGCAGGCCTGCAAGGCGCTGAAGGAGGAGGGCTACCGGGTGATCCTGGTGAACTCCAACCCCGCCACGATCATGACCGATCCCGAGCCTCGCCGACGCCACCTACATCGAGCCGATCGACGCCCGAGATGGTCGCGCGCATCCTCGCGAGCGCGAGCGCCCGGACGCGCTCCTGCCCACGATGGGCGGGCAGACCGGCGCTCAACACCGCGCATCGCGCTGTGGCGCGACGGCACCCTGCAGCGCCTGGGCGTGGAGATGATCGGCGCCAACGCCGACGTGATCGAGAAGGCCGAGGACCGCTGGCGCTTCCGCACGGCGATGGAGGAGATCGGCCTGAAAAGCCCGCGCGCGCGGATCGTGCGCTCGTACGAGGAGGCGATGGCCGCGCGCGAGGAGGTCGGCGTGCCGGCGATCATCCGCCCCTCCTATACGCTGGGCGGCACCGGCGGCGGGATCGCCTACAACGACGACGAGTTCGAGGAGATCGTCGCGCTCCGGCCTGCGAGCCGTCGCCGACCAACGAGGTCCTGATCGAGGAAGTCGGTGCTCGGCTGGAAGGAGTACGAGATGGAGGTCGTGCGCGACCACGCGGACAACTGCATCATCGTCTGCGCGATCGAGAACATCGACCCGATGGGCGTGCACACCGGCGACAGCGATCACCGTCGCGCCGGCGCTGACGCTGACCGACAAGGAATACCAGGTGATGCGCGACGCCTCGCTCGCGTGCCTGCGCGAGATCGGCGTCGACACCGGCGGCTCCAACGTCCAGTTCGCGGTCAATCCGGAGACGGCCGCACTGGTGGTGATCGAGATGAACCCGCGCGTCTCGCGCTCGATCGGCGCTCGCCTCCAAGGCGACCGGCTTCCCGATCGCCAAGGTCGCCGCCAAGCTCGCCGTCGGCTACACGCTGGACGAGCTCGACAACGACATCACCAAGGTAACCCCGGCCTCCTTCGAGCCGACGATCGACTACGTCGTCACCAAGATGCCGCGGTTCGCCTTCGAGAAGTTCCCGGGCGCGCGAGCCGATGCTCGACCACCGCGATGAAGTCGGTCGGCGAGGCGATGGCGATCGGCCGGACCTTCCAGGAATCGCTGCAGAAGGCCCTCCGCGTCGATGGAGACCGGCCTCTCCGGCCTCGACGAGATCGCGATCCCCGAGCGCTGGACGACGAGGCGCCGATCGACAAGGACGCGATGCGCGCCGCGCTGGCCCGCCCGACGCCGGACCGGCTGCTGCTGATCGCGCAGGCGTTCCGCCACGGGCTGTCGCTGCGACGAGATCCACGAGCGTCTGCGACTATCGACCCGTGGTTCCTCGACCAGATCGCGCGAGCATCGTCGAGGCCGAGGAGCGGCGTCCGCGCGCGACGGCCTGCCCGAAGAGCGCCAGGCGTTCCTGCGCGCTGAAGACGATGGGCTTCTCCGACGCCCGGCTCGGCCGAGCTCGCCGGCGCTAGCCGAGCCGACGAGGTCGCGCAGCGCCGGCGCGCACTCGGCGTCCGCCCGGTCTACAAGCGGGTCGACACCTGCGCCGCGGAGTTCCCGTCGCCCACGCCCTACATGTACGGCTGCTACGAAGGCGACGTCCCCGGCGAGGCGGAGAACGAGGCCGAGTCCAGCGACCGGCAGAAGGTCGTGATCCTCGGCGGCGGGCCCGAACCGGATCGGCCAGGGGATCGAGTTCGACTATTGCTGCGTGCACGCCGCCTACGCGCTGGAGGAGGCCGGGCTACGAGACCATCATGGTCAACTGCAACCCGGAGACCGTCTCGACCGACTACGACACCTCCGACCGCCTGTACTTCGAGCCGCTGACGGCCGAGGACGTGAGCGAGATCGCCCACGTCGAGCAGTCGCGCGGCAAGCTGCGTGGGCGTCGATCGTGCAGTTCGGCGGGCAGACCCCGCTCAAGCTCGCCCGTGACCTCGAGGCCGCCGGCGTGCAGATCTGGGGCACCCCGCCCGACGCGATCGATCTGCGCCGAGGACCGCGCAGCGCTTCCAGGAGCTGCTCAACAACCTGGACCTGAAGCAGCCGGCGAACGGCCTGGCGACCAGCTCGAGGCAGGCGCGGTGCCAGGCAGGCCGAGCGGATCGGCTATCCCGGTCCTGCGTGCGCCCGTCCTACGTGCTGGGCGGTCGCGCGATGGAGATCGTCCACGACGAGGCGCGACGCTGAACGCGCTACATCCGAGAACGCCGGTCGCGGCGTCGGCAGAGCAACCCGGTGCTGGTCGACAGCTATCCTGGCGGACGCGATCGAGGTCGACGTCGACGCGCTGTCCGACGGCGAGGACGTGTTCGTCGCCGGCATCATGGAGCACATCGAGGAGGCGGGCGTCCATTCGGGCGACAGCGCCTGCTCGCTGCCGCCGTCACTCGCCTGCCGCAGGCGACTGATCGACGAGCTGGAGCGCCAGACGCCGGCAGCTCGCCCGCGCGCTGGGCGTCGTCGGCCTGATGAACGTGCAGTTCGCCGTCCAGGACGGCACGGTCTACCTGCTCGAGGTCAACCCGCGCGCCAGCCGCACCGTGCCGTTCGTCGCCAAGGCGATCGGCGTGCCGATCGCCAAGATCGCCGCCCGCGCTGATGGCGGGCGCCAAGCTCTCGGAGCTTCGACCTCGAAGCGCACCAAGCGCGACCACGTCGCGGTCAAGGAGGCGGTGTTCCCGTTCGCCCGCTTCCCCGGCGTCGACGTGATCCTGGGCCCGGAGATGAAGTCGACCGGCGAGGTCGATGGGCCTCGACGCGCGACTTCGCCGCGCGCCTTCGCCAAGGCGCAGATCGGCGCCGGCGTCAACGCTGCCGGAAAGCGGCACGGTGTTCATCTCGGTCAAGGACGGGCGACAAGCCCGCGATGGCTGGAACTGGGCCGTGAGCTGCTGGCGATGGGCTACCAGCTGGTCGCCACCGCGGCACGGCGAGCGACCTGCGTCGCCGAAGGGCTCAAGGTGGAGCGAGGTCGAAGAAGGTCGCGCGAGGGCCGGCCGCACATCGTCGACAAGATGAAGTCGGCGAGGTGCAGATGATCTTCAACACCACCGAGGACAAGAAGGCGATCGCCGATTTCCTTCTCGCTCCGGCGCACCGCGCTCACCAACGCGATCCCCTATTACACCACCGTCGCCGGCTGCCGGGCGGTGACCCAGGCGATCCAGGCGATGCGCGCGGGCCAGCTTGAAGTCGCCCCCTTGCAGGCGTATTTTGAGAGGTCGTTCAGCGCGCGACGCCGCCGTCATTCCGGGCCCGCGCCGGGCTCAAGGCCCGGCGGGCGGTGCCGGGTTGCGCGGCGGTGCGCTGGTTCTCATCTGCCATCGGGCGGCGCGCGATGACGTGAGCGGCCGGAGCTTTCGGTACGCACGCCAGACGCGCGCCGCCGCCGGAGTCCCGGACAGGCGCTCCGGGGTCTCCGCCCGCAACCGGGGCGGGGCCGGGATACGGGCGTGATCTGACAACCGACGACCAACGCAGTCGAAGCTGAGTTTGCGAGCGAAATGAGCAACAAGGTACCGATGACGGCGGAAGGCTATAACAAGCTCCACGAAGAGCTGAAGTACCTCCGCTCGACCGCGCGCCCGGAGGTCATCCAGGCGATCGCCGAGGGCGCGCGAGCACGGCGACCTGTCCGAGAACGCGGAATACCACGCCGCGCGCGACCGGCAGTCGTTCATCGAGGGGCGCGTGGCCGAGATCGAGGACATGCTCGCGCGCGCGGAGGTGATCGACGTCACCAAGCTGTCCGGCGACACGGTGAAGTTCGGCGCCACCGTCACGGTGGCCGACGAGGACACCGACGAGGAGACCACCTACAAGATCGTGGGCGAGCACGAGGCCGACGTGAAGACCGGCCGGATCGCGGTCACCAGCCCGATCGCCCGCGCCCTGATCGGCAAGGCCAAGGGCGATTCGGTCGAGGTCGAAACCCCGCGCGGCCAGAAGTTCTACGAGATCGAGCAGGTCGAGTTTAAGTAGCCTGCCGTCCCCCGTTCTCGCACCGCAAAGCAGCGCGTCCCCTCTCCGCCACTGTGGGGGGAGAGGGACAGGGTGAGGTGGCTTGCACGGCCGTTTCCGCCCGCACGGGCCGATCACCCTCACCCTCCCACGGACCTTCGGTCCGCGGGCCCCGCCTTCTCCCGTCGCAGGGAGAGGAATGACGCCCGCGCTCGCTTCCGCCGAGCCCGACGACCGCGCCAGCGCGTCCCCTCTCCCTCGAGCGGGAGAGGGACAGGGTGAGGGTGGAAATCCCGGTGCTCGTAGGGTGGGTTCGCCGCGCATGCGGCAACCCACCATCCGGTGTTTGCGCCGCCGCCGCCGTCTGGTGGGTTGCTTGCGCGAACCCACCCTACGAAGACACTCCGTGAGGCGCGGCGATGACGCCCCGCGCCCCGCTTCCGCCGAGCCCGACGACCGCGCCAGCGCGTCCCCTCTCCCTCGACGGGAGAGGGTCAGTCGTAGGGTGGGTTCGCCGCGCATGCGGCAACCCACCATCCGGTGTTTGCGCCGCCGCCGCCGTCTGGTGGGTTGCTTGCGCGGAACCGACCCTACGGAGGACGTGCCGGGCCCCTTCTCCCGCAACGCCGCCCACACAGCCCTCACACCCCGCACCCTTGGCGCGCCGCGCGCGCCCCCGCCGATACCTCCGCGCCCGAGACCGTGACAGAGGAGATCCCCGCCATGCCCCGCGCCCTCACCGCCGCCCTCTTGACCGCCCTGCTGGCGCTTGGCGCCTGCAACACCATGGAAGGCTTCGGCCAGGACATGAAGAACACCGGCGAGGCGATCGAGAAAGAGGCGGAGGATTAGGGCACCCCGGGACCGCCGCGCAAAAGCACCGCCCCGGGCGCGCTCAGTCGCCGTCGCGCCCGCACAGCTCCCGCAGCAGGGCGCGCCCGCGCTCGAAGCCGGCGTGGGTCAGCATGACCGACTTCGCCTTGGATTTCGGGTCGGAGATATAGCCCTTCTCGTACAGCCGGTCGGTCGCGTTCCAGTCGACGCCCTTCCAGCTGCGCCAGGCATCCAGTCTTGTCGTGCCTGGTGCGCGGTCAGCAGCAGCACCGCCAGCACCGCCGCGTCGACCCGGGTCTAACACGCGGAACCTGTTTGCTACCTGCACGAAGTGTGGTACGCCGTATATGCAACATTAGCGGTATCGGCGTAGATGTCTGACGGCGACGCACAATCGGGCGAAGGCGCACCATCGGATACCGGTTCCCGGATTGTGGCGGATGTTCTTTCTGGATTGCTATCCAACCACGAACTTTTCTTACCGGGTTCGGGAAGTATCAACTTCATCTGAAAATCGCTCTAGGTTCTTTCCAAGGCTGTACTATCTCATGAAATTTTCGAATGGGGCTGCGGAAGTATCTGATTTCTGCCTGTACATATACCATCAAATGATAAAAGATGCGCTGCCAAGGAGCCGCTATAAACTGGAGATGGAGACACTAAAAAGCGACCCGGAACGGCACGACGTAATTTTTGAATTACGAGATGAAGCTATTGGCTTATTTCAAGAAGCGAAAAGGAAAATCAAAAATATGGCGAACCTGGAGAACTAATCCTATACGTCTTTCTTGAGTGGGCTTTGTCGGCCCCACAGATTGTTTCGAAGATGTACCTGAAAACAAATAAGAAAATGCCAATACATGGTACCGACGGCATACATGCGATGTATGAGCCCAATCGATCGCCTTAGGGTACTGTATGGGGAGTCAAAACTTTACAAAAAATTAAGTGATGCAGCATCGGCGGCGGCGGTAATCCATAGCCGAATTTCTTGAAAATGATCACTCTAGACATAGGGAAATTAATATTATTAAAGAACATATTGATATACCGCACGACGATGAAAAGGTGAGAAAGGCATTTCTTTCGTTTTTAAACCCCTAGAGCGTGGTGATTTCGGAATTCGTTGAGTTGTTCGCTGTATTTATTGGTTTTGAGGAGAATGCGTATAAGAGACTCCAATCCGCCGACGTTAGGGAAATCGAAGAAGAATTTCGAAACGCATATCAGAAAAAAATTGAAGAGAACATGGATAGCATATACGCAGAAGTTCAAAGAACGTACACATGAAGGGTTCGATATATACATTTTTTTATTGCCGTTCCCATCAGGTTGAATCGTTTCGCGATCAATTCTTGACAAAAGCAAAACTAAAATGATTGAAGAGTTATCCAAAAAAATCTTAGAAACTCCGGCTTTTTGGCGCGACTTTGAGGAATTGAAGGCTCGCGCCTTGTCAAACTTATCTTAAACAGCCGCTTTCGCCATCTTCTTGATTTTACAGACAGAATCGGCCTGCCGGCTGGCTTGTGGCACCACACCTCCTTCGCTGGCGCGGCTACGCGGTCTCCGCGGTTCGGCCCTCCTTGCCGAGGTTCCGGAACAGCGGCGGTAGCGACACCCCGACCGCTTTGCAGACCTCGCCGGCACAGCCCTGGGCGTGATCGCGCAGCACGAAGTGCTGCTCGCCGTCCCGCACCTCCGTCTCGTGGATGGCTTCCAGATCCCGCAGGATCTCCGGCCATTCGGCGGTGACGCCGGCGTTGGCGAGGCGCTCCTCCAGTTCCTTGCGCAGCACGAGGGCGAGGAACGAGCAGAACACGTGGCCGCGGATCGCGGCATCCGACTGGTGGTAAATCGGCCGCGTGCGCAGGATCGCCTTGGCGGTTCTGAAGATTTGTTCCACGAGCCAAAGTTGCCGGTACTGGCGGGCCACCTCGGCGGCCGGCAGGTCGGTGTTGGTGCGCAGCACGCTGATGCCGTCGAACTTCGCCTCGGCGGCGATCCGGTCGTCGTCGATCTCGAAGTGATCGTCGCCCACGGTGCGCAGGAAGCGCCGGTAGCCGCTGTTACCGACCAGCGCCTTGTCGCCCTGGCGCAGCTTGTCGCGCAGCCCGGCGACCATGGCCTCGCGGGCCTCGGCGTCGTGCTCGGCCTGCTCCGGGTTCCGGCAGACGACGTAGCGCCGGTCCTCGACGCGCACGTCCTTGATCTCGATGTCGGTGCTCTCGTGGCCGATCCGCGGCAGCGACAGCGGGATGAACCCGCGGTGGTCGTCGAGCACCGCCTCGCGCACCTCCTTGTCGCGCCGTTCGCGGGTGCCGAGGATGTAGCCGATGTTCCGCCGCTCCAGCTCGGCGATCGTGGCGCTGGAGACCATGCCGCGATCGGCAACGACGCAGACGCGGTCGATGCAGAAGCGTTCGCGCAGCCGGGAGACGATCGGCAGCAGGGCTTTCACGTCGGCCGTGTTGCCCGGCCAGGTCTCCGAGCAGATCGGCCGGCCGCGCTGGTCGACGACGATCGCCAGGATCAGCTGCTTGAGCTCGGGCCGCCGGTCCTTGGAATGGCCGCGCGCCCCGAGTTCCGCGCCGCCCTCGCCGTAGAAGAACAGCGAGGTGGTATCCACGAGCACAAGCTCCAGGTCGTCGAACAGGTTGCGCCGGCGGTCGAACAGCCGCTCCTCAACGACGTCCTTGATGCTGCGCGTCGTCCGCTCATCGTCGTCGGTTTCCAGCGTCTCGCCCAGCCAGGCCATGGCCCGGTAGAGATGCTGCAGTTGCAGGTCCGCGCTGCCGGCCACGCCCTCGTCGCGCAGCCAGTGCTCGCACGCCCGGTCGGACCCGGGCGCGACCAGACGGTGCAGGACGGTGGCGAACACCGCCCGCTCGATCGGGGCGGAGAACGCGCGCTCCTGGAGCAGGTCCTGGATCACCCGCTGGCAGCCGGTCTCCTGCCAGAGCCGGTCGAATACCACGGCCGCGCCGATCCGCTGGGAGCGGACCTGATCCAGCTCGCCGTTGCGGGCCCCGGCGATCACGGCCGCGCTCTGGGCGAACTTGCCGCCCGACTTGAGCAGCTCGTCCAGGCTGCCGGACGCCTGGAGTTCGTCGAGACGGCCGAGCGAGGCCAGCTGGCGCTGCCGGGTGCGGCCGCCCTCGCGGCGGTTCTCCACGAGCTGGATGTAGGTGTGGCCCTTGTTGACCTTCTTGCGGAAGAACACGGCGGCCTCCTTTTAGCCACCGCGAACGTGCCATTGCGAATCGCGCTCATCAATGGCCGGCGAGCCGCCTGTTGGCACCACACAGACGGGGGTTTTGCGAGACCGCCCTCTCAAAACCCGCCGCAAACTGGGACCGGTATTCTCAGCAGCCCGGGGTTACTGTTGAAGATAAGTCAAAGTTCATCGATAAACCCGATACTGAAAGTCTTTCTGATGACACGCTACGTAAATTAATCGAAACTGGTTTAATTTTCGCCACATATGCAAGCGATGGGCCAGAGGCCGAGTGCTATAACATTGCGACCGAAATAGCGACCGCGTTACTGACTTTGGGAGATCAATCGGAAACCGACGTGGACCAATCGGCGAAACAAATCTTGGTACGACTTGGTAACTTCCCGACGGTTGACAGCTTTTTACAGCATGTCGAAAAGAATTCGGACATAAGCTTCAACATATTTTCTATAAACCGTAACCACCGAAATCGAAACCGAATCGAATATAATGGAACGACAGTATTTCTCTACCGATTTCCAAACAGGATTGTGGAAGTTTCTAGCCAGCCCGGATTCGCTCGGGGTTACCGCGCCGACGTCAGCGGGCAAATCTTTCGTCGTTGAGAGTTATGTATCATCTTTAGCTTACCAGAAATCCGACGTTCAACGCAGTATATGTAGTGCCAACAAGGGCTTTGATAAGTCAGGTTTCTAGAAAGTTTGATCAAACACTCAACGTTGGCGAAGAAAAAGTAGATATATTTACGGTTCCCCTATCGCCCGAGCGGGGGACGCATCAAGCGAGAATTTTTGTCCTAACTCAAGAGAATTGCAGACCCTTATAGATTTGGACCCAGAAATTAAATTTCAATTATGTGTTGTCGATGAGGCGCACGCAATTGGTGACGCAAATCGCGGAGTGTTGCTTCATAACGCCCTAGAACGTGTCCAGCAAACGTCGCCCTCTTGCAAGTTTATATTTTTATCACAAATGTTGAGAATCCAGAAATATTTCAGACATTGCTGGGGTTAAAACAATTTAACAAGGAGGTTACGCAAAATGCACCGGTTACACAACGATTGGTTCTGTTAGAAGCAAGACAGGACTCGGCCGCAAAATGTAGATGTTCGATATGTAAGCCGAAATGGGTTTGAGTTTCTGGGAACTGCAGAACTACCGGTAAGAGTTTACGGCGATAGAGACCAAAAACTTGCCGTATTAAGTTACAAATTTAGTGGCACTAGTCAAAACCTTGTTTATGCGAATGGAAAGGCGGAAGCTGAGCGTATAGCGAAAAAAATTGTCCAGCTTGGAGCGGAGAAGAACTGGAAGCTGACGGTGAGACGCGGAAACGGCGTCGGGAACTAGCGGCATTAGTACGGAGCCATATACACAAAGAATATGTTTTGGCAGCTTGCGTTGAAGCTGGTGTTGGCTTCCACTATGGTAACATGCCCACGTACGTTCGGACTGAAATTGAGCGAGCGTTCCTAAACGGTGAAATAAGATTTCTGCGTTTGCGCCAGCACGTTGTTGTACGGTGTTAATCTGCCAGCCGAAAATATTTTCATATGCCAGCCCGCTAGAGGGGATGACAACCCTTTGCCCTCAGATGATTTTTGGAATTTAGCTGGTCGCGCCGGTCGCTTAGGCTTAAATCTGGCAGGCCATATTTTTCTTATAGATTATGAAACGTGGAACGAGAAGCCGCTGGAAAAAAGGTCTCTTCAGCGCATAGTCGCCGGCGTCATGAAAACACTGTCGGATAATGCGGATGAATTTTTGGCATACATAAACGACAAGGGTGCCGGATCCGGTTCAGGGCAGAGTTTTGAAAATGCCTTCACCAAGATGTTTGTAGACTATCGTCAAGGTCGGTTCGCAGATTTGAAGTTTCGACTGAGCGATCTCGGCCGGCAGGGTGTGTTCGATGATGTTTTGCAGTGTTTTGAAAAAATAGACGGGACGAGTGTTACGCTCGAGACAGAAACGATCGTGAAGGCGCCAAATGTGAACCCGTATAGACAACAAGAGTTGATGGACTATTTTGAGAGTAAGATGGGCCGGGGGCGATTTGACATCATACCAGTGCACCCAAGGTCCGAATGGAGTTCAGCGGTCGATCGGCTTAGGAAAGCGTTTGCACGCTTGCACAGATATCTTGAACGGCGTCCGAATAATTCGCATATATTTCGGGTCCCTTACCCTTAAGGTGGATGCGGGGAGATATATTGCCGATCTTGATCCGATCTTCTATTGACCACTACAAGCGGCAGGGGCGGAACCGTCGTGTCGACACCGTCATACGCGAGACGATGGATAATGTGGAGGAGGGTCTCCGTTTTCGTTACGTAAGACTGATGGCATGCTATGAAGCGGTTTTGAAGGAGGCATTAGAGGATGAAGGCTTTTCAAATCGGGTTAGAGAATTCCATCTATAGCGCTATATTTGGAGGTTGGAGCTTCATCGCTGACAATGATCAACCTTTTACAGGCAGGCCTGTCTAGGCTAGCCGCAAAGAGGTCGCAGCCAAATCGGTGGATTTGGACATGGACTTTCGGAGAAGTATGGCGTGGCTTGTGGAGCGAAATGCGGAGAGTTTACAGATTTCAAGGTCGAGTCGCATTGAGGTTGAGGAGGTGAAGAGGAGGTTCGGCTAGAGTTTCTGGTCAGGGCCCGTAGTTCAGCGGTCAGAACGCACCGCTCATAACGGTGTTGTCCCAGGTTCGAATCCTGGCGGGCCCACCATTCCCGTCGTCGCCGCGTCCCGCCGTATGCTAGGGAGCGGGGGACCCTACAGCAGCCAACGGACCGCCCCATGCCCCCTCTCTTCCAAGAGCTCGACTACCGCCCGACCGACCTCGGCACGCTGATCCTGCGCCGGCGGTGGGAGCCGCGGCTTGGGGCGTTCATTCACGAGATCAAGCTGGGCGGGGATTTCGTGATGACCTCGGCGGTGACCGCCTCCGAGGTCGCGCTCGCCGAGCGCGGGCTGGCGGCGCTGGCGCAGAGCCGGCCGGCGCCCGGCGCGGCAGGCGCCGGCGGCTGGTCGGTCGCGGTGGGCGGGCTCGGGCTCGGCTACACCGCGCGCCGCGTCCTGGCGGAGGCGCGGGTCGGGCAGCTCGTGGTGGTGGAGTATCTCGAGGGCGTGCTCGACTGGCACCGGGAGGGGCTGCTGCCGCTCGGCCCCGAGCTCACCGGCGATCCGCGCTGCCGGCTGGTGCAGGGGGACTTCTTCGCCCTCGCCAGTTCCGCCGAGGGGGTCGATCCGGACGCGCCCGGGCGGACGTTCGACGCGGTCCTGGTCGACATCGACCATTCGCCCCAGCAGCTGCTGGATGCGCGCTCGGAGAGCTTCTACCAGCCGGCGGGGCTGCGAAAGCTCGCCCGGCACCTGGCGCCCGGCGGGGTGTTCGGCCTGTGGTCCAACGACCGCCCGGACGACGCGATCGTCGCGCGCTTGAGCGAGGCGTTCGCCGAGGCCTGGGCCGAGCCCGTGACCTTCCACAACCCGCTGCAGGACAAGCCGTTCACCCAGACCGTCTATCTCGCGCGCACGGCGGCCGGGTAGGGGCCGCCGGGTCGGTGAGGGTGTGTCGGGGGTGTTGGGGCGGCGTTCGGGGCGGCTGGGCCGTGCAGGGCCACCCTCACCCTTGCCCTCTCCCGTCGAGGGGAGGGGACCCGCTGCCGCGGTCGTTATCCGCGGAGATCGCGGTGCGCGGGGCGAAGTCCCCTCTCCCTCGACGGGAGAGGGAGGGCCCGCGGCCACAGGTCCGCGGGAGGGTGAGGGTGATGCGGCCGCGCGGGGTGCGGTCGTCTCCGCGGCCTGCTTCGTAGGGTGGGTTCGCGCAGCAACCCACCGGGCGGCGGAGGCGGGGCGACCGCCGCATGGTGGGTTGCCGCGGGGGCGGCGAACCCACCCTACGCGCCGTGCCGGGCGGCGTTCGGGGCGGCTGGGCCGAGCAGGGCCACCCTCACCCTTGCCCGTCGAGGGAGAGGGGACCCGCTGCCGCGGTCGTTATCCGCGGAGATAGCGGTGCGCGGGGTGGAATCCCTCTCCCTCGACGGGAGAGGGAGGGGCCCGCGGGCCACAGGTCCGCGGGAGGGTGAGGGTGATGCGGCCGCGCGTGGGTGCGGTCGTCTCCGCGGCTTTCTTCGTAGGGTGGGTTCGCGCAGCAACCCCGCCAAGCGGCGGAGGGGCGGCGACCGCCGCATGGTGGGTTGCCGCGGGGGCGGCGAACCCACCCTACGCGCCGTGCCGGGCGGCGTTCGGGGCGGCTGGGCCGAGCAGGGCCACCCGCACCCTGCCCTCTCCCGTCGAGGGAGAGGGGACCCGCTGCCGCGGTCGTTATCCGCGGAGATAGCGGTGCGCGGGGTGCGGCATGGTGTCGCGGCCGGGCGGGGCGGCACGCCGCACCGGGGCGCGGGGAATCGGGCCGGGGCAGGGGGTTAGCGGGCCCCAGCCGGTCGGCCGGGCGCTCCGAACCGGTGCCGGGGGCGGGCGCGCGGCGGGGCGCGCCGGCCGGGGCGTTAATTTCCGATTCCAAAACGTGAAATTTTAACACTTATTTGACCGGCTTTCCGTATATCGGGGCGTCGTTCGAAAGGATAGTCGGCCATGAACCTGCACAGCGAACCCGTCTCGGTCAGCAACCCGCTGGAACGCCAGATCGCGCAGCTCGCCGAGGCTGCCGAGCTGCTTGAGGCGAGCCGGCCCGACCTCGCCGAAGCCTGCTGGGAGACCGCCCAGACCCTGCGCGAGGAGACCGAGCTCGCGCTCTGGCTGGACACGCCGGACCCGCTGCCGACCCCCTGCTGACCGGCTCGGCTGACAGGTCCGGCTGACGGGCGCGGCTCAAATGTCCGGCTGACGCCCCCGGCTTACGGGCGGCGCCCCTTGATCCGCGCGGCGATCCGGGTCACAGGATCGCGCGTGATGAGCGGTCCCCAACTCCGGCCACCCCTCCGGCCGGCCATCTCCGGCGCCCCTCGGGCCTATGACGCGATCGTGCTGGGCGGCGGCGCGGCCGGGCTGATGTGCGCGCTCACCGCGGGCCAGCGCGGCCGGCGAGTGGCGCTGGTCGAGCACATGCCGGAGGTCGGCAAGAAGATCCTGATCTCCGGCGGCGGGCGCTGCAACTTCACCAATCTGGAGGTGCGCCCCGACCGCTTCCTGTCGAACAACCCGCACTTCGCCAAGTCCGCGCTCAGCCGCTACACCCAGTGGGACTTCATCTCGCTGGTCTCCGAGCACGGCATTGCCTGGCACGAAAAGACGCTGGGCCAGCTGTTCTGCGACCAGTCCGCCCGGCAGATCGTCGACCTGTTGCTCCATGAATGCGCGCAAGCCGGCGTCGAGGTGATCACGAGCGCGCCCGTGCGCGCGGTCGAACGCGCGCCCGAGGCCTCCGGCGGCTTCACCGTGCGCACCGAGGCCGGCACGCTGACCGCGCCCCGCGTGGTGTGTGCCACCGGCGGGCCGTCGATCCCGAAACTGGGCGCGAGCGCGTTCGCCTACGACCTCGCGCGCGACTTCGGCGTGGCGCTGGTGGAGCCGCGGCCGGCGCTGGTGCCGCTGACGCTGGGTTCGGGCGACAAGGAGCTGGCCGCGCCGCTGTCCGGCGTGGCGGTCGACAGCGCGGTCAGCGCGAACGGCGTCACCTTCCGGGAGGCGACGCTGTTCACCCACCGCGGCGTCTCCGGCCCGGCGGTGCTGCAGGCGTCCAGCTACTGGCAGGCGGCCGACCTGCACCCGGGCGCGCATCCGGGCGGCAAGAAGCGCGCCCGCGCCCAGCGCGTCGATCAGGGGCCGGTCGACCCCGCGCACCTGCCGGTGCAGTTCGACCTGCTGCCGAACGTGGCGGACGCGGACTGGCTGGTCCGGGCGAAGGCGGCGCGGCCGCGCCAGCAGCTCGCCACCGTGCTCGCGGAGGTGCTGCCGCAGCGCCTGGCCCAGCGGCTGGCCCATCAGCTGGCGGGCCAGCTGTCGGCCGGCCACGCCGCGCGCCCGCTCGCCGAATGGCCGGACCGGGAGCTGCGCCGAATCGTGCAGCGGCTGAAGGACTGGCAGCTGATCCCCGCCGGCACCGAAGGCTTCGCCAAGGCCGAGGTCACGCTCGGCGGGATCGACACGGCCGCGCTCGACAGCCGGACGATGCAGGCCCGCGACGTCCCCGGCCTCCACGTGATCGGCGAGGCGGTCGACGTGACCGGCTGGCTCGGCGGGTATAACTTCCAGTGGGCCTGGTCCTCCGGCTGGGCCGCCGGGCAGGCGGTGTAGCGGGGCGGTGCAGGGCGCGCGGCCCAAGGCTCGCGGCCTAAGGCTCGCGGCCTAAGGCTCGCGGCAGGGCTCGGCGTAGGTGGCAGGGCAGGCAGCGGGTCCCTCTCGCCCATGGGGGAGAGGGACAGGGTGAGGTGGTTTGCACGGCAGGAAGGCTTGGGACGCCGCCGCTTTGCAGCCGCGGGAACGCGACGGGGCGCGGGCAACCTCCTCACCCTAGAGCGCGATCGCTGAAGGTGAGATCACCTTCAGCGTGAATCGCGCTCTATCTATTTGAAGGTAGAGCAAAATTCACGAGCAAGGTGATTCCACCTTGCCCGATTTTGCTCTAGGGCTTGTGGACAAACGAGGCGTCGAGGTCGCAGGGGATTCCCGAAATCGAAGGAGAATTCGATTCAAGGTGATCGATTGGAGGGTTATCTTGGATCGAAACGTGCTTCTGACAAAAAATGGGCTCTGGTTGCCCCGTATGTCCCGGGTAAAGAAGGTGATCAGGGCTGCAGTGGCCGTGACAATCGCCTGTTCATAGAGGCGGTGTTTTGGATCGTGCGAACTGGCGCGCAATGGCGCGATCTTCCGAGCGAATACGGCAACTGGAACTCGGTTCACAAACGTTTTCGGCGCTGGGTAAAGAAAGGTGTTTTTGAACGCCTTTTCGAAATTCTATCCCACGAGCCAGACTTTGAATACGCCATGATCGATGGAACGATTGTCCGGACGCATCAGCATGCAACCGGCGCAAAAGGGGGACTCAAAATCAGGCCATCGGCCGATCCCGAGGCGGATTAACAACGAAAATCGTCGCTCTTGTCGACGCTCTCGGCAACCTGGCGAGATTTATCCTCTTGCCTGGTCAGCGTCATGACAGTGTGGGCACAGATCCGCTCCTAAACGATACGAATTTTGATGCGCTGCTCGGGGATAAAGCCTTCGACAGCAACGCATTACGGAAGTATCTCGACGATCGTGGCGTCGAAGCAGTGATCCCGTCGAATTCTTCTCGATCCGAGGCCATACCGTTCGACGAGCACGCGTATATGTGGCGACATTTGGTCGAGAACTGTTTTTGTAAATTGAAAGAATTTCGACGCATTGCAACGCGCTATGATAAAACTGACACCAGTTTTGAAGCTATGATCCATCTGGCCGCCATTCAAATCGCCCTGCGATGATTGTCCACAGGCCCTAGCCCCCTCCTCCCAGTGGAGGAGAGGGGACGCGTGGGCGCCGCGTGAGCTTCAGCACGGGCGCCATCACCGTGAACGCAATGCCGGGGCGACAATGAGCGGTTTCGAGATCATGATCGTGGGCAAGCTGCTGCTGACCTTCGGCGGGCTGCTCGGCTTCGGGCTGTGGCAGCTGTGGCGGCTGAAGCGCGAGGGGTACTGAGCATTCCCGGCCTTGGGCGGGGGTGGCAGGCGCCGCGCGGCGACTTACCTGACGTGCAGGCGGCGAATGACGATCCGCGCGCGCCCGCGATGGCGGGGTCCGCGCGCAACGGCAACGAGGGGACGGTCATGGCACAGGCGGCAACCCGGCAGGCGCGCGGCATCGACCTTGCGGAGCTGGCGGAGCATGCGCTGACGCTGGCGGACGAGCGCGGCTGGAACGACGTCGCGCTGCGCGACGTCGCCAAGCGCGCCGGCCTGTCGCTGGCGCAGCTCTACCGGCACTGCGACAGCAAGTGGGCGCTGATCCGCGCCTACGCCCGCCGGATCGACGACGAGGTCGCCGACAGCATCGAGCCGGAGGACCTGGAGGAGCCGGCGAAGGACCGGCTGTTCGAGGTGCTGATGAACCGGTTCGACGCGCTCACCGAGCACAAGCCGGCGGTCCGCTCGATCCTGGCATGCACCCTGCGCGATCCGGCGCAGGCGTTCGGCGGCTACGGCCAGCTGCGCCGGTCGATGACCCGGATGCTGGAAGCCGCCGACATCTCCACCTCGGGGCTGCGCGGCGAGCTCCGGATCAACGGGCTGGGCGGGGTCTACCTGCTGGCGCTGCGCACTTGGCTGGACGACGACAGCGCCGACCTGTCGAAGACGATGGCCGCGCTCGACGGCTACCTGCGCCGGGTCGAGCGCCCGGCCGAGGTGCTGGAAGGCCGCGAGCGGGCGCGCGACGTGGTCCGCGACGCGGTCAAGGACAGCCCGGTCGGGCGCGGGCTGTCGCGCATCGTGACCGGCGGCGCGGACGATCCCGACGGCCCGGTGATCGAGGGCGAGGCGACCGAGATCCCCGATCCCGCGGAAGGCCCGCCCGATCCCGGCCCGGCGGACCCTGACCAGGCGGATGGGGGCCCGCTCGACGATCCCCGCCGCGGGCCGGGCTCCAGCGCGGTGCACTGACAGGGGACCGGTGACCCGGTCCGGTTTGTCCCACAGCCGGCGTGGCGACGCCGCGCCGCGCGGCGCTTAACCTTTGTTCTTCGCACTGCAAAAAGCCGGCCTTTTGTGCGCTGCCGCAATCCGCGTCAACGACCTGTCGTAGCGCGCCCCTTGAAACTTTTGTGCACTGCACAAACATGTGCTTGACAGCGGCGATGGTGCACTGCAAATACCAGGGCCGACGGCACGGCGCTGGCGCACGCAGCCGCAACGTTTTCAAGGAGGGACGCGACGATGGCGAGCAAGACCGGTAACCCTTTCCTGGATCAGAACTTCACCGAGATGTTCGATCCGCGGAAGTACATGGATCAGTTTCAGATGCCCGGCCTGGACAACAAGGGCCTGATGGAGGCGCATCGTAAGAACATCGAGGCGCTGACCGAGGCCAACCGGGTCGCGTTCGAGGGCGCCCAGGCGATGGCGCGCCGGCAGACCGAGATCGTCCGCGAGGCGATGGACGAGGCCGCCAAGGCGATGACCCAGGTGCAGGGCGCCGGCTCCAACGAGGAGCGGGTGGCCAAGCAGACCGAGGTCGCCAAGAACGCCTTCGAGACCGCGCTGAAGCACGCCCGCGAGCTGGCGGAGATGAGCGCCAAGTCGCAGAACGAGGCGCTCGAGCTGCTGAACAAGCGCGTCGCCGAGAGCTTCGACGAGATGCGCGACAGCATGCAGAGCGTCGTCAAGCAGAGCGAGAAGGCGACCGGCCAGGCCACCAAGGCGGCGCAGAACGCGATGCAGACCGCGACCAACGCCGCCAACGGCAGCGGCCAGACCGGCGCCAGCGGCGCGAGCTCCAGCTCCGCCAAGGGCAAGAGCGGCTCCGCCGCCAGCACGAGCGCCAACTAAGCGCTTAGAGCGTGCGAGATAGCTGCCGGCTCTTAAGGCCGGCGGCAGTCGGACGAGCGAGGCCGGGCCGGCGTCGATGCGACGTCGGCCCGGTTTTTTGTGCGCGCTTGCCGCGCCTAGAGCGACATGCCCGAAGGCCGAACCGGCCTTCGGGCTGAATGTCGCTCTAACTTCTTGAAGAGAGGGCAAGATTCAGCTGGAAGGTGATTCCACGTTCCAGCATCTTGCCCTAGCGCGCTGTGGCTAGCTGCCGCGCGGGGTATAATTCAAATGCCGGGGGCAAAATGAGCGACCAGAGCGCGCCGGAGATCGGGATCGACGACTTCCTGAAGGTCGACGTGCGCGTCGGCACGGTGACCCACGTCGAAGACTTCCCGGAAGCGCGCCGGCCGGCCTACAAGCTGTGGATCGACTTCGGCGATCTCGGCACCCGCAAGACGAGCGCGCAGGTGACCGCGCACTACACCCGGGACGAACTGCTGGGCCGGCAGGTCGCCGCGGTGGTCAATTTCCCGCCCAAGCAGATCGCCAAGTTCCGCTCGGAATGCCTGGTGCTGGGCTTTCCCGACGACAACGGCGACGTCGTCCTGATCGCCCCCGACCGCCCGGTCCCCAACGGCGGCCGGCTGTATTAAGCGGGAGGGCGGAAGCGGGGACGGGCGCCAACTCATCCCCCTCTTCCAATGGGAGGAGGGGTTAGGGGAGGAGGGTGCCCGCGCTATTCGAGGTGGCGCGCTCACCGCCTCTTCCTAGCCCTCTCCAGGCGCAGAGCACCGTAGGGTGGATTCGCCGCGCACGCGGCAATCCACCGATACGCCGTGCGGCCCACGTACGCCGAGCGGTGGGTTGCTGGCGCGAACCCACCCTACGGATCTTGCAGGGTCGGAGGCCCTACTCCGCCGCGCTCATGCTGGCGTGGGCGGTGCGGGTGTCGCGGCGCTGGACCAGGTCGTCGAACGCGGTCAGCAGGGTGCGCGTGGTCTCGCCCACGGTGAAGCTGTAGGGGCCGATCTCGCGCACCGGCGTGACCTCGACGGCGGTGCCGGTGATGAACACCTCGTCGGTCTGCGCCAGCTCTTCGGGCATGATCGCGCGCTCGTGCACCTTGTAGCCGTGCTCGTGGGCGAGCCCGATCACCGTGCGCCGGGTGATGCCGTCCAGGAAGCAGTCCGGATCGGGGGTGTGCAGCTCGCCGTTCTGGACCAGGAAGATGTTGGCGCCGGTCGCCTCCGCGACCCGGCCGCGGTAGTCCAGCATCAGCGCGTCGTTGTAGCCGGCGGCCTCGGCGGCGTGCTTGGAGAGCGTGCAGATCATGTAGAGGCCCGCCGCCTTGGAGTTGACCGGCGCGGTGTCGGGGGCCGGGCGCTTCCAGTCGGAGATCTGCATGCGGATGCCCTCCAACCGCGCCTCCGGCGAGAAGTAGGCGGGCCACTGCCAGGCGGCGATCGCGACGTTGATCGAGTTCTTCTGCGCGCTCACGCCCATCATCTCGCTGCCGCGCCAGGCGACCGGGCGGACGTAGCCGTTCTCGATGCCGTTGGCCTCGATCACCTGCTGGGCGGCGTCGTTGATCTCCGCAACCGAATAGGGCACCTCGAAGCCCATGATGCGGGCGGAGTCGTGCAGGCGCTGATGGTGCTCGTCGCGCTTGAAGATCTCGCCGTTGTAGACCCGCTCGCCTTCGAAGACGCAGCTGCCGTAGTGCAGGCCGTGGGTGAGCACGTGCACCTTGCTGTCGCGCCAGTCGTGGAGCTGGCCGTTCATCCAGATGGCGCCGTCGCGGTCGTCGAAGGGGAGCATGGACATGGCTTAACGCGCTCTTTCTTGCTCGATCTCGGTGTCGTTCGTGCGGTTGCGGTGGCCGCGCCGGCGGCCGGGCGCAGCGTCCGGAGCCCGGCGGACCCGGGGGTCGGACACGCGCGCCGCCGCGCGCGGGCGGTCTCTCCTGTCTGCGGCGGCCAGCCATCGCGCAAACGGCGACGCGTTTCAACCCCCGTAAGCGCCGAGGCGAGCAGTTTGTTACCGGCATCCGAAGGTGTCGCGATACAATCTGTCCGCCAACGCTTGCATTCGGTAACATCGTTATGCGATAAATGTCAACATGGCTGACGTAAAAACCGGCTACAACCCGCTTTTCCTGCGCGAGGAGGAACTGCGGCAGGCGATGGAGCTGTTGTTCTTCGCCTACCGCGACTTCACCCGCGTGCCCGACCAGATCCTAGCCAAGCACGGCTTCGGCCGGGCGCACCACCGCGTGATCTACTTCGTCGGCCGCGAGCCCGGGATCACGGTCAGCGACCTGCTGCGGCTGTTGCAGATCACCAAGCAGTCGCTGTCGCGGGTGCTGAGCCAGCTGGTGCGCGAGGGCTTCATCGAGCAGAAAACCGGCACCAAGGACCGGCGCCAGCGCCGGCTGGACCTGACCGAGAAGGGCCGGGCGCTGGAGCGCGAGCTGAGCGAGAACCAGCGCCGGCTGATCGCCGCCGCCTACCGCGAGGCCGGGGCGGAGGCGGTCGAGGGCTTCCGCCGGGTGATGCTGGGGATGATCGAGGAGGGCGACCGACGGCGCTTCGACCGCCGCGAAGGCCAGCCCGACAGCGGCCCCGGCCCCCGCCCGCGCCGGCTCGCGCGATGAGGGCACGCGTGTCGTTGGCAGGGGGCATCGGCGGGTTCCCCCTCATCCCATGGGAGGAGGGGGTTAGGGGGAGGTGGAAGCCCGCGCCGGTAAAGCGGCACGGCGGCAGAGAAACGGCGCTCAAGCTGGCACGCCGTGCAGACCTACCTCACCCTGTCCCGCGCCTTCGAGCGAAGGAGAGGGAACCCGCCGACACGGCCGTCACTGTCGCTCCCCGTCCAGTCCAGGCCGCCATCGGTCCCCTCTCCTCCAATGGGAGGAGAGGGCTAGGGAGAGGAGGTCAGCACGGCACTTCGAGCAGCGCGGCACCCTCCTCCCCTAACCCCTCCTCCCACGTGGAGGAGGGGGATTGTGGGCGCGCGCACCCGGCCCGGACCGTCCGGCGATGAGCGAGGTCGAGCCGCACATCCTGGTGGTCGACGACGACACCCGGCTGCGCGCGCTGCTGCAGCGCTATCTAAGCGAGCAGGGCTTCCGGGTCACGGTCGCCGAGAGCGCGGCGGAGGCGCGGCGCAAGCTGGAGGCGCTGGCTTTCGATCTGCTGGTGCTCGACATCATGATGCCGGGGGAAAGCGGGCTCGACCTGACCCAGGCGCTGCGCGCGGACAGCCGGGTGCCGATCCTGCTCTTAACCGCGATGACCGAGACCGAGGACCGGATCGAGGGCCTGACCCGCGGGGCGGACGACTACCTGTCCAAGCCGTTCGAGCCGCGCGAACTGGTGCTGCGGATCAACGCGATCCTGCGCCGGGTGCCGCAGGCGCCGGCCGCGCCCAAGGAGCTCAATTTCGGCGAGTTCAGCTTCGACCTCGCCCGCGGCGAGCTGAAGCGCCGGGGCACGACGATCCGCCTGACCGAGGTGGAGACCGCGCTGCTGGCCGCGCTCGCCCGCCAGCCGGGCGAGGTGCTGTCGCGCGAGGACCTGCGCCAGGAGACCGCCGAGGCGTCGTCCGCGCGCACGGTCGACGTGCAGATGACCCGCCTGCGCCGGAAGATCGAGGACGACCCAAAGTACCCGCGCTTCCTGCGCACCGTGCGCGGCAGCGGCTACGTGCTGATGCCGGATTGAGCGGCGTCGCGCGGGGGGAGGGGCGGGGGTGTTGCGCAACAACCTTGCTCGTGCCGCCTCGAAATCGACTCTTGATTTCGCAGTTCGAGGCGGCAGACTAAGGCCAGTTCGCAAGCGGGCCCCATCCAGGGGCGCGCCACAGCGAACCGCCGTTCGGGCCCGCCCGTGGCGGCGCGATCGGTTCCGGTTGACGGCCGGAATAAAGTGCAGAAATACGCGTCACGACGCGGACCAAGCTACGGCCTAAGTCTGGGGAGGACACGTCATGCAGGACCCGATCGAGAAGCTGCAGGAAAACCCGACCTTCCAAAAGGTCGACCGCAAGGTCGACTGGGCGCAGGTCACGCTGTTTTCCACCGTCGGGCTGTTGATCCTGATCGCGTTGGCCAAGAACGTGGTCGCGTAACCGGGCCGCCTCCCGGCCGATCGGACCCGTCTGGCGGCAAGTCCCACGGCCCCGCCCCACAGCTGGGTCTCACGGCCGGGATCGCTGGGGCCGGGTCAAACGGGGCTGCGTCCAACGAGGCCGGGTCCAAGTAAGGAGGCCGCGCCAGGGTCGTGAGCGGAACGCTCGAACGGATCTTCGTCACCGAGGCTGGCGGCCGGGCGATGCACGCGGTGGCGCGCGTGCAGGCGGTGCCCGGCCGCGGCCTCGTGGGCGACCGCTACGCAACCGGCCTCGGCCACTGGACGCCGACCGGCGACGTCTGCCAGGTGACGATGATCGGGGCGGAGGCGCTGGCGGCGGCCGAGGCGAAGCACGGCGTCGCGCTCTCGAACGGCGAACACCGCCGCAATCTGGTGGTTCGCGGGCTGGACCCGCACACGCTGGGCGGGCAGGTGATCCGGATCGGCGAAGCCCGCCTGGTCTACGACCGCCCGCGCCCGCCCTGCGGCTACATCGCCAAGCTGACCGACAAGCGCATGTACAAGGCGCTGATGAAGCACGGCTTCGGCATCTGCCTGACGGTCAAGGACGCCGGCGAGATCGCTCAAGGCATGACGGTCGAGATCGAGGGCCCGAACAAGGACCTCTTCTCCGCCAACTTCGAGCGGTTCCTGAAGGCGTTCCGGTGAAGCGAGGGCGTTGCCGGCTGCCGCCCGCTACATCGCGGTGAAGCTGCTGACCGCCCAGAGCACGAAGACGAAGTACAGACAGGTTTTCGCGACCATCACACCGATCCTCCTGACGCGGTGTTGCACCTACGCTTAGTGTGGCGGCAAAAAGTTAACGCGTGCTTGCCGCGTTAACGCCGCAGGGTGCTGATTCGCCCGGAAAAATCGGCGAACGGAAAATCCGCCGCCCGCCCATTGGCGCGCCCGCCCGCGGGACCACATAGGCCAGCAGGCACCGAACAACACCAATAAGGGAGGTCGGGAAATGACGGATACGTCCGAAACCAAGCCGGACACGGAAGGCAAGGTCGCCAAGTCCGACGCCGAGTGGAAGCGCGAGCTGACCGAGGAATCCTACCGCGTCGCCCGGCGCGGCGGGACCGAGCGTCCGTTCGCCAACGAGTACCACGACTGCAAGACCGCCGGCACCTATCGCTGCGTGTGCTGCGGCCAGCCGCTGTTCGACAGCGAGGCCAAGTTCGACAGCGGCACCGGCTGGCCCAGCTTCACCCAGCCGCTGAACGAGAACGCGGTGCGCTACGAGACCGACCGCAAGCTGTTCATGAAGCGCGTCGAGGTGCTGTGCAGCCGCTGCGACGGCCACCTGGGCCACGTGTTCGACGACGGCCCGGCGCCGACCGGCAAGCGCTTCTGCATGAACTCCGCCGCGCTCAAGCTGGAACCGCGGGGCTGAGCCACACGTGCCGGACATCACCGAGGACATCCCCCGCGTCGCGCTGGTGACCGGCGCGGCGAAACGGGTCGGGCGTGCGCTTGCGCTCTACCTCGCGCGCGACGGCTGGGCGGTGGCGGTGCACTACGCCTCCTCCCGCGCCGAGGCCGAGCAGACCGCGGCCGAGATCGAGGCCGCGGGCGGACGCGCGGTGACGCTGCGGGCGGAGCTCACCGACGAAGGCGCGTGCGCGGCGCTGGTCGAGCACGCGGCGAGCGCGCTCGGCCCGGTCGGCCTGCTGGTCAACAACGCCGCGGTGTTCGAGTACGACACCGCCGAGGACGCGACCCGGGCGAGCTGGGACCGGCACATGGAGATCAACCTGCGCGCGCCGTTCGTGCTGGCGCAGGGGCTGAAGCGCCAGCTGCCCGAGGGCCGCCAGGCGATGATCGTCAACCTGCTGGACGGCTACGTCCTGCGGCCGGCCGCGGGCTTCGCCAGCTACCACCTGTCCAAGGTCGGGCTGTACAGCCTGACCCAGTCGCTCGCCCTGCAGTTCGCGCCCCACGTGCGCGTCAACGCGGTCGGGCCGGGCGCGCTCTTGCCCGACCACTACCGCGACGAGGCGGCGATCGAGGCGGCGCACCGGGAGACCCCGCTCAAGCGCGGCACCGATCCCGACGAAATCTACCGCACCCTGCGCTTCTTCCTGGACGCGCCGTCGGTGACGGGGCAGATGGTGGCGCTCGACGGCGGGCGGCACCTCGGACCGTCGCGCCAGGGTGACGAACTGTAGCGCCCCCCATCGGCGCCCCCCATCGGCGCCCCCATCGGAGCCCGTGTCGCCCGTTGACCCAATTCCCGTCTGGACCGCCGCGGCGCGAGCGGTTAGGGGAAGGACATGCCCGGACAGCCCCGTCACGACCACCCCGAAACCAGCCAGGCGGATCCCGCGCGCACCGTGCGCCGGCAGCGGATCTTCCTGCGCGATCTGACCGTCAGCGCCCACCTGGGCGTGAGCGAGCGCGAGCGCGCCCGCGCCCAGCGCCTGCGCATCAACGTCGAGGCGGAGGTGCGCCCGGTCCGGCCGCTGGACGACGATCCCCACCACATCGTCGACTACCGCAAGCTGGTGCCCAACATCCGCAAGCTGATCGCCGACGGCCGGCCGCGCCTGCTGGAGACGCTGGCCGACGACATCGCCGCGGCGACCCTGGCCGACGACGACGGGGTCGAACTGGTGCGCGTGCGGATCGAAAAGCTGGACCGCTACTCCGACGCCGCCGGGATCGGCGTCGAGGTCGAGCACGCCCGCGACGGTCGCTGAAGCCGCATGCGCGCGTAGGCGCCGGGCAGCACCGCAACACCGCCTGAGGGAGAGGGCGCGCCTATCCGATCGGATAGGCCGCGCGCCCGTTCAATACACCTGCACGACGCCTTCGGTCCGGGCGGTTGTACACACGATGGCGACCAAGTCTTTAACGCTTTGATAACCCGCGGTTTGACCGGCCCAGCGGCATACCCGTGCGTGCTTCCGTTTCGAACATTGTGGAATTTCAGAGGTTTAGCGAGGTTGCCGATTTTTTGGGCAATCCGAGGCGACTCCTGGATTTCCGGTGCGCTCGGAACTTTCCCCGCGACCTTCCCACAAGGTTATCCACAGCTCTCGTGGACGACGCCGCGAAGCCGCGCCAGGCGCCCTATAATACCTTCGGTTATAACCGCGCGGGCCTGACGCGTGCGCGCCCGGCGCGCGCGACGGGCTTGAGACATGCGGCGCGCGTTGACGCGCTCCCCCGATAGGCGACATCTAATCCACCATGGCACAGGCACGCGGCACCCGACGCACCAAGGACCCCTCCGCCGGCGGCAAGCGCTCGGCGATGCGCGCGGAGGAGGATCCGGGCGACAGCTTCACCCAGGTGGCCGCGCTCGACGGCGCGGCGGCGGACCAGGACGGCCAGCCGGTGGCCGCGTCCGATCCGGCGAATGGGGGCCCGGCGCTGTCGATGGAGCGCGGCGTGGGCGTGCTCAAGCAGGCGATCAAGACCCTGCCCGGGCACCCCGGCGTCTACCGCATGCTCAACCGCAAGGGGGAGGCGCTTTACGTCGGCAAGGCGCGCAACCTGAAGCGCCGGGTGACCAGCTACACCCAGCTGTCGCGGCTGCCCTACCGGCTGCAGCGGATGGTGGCGGAGACGGCGAGCCTGGAGATCGTCACCACCCGCACCGAGGTCGAGGCGCTGCTGCTCGAGAGCAACCTCGTCAAGCGCCTGATGCCGCGCTACAACGTGCAGCTGCGCGACGACAAGTCGTTCCCCTATATCCTGCTGACCGGCGACCACGAGTTCGCCCGGATCAAGAAGCACCGCGGCCAGCACAGCCGCGCCGGCGACTACTTCGGCCCGTTCGCCAGCGCCGGCGCGGTCAACCGCACGATCACGGCGCTGGAGAAGGCGTTCCTGCTGCGCTCCTGCTCCGACAGCGTGTTCCACCAGCGCTCGCGCCCCTGCCTGATGTACCACATCAAGCGCTGCTCGGCGCCCTGCGTCGGCTACATCAGCCAGGAAGACTACGCCCAGCTGGTCAAACAGGCGCGCGACTTCCTGTCCGGCCGTTCGCACGACATCCAGGAGGAGCTGGGCCGGGAGATGCAGGCGGCGAGCGAGCAGCTCGACTTCGAGACGGCCGCGCTCTACCGCGACCGGCTGCGGGCGCTGGCGCACATCCAGTCGCACCAGGACATCAACGTGGAGGGCGTCACCGACGCCGACGTGTTCGCCCTGCACAGCGAAGGCGGGACCACCTGCATCCAGGTGTTCTTCTTCCGCTCCGGCCGGAACTACGGCAACCGCGCCTACTTCCCGACCCACGACGACCAGCTGACTAGCTCCGAGGTGCTGGCTTCGTTCATCGCGCAGTTCTACGACAACAAGCCGGTGCCCAAGCTGCTGCTGGCGAGCGAGGCGCCGGACGACCGCCAGCTGCTGGCCGACGCGCTCTCCGAGCGGGCGGGCGGCAAGGTGCGCGTCCACGTCCCCCAGCGCGGCGACAAGCGCAACCTGGTCGAGCACGCCCTCGCCAACGCCCGCGAGGCGCTGGCCCGCCACCTCTCCGAAGGGCGCAACCAGCGCAAGCTGCTGGACGGCCTGGCCGACAAGCTGGGCCTGGAGGCCGCGCCGGAGCGGATCGAGGTCTACGACAACTCCCACATCCGCGGCTCCGAGCCCTACGGCGCGATGATCGTCGCCGGCCCGGAGGGCTACCGGAAGAACCAGTACCGCAAGTTCAAGATCCGCGGCACCCGCAAGCCCGGCCAAAGGGCGAGCGAGAAGGCGGGCGGGATCGACCAAGCCGCGGACGCCGCGACCGCCGCTAACGGCGCGGCCGAGGCCGGCGAAGACGAGGCGGGCGCCCAGCCGGGCGACGACTACGCCATGATGCGCGAGGTGCTGACCCGCCGCTTCCAGCGCGCGCAGAAGGAGGACCCGGACAACGAGCAGGGCAGCTGGCCCGACCTGGTGCTGGTCGACGGCGGCCGCGGCCAGCTGAACGTCGCGCTGGAGGTGTTCGCCGACCTGGGCGTGAGCGAGGTGCCGATCGCCAGCGTCGCCAAGGGCCCGGACCGCGACGCCGGGCGGGAGCGGATCTTCCTGCCCGAGGCAGCAGCCGATCCTGCTGCCCAAGGACGACCAGGTGCTCTACTTCATCCAGCGCCTGCGCGACGAGGCGCACCGCTTCGCCATCGGCTCGCACCGCAAAGGCCGCAGCAAGGAACGCCTGCGCTCCTCGCTGGACGACGTCCCCGGCGTCGGCCCAACGCGCAAGAAGGCGCTGCTGCTGCACTTCGGCTCGGTCAAGGCGATCGGCCGGGCGCACCTGGCCGACCTGGAAGCCGTCGACGGCATCTCCAAGACGGTCGCCCGCAAGGTCTACGACCACTTCAACGCCGCGGGTCAGGGCAAGATCGTGGAAGGTGGACACACCTTCCACGATCTTGCCCTCTCTCCAAGAAATTGGGCACCCGACACGCTGGACGCGTGGCCCGGGTCCGCTACAATCGTATGCCGGGTTTGTGCGCGGCGGGGTCTCGTGCGGCGGAGGCGGGCGTGCGGTTTCGGCGGATGGCGATCGCGGCGGGGCTGGCGGCCGGGCTGCTGCGGGTTCGGCGCGGCGCCCGCGCAGGCCGACGGCGGCGCGGGTGTTCCGCCGCGAGCCGGGGCTGAAGCCGCTGCTGCTGGAGCCGCTGGTCTGGGGCGAGGCGTGCGAGCTCCGGGCACGCGCGGGTGCGAGCTGCCGGTCGGGCGGATGTCGGTCCGGATGCGGGAGACCTGGCGCCTGCGCGCAGACGGCGGATCCCGCGCGGAGCGCGCGGCCGAGCGGGCTATACCTGCCGGCCTACGCCCACGAAACCGGCGAGCTGGGCCTGCCCGATCCGGCGGAGGCCGGGCGCATCTACTGCCTGATGCTGCGCCATTACGGCGAGACCTTCGGCGCGCACCTGCTCAGCCGGCTGCACGCCCGTGGCGAAGGGGTTGCGTTCAGCCCGGCGCTGGCCGGGCATTTCGCCCGCCTGGCGCTCGGCTGGAACGGTGATGCGGACCTCGCGCGCCGCGCGTCCGGCCGCCTTCGCGCGCCGCGGCCTGGTGCCCGACGATCCGTCGATAGCCGACCGTCTCCAGAAGCCGAGGCGTGGCGGCAGCGGGTCAGGCGCTGCCGCCACGCGAGCGCTACGCCGTGCTCCGCCGCTTCACGCCGTCGGGGGCCGGACCGCGCAGCGACCTGGTGCTTCGTTCGGCGTTCAAGCTTGTCGCCCATGATGCGCTTCTAGTGCGGGCGAAATCGACATCGTGATGGCGTACCTGGACTACGCCCTGGCGCGCCACGTCACCGGGATACCGAGTCGTCGAGGGACTCGCAACGGATTTTCGGTTCGCCAGCCTAGTCTATCGGGCCGCGGTGGAGCATCGACACGCCCCGGCCCAGGCCCTGGCGGCGGCGCTGTACCTCGCGGGCATCTGGGCACGAGGTCGCCCGCGGCACGCGGCGTACCGGGCTTCTTCCGTGCGGCGCGGGAGCAGGGTCACCCGGTCGCGGTCGATCTGGAAAGCCTCGCTCGCTCGGGTACCGGATGACATGAGAGCAGGCCTTTGTGAGGACATCGCGTTCGACTCGCTGCCGAATTGGATCACGACGCCGGAACATCTGGAGCGGTTTCATTCCGGTCTTCGGGCGCCGCTGTTGCCAGACAGGACGTGTACTTTGCCTGAAGCCTCTCGACCTCTTTCATTTGGTGTTTAATGTCATCGTGCAGGTTACGATTCATCGAGGAGTTCCTGCAGGCGACCTTGATATCGTGTAGCGTCACGAGTGTTCGTGATCCTAACGATATCCCCTGGCATGTCATAGGCAACGGCTACAGGCCGAGAGAAGGGTCCGCAGCACCGCGCCCACGGCGGCATCCCGATACTTCTTGTTCGACCGAATTCTTCCAGGTTCGCGACTTTGGCAATGGCTTTCCGCATACTCTCTATTTCGATGCTTTTGTCGCGGGCGTTGTCGCTGAAATCGTTCAGGCGCTCATGCGCGGCATGGAGTTCGTTCCGGATGTTCCCACATTGCGACTTCCGCTTGTTCGCTCCGTCAGACTTAGCTGTCTCGTTGCTCTTCGGCTTCAGCGGTCGCCGTCTCAGGACTTGGGTCAGCAGCTCGATGCAGGCCTTGCGGTGTCCCTTCAGGCTTGCGTGGTCGACTGGCATCCTCGTGAGGTCGGTGCGCGCTGAGGTATCCGAGCAGCCCCGCTCCGCCCCGGCGGCGATCTGCTGGACGGTGGGGCCGTTGGGGGCGGCGACGCCGTCGGGGTCGAGGCCGGTGCGGCGCTGGTAGCGGGTGAGGGCGGTTTCCAGGTTGGCGCTCATGGCGCCGGAACGTTCGCGCGGGGCGGTGAAGGCGTAGTCGCCGGTTTCGGAGAGCGCGCGTTGCAGGCGGGTGACGTCGTCCGGCTCGTCGGCGCCGCCGCCGCCGTGGTCGACTGGGTGCCCGCGTCGAACGCCGGCCGCACCGCCGGGCTTTCGCCGGGCGCCCGGTTGGCTTAGGGTTTGCGCGCGTGCCACGCCCCCCGAGATCGGACCCGAGGCGACAACGGCGATGCTGCTGACCCTGCCCAACCTGCTGACCCTTTCGCGCATCCTGATCGTGCCGGTGCTGGTCGCGCTGCTGTTCTACCAGGGCCCGGCCGCGAGCTGGGCGGCGCTCGCGGTGTTCCTGGCGGCCTCGGTCACCGACTGGGCGGACGGCTACTTCGCCCGGCAGTACAAGACGGTGACGCCGCTCGGGCGCTTTCTGGACCCGATCGCGGACAAGTTCCTGGTCGCCGCGGTGATGATCATGCTGGTCGCGAGCGACCGGGTGACCGGCCTGCCGGTCGCCGCGGTGCTGTTGATCCTGTGCCGGGAACTCCTGGTCTCCGGCCTGCGCGAGTACCTGGCGGAACTGCGCGTGGGCATGCCGGTCTCCCAGCTCGCCAAGTGGAAGACGACGACGCAGATGATCGCGCTGTCGGTCCTGATCGTGGGCCAGGCCGGCCCGGCGTGGGCGCACCTGCAGCTGATCGGCGAGGTCGTGTTGTGGATCGCGCTCGCGCTCACCCTGATCACCGGCTGGGACTACATGAAGCGCGGCCTGCAGCACATGATGGCGCAGCCCGGGCAGTAGCGATCCGCGCGCGCCGTTTCGCAAGCGACATGAGCGCGGCTTGGCACCGGTGTGCCGACGGGCGTAGGCTGACCGGCAAAATCCCGATGCGGCGGCGGACGATCGCACCCAATCGACCATGACCATCCCTCCCACAGCCTTCGGCCTCGCCGGTTGGAGCGGCAGCGGCAAGACCACGCTGGTGCGCCAGCTGATCCCCGCCCTGGTCGCCCGCGGCCTGCGGGTGTCCACGGTCAAGCACGCGCACCACGACTTCGACGTCGACCAGCCGGGCAAGGATTCCTACGAGCACCGCGCGGCGGGCGCCGGCGAGGTGCTGGTGTCGAGCGCCAAGCGCTGGGCCCTGATGCACGAGCACCGCGGGGCGCGCGAGCCGACGCTGGACGAGCTGCTCGCCAAGCTCAGTCCCTGCGACCTCGTGCTGGTCGAGGGGTTCAAGGGCGAGACCCATCCCAAGCTCGAGGTTCACCGGCCGAGCGTGGGCAAGCCGCGGCTGGCGGGCGAGGTGCCGGGCGTGATCGCGGTGGCGAGCGACGAGCCGGTCGACGGCGGCGGGCTGCCGGTCCTGGACCTGAACGACGTCGCGGCGATCGCCGACTTCATCCTGGCCGAGACCGGCCTGGCAGGGTCCGAAGGCGCGGCCGGCGCGCTCGGCGGCGGCCGGCAGGGAGGCTGACGCGATGGCCCAGTTGAGCGACGACTGCTTCGCCCACGGCGGCCGGCTGATGCGCGTCGACGAGGCGCTGGCGGAGATCCGCCGGCGGATCACCCCGGTCGCCGAGCCGGAGACGGTCGGGCTGCATCACGCGCTCGGCCGGGTGCTGCTGGCGGACGTGGTCTCGCCGATCGACGTGCCGCAGCACGGCAACTCGGCCGTCGACGGCTATGCGGTCTTTTTCGACGACCTGAACGCCGAGGCCGAGACCACCCTGCCGGTCGCCGGCCGCGTCGCCGCGGGCCATCCGCTGGGCCGCCCGGCCCGGCGCGGGGAGGCGATCCGGATCTTCACCGGCGCGCCGATGCCCAACGGCCCGGACACGGTAATGATGCAGGAGGACACCCGCGAGGACGGCGGCCGGGTCACGATCAAGCCCGGGATCGCGCGCGGCGCCAACCAGCGCGCGGCGGGCGAGGACGTGCGCGCGGGATCGACCGTGCTGCACGCGGGCCAGCGGCTGCGCCCGCCGGACCTGGGCCAGGCGGCCGCGGTCGGCCGCAACACGCTTGAGGTCGCCCGGCCGCTCGAGGTCGGCGTGCTCTCCACCGGCGACGAGCTGTGCGAACCCGGCGGACCGCTCAAACAAGGCGGCATCTACGATTCCAACCGCTTCACGGTGCACGGCCTGCTGACCCAGCTGGGCTGCCGTGTGCACGACCTCGGTATCCTGCCGGACGATCGGGCGGCGGTGACGGACGCGCTCGCCGACGCTTCCGAGCGGCTCGACCTGGTGGTCACCAGCGGCGGCGTCTCGGTCGGCGAGGAGGACCACGTCAAGCAGGCGGTCGAGGCGCTGGGCCAGCTGCACACCTGGCGTCTCGCGATCAAGCCGGGCCGGCCGATCGCGCTCGGCCAGCTGGGCCGGGTGCCGTTCGTCGGCCTGCCGGGCAACCCGGTCGCGGTGGTGGTGACCTTCGTCACGATCGTCCGCCCGCTGATCCTGCGCATGCTGGGCGGCCGGGCGGATAAGCCCCATCTGTTCAAGGTCAAGGCCGGCTTCGACCACAAGAAGAAGCGCGAGCGCCGGGAGTGGGTGCGCGCCCGCCTGGTCGCACAGGACGGCGAACTGCGGGTCGACAAGTACCCCAGCCAGGGCGCGGGCGTGCTCTCCTCGATCGTCGAGTCCGACGGGCTGGTCGAGCTGCCGGAGGAGATGACGCAGCTGGAAGCCGGCACGCTGGTCGACTTCCTGCCGTTTAGCGAGGTGGCGTAGGCGCGATGCAGATCCTCTATTTCGCCTGGCTGAAGACGCATACCGGCACCGGCTCGGAACAGGTCGAGCCGCCGGCGGAGGTCACCGACGTCGCCGGCCTGCTGGACTGGCTGGCCGCGCGCTCGGACGGGCACGCCCAGGCGCTCGCCGACCGGCAGGCGGTGCGCGTTGCCGTCAACCAGGAGTACGCGCGCCCCGGCGATCCGGTGAAGCCGGGCGACGAGGTCGCGCTGTTCCCGCCGGTCACCGGAGGTTAGCGGCCATGATCCGGGTGCAGCGCGCGGACTTCGACATCGGCGCCGAACTGGACGCCCTGACCCGCGACAATCCGGGCGTGGGCGGGCTGTGCTCCTTCGTCGGGCTGGTGCGCGACCTTCACCCCGACGCGCGCACGCCCGGCAGCGAGAGCGGCGAGGGCCGGGCGGTCGGCGAGGTCCGGGCGATGACCCTGGAGCACTACCCCGGCATGACCGAGAAGATGCTGGAGCGCATCGACACGCAAGCGCACCGCCGCTGGCCGCTCGAAGCCTCGCTGGTGATCCACCGTTACGGCCGGATGGAACCGGGCGAGCGGATCGTGCTCGTGGCGACCGCGAGCGCCCACCGCCAGGCGGCGTTCGACAGCTGCCAGTTCCTGATCGACTGGCTGAAAACCAAGGCGCCGTTCTGGAAGCTGGAGGAAACGCCCGACGGCGGCCGCTGGGTCGACGCCCGCGCCAGCGACGATACGGCGGCCGCGCGCTGGGGCCGCGACGACTGGGCGGCGGAGTAGGGCGGGGTCAGCGGGCGGGCGGTCAGTCCGCGCGGCCGAGGACGACCCGGCCCAGTAGCAGGCCGGTCACGTTCTGGCCGTCCTCCGACAGCGGCAGGACCAGCCGGGCGTAGCTGTGCCGCCGGTTGCCGTCCTGGCGGACGTCCTCCCGATAGACCGGACGCCCGCTCGCCACGGCCTCGTCGAAAGCCGCCTGCACGACCGGTCTCACGTCGGTATTCGGGTGATCGGACAGCCGTTTGCCGGTCAGGTCGACGGCGTCCTGGGCGGCCAGACGCGTCCCCATCAGGCGGTAGCGATACCGCTTCGTGCCGGTTTCACCCGCTACCACGTCGACCAGCGCGAGCCGCCCCAGCATCTGGCGGAATTCGGCCGGCGCGATTTCCTGGCGCGTCGGCGCGAAGCGGGTGCCGCACAGCTTGCGCCAGACCTGCAGCGTCGCGGCCAAGCGAGAGTCGCGGATGTTCTGTTCCAACGTTGCGGTGCCCATCGCCTTGACCCGATCGCGCCCTTTGAACGCGCGCATAAGTTTCTTTGAAATTCAACCTATCATAACTTCGTTTGGAAAATAACAGAAATATGCACAATTTCAGGTCGGAGCGGGGTGTCCGCCCAAATCTTAGGTAAGAAATAAACGCTGGGCACTCGCTTAAAACGAATATTAGTATGGCAAACACACCAGAAGAGACGTGTTTGCGGCGCCAGGGCAGGGGAGGCTGATGGCATCTAAGCGCGACGGCGGCGAAGCCTGAACCGGTTGTCGGGCTGAAGGCCGCTCTAACTTCTTGATAGAGGGCAAGATTCAGCTGGAAGGTGATTCCACCTTCCAGCATCTTGCCCGAGTCCGCCGCGGTCGCCTGCTCCGTGCGGGCCAGCCACTGCCGGAAGCGTCGCTCGCGCAGGTCGACCGTCTGGGCGTACCAGTTGTGGTCGCGGGCGATCGCGCTTTCCATGTGCCGCTCGGCGGTGGGCAGGTAGGCGCGCATCGGCACGCCCGCGCTTACGTGCAGGCCGACCCGGCGCTGCGCCGATTGCCGTGCCGGGCCGTAGGAGATGCGGTTCGCCTGCGCCGCCAGACGCTTGGTCTCAGTGGCGAAGGCGATGAACCGGCGGGCGAGGTCGCCGTCGTCCGCGCCCTTGGGAATCGCCCAGGCGTTGTAGTCCAGCAGCTGGCCGTCCCAGATCACCGAGATCGGCGCGCCTTCGATCGCGCGGGCGTGGAAGAACCGGCCGTTGTAGCCGCTCGCCATCGCCACCTTGCCCTGGCGCAGCAGCTCGACCGGCTCCTGACCGCCCTGCCACCAGACGAGGTCGTCGCGGATCTGGTCGAGTTTCCTGAGCGCGAGGTCGAAGCCGCGGTCGGTCGACAGCAGTTCGTAGAGCTGCTGACGCGGCACGCCGTAGGCCATCAGCGCCCATTCGAACAGCGCCACCGGCGCCTTGCGCAGGGCGCGCTTGCCGGGGAAGCGCTCGGTATCGAAGAAGTCCTCGATCCGCCGCGGCTTCTCGCCCGGGAAGGCGCGGTTGTCGTAGGCGATCACGGTGGAGAACACGAGCTGGGTGATCGAACAGGGCCGGATCGCGCCCGCCAGAAAATCGTCTTCGGGTGGCGTGCCGTCCGGGGCCGGCTTCAGGATCGTCGGGTCGATCTTCTGCAGCAGGCCTTCCTCGCAGGCGCGCACCGCGTCCGCCCGGATCAGGTCGATCACGTCCCAGCCGGTCTCGCCGTCGGCCAGTTGGTCGCGCAGCCCCTCGAGGCTGCCGTTGTAGCGCACGGTCTCGACCTCGACCCCGGTCAGCGCCTCGAAGGGCTCGAAATAAGCCTCCCACTGGCTCTGCTCGTAGGTCCCGCCCCAGGTGACCACGGTCAGGGTTTCCTCGTCCTGGGCGTGGGCTGGGGCGGTGAGCGCGAGCAGGATGGCGGCGAGCTTGAACGGACGCCGGCGGCGGGTCCCCTCTCCCTCGAGGGGAGAGGGACAGGGTGAGGGTGGGACTCCCCGGCGTGCGCTGCGGAGTCTCACCCTCACCCTCCCACGCGGCTGCGCCGCGCGGGTCCCTCCCTCTCCCGTCAAGGGAGAGGGGAGGCGCACTGGCCAGGCATCTGGGAAACAACGCCCTAAGCCGCTTCATTCTCTTCCGTCCGGAGTTCGTTGGTGGCGTCGAGGTAGGCGCGGATCACGGCTTCTTCCGGCACCACGCCCAGGAAGCGGCCCGCAGCGTCGACGCAGCGGGACCGCCTCGCCGACGAAGCCGGGCAGCGCCTGGATCGCCGCCCAGACGCTGGTGTCGGGACCGAAGATCGTGGGCGCGCGTTCGGCCAGCTCGCCGATCGGCGTTGCGGGATCGCGGCCGGCTGCGTCCTGCAGCCGGACCGTTCCGCGGTATCGGCCGTCGTCGTCGACGACCGTGGCTTCGGACCGGTCGGCCCGGGCCAGCTCGGCCTGCAGGTCGGCCACGCCGGCGGTCGGCGGCAGCACGCTCGCAGCCTGGCTCAGGTAATCGATCACCCGCCGGCTCTCCAGGATCGCCTTGTCGCGGCCCAGCGACAGGTCGAAACCGCGCGCCTTCAATTGCGCGTCGAACAGCGATCGGCCGAAGATCCGGTAGGCGACCAGGTTGGAGAACACCACCGCCACCATGGCCGCGATCGTCAGGTCGTAGTTCCGGGTCAGCTCGAACACGATCAGGATCGTCGTCAGCGGCGCGCCGATCACCGGGCTGGTCACCGCCATCATGCCGCAGATCGCGTAGACGACGACGCCGCTGCTCTCGATCGGCAGCGGCACCAGCGACACCAGGGTGCCGCACAGCGCGCCGAACAGGATGCCGATCAAAAGCGCCGGGGAGAACACCCCGCCGACGAAGCCGAACGCCACGCACAGCACCGTCGCCGCCAGCTTGGCCGCCACCAGGAGCGCCAGTTCGCCCGGCGCGAACGCCCCGTCGATCGTGGCGAAGCGCAGCGTCTCCTGCCCGATCCCCAGCACTTCCGGCACCTGCAGCGCGAACAGCCCGAGCGCCAGGCCCGCCGCCATCGGCCGGAGCGCCTGCGGCAAAGGCGTGCGCGCGGCCTGCCGGCCGGCCCACAGCAAGGCCGCCATGAACACGCAGGCGAGCAGCGCGCTCGCCACCCCAACGAGGGCGAACAGCACGAATTCGTAGGAATGCGGCACCCCCTCGAAGCTGACCAGGAACAAGGCCGGGCGTTCGAAGATCACGTTGGCGAACACGTAGCCGGTCGCGGACGCCACCGTCACCGGCGCGAAGGCGCGCAGGGAGTAGTGCCGCAGGATCACCTCGTGGGCGAACACCAGCCCCGCGACCGGGGCGTTGAACGCGGTCGAGATCGCCGCCGCGACGCCGCAGGCGAGCGCGACCGGCTGCACGTTGCGCACGCCCAGGTTCAGCCCAGCGGCCAGGTTGCCCAGCATCGCGCCCAGGTGAACCAGCGGGCCGTACTGTCCGACCGACGCGCCGGCGCCGAGCGAGACCAGCGCGGCCGTCGTGGACGCCAGCCCGCTTTTCAGCGACGGCGGCCGGGTGCGCGTCTGCACCGCGTAGATCGTGTCCGGCGGGGCCAGCCCGCGGCGTTCGGCCACGCCGTAGCGCACCAGCAGCCCGACCAGCAGGCCGCCCAACGCGGGCACCAGCACGGTCGCGGCGGTGACCAGGCCCGGCTGGGTCTCGTACTGAATCCGGGCGTAGGGGGAGACCAGCAGCAGATCGTTCAGCCAGGTCAGCGCCTCGACGAACGCGATCGCCGCGAGCGAGGCGCCGGTTCCGACCCCGACCCCGATCAGCGACAGCACCAGGATCCGGTACAGGGCCGTCTGGCTCAGCCGGGCAGGGGTGGGGGCGGCTGGCATCGCTGCACTGCTCGCGTCGAGGGTCGGGGCGACGGCGCCCGGCAACCGTAACCCGTTCCCGCGGGCGCTGGCGAGCGGCGCGTTGACGGCACCGCCGGCGGCGTCGATCTTGCGAATGGTAACTGACCACCCCCTGAAGGGCGGAGGATCCCATGCCCGACGACGGCACACCGGCTGGGCCGCAGGCCCGCAACATCCTGGGCGGCGCGCTCGCCACCTGTTCGACCGACCCGATGACCGGCTTCCTGCGCGACGGCTGCTGCACACCGCATCCGATGGATCACGGCAACCACTCGGTCTGCGCGCTCGTGACCGGGGAATTCCTCGACTTCACCGCCCGGCAGGGCAACGACCTCGCCACGCCGCGCCCGGAGTTCGGCTTCGACGGCCTCAAGCCGGGCGACCGCTGGTGCCTGTGCGCGGCCCGCTGGCTGGAGGCGATGCAGGCCGGCGTGGCGCCGCCGATCGTCCCGGAAGCGACGAGTGCGCGCGCGCTGGAGGTCGTCGATCAGGCCGTCTTGATGCGCCATGCGTGCCAGTAGCAGCACCGCGGCCAAGCGCGTCACGGGCGTCTCTGTGACCCGCACCATGCCGCCTGCCGCGTCCGCCGCGTATCCCATTACATGTTAAGTCGGCACGCGTATCGCATGTAGCTTGCGGCGCCAGGTTCGCGCATAACGACGCATTCGCTCCCTCGGGCCTTCAAAATAGTTGTACCAATCCGTCATTGTTAAACGTATCTTACCAATTTCCGCACGAAACTAGCGGGAGCGGGTCGCCGTGTGCAGCGCGGGTCGGCGGGTCGACGGACGGGCACAGGGAAGGGATTGTGGGAAATGCCGCAGGTGGCCCGATTGACGGGACAGGCCGCTACGAGTGTTTCGGACCGGCTTATGGCCGCTGCGGAGGTGGTGGACAGCTTTCCCGGGTCCACGGCCGTGCTCGATCCCGACGGCGTGATCGTCGCCGTCAACGCGCTTTGGGAGCGGTTCGGCCGGGATAACGGCCGCCGGGACACGGGCGACGTCGGGCGCAACTACCTGCACTACGTCACGCCGGATTGGCCGGAACTCGCGGCCGAAGCGCACCGTCTGGCCGACGGGATCCGCGGTGTGCTGGACGGGGCGCACGCGCAGTTCGACCAAACCTACCCGTGCCACGGCCCGGAGGTCGAACGCTGGTACCGCTGCGACGTCCGGCCGATCGGCGGCGACGCCGGCGTCGAGGGCGCCGTCGTCACCCACATCGACATCACCCACGAGGTCGCCAGCGCCGTGCACAGCGACGTGCGGCTGCATCAGATGGCCCGGGTCGCGGAGGGCATCGGCGCCTACTGGTGGGACTGGCGGATCGACGACGACCGCGTCCAGTTCTCGCCCGTCCTGGCCGAGCGGTTGGGCGCGCCGGCGGCGTCGACCACCGGACGGGCGTTTACGAGCCGCCACGTGCACCCGGACGATCTGGCGGGTACGGCGGACGTGCTGGCCAAGGTGCGGGACGGCGAGGTCGCCGCGTTCGACCACGAGTTCCGGCTGCTGACGACGGACGGCCCGCAGTGGGTGCACAGCCGCGGGCAGGTCGCGCGCGACGCGACCGGCCGCGCCAACCGGGTCGTCGGGATCGTCCTGGACATCAGCGACCGCTACGCCCTCACCGACGAACTGGCGCGCGAACGCGCGGACAGCCGCAAGCTCGCCCTGGTCGCCGAGCGCACCGATAACGGCGTGGTCATCACCGACACGCAGGGCCGCATCGAGTGGGTGAACGCCGGCTTCGAACGGCTGAGCGGCTATGCGCTGTCGCAGTTGGTCGGCAAGCGTCCGGGCGACGTTCTGCAGGGACCGTCAACCGATCCCGCCGCGGTCGCCGCCCTTGCGGACGCGATCGCCGACCGGCGCCCGATCAGCCTGCAGATCGTGAACTACCACCGCGACGGCCGGCCGTACTGGGTGGAAATCGACCTGCAGCCGGTGTTCGACGAAAGCGGCGCGCTCGCCCAGTTCATCGCGATCCAGCGCGACGTGACCAAGGGCAAGCGGGACGCCGGGCTTAACGCGGCGCGTGAGGTCGGTCTGCGCCATACGCTCGACGGCGACGACCTGAGCGCGACCCTGCCGGACGTGGTGCAGGCGCTGGAATCGACCTTCATCAATGCGCGCGGCGCGGTGCTGCTGCCGGAGCCGGACGGGGCCAGCCTGCGCTGCCGCGCGGCGGCCAGCCTGCCGGAAGCGGTCCGCGCCCAGCTCGACCACGTGCCGCTGGGGGAAACCGGCGGCCTGCTCGGCCTGGCCGGTCAGGGGCGGCGCGCGGCCGCGGCCGACCTTGCGGCCGACCCCTTCTGGGCGGCGTCGGCGGCCGCCGGGCGGCTGGGCGGCCTGATGGATTGCTGGGCGGAGCCGATCAGCGGCTTCGACGGTCGACAGCACGGCGTGCTGGCGCTGTTTTTCGACCGACCGACCACCCCCGAAGCCAGCAAGATCGCGTTCGTCGAGGAGGCGGCGCACACCCTGGCGACCCTGATCGAGCGGGACAGCCGGGAGACCGCCCTGCGCCGCAGTGAACGCCACTTCCGCACGCTCGCCGAGGTGTTGCCGGTGTTCGTCAGCTACGTCGACCGGAACCTGCGCTTCGGCTACACCAACGCCGGCCACGACGATTTCCTGGGCGTCGCGCGCGGTCAGCTGCTGGGCCAGCCGATGCGCAGCGTGTTCTCCGAGGACAGCTGGGCCCAGGTGTCCGAGCAGGCGGCGCGCGCGCTTGCCGGCGAGCGGGTCCGGGCGGAGGCGCAGCGGGATTACTGGGACGGCCGGCAGCGGCAGGTTCAGGCGACCTACGTCCCCGACATCGACGTCGACGGCACGGTCGCCGGCTTCTACTGCATCATCGAGGACATCAGCGAATTCCACCGGCGCGAGGCGGAGCTGCGCCGCGCCAAGGAGCAGGCGCAGGCGTCCAGCCAGGCCAAATCCGCGTTCCTGGCGAACATGAGCCACGAACTGCGCACCCCGCTCAACGCCGTGATCGGCTATTCCGAGATGATGCAGGCGGAGATGCTGGGGCCGATCGGCAACGACCGGTACAAGGGCTACATCGACGACATCCACGCAAGCGGCAGGTACCTGCTCGACCTGATCGAGGACGTCCTCGACCTGTCCAAGCTGGACGCGGGGGCGCGCGACCTGGCGCAGGACCAGGTGCCGGTGGCGCCGATCGTGCAGCAGGCGCTGGTCGTGCTCGGCATGGTCGACGATGCCCGCCTGACCCTGGAGGTCGGCGAGGACGTGGCGGCGCGCGGCGATTCCCGGGCGTTCAAGCAGGTCCTGGTCAACCTGATCGGCAACGCCGCCAAGTACGCCCCCGGCGCGGCGATCCGGATCGCCGCCTGGCGCGACGGCGGCGCCTGCATGCTCGAGGTCGCCGACGCGGGGCCGGGCATCCCGCCGGAAGAGGTGCCGCGGATCACCGAGCCGTTCTACACCGTCGACCAGCGCTCCTGGATCGCCTCGGAGCACGGCGGCGGCACCGGCATCGGGCTCGCCCTGGTCAAGCGGCTGGTCGAGGAGATGGGCGGGCGCATGGTGATCGACAGCGTGCTGGGGGTCGGCACGACCGTCACGCTTCGGATGCGCGCGCCGGTTTAGGGCGAAATGCTGGAAGGCCGAATCGGCCTTCCAGCTGAATTTCGCTCTAACTTCTTGAGTCTAGCGCAAGATTCAGCTGAGACGTGATTCCACGTTTCAGCATCTTGGCCCTAGCCGCGGGGCCGCGTCGGCACGGCGTGGGCCGGCGTGGATGATCCGCAGCTTGATGACGTCCCGATTTGCGACAATCGCGTTGCGCAATACGCGGGAAGGTCGTAAACGCACTGCGTGTGTCTGCCCGGTTCGGCGGGCGGTCGGGGGATGGTCGGGATGGGGTACGTTCATTTCAATCTGGTCAATTCGGCGACCTGCACGGCCATGGCTCCACCGCCGCTCATGGGCGGCGGGTTCGGCGCGGCCTCATTGCCGCCCGGCATGGCGGGGTGGGGCGCGGGGTCGTACATCATCGTCAACACCAACACGAACAACCGCTACGCCGGGATCTCCGGCAATCTGACCAACCGGTTCAACACCCGCATGGCGGTGGTGACGGAGATGGGCTTTGCCCCGGCCACGATGGCAATGATCGGGGTCTGTTGGGGCCATACTTTCGTCCGCAATACCGCGCCGGCGCTTGCCGGTTGGGGGGCGGGCGCGGCGCTCCCCGGCGGCACGCTCGTCCAGCCAGCACCGCCCGCCGCGTTCGCGGCCCTCATCGACGGCGCGGCGGTCCATCTCGAACACCTGCTGATCCGCTTCTGCGCAACCCAACTCGGCGCGGGCGGCACCGTGTCGAACAACGTGCTGATGGCCCCCTATGCGAACCCGGCGCCGAACAACATCATCGTCCGGCTCAGCTACGGCGCCATGGGCGGGCTGTTCAATGCGGGCTGGCAGCAGGCGGTCTGGGTGGCAGGCGGGCCGGCCTGGTGACCGTCCGGCGCCTTCTGCATCCAGTCCGGTGCACAAGCCGCGCGGCCAGTGCCGCCCGGATGGACGCCCGCCGCCTCGCCCCGCTATAGTCCGCCGCGGCGCACCATAAGCGAGAGCAAGCGGACAGGAGCGAGGCCCGTGGCGGATTTTCCCAAGCGCACGCGCGATGACTGGGCGGAGCTGGCGAAGAAGGAGCTGAAGGGCAAGGACCCGGAGCAGCTGAGCTGGCGCACGCCCGAAGGCATCGACGTCAAGCCGCTCTATACCGCCGACGACCTGACCGGCGTCGACCACCTGGGCGCGATGCCGGGCTACGCGCCGTTTACCCGCGGGCCGCGCGCCACGATGTACACCAACCGGCCGTGGACGCTGCGCCAGTACGCCGGCTTTTCCACGGCCGAGGAATCCAACGCGTTCTACCGCAAGGCGCTGGACCAGGGTCAGATGGGCCTGTCGGTCGCCTTCGACCTCGCCACCCACCGCGGCTACGACATCGAAGACCGGTGCCCCTTGGCACCGTAAGTCAAAGATCTCCTTCTACCACCGTCGCACTCGCTGGCTTCTTGTACCGCACCGCATCTTCCTCCTTTCGGCATATAACACTACCATGAAGTAGAACGATTCCGGTACTGTTCGTCGCCACCTCAAGCGTTAGGCACCCAGTCGTCATCAGATTTGACGATGCGTGACTCTGAACCTTCCCCGGTTCGACCCCCCACCGATCGAATATGATGCTTCTGAACGTACAACTTTGCTGAGGGCGATACCGGAAATTACCGAAACATCTGATCAGTTTTCCCGCCAACCGAACCAGGCCAATTGCCGCCGAACACCGCTCCTCGGGCGCCCTGTAAAATACCCGGCGCACCGGTATTACACGTTATACAATACTTATGGAACTTGATAGCCTGCTCACTCTGCCGCTCTAGAAGAGATCGGGCTGCATCTTGGACAATGTAGAATTCGTCAAATTTGTCGGACGCAAACCGTAAATCGCTTTTGGACAGCCGCCTCATCACTTAAAAGCGCAAAGGAAGCGCGCTTGGCGCCCCCCCTAACTTTATAATTGTTTCCGCAATTTCAATTCTATCTTTTGGGTCGGCGTATAAATCCATGGCCAATCGTTCCTGCTCTCTAAGCCACTCCTCACTCAGTCGGATCGAATTCAGGGACCGCTGTCCCGGCGCGGCTTGCTGCGGACCGGCCCTGCACAACGCCCGCTAAACGCGAAAGTCCACACCCCCGACACCCCTTTCGCAGCATGCCGCTCCGATTTACGACCACTTTGAGCTCTTACCGACCGGTACTCATTTGACATAATCGCGAGACGGCCCACTGAATTCCCCGTCCGAACCATAGACAGGCTTCAGCATTTTAGAATGTTTTTGACAATCTTTGCTTCGTAGAGGTTCAAAACCCGTTAACCTCCGCAAAACCTTGAACTCAGCATCGTTCCCGATCCAGACGGAGATACGGTGACAGTTTCGACCGCGTCACGTGCATGCCGTCCATCCGCGGTTCGTAGCTTCACATCCGACATCCCAGCCAGTCTTGCGACACCAGAATTCAACCATAGTTCTTCATCGTCTCCGACATTTTGCCAAGAATTGTTCAAGATCTTTTCGACGGATACATCCAATTTCACAACCACACGCGTCCCTGCGCTTGTAAAAATTCATTCTTTTATGGGCCGAACAATAGGTCTCAGTACTGGCCCACGGCTCACCTAGGACAAGGCCCTCCTGTTCCCCCAATCATATTTTGGCGTATACACTTTCACATTGTGGCCGAGCATGAAACACGCAAAAAACCCGATACCGAACTGCCCCGCCGGGCGAAAACCGGATGATAAGAGACCGGATTTTCACTTCTAACTACAGGGGACCGCCAAAAACTTTGTCCGAAATCTAGTAGCCCCGTCCTTAAAGCCCGCGACGACATTCCAATCCCAGTGTCCTCGACCTCCAACAACGTGGCGCCCTGATCGTCGTATAACCGCACCTCATCGCTTAACCCCAATTCTTGGGTCTTTGCTCTAAAAAACGACGTGCGCGAACCGCATCTATGCTATTCCTGAACAAGTTCCCGAAGCCCCAATGATAGGCCGATTACCGTATAATTGTGCGCCGCCCAACTTCTCGATTAAAGCGCCAAGATCCGAGACGTGTAATTTAAAATTACGAGGTGTCCAACCTGTTGTTCGGACATATTGTGCAAGCGTCTCAGGATTATCAGCTGCCACGATCCCTTCAGCTTGGAACGTTCTTCCACGGTTTCGTTCCAAGACATTTCGGCAATCAGAGAGTTCCTCGTTTTGCCCAGCTAAGCGCGTTCCAAGCAAAGCCACCACGAGTTGCCGTCCGACTTTGGAAAGGGGCGGGTGGAGGTGAAACATATTTTCCGCGCGTCCAACCTTGGTTTATTTAATTTCCGCTGAAAACCCCAATGTTCAACGGGCATTACCTCCGGGTTGTCGAAGTGATCTCCGCAATTTGGGTGCGCGTTGCGCATCGACTTGACATGCATCTGCCGCTCGAAGAAGACATGCTATTTTTAAGTTGATCTACCTCCCAATCAGCCGGACAGAAAACCGGAGCGCCAATTTTTGTGGCGAACTGGCGCTCGACATTTCCAATGTCCCACCAGTGGCTGTAAGCGATTTGGCCAATCATAGAGCCTAACTGATCCCGGATTTCACCGTCATCTATAATGTAAATGTCATTGCCTGTCTCTGGGCTGGCGCCACGCTCGTCGGGGAAGGTTAGATGCTCTGCTTTGCGTGAAGGGCGCGCAGCGTGTCAAATGTGGCTTCGTGCGCGATTTCCTCAGGGGGTGCTGCCAACTCCGCCTCGGAGGGCGCTCGCTCATATTGGAGCAAAAATCTCTGGGCGACATGGTCTCTCCAGAGTGTTGTTGTTACCCTCCGATATGCCACCCGGGTAGGCCGCTACGGTTAATGCCGCATCGTGGAAGAGGTATCGACGCACCAAGGACAAAGACTTCACACGGATCGAAATGAAAATCGCCATTGATTAAGTCCGCTCAAAGCGCATCAGATGTCGGATATCGTGAGTCTGTAGTCGGCATCAATCCGCGACAGATGTGCGACAAAATCTTGTATATTTTCCCTTGTGTTAAGTAAACTGTTTCGCAGTCGGCTTACTGCGTTACGATCACTATACGGTGTCCGTTGGATCGAAGATACTCACTCCACAACCGAGTGTTTGTAATCTGCTCAATGGGCATCACTGACCATACACCACTACGCCGGCGAGTGTCGAGGAATAGACATGGAGAGGGTCTTGCAAATTTTAGCTTGTCGTGTTGCCAGAAAGCTTTGGACGCGCGGGAAGGGTCAATCACGGTGAAAAATGCTCGGCGAGGTTAGTCTCGCCGCCCGGACTGACGCCCGCCGCCTCGCCCCGCTATAGTCCGCCGCGGCGCACCATAAGCGAGAGCAAGCGGACAGGAGCGAGGCCCGTGGCGGATTTTCCCAAGCGCACGCGCGATGACTGGGCGGAGCTGGCGGCGAAGGAGCTGAAGGGCAAGGACCCGGAGCAGCTGAGCTGGCGCACGCCCGAGGGCATCGACGTCAAGCCGCTCTATACCGCCGACGACCTGACCGGCGTCGACCACCTGGGCGCGATGCCGGGCTACGCGCCGTTTACCCGCGGGCCGCGCGCCACGATGTACACCAACCGGCCGTGGACGCTGCGGCAGTACGCCGGCTTCTCCACGGCCGAGGAATCCAACGCGTTCTACCGCAAGGCGCTGGACCAGGGTCAGACGGGCCTGTCGGTCGCCTTCGACCTCGCCACCCACCGCGGCTACGACAGCGACCATCCGCGCGTCACCGGCGACGTCGGCAAGGCGGGCGTGGCGATCGATTCGGTCGAGGACATGAAGATCCTGTTCGACCAGGTCCCGCTCGACAAAATGAGCGTGTCGATGACCATGAACGGCGCGGTGCTGCCGGTCCTGGCCGGCTACATCGTCGCCGCCGAGGAGCAGGGGGTGTCCCAGGACCAGCTGTCCGGGACCATCCAGAACGACATCCTCAAGGAGTTCATGGTCCGCAACACCTACATCTACCCGCCCGCGCCCTCGATGCGGATCGTCGCCGACATCATCGAGTACACCTCCAAGCACATGCCGAAGTACAACTCGATCTCGATCTCCGGCTACCACATGCAGGAGGCCGGGGCGACGGCGGTGCAGGAGCTGGCGTTCACCCTCGCCGACGGGCTGGAGTACGTGCGCACCGCCCGCGCCCGCGGGCTCGACGTCGACGAGTTCGCGCCGCGCCTGTCGTTCTTCTTCGCCATCGGCATGAACTTCTTCATGGAGGTCGCCAAGCTGCGCGCCGCGCGCACGCTGTGGGCGCGCCTGATGGGCCAGTTCGAGCCGAAGGACCCGAAGTCGCTGGCGCTGCGCACGCACTGCCAGACGTCCGGCGTCTCGCTCGCCGAGCAGGACGCCTACAACAACGTCGTGCGCACGAGCTTCGAGGCGCTGGCGGCCGTGCTCGGCGGCACGCAGTCGCTGCACACCAACGCCCTCGACGAGGCGCTCAGCCTGCCCACCGACCACTCCGCCCGGATCGCGCGCAACACCCAGCTGATCCTGCAGCACGAGACCGGCGTGAGCGCGACCGTCGATCCGCTGGCCGGCAGCTACTACGTCGAGAGCCTGACCCAGGAACTGATCGACAAGGCCCAGGAGCTGATCGACGAGGTCGAAGGGCAGGGCGGCATGACACGCGCCGTCGAGGCCGGCATGCCCAAGTTGCGGATCGAGGAGTCGGCCGCCCGCCGGCAGGCCCGCCTCGACCGCGGCGAGGACGTGATCGTCGGCGTCAACAAGTACCGCCCCGAAGAGCCGGAGGACATCGAGGTCCGCGACATCGACAACACCAAGGTCCTGACCGACCAGACTAAAAAGCTGGAGAAGGTGCGCGCCGCGCGCGACGACGCCCAGGTCAAGGCAGCGCTGGACGCGCTGACCGAGGGCGCGCGCGACGGCCAGTCGAACCTGCTGGCGCTGTCGATCGAGGCGATGCGCGCGCGCGCCACCGTGGGCGAGGTGTCGGACGCGCTGGAGACGGTGTTCACCCGCCACCGCGCGGTCACCCGCTCGATCTCCGGGGTCTACGGCCAGGCCTACGAAGGCGACGACGCGTTCCAGAAGATCAAGCAGGAGGTCGCCCGCTTCGCCGACGAGGAGGGCCGGCGGCCGCGCATGCTGGTGGTCAAGATGGGCCAGGACGGCCACGACCGCGGCGCCAAGGTGATCGCGACCGCGTTCGCCGACATCGGCTTCGACGTCGACGTCGGCCCGCTGTTCCAGACCCCGCAGGAAGCCGCCCAGCAGGCGATCGAGAACGACGTCCACGTGGTCGGCATCTCCTCCCAGGCGGCCGGCCACAAGACCCTGGTGCCGGGCCTGATGGCGGAATTGAAGCAGCAGGGCGCGGACGACATCGCCGTGGTCTGCGGCGGCGTGATCCCGCCGCAGGACTACGACTTCCTGATGTCCCACGGCGTCTCCGCGATCTACGGCCCCGGCACCAACATCCCCGCCGCCGCCCGTCAGATCATGGACATCGTGCGACGGCAGCGCGAAGCGGCGTAGGGGCGCGCGTCCGCATCGTTTCGGGCGGCGGCACGGCATTTCGGCGAGTCCCCTCTCCCTTGACGGAGAGTTTTGCACGGCTGCTTAAAGCACCCGTCGAGCATCCTTCGACACGGCTGGCTGCGCCAGCCTGCTCAGGATGAAGTTCTTGGTTTTTCAGATACATATTTTAACTTCATGCTGAGCAGCCGACCGGAGGTCGGCGTGTCGAAGCACGACCGACGGGTATCGCCACAGCCGTGCAAAAGTCTCCTTGACGGGAGAGGGTGGACCTCCCCGCCGCCCGCCGAGGAGTCCCACCCTCACCCTCCCACGACCCTCCGGGTCGCGGGCCCCGCCCTCTCCCGTCAAGGGAGAGGGGATTGCGCCGGCGCCCGCACCTAGGACGATATTCCTTGATCTTTGCCCGCAACGCGGGCATACTCCCCGAATGAGCACGCGCGCCCATCCCGCCCCCTACGAAAGTCCGCATCGACGGTCCGGTGTCCGCCCGGGGCCGGCGGGCTGCGCGGCTGGGCGGGGCGGCAGCGCTGTATGCGGCGGAGCGGGCGGCGGTGGGGCGGACGCACGCCGGGCTCGCGCGCGACCTCGTGGCCGGGATCGCGGCGGCGCGGCGGCAGGCCGTGGCGGGCGCGCCGATGCCGGCGGGACTCGCGCGCCGGGTGCGGGCGCTGGCGGCGCTGCGCGCACGGGCCGTGGCGGTGCGGGCGGTCGCCCCAGACTTGCAGCGCGTGCAGGGCTGAGGCGCTTTGCCGAACCTGAAAAGCGCGTGCTAGCTTTTCCCGACTGGTTGGCGTCGTACCCGGCCGCCCCGAACCCGCGTGCGGGATCGGGCAGCCGCCGGCACGGCGCAGGGACAGCACGGGAGAGCGCGATGGGTCCGCTGACCTTCGTCGACGGCGAGTGGCTGGAAGGCAACCCGGGGATCATGGGGCCGATGTCGCACGGCTCCTGGATGGCCTCGACCGTGTTCGACGGCGCGCGGGTGTTCGAGAACTGCGCGCCCGACCTGGACCGGCATTGCGAGCGGCTGATCCACAGCGCGCACGCGATGGAGCTGCAGCCGGTGGTGACCGCGCAGGAGATCCTGGACCTCGCGCTGGAGGGGATCGGCAAGTTCCCGCACGGCACCGACCTCTACGTCCGGCCGATGTTCTGGGCGGAGACCGGCTTCGTCGCGCCGGACCCGGAGAGCACGCGCTTCTGCCTGACCCTGCACGAGGCGCCGATGCCCGAGCCCAAGGGCACGGCGGTGATGCTGTCCAAGTACCGCCGGCCGCTGCCGGAGACCATGCCGACCGACGCCAAGGCGTCCTGCCTCTACCCGACCAGCGGCCGGGCGCTCCGGGAGGCGCGCAACCGGGGGTTCGACAACGCGGTGATGCTGGACGGCCTGGGCAACGTCGCCGAGCTCGCCACCGCCAACATCTGGCTGGTGATGGGCGAGGAGGTCGCGAGCCCCGCGCCCAACGGCACCTTCCTGAACGGCATCACCAAGCAGCGCGTGAAGGCGCTGCTGCAGGACGCCGGTTACAAGGTGGTCGAGCGGCGGGTCACCTTTAACGAACTGCGCCACGCCGACGAGGTCTTCTCCACCGGCAACTACGGCAAGGTGATGCCGATCGTCCGGGTGGAGGACCGCGATTTGCAGCCGGGGCCGGTCTACCGCACCGCCCGGAAGGCCTACTGGGACTTCGCGCACGCCCACCCGCTGCTGTGAGCGCCTGCGCCGGCCGCCCGCGCGCGGCAAGCGTTAACGCGGCGGATGGACGAAGGTTAACTCCCCGTTCACCGCATTCCGGCTAGCCTTCGCGGCCGATAGCATTTCCGATGGCAGCGCGACGAAAGGCAGGACCGGCAGATGGCATCCCTGGACATGGACGGGCCCTATCCGCTCGATGCGAACGAGGTGGCCCGCGTCGTCTCCAAGGCCGGTCCGGGCAACTTCGCGCTCGGCAAGATGGACAAGCAGAAGCGCTTCGTCGTGCGCTTCGTCGGCCGGGACGACCAGAACGTCCGCGACGCGATCCTGCAGGCCGCCCGCAAGGTCGAGCCGGCGCCGGGCCTGATCGGCCGGCTGCTCGGCAAGGAAGAGGGCGCGGACGCCTTCAAGTTCTCCTACGCCCAGGACGCCGAGGCCGCGTTCGGCAAGCACTGCCGCAACTACCACGGCTTCAACTCCAAGGGGCAGCTCGACAACAAGGGCCACCCCAAGTCCCCCAACGGCGGCTTCGCCAAGTGCCCGGTGTGCGGGGACAAGGGGTAGTCCGCGACCTGCCGGCGAACGGCAATAAAGAAGGCCCGAACGCGGCGCGTCCGGGCCTTTTCAGTATCCGCCCTTTTCAGTATCCGCCGTGCGCACGCCACGGTTCCGGTTGGGCCGGGCGCCGGCGGCGGGTTCCCTCTCCGCCTGTAGGGGGAGAGGGACAGGGTGAGGTGGCTCCGCACAGCGTCGGCGACCCGGACGCTGCAGCCTTGACCGCCGTGCGGCCCGAACGCCCGCGGGCAACCTCCTCACCTGAGCAATGATGAAAGCCGAACCGGCTTTCATCGTGAATTTGCTCTAACTTATTGAAGAGCGGCAGATTCAGCTGAACGTGATTCCACGTTTCAGCATCTTGCCCTAGCCCTCTCCTCCCCGTGGAGGCGAGAGGGACCCGCCGCGGCGGTCCTGTCGACTCGGCGCGGGACTACACCAGATCGCGTGGGATCGCTTCGTCCCAGGTCTTGGCGAAGACGCGGCTTTCGCCCTCGTAAGCGTCCAGGGTGGCGCGGATGCGGAAGGTCTCCGGGTCGCTCGTCATCAGCGTCCGGGTGATCGTGTGCACCTCCCAGTCCGCGCCGTCGGGGTTGCGCCGGCGGAAGGTGCGCTTCCACTCCGTCCAGCCGGCGAGCGACTGGTAGTCGTCGTCGGAGTAGCTGTAGCGCTCGGTCGTGCGCGAGCCGATCTCCAGGTTGTGCCGTTCGATCCGGTACAGGCCCTCGTCGTTGATCACCTGCAGGGTGGTCTTGTCGTTGGCCAGATCGCGGATCACCGTCCACTCCTCGTGGGTCGGCTGGATCGGCGTCTTCTCCAGGGCCGGCGCGGCTTCCGGCTCGCCGAACGCGGGCAGGGCGGCGTCGTCCGCGTCGCGCTTCGGGCGCACCGGCAGGACCGCCTTGCTGTCGCCCAGGTAGACGGTCAGCTTGACCGGCTCCGGCGCGGGCCAGGCGAGCGGCCAGTAGACGGTCGAGACCGACACCCGGATCGAGTGGCCGGCCGGGAACTTCTGGGCGATGTGCTTCAGGTTGACGCGCACGCGGTAGCGCTTGCCGGGCTCCAGCGGCTCCGGGAACTCGTCGCTGTCCCGGTGGGTCAGGTTGAGCACGCCGTAGGAGACGCGGGTCGCCTTGTCGTTCGGCTGCACGTCGATCAGGCGCACCGCGACCATGGCGACCGGCTTGTCGCTTTCCAGGTCCAGCTCGACGTACGGCTGGCCGCAGATCTCCAGCGGCTCGCTCAGGCGCGGGGTCTCGAACACCAGCGCGCCGCCGTCCTCGTCGCGCTGATCGTGCGGCAGGTCCGGCGGGGCGTTGTAGGAGCACCACTTGCCGGCGTACAGCCCGACGAACAGCGGCGACTGGATGTCCAGCGCCTTGCGCTCGACCTCGGTGTCCTCCGGCACCAGATCGTGGCCGTAGGTCAGCTTGTAGGCGGCCGGCTTGATGTTGTCGGACGGCCAGTTCGGCTCGCCCACCCAGCGCCCCGGGCGGATGTCGTAGCGCGCGCTGGGCGGCACGCTGTCCTGCATCCACACGCGCAGGCGCGGCTCGTCCATGATCCCGGTGTCGGCGCCCTTCATCCAGTGATCGAACCAGCGCAGCGTTTCCTGCAGGAAGCCGATCGCCGGGCCCGGCACGCCCATGTGTGGGTACTTGTGCGACCACGGACCGACCAGCCCCTTGGCCGGCACGTGGTGCAGGCCGTTCAGCAGGCGGAACACCGCGTTGCAGTAGCCGTCGGCCCAGCCGGAGACGGCGTAGACCGGGATCTGGATGTCCTTGAAGTCCTCGCAGACGCTGCCGTGCTTCCAGTAGTCGTCGCGGCGCTGGTGCTCCAGCCACTTCTGCAGCCACAGCCCGCTGCCTTCCAGGCGCTGCTGCCACATCTCGCGCCAGCGCTCGCCGACCAGCTCGGGGTCGGGCGGGCAGGCGTTGTGGTCGAACATGGTCGACGCCCAGGACAGGTTATCGCCCAGGAGACAGCCGCCCATGTGGTGGACGTCGTCGGCGTAGCGGTCGTCGGTCGAGCAGATGGTGATGATGCACTTCAGCTGCTTCGGGCGCAGGGCCGCGACCTGCAGGCCGTTGAAACCGCCCCAGGAGATGCCGATCATCGCCGCCTGGCCGTCGCACCAGGGCTGGTCGTCCAGCCACTGCAGGATCTCGACGCCGTCGTCCAGCTCGCTCTGCAGGTACTCGTCCTCCAGCACGCCGTCGCTCTCCCCGCTGCCGCGGATGTCGACGCGCACGCCGGCGTAGCCGTGGCCCGCCCAGTAGGGATGCATCTGCGCATCGCGCGCCAGCGTCAGGTCGCGCTTGCGGTAGGGCAGGTATTCCAGGATCGCCGGCACCGGGTTCTGCTCGGCGTCCTTCGGACGCCAGATCCGGGCCGCCAGACGGGTCCCGTCCTTGAGGGGGATCCAGGTTTCCTCCTCGATCACCTCGCGGGGGAAGTCGGTCACGATTCGCATTACTTTACTCTTGGTTTCGCGCGATAGACATCAGGTGCCTGTCCGCGGCGGCCGCTAAGGCCGGCGGACGGTCACCAGACGCGGAAGATAGGGTGGAAAAGGCTAAAAGGCCGTCTACGAGGCGCCCGCTACTCGTCGATGTCGAACTCGAAGTTCAGGCTCTTGATGGTCTGCTCGTAGTTCCACAAGAGCTTGCCCTGGCTCCGGCCCCCCATCCAGATGTAGGCGACGGCGTAGGAGTAGGCGTCCTGCTCCGGCAGGTCGGACAGGCGGGTGCCCACCTTGACCTGCGGGGCGATGTGGGTGCCCGGCACCTTCGCCTGGGCCGCCTCGATCTGCTGCTTGTCGGGCACCGCCGTGACGGTCGCGTCGGCGAAGAACACGCGGTAGAAGAACTTGGCGGCGACGTTGTGCTCGCCCTGGCGGTAGGGCATGTCCGGCCGGCGGCCCAGTGCCAGGTCGACCGTGACCTGCTGGTTGCTGACGCCGTCGACCTTCTCGAACAGATCGCAGTGCGACTGCGAGATCCGGGTGTTGATCTCCAACAGCCAGATCTGATCCGACACCTCGTCCCAGAAGAACTCGATGTTGAACGCGCTGTTGTTGAAGCCGGTGTGGCTCATCACCGTGCGGGTCAGCTCGGCCATCTTGTCCTGCACCCGCGCGGGCAGGTTGGACGGGTAGAGGTAGTAGAAGAAGCTCAGCACCTGCGGGTAGCGGATCGAATCCACCAGGCCGTAGGGCACCACCTCGCCCTCGTAGACGTAGCCTTCCATGGTGCACTGCCGGCCGCCGATGATCTGCTCGGCCATGCAGTAGCGGCCGTCGACCGCCCTGATCTCGTCCGGCAGGTCGGCCTGCTCCAGGACGTAGTTGAACGGCGTTGAGATCGAGCCGATGTCCGCGCGCAGCTTCTCGATCGCGTCGTCGAAGTCTTCGGGGTTGTCGATCCGGAAGCCGAGCCTGGAGCCCGAGGACTTGATCGGCTTGACGAAGAACGGGAACGCCAGACCGGACTGACCGATCTTTTGCAGCGCGGCGTCGTCGAACGGGTCGAAGGCGGTGAAGTTCGGGATGTGCTCCGGGATCACCTCGCGCTGGACCGAGCGGGACCAGTACTTGTGCTCGCACTTCAGCAGGCTTTCCAGCGAGGTCGTGCGGGTGCCGAACTTGTTGCACAGGATCGGCAGCATGGTGGAGACCGGGAAGTCCATGTAGCCGGCGATCGCGTCGATTCCGCCGTCGAACGCGTTCAGCTGGTCCTCGGCCTCCTTGAGCATGCCGGGGATGTCGAACTCTTCGGTCTCGTACACCTTGGCGGGATCGATCAGGCCGTGGAACGCGATGTCTTCCGCCCCGCGCAGCCGCTTGAGCTTCTGGTGGTGGAAGTCGTTCAGGCCGATGATGAAGACGTTTTTCGTCAGGGGTCCGGTCGGGGCGAATGACGGCCCCGCCTCCTTGCTTCGTGGATCAGAAACGGTGCGCCCGCGGGCTTATCGCCGCGGCCACGCCCCGCATTCTATCGCATTCAGAGCGATTTGTCGGCTTTTTCCACCGTTTACACGGTAAACGACGCAGGTCAGGGCTGCGTTTTGATCGTGAACGCCGGGCCGGCGGTGCGTCGTGTCGGGGCTCGCCACGACGCACCGCTGGCCCGGCCCCGCCGGCAAGATTCGGCTGAGACGTGATTCCACGTTACAGCATCTCGCGCTAGCCGGCCGCCCTCGCGCGCGGCGACCTCGGCGCCTGCCAGCGTGTCGATCCAGCCGGCGACCTCGTGGGCGTGCGCCTGGCGCGCGTGTACGACGATGCCGGAGACGTGCGCGTCGCCGCCGGCGGACGCGTCGGCGTCGCCGCGGGTCGGCGGGGCGTGCGGGTCATGGACGGTGCGCGGCATGGCTTACCTCAGCGCGCTTTCCGGTCGGGTCGGTGAACGATGCTGATCACCTGGGCGGGGCAGGCGGCGACGCAGGCCCCGCAGCCGGTGCAGCTGTCGGTCTTGAGCCAGGGCACCGGCGGGCCGCTTTCCTCCGGCGCGAACGGGATCGCGTCGTAGTCGCAGACGTCGCCGCAGGTCTGGCAGACGATGCCGTTGGTCGCGAGACAGCCGGCGCCGATCCGGGCGACCCAGTCCCAGGGGCTGCTGCTGTCGGGATCGTCGAACGCGGGTTCCGGGCAGGCGTCGACGCAGGCGCGGCAGAAGGTGCATTCGCCGCTGCCCTGGGTGATGTCGACCTCCGGAAAGCCGCCGTCGCCGATGACCAGGATCCCTTCCGGACAGGCGTCGAGACAGGCGCCGCAGCGGGTACAGGCGTCCTCGAACCCCTCCGTCGCCCAGGGCGGGCGCCAGGGATCGGCGGCGCGCTCGGCCTCGCGGCGGCGGCTTTTCGGGTCGCGGTTCTCGACCAGACCGGCGAGCGGGCGGCGCAGGAACGCGCGCCGGCTGCGGTCGATCCGGTTGTCTCCCGGCATGGCGTCTCGGCTCCCTGTGGTGGCATGGCCCGGCTCACGCCGGCGGACCGGGCGGGCCGGTCAGCAGCTGATACATCCATACAAGGAAACCGTAACCGCCCACCACGCCAACCGCGACGAACGGCCAGATCAGCACGGCCAGCAGCGCGAACACCAGTTGCTCGCCACGCTTGCCGTGCAGCATGCGGGTGCGGATCGGCTGGCCGGTGCGGGCGGTTGCCTGGGTCGCGGCCGTCGTCCGGCGGTCGCGCGTGGCCATGGCGTGCCTCCAGGTCCGGGCGACGGCCCGGGCGCGTTCGGCGGGGTGCGGGCCGTCATGCGGTGTCGGAAGACTCGGTCGCCACGCCAAACTCTGCCGAATCGGCTAGTCGATTCAAAGGGGCAACTTGAAAAAATTCAAAACAGCCATGTCGTATTCGCCAATAATATAAGATAAGGTCGGCGGGGATTTTGGATAAGGAACAAATTTCTTATCCAAAATTCCTGCCGGCGATGTCCTGGGCTTGAGCGAACGGCGTTTAGGCGGCGTCCGAACCGTCGACCGGCGCGTCCGCCGCGGGTTCGAGCGGGAGGTGGAGCGTCACCGTGGTGCCCTCATCGGGGACGCTCTCGAGGGTCAGACGGCCGCCGTGCGCGTGGGCGAGCTGGGCCGTCAGCGGCAGGCCGATGCCCAGCCCCTCGGCGTTGCGGGCGAGCGAGCCGTCGACCTGCTTGAACGGCTGCAGCACCTCTTGCTGCAGGTCGTAGGGGATGCCGATCCCGGTGTCCGCCACCCAGATCGCGATTTCCTCGCCCTGTCGTTCGGCGGCGAGCGTGATCCGGCCGCCGGCGTCGGTGAACTTGACCGCGTTGGTCAGCAGGTTGACCAGCATCTGCCGGACCTTCTGCGGGTCGGCGACCAGCTCCGGCAGGTCGGCCGGGGCCTTGACCGCCAGGTCTATTCCCTCCCGCGAGGCTTTTTCGCGCACGAACGCGGCGCAGGTCTCGAGCAGGCGCGCAACCGCGATGCCGTCGGGATGCAGGCGCAGTTCGTCCAGCTCCAGCTTCACCACGTCGATGATGTCGTTGATCACGCCCAGGAGGTGTCTGGAGGAGGCGAGCACGTCGTCGATGTACGCGTCGTAGCGCGGGTCCCCGAGCGGGCCGAAGATCTCCTGGTCCATCATCTCGGAGAAGCCGATCACCGCGTTGAGCGGCGTGCGCAGCTCGTGGCCGACCATGGCGAGGAACTGGTTCTTCGCCTGATCGGCCGCTTGCGCGCGCACCAGCGCTTCGTTCAGCTCGCCGTTCTTGGCGCGCAGCTGGGCCAGCGCCTCCTCCAGTTCCCGGCGGTAGTTGCGCGCCCGTCTGTCGGCGGCGACCTCCTGGGTCACGTCGCGGGCGGAGCCCTGGAAGCCGACGAAGGCGCCGCTCTCCTCGTCGAACTTGGGCAGTCCGGAGACCTCGAAAATGCGTTCTTCCGGCGTGCCGCCGGCGATGACGTAGAGCACGTCCTCGAACGGCGCGCGGCGGCTCGGCTTCAGCAGCCGCTGCTTGGGGACTTTGGGGTTCAGGCTGACGTCGCCCAGGGCGAAGAAGTTCCGGCCGATCACGCTCACCGGATCGAAGCCGAGAACGCGGTCGTCGCGGGTGCTGGCGTTGGTGAACGTCCAGGCGGCGTCGACCTCCCAAACCCAGTCGGAGACGGTGGAGAGGATCTCCTCGAACCGGCCGCGCAGCGCGCGGACGTTGGCGATCGCCTCGCGCGCCCGGGTGACTTCGGTGAACGTGCCGATCAGCGCGCGCGGCGGGCCGCCATCCGGCGCCGGCACCGGGCGATGCAGGCCCTCGAACGTGCGGATCTGCTCCGGCGTCGCGCCGGCCAGCCGCTCGGTCTGGCGCACGACGTCGCCGGCCCGCACGATCCGGCGGACGAGCGCGCGCGGCAGCTTGCCGCCAGTGCCCAGCAGCGCGGGGCCCAACTCCGTGTCGAAGGCGGCGTTGGAGAAGATCACCCGGCCGTCGGCGGCCGCGATATAGAGCGGCGCCGCCATCTCCAGCAGCAGCGGCCAGGCGGCGTCCAGGACCGCCCTGTCCCCGCCGGAACTCGCGTCCGCGCCGCTCCCGGCGTCGGCTTGCAGGCCGTCGGGCGCGTGCAGGGCCCGCGTGCGGGTGGGGTGCTTACTGGGCGACGTGCTCATGAACCTCGTCGCCGCCCGTTATGGTCGTGACCGGGGAGCCCGTGCCGGCGGCGTTGGCGAGGTAGTTGACGCCGTGCTCGTAAAGCCAGGTCGCCTCCGGGCCGTCGGGATCGGCGTAGGCGATCGTCTCGATCCGCAGGCGGTGGGCCATCTCCAACAGCTTGCGCGCGATGACCCCGCGGTACGGGTCGCCCACCACGCCCCGGATCAATTGCGGGGCGAGCCAGGCGTATTCGGGGCGCAGGTGCTGCAGCAGTTCGAGCGCGCCCACGCCGCTGCCCAGCCGGCCGAGCGCGACCTCGTAGCCCTGCTCGCGGTAGTAGCTCAGGATGTTCTTCAGGTGATGGACATCGTAGCCGCCCTGGGGATGGTTCAGGGTGAAGACGATGTTCTCCGGCGGCAGGCCGACGCGCTTGGCGGCGTCGACGGTGGTGCGCAGGCAGTAGACCGGATCGTAGATCGCCGCGGGCTGGAACTCGACGAACACCGGCGTGTCGATGTCCTGCGCCGGCGTCGCCTCGATGCAGGCGATCCGGGCGCTGCGGTCCAGTTGGTGCAGCAGGTCGGCCCGGCGGGCGAGCTCGAACACCGCGTCGGCGGTGTCGCGCAGCCGCGGGAACGTCAGCTGCGCGCCGTGCGCCATCACGTCGCTGTGGTCGTCCGCGAAGACGATCGGCGCGAAGCCGACCTCGAAGGCGTTCTCGGCCAGCGTGTCGATCAGCGGTCCGGAGCGCAGATAGTTGATGTAGGTGTCGAGCGTATTCACCCGCGGGTAGTCGGCGAACTGCGGTTCGACGCCAGGCGCCAGGGCAAGCGCGCGCGCGGCCCGGCGCTCCTCGGCCGACAGCGTCGCCTCCAGCGCGGTCAGGGCGGCGCGGGTGGCCGCGTCGGCCACCTCCAGGATCATGCCGTCGCCGTCGGCGGCCGGCTGGAAGGGGACGCCGGCGGCTTCCAGCTGCTTGCGGATCTTGCCGGCGCTGTGGCCGAGCGGGGGCCAGAGGTACAGGGTCATCGGAGCGTCCGGGCGCGCCGGCAGGCGTTCGCAGCGCGCGCATCCGCTCCCGTTCGAACTGCAGGCCATATGTCGTCTCTCCCAAAGCCCAGTTGCGCCGACCCGTCTCGCCCGCCCGCAACCGGGCATAGGTGCCCGCGAAGCCGGTCGAAAGGCGGCAGCAACCTACCGGGTTTTAGGCTAAGAAACGGTAAATGCTTGGAATTGCTTCAAGTTAAGAATTTTCGCGGGCGCAGGTCACGCGATGCGGACGTCCAGCGTGTCCGCGGCCGTACTCAGCGCCTGCTGGACCGCGTGCGCACTCTCGCCCTGCGCGAACAGGAAGCCCAGATAGCGGTCGCCTTCGGGCAGCGGGCGGACGTAGGTACCGGGCGCGACCGTGATCTGCAGGTCCAGGATGCCCGGCACGGCGAGCGCCGCGCCGCGGTTGTCGACCGCCTGCAGCGTGCCCGCCCGCGGCACCGGCAGCATCATCACGCCCGAGGGGGTGGACACCCGTTTCAAGTCGGCCGGATCGCGGCCGAGCGCGTGGGCGACGATCACCTCCTCCAGCGACAGCCCGGCGCCGTAGCGCAGGATCCGCCCGCACAGGCCCCCGATCGACCGCGCCGCCAACTCCAGCGGCACCGGGCCGTAGTCCTCCGTCAGCCGCAGTTCGGCGTGGATCGGCCCGTCGCTCAGGCCGAGCGCGGCGACGCTTTCGCGGGTGCGCTGGATCACCTGGTCCTGCACCGAGTCTGGCAGGCTGGAGGGGGTGAGGAAGATCGTCTCCTCGAACGTCGGGCCCGCCATCGGCTCCGGCTTGTCGAAGAGCGCGATGACGTGCAGCCGCCCTGCGATCAGCAGGCCCTCCAGCGCGACCTCGCCGCCCGGCAGATACTCCTCCGCCAGCACGTAGGGCGCGGCGCGCAGGCCGGTCTCCTCCCGCGTCTCCGCCAGGATCTGGCGGATGCGCTCGAACGCGCGGGCGAACTGATCGGGGTCGTCGGCGCGGATCACCCCGCGGCTGGCGGCGAGCGACAGCGGCTTGAGCACCACCGGGTAGGCGTTGATCTGCCGGGCGCAGGCGGGCGGGTCGTCGTCCGCGCCGAACAGGCGGAAGGTCGGCTGCACCACGCCGGCCGCTAAGAGCGTCTCGCGGAAGCGGTACTTGTCGCTCGCCCGCGCAACCGCGTGCGGATCGTTGTGCGGCAGGCCGAGCTCGGCACTCGCCCGCGCGGCGATCGTGGCCGTGCCCTCGTCGACGCCGACGATCGCGGCCAGCGGAAAGCGGGCGTGGAAGTCCGCGATCTGCCGGACCGCGCGGTCCGGGTCGTTGAACGCGACCTCCAGCGTGCCCGCCGGATCGAACTGCGCCAGCACGCCCGCCTGGTCGGAACCCACCGTGACCGTGACCTCCAGCCGCGCCGCCGCGTCCAGGAAATCGCTGGCGCGGTAGGAGGTCGTGGGGATCAACAGCAGCAGCCGGCCGTCCATGGGATCTCCAGGTTGTGGCGGGTCACCACCAAGACACGAAGACACCAAGAAGCAGCCGGGAAAAAGCAAGGGAAGACGAACCACAGAGACACAGAGGCACAGAGATGTTGTGCCGATTGGCGTGGCCGTGGTGCGCCGACGCCGCCGGGGCGCGGCTACGACCGAGGTGGGATAGCGCGCTTCACGCGCAAAAATTCACTTCTCTGTGTCTCTGTGTCTCTGTGGTTCGTCTTGCTTCCTTTAAACGCTGCACGGGCGGTGACGGATCGCACCCATCTTGGTGCCTTGGTGTCTTGGTGGTGAACCTCACTTAAACCTTCGCCAGCTGGTCCTCGCTGGGTTCGGCGCAGCAGTACCAGGGTTCGCTCATCGCCGGCACCGGGCCGCTGTGCGCGCCGGCGGCGGGCAGGGCGGGGGCGGGGAGGCCGCAGGCGTCGTGGGCGATCTCCCAGATCCGCTGGAACACCGCGCGCCGGCTCAGGCCCTGCTGGTCGCCGTCCTGCACGGCGTCGCGCACCCGTTCCTGCAGGGCGTCCGCGCGCGGGTCGATCGCCTGCCAGCGGTAGGTCAGCTTCTCCGCGTCGAAGCCGTCCATCCAGCGGTCGGTGTCGTCCAGCTCCAGGATCCGGCTGCCCTGCGGGATCAACAGGCGGATCGACAGCTGGATCGGGCCGACGTTCTCCACCAGGTCGAGGTCGGCCAGCGTGCGCAGCAGGTCCAGGAAGCCCTCCGGCGTCGACCAGGGGTGGAACGGGATGAAGGTCGGCGACAGCGTCAGCCCGGCCGCCCGCGCGGCCGCCACGACCTCGACGAAGTCCGCCTGGGTGTGCCCCTTCTCCAGCTTGTCGAGGACGGCGTCGTCGACCTCCTCCACCGCCGTGGTGACGAACAGGCAGCCGGTCCGGCGCAGGTCGTCCAGCTTGTCGGCGTGCTGTTTCAGGTGCTCGACCTTGATCGTGGCGTCGTAGGTGATCTCCGGGAACTCCCGGTGGAACTGCTCGGCCAGCTTGAAGGCGTGGCCGGGGCCGTTCAGGAAGTCCGGATCGCCGAAGGTGACGTGCTGCGCGCCCGCCGCGATCTGGGCGCGCACGTCTTCCATCACCACCTCGCGCGGGACCGCGAAGAAGCGGCCCTGGTAGACCGGCACGACCGGGCAGTGCCGGCACAGGTGCTTGCAGCCGCGCGTCGCCTCGGTATAGGCGACGACGCGCTCCTCGCCGTCGCCCATGATCAGCTTGGCGTAGCGGTCCAGGTCCGGCAGCTCCGTGCGCCGGGGCACGCGGTAGCGCTGCTTGTCCAGCCGCACGGCCGAGGCCCCGTCCGGCGTCTCCTCGGCATCGCCTGCGCCGGTCAGGCGGCGGTACAGCTCGACCAGCGCGCCCTCGACCTCGCCGGCGACCACCGTGTCGGCGCCCAGCTCGCGCAGGTAGCCCTCGTTGACGCTGGCGTAGAGGCCGTAGAAGCACAGGTGCGCGTGCATCGTTCAGCGCGCGCACCTTGGGCAGCGCGGCGGCGGCCAGACGCGTGGCGGTGTGCATCGGCAGGTGGATCGCGATCAGCCCGGCGCCTTGGACCGCGTCCTCGTCCAGGCAGTCCACCGCCAGATCGACCGCCCGCACCTCCGCGCCTTCGTCCGCCAGCCAGCGCGCGGGTGCGGCGATGCCGTAGGGCTGGTGGCCCAGCTCGTAGGTGGAGATCAGGCAGACCTTCATGGATGTCTATTCACCACCAAGACACGAAGGCACCAAGGAAGGTGAAGGGGTTTCACCACGGAGGGCACGGAGGACACGGAGGAAGCGAAGCTAAGACGGACCACAGAGACACAGAGAGAAAACTTTCGCGCGCGAAGCGCGCAACCCAACCTCGATAGCGCGGCTTGTCGCTGCTTGCTGGGAAGCCCAGCCATCCCGGCGCCGCGCTATCTCTGTGTCTCTGTGTCTCTGTGGTTAATCTTCGCTTTTTTCCGCGGAGCTCCGTGTTCTCCGTGCCCTCTGTGGTGGAAACCCCTTCGCCACCTTGGTGTCTTGGTGCCTTGGTGGTGACCCTTCTTAAATGAACCGCTCAGGCGACCGGCGACTCGCCGCCGCCCTTGCCGGGCTGGAAGTAGGGGTTGGAGCCGCTGGCGTGGTCGGTCACGTCCAGGATCTCCTCGATCTGCGGCACGTAGCGCTTGATCTCGTTCTCGATCCCCTGCTTGAGCGTCACGCCGGCCATGCCGCAGCCCTGGCAGCCGCCCTCCAGGCGGACGTAGACGCGCGACCCCTGGACGTCGATCAGGGCGATGTGGCCGCCGTGCCCGGCGACCGCGGGGTTGATCCGCTCGTCCAGCACCTGCTTGACCGCCTGGCCGGCCTCGGTCTGCAGGCCGGGCTTCTCGATCGCGTCCTGGTAGTCCTGGACCTTCTCCACCTCGGGCACGTAGTGGCGCAGCATGTTCTCGATCTGGGAGAGCATGGCATACGCGCTGCCCTCCAGCTTGAGGTTCACCGTGCCGCCCACCATGGAGTGGAATTCGACCTCGCCGCCGGTCTGCTCGATCGCCGGCTGGATCCGGGTTTCCAGCAGTTCGCTCACCTGCTCGATCAGCTCCTCGTCGGCGTCGGAGACCGGCTCCTTGCCCGCGCTCGCGACGTGCTGGGCCGCATCCGCGCCGCCGTTGGCCGAGGCGCCGTTGGCGCTGGCGCCGTCACCACCGTTGGCACCGCTGCCGGCGGGGTCCTCGATCACCGGCTGGCCGGAGGTGAAGTGCTGCATGATCCCGGCCAGCACGTGCGGCTTGAGGGTCAGCCACTCGGCGTTGGGCGCCTTGGTGACCGCGACGCTCTCGCCGTTCAGCTGCACGCCGCGCACCTGCTCCAGCTCGAACAGCCGCGCGGCCAGCGGCGACTTGCGCGCTTCCTCCGGGCCGGAGAACGCGATCGGCCCCGCGCCGTAGACCTCGCGCCCGGGCACGAATTCGATGGTGTCGGGATCGTTGGTCGCCTGCGTCTGAATGAACATCGCTGCCTCCGCGCCGAATGTGTGCTTGCTGGCGCGCGCTCGCTGGCCTGCCGCGGCGCCGCTCCTCGCGGACGCCGGAATACCTGAGCTGGCAAGGTAGGCGGCTCAGGGCGCCGAGGGAAGGGGGTCTAGCCGGTGCGCCGGCTGGCGGATGCCCGCTAGCTTCCTGTGTCTCGTCCACGTCGTGGAGGTCGCGCAGCCTTTCCGCGATCACCGTCTCATGCCCGGGCATCGACACCTGAAGCGAGATCGACCCGCCGGCCGACGCGGCCCGCTCTTGCAGCACCTCGAAAAACGGTCCGAGGCCGCGAGCATCTCATCCAGCGTCCCGACCGAGACGCCGAGTTCGTCCGCGACCTGCGCCAGCGCCTCCCGGCCGTGGGCCTGGACATCGCGGAACGCCGCCTGCTCCGTCTCCAACTCCG
>JAXHMD010000043.1:0-331611 GCA_034521655.1 Rhodovibrio sp.
CAGGCCGCCGGCGGCAACGGCGCCGACGCGGTGGAGGCCTGGGCGCGGAACCGTCAGGCCCTGGTCACCCGCACCGAACAGCTGGTGACCGAACTGCGCTCGGCCGGCACCCCCGACCTCGCCATGCTCGCGGTCGCCAACCGGCAGATCAAGTCGATGGTGAGCGGCGGGTAGAAAAGCATCCCGCCCCTTTCTCCACTCCTCCCTTGACGCCATTTAACTCGTCGACGAGGACTTAACGCGTTCAACGGCAAACACCTTGAGGGGGTACGATAATCATGTCGCGTCTCAATGTCCTGCGCGCGCTGCTGGCGGTCTGGGTGGTCTGGCACCTGGCGTTCGGCGCGCTCTCCACCTTCTGGCCGGAGGTCGGCGCCAACTCGATCGGCTGGAGCGCCGAGGGCGGCTGGAGCGATCCGCTGCTCGCCATGAGCACGCAGTACGGCATGGTGATGGTGCTGCTGGCGGCGATGTACGCCTTCATGCTGCTGGAGCCGCTGCGCTACCTCGGCCTGATCTGGGTCGCGGTCGGCGAGCAGGCGCTCGGCATCGTCTACGCGCTCTACATCTATGCCACGATGGGCCAGATCACACCGACCCAGATGGGCATCCAGGCGGCCATCAACGTGATCATCATGTTGCTCTTCGTGCTGCTCTGGTCCGGTCTGAAGAGCCAGGCCCCGCACGCCAAGGCGGCGTAGCGGCCAGCGCGGTTCCGGGGCCATGCCGGCGTCCCGCCGGATCGCCCGCGACGCGGGGCTGCGGCGAAACCCGGTCTTGCCCTCTCGTCAGGGGGAAGAGCGCAATCGGGGAAGGTCCAATTGACCTTCCCCGACAGTTTCGGTGTCGTCGCCAATCGATGCGGCCCTGCCCATCGCGCGCGGCCATCGAGGGCGTTCAGGACCCGGTGACGGTCCGCCCGCGCGGCACGCCGAGGCGGCGCAGCGTGCGGGCGGTTGCGGCCATCATCGTAGGCGAACCGCAGATGAAGTAGCGCGGCACCGCGCGGCCGCGTGTGGGCAGACAGGCGTCGAGCAGGTCGCGGTCGATCGATCCGACGTGCCCGGTCCAGCTGGCATCCGGCGTCCGGACCACCAAGTGGCAGGTCAGGTTCAGCGTGTCCGCCATGGCCGCCAACTCCGCCCGACAGACAAGCGCGTCCGGCGATTCGGCGGCGTAGATCAGCGTGACCCGCCGCTGGTCGCCGGAGGCCCGAAACGCGCGCAGATGGCTCAGCACCGGGCCAATCCCGGTACCGACGGCGATATAGACCGTCGGCACGGGCGCGTCGTCCGGGACGAAATGGCCGTGTGGACCGTCCAGGTAGGCGGGCGTACCGGGCGCCACCTGGCCGATCCGGTTCGTGAAGTCGCCCTTCTCCTTGATGATGAAGCCGATCTCCGGGGCCGATTCGGGCGCGGTGGAGATCGAGAAGGGGTGTTCGACGCCGGCGAACGCCCCGCCGCCCAGTTTCATCCACGCGAGCTGCCCGGGCCGGAACGCGAAACCGCGGCCGTCGCGCGGGTGCAGGCGCAGCTCCCAGCTGTGCGCGCCCACCCGGTCCACCCGGGTCACGGTGTAGGGGTGGCCGGCCTGCTGCCAGGGCTGCAGCAGATAGCCGTGGACCAGGCTCCCGCCGGCCCCGGCCAGCAGCGCGGTCCAGTACGCCGACAGCGGCAGCGCGCCGCTATAGCCGCCGGCGGTGAAGGCATGCACCGCGACCAGCGCGGTCGCCACACCGGCGCCGCCCGCGTGCAGCCGCCGCCAGGTCTCGTAGCGGCAGGGCAGGATGGTGCGGTCGATCGCCGTAACCACCAGAACCGCGACCAGGATCCAGGCCAGCGTGCCGGTCCACAGCGGCAGCGGTTCCAGGCCTAGGTTCGGCTCCGTCCCGGTGAACCAGGGGGCGGTCGCGAACCGGCGATCGACCTCGGCATTGGTGTACAGGAACGGGTGCAGGGCGATCAGGACGACCATCGTGTAGGCGACGACCCGGTGCAGGCGCAGCGTCCGGTCGACGCCGATCCGCCCGGATACCCGCTGGAAGCGGCCGGACAGGGCAAACTCCAACAGCGCGATCGAGAACGCGACCAGCCCAAGCGACGTCGCGACCTCGTCGATCACGGGCCGGTCCCGGAGCGGCACGGCGAGCGCGAGCGGCAACAGCGCCAGCAGCGCGTAAAGCAAGGCGCCGGTGGGCGCCCGCAGGCCGACCCGCGCCGGCCACGCGCGGTGTCCGGGATCGGAAGCCGGCTGACCAGTGTCGGATCCGGGGTCGTCGATCGTCATCGTGCCGCCGCCGTTATGCCTGTGATCCCGACAAGTGGCCGCGCGCGGCGGCGCGGGCAAGCGCGGACGCGGGTCACGCCACCAGCGCGCGCGCGGCGATGCCGAGCAGGCCGATCACCAGGGCGGCGGCGACGATCTTGCCCAGGTGCCGGTCGATGAAGGTGTCCTCGCCAGCACCGCCGCCGTCGCCGCCAGCGCCATTGTCCCCGTCGTTGTGCTTGCCCGGATCTTCGCTCATCGGCGGGTCTCCCCTCGGCTGGACGGCATGACTGTACGGTGCCGGGCGGCGGTCCGCCAAATACCGATACCGCGGTCGACCGGCGGCGCGCCGGACCGGTGCCGGATCATATCCCGCAACCGCTCACCAAGAGAAAGGCGGCTCCCGGCCGGGAACCGCCCCTGTCCGATACCGACCTGATCCAAGGCAAGCGCACTACGCCGCCAGGCCCTTGGCGACCAGCTGGCTCATCCGCCGGGCGAAGGCCGCCGGGTCGCTGGGCGTCTCGCCCTCGACGATCCGGGCCTGGTCCAACAGCAGCCAGGCGGCGTCGGTCATCGGGTCGCCGCCGCCGTTCGCGCCGCCGTTGCCGGCCTGCTGGTCGCCACCGCTGGCGCGTTCGGCCAGGCGCTGGATCAGCGGATGCTTGGGGTTGATCTCCAGGATCCGCTTGTTGGTCGGCACGCTCTGGCCGTGCTGGCGCAGCATCCGCTCCAGGTGGATGTCCATGTCGCCCTCGTCGGCGACCAGGCAGCAGGCGCTGTCGGTCAGCCGCTGGGTCGAGCGGACGTCCTTCACCTCGTCTTCCAGCGCGGTCTTCAGGAAGGCGACCAGCGTGCCGACCTGGCTGTCCTTCGGCTGGTCCTGCTTGTTGTCGTCCGCGCTGTCGTCGCGTTCGTCGTCCTTGCCGGACTTGATGTCGTCCAGCTCGGCCGCGCCGCGGGTGACCGACTTGATCTGGTAGCCCTGGTACTCGCCGACCATCCAGGTCCAGAAGTCGTCGATCGCGTCCGCCAGCAGCAGCACCTCGACGCCCTTGGCCTTGAAGCCCTCCAGCTGCGGGGACTTCTTCAGCGTCTCCAGGTCGTCGCCGGTGATGATGTAGATCGACTGCTGGCCCTCCTTCATGTTCTGCACGTAGTCGGCAAGCGAGATCGGGCCGTCGCGCTCGCTGGAACGGAAGCGCGCCAGTTCCAGGAGCTGGTCCTTGTGCTCCTGGTCCTCGTACAGGCCTTCCTTCAGGACCGCGCCGAAGTTCTCCCAGAACGTCTGGTATTCCTCCGGCTCCTTGTCGGCCTTCTTCTTCAGCTCGCTCAGCACGCGGTTGACCAGGGTCTGGCGGATCTTCGCCACCGTCGGGTTGTGCTGCAGCATCTCGCGGGAGATGTTCAGCGGCAGGTCCTCGCTGTCGACCACGCCGCGCAGGAAGCGCAGGTAGGCCGGGACCAGCTCCTCGCACTGGTCGGTGACGAACACCCGCCGGACGTACAGCTTCACGCCGTGCTGCCGGTCCGGGTGGAACAGGTTGTAGGGCTGCTGGGTGGGCACGAACAGCAGGCAGGTGTACTCGAGCTTGCCCTCCGCCTTGAAGTGCAGGCGCAGCCACGGCTCGTCCAGGGCGTGCGCGACGTGGTGGTAGAACTCGGTGTACTGCTGATCGGTGATCTCCGACTTCGGCCGGGTCCACAGCGCGGAGGCGGTGTTCAGCTGGTCCGGGCCGTTGCCTTCGTCATCCGCGCGTTCGCCGAGCAGGATCGGGATCGCGATGTGGTCGGAGTAGGTCTGGACGATCTGCCGGATCCGCTGATCCTCCAGGAACTCGTCCTCGCCCTCCTTCAGGGTGAGGCGCACCCGGGTGCCGCGGGCCGGCGCCTCGTCGGTCTCCTCGATGGTGAACTCGCCGCGGCCGTCGGAGATCCAGCGGTAGCCCTGGCTCTCGCCCGCCTTGCGGGTTTCCACCTCGACCTTGTCGGCGACCACGAAGGCGGCGTAGAAGCCGACGCCGAACTGGCCGATCAGGCTCGCCTTGTCGCTGTCGCCGGACTGCTGCAGCTGCTCGACGAACTTGAGCGTGCCCGAGCTCGCGATCGTGCCCAGGTTCTCCACCAGGTCCTCGCGGTTCATGCCGATGCCGTTGTCGATCACGGCGATCGTGCGCGCTTCCTTGGTGGGCACGACGTTGATCCGGAAGTCCGGATCGTCCTGGGTCAGCTCCGGATTGGTGATCGCCTGGTAGCGCAGCTTGTCGCAGGCGTCGGAGGCGTTCGAGATCAGCTCGCGCAGGAACACCTCCTTGTTCGAGTAGAGCGAGTTCGCGACGATATCCAGCAGTCGGCTGACTTCTGCCTGGAAGCTATGCGTCTCCTTCGCCATGGGGGCTCACCCGTCCTTCATGCGTGTTCGTGGTCGGTCGCTTCGGCGTCTTCGGGGTCCGCGGCGCCGGGTCGCGGCCCGCGATGGCCCAGCCCGACGTTGGGTCCGAGTGTTGGGTCCGATCGTCGGGTCCGGGTCGTTGGGACTGCGCGAGACTGCGCCAGCCGCCTTGCGCCGGCGCTTCAGCGCTGGGCGCGCTGACGGCGGCGCCGTCGGACTAGCTGGCATATGTGGTCGCGGGGCCCCGGCTTGCAAGTAGCCGCGCGCGCGACGCGTCATGCCGGCCCACGCACACGACGGCGCCAAGCATCCGACCTCCGACAGAGGAACTGCGAGAACGAGGCCGCCGCGCGATGGCCCGAGACGACGGCAGCGAACGCCCGATCCCCGGCCGCCGACGGGCCCGACTCCGCGCGCGGACGAGCGCCGGCAGCTCGCCGAGACGGTGGCCCGCGAGGTCCGCGCCAGACCGCGGGCGCGCTCGGCTTCGACCGGCTGGACGCCGACGTGCGCGCCGCGCTGGAGCGGGTGCCCCGGCACCTGTTCGTGCCCGAACGCGACCGCGGCCGACGCCTACGCCAACCGGCCGCTGCCGATCGGCCACGGGCAGACGATCAGCCAGCCCTACATCGTCGCGATCACAACCCAGCTGTGCCGGCCCGGGCCCGACAGCCGGGTGCTGGAGATCGGCACCGGCTGCGGCTACCAGGCCGCCATGCTGGCCGAACTGGCGGGCGAGGTGATCAGCATCGAGGCGGTGCCGGAGCTGGCGGAAACCGCCCGCGCAGCGGCTGGGCGAACTCGGCTACGCCAACGTCCGGGTGATCGCCGGCGACGGCTCGCGCGGCCGGCCGGAGGACGCGCCGTTCGACGCGATCGCGGTGACCGCCGCCGCCGCGCCGGAAGTTCGCGGACACCGGGTGGCCGACGCAGCTCGCCCCCGTGGCCGGCCGTGGTGATCCCCGGTGCCGCGGCCGGCGGCGGCCCGTGCGACGCTGGCCGGGCGCGTCAGGAGCTTGCGCCTGGTGACCAAGGACGCGCCGGGCGGCAGCGCTGTGCAGCCGGGGCGTCCTGCCGGTCGCCTTCGTGCCGCTTGGTCAGCGGCACGGGCCTGGCTCGCACGCCGTGGTCAAGACCCCGGTCCCGCGCTGTGCATCCCCAGAGCGCGGTCCCAACGGCTTCCCCGCTGTTTGTTTGCGCGCGGGACAGCTGAACGGCAGAAGCGGCGGTGTTCCCGTGTCCCGCCTTGCCTTGCAACTCCCCTGCCTGCTGGCTGAACCGTGAACCATCATGCCCTCGCCCTTTGTCTTGCTGGTCAAAACACCTGTGATTGCTCAATCCGGATGTGTTCTCAGAATGGAGGCTGCGTGGGACTGGCTCGAGCTGCATCCGGTGGTGTCGTGGTGTGTGGTGCCCCAATGGGTGTTGCTGCCCGGCGGGCTTGGCAGCCCTGAACTATCCCACTGGCCACTCTGTCCTGGGCCGTGGCTTGGATCCAGTGCCTGACTGTGATGACCCCATCCATCCTGGTGGGGAGGACGTGCGCTGGCTGGAGTCGGCTGGTCCATCAAAGGCATCGCGTGGCTGTCCGAGATCGACTTCAACCGCAGTCCACCGAGACCACCACCCTGGAAGAAGATGCACTGCTGCGTCACGTGCTGCGCTGCCGGTGGGGAAGCCATCGAGTCCCAGGTGGGGGGCCAGTCCAGCGTTGTGTCGGGTGGGGAGGCGCCAGGCGAGTGGGGGAGATTGGTGATGCTGTTTGCTTGGAGCTGTGACTGCTGGTCCGACGCTGCCCGGATGGTGTCCAGACGCCGGGCTCGGGCTCTTCCGTCTGGGAGTGGCTGAATCATTGGTGATTGGAAAGCCGAACTGCATCAGAGCGAGTGCCCAGCTTCGATGGCCGGCTTGCTGTGTTCACGCTGGCCTTGCCCTGTGTTCAGCCGCGGTGGCGCTGTGTGTCCCCGGACGTGACCAATGAAGTTCTGCCCAGGTCCACACCTGCTCTGCCCCTGGCTGCGGTGTTCCAGGTGATTGGTGTGGCCTCGTGCCCGAGGGTGTTGTGGCCGGCTCAAGCCTTCCGATGTTGTCGATGTGCCGGTGTGACCCTCTGGCCTTCCCGATCCCGCCCAGATGCTCGAAGGCATGGCGCGACTTCGCTACGGCGTGGTCGTAATCGGCGTGGTCGATGCGATTTCGCCGCGACTTCACCGGCGAGACGGTGCGGCGAGACCGCCACCGCCCACCAGCTGCCCGGCGGTTGCCAGGGCTACCGCGAGGTCCGCGTGACCCTGGTGAACGGCAACCTCGACCAGGGCACGGTCGAGTTCGGCAGGGCAAGGAGTTCATCCGCTACGCACGCCTGGCCATGCCGCTCGCCGGCGACGACGGTCGGGTTGCCGACATTCTGGGCGTGTTCCCAGTTTCCAGGGCGCCAGCTGAATCGCATCAAGGACCAAGCCCTGGCGGTGCTCTTCAAGCTCTCGGAAAAATTTCGCCTTGACGTAACATAGAGCTTCCAGTTCTAAACACCTTGATGGACGGACGCTGACGCCAGAATGAAGATGTACCGCCGTTCACTTCAACATTTTTGGCGTCATTTCCACGTTGCGTATAAATCAACGGTGCAAAAATCCGCCCTTATGAGCGTTTGAATACTCAAGTTTCTTTGTTCTGGATGCACAGCTGAAACCAGTTCAGGATGTTAAATGCACCGGACATTTAATACGTCGTAAACCAGAACTTTCCAAAAGCTTACCGCCAAGGGAACAACCAATATTTGAAATTTATGCAACATTCAGCACTTCAAGGATGTTTTGCAATGTTGATATTGTTAAATATTGAACTTTTCAATGATCTTCTTCGCTAAAGTATCATGGACGAAATCATATCTCCTACAAGCTAAGCGTCTTTTCATGGGCCCGAAAAAGCGTTCTTATGATTTTTTTCTACATTTAAATCTATTGATCGTCAACAGAGCGCTCGTATTTGGGCTCTAAGGAGAATTATAGGTTTTGATCGTGTAAAATATTTTTTGTATACACCACCTGCTGAATAAAGTCGATGCCGAGCTTTCGCAGAAAATTCAATACCTACACACAAAATTTGGCTTGGAATTGATACCATGATGCGTTGGGATTTGCCTTCTATAATTGGTTTCAAGGATGTTCGGGGAACAATTAATGATGGTCTTTGGGTTGTTGATGACATGGAGCCAAACCGTAAGATTTTGGAACTCCATAGAATGTCCTTTGTCAGCGCACTACCTTTGTCTTGGTTTATTATGCAACACTTTATAGGACCAGCTTGCATAGGTGATATACGGCGCGAAACCCCTGATATCTCAGAACATTATCCTGACGATGCGAAATTAATGGAAGCAATCGTTCGCGGGGATCCATCCTCACTCAGAGATGTTGCTGAAAAAATTTCCCAGGATATTGGCGATAAGCGTGAAGCACCTGAAACTTTAAGGTTTTTCCTGCCAACAAAATTGAAATCGATGTTAGCGTTGGATATGAATTGTCCGGCGATACTCGACAGATCAAATTTGATAGCCGGTAAGGGTACGCTCTCGCCGATCCTACCGGATACGCCTAACACGTGGCTAGTGCAGGTCGCAAACCCAGACAATCGCGTGCGCTGATCTCACTCGCCCGCATCCTTGCACCGCGCGCCCGCGTATCCGATCCTGCGGCCATCATGCTGACCCACACCCCGCGCCCCGATACCGGGCCCGGAACGGTCAAGGCCGTGCTCGGCCCGACCAACACCGGTAAGACGCACCTCGCGATCGAGCGCATGCTGGGGCACACCTCCGGCATGATCGGCTTTCCGCTGCGCCTGCTCGCGCGCGAGAACTACGACAAGGTCGTGCAGAAGAAGGGCCGCGGGCAGGTCGCGCTGGTGACCGGCGAGGAGAAGATCCTGCCGCCCAACCCGCGGTATTTCCTGTGCACGGTCGAATCCATGCCGGTCGACCGGCCGGTCGAGTTCCTGGCCGTCGACGAGATCCAGCTGTGCGCCGATCCCGAACGCGGCCACGTGTTCACCGACCGGCTGCTGCACGCCCGCGGGCTGTCGGAGACGATGTTCATGGGCTCCGACACCATGCGCGCGATGATCCGCGAACTGGTGCCGCGCGCGGAGATCTCCTCGCGCCCGCGCCTGTCGACCCTGCGCTACGACGGCGCGCGCAAGCTCACCAAGCTGCCCGCGCGCTCGGCCGTGGTGGCCTTCTCCGCCTCCGACGTCTACGCCACGGCCGAGCTGATGCGCCGCAACCGCGGCGGCACGGCGGTGGTGCTGGGCGCGCTGTCGCCGCGCACCCGCAACGCCCAGGTGCAGATGTTCGAGGAGGGCGAGGTCGACTACCTGGTCGCGACGGACGCGATCGGCATGGGCCTGAACCTGAACCTGGACCACGTCGCCTTCGCGCGGCTGAACAAGTTCGACGGGCGGATGCCCCGGCGCCTGACCGCGCCCGAGGTGGGCCAGATCGCCGGGCGCGCCGGCCGGCACATGTCCGACGGCACCTTCGGCACCACCAACAACATCGGCGAGATCGAGCCCGAGATCGTCGATGCGGTCGAGCACCACGCCTTCGAGCCGGTGGAATCGCTGTGCTGGCGCAACCGGGAGCTGGACTTCAAGTCGCCGCAGGCGCTGATCAAGAGCCTGGAGGCCGCCCCGCCGGCCGCCGCGCTGACCAAGGCGCGCGACGCCGAGGACTACAACGTCCTCTGCCAGCTGGCGCGCGATCCCGAAATCGCCGAGATGGCGACCAACCAGGGCGCGGTCCGGCTGCTCTGGGAGGTCTGCCAGATCCCCGACTTCCGCAAGGTGCTGTCCGACCAGCACACCCGCCTGCTGGCGCAGATTTACCGCTACCTGATGCGCCCGGACGGCGCGCTGCCGGAGGACTGGGTCGCCAAGCAGCTGGAGCAGCTGGACAAGACCGAAGGCGATATCGATACGCTTGTGCAACGAATCGCCTACATCCGGACCTGGACCTACATCACCCACCGCGGCGACTGGCTGCACGACAGCGCGCACTGGCAGGCGCGCGCCCGGCAGATCGAGGACAACCTGTCGGACGCGCTGCACGACACCCTGACCAACCGCTTCGTCGACCGCCGCTCGGCCACGCTGATGAAGCGGCTGAAAGACGGGTCCGACCTGATCGGCGCGGTCCGGCGCGGCGGCGACGTGCTGGTCGAGGGCGAGTACGTCGGCCGGCTGCACGGCCTGACCTTCGAGCTGGACGCCGAGGCGAAGGGCGAGGACAAGCGCCCGCTGCAGGCCGCCGCCCGGCGCGCGCTGTCGACCGAGATCCCGCGCCGGATCAAGCAGCTGGAGAGCGACAACGACGGCGCGATCGCGCTCACCGACGACGGCCGCCTGACCTGGCGCGGCGAGCTGGTCGGCCGGCTGGAGACGGGCGAAACGCCGCTCAAGCCCAAGGTGGTCGCGCTCGACAGCGACTTCCTGGACGGCGCCCAGCGGGAGCGGGTGCGCAAGCGCCTCGCCGACTGGTTCGACCGGCACCGGCGCAACAAGCTGGCCCAGCTGTTCACCCTGGCCGAGGCGGAGCTGCCGGCGCGCGCCCGCGGCCTGGCGTTCCAGCTGGTCGAGGCGCTGGGCGTGCTGGACCGCTCGGACGTCGCCACCCACGTGCGCGAACTGGGCAAGGACGAGCGCAAGCAGCTGAGCCAGCTGGGCGTGCGGATCGGCCGGCAGAGCCTGTGGCTGCCCGCCTTGCTGCACCCGCGCGCGATCAAGATGAAGGCGCTGTTGACCAGCCTGTACCGCGGGGTGCCGCTGGACTCCCTGCCGACCAGCCGGGACGCGGTGATCCGCCCGGGCCAGGACCTGGACGACGCCATCTGCCGTGCGCTCGGCTACCGGCGGATCGAACCGCCGCGCCGCGGCCGGTCGCGGGCGCGCACGGCGGAATCCGCCGTCGCGGTGCGCGTCGACGCGCTGGAACGCCTGGCGGGCGCGCTGCACAAGCTGAACCCCGCCGGCCCGTTCACCCCGGTGGGCGAGCTGGCGCAGATCGTCGACGGCGACCGGGCGGCGCTGGAGCTGGCGCTGCCGCTGTTGGACTACCACCCGTTCGGCCGCGACGGCGAGGCGCCGGCGTTCCGCCCCAAGGGCAAGCCGAAGGCCGAGAAGCGCAAGCCGGCCCCGCGCAAGCAGCCCGCCAAGGCACCGGCGGCCGCCACGGGCGACGGCGCGCACGCCGACACCGCCCAGACCGCCGACGCCCAGACCGCCGACGCCCGACCGGCCCCGAGATGAAGCCGCCGCGCGCCGGCGAAGAAGCCGGCGGCGCAAGCCAAGCGCCCGCGGACGCCGCCGACACGACGCCGCCGCCGGACGGCGAGGCCGAGGCAACCGGGCCAGCGAAACCGGCGCGACGGCGGCGCCGGCGCAAGCCCAAAGGCGACCAACCGGCCGCCGCGCCGGCCGCCCAGGCGTCGGCCGAGACGTCCGACCAAGCGCGCCCGCGGAGATGTCCGCCGAGACCGAGCCGGGCGCGGCGCAGCCGGCCAAGGACGGCGGCAAGTCGGCCCGCAGCCAGCCCGCCAAGGGCAAGAAGGACCGGGGGCATAAGGGCAAGCCGCACGGCAAGCCCCAGGGAAAGCCGCAGGGGAAGCCGCAGGGCAAGCCCGACCGCAAGCCGCGGCCGGCCGAGGTCGACCCCAACCACCCGTTCGCCAAGCTGAAGGACATCACCTTCGCCAAGTGACCGCCGCCAAGTGACCGCCGCCAAGTGACCGCACGCGAGGGAGACCGGCCCCGCATGACCGATCAGCGCGACCACCAGACGCGCCATCCCACGGCCCCGGATCAGCCCGACCCCGATCCGGCTGCCCAGGGTGCGGAGAGCGACGCCACGGTCGAGGCACCCGAGCCGCCCAAGCCGGACCCGAACGCGCCCGGCATCCGCGCGGACAAGTGGCTCTGGCAGGCGCGCTTCTTCAAAAGCCGGAGCCTGGCGGCGAAAGCGGTCCAGGGCGGCATCCGGCTGTCGGGCGACAAGACCGACAAGCCCAACCGGTCGGTGCGCGTCGGCGACGTCCTGACCTTCCAGCAGGGCCGCACCATCCGGGTGATCCGGGTGGAGGCGCTGGGCACCCGGCGCGGCCCGGCGCCGGAAGCCCGCACGCTGTTCACCGACCTCGACCCGCCGCAGCCCAAGCCCAAGACCGGCAAAGCCCCGCCGCCCGGCGCCGAACGCCCGAAGGGCGCCGGCCGCCCGACCAAACGCGAACGCCGCCAGCTCGACAAGCTGCACGGCACCGACGACGTGATCTAGGCCAACGCCCACAGGGCCGAACGGCGTGCTCGGCGGGTTCCTCTGCGCCGTGAGGCTACGGGGTTCACGGATTTCCCTTGATGTTGTGGTGCTGCTCTGACTCGGTGGGTTTGTCCACGATTTCTTGGGGTGAGGATGACCGGGATCGGGTATTTCGGCGACCGGCGCCGGGCGGAGGTCGGTGCGGAGCTGGTGGAGCGTGCGGTGCATGGCGGCTCGCTGGTGTTGCGCAAGCTGGGCGGCGATCGGGCTGGGGAGATGCGCTACCAGCGCTTTCTGAGCGCCGAGCAGGTCAGTGTGGAGGAGATGCTGGCCACGGCGTGCGAGCACACCGCCGCGGCGGCGCGCGGCCGGCGGGTGCTGGCGGTGCAGGACACCACGGAAGTCAACTTCGGCCAGCAGCGCCGGCGCCAGCACGATCTGGGGCCGGGCACCGACGGCCGGTCGCCGGCGTTCTTCGTGCACCCGGTGATCGCGGTGGAGCGCGACGCGGATGCGGTGCTGGGCGCGGTGAGCGCGGAGATCTGGACGCGCGCGGCGGACGGCGCGGCCAGCGCGCGGCACACCCGCCCGCAGGCGCAGAAGGAATCGCAGCGCTGGCTGAGCGGCGCGCAGACGGCCGCCGAGCGGCTGGCCGGGGCGGACCAGGTGGTCATGGTGGCCGACCGCGAGGCCGACATCTACACGCCGTTCGCGCGCCGGCCGGCGGGGCTGGATCTGGTGGTCCGGGCGCGCCACGACCGCAAGCTGGGCGACGGCGGGCGCCTGCGGGCGCGCGCGGCGTCCTGGCCGGTGCTGAGCCGGGCGCAGGTCGCGATCGCCCCGCGCACCCCCGGGGCCGACAGCCGGGTGGCGCGGGTCGAGCTGCGCGCCGGTCCGCTCGAGCTGGCGCGGCCGGCGAGCGCGGACCGGGACGTGCCCGCCAGCCTGCGGCTCAACCTGGTGGAGGTGCGCGAGCCCGATCCGCCGCCGGGCAAGCAGGCGGTGTGCTGGCGGCTGCTGACCACGCTGCCGGTCGACACCGCCGAGCAGGCGCTGGAGGTCGCCGACGTCTACCGCCAGCGCTGGCGCATCGAGCAGGTGTTCCGGGCGATGAAGCGTCACGGCGTGCAGCTGGAGCAGGTGCAGGCCGAGCGCCGGGATCACCTGTTCAAGTTGGGCGCGCTCGCGCTGATCGCGGGCGTGCGCACGCTTCAGCTGGTGGACGCCCGGGACGGCTCCGACCGCCCGGCCAGCGACCTGCTGGAGGCCGACCTGCTGCCCCTGGCCGAGGCGATCGGCCGGCGCCTGGAAGGCCGCACCGCGCGCCAGCAGAACCCGCACCCCAAACACTCCCTGGCCTGGCTGTCCTGGATCGTCGCGCGATGCGGCGGCTGGAACTGCTACTACAAACCCCCAGGCCCCAAGACCATGCGCGACGGCTGGGACAAATTCGCAGAACGCCTCAAAGGCTACGCTCAGGCCCTCGACGACCTCCAATCCGCAAATGCGTGAATCCCGTAGCTTGACGGGAGAGGGACAGGGTGAGGGGCCCTGGGGAAATCCTGAGCAACCGGATAGATGGGTAACATCATAGACCGGTTGGATGGGTAACAGTTTTCTCGGTCTGTTCCGCTTTGGGCCGCCCCGGCCGGGGCGGCCCGAAGCTTCGCAGTTTCATGGTTGCTCGCTCGATGACGCCGAGCTCGTAGTCGAAGAACCTGACCAGCCAGTCCCCGCCGCTGAGTTCACGGATCCCAACGGGTTGGCCAGCCAAGCACTCGCTGAGGAACAGCCTCTCCCCACGCCACTTGATCTCGCCGCCGGAGCGCACTTTGCGCACCTCGTGGTCGGCGTCGTACCAAGGCTCCAGCAAGCGGTCCGGATAGGGCCGCTGCGAGGGCGCGTAGTGCCGAGCCGGTGGCTCCTGGCCGAGCGCTTCGTGCGGGCGCTGGGTGTTGTAGTCCACACAAAAGGCGTCGAACCGGGCCTGCTGCGCGGCCGGGTTCGCCGCCGGCGGCGCGCTCGTCTCCGCCTTCAAAGTGGCATGGCCGCGTTCGTGTCGGCCGTTCTGCTGGGGCTGCCCCGGATCGATCAGCTCGATGTCGATGCCAAGCCGGATCCACCACACGTTCAACCGGCTCAGCCCCGCGCACCCGCGTGAAGAGAACGGCACGCCGTTGTCGCTGCGGATGCGCCCGGGCAGGCCATACTCCCGGAACGCCCGCTCGAACACCGTCCACGCGCCCTCGGTCGTCGGCGGCACGATCGTGCACGCCAGGTAGTACCGGCTAAAGCCGTCGTTGATCGTGAGCGGATCGCAGCGCCGGTTGTCACCCGTGCGGAACCAGCCCTTGTAGTCCGCGCTCCACGTCGCATTCGGCTCGTCCGGCACGCTCAGCGGGCGCTGCGGCCCCGGCCTGCGCCGACGCCCGCGCGCCTCGATGAGCCCCGCGCGCCACAGGATATCCCCGATCGTGCTCGGCGCCGGCCAGAGCGTCTCGGGCTCCCGTCGCATCAGCTCCGCGCGCACCTTTTTCGGTCCCCAGCGGGGCCGCTCCCGCCGCAACGCGACAATCCGCTGCACCAGCTCCGCCGAGGTCGCGCGGCCGTGCACGTGCGGCGCACGCGAACGCGGCGCAAGCCCATCAAAGCCCGCCTCCCGATAGCGCTCCAAAACCTCGTAACCGGTCTTGCGGCTGATCCCGAAGGCCGCACAGAGCTCCGTCATCGACTGCTCCGCCTTCTGGTACGCCACTACGAACCGCACCTTCTCGTCCATCGCACAGGTCTCTTTCCACGGCATGGCGAACCTCCTCGCCATGCATTTGACCTGTTACCCATCCATCCGGTCCAAGTGTTACCTTTCTATCGGGTTCAGACCACCTCGCCGCAGGAGCCCACCCTCACCCTCCCACGCGCTGACGCGCGCGGGCCCCTCCCTCTCCCGTCGAGGGCGAGGGCTTCCAACGCCATGACCCCGACGAAACCCTGCTTGCACGTCCGCGCCCGGTCGCCTAGCTACTCGGCCATGACCGATCCGATCCCGCTCGTCGCCCTGCCCGCCTGCCGCTGGGAAAAGGAGGGGCAGAGCTACCACACGATCGGCGACAAGTACGTCCGCGCGGTCGCGGAAGCGGCCGGTTGTCTGCCGATGATGCTGCCCAGCTTGGGGGATGCGATCGACCTGGACGATCTGGTGGGCAAGCTGGACGGCCTGGTGCTGACCGGCAGCCCGTCCAACGTCCACCCGCAGCGCTACGGCGACGCCCCCAGCGAGAAGGCCGAGCCGTACGACCCGGCGCGCGACGCGCTCACCCTGCCGCTGATCCGCAAGGCGGCCGAAGCCGGCCTGCCCTTGCTGGCGATCTGCCGGGGCTTGCAGGAACTGAACGTCGCCTTCGGCGGCACGCTGTACCCGAAAGTGCACGAGGTCGACGGCCGCGACGACCATCGCCGGCCGCAGGCGGACGACCTGGACGTGCAGTACGGCCCGCGGCACACGGTCGAGCTGGCGCCCGACGGCGCGCTGCGCCGGGTGCTGGGCGCGGAGCGGGTCGAGGTGAACTCCCTGCACCACCAGGCGGTGCGCGAGATCGCGCCGGCGCTGAAGCTGGAGGGCTGGGCGCCCGACGGCACGGTGGAGGCGCTGTCCTGGCCGGGCGCGTCCGGGTTCCTGCTGGCGGTGCAGTGGCATCCGGAATACAAGGCGACCGAGAACGCGGTGTCCGGCAAGCTGTTCCAGGCGTTCGCCGAGGCCGCGCGGGCGCGCGCCCGGGTGCGTCAAAACGTCGCAGGGGTGCGTGCGGTCTCCTGAGCAAACCGCTGGAATCGCGTGTGCCGCCGGAAGGCGCGCCTCGGTGTGCGAGCGACAGCCCTCATATGTTCGTGATCCGTCCATTGATCCGCCGGCCACACGGACCATTTTTCGACTAACGGCCGGATCCGCAACGACCGGCCATAGCGGCGCGGACGTGTTCCCCTGCCGATTCGCGCCGCGGCTCCGATCGGAGCTTGGAACGCCCGGCCTCCCCCCGACCGGGCGTTCCTCCGTTTGGGGCCCTTACATTCGCCGGAAAACCGATCAGTCGCCCGTTGAGACGGGCCGCTCGGCCGGCTAGAGCGCGATCGCTGAAGGTGAGCCCACCTTCAGCGTGAATCGCGCTCTATCTATCTGGAGGTAGAGCAAAATTCACGAGCAAGGTGATTCCACCTTGCCCGATTTCGCTCTAGCTTGCGCCGGCCATGCGTGTTGCCACCTACAACGTCAATTCCATCCGGATCCGTCTGCACTGTCTGGACCAGCTGGTGCAGGACGCGAAGCCGGACGTCATCTGCCTGCAGGAAACCAAGGTCACCGACGACGCCTTCCCCTACGCGCACGCCGCCGAGCTCGGCTACCGCCACGTCGCGGTGCGCGGGGAGAAGTCGTACAACGGGGTCGCCATCCTCTCCCGCCAGCCGTTCGAGGCGGAGGAGCGCTGGGACTGGTGGGGCCAGGGCGACAGCCGCCACCTGAAGGTGACCTTCCCAGACGCTTTCGAGCTGCACTGCTTCTACGTCCCCTCCGGCGGCCCTGACCCGGACCCGGAGAAGAACCTCAAGTTCGCCCACAAGCTGGGTTTCCTGGAGGAGATGACGGCCTGGGCGCGCGATGCGCGCCTGTCGGGGCGTAAGGTCGCGATCCTGGGCGACTTCAACGTCGCGCCGCTGGAGAACGACGTCTGGAACCACAAGAAGATCAAGCGGCAGGTCGGCCACACCCCGCTCGAATCGGAAAAGATGGCGGGCCTGCTGGATGCCGGCGGGTTCGTCGACGTCGGCCGGCGGTTCGTGCCGCCGGAGGAGTTCCTGTTCACCTGGTGGGGCTACCGCCACCCGCAGTCGTTCCAGAAGAACTACGGCTGGCGCCTGGACCACGTCTGGGTCACCCCGCCCTTGGCCGAGCATCTGCGGCACCATCACGTGCTCGCTGAGGCGCGCGCCTGGGACCGGCCGAGCGACCACGTCCCGGTGCTGGTCGACCTGAAGTAGCCGCCGCTGCCGCGACCGGCGGGCGCCGCTACAGCCGGCCGGCGGTTTTCTCCAGCCACAGGCTGCTCGGGATCGCGGCCCCGGCCCCGGCGAGTTGGCCGAGCGTCCCCGCGCGCACCCGCGCGTCCATCCGCGTCGCCGCGTAGTGGCTGGCGAACAGCACGCGCCAGCCGGCCGTCAGGATCGCCGCCACGCCCGACTGCTCGTTGTAGCCGCGCCAGGCCCAGGCGGCCGGATAGTCGTCGGGCAGGAAGATGTCGTGGAAGTGCACCAGCGCCCCCTGCGGCAGGTGCGCCAACAGCTGCGTGAGCACGAGATCGACGTCGCTGCCGGGCGCCAGCACGTGGCTGGAATCGACGAACAGCAGGTCCCCCGGCAGCAGCTCGGCCACGGCTTCGAGCCCGGCCTGCTGCAGCGTTTCGCGGCGGAAGCTGACCGGCTGGCCGTCCAGCGTGGCGCGCGGTTCGGGGTCGATGCAGGTGATCTCGGTGGCAAGCCCGCCGTCCCGCACCGCCCGCGCCAGGAAGCGCGTGGAGTGGCCGGAGCCGACCTCGACGATCCGCCGCGGCTTGCGGGTGCGCACCACCGTATACGCCATCGCCGCGTCCAGCGGGGCGAACCAGCCCTGGTTCCAGCGCGGCGCCGGCGGGCCGCCGGTCTCGGGGATCGCGCGCAGATCGGCGTCGAAGCCGTCCAGCGTGTCCAGCCAGCCGCGCATCGCCGGTTCGCGCCCGCGCAACAGTTCGCCCTGCTGGGGATAGGCGTCGGCCCGCCCGGCCGCGGGCAACCGGTCGGCGTAGCGGTAGGGGATGAAGATCCCGCGGCGCTTCAGGCCGAGCACGGTGGCAAGCCCGAAGGCGAGACGGCGCAGGCGGGGGCGCAGGGCGGTCATGGAACCTCGTCGTGAAGGGAACCGCGTCGTGAAGGGGCGGTGCGGCCGCCATCCTGACATGCCCTGCGGTGGGCACGGCAGTGACGATCCGGCGACGGGCGTGTATGCCAGGGCGCGCCCGCCGCACCCAACCCCATCGTTCCGGAACGGAAATGACAGAACGCAGCAACTGGACCGGTGTCGCCTTGGGCCTGGCGATCGCCTGCTACGCCGCGTTCCAGCAGTTCAAGATGCCGCCCGCCCTGCCGCTGATGCTGGACGCCTACGGCTACGATTCCAGGCTGGCCGGCGGGTTCATGTCCGCCTACGCGGTCGCCGGGCTGCTGCTGTCGCTGCTGCTGGGGCGCACGATCGCACAGCGTGGGGCCGGCGTGCCGGTGGCCGCCGCGCTGGTGCTGATGACGCTGGGGCTGCTGGTGACGCTCGCGGTGCCGGGACTCCGGGGCGACCGTGCTGGGCGCGCGGCTGTTCGAAGGCGTGGCGTTCACCGTGCTGGCGATCGCCGGGCCGGTGCTGGCCAACGCCAACGCCAGCCAGCGCGCCCTGCCGCTGGTGGTGGCGGCGACGGCGGCCTGGATCCCGGTCGGGCAGTTGATGGCGATCGGCGCGGCCGGGCCGGCCTTCCGCCTGAGCGGCTGGCCGGGGCTGTGGTTCCTGGGCCTGCTGCTGACGGCCGCGCTGGCGGCGTGGCTGGCGGTGGTCTGGCGGCGCGGCCAGGTGGCGCTGGGCGGCGCCCGGCGGGCCGCCGACCAGCGGGCCGGCGACGACGGCCGGCTGAGCCGGGCGCAGGGCGTGTCGATGACGGTCACCGCCGGCGTGTTCCTGCTGTGGTCGACGCAGTACTTCGCCTACATGACCTGGCTGCCGCAGTACCTCGTCGACTTGGGACTGAGCGTCGACGGCGCGCTGCTGGGCTACGCCCTGCCGGTCGCGATCATGCTGCCGTCGATCCTGATGACCGGCCGGCTGGTCCAGCGCGGCGTGCCGATCGGCCGGCTGCTGGTGATCGGGCTCGCCCTGCAGGCGGCGACCTGGGGGCTGCTGCCGCTGGCGGGCGACGGCGTCTGGGGCGTGGGCACGCTGGTGCTCTACGGCATCGGGGCCGGGATCGTGCCGACCTGCCTGTTCGCCGCCCCCAGCCGGATCGCCGGCCAGGGACAGGCGAACGCGCGCGCCTTCGGGATCATGATGACCGGGCGCAACACCGGCGTGCTGATGGGCCCGATCCTGCTCGCCCAGGCGTTCGAACTCGCCGGCGGCTGGGCCTGGGCCGCCCCGATCCTGGGCACGGTGACTGCCGGCGCGCTGGCGCTGGGCCTGTGGCTGAGCGTGCGCCTGGGCCGGGCGGCGGTGGCGTAGCTAATCCCCTCTCCTCCACATACTTATCCCCTCGCCTCCTTGGGAGGAGAGGGCGAGGGAGAGGAGGTGAGCGCTGAGCAACCGGATAGATGGGTAACATCATAGACCGTTGGATGGGGTAACAGTTTCTCGGTCTGTTCCGCTTTCGCGCCGCCCCGGCCGGCGCGGCCCGGAGCTCGCAGTTTCATGGTCGCTCGCTCGATGACGCCGAGCTCGTAGTCGAAGAACCTGACCAGCCAGTCCCCGCCGCTGAGTTCACGGATCCCAACGGGTTGGCCAGCCAAGCACTCGCTGAAGGAACAGCCTCTCCCCACGCCACTGATCTCGCCGCCGGAGCGCACTCCGGACGTCGTGGTCGCGCCGCACCAAGGCGGGCTCCAGCAAGCGGTCCGGATAGGGCCGCTGCGAGGGCGCGTAGTGCCGAGCCGGTGGCTCCTGGCCGAGCGCTTCGTGCGGGCTGCTGGGTGTTGTAGTCCACAAAAGGCGTCGAACCGGGCCTGCTGCGCGGCCGGGTTCGCCGCCGGCGGCGCGCTCGTCTCCGCCTTCAAAGTGGCATGGCCGCGTTCGTGTCGGCCGTTCTGCTGGGGCTGCCCCGGATCGATCAGCTCGATGTCGATGCCAAGCCGGATCCACCACACGTTCAACCGGCTCAGCCCCGCGCACCCGCGTGAAGAACGGCACGCCGTTGTCGCTGCGGATGCGCCCGGGCAGGCCATACTCCCGGAACGCCCGCTCGAACACCGTCCACGCGCCCTCGGTCGTCGGCGGCACGATCGTGCACGCCAGGTAGCACCGGCTAAAGCCGTCGTTGATCGTGAGCGGATCGCAGCGCCGGTCGCCACCCGTGCGGAACCAGCCCTTGTAGTCCGCGCTCCACGTCGCATTCGGCTCGTCCGGCACGCTCAGCGGCGCTGCGGCCCCGGCTGCGCCGACGCCCGCGCGCCTCGATGAGCCCCGCGCGCCAGGACTATCCCGATCGTGCTCGGCGCCGGCCAGAGCGTCTCGGCTCCCGTCGCATCAGCTCCGCGCGCACCTTTTTCGGTCCCCAGCGGGGCCGCTCCCGCCGCAACGCGACAATCCGCTGCACCAGCCTCCGCCGAGGTCGCGCGGCCGTGCACGTGCGGCGCACGCGAACGCGGCGCAAGCCCATCAAAGCCCGCCTCCCGATAGCGCTCCAAAACCTCGTAACCGGTCTTGCGGCTGATCCCGAAGGCCGCACAGAGCTCCGTCATCGACTGCTCCGCCTTCTGGTACGCAACTACGAACCGCACCTTCTCGTCCATCGCACAGGTCTCTTCCACGGCATGGCGGAACCCTCTCTCGCCATGCATTTGACCTGTTACCCATCCATCCGGTCCAAGTGTTACCTTTCTATCGGGTTCAGACCGCGCGGCAGCCTCCTGCCTGACCCTCCTCCCAGTGGAAGAGGGGGATAAGGCCAATAGGAGGAGTGGGATAGTTACGGCACGAGCCGATAACCACCCGTCTCGGTCACCAGGATCTCGGCGTTCGCCGGGTCGGTCTCGATCTTCTGGCGCAGGCGGTAGACGTGGGTTTCCAGGGTGTGCGTGGTGACGGCGGCGTTGTAGCCCCAGACCTCGCCCAGCAGGGTGTCGCGGCCGACCGTCTTGTCGCCGCTGCGGTAGAGGTATTTCAGGATCGCCGTTTCCTTCTCGGTCAGGCGGACCTTCTTGTCGTCGGCGTCGAGCAGCAGCTTCGCCGCCGGCTTGAAGGTGTAGGGCCCGATCGTGAAGACGGCGTCCTCGCTCTGCTCGTGCTGGCGCAGCTGCGCGCGCAGCCGGGCGAGCAGGACGCCCAGACGGAACGGCTTGGTGACGTAGTCGTTGGCGCCGGCGTCCAGGCCCAGGATGGTGTCGGCGTCGCTCTCCGCGGCCGTCAGCATCACCACCGGACAGGAGACGTTGTTCCGGCGCAGGATCCGGCAGACCTCGCGCCCGTCCATGTCCGGCAGGCCGACGTCGAGCAGGATGGCGTCGAAGTGCTCGGCCTTGGCGAGTTCGATCGCCTTGGCGCCGGTCTCCGCCTCGTGCGTCACGAACTCCTCGTGCAGGCGCAGCTGTTCGCCCAGCGACTCGCGCAGCGTGTCGTCGTCGTCGACCAGCAGGATCTTCTTGCCCGTCGCGGCCGTCATGCGTCCCTGTCCTCGCAGCTTCGCCGGCGCGGTCCTGTCGGTCCGACCGTCACCCCGGCCCTCGCGAATTGCGCATTACCACCGCGCCCGTGGGGGCGCAAGCCGGCACGCCGGCCCGCGCCCGCCGGGTCACACGAACGTGTCCGCCGGTTGACCGCGCTCAGCCCAGATCGCTGGTATCGAGATCGCCCGTATCGAGATCGCCGGTTTCGATCAGCTGGACGAGCGCGGCATGCAGCGGGTGGGCGGGGTCGGCCAGCGTTTCGACCACGTCGAAGTGGTGGCGGCCCGGCAGGTCGACCGCGCGGGCGCGCAGGCCGGCGGCGCGCCAGGCGGCCAGGAACTCGTCCTGCTGCAGCAGGAACTCGTTGGTCTCCTGCCCGCCGACCGCGACCAGGAGGGGTCCGGCGTCCTGCGGCGGCGCGCGCCTGGGCGACCACGCCGCGACGTCGTCCGCGTCCAGGGCGAGCACCGCCTGGTGGTAGCTCAGCCGCATCGCCTCCAGGTCGTAGACGCCGGAGAGCGACAGGCCCCCCTTCACCAGATCGCGCGGCAGCCCGCGGCTCGCCGGCCAGGCGCGGTCGAGCGCGCTTACCGCCAGATGCCCGCCCGCCGAATGGCCGGCGACGAAGATCCGCGCCGGGTCCAGGCCCAGCCGCCCGGCGTGGTCGTGCAGATAGGCGAGCGCGCTTTGCACCTGCCCGATCATGTCGCCGATCCGGGCCTTGGGCGCGAGGTCGTAGTTCAGCGACGCGAACGCGATCCCGCGATCCACGAACGCCGGGGCGAGGTCGCTGTGATGGCCCTTGTCCAAGGCCTGCCAATAGCCGCCGTGGATGAACGCCAGCAGCGGCGCCCGCTCGGCGTCCGGCACCGGGAACAGATCCAGCCGCTCCCCCGGGGAGGCGCCGTAGGCGAGATCGATCAGCCCGTGGCGGCGCCCGCGCACGGCGGCGCTGTCGCGCGCCCAGCGTTCGATGAAGTCGGCATGCTCGGGCCAGCGGGCGCGCAGGTTCACCTCGGCGTCCAGCCGCGCCCGGTCCCAGTCGCGATAGACGATCTCGGCCATCCAGGTCCTCCTTAAAGCGCGTGCGCGCGGGTTGCGCTTGCCGCGCGGCCGGCGCGGGCTACAGTCTGGGCGCTCGCACGCCGTGACGCCGCGCCGCGCGACCCGCCTGTGCGCGACGTGCTACACCTTTGCGTGGCTGGCGCGAAGCCCCACCTTGCGGGGTATCGACCCGGCGCCTTGCGCTGCTTCCACCCGGCCGAAAGACGCGGCTGTGCCACGGACCGACGATACCCGAAACCGCCTGCAAGACGCATGAGCCAACCGTCCCCACGCCCTGCCCAACCCGCCCCGTCCAAGCGCCCAGAGTCCAAGCGCCCAGACTCTGAGCACTCAGAGTCCAAGCGCCCGGACGCCGCCACGCGCCGGCGCATCGACCGGGCGGCGGGCGAACTGCGCCGCGGCGATCCCGTGCTGCTGACCCTGGCGACCGGGGAAGCGCTGCTCGCCCTGGCCGCGGAGGAGGCGGGCGACGACGGCGCCCAGCGGCTGCGCCGGCTCGCCCACGGCACGCCGGCGCTCACGGTCACCGGCAACCGCGCCGCCGCGCTCGGGCTCAGCGTGCCGGACGCGGCCGACGCGGTCGATCTCCGGATCGCGAGCGACACCCCCGAGCGGACGGCGGCGGCGCTGCTGGCGCTCGCCGACCCGACGGCGCCCGCCGAACGCAGCCTGCCCACGGTCGACCGGATCGCGCCGTCGGGGCCGCTCGGCGTGCGCGCGCTCACGCTCGCCAAGTTGAGCCGGCTGCTGCCGGCGGTGCTGTCGGTCCCGGTCGACCTTAACGGCGCGGATCCGGACGCCTGGGCGCGCGCGCACGACCTGATCCACGTGGCGGGCGACGATCTGGCCGCACAGCAGGCCGCCGCGGCGAGCGACCTGCACGCGGTCGCCGACGCGCGCGTGCCGCTGGAGGGCGCGGAGGACGCCCGCGTGCACGCCTTCCGCCCGCGCGACGGCGGGCCGGAGCATCTGGCGATCGTGATCGGCCAGCCGGACACCCGCCAACCGGTGCTGGTGCGCCTGCATTCTGAATGCTTCACCGGCGACCTGTTGGGCAGTCTGCGCTGCGACTGCGGCGACCAGCTGCGCGGGGCGATCCAGGCGATCGCCCAGGCGGGCGGCGGGGTGCTGCTGTACCTGGCGCAGGAAGGCCGCGGCATCGGGCTGGTCAACAAGCTGCGCGCCTACCGCCTGCAGGACGCCGGCGTGGACACGCTGGACGCCAACATCGCGCTCGGATTCGACGCCGACGAACGGGTCTACCTGCCGGCCGCGGAGATGCTGCGCCAGCTCGGCATCGGCGAGGTCCGGCTGCTGACCAACAACCCGGACAAGCAGGACGCGCTCGCCGCCTGCGGCATCCCGGTGCGCGCGCGGGTGCCGCACGCCTTCCCGTCGAACGGCCACAACGAGCGCTACCTGGCGACTAAAGCGGAGCGGTTCGGCCACCGGTTCGAGTGAACCCGGCCCGGCAATGACCGCGATTGCCGACTTGCGGCGGTAATTTCTGCCGGGCCGGCCGCCGGTGACAGCCGCCCGTGGGCGGAAAGCCGCGCGAAACCGAGTGTTCCGGTTCTGGCACGGGGCTTGCGTAGAGGTCGGCGACGATCGCCGATCCGTTTTGACCTGCAGGCCGAACCGACCGTTTCCATGCCCGTCTCCTTCCCCGTCACTCACGAGCCGACCGGCGCGCGCGGCGACCGCAACGACCCGTGGGCGGAGCTGCGCCGCTACGAGCAGGCCAAGGCCGACGGCACCGCGCCCGAGGCGTCGTTCGACGACCTGCTGGACGTGATCAACCCGCTGCAGCACATCCCGATCGTCTCGACGATCTACCGCGAGATCACCGGCGACACCATCCAGGGCGCCGCGCGGATCGTCGGCGGCGGGCTGTACGGCGGCGTCGGCGGCTTGGTCGGCGGCCTGGTCAACGCGGTCGCCGAGGAAGCGACCGGCCGCGACTTGGGCGAGCACGTCATGGTGGCGATGGGCCTGAGCGAGGACACGCCGGCCGACGGCACGCCCCGGCCGAGACCGTTCAGGTCGCGCAGGCCGACGGTGCGGCGAACGCGGCGCCGGCCGCGGCCGCCGATGCCGCGGCGCCCCAGGCGGCGGAACCAGCCGCGCAGGCCGCAGCAGACCGGGCCGGCCGCGGCGGAACCGCGCGAGCGCGGGCGAGGATGCGGCGCTCGCGGCCGGCGGCGGCGCGCTCACCGGGCTGGCCGCGCTGAAGGCGTTCGCGCGCGACACCGGTCAGGCGGCCGCGGCCGCCCAGGCGGACCGGAACCAGGCGGACCGGAACCAGGCGGCACGAACGGGGGCGACCGGCCGCAGCATGGCCAGATCCCGGCCAACCCGGCACCGGCGGCGAGCACGGCAGCCGACCGAACCGCCGCCGAGCTGCAGACCAACCAGCAGGCGAACGCCGCCCCGGACCGTGCGACATCGCCCGCGGCGACCGCGCCCACCCAGTTCATGGCGCTGGGCGACCGCGGCGCGCTGATCAACCACCGGGCGCGCACCAACCCGGCCGCCCTGGCGGCCGAATCGGACCGCCTGGGCCACCGCCGCCTGCAGGGCGACCCGCGGGCGGTCCCCACGCCGGCGACCGCCGGCCGCCCGACGGTGGACGCCCCGGCGGGTGACGGGCCGTCGTCGCCGGCCGCCACCACCGCCCCGCCGGCGGGCGGCGCGACGCCGGACGCGGCGGCGGCCCGCGGCGATCTGGCGGAGCGGATGATGCGCGCGCTCAACAAGTACGAGGCCCTGCGCCGGGATCGATAACCGCGCGGCAGTGGCCCCTTTTGCGGAAACCGGAATCCAGGCGACGCCGACGGCGATGCCCCGGGGATCCCCTACAGCGTGGTTCCACCGCCAGGCGTCTTGGCCTAGCGTGCCGGCATGGACCTGATCGTCGAACCCGCCGCGCACGGCTGGCAGCTGCGCCTGCCGGACGGGCGCGCGTACCCCTGCGCGGTCGGCCGCGGCGGCGTCGCGGCGAAGCGCGGCGAGGGCGACGGCATCACCCCGGTCGGCCGCTGGCCGGTGCGCCGGGTGCTCTACCGCCCGGACCGGGTGAGCCCGCCGGAGACCGCCCTGCCCGTCGCCCCGATCGACCCGGCCGACGGCTGGTGCGACGACCCCCAAGACCCCGCGAACTACAACCGCCCGGTCACCAAGCCCTATTCGGGCAGCCACGAGGACCTTTGGCGCGACGACCGGCTGTACGACCTGGTCGTCGTGCTCGGCTTCAACGACGAGCCGCCGGCCGCGGGCGGCGGCAGCGCGATCTTTTTGCACGTGGCGCGCGAAAATTTCCAGCCCACGGCGGGCTGTGTTGCGCTCGCGCCCGAGGCGCTCCATATCGTGGTCGGGTGGCTGCGGCCGGACAGCCACGTCGAGGTTCGGGCCTAATCGGAGCGTAGGGCCGGGGAATGGAAAGGGACGGAGACATGCATGACCACAGGAAAGTTTGTCTCTCTGCGATCGTGGCGATAACGCTAGCGTCGTGCGCGACGGCTGACCGTGTCGGGACCACCACGCAACGCAGCTACGACCCGTCGATGCTGAACGACATCGCGAAGCGGGGCGGCATGCCCCTGGTCGTCAAAGGCGCCCCGTTCCCTGGAGCTCAAGACCGGTTCGCCCGAATCGCGGCCGACCGTTTCACGAACGCCCGCTTCGGACCGGACTTCCCGGTTTATCCGCAGGATCAAGTCCCCGAGGGCGCGCAGGGCGAAGGCAACCCCTGGAAGACCGTCCTGATCGTCAACCCGTCCTCACCGGTGGGCGGATCGGACAGTTGCACGGCTTCGGTGACGGGCCAGGCCGTGGACGACGGCAAGGTCAAGCTGGTCGCAGCCCTGTGCCGGGGCGACAAGGCCGTGACATCGCTGCGCGCATGGGGCTCGGGCATGTCCACGGTGGACTCGGCCCGTCTCAAACAGCTGTTGGGCGATGTCGCGATCAATCTGTATCCGCTGCGCGACGCCGACCAGGATGGGCCGGACATCGACCTGCCGATTTGAACGCGCCGCGGTTACCTGGCCCAGTTACCGTACGGGGCCCGCGTGCTCAGGCTCGTAGCCAAGTTTTCGCATGAGCGTACCGTGGTCGCATTCGATCCGGGCGACTTGCGCCGGCGATAGCTCGTCCGCGGCGACGCCGGCGCGGCCTTGGCGAAAGAACCGGTTGGCGTGGCTGTTGCTTTCCTTGAAGCCCGTGCGCTCTTCCTGCGCCTGCGCCAGCGCGAACGAAGAGAAGCGGACAGCCCGCGAGAGCCTCTCAGCGTCGCTGGGGAAGTTCAGGAACTGAACGATCCGGTCGAACTGGGCTTCCGGGTCAGCCAGCAAATCCTCGTAGCGGATGATGCAGACTGGAAACGTCCGGCACGTCATCCACGACGCGACGTGCGACGACCAGTCGCCGAAGAATTCACGGATTTTTCCCCCTTTACCTTTGGTGACAGACTTCTCCGATCCGAGCCAACGGATCGCGGTGTCGAACGAAATATTCATGTGGTAGGCGAACGACACCGCGACGTCGCGCGGGTCGCGAACGACGTAGATTGCCGCGGCCGTCGATCGGGGATCGAAAAACGACTCCCCATAGATGTTCGTGCACGGCCAGTGCGTCTTGCACAGCAGGTAATCCGCCCGGTTCCGGGCGAGCGCTTGCTGGAACGCGAAGCGCAATTGTACCAGCCGGGCGGGCGTCGGATCGCCGATCGGACCACCGGCGACCTTCTCGTAGTGTGCCCGAGAGTTGTCGCCCAGCGAGTAGTGGGCGACCTTGTCGATCGGCGCAGGCTCGGGGCCGTTGTGGAACAGGTTGGTGAGGAACAGCCGGACCCAGGTGTTCCCGGATTTCGGGTAGGAGGCGATCCAGGTAATCCCGGTCATGCCTCCCGCTCGCCGAACAGGCCCGAGCCCACGCGCACGTGAGTCGCGCCAAGTTGCACGGCCGTCTCGTAGTCCCCGGACATCCCCATCGACAGCTGGGACAGCCCGTTGCGCGCGGCGATCTTAGCAAGCAAGGCGAAATGCGGCGCCGGCTCCTCGTCGACCGGCGGCAGGCACATCAGACCGATCACCGGCAGTTCCAACTCATCGCGGCACCAGGCGATGAACGCGTCGGCATCGTCCGGCGCGACGCCGGCCTTCTGCGGCTCCTCGCCGGTGTTGATCTGGACGAACAGTTCGGGGCGAAGGCCCTGCTTGGCGATCTCCTTGGACAGCGCCTTAGCCACGCTTTCCCGGTCGACGCTGTGGATGGCGTCGAACAGCTCGACCGCGTCCGCCGCCTTGTTCGACTGCAGCGCGCCCACGAGGTGCAGCTCCAGGTCCGGCACCTGCGCGCGCCGGTCGCCCCAGCGCTGCTGGGCTTCCTGCACGCGGTTCTCGCCGAAGGCTAGGTGGCCGGCGTCCAACGCTGCTTGAACTTGGTTCTCCGGTTGCTTTTTGGACACCGCGATCAGGGCAACCTCGTCCGGACAACGATCGACCGCCCGCGCCGCTAAATCGATGTTGCTGCGTAGCGTGACGAGGTTTTCGGCGACGTCGGTCAACTGTGTATTCTCCTTTGGATAACGCGGACGGGCGGACGCCCGTCTGGATGGGCGAACTCAGGGCTGGACGGAGTCCCACGCGCCCCGCGTTGACGAGTGTGGTATCTTGGCAACAGTGTCACAAAAACACCGCGCCCACTCCCCGATGCGTATTGCCCACTCGACGCTTTTTGGTTATTTACCATCTGGGCCGTCCTCGCAAGGACTAGACGTCAAACAAGGACGGCACTTTGGCAGTAACGCACCGATAAGGGGGGATCCCTATGAAGAAGAGCCTTTTTGCGACCACTGCGATCGTTGCGGCCGCGGCCGCCGCGTCGATGGCGCCGCAGCAGGCCGCTGCGCAGGATGACGGCGGCATCAATCTGGGTGTCGGCGGCTATTACGAGTTCTACTACACCGCATCGACCCAGGACGATCTGCCGGGCGCTGGCGACGAGCGTGCGGATCGTGTTCGCCAGGAAGGTGAAATCGAGTTCAGCGGCGACACGACGCTGGACAACGGTATCCAGGTCGGTGTGAACGTCCAGCTTGAGGCTTACACGACTGGCGACCAAATCGACGAGCACTATGCTTTCGTCGAGGGTTCGTTCGGCCGCATGCAAATCGGTGCCGAGAACTCCGCGCCGTACGCGATGGGCTACATCGCCCCGTCGGTCGGTATCAACGCGAACTCGCCGGACTACCTGCCGTTTAACAGGGCCACGGGCATCTTCCCGTCGACCGTGATCGGCGTACCCCTGGGCGGTGGCTCGGGCGATGCGCCCAAGCTGACCTACTTCACGCCGCGCATGGCCGGCTTCCAGCTCGGCGCGTCGTACGCCCCGGACACGGCTAACACCGGCGGTGCCACGCAGGGCTTCGGTCTACTCCAAGACGACAATGCTGGCGTGGACCAGGGTCGGATGTTCGGCGTCGGCGCGAACTACGTCAATTCGTTCAACGGGATCGACTTGGCCGTGTCGGCCGGCTACGAGACCGTTGAAGATGATGACAGCACGGCCGGTGTTCCTGTCAGCGCACTCTTCAACCTCACGAACGCCCAGTTCAACGCTCTTGGTCTGTCTCCGACTACGACCATTGGTGGCTCCGGCGTGAATGACAACGAAGACTACGAGTCTTACGGGGCCGGTCTGAACGTCGGCTACGCTGGCTTCACCGTCGGCGGCTCGATCAACCAGTCCGACGATGACGGCCGAGATGCGCTGGCCTGGGATCTGGGTGTCTCGTACGAGACCGGCCCGTGGGGCGCGAGCGTGACTTGGCTGCAGACCCGGGTCGACTTCGACAACGTCAGCGCCGAGCCTGTTCAGGACACGGCGGTTGCTAGCTTGACCTACCAGCTCGGCACTGGCATTGCGCTGAACGGTAACCTGCACTACTTCGCCGAAGATCAAGATGTGCAGGGCGGCTATGACGGCGACGGCTACGGCGCGTCCGCCGGTCTGATGCTCAACTTCTAAGCCTTCGGCTAGAAGTTGATGACTGGGGAGGGCGCACCACCGGGTGCGCCCTCTCTTTCGTTTGGACGTCATAAGTACGGACCGCCGTGCATCTTTCATAGACGAGTGGACGTATCCGTCCGGTGGCAGTGCATGGGTCGCCCGCGCCGCCGACCGGATCGAGCCGCCACCAGCCGCGATCAGCACTACGCCGCGCCGTTTGTTTGTTTTCGTTGTCCGGCGTTGGCGTGCGTGGTCGTAGACCCTCGACCACCTACCAGCAAGGCGCTGTTAAGGTGGAGATACCTTTCCCGCTGGGGCTTGCGCCCTTCAAAAAAGCTGGAGCGGAATTCGACAGCCCGGTGTCGGATCAGGTCCATTCCCGGCCCGCTTCCGGCTCAACCTCGTCGGCGAGCCGGCGCAGACGTGGGGTCATGTAGCCGAACCGCTCCATTTGCTGGCGGTTGCTCGCCGCGACGCGACCGGCCTGTTGCGGTGTCAGTGTCTTGGTCCACTGCTGACTTCGCCCGGCCCGGAAGAACCGTTGCGCGTGCCGGCTGCGCTCGGAAAAGCCGTGACGCTCTTCCAGCCGCTTTCAGCGTATTGAAGTCGGAAAAGCGGACAGCTTTCTCCAGACGCGCTTTCGGAACCTTCAGGTTCAAAAACCGGGTCAGCTTACCGAACGTCTTTTGCGGCCCCGCCTGCAAATCCTCGTAGCGCATCACGTGGATCGCCGGATTCTCCTGGGCCCAGCTTTGAACGTTCAGCGACCAACTATTCAGAACTTCCGGCACGTGATTCTCCGTCGCTGAAGTGTAAGCGCCTTCCCAAGCCATGAAGGCAATCGCATCGTCGATCGATACCCCGAAATGATCGGCGAAGGAAAGCACCACATCTAGCGGGTTGCGCACGATATAAATCGCGCCCGCGGTGACATCCATGGTGAATATTGGGGCTCCACCGCTTTCACCTAAGAACTGATGGGTTTTCACGAAGACATTGTCCGGTGCGGCTTGGGTGAAGTCGCGGTGCACCGATGGGCGAATTGCGGCTAGGTCCTCGAACGTGAGCTCTTGGCACGACTTAGGGGTGTAGCGCGCAAACCAGTCGAATTCGCGAGTCCGACAGGGTGAACTGGGTCATTTGGTCCAGCGGGACCGGTTTTTCGGGGTCTTTTTAACAGGTTATGCAGGAAAGCCCGCACCCAGGTGTTGCCCGATTTCGGATAGCTGGCGAGCCAAATGATGCCGCCCATCGTCCCTAACCTGTGTTGAAGCTACCAAGAGGCGCCTTCAGTTGACATCCTGCAATGGACTTGTCAAACGAGATGCCGGTGCCCTAGAGGTGCTCGGGCACGCCACCGTAACCGCCTTTTTTGGATCTCACATGAACGCGCCATACAGCGTCGTCGCCATCACGCTCATTACATTGCTTACGGCGTGCGGGAATTTCTCGGGCGATGGAGATACGGTTTATCCGGACGACGACTACCGCCGCACCGGCACCTCGACCTATGATGTCCCGGATGATGGCATCCTTGGCAGCGGCAACATCCTGGGCGGCGGCTCCGACGACGCGCCCGCCGGCGGCACCGGGATCGGCGTGAACGCCTACCTCTGGCGCGCGTCGCTGGACACGCTGTCGTTCATGCCGGTGGATTCGGCCGACCCGTTCGGCGGCGTGATCCTGACCGACTGGTATTCCCCGCCGAAGGCGTCGGACGAGCGCTTCAAGGTCAACCTGTACATCCTGGGCCGGCAGCTGCGCGCGGACGGCCTGCGCGTGTCCGTCTTCCGGCAGGAGCGCGGGCCCCAGGGCAACTGGCGCGACGTCGAGGCCCACGGCCAGACCGCGACCGAGCTGGAGAACGCCATCCTCGCCCGCGCGCGCGAGATGCGCATCGCCAGCGCCCAATAGCCGCACGGGCGGGCGCTTTTATCGCGCACGCCGCCCGCACGCCTTTCAACGACACGCAAAAAAGCCCGATGACGAGCCGCTACAACGTCAAGGAAACCGAGGCCAAGTGGCAGCGCGCCTGGGACGAGGCGCGCGCCTTCGAGGTCACGCGCGATCCCAGCCGCCAGAAGTGCTACGTGCTGGAGATGTTCCCCTACCCTTCCGGGCGCATCCACATGGGCCACCTGCGCAACTACACGATCGGCGACGTGGTCGCCCGCTACAAGCGCGCGCGCGGCTTCAACGTGCTGCACCCGATGGGCTGGGACGCCTTCGGCCTGCCCGCCGAAAACGCGGCGATCGACCGCGGCGTGCATCCGGGCGAATGGACCTACCAGAACATCGACGCGATGCGCGATCAGCTGAAGTCGATGGGCCTGTCGATCGACTGGTCGCGCGAGATCGCCACCTGCCATCCCGAATACTACCGCCACGAACAGGCGATGTTCCTGGAGCTGTACCGCCAGGGCCTGGCCTACCGGAAGGAGGCCTGGGTCAACTGGGACCCGGTCGACCAGACGGTGCTGGCGAACGAGCAGGTGCAGGACGGCAAGGGCTGGCGCTCCGGCGCGCCGGTCGAACAGCGCAAGCTGCCGCAGTGGATGTTCCGGATCACCGCGTTCGCCGACGAGCTGCTGGAGGCGATCGGCGATCTGGAGCGCTGGCCGGACAAGGTCCGGCTGATGCAGCAGAACTGGATCGGCCGCTCCCAGGGCGCGCGGGTGTTCTTCGACCTCGTTGGGCGTGACGGCGCGGGACGCGACCAGGCGCTGGAGATGTTCTCCACCCGCCCCGACACGCTGTTCGGCGCCAGCTTCTGCGCGCTCTCCCCGCACCACCCCCTGGCCGAGGAGCTGGCCGAGAGCGATCCCGAGCTGCGCCGCTTCCGCCAGGAATGCGAGCAGCTGGGCACCTCCGAGGAGGCGATCGAGCGGGCGGAGAAGCGCGGCTACGATACCGGCCTGCGCGCCCGCCACCCGCTGATGCCGGACGTGACCCTGCCGGTCTACGTCGCCAACTTCGTGCTGATGGAATACGGCACCGGCGCGATCTTCGGCTGCCCGGCGCACGACCAGCGCGACCTGGACTTCGCCCGCGCCTACGGCCTGCCGGTGACCCAGGTGGTGCTGCCGCAGGGCAAGGACGCGCCGGAAGCAGAGATCGACACCGCGATCACCGGCGAGGGCCGGCTGATCAACTCCGACTTCCTGGACGGCCTGGACGTCGACAGTGCCAAGCAGCGGGTGATCGAAAAGCTGCAGGAGCTCGGCCGCGGCGAGGGCACGACGCAGTACCGCTTGCGCGACTGGGGCGTCTCCCGGCAGCGCTACTGGGGCGCGCCGATCCCGATGATCCACTGCCCGTCCTGCGGCGTGGTGCCGGTGCCGGAATCCGACCTGCCGGTCGAGCTGCCGCACGACGTCGACCTGTCCAAGCCCGGCAACCCGCTGGACCGGCACGACAGCTGGAAGCACGTCGCCTGTCCCGAGTGCGGCGGCGCGGCCGAGCGCGAGACCGACACCTTCGACACCTTCATGGAATCGTCCTGGTATTTCGCGCGCTTCTGTTCGCCGCGCAGCGATCAGGCGTTCGAGCGCGCGGACGTCGATTACTGGCTGCCGGTCGACCAGTACATCGGCGGCGTCGAGCACGCGGTGCTGCACCTGCTCTACGCCCGCTTCTTCACCCGGGCGCTGCAGCACTGCGGCTACCTGAACGTCGCCGAGCCGTTCGACGGCCTGTTCACCCAGGGCATGATCGCGCACGAGACCTACAAGGACGCAGACGGCAAGTGGCTGTCGCCCCAGGAGGTGACGCGCGACGCCGACGGCAAGCTGGTCGACGCGGAGAACGGCCGCCCGGTCACCACCGGCCGGGTGGAGAAGATGAGCAAGTCCAAGCGCAACACGGTGGACCCGACCGAGACGATCGAGGCCTACGGCGCCGACACGGCGCGCTGGTTCATGCTGTCGGATTCGCCGCCCGAGCGCGACATGGAGTGGACCGAATCCGGCGTCGAAGGCGCCTACCGCTTCCTGCAGCGGCTTTGGCGGATGGTCACGTCGGCGCTGGACGAGATCCCGGCCGCCGGCACGCCCGAGCCGGGCGACGACGCGCTCTCCAAGGCCGGCCTGGAATTGCGCCGGAACGCCCATCGCACGGTCCAGGCGGTCGGCCAGGACATCGACCATTTCCGCCTGAACCGCGCGGTCGCCCGGCTTTACGAACTGGCGAACGGGCTGGGCGGCTTCCAGCCGGAGACGGACGCGGACCAATGGGCCCGGCGCGAGGCGGCGGAACTGCTGGTGCGCATGGTCGCGCCGATGATGCCGCACGTGACCGAGGAGCTGTGGCAGCGCCTGGGCCACAGCAGCATGCTGGTCGACCAGCCCTGGCCCGAAGCCGACCCGCGCCTGCTGCAGGCCGACACGGTGAAGATGGCCGTGCAGGTCAACGGCAAGGTGCGCAGCACGATCGAGCTGCCGCGCGACGCCGACGAGCCGACCGCGCGCGAAGCGGCGCTCGGCGAATCGGCGGTGCAGCGGGCGCTGGGCGACAAGGAGCCGCGCAAGGTGATCGTCGTGCCCAACCGAATCGTCAATGTGGTCGCGTAACCACCGCCCGTCCCGTCGCCCGTCCGGCGGCGCTCGGCCCAGCGACTCGGGCCCAGCGGCTCGGGGTCCAGCGGCAGATGGCGGGGTGCGCCATGGCCGTAGCGTTGCTCGCGCTTACGGCGTGCGGCTTCCAGCCGATGTACGCCAGTGAGGCCCGTTCGGCAGCGGGCAGATCTCGCCCGACGTGCGCAACAGCGTGGCGATCGCGCCGATGCCGGAACGGCTCGGCCAGCAGCTGCACAACGCCCTGCGCGACCGGTTGAACCCGCAGGGCCAGCCGAGAAATCCGGCTTATCGCCTGAAGGTCAGCATCAGTTCCGTGTCCGAGCCGAGCACGCTGCGCACCGATGGCACCGCCACACGTCGGAATTACCGGCTGCAGGCGAACTGGCAACTGGAGGACTACACCAAGCGGACGCGTCTGTTCCGCTCCAGCGCCGCGAGCACGTCGAGCTACAACGTGGTCGACCAGCCCTATGCCACGCTCACGGCGTTTCGCGACGCCGAGCACCGGGCGGTCGAGCAGATCGCCCGGGATATCGCTGCCCGCGTGAACGGGGTGCTGGCGGCCGGGACCGGCGACCGGCAGGCGAACGCCCAGGAATGAAGATCAAGCCGGCGAACGCGGAGAAGTTCGCCGCCAAGCCGGACGCCAATGTCCGGGCCGTGCTGGTCTACGGCCCCGACCGCGGGCTGGTGCGCGAGCGGGCGGGCAAGTTGATCCGCTCGGTCGTCGCCGATCCCGACGATCCCTTCCGGGTCGCCGAACTGACCGGCGACCAGATCAAGAAGGAACCGGCCGTCTTGGCCGACGAGGCGGCCGCGATGGCGTTTGGCGGCGGGCAGCGCGTCGTGGTCGTCCGCGCGCCCGGGGAGGAGACGGCCAATAGCTTCCGCGATTTCCTGGCCGAACCCGCCGGCGACGCGCTGGTCGTGGTGGAGGCGGGTGACCTCGACGGCCGCTCCAAACTGCGCGCGGCGTTCGAGAAGGCCGAGCGCGGGGCCGCCCTGCCCTGCTACCGCGACGAGGGCCGCGACCTCTCCGGCCTGATCCAGGAAACGCTGAAAAGCCACGGCCTGTCGGTCAGCCGGGACGCGCTGGACTATCTAAGCCAGCATTTGGGCGCCGACCGCGGGGTCACGCGCAGCGAGCTGCACAAGCTCGCGCTCTACAAGGGAAGCGGTGAAGTCCAGGTCGAAGACGCAAGATGTTGTGTTGGCGACAGCGCCGCCCTGTCGCTGGACGACGTCGCGCACGCGGTCGCCGAGGGCGATCTGGCCGAGCTCGAACGCGCCTTCGACCGGGCGCTGGCGGAGGGCGCGAACCCGATCCAGCCGCTGCGCGCCACCGCCAACCACTTCAAACGGCTGCACCAGGTCGCCGACGCGCGCGACGTCGCGCAGGCGGTCGAGAAGCTCCGGCCGCCCGTGTTCTGGAAACTGAAGCCGCGCCTGACCGCGCAGGCGAAGGCCTGGTCCCCGGCCCGCCTGGGCGAGGCGCTGGACGGCCTGCTGGAGGCGGAGGCGCGGTGCAAGTCGACCGGCATGCCCGGCGAGGCGGTCGCCGCGCGCGAACTGATGCGCATCGCCAGCCGCTCCCCGCTGCGCAAACGGGCCCGCCAGACGGCCGCCCGCCGATAGCCCGTATCATGTGAACCGCCGCCAGCCACGTGCGGCCAACGCCGCCCTGCGGGGCCGTGTGCGGCAAGGGGGCACCGCCAAGACACCAAGACGGCCGTGGCCAACCGGAGCCGCGATTGGGAAATTGGGCCCGCGGTTGCGATGACGCGTGAGGCGCGCTCCCCACCGCTGCCGGCGGACGATACCGGCCACGTCCTCGGGGCGCCGTGGGCCTCGACCTTTCCCCTCTTGGTGGCTTCGTGTCTTGGTGGTGCCGGAAAAAACCGCCCGCGGGGCCGGCGCACCATCGGCCAATATCGCGCGAAACTACCTACCCGATTTAGTGGCTTTGGCCGGGGTGCTGGTTCAGGCGGTTGAGCACGTCGTCGAGCTGGTCGAGGGTCTTGTAGTGCACCGTGAGCGTGCCGCCCTGGCCGTGGAACTCGATATTGACCCTGAGCCCGAGCAGGCTGGAGAGGTCGTCCTCCAGTTGACGGGTGTCCGGGTCCTTCTGCGGCGCGGCCTTGGACTTGGTCTTCTGGCCGCCCTGGCCTTTCGCCGCCTGCTTGACCTGCTGGGCCAGCCGCTCGGTCTCGCGCACCGACAGCCCCTTCTTCGCCACCTCCTTGGCGAGCGCTTCGCTGTCCTCGGCGTTGAGGAGCGCGCGCGCGTGGCCGGCGGAGATCTCGCCGCCCTGGACCAGCTGCTTGACCGAGTCCGGCAGGTGCAGCAGGCGCAGCATGTTGGCGATGTGGCTGCGCGACTTGCCGACCACCCGGGCGAGGTCTTCCTGGGTGTGCTGGAACTCGTCCATCAGCCGCTGGTAGCCTTCGGACTCCTCGAGCGGCGTCAGGTCGCGGCGCTGCACGTTCTCCACGATGGCGATCTCGAGCGCCTCGCGGTCCGCCATGTCGCGGACCACCACCGGGACCTCGTGCAGCTGCGCCTGCTGGGCCGCCCGCCAGCGGCGCTCGCCCGCGATGATCTCGTAGCTGTTGGGGTCGTCGTCGCGCCGGCGTACCAGGATCGGCTGCAGCAGCCCCTGCGCCTTGATCGAGTCGGTGAGCGCCTGCAGCGCCTCCTCGTCGAACATCCGGCGCGGCTGGAAGCGGTTCGCCTGCAATTGCTCGATCGGCACGGTCCGGCTCGCCCGCACCTTGTCGAGCGAGGCGTAGTCCTGCTCTTCGTCCTCGTCGCCCAGCAGCGCGGCCAGGCCGCGGCCGAGGTTCTTGCGCTTGTCGTCGCTCATCTGGGCGGTGTCGTCCTCGGCGCCGGGATTGGCGGTCTTGCGGGTCGCGGCGGGGGGCATCTCAGGCATACTCGCGATGCTTGGAGGGTCGGGTCAGGTTTCGGACGGCGCGCGGCGGTCGGTGGTCGGCGGCCGGCGGTCAGCTCGCCATCGCGGGCGCGTCGGCCTGGCCGCGCAGCCGGCGCAGCATCTCGCCGGCGAGCTTGATGTAGGCCTGCGCGCCGGTCGACTTCATGTCGTAGAGCAGCACTGGCTTGCCGTGCGACGGCGCTTCGGAGATCCGGACGTTGCGCGGGATGACGGTGTCGTAGACCACGTCGCCCAGATATTCGCGCACGTCGTTCGCCACCATGTCGCACAAGTTGTTGCGCTTGTCGTACATGGTGAGCACCACCCCTTGGATCTCCAGGTTCGGGTTGAACGCGCGGCGCACGCGCTCGATCGTCCGCATCAGGTGGCTCAGGCCCTCCAGGGCGTAGAACTCGGCCTGCAGCGGCACCAGCACGCTGTCGGCGGCGGTGAAGGCGTTCAGGGTCAGGAAGCCGAGCGCCGGCGGGCAATCCACCAGGATGTAATCGTAGTCGCCGATCAGCGGCGCGAGCGCGCTGCGCAGCCGGGTCTCCCGCTCCTCGGCCTGGGCGAGTTCGACTTCCGCCCCGGACAGGTCGACCGCCGAGGGCACCAGGCTCAATCCCGGCACGTGGGTCGGGACCACGCAGCCCTTGACCTCGCCGCCTTCGATCAGCGGCTTATAGATGTTGCGCTTGCGGTCGCCGCGGGTCAGGCCGAACCCGGTGGAGGCGTTGCCCTGCGGGTCGAGGTCGACCACCAGCACCTTGAGATCGCACGCCGCGAGCGCGGTGCCGAGGTTGATCGCGGTCGTCGTCTTGCCGACCCCGCCCTTTTGGTTGGCGATCGCGAAGACGCGCGCGCGCTTGCCGCGCTGCGCCCCGGTTTCCTCAACCTTTTGCGTTTTTTCGGACAAGAGCCTCTACCCTTAGTATGGTTGCCGCCGTATCGGTCCGGCTGGGAACACGTTCCACAGTCATATTCCACGCTTTCCGTGCGACCGTCAATTCGCCTTCGACACCCTTGCCCTTGGGAAACAGCCCAACGCCGTCCGGCCGCAGCAGCGGCGCTGCGTAACCCAGCAGATCGGCCAAGGGCGCGAAGGCGCGTGCGGTCACCACGTCGGCCGCAAGCGCGGGCAGCGATTCGGCGCGTTTCACGTGAAACGTGACGTCGGCGCCGGTGGCCCGCGCCGCCTCGCGCAGAAACGCCGCCTTGCGCCCGTCGGCCTCGACGAGGTGCACCTCGCCCGCGCCCAGCACGGCCAGCACAAGCCCCGGAAAACCGGCGCCGCTGCCGAGGTCGACCACCCGGCGCGGGCGATCCGCCGGCGCCGGCGGCAGCAGGTCCATAAGCTGAGCGGAATCCAACATGTGGCGGCGCCAGAGATCGGCGAGCGTGCCGCGGCCGACCAGATTGACCGCACGGTTCCACTTTTGCAGCAGTTCGGCGTACGCGCCCAGCCGCGCCAATGTTTCACGTGAAACGCCGGTGTCGCGCTGGAACGCCGCCGCGTCGTACGACGCCCGCCCCGTTGCGGCCCTGCTTCCCGCGGCGGCTGACGTCATGCCGCGTCGCGCGGGCGGTCGTGATGGCGGCGCACGTAGGTCAGCAGGGCCACCAGCGCGGCCGGCGTCATGCCCGGAATACGCGCCGCCTGCCCCAGGGTCGCCGGCCGGGCCGCCGACAACTTCTCGCGCACCTCGGTGGTCAGGCTGGGCACCCGCGCATAGTCCAGGTCGGCCGGCAGGGTGAGCTGCGCGTCGCGCCGGAACGCCTCCACGTCCTGCTCCTGCCGGGCGAGATAGGCGTCGTAGCGCGCGTCGACCTCCAGCCGGCGCGCGACCTCGTCCCGATACGCCGCCAGCTCCGGCCAGTAGCTCGCGACCCGGTCGAGCCCGGCGTCGCCGCCGCGCAGCAGATCCCAAGCGCTGCGCCGGACGCCGTCCTGTTTCACGTGAAACCCGGCCTTCGCCAGTTCGGCCGGCGTCGCGCTCAGCCGCTTCAGGCGCGCGCGCCCTTCGTGCAGCTGATCGGCCTTGGCCTGCCAGACCGCGTGCCGTTCCGGGCCGACCAAGCCGATCGCCGCACCCTTGTCGGTCAGCCGCTCGTCCGCGTTGTCGGCGCGCAGGCGCAGGCGGTACTCCGCCCGGCTGGTGAACATCCGGTAGGGCTCGTTGACCCCGCGGGTGGTCAGGTCGTCGACCAGCACGCCGATATAGCCCTCGGTCCGGTCGACCTCGAACGGCTCGCCGCGGCCGCCGGCCTGCAGCGCCGCGTTGGCGCCGGCGATCAGGCCCTGCGCGCCCGCCTCCTCGTAGCCGGTCGTGCCGTTGATCTGCCCGGCCAGGAACAGCCCCGGGATGCGGCGCGTCTCCAGCCAGCCGTGCAGCTCGCGCGGGTCGACGTAGTCGTATTCGATGGCGTAGCCGGGCTGGGTGATGACCGCTCGTTCCAGGCCCGGAATGGTCTTGATCAGCTCGGCCTGCACCTCGCGCGGCAGCGAGGTGGAGATGCCGTTCGGGTAGACGGTGTCGTCGTCCAGCCCCTCCGGCTCCAGGAAGATCTGGTGGCCGTCCTTGTCGGCGAAGCGCACCACCTTGTCCTCGATCGACGGGCAGTAGCGCGGCCCGGTGCTGTCGATCTGCCCGCTGTACATCGGCGCGCGGTGCAGGTTGTCGCGGATCAGCGCGTGCCCGGCCGGCGTGGTCGTGGTGATGTGGCAGGGCACTTGCCGCGTCGTGATCCGCTCGGTCATGGCGGAGAACGGCTCCGGCGGATCGTCGCCCGGCTGCGGCGTGGTCGCCGTCCAGTCGATCGTCCGCCCGTCCAGGCGCGGCGGCGTGCCGGTCTTCAGCCGGCCCAGCTGGAAGCCCGCGCGGTCGAGCGTCGCCGCCAGGCCGACCGCGGGCTCGTCGCCCACCCGGCCGGCCGGGATCCGCTCCTCGCCCAGATGGATCATCCCGCGCAGGAAGGTGCCGGTGGTCAGCACGACCCGCCCCGCGGCGATGCGCGTGCCGTCCGCCAGAATCGCGCCGACGCAGCGCCCGGCGTCGTCCAGCGCCAGGTCCTCGACCGGCTGTTCCAGGATCTGCAGCGTGTCGAGCTCGGCCAACAGATCCTGCACCGCCTGCCGGTACAGCTTGCGGTCGGCCTGGCAGCGCGGCCCGCGCACGGCCGGCCCCTTGGAGCGGTTGAGCACGCGGAACTGGATGCCGGCGGCGTCCGCCGCCCGGCCCATGATCCCGTCGAGCGCGTCGATCTCCCGGACCAGATGCCCCTTGCCCAGCCCGCCGATCGCGGGATTGCAGGACATCGCGCCGATCGTACTGGTCTTGTGCGTGACCAGCAGCGTGCGCGCGCCCAGGCGCGCCGCGGCCGCCGCGGCCTCGCAGCCGGCGTGCCCGCCGCCGACCACAATCACGTCGTAACTGTTCCGCTGCGCCATATTGGGGTTATGGCTTAGCCCTCGGCCCAAGTCAAAGCACGGCGTTTCATGTGAAACAGAGCGGTGAAGGGAGCGAGGGTTCACCACAGAGGACACGGAGGACACGGATGGGGTGTGCCGGAATGATTGGCGGTGGTCATCGGCTGGCTATGGAGCGATAGGGAGGGTTCACCACCAAGGCACGGAGACACCAGGCGGCCGTGCCCAGGGGTCTGGACGTGCCACCTCTCGGCCAGCGGTAGCTAAGTCGGACCACAGAGACACAGAGACACAGAGACACAGAGGAAGGATTCCTGCGCGCGAAGCGCGCTTCCCCGCGCTCGATGGGCGCGGCTTTACCGGCCACCAGCGCGTGGAGACCCGTGTTCCAAGCCCCCATTCTCTCTCTGTGTCTCTGCGCCTCTGTGGTTAGTCTTCCTTACTCCCCTTCCTTGGGGTCTTCGTGTCTTGGTGGTGACCCGACCTTTCTTCGTATCCTTGGTGTCCTTGGTGGTAAGCCTCCACCTCACTTGCCGATGCAAAAGTCGCCGAAGATCACGTCGAGCAGATCCTCCACGTCGACGTGGCCGGTCACGCGGCCCAGGGCGTGGGTGGCGTGGCGCAGATCGTCGGCGGCGAGTTCCGGCGCGTCCGCCTGCCCTGCCCGCCGCAGCGCCTCGGCCGCGTCGGCGAGGGCGCTCCGGTGGCGGGCTCGGGTGATCGCGGGCGCGCTGCCGCTGATGCCGAGGCGATCCGTCACCTCCGCCTGCAGCCGGTCGAGCAGCTCCGGCAGGCCGGCGTGGGTGCGCGCCGACACGGGATAGACCGGCTGTCCCGCCACCCCGACGGGCGGCCCGGCGCCTGTCAGATCGGTCTTGTTCCAGGCGATCAGGGTATCGGCGTCGACCAGCTCCGCCGTCGCCGGGTCGAGGCCGCGGGTTGCATCGAACACGGCCAGGCGCAGGTCCGCTTGTTCCGCCTTGGCGCGGGCCCGCCGGATGCCCTCCGCCTCGATCGGGTCGTGGCCGTCCGGGTCCAGCGCACGCAAGCCCGCCGTATCCGCCAGCGTGACCGGATAGCCGCCGAGGTCCAGGTGCACCTCGACCACGTCGCGGGTGGTTCCGGCGGTCTCCGCCACGATCGCCGCGTCGCGCGCGGCGATCGCGTTCAGCAGCGAGGACTTGCCGGCGTTGGGCGCGCCCAGGATCGCGACCGCGAGGCCGTCGCGCAGGCGCTCGCCGCGCCCCGCGTCCTGCAGCGTCGCCTCGATCTCCTCGGCGAGCCGGGCGACTTCGCGGCGGACCTCCGCCCCCAGGCCTTCCGGGAGTTCCTCGTCGGCGAAGTCGATCTCGGCTTCCATGTGCGCGCGGGCACGCAGCAGCCGGTCGCGCCAGTCGGCGATCCGCCGGCCGAGCGCGCCGTCCATCTGCCGGAGCGCCTGGCGCGCCTGCGCACGCGTTTCGGCGTCGATCAGGTCGGCCAGCCCCTCGACCTCGGTCAGGTCCAGCTTGCCGGCGTCGAACGCCCGGCGGGTGAATTCCCCGGCCTCGGCCGGCCGCAGGCCGGGCTGGGCCGCGAGCGCGTCCGTCATCGCCTGGATCACCGCGCGCCCGCCGTGGACATGGAATTCCGCCAGATCCTCGCCGGTGAAGGAGTTCGGGCCCGGGAACCACAGCACCAGACCCCGGTCGATCGCCTCCCCCGTCCCCGGCTCGGCCAACGTGCGCAAGACGGCTTTGCGCGCGGGCGGCAGGTCGCCCGCCAAGCCGCGCAGGGCCGCGCCCGCCTCCGGTCCGGAGACGCGCAGCACCGCCACCCCGGCGCGCCCATGCGCGCTCGACAGCGCGAAGATCGTCCGGCCGGTCATTGTTTCACGTGGAACACCGCACGGCGCAAGCGAACGGCCCTAACCTTCCGGCGGAACTTCGTCGCCGGGCTGAAGCATCAGCCGCGGCACGCGCCCACCGGCTACGATGTGCTGCTGCAGGATTTCCTCGGCGTCCGCCAGCGTGCGGTAATGGTACCAGACGCCTTCGGGGTAGATGACCATCGTGGGCCCCAACTCGCAGCGGTCGAGGCAGCCGGCCGAGTTCACCCGCACCCCGGGCACGCCCAGTTCCTTGACCCGCGCCTTCAGGTAGTTACGCAGGCGCGTGGCGTCCTTCTCCTTGCAGCAGCCGCGCTCGTGACCCGGCGGGCGCTGGTTCTCGCAGCAGAAGACGTGGCGGGTGAAGTAGGGCGCGGGATCGGTCATGGCTGGGCGGCTCGCGGGTCTGGTTCGCGGGTCTGGCTCGCGGGTCTGGATGGGTCGGCTCGCGCCGGATATAGCGGATTGCCGGGCGCGCGGCCAGACCCCGACCCGCCCTGGTCCACGCGGCGTGACACGCCCGCCCGCGGCGGACTAGGATTCAGCGCCCAAGGCCCGGCCGGCCGATCTTCGCTCGGTCCCCGTTAGCATCGTCCCCGTCAGCCCAATCCCCGTCAGCCCAATCCCCGTTAGCCCAATCCCCAGTTAGAAGGTAGCACGCTCATGACCTTGTCCGTCCGCATCCACGACCACGGCGGCCCCGACGTCCTGAAGCCCGAAGAGGTCGACCTGCCCGACCCCGGCGCGGGCGAAGTCCGGCTGCGCCACGAGGCGGTCGGCCTGAATTATATCGACGTCTACCACCGCACCGGGCTCTACCCGGTGCCGCAGTTGCCGACTCCGATCGGCCTGGAAGGCGCCGGGGTCGTCGAGGCGCTCGGCGACGGGGTCAGCGATCTTCGGGTCGGCGACCGGGTGGCCTACGCCTCCCCGCCGCTCGGCGCCTACCAGGGCGAACGCAACATGCCGGCGGACCGGCTGGTCCGCCTGCCGGAGAGCATCGACACCCGGCAAGCCGCGGCGATGATGCTTCAGGGCATGACGGTCGAGTACCTCGTCCGCCGCACGTTTCCGGTGAAGAAGGGGATGACCGTGCTGTTCCACGCCGCCGCCGGCGGGGTCGGGCTGATCGCCTGCCAGTGGCTGAACGCGATCGGCGCCACCGTGATCGGCACCGTCGGCAGCGAGGCCAAGGCCGAACTCGCCAAGGCGCACGGCTGCCACCACACGGTCCTCTATAACCAGGAGGACGTCGCCCAGCGGGTGACGGAAATCACCGACGGCAAGGGCGTTCCCGCGGTCTACGACGGCGTCGGCGCGGCGACCTGGGAGGCCTCGCTCGGCTCGCTCGCGCGCCGCGGCGTGCTGGTCAGTTTCGGCAACGCCTCCGGCGCCGTGACCGAGTTCAATCCCGGCGAGCTGGCCAAGCGCGGCTCGCTTTTCCTGACCCGGCCGACGCTGATGGACTACACCGTCACCCGAAAGGAACTGACCGAGAGTGCCAACGCCCTGTTCGAGAAGGTGCTGGACGGCGACGTCAAGATCGAGGTCAACCAGACCTACCCGCTAAAGGACGCCGCGCAGGCCCACCGGGACCTGGAAGCGCGCAAGACCACCGGCTCGACCGTGCTGCTGCCGGATTCGTAGGGCGGCCCTGTGGCCCCGGGTGCGCCACGCCTCCGGCGAGCACCCGGCGCGTTTTTTCTACCCGATCGGTGATAGATCGCGGATACTCCCCGGCATCCGCTGTGTCCCATTGAGGTCCGCGCCATGCCCCCAATCCGCCGCACCCGACGCCAGGTCGACTACCACGCTGTCGAACACCGCTATTCAGGGCTGTCGTTCACAAGCCCCTACAGCCGGCCCGCCCCCCGCCCCACCGGATGCGCGCGCCAAAGCGGATCCGCTCCGGCCAGAACCCTATTCACGTTCGACACGCAGGGCGTACCTACCAGTCTCCCACCCAATGTCTCCTGGGTAGGGGACATCGACACGGACATGTATTGGTTGCTGTCTTTCAACCGAATCCGGCTTGCATACTTCGACATGACCGGGACCAAGAAGGCCGAAGGGCTCGTGATTTCCCCGAATGTGACGGACCCCTGCCTGACGGCGCACTACCAGAAGGCAACCAAGATGATGACCAGACCCAAGACGAATACCGACGCTACGGAGGCAACCGGCGAAATCGCCGCCGCCTACGCGATCGGCCAGGATCCCCAATACGCCGGGTTCGTCATGAAATGGGGTCTGGGTCAGCACGCCGGTGCGGGAATCGACCAGATCTGGAAGCGTTCGGACAGCACCTCCATCACCTATCTGATCGTCGAGGCAAAGGGACCCGGGCAAAGCCTTCGATACGATCGTTTCGCCCCGTCCGGCGTGGACACCCAGATGTCAAAGGGATGGATCGTGGACCGCCTGGCCCGGATGCAGAGCGGCCAGGGCGCTGCGCTCGCCGGCAAGATTTTCAAACGGATGGGCGCGCGTAGCTTCGTGCCCTCGCACTACAGCCAACAAGCGCTGGGCGGCGGCAAGAGCTACTACGCCGCGCAGCAGAGCGGCCAGCCGACCGGAACCACCAAGACGGTCCGCGTACAGACCGTCGTCGCCACGGCAAGCTGGTCACACGGGCCCCGGCTTGGCGCCACGCTCAGCGGTCAGGCGACCTACACCGATCTGTTTTAAATCCAAGCGAACGCGATCAACGCCGGACCGGTTTTCATCGATTCGGCTCTCACGTCTTGAAGACCGGGCATCGTCAGTTGAGGCGTGAGTCCGCCGGGCGTGGCCCTCGGCCGAGATCGGTCGTGCGTCAGTGGGTCCAAGCCCGTGCCCAGCCGCGTTTCACGTGAAACGCGGCTATTGATTCATGCTGGCGAAGAACTCGGCGTTGTCCTTGGTGCGGCGGAGCTTGTCGAGCAGGAACTCCATCGCGTCCGACGTCCCCATCGGGTTGAGGATCCGCCGCAGCACCCACATGCGCGAAAGCGTGTTCTGGTCGACCAGCAGCTCTTCCTTGCGCGTGCCCGACTTGGCCGCGTCGATCGCCGGGTAGGTGCGCTTGTCGGCGAGCTTGCGGTCGAGCACGATCTCGCAGTTGCCGGTGCCCTTGAACTCCTCGAAGATCACCTCGTCCATCCGGCTGCCGGTATCGACCAGCGCGGTGCCGATGATGGTGAGCGAGCCGCCCTCCTCGATGTTGCGGGCGGCGCCGAAGAAGCGCTTGGGCCGCTGCAGGGCGTTCGCGTCCACGCCGCCGGTCAGCACCTTGCCGCTCGACGGCACGGTGGTGTTGTAGGCGCGCGCCAGGCGGGTGATCGAGTCCAGCAGGACGACCACGTCCTTGCCGCCCTCGACCAGGCGCTTGGCCTTCTCCAGCACCATCTCGGTCACCTGCACGTGGCGCTGGGCCGGCTCGTCGAAGGTCGAGGAGATCACCTCGCCGTTGACCGTCCGGTCCATGTCCGTGACCTCTTCCGGCCGCTCGTCGATCAGCAGCACGATCAGGTAGCATTCCGGATGGTTCTGCTCGAACGACCGGGCAAGGTTCTGCAGGATCATCGTCTTGCCCGTGCGCGGCGGCGAGACGATGAGCGCGCGCTGCCCCTTGCCGAGCGGCGCCACCAGATCGATCACCCGCGGCGTCATTTCCTTACTTGACGGGTCCGCGAGCTCGAGCTGGATCTTCTGGTCCGGATACAGCGGGGTCAGGTTGTCGAAGTTGATCCGGTGGCGCAGGCGCTCCGGCTCCTCGAAGTTGACCTTCTCGACCCGGCTGAGGGCGAAATACCGCTCCCCCTTGCGCGGCGCCCGGATCTGTCCGTCGACCGTGTCGCCGGTGCGCAGCTGATAGCGCTTCACCTGGCTGGGCGAGACGTAGATGTCGTCCGGCCCGGCGAGGTAGTTCGCCTCCGGCGAGCGCAGGAAGCCGAAGCCGTCCGGCATCACCTCCAGGACGCCGCCGCCTTGTATGACGACCTCCTGGTACGCCAGCTCCTTCAGGATGGCGAACATCATGTCCTGCTTGCGCAGCGAACTGGCGTTGTCGATATCCAGTTCCTCGGCGTAGGCCAGGAGGTCCTGAGGCGATTTGTCCTTGAGGTCTTGCAGATGCATGTCGGCTTCGTGGTGGTCGGGCTGATGGGCTGACGCGGGCGCGCGACACCCGCCAACGCAGCGGCCGCGTGCAGGGGCCGCCGGCGGATTCCTGCCGATGCGCCTGAAGCCAGCGGAAGCGGGCGGTAGAGCGCGTTGGCACGGCCGTCGGCCGTGAACGCGATCGCGCCGGAAAGCACCGCCGAGTGCGTCGATCGGGAGAAAGCGCAAGCTGGAGAAATGGTGGCCGGCGCCTCTTGGAAGAACAGGAGGGCGCCTAACCGCTAGCTAAACATGCCCCGATGCAAAGTCAAGTGACAGCCAACGATACACGCGGGTAGCGCGAGCGGCGGAGGGCGTGCGCGCCCGGCGGGCCCGCCGCCCGGCGCACAGCATCGGCCCTCGCCGCGCCCAGCTGGACACCCGCTAGAAGGGCTTCGCCTTCACCAGGATCACCACCAGGATCAGGGTGACCGTCGGCACCTCGTTCATGATCCGGTAGAACTTGTGGCCGTGCTTGTTCTGGTTGGCCTCGAAGTCCTTGCGCCACTTGCCCATCGCCATGTGCAGGACGCTCATGATCACCACCAAGAGCAGCTTGGCGTGGAACCAGCCCTGCGCGAACGCGCCGAGGTGCAGCGCCAGCGCCAGCCCGAGCACCCAGGCGACGATCATCGACGGGTTCATGATCGCCTTGAGCAGCCGGCGCTCCATCACCTTGAAGGTCTCGGCCGGCTCGCCGGTCGCGTTCGCCTGGGCGTGATAGACGAACAGCCGGGGCAGATAGAACAGCCCCGCCATCCAGGTGATGATCGACAGAATGTGGATGATCAGGACCCAGATGTAGGCCTGGCCCATAAAGCCGGTCATAAGACCCCCTCTCAGCTGTCACTGGCCGGGTTCGTTGCCCGGCCGGAATGTTTCACGTGGAACAGCGCCGCGCCGGTGATCCCGCGCCCCGCTTAACGCTGACCGTGGCTGCGCACAAGCTCGACCAGCTCGGCGACGTGCTCCGGCGGGGTCTGCGGCACCACGCCGTGGCCAAGGTTGAAGACGTACGGCCCGCCGGCCAGCGTATCCAAAAGCTCGCGGGTCGCCTGGCGCATGCCCTCGCCGCCGGCGACGACACGCAGCGGATCCAGGTTGCCCTGCACGGCCGTCCGGCCCTGCAGATGCTCGCGCGCCCAGGCGGCCGGCAGGCCGGTGTCGAGGCCCAGCGCATCGCCGATCCCCTGCTCGGCGAAGCGTTCGTAGACCGGGCCCACCCCGCGCGGGAACACGATCACCGGCGTCATCGGATGGCGCGCCTTCACCTTGTCGTAGATCTGCTTGAGCGGGGTCAGCGACCAGCGCACCACATCGTCCGGCGCCAGGCTGCCGGCCCAGGAATCGAACACCTGCACGGCCTCCGCCCCGGCGTCGATCTGGGCGCACAGGTAGTCCGCGGTCGCGTCCACCAGCAGGTCGATCAGGGCCTGGAACGCCTCCGGCTCCTGGAACATCCACTGCTTGGCCTTGAAGAAGTCGCGCGAGGAGCCGCCCTCGATCATGTACGACCCGACCGTCCAGGGCGCGCCCGCGAAGCCGAGCAGGGTGGTCTCCTTGCCCAGCTTCGCCTTCACGCCGGCCAGCGTCTCGTACACCGGGGCCAGCGTGTCGTGCATGCCCTTGACCGACAGCCGCTGGGCCGCGTCGCGCGGGTTCTCCAGCGCCTCCAGCTGCGGGCCCACCCCTTCGGTGAACCAGAGCTTCTGCCCGAGCGCGTAGGGGATCACCAGGATGTCGGAGAACAGGATCGCGCCATCCATCTGATAGCGCCGGATCGGCTGCAGCGTGACCTCGATCGCCTTCTCCGGCGTGAAGCAGAGGTCGAGGAAGCCGTCCGCCGTGGCGCGCAGTTCCCGGTACTCCGGCAGGTACCGCCCAGCTTGGCGCATCAGCCAGATCGGCGGCACCGACTGGGGATGGCCGCGCAGGGCGTCGAGGAGCGGCTTGCCGGTCTCGGCGGGTTGGCTGGTGGCGTGATCGACGGGCATGTCCTGTCCTTCAAACTCTGGGAAGAGTTTAATTAAAAGAGTCGGTTGCGGTTGTTGGCCGGTGGAACCTGGGGATCATCGCGTTATCCCCAGGCTGTCCGGGCACTGGGTCGGGGTTGTGCGGCCTAGACGGCGTGCTGTGCAAGACTCGCCTGACGGTGTGCGTTGACTCCGCGCGATGCCACGGAGTCGATCTGTCCACCGGGGGGCTGTGGAAAACGTGGACAAGCTTGCCGCGGCTGCGTGCGGCGTGCCAGTTTTCCTGTCCTGTGGACAGGGCGCAAGCTCTGCGCACAAGTCGACTCATGGATTTCGGGTCAGCCGGTGTGGAATGCTCTTGCCACGCGGCCAAGCCGGAGTCGTCCCGGACCATCAACAGGCCAACCGGGCCGTCTGTGCATAAGCCGGTTCCAGGCCCGATAGAAGCCCGGAACGCCCGGACCTGACGCAGCATCGATCGGCGCATTGGGGAGCGATGACCAGCTATCACCTACACCTCGTCTCCGACGCCACCGGCGAGACCATCAGTTCGGTGACCCGCGCCTGCCTCGTGCAGTTTTCCGGGATCGAGCCGGTGGAACACGTCTGGTCGCTGGTGCGCACGCGCAGCCAGATGGACCGGGTGATCGCGGGGGTGCAGAAATATCCGGGTCCGGTGCTGTTCACGCTGGTCAACGAGGAGCTGCGGACCAAGCTGGTCGAAGGCACCCGGGATCTGGGCGTGCCCACGATCCCGGTGCTGGACGGGGTGATCCATGCGCTCGCCGCCTATTTCGGGCTGCCGATCTCGGGCAAGCCCGGCCTGCAGCACGTCATGGACACGGAGTACTTCGAGCGCATCGAGGCGATGAACTACAGCCTCAGCCATGACGACGGGCAGTCCACCGCGCACCTGGAAGACGCGAACGTGATCCTGGTCGGCGTCTCCCGGACCTCGAAGACGCCGACCTGCATCTACCTCGCCAACCGCGGGATCAAGGCGGCCAACATCCCCTACGTCCCCGGCATCCCGCTGCCCCAGGAGCTGTTCAAGCTGGACGGCCCGCTCGTCGTCGGCCTGACCAAGGACCCGCAGAGCCTGGTCCAGGTCCGCCGGCAGCGGCTCAACATGCTGGACGAGCACGCCGGCGACACCGACTACGTCGATCCGGAAAAGGTTCGCGAGGAGGTGCAGGAGGCGCGCCGCCTGTTCGCCCGCAAGGGCTGGCCGACGATCGACGTCACCCGCCGCTCGATCGAGGAAACCGCCGCGACGATCATGACCTACTACAGCCGCCACCGCGCGCAGGAGGTTGGATGACCGACTCCGCCGACCCCGCGGCGCCGCCGCTCGCCGGGGCGAAGCCGGACGCGCCGCCGTTCGTCCTCGCCTCCCAAAGCCCGACCCGGCGGCGCCTGCTGGAGGCGGCCGGCGTGCCCGTGCACGCGGCCGACCGGCCGGGCGTCGACGAGGACGAGGTCAAGGCCGCCTTCCGCGCCGACGGGGCGGGCCCGGACGACGTCGCCGAGGCGCTCGCGGAGATGAAGGCGCAGCGGGTCGCCGGGCGCTACGGCGGCTGCCTGGTGATGGGCGCGGACCAGATGCTGGAGGTCGACGGCGCGTGGCTGGACAAGCCGGAGACGCGCGAGCAGGCGGCGGAGACGCTGCGCACCCTGTCCGGCAAGACCCACCGGCTGATCGCCTGCGCGGTCGTGGTGAAGGACGGCGGCCGGATCTGGCACCACATCGAAAGCGCCAAGCTGACCGTGCGGCCGCTGAGCGAGGCGTTCATCCAGCACTACCTGGACGCGGTCGGTGACGCGGCGTTCGACAGCGTCGGCGCCTACCAGCTGGAAGGCGTGGGCGCGCAGCTGTTCGCCCGGGTCGAGGGCGATTACTTCACCGTCCTCGGCCTGCCGCTGCTCGCGCTGATGGACCTGCTGCGCAACCACGGCGTCCTGCCGAGCTAGGCGATAATCCCCTCTCCCTCGAGGGGAGAGGGAGGGACCTGCGGACCGTCAGGTCCGTGGGCAGTTCCTTTTGAGGGTGAGGGTGGTACTTCCCGTTGTATGCCGAGGAGTCTCACCCTCACCTGTCCTCTCCCCTCAAGGGAGAGGGACCCGCCGATACGATCTGCCACAACGGGACCACTAACGAAGGAGTCGAAAGCGACCCATGACCTTGACGGGCCGAAGCCGGCTGGCGGGCGTGCTTGGCTGGCCGGTGGCGCATTCGCGCTCGCCGCGGCTGCACGGCTACTGGCTGGACCAGCACGGCATCGACGGCGCCTACGTGCCGCTGCCGACCGCGCCGGAAGACCTGGTCGCCGGCGTGCGCGCCCTGCCGCGCCTCGGCTTCATGGGCGCGAACGTGACCGTGCCGCACAAGCAGGGGGTGCTCGAGGCCTGCGACCGGCTGGACGACCATGCCCGGCGGCTGGGCGCGGCCAACACGCTGGTGTTCGACGGCCCGACGATCGAGGGGCGCAACACCGACGGCGTCGGCTTCCTGAACAACCTGCGCCAGGGCGCCCCCGACTGGGACCCCGCGGCCGGCCCGGCGGTGGCGCTGGGCGCGGGCGGGGCGGCGCGCGCGGTCGTGGTCGCGCTCACCGACGCCGGCGTGCCGGAGGTCCGGCTCGCCAACCGCACCCGCGACAAGGCGGAAGCGCTGGCCCGCGAGCTGGGCGGGCCGGTCACGGTGGTCGACTGGTCGGCCAAGGCCGACGCGCTCGCCGGGGCCAACCTGCTGGTCAACACCACCAGCCTGGGCATGACCGGCCACGGCCCGCTGGAGATCGACCTGGGCGCCCTGCCCGCTTCCGCGCTGGTCAACGACATCGTCTATCAGCCGCTGGAAACCGACCTGCTGGCCCGCGCGCGGGCCGGCGGCCGCCCGGTCGTGGACGGCATCGGCATGCTGCTGCACCAGGCGGTGCCCGGGTTCGAGGCCTGGTTCGGCGTCCGTCCGGAGGTCACGGAGGCGCTGCGTGACTTCGTTCTGCAGGACTAGCCCGCGGCCCGGCCGGACCCGGCGCCGGCCGACCGTGCTCGGCCTCACCGGCTCGATCGGCATGGGCAAATCCACCGCCGCGCGCATGCTGCGCGCCATGGGCCTGGCCGTGCACGACGCCGACGCGGCCGTGCACCGGCTGATGGCCAGGGGCGGCCGCGCGGTGCCGGCGATCGCGGAAGCGTTCCCGGAGGCGGTGCGCGACGGCGCGGTCGACCGCCGGGCGCTGGGCGCACGGGTGTTCGAGGACCCGGACGCGCTGAAACGGTTGGAGGCGATCCTGCACCCGGAGGTCCGGGCGGAGGCGCACCGCTTCATCGACGCCAGGCGCTATCGCGGCGACGAGGTGGTGGTGCTCGATATCCCGCTGTTGTTCGAAACCGGCGGGGAGACGCTGTGCGACGCGGTCGCGGTCGTCTCCGCGCCGCGCTTCGTGCAGGAGGCGCGCGTGCTCACCCGCCCCGGCATGACGCGCGCCAAACTGGCCGGGATACGGGCCCAGCAGCTGCCCGACGCCGAAAAGCGCCGGCGCGCCGACTTCGTCGTCCCGACCGGGCTGGGACGGTTGCATACCTTGCGCCGCCTGCGCCGAGTCGTCAAAATATTGCGGGACAACCCGCCCAACAGCCCACGATCTGGGAGACGACGGCCAAGTGCGTGAGATCGTTCTGGATACCGAGACGACCGGCCTGGACCCGCAGGCCGGCCACCGCATCGTCGAGATCGCCGGCGTCGAGCTGGTCAACCACGTCGCCACCGGCCGCACCCAGCAGCTCTACATCAACCCCGAGCGGCAGGTCCCGGAAGACGCCTTCCGGGTCCACGGCCTGGGGCTGGACTATCTAAGCAAGTTCCCGACCTTCCGGGAACGCGCGCAGGAGTTCCTGGCGTTCGTGCAGGACGCGCGCCTGGTGATCCACAACGCCAAGTTCGATCTCGGCTTCCTGAACGCGGAGCTGGAGTGGGCCGGACTCGCCCGCCTGACCAACGACAGCGTCGACACGGTGGAGATGGCGCGCCGGCGCTTCCCGGGCGCGCAGGTGAACCTGGACGCGCTGTGCAAGCGCTTCGAGATCGACAACAGCGCGCGCGACTTCCACGGCGCCCTGCTGGACTGCCAGCTGCTGGCCGAGGTCTATCTGGAACTGCGCGGCGGCCGGCAGCCGGGCCTGGAGCTCGCCAAGGATGCCGGGCGCGGCGCGGGCGAAGCCGGCGGCCCGCAGTTCGTCAAACGCGAGCGCACCCCCGCGAACCGCGCCCGCACAGTCCGAGCGAGGCCGAGGAGCAGGCCCACCAGGCCATGCTCGCCAAACTCTCCAACCCGTTGTGGCAGCATTAGGGTAGGTTCATCACCAAGACACCAAGACACCAAGTTAGGAAGCGAAGGGTTTTCACCACAGAGGGCACAGAGATCACAGAGGAGAGGTATCGCGCGCGTTTCGAAAGCCGGTCTCACGCCAACAAAAGGCTTCCTTGCGCGCTTCGCGCGCGAAAATTTCTCTCTGTGATCTCTGTGCCCTCTGTGGTGACCCCCTCTCTTCCTTGGTGTCTTTGTGTCTTGGTGGTGAACACATAAAAACGCCGGACCGCGCCACTGCGCAGCCCGGCGTTTGAGAAGCCGGCGATGATCGCTGGCGGTTAGGCCTGCTGGCCGTCGCCGTTTTGGCCCTGCTGGGCCGCGTCGGTCTGGCGCGCCTTCTGGTCGCGGTAGAGGCGCGTGAAGTCGACCGGGTTGATCAGCAGCGGCGGGAAGCCGCCCTCGCGCGTGGCATCGGAGATCACGTTGCGCGCGAACGGGAACAGGTAGCGCGGCACCTCGATCAGCAGCAGGGTCTCGCGCTGCTGCTCGGTGATCTCGCCCGACAGGGTCACCAGGCCGCCGTACTTGAGTTCGATCACGAAGGCGGTGTGCTCCTGCAGGGTCGCCTTGACCTCGGCGTTCAGCACCACCTCGTAGGTGTTTTCCTGCAGGCGCGTGCCCTGGACGTCGATCGAGACCTGCGCGCTCGGGCTCTCCTGCATGTTGACGTAGATGCGCGGCGCGTTCGGGTTCTCGAACGAGAGGTCCTTCACGTACTGCGTGTGGATCGTGATGCCGCGCTGGTCCTGCTGCTGCTGCGCGCTCTGCTGGGCGCCCTCGGCGCCGCTCGGCTGGCCCTGGCCCTGCGGGTTCTGGCCCTGCGTGTCTTGGCCGTTCTGATCCGAGCCGGCGTTGGTGTCGTCCTGTGCCATGTCTTGCGCCTGCTGCGTTGGCTGGTGAACTGGAGGTCTTTTTCGGGTGCGGCGAATGCACGCGGGGGGCCATCGGGCGGCAAAGCGCCGTCCCCGTGACCCGGCGAACGCGCGCGTTGGCTAGCACGAACGCCGTGGGCTCACAACCGCGCGGGCTCGCGGGTGGCTCGACCCGGGCCGCCGGCGCCGGTCAGTGGCGCAGCCGGCGGTTGGGATCGCGGTCGTCGCCGGGCGTGTCCGCCTCGTCCGGGTCGCGGGTGATGTCCTCGTAGTCCGCGTCGATCACCCCGTCGTCCGGGCCGCCGCGGCCGCCGAACGGCCCGCCCGGACCGCCCGGCCCGCCGGGCCCGGCTTGATGGGTGTAGACCCGCGCCTCCGCGTGGCGGCGCACGTAGGGTCCCACGATCTGCAGCAGGACGCGGCGGAACGGCGCGACGAACATCAGCATGCCGACGACGTCGGTGACGAAGCCGGGGGTGAGCAAGAGCGCGCCCGCGAACAATAGGCAGACGCCGTCGAACAGCGTTTGGGTCGGGATTTCCCCCTGGTCGAGCTGCCGGCGCAGCTTGTTGACCGTGGCGAGCCCCTGCGAGCGCAGCTCGATCGAGCCCACGATCGCGGTCAGGATCACCAGACCCAGCGTGGGCCACAGGCCGATCCAGCCGCCGACCTGGATCAGGACGGCGATTTCGACGATCGGCACGGCGATGAATAGAACGAGGAGGATGAGACCCATACTTGCCCTTTCCCTGCTTAACTCCTATGTGTTGAGGACGTAGGCAATGCGCAAGCGGGCGGATCCGGGTTCTCTCGATCACGCGCGCAAGCCGCACCTGCTCACGTTCGCGCCGCGACGGGTAGACGGCCCTCCCAACCTGGACCGAACGCACCCGCGGCAGCGCGTGACAACCACGTGCCGATGCGGCTTGTCGTCGAGGCGGACGCCTTACATTTCGGCGTGAGCCGGTCGCCGGGTCGACCGCACCAACGCCAGGACATAGGCCTGCTTTCATGGGTGAAGGCTTCCAGTTTTTCGACATCATCCTGTTCGCCGCGATCGCGGCGTTCCTGGTTCTGCGTCTGCGCAGCGTGCTGGGCAAGCGCACCGGGCACGAGCAGCGGCCGGGCCAGGATCCTTTCCAGCCCTCGCAGCAACGTCAGCAGCAGGGCGGCGAACAGGCCGACCGCGACAAGGTCGTCCCGATGCCGGGCCGCGGCGAGGACAACGGCGTCACCGACGAGGAGCTGAAGAACGCGGCCGACAAGGCCGAAACGCCGCTCTCCGCGGGTCTGACGCAGATCAAGCTGGCCGACCGCGACTTCGACGAGGACGGCTTCGTCCAGGGCGCCAAGGGCGCGTTCGAGATGGTCGTCAACGCCTACGCCCAGGGCGACCGGAAGAGCCTGCGCCAGCTGCTCGCGAACGACGTCTACGGCGACTTCGAGCAGGCGATCGACGAGCGCGAGAAGGCCGGGCAGAGCCTCGAGACCACGCTGGTCAACATCCGCGAGGCGGAGATCATCGAGGCCGAGCTGCAGAACCGCACCGCCTTCGTCACCGTCAAGTTCGTCTCCGAGCAGATCAACGCGCTCCGGGACGCCGAGGGCAACGTGGTCGAGGGCGACGCGGAGCAGGTCCTGGACGTCACCGACATCTGGACGTTCGCGCGCAACACCCGCTCGCGCGATCCGAACTGGACGCTGGTCGCAACACGCAGTCCGGAGTAGGCTGCCCAGAGTAGTCTGCCCGGAGTAGGCTGCGCGCGCTCGACGACAGCGCCGACGGGACGTTCCAAGATCATGCGACTCCACGTTTTTACGGGCGCGGCCGGACGACTGGCCGCGCTCGTTTTCTGTGCCCTCACGCTCGCCGCCTGCGGCGAGACGCCCAAGGAAAAACCGGCGGCCGAAGCCGAGGCGGAACCGCGCCTGCTGCTCGCCCGCGTCGGCTTCGCCGATCTGCCGGGCTGGCGGGACGACCGGGTCGCCGAGGCCCTGCCCGCCCTGAAGCGCTCCTGCGAGCGTCTGCTGCGCCGCGACGCCGATGCGCCGGTGGGCCCCGACGGGCGCGCCGGTACGGTCAAGGACTGGCGCGCGCCGTGCACGGCGCTGCAGGACCTGCCGGCGGGCGACGCGGCGGCCGTGCGCGCGGCCCTGGAACGCCATTTCGTCCCGTTCGCCGCGGAGAGTTCCGAGGGGCCCGACGGGGCTGTTCACCGGCTACTACGAGGCCAGCCTGGACGGATCGCGCGAACGCCGCGGACCCTACCAGCACCCGATCTACGCCAAGCCGGACGACCTGGTCACCGCCGACGTCGCCAAGTTCCGCGCGGACGTGAAGCCGACCCGGATCGTCGGCCGGGTCGCGGACCAGCGCCTCGTGCCGTACTACACCCGGGCGGAGATCTGGGACGGCGCGTTCCGGGAGCGTAACGACCTGCCGCTCTTCTACGCCGACGATCCGGTCGACGTGTTCTTCCTGCACGTCCAGGGCTCGGGCGTGGTCGAACTGCCCGACGGATCGAAACAGCGCGTCGGCTACGCCGCCAACAACGGCCACGACTTCTTCGCCATCGGCCGCGCCCTGATCCGCTCGGGCGAGCTGGACGGGCAGGACATGTCGATGCAGGGCATCCGCGACTGGCTGCGCGCCCACCCGGACAAAGCCGACGACCTGATGCGCCGCAACCCGCGGTTCATCTTCTTCCGCAAGATCGACGGGCCGGGCCCGATCGGCGCCCAGGGCGTGGCGCTCACCGCCGGCCGGTCGCTCGCCGTCGACCCCGCCTACATGCCGCTCGGCGCCCCGGTGTTCCTGGACACCACGCACCCGGTCACGAAGCAGCCCCTGCAGCGCCTGATGGTCGCCCAGGACACCGGCAGCGCGATCAAGGGCCCGGTGCGCGGCGACTTCTTCTGGGGCTCCGGCGAACCCGCACTGGAAAAGGCCGGGCGGATGAAGCAGCGCGGCCGGTACTACCTGCTGCTGCCGAAAAGCGTCGCGGCGAGGCGCGCCGAGGGCTGAGCGCCGGTTGTTCACGGCTGCCGTAGACGACATGTCCGTTTCAGGAGGCGGGGTGGCCCGCCTCCTTATGTGCGAAAACGTGGGTTGCACCGGGGCGGTGCCGAGCCACACGCACAGAGGAGACGGACCATGGACGAGTATAACGCCTACGTCGGGCTTGACATGCACAAGAAGACGATCGCGGTTGCGATTGCCGAGTTCGGCCGCGGCGGCGAGGTGCGCAGTTACGGCACGATCGAGAACAACTCGCATCGGCTGTGCCAGCTGGCCAAGCGCCTGGAGCAGCAGCACGGCCGGGTGCACTTCGTCTACGAGGCCGGGCCGACGGGCTACGTGGCGCAGCGCACGCTGGCGGCGGCGGGCTACGACTGCGCCATCGCGGCCCCGTCGCAGGTGCCGCGCAAGTCGGGGGACCGGGTCAAGACCGACCGGCGCGACGCCGTGCAGCTGGCCCGGCTCGACCGGGCGGGCGAGCTGACGGCGATCTGGGTGCCCGATTGCCAGCACGAGGCGATCCGCGAGCTGACCCGCGGCTACGAGGAGGCCGTGCAAGACCTGCGCCGGGCGCGCCAGCGGGTCACCTCGTTCCTGTTGCGCCAGGGGCTGCGCTATCCGGGCAAGACCAACTGGACGCGCACGCACCGGCGCTGGCTGGCCGAGCTGTCGTTCGCCGAGCCGGCCAACCGGGTCGCCCTGGACAGCCGGCTGCAGGCGGTCGACCAGGCGCTGGCGCGCCGCGAGCAGATGGCCCAGCAAGTCGCCGCGGCGGTGCCGGGCTGGCGGCTCGCCCCGGTGGTCGAGGCCCTGCGCGGCCTGCGCGGATTGGATCTGGTCGCCGCCGCCGGGCTGGCCGCGGAGATCGGCGACGTCCGACGGTTCGCCCATCCCGCCCAGCTGATGGCCTATTTCGGGCTGGTCTCCAGCGAGCACTCCAGCGGCGAGCGCCGCCGGCCGGGGTCGATCACCAAGACCGGCAGTCCGCGGGCGCGTAAACTGTTGACCGAGGCGGCCTGGTGCTACCGCCACCCGCCGCGGCAGTCGACCCGCCAGCGCGCCAAGCAGGCGCCGCTCAGCCCGGCGGTGCGCGAGCGCTGCTGGGCCGCGCAGACCCGCCTCCACGCCCGCTACCGCGCGCTGCGCCGGGCCGGCAAGCTGCCGCAGGTGGCGGTGATCGCGGTGGCCCGGGAACTCGCCGGGTTCGTCTGGGCGGTCGCCCAGGACACCCAGCCGGCCTGAGCCGGCACGGCGTCCACGGCACAGCAAGAAGATCCGCAACAGCTAAGGAGATCCCTAGACGCGCCGGCACGACACCGCCGGCCAGCGCATCGCTCCGGGCCAGCGGCGCCGGGGCGCGGCCCAACACCGGTTCAGATCCCCGCACCCACCCTGACAGGCTGCTATCTACGTTCGTAGACTGGGGCAACGACCGGTGACGCCTCGTCATTCTGTGGTCCCGACCCACGCATCAGAGGCTGTCAACGCCCGCACACCCCCGCGCCTCGGCACCGCTGGCCCGGAGCTTACACACGCCAACCCGCTCGGCCCCGCCGTGCGGCCACGCTCTCGCACGCCTATACCTTGACAAACGGACATGAGCAGGGTGGGCTCCGCCGCCGTACGCGGCAACCCACGCTGCGCGCCGTGCCGCGTGTCCCGGCCGTCTGGTGGGTTGCTGGCGACGAACCGCGCCCTACGGGTCGTTCGCACAGCGACGCGGCGGGTTCCCTCTCCCTTGATGGGAGAGGGCCAGGGTGAGGGTGGGACTCCCCGGCGTATGGCGGGGAGTCCCACCCTCACCCTCCCACGCGCCAAGGGGCGCGCGGGCCCCTCCCTCTCCCCTCAAGGGAGAGGGTATGATGCCGACACCGCCTCCCGCCCGTGTTTAACGTGAAACACGGGCCTCAGCCGACGGGCACCGCGCGGCTTGCCTTATGCGCCGCCCAAGGCCATTTTGACGCGCGTACATGGGGAGGGCGCTAGATGGCCGCAAAGGCTGAAAAATCCGGTGCGGGCGCGCCGCCGCGCAACCCGCGGGTCGGGCTGTTCGTCACCTGTCTCGTGGACTTTGTGCGCCCGAGCGTCGGCTTCGCGGCCGTCAAGCTGCTGGAGGACGCGGGCTGCACCGTCGAGGTGCCGAAGGCGCAGACCTGCTGCGGCCAGCCGGCGTTCAATTCCGGCGACCGCCAGGACACCAAGCTGATCGCCCAGCAGGTGATCCAGGCGTTCCGCGGCTACGATTACGTCGTGGTGCCGTCGGGCTCCTGCGGCGGCATGATCGCCACGCACTACACCGAGTTGTTCGAGGGCGACCCCGACCTCGCCCGCGACGCCGAGGATCTCTCCGCGCGCACCTACGAACTGCTGCAGTTCCTGGTCGACGTGATGGGCGTGGACGCGGTCGACGCCAATTTCCAGGGCAAGGTCACCTACCACGACGCCTGCGCGGGCCTGCGCGAGCTCGGCCTGAAGGGCCAGGCGCGCACGCTCTTGTCCTCGGTCGCCGGGCTGGAGATCGAGGAGCTGGCGGACACGGAAGTCTGCTGCGGCTTCGGCGGCACCTTCTGCGTCAAGTACCCGGAGATCTCCAACCAGATGGTCGACCAAAAGGCGCAGTCGGTCGAGGCGACCGGGGCGGACACGCTGCTCGCGGGCGAACTCGGCTGCCTGATGAACATCGCCGGCAAGCTGCAGCGCCGCGGCTCAACCGTCCAGGTCCGCCACGTCGCCGAGGTGCTGGCCGACATGACCCACGACACGCCGCCGATCGGCGAGGCCGCGGGCGAAAGCCCGGCGGAACTCGAAACCGCGGCGGCCGGAAGGAGGGCTGAGCCATGCAGCCGACCTCCCACGCCTTCAAGGAGAACGCCGCCAAGGCGCTCGACAACCAGCAGCTGCAGCGCGCGCTCGGCAACATGAAGCAGGGCTTCATCGTCAAGCGCCAGAAGGCGGTCGACCGGCTGCCCGAGTTCGACCAGCTGCGCGACCACGCCAAGGAGGTCAAGGACCACGCGCTGGAGCACCTGGACTTCTACCTGGAGCAGTTCGAGGACCGCGTAACGTCGCAGGGCGGTCAGGTGCACTGGGCCCCCACCGCCGACGACGCCCGCCAGCACGTGCTCGACATCTGCCGGCGCCGCGGCGCCAGGACGATCACCAAGGGCAAGTCGATGGTGGCCGAGGAGCTCGGCCTCAACGAGTTCCTGGAGAACCACGAGCTGGTGCCGGTCGAGACGGACCTGGGCGAATACATCATCCAGCTGCGCGGCGAGCCGCCGAGCCACATCATCGCGCCCGCCGTGCACCTGAACCGGGACCAGGTGGAGGCGGACTTCCGCAAGCACCACCTGCAGTTCCCGCCCGACCGGGCGCTGTCGGAGGCGCGCGAGCTGGTCAACGAGGCGCGCACGGTGCTGCGCCAGCGCTACCTGGACGCCGACGTCGGGATTACGGGCGCGAACTTCCTGATCGCCGAGACCGGCGCCACCGTGATCGTCACCAACGAGGGCAACGGCGACCTGACGCAGTGCCTGCCCCGGGTGCACGTGGTGATCGCCAGCCTGGAGAAGATCGTGCCCACGCTGGAGGACGCGAGCACGATCATGCGCGTCCTCGCCCGCTCCGCCACGGGCCAGGAGCAGACGGTCTACACCACCTTCTCCGCCAGGCCGAAACGCGAAGGCGACCTCGACGGCCCCGACGAGTTCCACGTCATCCTGCTCGACAACGGCCGCTCGGCGATGCTGGGCAGCGAATTCCAGGACATGCTGCGCTGCATCCGCTGCGGGGCGTGCATGAACCATTGCCCGGTCTATCACGCGGTCGGCGGCCACGCGTACGGCTGGACCTACCCGGGTCCGATGGGCGCGGTGCTGACCCCCAGCCTGATCGGGGTGGACGAGGCCGGGCACCTGCCCAACGCCTCGACCTTCTGCGGGCGCTGCCAGTCGGTCTGCCCGATGCATATCCCGCTGCCCAAGATGATGCGCCACTGGCGCGAGCGGGAGTACGAGCGCCACCTGCAGCCCTTGCCCGCGCGCACTGGGCTCAAGCTGTGGGCGACGCTGGCCCGCCGGCCGGCGCTGTACCAGTTCGCGACCCGGCTGCAGGCCAAGGCGATGCACCTGGTGGGCAAGCGCAAGGGCCGGTTCGGCTGGCTGCCGCTCGCCGGCGGCTGGACCCGGCACCGCGACTTCCCCGCGCCCGAGGGCAAGACCTTCCAGCAGCTCTGGGCCGAACGCCAGCGCGCCGCGCGCCCGCGAAGACACCGCCGCCAAGGGGCATCCGGCCGAATGAGCGTCAAGGACAGCCAGCGCACACGCGTGCTCACCGCCGTCCGCCGGTCGCTCAAGCGCGGCCCGCTAACCGGCGAGCGGCTGAAGGCGCTCCAGCGGCGCACCGCCAACCCGCCGCGCGGCCCGGTGCCCGCGCGCGGCCAGCTGGGCCGGGAGGACACCGTCAAGCTGTTCCAGCAGATGGCCGAGGAGGCCGCCGCGACCACCCAGCGCCTGGACACCATGGCGGAGGTGCCGCAGGCTGTCCTGTCCTACCTGCAGGGCCGCAACGAGGCCGCGCAGGCCAGGCTCGCCCCGCACCCCGATCTGATTGAGCTGGACTGGCAGGACAAAGCGCCGCTGCTGCAGGTCGACCAGGGCCCGGGCGAGGACAAAACCGGCGTCGGCGTCTCGCGCGGCTTCGCCGGCGTGGCGGAGACCGGAACGCTGCTGCTGCATTCGCGCGACGACGCAGCCCGACCACGCTGAACTTCCTGCCCGCGACCCACGTGATCGTGGTGCGCGCGGCGGAGGTGCATGGGCGCCTACGAGGACGCCTGGGACCGGCTGCGCGAACGGCTCGGGCCGACGAGCGCCCGGAGCGGTGCCGGGACCTGCGACTGGGCAACTGGCCGCGCACGGTCAACCTGATCACCGGCCCCTCGCGCACCGCCGACATCGAGCAGACGCTGCAGCTGGGCGCGCACGGCCCGATGAACCTGCACGTCCTGGTGGTCGGCGCGGCGGATGCGGACTTCGGAGGCGAGGCTGAGGCGCGGGGATGACGCCCCGGGCGGCCGGGCGCGCCGGCGGCGCGAACGCGTCGCCAGCCGGGCGGAGCGCGACCTGTGGCAGCAGGTGATGCGCGACGCGACCCCGATGCGCCACTCCAAGCGCGCCCCGGTCGACGTGCCCGACGCCAGCCCCAGACGAGACGGCCGCCCAGGTCAGGGGCGAACACGCCCCGGCCTCGGCCGCTGGCAGACAGAAGCCGGCGAAGGCCCCAGCCGCGGCCGGCCAGCCGACCTCCGCCGATCCAGCCCACGAAGGCGCCCGATCCCGGTGTCACGCCCGGGCGTCTGCACGACGTCGACCGGCGCACCGCCGACCGCCTGAAGCGCGGCCGGCTGGAGATCGAGGGGCGGATCGACCTGCACGGCATGACCCGCGCGGCCGCGCAGGACGCGCTCACCAGTTTCGTCGTCGCCGCCGCCGACCGCGGGCAGCGCTGCGTGCTGGTGATCACCGGCAAGGGCACCTTTTCCGGCGGGGCGGGCGTGCTCAGCAGGAAGTGCCCAAGTGGCTCAACATGCCGCCGCTGCGCGAGCGCATCGTGGCGGTCAACGAAGCCCAGCCGAAGCACGGCGGCGGCGGCGCCCTCTACGTTCTGCTCAAGCGCAAGCGCGGGTAGCGCAAGCGGCCGGGCCACCGTGTCCCCCGAGCGCAACCATTCGGGCAGGCGACGCGGCCCAGTCGCCACGCCTGCGCCGCAGGGCGGCGGCGCAATGGGCTTGTATCAAGCGGACTGAATCAAGATACCCCTCGCAACGGACGTATAGCGCTGGCGCAAGGGCGGCCGAGGCGCCGCCCGAAGGGCGGCTCTGTAGCCGGGCCGGTGCCGCGAAATCGTCCTGTGTTCAAGCGGTTGATCGCCGCCCTGCATCGGGTCACGTTTGTGTGGGGGCCGGGAATCGGCGCCGTCGCGCGGTCGCGGCGTATCGAGCCGCCACGGCCCCGAGGTCCCGGCTTCGGGAGGGAAACGCCACGGGAGGTCTCATGACCCCATTCGGCCAGCGCCTGCGCGACCTCCGCGGCGAGCGCGGCCTGACCCTGAAGCAGATGGCCGCCGACCTGGGCGTCTCGCCCGCCTATCTCTCGGCGCTGGAGCACGGCCACCGCGGCCGGCCCAACCGCCGGTTCGTGCACCGGGTGTGCCAGGCGCTCAACATCATCTGGGACGACGCCGAGGAACTGCAGCGCCTGGCCGATCTGTCGCACCCGCGCGTCGACGGTGGACACCAGCGGCCTCAGCCCGGAGGCGACCGAACTCGCCAACCGCCTGTCCGAGCAGATCCACGGCCTGGACAAGGACACGGTGAACCGCATGCTGGCCGACCTGCGCGCCCGCGCCGCCGACGGCACCGGCGCGCAGGCGACGAGCGAATCCCACGGCGACAGCGGCGAACAGCCGGCCCAGAGCCGCCGGTCGGCGTAATAATCGGCACGGCCCGTCGGGCGGGGCCGCGCGGCAACCCGCCACTCCGTGAACTCTGTGCCCTCTGTGTTGAAACCGCTACCTTGGTGTCTTCGTGTCTTGGTGGTTCACCTAGAGCGACATGCCCGAAGGCCGCTACGGTGGATTGCCGCCTATCGGCGGCGAAATCGCACCTGCGGTGGGTGGTGGAGCCGCCGCTTGCCCTACAGGATGAACTTCGACAGGTCGGTGTTCTTGGCGAGATCGGCGACCTGGGTCTGGACGTAAGTCGGCGTCGATCACGATCTCCTCGCCGCTGCGCTCGCTTGCCGGTGTAGGCGATCTCCTCGAGCAGCCGCTCCATCACCGTCTGCAGCCGCCGCGCGCCGATGTTCTCGACGCTGGAATTGATCTCCGCCGCCAGGTCGGCGAGCGCGTCGATCGCCTCCTCCTTGAACGTCAGGGTGACGTTTTCGGTCTCCAGGAGCGCCGGTACTGCCGGATCAGGCTGTTCTCCGGCTCCATCAGAATGCGCTTGAAGTCGTCGCGCGTGAGCGCCTGCAGTTCCACGCGGATCGGCAGGCGGCCCTGCAGCTCCGGCAGCAGGTCGGAGGGCTTGGCGTAGTGGAACGCGCCCGAGGCCACGAACAGGATGTGGTCGGTCTTGACCGTGCCGTGCTTGGTGGCGACCTGGGTGCCCTCGATCAACGGCAAGAGATCGCGCTGCACGCCCTCGCGGCTGACGTCGCCTGAGGTCTGGCTGGCGGCGGTGATCTTGTCGATCTCGTCCAGGAAGACGATGCCGTTGTTCTCCACCGTGCGCACGGCCTGGCTGGACAGCTTGTCCTGGTCGAGCAGGTTGTCGGCCTCCTCCTCGGTGACCTGGGCGAGTGCGTCGGCGACGCGCAGCTTGCGGGTCTTCTGCTTGCCCTGGCCGAAGGCTTTCCCGAACAACTCGTTCAGGTTCATCATCCCCATCTGGCCGCCCTGCATGCCGGGGATGTCCATCATCGGCATGCCGCCGCCGGAATCCGAGACGGCGATGTCGATCTCGCGCTCGTCCAGTTCGCCGCCGCGCAGCATGCGCCGGAACTTGGCTGCGGGCGTCGCCCTCGCGGCGTTCTGGCCCACCAGCGCGTCCAGCACCCGCTCCTCGGCGTTCAGCTCGGCCGACGCCTGGACCTCCTTGCGCAGCCGCTCGCGGGTCATCGATGATCGAGATCTCGACCAGATCGCGGATGATCTGCTCGACGTCGCGGCCGACGTAGCCGACCTCGGTGAACTTGGTCGCCTCGACCTTCAGGAACGGCGCGCGGGCGAGCTTGGCGAGCCGGCGGGCGATCTCGGTCTTGCCCACGCCGGTCGGCCCGATCATCAGGATGTTCTTGGGCTGCACTTCCTCGCGCAGCTCGTCGGACAGCTGCTGCCGGCGCCAGCGGTTGCGCAGCGCGATCGCGACCGAGCGCTTCGCCTCCCCCTGGCCGACGATGTAGCGGTCCAGCTCGGACACGATCTCGCGCGGGGTGAAGGCGGCGTCGCCGGCCTCTGCGCTTGGCGTCGCGGTTGGCCTGCGGGCCGCTGCCCTGGGCGCCGTTGCCGCCCGGCAGCTTTGTTGGCGTTGTCGGGCTGGGTGTCGCTGTCAGCGGGCATCGAGTTTCTCGATCGTGATGGAATTGTTGGTGTAGATGCAGATGTCGCCGGCGATCTTCATCGCCTTGCGCGCGATCCTCGGCCGAATAGCCGTCGACGTCGATCAGGCCGCGCGCGGCGGCGAGCGCGTAGGTGCCGCCAGAGCCGATGCCGATCAGGCCGTCCTCGGGCTCCAGCACGTCGCCGGTGCCGGTCAGCACCAGCGAGTGTCTGCGCGTCCGCGACCGCCATCATCGCCTCCAGCCGGCGCAGATAGCGGTCGGTGCGCCAGTCCTTGGCGAGCTCGACGCAGGCGCGCTTGAGCTGGCCCGGATGCTGCTCGAGCTTGCCCTCCAGGCGCTCGAACAGGGTGAAGGCGTCCGCGGTCGCCCCGGCGAAGCCGGCGATCACGTCGCCCTTCGAGCCCAGCGGGCGGACCTTGGTGGCGTTCGCCTTCATCACAGTGTTGCCGAAGGTGACCTGCCCGTCGCCAGCGATCACGACTTGGTCGCCCTTGCGCACCGACAGGATCGTGGTGCCGTGCCAGGGGTGGGGCGTGTGGGGCTGTTGGGAATCCTGCGCGTCCTGTGCCATGTCCCTCAAATGAGGGAGCGGGGACCTTCGTTCAAGGCGCCGCATGCTGGCGAGCGCTGCGGCGATCCTGCTACAAGACCGCGCGGCTACGGGGTGTTGTTGGAAAGACGAGCGCCTCGGTGGGTCCCTCTCCCACCTAGAGACGGGGAGGGGAGAGGACAGGTGAGGGTGGGATTCCCAGCGCACGCCGGGGAGTCCCACCCTCACCCTCCCACGGACCTGCGGTCCGCGGGCCCCTCCCTCTCCCCTCGAGGGAGAGGGGTTTTGGTGTGCCGTCCGCTCGGGCGGATGCCACGAGATGAAGGAAACGAGGCCATGCGCGAAGGGCGCGTCGAGCGCAAGACCAGCGAGACCGAGATCGCCGTCCGGGTCAACCTGGACGGCACCGGGGCGTACAAGGTCGAAACCGGGATCGGCTTCCTGGACCACATGCTGGCCCAGCTGGCCCGGCATTCCCTGATCGACCTGGAGGTCGACGGCCAAGGGCGACCTGTGGATCGACGCGCACCACACGGTCGAGGACACCGGCATCGCGATCGGCCAGGCGGTGGCCCGGGCGTTGGACGACCGCAAGGGCATCCAGCGCTACGGCGACGCCTGGCCTGCCGATGGACGAGGCGCTGACGCGGGTCGCGCTCGACCTGCTCGAACCGGGCCTACCTGGTCTGGAAGGTCGCGTTCAGCCGCGACAAAGTGGGCGACTTCGACACCGAGCTGTTCCGGCGAGTTCTTCCAGGCGTTCGCCCACAACGCCGGGATCACGCTGCACGTCGAGACGCTGTACGGCGACAACAACCACCACATCGCCGAATCCGCGTTCAAGGCGCTCGCCCGGGCGCTGCGCGCGGCCGTCGAGATCGACCCGCGCAAGGCCGACCAGGTGCCGTCCACCAAGGGCGCCTTGTAGCGCCCGTGTGACCCGGCCTTGCCGCCCTCGTTGCCTAGGCGAAACGACATGACCCGCAGTACCATCGCCGTGATCGACTACGGCTCCGGCAACCTGCGCTCGGCCGCCAAGGCGCTGGAGCGCGCGGGCCGGGAGGCCGGGCTGGAGGCCGACGTCCGGGTCAGCGACCGGGCCGAGGAGGTCGCCGCCGCCGACCGGATCGTGCTGCCCGGCGTGGGCGCGTTCGGCGACTGCTGGCGCGGGCTGAACGCGCTCGACGGCGTGGTCGACGCGCTGCACGAGACGGTGATCGGGGCCGGCCGGCCGTTCCTGGGCATCTGTGTGGGCATGCAGCTGATGGCCACGCGCGGGCTGGAGTACGGCGAGACGCCGGGCCTGGACTGGATCCCGGGGGAGGTCGACGCGCTCAGGCCGGCCGATGCCGCGCTCAAGATCCCGCACATGGGCTGGAACGCGCTGGAGCCGGTCGAGCCGCGCCACCCCGTGCTGGCGGGCTTGAGCGCGGACGCGCACGCCTACTTCGTACACTCCTACGCCTTCCAGCCGGCCGAGCGCGCGCACCTGCTGGCGACCACCGATTACGGCGGGCCGGTCACGGCGGCGATCGGCCGGGACAACCTGGTGGGCACCCAGTTCCATCCCGAGAAGTCACAATCCACCGGCTTGCGCCTGCTTGCGAATTTCCTCACCTGGACGCCATGACCCAGAATACCGAGACCAAGGCGCCCGCGACCGCGGTTGAGTTGATGACCGAACTGGTCGGCGCGGACCTGCACGACCTGTGCGACGCCGCGGAGAGCGCGATCGAGGACGGCGGCGGCTTCGGCTGGCTGAAGGCGCCGGAACGCCACGTCATGGAATCCTACTGGCGGGGCGTGCTGCTGGTGCCGAACGCGAGCTGTTCGTCGCCCGGCTGGACGGCGTGATCGCCGGGTCCGCGCAACTCCAGCGCGCCCCGCGCAACAACGAGGCGCAGGCCTACGTCGGTCAGCTCACGACCTTCTTCCTGGCCCCCTGGGCGCGCGGCCACGGCCTGGCCCGCCGGCTGGTCGAGGCGGTGGAGGCGCGTGCGATCGCGCACGGCCTGCAGGCGGTCACGCTCGACGTGCGCGACACCCAGACCCGCGCGATCCAGCTGTACGAGGCGATGGGCTATCGGCGCTGGGGCACCAACCCCTACTACGCCCTGGTCGATCGCGCGTGGGTCGGCGGCCACTACTACGTCAAGCCGCTGGAGGCGTGGCAGGGGCCGGCGACCAAGGGCGCCGGCCCCGCAGGTCGGGACGCGCGCTGATGCACCTGTTTCCGGCGATCGACCTCAAGGGCGGCCAGGCGGTGCGGCTGCTGCGCGGCGACATGGCCCAGGCGACCGTGTTCAACGACGACCCCAGCGCCCAGGCGGCGGACTTCAAGGCCGCCGGCTTCCGCTGGCTGCACCTGGTCGACCTGGACGGCGCGTTCGCCGGCCGGCCGGTCAACGCCGACGCGGTGGAGCGGATCGTGGCGGCCGTGGGCGACACGCCGGTGCAGCTGGGCGGCGGCATCCGCGACCTGGCGACGATCGAGCGCTGGCTGGAACGCGGCGTCACCCGGGTGATCCTGGGTACGGTCGCGGTCAAGCACCCGGAGCTGGTCGCCCAGGCCTGCCGCACCTTTCCCGGGCGCGTCGTGGTCGGGATCGACGCGCGCGCCGGGCGGGTCGCGACGGAAGGCTGGGCGGAGACCAGCGAGCTTGCCGCCGGCGACCTGGCCAAGCGGTTCGAGGACGCCGGCGTGGCCGCGATCGTCTACACCGACATCGACCGCGACGGCGCGCTCGAAGGCGTCAACGTGGAGGCCACGGCCGAGCTGGCGCGCGCGGTCGACATTCCGGTGATCGCCTCCGGCGGCGTCTCGGGATCGAGGACATCCGCCGGCTGATGGCGGTCGAGCGCCTTGGTGTGACCGGCGCGATCCTGGGCCGGGCGCTCTACGACGGCCGGATCGACCCGAAGCGCCGCGCTCGACCTCACTAGCGCGGAGGCCTGAGCCCGGCATGCTGAAGGCGCGCATCATCCCCTGCCTGGACGTCAAGGACGGCCGCGTGGTCAAGGGCGTCAACTTCGTCGGCCTGCGCGACGCCGGCGATCCCGTGGAGCAGGCCAAGGTCTACGACGCCGCGGGCGCGGACGAGCTGACCTTCCTCGACATCACCGCCAGTCACGAGGACCGCGGTATTCTGCTGGACGCCGTCCGGCGCACCGCGGAGGCCTGCTTCATGCCGCTCACGGTGGGCGGCGGCGTGCGCACGCTGGAGGACATCCGGCAATTGCTGCTGGCGGGCGCCGACAAGGTCTCGATCAACACCGCGGCGGTGAAGACGCCCGATTTCGTGCGCCAGGCCGCGGAGAAGTTCGGCGACCAGTGCATCGTGGTCGCGCTCGACGCCAAGGCGACCGACAACCCGGAGATCGAGAGCGGCTTCGAGATCTTCACCCACGGCGGGCGCAACGCGACCGGGATCGACGCGGTCCAGTGGGCCCGGAAGATGGAGCAACTGGGCGCGGGCGAGATCCTGCTGACCTCGATGGACCGCGACGGCACGCGGGTCGGCTACGACATCCCGCTCACCCGCGCGATCGTGGACGCTGTCGGCATTCCGGTGATCGCCTCGGGCGGGGTGGGGAGCCTCGACCACCTGGTCCAGGGAATCCGTGAAGGCGGCGCCTCGGCCGTGCTCGCGGCCTCGATTTTCCACTTCGGCGAGCATACCATTGCGGAAGCGAAACAGGCCCTGCTCGACGCCGGCCTGCCCGCGCGGCCGCCGCACGTCTTCTAGCGGAAGATCGCGGCAAGGGGCCTCAGCCTTGCCGCGTTGCGCTTCCGCGCTCTACAACAACGACCCATTACGGATACGAAACAAGCCAACATGACCGAACGCGCCAACACCCACGTTCTCGACGAGCTCTACCAGGTGATTCAGAAGTCGCCAGGGCGCCGATCCCGAGAGTTCCTACACCGCCAAGCTGCTCGCCGCCGGCCCGGACAAGGTGTCCAAGAAGCTGGGCGAGGAGGCGGTCGAGGCGGTGATCGAGGGGGTGCGCGGCGACAACGACGCGCTGGCGAGCGAGAGCGCCGATCTCCTGTACCACCTGCTGGTGCTCTGGACCGCGCGCGGGCTGGAGCCCGAGCGGGTCTGGCAGGCGCTGGAAGCACGCCTGGGCACGAGCGGCATCACCGAAAAGATGGCGCGCAAGAAGCAGGCTTGAATTTCCCGCGGCAGAAACGCGAACCAGGGAGCGAGACGACGATGGCCAGCTACGACGACGACAACGTGTTCGCCAAGATCCTGCGCGGCGAAATCCCTTGCGACAAGGTCTACGAGGACGACCACGTCCTGGCGTTCAACGACATCAATCCGCAGACGCCGACCCACGTCCTGGTGATCCCCAAGGGCAAGTACGTCTCTTCCGACGACTTCTTCAACGAGGCGTCCGACGCGGAGATCGCCGCGCTGTTCCGCGCCGCCGGCAAGATCGCCCGCGACAAGGGCGTGCCCGAGGACGGCTACCGCATCCTCGCCAACTGCGGGCGCGACGCCCACCAGGAGGTCCCGCACTTCCACCTGCACATCTTCGCCGGCTGCGACCTGGGCGTGATGATCCGCCCGAACCGGTAGGCGGTTCGGTGTGTCAGGCCTTCGCTGACTCGCCGGAAACGAAAAAAGAACGTATTATAGCTGGACCTCCACCCTAGCGGTTGGGAACGGATGACTCCGTAAGAGAATCTTCGCCTGTTTCTTACGCGCGGTGCTCGTGATTCAATTCTGCTGGTAGGAGACTCAGATGGCTGATCCGGTTGCACACGAGTACGCCCCAGAATTGGTTATTGCCCTTGTCGGGGCTGTGGGAAGTGATCTCGATAGCGTGGAAGCCGCGTTGACTGACAAATTCCGTGCAGCTCGCTACGAGGTCGTGCACGTTCGGTTAAGTAGGCTGATGCGCGATCTTCCTGCTTACGCATATTTGGCCGATAAACAGTATGACGGTGAAGACGAGCGTATTGATACGCATATGGACGCTGGAAACAATCTTCGCGATCGTAGCAAACGAGGCGATGCTATCGCTTTGCTAGGAGTTACAGCGATCCAAGAAGAACGAGCGCAGCTAAGATGTGATCGAAACTTAAAGGATAACGAAGTTCCTTCTCGCGTCGCATACATAATCAAATCGCTAAAGCACCCACACGAGGTGCAAACTCTTCGGAAAATTTACGGTCCCCACTTGTATGTCGTGTCTGTATACGCACCACGGCACGCAAGAAAAAGATCTCTACAAGCATTTATCGCTCGTTCACGACATACCTTTTACGAAGATCAGTTTGTTGATAAGGCTGAGTATCTAGTAGAAAAAGACGAGAAGGAAGCCGATAACCCGATGGGCCAAAACGTTCATGACACATTTCCGGAGGGGGACTTTTTCATAGAACAGAGGGATGATGTGCTCTCTCAGTGTAATAGATTTATAAACTTGATATTCGGTCACCCATATATGACCCCAACACGTGACGAGTATGCAATGTTCCACGCATTTGCTACTGCGCGACGGTCCGCAGACCTGTCTCGTCAAGTAGGTGCTGTGATTACGAACTCGGAAGGCGGCATCATCTCAGTCGGCTGTAATGAAGTGCCAAAACCTGGTGGTGGGTCGGTTTGGGCCGAAGATGTAGATGATGCAAGTGATGACCAGACTTTCGTATTGGCCAAGATGCCGGTACGGTTTATGAAAAATCAAATCGTTACCGAGATATTTAAATCTATTAAAGATAAAAAACCGGAAATTTTATCTGAAAGTTACAGGAAGAAGAACCCTGGTGAGATATGCGACGAGGCGCTGCGAGATAAGGAAAATCCTTTTTTAAAAGAAACACGCGCCGCAAATATAATAGAATTCGGACGTATCGTCCATGCCGAAATGTCGGCAATAACTGATGCTGCGCGTCGAGGGTTATCAATTGCCAATTCCACACTATATTGTACAACATTTCCTTGTCACATGTGCGCACGCCACATAATTTCCGCTGGTATTATGCGTGTTGTTTATATTGAACCATATCCGAAAAGCATGGCGCAGCAGCCTCTACAAGGGTGCGGTCCAGGTCGATGATGACCAAGACGCTAGGTCAGATGCGGTCAAGTTCTGTACCGTTTCAAGGCGTGTCACCTCGCAACTATATGTCAATATTTACGATGGAGAAGAGAAAAGATCAATTTGGATACACAATTGATTGGCAGCTAAGCGAAGCAAAACCAAAAGAATGTCCCTGTGACAAACGCGTACTTGGATGCTGAGACGAACCATGTGCGGGAAATATACGAAGCAATAGGGGCATATGGCAGCGACAGCCAAGGGGAAGGCAACAATGACGCAGGAAACATGGCTGACTCGTCGACTGAAGGCGGCGACTGAAGAATTCAACTCTTGGCCTGAAGGTAAACAACTGTTGTATCGCATGGACGCAAGAGTGGACGGTTTTGGTACCGTGGGCCGAGCGAAAAATGAACCAGAGTCGTCGAATGTTACCCAGCTAAAAAAGAAGCCTGATACGAACCGAAAAAGATAGCGTTTATAGGGGCTGCGAATGCAGCCCCACCTCCTTGACCTTTCGCCTCCGCGTTGTGAAGACCTACTGCAAACACCATCTCGGACGCCGTCATGCCGAGCCACGCCGCCCTGCCCCAGCCGCCCCTGCCGCTGCGCCCGGAGGTGGACGCGCTGGAGCCGTCCAAGATCGTGGCGTTGTGGCAGCAGGGCTTCGGCGCCAAGACCTGATCCCGCTATGGGTCGGCGAGGGCGACCTGACCACCACCCGCAGTTCATCTGCGACGCGGCGACGAAGGCGCTCGCCGAGGGCCACACCTTCTACACCCACAAGCGCGGCTGGCCCGAACTGCTGGACGCGCTCGACGCCTATCACGGCCGTCTGCACGGGCGTCCGGCCGGGCGCGGGCCGGCTGTCGCTCACCAGTGCCGGGATGAACGGCATCCAATTGACCCTGCAGGCGATCCTGCGGTCGGGCGACGAGATGATCGCCCTCACGCCCGTCTGGCCGAACGCGCTGTCGGCCGCGCGGATCCACGGCGGGGTGATCCGGGACGTGCCGCTCGCCAAGCGCGCGGACGGCGGCTTCAGCGCTGGATGCGGACGCGCTCGAAGCCGGCGATTCGGCCGAAGACCCGCGCGATCTTCCTGGCGAGCCGGTCCAACCCGACCGGCTGGACCGCCAGTGCCGGACGACCTGCGCGCGGTGATCGCGCTGTGCCGCGAGCACGGCGTCTGGCTGATCGCCGACGAGGTCTACCACCGCTTCGTCTTCGACCGTCCGCCAGCCGGCGAGCGCGCCCAGCGTGCTGCCGCTGATCGAGCCGGAAGACCCGGTGATCGTGGTCAACTCCTTCTCCAAGACCTGGGCGATGACCGGCTGGCGGCTGGCCTGGCTGGTGCATCCGCCGTCGCTTGCGCCGGTCTACGAACTCCTGATCGAGTTCAACACCTCCGGCGCGCCCGCGTCTTTGCAGGCGGGCGCGCTGGCGGCGATCCGCGACGGCGAGGATTTCGCAAGCGACATGATCAGCGCTGCGGCCAGGGCGCGCGAACTGGTGCTGCAGCGCCTGGGGCGATGCGCGGGTCCGGCTCGGCCCGGCCGGAGGGGCGTTCTACGCCTTCTTCGAGGTCGACGGGGTCACCGACAGCCTCGCCTACGCTCAGGAGGTGCTGGAGCGCACCGGGGTCGGGCTTGCGCCCGGCAGCGCGTTCGGCGACGCGGGCGAGGGTATCTGAGGTTGTGTTTCGCCTCCTCTAGGCGCGCTTGTCGGCGGCGATGGACCGGCTGGCGTCGCTTCTGGACGATTAGACGTCGCCCGTGAAACGGGCGGCCGCGCCGCGCTCAGTTGTGTCGAGCCGACTGACCGAAGCGCGCCGTGATTACCGGGAAACCGGGCGTTTTCGCACATGCGCAATACGCATGGCCGCAGAAGTGTCACGCGACATTGGACGCGTGAAACATGCGCTTCCAAATATCCGGGTGAACGGCGACGACGCCATGGATGCGCCGCCGGCCGTGGACGTACCCAGTTCAACCCGCGAGACGACGAAGTGGGCCACGCACGATGACGATGCTAACCGCCGGCATGCTCCGCGATCACCAGACCACCACCACCCACGACGACGACGACCCAGACCGCCACGACCGGCACCAGCCACATGGGCGCCCTGGGCGCCTGCGCAGCCGGCTGACCGGCGGCGCGCGGGAATCCGCCGCACCGCCGCCGGGCGGCCGACCGGCACGCTGCTGCACGACGTCGCCCTCGGCGGCACCGCCGCGAGCGCGGCCAACCGCTACCTGAAGGCGCTGGCGACCGGCCGCCGCGCCAGCGGCGCCTGGCGACGCAACCGGCGGCCGGCCGGGGGTTCTCGGGTCTTCTTGGCCCGGCCGGCCGCCGCCGGCATCCACGCAAGCTGCCGGCCGCGGGCACAGCGAGGTGACCGCCGGTTCGCCGGACGGCGTCCACGCCCGCCGTCCATGCCCGCCGTCCACGCCCGCCGTCCGGGGCACAGCGGATGCCGTGACCGCCGCGCAGGCGCCGGATACGGGTTTTTCGGCCTCCCTGCCTGGCGTCTGGCGAGCGACCGTTCGGCGGCGGCTCGGCGTCCGCCCGTTCCGGGGCTTCGTCCCCGGCCATTCAGGCCTCCCTTTGGACCTCTCACCGCCGGTGCGTCCGGGCTTTCCCCTTTCCCGGACCACCCGGCGGTGTTTTTTTGTGGCTTACACCAGTCCCCGCCGTTCGCTGGGAGGACCTCGCCATGTCCGGACGCCTGCCCGATTTCCAGCGCTTCGCCGACTACAACGCCTGGGCCAACGCGCGCCTGTACGACGCGGTCGAGACGCTCAGTCCCGAGGCGCTGCGCGCCGAGCGGCCGGCGGCCTTCTTCCACTCGATCCTGGGCACGCTGAACCATCTGCTGGTGGCCGACCGGATCTGGCTCGACCGCTTCCAGCACCTGCCGCCCTGGCGCACGGCCAGTCTGGACGAGATCGTGCACGACGATCTGGCCGGGCTGCGCGCCGCCCGGGGTGTCAGCAGGATGCCCGGATTCGCCGGTTCGTCGATGGCCTGGCGGAGGCTCGACCTGGACGCCCGGCTCGCCGAGGAGACCGCCAGCGGCAGCCCCAGAGCGACCCGCTGGGCGCGCTCCTGAGCCACTTCTTCAACCACCAGACCCACCACCGCGGCCAGGCGCACGCCCTGATCCAGGAGGCCGGCGTGGCGCCGCCGCCGCTCGACCTGCTCTACTACATGCGGGAGACCGGCTGAGGCCGTCTGCCCGGCGCGGCCGGCTGGGCGCGCCTCAGCTGAGCGTCAGGTCAGCTCGGCGCGCAGCTTCGGCCGCAGCACGTCGAGCGCGACCAGGCTGCCGTCGTCCTGCACCACGTGCCAGAAGGTCCAGCCGTTGCAGGCTGGGCGCGCCCTGCACCGCGGCGCCGACCTGGTGGATCGAGCCCGTCGTGGTCGCGCGCTCGCGATCGTGCCGTCGGCGCGGACCTTGGCGGCGAATGCCGCTGGCGCCGGCGGTCGAGCAGGTGCGCCCGGCTGGAGCAGGCCGCGCTCGACCAGCCACGCCGAACGGGATGCGCGGCGCGGCTCGCTCGCCGGCTGCTGCGATCGCGAGCGGCGTCGGGCGTCGTCGATCGGTGCGCCGTCGAGCCGCTGCCGTGGCGATCTGCGGCGTAGTCGCGCGTCGCGCTCGATGCCGATGCCAGCGCCGGCCCAGGCGCTTCGCGACCGCGCCGGTGGTGCCGGTGCCGAAGAAGGGGTCGAGCACCACGTCGTCCGGCCGCGGTCGAGGCCAGGATCACCCGGTGCAGCAGCGCTTCGGGCTTCTGGGTCGGGTGCGCCTTGTGGCCGTCGGCGTCCTTGAGCCGCTCCGGCCCGCTGCAGATCGGCAACAGCCAGTCGGAGCGCATCTGCAGATCGTCGTTGAGCGACTTCATGGCGTCGTAGTTGAAGGTATAGGTCTTCTGGTCGGCGCTTCTGGCCGCCCAGATCAGCGTCTCGTGGGCGTTGGTGAAGCGCGTGCCGCGGAAGTTCGGCATCGGGTTGGTCTTGCGCCAGACCACGTCGTTCAGGATCCAGAAGCCCAGGTCCTGGAGCATGGCGCCGACGCGGAAGATGTTGTGGTAGCTGCCGATCACCCACATGCGTGCCGGTCGTCCTTGAGCACGTCGGGCGGCCTCGTCAGCCAGCTGCGCGGGTAGAACGCGTCGTAGGCCGGCGAGGCCGTCGAACTGGTCCCAGGCGTCGTCGACCGCCGTCGACCCGGGTGCTGTTCGGGCCGGTGCAGCTCGCCGCCGAGCTGCAGGTTGTAGGGCGGATCGGCGAACACCAGGTCGACCGAGCCGGCCGGCAGGGCGTTCAGCCCGTCGATGCAGTTCTGCTCCAGATCCGGTTTTCCGGCGCCTGCGATCCTGCTGGCTGGCCGGCTGCGTGGTCGCCGGCGGGCTTCTTGCCCCCGAAGGTCGGCCGGACCACCGATCCCATGCTCGGAAAACCTCGTCCCCAAAATCGATCTCGCCAGCCACGACCCGCAAATCGGGCGGCCGAGAAGCGACGATCCTGAGTCACGCCGGAGTCGCGGTCAAGAGTCTTGGCGGACTCGAGGTTAGTAGGCGTTCTTAAGAGCCTCTTGCACGGGCTTGAAGGACCGGGCGGTGGTGCGCCGTCACGCCCAGGCGGGCGAGCGCGTCGCGGTGCTGGCGGGTGCCGTAGCCGGCGTTGGCGGCCCAGCCGTAGCCCGGATGACGGGCGTCCAGCGCGGCCATCTCGCGGTCGCGCGCGACCTTGGCCAGGATCGAGGCGCCGGCGATCGAGAGCGAGCGCGCGTCGCCGTGCGACCACCGCCTCGCCCGGGCACGGCAGGCCGTCCGGCACGCGGTTGCCGTCGATCAGCGCGTGCGCGGGCATATGTCCGGTAGCGCGCTCGCCGCCCGGACCATCGCCAGCAGCGCGGCCTGCAGGATGTTCAGCCGGTCGATCTCCGCCACCTCGGCGCGGCCGAGGGCGTGCACGGTGGCCGCGCGCAGCCCGTCGGCGATCTCCGCGCGCGCCCGGGCGCTCAGCGTTTTGGAATCGCGCAGCCGGGCGATCAGCGCCGGCGGCACCCGGTCCGGGTCGAGCGCCAGCGCGCACGCCACCACCGGCCCGGCCAGCGGCCCGCGCCCGACCTCGTCGACGCCCACGACCAGCCGCCCCGGCGCGGCGCCGGCCGCCGTCTCGAAGTCGAACGTGGGCGCGGGTTTGGGCGGCATTTCCGCGTTCGTGTCCCAGTCAGTGTCCGATCCTGGCGACGAACGTACCGGCGGGTCCCCGCTGCGCCAATGGGGGCTTTTGCGCGCGGCGTTTCGATCGCCGTCGATGATCCTTCGAGAACGGTTGGCTACGCCAACCTCCTCAGGATGAAGTTATGGGTTTTTCATAGATGACGTAACTTCACGCTGAGGAGCGGCCCACCTGCAGGCCGGGCCTCGAAGCATCCGTGACGGGTGCTGATGCGCCTGTGCCAAGCCCCCTACGGCGCGACCGCACCAGCGCGGGCGCGATCACCCGCTCTTCGCGACCGTCTTGTCCTTGAACCGGCAGATGTCGGCGACCCGGCAGGTTGGGCAGTCCGGCTTGCGGGCCTTGCAGGTGTAGCGGCCGTGCAGGATCAGCCAGTGGTGGGCGTCGCGGGCGAAGTCCTTGGGCACCACCCGGGTCAGTTCGTCCTCGACCTCGCGCACCGTCTTGCCCGGTGCCAGACCGGTGCGGTTGGCGACCCGGAAGATGTGGGTGTCGACCGCGATCGTCGGTTCGCCGAAGGCGGTGTTGAGCACAACGTTGGCGGTCTTGCGTCCGACCCCCGGCAGCTTCTCCAGCGCCGCCCGGTCGCGCGGCAGTTCGCCGCCGTAGTCCTCCGCCAGCGTGCGCGACAGCGCGACGACGTTCTTGGCCTTGGAGTTGAACAGGCCGAGCGTGCGGATGTGGCGCTTCACGCCCTCCTCGCCGAGCGCCGCCATCGCGCTGCGGCGTATCCGCCTCGGCGAACAGCGTGCGGGTCGCCTTGTTGACGCCGACGTCGGTCGACTGCGCCGACAGCACCACCGCGACCAGCAGGGTGAACGGGTCCTGGTACGCGAGCTCGGTCTTCGGCTCCGGCAGGGCCGCGGCCAGCCGGGCGAACAGCTCGTGGATCTCGGCCTTTTTCAGCTTGGTGCGCGCCATGGCCGCGCTTGTCGGCAATGCGCGCACGGGCGTCAAGCCTGCTCGGGTTTACCCGGCGGGCGGCCGAGCCATATCCTGCGGCGTTATGAGCATGCGCGACGCCCCCGCCGACGAGCACATCGGCCCCCGCCCGGCCCCTGGGCAGGAGGGCGTGGCCGCGCGTGCCCATCCGGACGACGACGACGTGGTGTTCGACGCCATCCTGACCCCGCACCGTTCGCTGTCGAAGCGCGGCTTCACGCTGCTGATGACCGGGGTCTGCGTGGTCTCCTTCACCGCCGGGCTGGGCTTCTTCCTGATCGGCGCGTGGCCGGTCGTGGGGTTCATGGGCCTCGACGTCCTGTTGATTTACGGCGCGTTCAAGCTGAACTTCCGCGCCGCGCGTCTCTACGAAACCGTCACCCTGACGCGCGACGACCTGACGGTGCGCCGCGTCTCGCCGCGCGGCGACAGCCAGATCTGGCGCTTCCAGCCGGCCTGGCTGCAGGTCCGCGATGGACGACCCGCCCAAGCACGACAGCCAGCTCACCCTGCGCTCGCACGGCCGCCAGCTCGCGATCGGCAGCTTCCTGACTTCCGAGGAACGCCTGGATCTGGCCAGAACGCTGCAGGCCGCCCTCGCCAAGGCGACCGCGCCCGGACAGCCGACCGGGGCGTAAATATCTGGCTCCTCCACGTGGGAGAGACTTTTGCACGGCGGGCTCACGCACCCGTCATGGATGCTTCGAGACGTGGTCCAAGCGGACCACTCCTCAGCATGAAGTTCAGTTAGCTTATTGAGAAACCTATAACTTCATCCTGAGGAGGTTGGCGTAGCCGACCGTCTCGAAGGATCGCTGACGGCTATCGAAGCGCCGCGTGCAAAAAGCCTCTCCACGTGGGCGAGAGGGCCGGGAGAGGAGGGCGCCCGCGGCGGATATAAGTGGTACCTCCTCCCCTAACCCCTCCTCCCAGTGGAGGAGGGGAATCAGGTGGCAGCTGGCGAAGGCGCCAAAAGTTCTTGTTGTGTTCCCGTCCGCGCGCTACCCTGTCGGGCCATGGATACGCGCATTCCCGATACCGCGCGCAAGGGCCGCGGGGCGGTCTCCAACGATCGCAGCACGCGCTTCACCGCCTTGCAGCGCGAACGCACCGACGACGGCTGGGCCGGCGCGCGCTCGGCCAACGGGGCGTGCCCCGACGCCGCGGACGCACCGGCGGACGACTTCGGGCCGGATGGGGACGCGCTGGAAGGCCCCGCGCCGCGCACCGTGATCGGCACCGACCGGTCGAAATCGGCGCTCGCCTGGAACCGCTCGCCGGACGTGCCGTTCGACCGGTCGCTCAACCCCTATCAAGGGGTGCGAGCACGGCTGCGTCGACTGCTTCGCCCGGCCGACCCACGCCTACCTCGACCTGTCGCCCGGCCTGGATTTCGAGACCCGGATCTTCGCCAAGCCGGACGCGCCCGCACTGCTGCCGGCAAGAGCTCGCCAAGCCCGGCTACCGGCCGGCGACGATCACGCTGGGCGCCAACACCGACCCCTACCAGCCGGCCGAGCGCGAGCACCGGATCTCCCGCGCGCTGCTGGAGGTGCTGGAGGAGGCGCGCCATCCGGTGTGCATCGTGACCAAGGGCGCGGCGGTGATGCGCGACGCCGACATCCTGGGCCGGATGGCCCAGCGCAACCTGGCCCGGGTGATGGTCTCGGTCACCACGCTCGACCGCGAGCTGCCGCAAGCTGGAGCCGCGCGCCGCAACCGGCGCGCCGGCTGCAGGCGGTGCGCACGCTGACGCACGCCGGCGTGCCCACGGGCGTGCTGGCCGCGCCGATGATCCCGGCGCTGAACGACTGGGAGCTGGAGCCAGATCCTTGAGGCCGCGGCCGAGCACGGCGCGGACACGCGCCGGCTACGTGCTGCTGCGCCTGCCCCACGAGATCAAGCACCTGATGGAAGAGTGGCTGGACGCGCACGCGCCGGGCAAGAAGGACCACGTGCTCTCCCTCGTCCGCCAGGCGCGCGACGGCGCGCTTTACGACGCCAGCTGGGGCACCCGGATGAAGGGGACCGGCGAATACGCCCAGCTGCTCGCCCGGCGCTTCCGCCTCGCCGCCAAGCGCCACGGCCTCTCGGCCGACCGCTGGGACCTGGACACCACCCAGTTCCGCCCGCCGCCCAAGGACCCGCGACAGGCGTCGCTGTTCTAAGGCGTGCGCGCTCCGGCCGCCTTGTCAGCGGGGGCCGGGCGGGCGACTTTACCAGTGGTGAGGGCGTGCAGGCCTACCTCACCCTGTCCTTCCAGTGACGGAGAGGGCACCCGCTGCGGCGTCCGTGCGACGGCGACGGCAGCGGGTTCCCCCTCATCCTGCGGGAGGAGGGGGACAGGGGGCGATGGTTGCCGCGTCCCTGAAGAAATGTCCCAACACCGCGAAACCGCGAGGGCGCGCGATGATCTTGAGACTGGCGGCGAGCTTGGCGGCGTCCGCCGTGCTGGCGGGCTGTTCGGTGTTCGGCGTGCGCTCCGACACGGAGACGCTGGACTACGAGGTGGTCGCCGACCTGGGCGAGGACCTGGAGGTGCGGGAATACCCCGCCCGCATCGCCGCGGAAGCGCGCGTGCCCGGCAAGGACGCCAGTTCCAAGGCGTTCGGCCTGCTGTTCGACTACATCAAGGGCGCCAACAAGGACAGCCAGGAGGTCGCGATGACGACCCCGGTGGAGGAGCGCAGGAGGGCGCCCAGGAGGTCGCCCAGGAGATCGCCATGACCACGCCGGTCGAGACCGGGAAGGCGACGACCGAGGGCGGCCAGCCGGTGACGACGATGCGCTTCTTTCTGCCGCGCAAGTTCGCCGAGAAGCGCCCCGGTGCCGACCGACGACCGGCTGCGGCTGGTCAAGCTGGAGCCCGAGCGCATCGCGGTGCTGAGGTTTTCCGGCTTCGGCTTCGACACTAGCGTGCGCGCGGAGAAGCGCGACCTGCTGAGCCGCCTGGAGGACACCGTCTGGCAGCCCACGGGCGAGCCCTCGGCGATGTTCTACGACCCACCCTGGACCCTGCCGTTCTTCCGCCGCAACGAGGTCGTCGTCCCGGTGACCCGGGCGGGGTCGTGAGCGCCGGGCGCGTCGCCCGCGCGGCCAAGTTCCCACGCCTCTACGCGAGCCACCCCACCCCGTCCCTCTCCCCCCATTGGATACTTTTGCACGCAGGGCTCACGCACCCGTCAGGGATGCTTCGAGACGCCTTGCTGCGCAAGGCTCCCCAGCATGAAGATATGTTATTGAAAAACTTATAACTTCATCCTGAGGAGACCGGCGAAGCCGGTCGTCTCGAAGGATCCCAGACGGGTATCCCAGCAGCCTTGCAAAAGTCTCCCTTTGGGAGCGCACGTCGGTGACGCGGCGGGTCCCTCGCCCTCGACGGAAGAGGGACAAGGTCAGGGTGGGAGTCCTCGGATACGGCCGGGGAGTCCCACCCTCACCCTCCCACGCCCTGACGGGCGCGGGCCCCTCCCTATCCCGTCAAGGGAGATCAGACGTCCCGTTCGTGCAGGCTGGGCGGGCGCGTCGATCGAGCCGCGATATGTTTGGACACGCTCTAACGGCTATGTGGAGAGAGGACCCCTACCCCGTCGCCGCGACCGCGCGGCGCCGCAGCAGGGTCTTCAGACACGCGGCCGTGTCGTGCGGCTTGGCGTCGACCGGATCGCGGGCCTCCAGGTGGCGGACGGTGGGCCCGTCCGTGCCGGGGTAGAGCACCAGGTCGAGCACGCACGCCCGGCCGCGGTACTGCCAGACCCCGGGCCGGGCCCTCCGCGCGCACCAGGGCGGGCCGGCCCAGTTCGGCGCCGAGCGCGGCCGGCGACGCCCGAGGAACCGTTCCGGGTTCGCATCGACCTCGGGCGGCGGCGCGGCCGGGTCCGGTCGGGCGGCCAGCCGCGGGTCCGGCGCCGTGTCGCTGGCGGCCGGGCCGGGGGCGGCCGGACCGGTGGCGGCCGGGCCGGTGGCGGCTTCGGGGCTGGCTTGGGGCAACGTCGAAGGCACGGAGCCGCGCGCGGCCCCCTCGCCGTAAAACCGCGCCAGCGCCGCGCTCCGGTCCCTGCGACTTGCAGCCGGCGAGCGCGGCCGCCGCGAGCAGGCACGGCGGCGATCGGTAGGATCAATCGGGTGTTCGGCACCGTCCGCGGGGTCCCGGTCGGCGGGCTCAGAAGGTGCCGCCGGCCGGCGCGCGGCGCCGTTGGCGTAGCTGCCCGCGCTTCCGGCGGAGGCGCCGTCCCCGGCGGTCGAGCTGGACGGCGCCCGCCCGACGCTCCGCCGGACGCCGCGCCGCCGCCGGCCTGGCTGCCGGCCGCGCCGTTACCCACGCCCGCGGTGTGATGGGCGGTCTCCGCCTCCTCGGGTGAGAGTTCCATCAGCGTGCCGCCGATCCGGCCGCCGCTGTCGATCTCCAGGTTCTTGTACTTGATCTCGCCGTGGATGTGCCCGGTGGCGTGGACGTGCAGACGCTCGCGCACGGTCAGCTTGCCCTCGAACCGCCCGGCGATCTCGGCGGTGTCGACCGTGGCCGAACCCTTGAACAGACCGGACTGCTGGATATCCAGGATCTGCGTGCCGTTCGAGCTCGGCTTCCACCGTGCCTTCCACGACCAGCGTGTCGCACGAGCGGATCTCGCCCGACAGCGAGATCTCCTTGCCGACCAGCAGGCGCTTGTGGTCCGCCGGCACGCTCACGCCCGCCTGGCTCGCGGCCGGCTGGCCGGACTGCGGGGACGCGCTCGCCCCGGCGGACTGGGCGCGCCGGCTGGTGTCCGAGCGCACCGGCGGGCTCGGCTGGCGGTTCAGGACCGCCGAGGCGTCGGGCCGCGAGGGCGCCTGCTTGGCCGCGCCCGGCTGGGGATGGCCCTGCTGGGGATGGCCCTGCTGGGGGTGGCCCTGGGGCTGACCGGTGTGCGCCGCGCCGGCGCGCGCATTCTGCGGCTGGCCCGCGGACCCGCCCGCGGACTGGCCCGAGGATTGGCCCGCGGACTGGCCGGCCTGCGCCTCGGCGCCGGGGGATCCGGGTGCCGCCGCCGGATCGACCTTCGGCTCCTGCCAGGTCGCCTGACCCTGGCGCTTGCCCTGATTCTTACGCTTGTTGAACATCGCGGACCTTCCAAACTTCTCGCTAGGGCAAGATGCTGAAACGTGGAATCACGTTTCAGCTGAATCTTGCCCGCGCTTCAAGCAGTTAGAGCAAAATTCACGATGCAAGCCGGTTCGGCTTTCATCGATTTTGCTCTAGCGCGCCCGACCGCCCGCCTTTCGCGGGCCGGTATCGGCCTGTTCCCAATGCCGTGGCCGCTGTACGCGGCCCCAGGCGGTGTCGGGCGACCCTGCGCCCGGCCGCCTCGGCCGGGCTCGGCGTCCCCAAATGCGATCCCGCCGATGCCGCGCGCGGGCCGCGATTGCCCGCGCCTCGGCTTCAGGCGGCGGCGGTGCGCGTCGCGGGCAGCCCGGCGTTGCGGCGCAGGCGCTCGAACACGTGCACCATGAAGGCGGTGGCCACCACGGGCGCCAACAGGTTCAAAAGCGGGATCGTGAGCATCACGGTGATGACCACCCCGCCGCCGTCAGCCGGCCGCGATGGCGGCGGCGCAGCGTGCGGACCTGGTCATGGGTCAGGCGGCGCACCGCCACGACCTCGAAATACTCCCGCCCCAGCAAGTACCCGTTGAGCGCGTAGAACACGATAACGTTCGATGGGGGGATAAGGGATAAGATAAGGTAAACGGGCAGGATCACGACGTTAAGAAAGATCGTCGTGAGCGCTAGCGACAGCCCGTCCCGCACCCCTTCCAAGATCGGCTGCTCGCGCGCCGCCGGCAGGTCGCGGTAGTGCCGGCCCTCGACCACGCCGGCGGCGTCCTCCAGGAAGAACCCCTGGGTCATGCCCATCACCGGCGGGAACAGCAGGAACGAGGCGATCAGCACGGCGGCCAGGCCGCCCAGTTCGACCAGCCCTTCGACCAGGCCGCCCCAGAAGCCCTCGGTGCCGAGCCAGGCGACCAGCCCGCCGCCGGCCCAGTCGAGCAGCCACCACGACAGCCCCCACAGCACGGCGAATACCAGCACCGAGTAAACGAGCGCGCGCCAGACGATCTTGCGCAACTCGGCGTCGCCCAACTGGCCGACGGCTTTGTAAAGTCCCTGGATCATGGCTTGGCTGATAACCCCCGAGGAGGCCGCGCCGCAAGGGCCGGAGATCGGCGGCGCACGGGCTCGGCGGGCGGGCGTGGCACCCGCGCCGGCGCCCCGCGGCCCAACCGCTCCGCGCGGCACGCATGGCGGGCGGTTGTGCACTGCGGTTGTTCCTGACGAAACCGCGGGTATACTCGCGCCTGTAAGCGCGCCTTCCGATCCGCGGGAGCTCCCTGGGATCGAAAGGCGCGCGTTTTGTAAGCGGAGCCGGGTGCTTCTGGCACCCGCGACAGGGCGTACGCCTTTAGGTGAATTGGGACCGAAGCGGATGAGCGAGCTGCGCATCGACGTGCTGGGCATCGGCAACGCGATCGTCGACGTGATCGCGCGGGCGGACGAGTCCTTCCTCGGCGAGCACGAGCTGCCCAAGGGCGGCATGACCCTGATCGACAGCGATCGGGCGCACCGCCTGTACGAGGCGATGGGCCCGGCCACCGAGATGTCCGGCGGCTCGGTCGCCAACGCCATGGCCGGGATCGCCAGCCTGGGCGGGCGCGGCGCCGTTCGTCGGCAAGGTGCGCAACGACCAGCTGGGCGGCATCTTCCGCCACGACATCCAGGCGACCGGCGTGGAATTCGAGACGCCGTCGGCGATCAGCGGCCTGCCGACCGCGCGCTGCCTGGTGTTCGTCACCGAAGACGCGCAGCGCACCATGGCGACCTTCCTGGGCGCCAGCACGGAAGCTGGGCCGGACGACCTGGATCACCAGCAGATCGCCCAGGCCAAGGTCGACCTACCTGGAGGGCTACCTGTGGACGCGCCGGCGGCCGAACAGGCGTTCGTCGAGGCGGCCAAGGCCGCGCACGCCGCCGGCAACCGGGTGGCGCTGTCGCTGTCCGACGGCTTCTGCGTCGACCGGCACCGGGACAGCTTCCTGGATCTGGTGGCGAACCACGTCGACATCCTGTTCGCCAACGCCGACGAGATCACCAAGCTGTACCAGGTCGACACCTTCGACGACGCGCTGCAGCACGTCCGCGGCCATTGCGAGGTCGCGGCCCTGACCCGCAGCGAAGGGCTCGCTTGTACTTTCCGGCGAGGAGGTCCACGTGGTGGACGCCGTCCCGCCGGAACGCCTGGCCGGACGCCACCGGCGCCGGCGATCTCTACGCCGCCGGTTTCCTGTTCGGCTTCACCCAGGGCTACGGCCTGCCGGACTGCGGCCGGCTCGGCGCGGCCGCGGCGGCGGAGGTGATCTCCCACGTCGGCGCCCGGCCGGAACTGCCGCTGAAGAACCTGATCGCGCAGGCGGTGCACGACTGACCTGACAGCGCGCACGCCGCGCCGCGCGAACCATCGAGACACCCGACACGTAAGAACGTCGCAACAGACGTTGTAAGGACACCATCCATGAGCGAAGCCGATCCGCGAGGGCGCGCCCGCAACCTCGCCATCATCGCGCACGTCGACCACGGCAAGACCACGCTGGTCGACCAGCTGCTGCGCCAGAGCGGCACCTTCCGCGAGAACCAGCAGATCGCCGAGCGCGCGATGGACTCCGAACGATCTCGAGCGCGAGCGCGGCATCACCATCCTGGCCAAGTGCACCTCGCGTCGATCTGGAACGGCGACACCGCATCAACATCGTCGACACGCCCGGCCACGCCGATTTCGGCGGCGAGGTCGAACGTATCCTGAGCATGGTCGACGGCGTGGTGCTGCTGGTCGACGCCGCCGAAGGGCCGATGCCGCAGACCAAGTTCGTCGCCGTGCAAGGCGCTGCGCCAGGGCCTCAAGCCGATCGTGGTGGTCAACAAGGTCGACCGGCCGGACGCAGCGCGCCTGCGAGGTCCAGGACGAGGTGTTCGACCTGTTCGCCGCGCTCGACGCCGACGAGGAGCAGCTCGACTTCCCGACCGCTGTTCGCCAGCGCCAAGGACGGCTGGTCGACGCTCGATCCCGACGGCCCGCGCCAGGACATGGCCCCGCTGTTCGAGAGCATCATGGCGCGCATGTCGCCGGCGCCGACGGTCGATCGAGACCAGGCCGTTCACGCATGCTGGCGACCGTGCTCGAAGCCGACCCCTACCTGGGCCGGATCCTGACCGGGCGCGTGCTCGAGGGCACGGCCAAGCAGAACATGCAGGTCAAGGCGATCGCGCGCGACGGCTCCAAGGTGCTGGAAAGCGGCCGGCTGACCAAGCTGCTGTCGTTCCGCGGCCTGCAGCGGGTGCCGGTGGAAGAGGCGCGCGCCGGCGACATCGTCTGCATCGCCGGGCTGTCGGACAGCCACCGTCGCCGACACCATCTGCGCGCCCGAGGTGAGCGAGCCGATCCCCGCCCAGCCGATCGACCCGCCGACCCTGTCGATGACCTTCTCGATCAACGACAGCGCCGCTGGCCGGGCAAGGAGGGCGACAAGGTCACCAGCCGCGCTGATCCGCGACCGCCTGATGCGCGAGGCCGAAGGCAACGTCGCGCATCGACATCCAGGAGACCGCGGACAAGGACGCCTTCGAGGTCGCCGGCCGCGGCGAACTGCAATTGGGCGTGCTGATCGAAACCATGCGCCGCGAAGGCTTCGAGCTGTCGATCTGCCGCCCGCGGGTGATCTTCCAGACGGACCCGAGCACCGGCGAGACGCTGGAGCCGATCGAGGACGTCCGTGATCGACGTCGACGACGAACACTCCGGCACGGTGGTGGAGAAGCTGCAGCAGCGCCGCGGCGAGCTGGTCGACATGCGGCCCTCGGGCGGCGGCAAGACCGCGGCATCGCCTTCCGCGTGCCCGTCGCGCGGCCTCATCGGCTATCATGGCGAATTCCTGTCCGACACCCGCGGCACCGGCGTCATGAACCGGCTGTTCGACGGCTACGCGCCCTACAAGGGCTCGATGCCGTCGCGGCGCAACGGCGCGCTGATCTCGCAGGCGAACGGCCAGGCGATCGCCTACGCGCTGTGACAACCTGGAGGACCGCGGCACGCTGTTCGTCGATCCCGGCGAGCACGGTCTATCGCGGCATGGTCATCGGCGAGCACGCCCGGCCACCGACCTCGAGGTCAACCCGGTCAAGGCCAAGCAGCTGACCAACGTCCGCGCCTCGGGCAAGGACGAGGCGATCAAGCTGACCCCGCCGGTGCGCATGGCGCTCGAGCAGGCGATGTCCTACATCGCCGACGACGAGCTGGTCGAGGTCACCCCGACCGCGATCCGCCTGCGCAAGAAGACCCTCGACCCCAACCAGCGCAAGCGCGAACAGAAGGTCAGCAAGGCCGGGTAGCGCGGGCTTCCCGGCTGCGCCGTGCCGGTTGGTGGGCCGTCATAGGGTCACCACGGAGGGCACGGAGGACACAGAGGGCACGACGGCCGCCGTTGTCACACGGCGCTTTCGTGCCCCTTTTTTGTGTGTGACCCCCGAAGCGTGACGCGTTCGCAGGCCATAGCGGCGGGTCCCCTCTCCGCCTGTAGGGGGAGAGGGACAGGGTGAGGTGGCTCTGCACGGCCTGCGCGTCCCGCACGCCGCCATACGCGGCGGCGCGGATCTGCACGGCGGTGGCGATACCCGTCAGTCGTGCTTCGACACGCCGACCTGCGGTCGGCTGCTCAGCATGAAGCTAAAATATGTATCTGAAAAACCTACAACTTCATCCTGAGCAGGCTGGCGCAGCCAGCCGTGTCGAAGGATGCTCGACGGGTGCTTAAGCAGCCGTGCAGAACTCTCCCAGTGGCGGAGCGGGAACCCACCGCTGGGCCGCGCCTCCCATCGGCAGAGAAGGAATGGTTGGTGGGGGGCCTCGAATATTAACCATCGCGCGCGCACAATCGTGGCCCTAACAACGTCACGCCCCGAACCGATGGTGCCGGCGGGCGCCGGCGGGTTATACCGGCGGCGTAACGAGGGGGATTCGAGGCGGCAATGACGGAGTCTGAGACGGAAAAGACGGTAGGTGCCGGTTGGTTCCGGAGCTGGCTCGCCTCCGCGCGCGTCTACCTGCACCCGCGGGTCGCGGGGATGCTGTTCCTGGGCTTTTCCGCCGGCCTGCCGTTCCTGTTGATCTTCGCCACCCTGTCCGCCTGGCTGCGCGAGGACGGGGTGACCGCGACCACGATCGGCTTCTTCTCCTGGGCCGGGATCATGTTCTCGGTGAAGGTGATCTGGGCGCCGGTGATCGACCGGATGCGCCTGCCGCTGCTGACCCGGTGGCTGGGCCGGCGGCGCAGCTGGATGCTGCTGGGCCAGGTCGGCGTGGCGGCCGGCCTTTTGGTGATCGCGGCGTCAGATCCCAGCGCGGACATCCCGCGGCTGGCGGTGGTGGCGGTCGCGATCGCGTTCTTTTCCGCGACCCAAGACGTCGCGATCGACGCCTACCGGATCGAGGCGGTGCAGCGCGCGGTGCAGGGCGCGATGGCCGCGGCCTATATCCTGGGCTACCGGCTGGCGCTGCTGGTGGCGGGCGCGGGCGCGCTCTACATCGCGGAATTCGTCTCCTGGCCCGCCGCCTATGCCTCGATGGCGGCGTTCATGGGCGTGGGCATGGTAACCGTGCTGGTGATCCGCGAGCCGGAAAAGCGGCGCGACCTGGCGGCCGAGCACGGCGAGCGGCTGCCCGAGCGGGTCGCGGCGATGCGCATGCCGAACGGGCTGCGCCGGGCGCTCGCCTGGCTCTACGGGGCGGTCGCCTGCCCGTTCCTCGACTTCTTCGGGCGCTACGGCAAGGCGGCGCTGATGATCCTGGCGTTCGTCGCGGTCTACCGCCTGTCGGACATCACCATGGGGGTGATGGCGAACCCCTTCTACATCGACCTCGGCTTCTCCAAGGCGGAGATCGCCAGCGTCACCAAGGTGTTCGGCTTCGCCATGTCGATTCTGGGCGCGTTCGTGGGCGGCCTATTGGTCGCGCGGCTGGGGGTGATGCGCCCGCTGGTGATCGGGGCCACGCTGGTGGCGGTCACCAACCTGCTGTTCGCCGTGATGGCCGAGGTCGGCCCGGACATCCGGCTTTTGACCGCCACGATCAGCGCGGACAACCTGGCTGGTGGGCTTGCCGGAGCGGTCTTCGTCGCGTACCTCTCCTCCCTGACATCGACCGCCTACACGGCCACGCAGTACGCCCTGTTCTCCTCGCTGATGACCCTGCCGGGGAAGTTCATGGGCGGCTTCGGCGGCATCGTGGTGGACACCCGCGGCTATGTGGAGTTCTTCCTGATCGCCGCCGCGATCGGCCTGCCGGCGATCGCGCTGGCGCTGTGGGTGATTCACCGCGGCCCGCGCGGCCGGGCGGACGAGCCGGAAACGGCATCGGAGGCAGAGCCAGCCGGCCAGGGCGCCAGCGCCGACACGCGCGGTTGAGCCGCGCCCGGCCGCGCCCGCCGGCCGACGAACGCGAAGCGGAGAGCAGCAGCCATGAACGACAGCGCGGACGCCCGCATCGAGGTGATCCAGGGCGACATCACGCAGCTCGAGGTCGACGCCATCGTCAACGCGGCGAACAAGCAGCTCGCCGGCGGCGGCGGCGTCGACGGCGCGATCCACCGCGCCGCCGGGCCGGAGCTGAAGGACGCCTGCCAGAAGATCGGCGGCTGCGCGCCCGGCCAGGCGGTGGTCACCCCCGGCTTCAAGCTGCCGGCCAAGCACGTCGTGCACACCGTGGGCCCGGTCTGGTCCGGCGGCACCGCGGGCGAGGACGACACGCTGGAACAGGCCTACCGCAACGCGCTCAAGCGCGCGGCCGAACACGACGCGCGCACGGTCGCTTTCCCGGCGATCTCGACCGGCGCCTACGGCTTCCCGCTGCAGCGCGCCACCCAGATCGCCGTCGACACGGTGCGCGGCGCGCTTGCCGAGATGGAATTGCCGGAAAAGGTCATGTTCTGCTGTTTCGATAGCGAAACGAAGCAGGCGTACGAACAGGCGCTGGGGCGGGGCTGAGCCGGGGCGGCTTACGCGGCCATTTTAAGGCAGCGCTCGACACCTGTGCCCGGCTGATAAAGTGGCTCCGTTTTCAGCGAGCGGTGGCCAAACGCGTCGTTCGCTTGCCAAGTTAAGAACCCGATCGGTGACGCGGCGACGACCCATCTCGCGGCGTCACGGTTGAGACGTCGGGCCGCCTTTCAGCCGTATTGTTTTAATTCGCGACCGGCCAGGTGTCGATGTCGAGCCGCTCGGCGATCTGGCCGGCGTACGCGCGGGCCGCGGACCGGTCGTCGAACGCGCCCAGGCGGACCATGTAGAGGCGGCTCTGGGTCGCTTGGGCGTGGACGATCCGCGGCGTGTAGCCGGCGGCCGAAAGGCGGGCGGCCTGGGCGGAGGCGTTCGCCGGGTCGCGGAACGCGCCCACCTGCACGCTGTAGCGGCCGGCCGGCGCCAGCGCGCCGGCGGCTGGCGCAGCGGGGCGCGGGGACGGCGGGTCGGCTTGCGGCGTGCGGCCATCGTCCGGCGCCCGGCTGCCGTCGGCCGAGGGCGCGTGGTCGGCCGAGGGCGCCCAGTTGGTCGACGGGGCCAGGTTCGAAGACGGGGCCAGGTTGGGAGACGGGACCAGGTCTGCAGACGGGCCAGCCGGGCGGTCAACGCGTCCCAGCGGCCGGGCGCAGCCGGACCCGTGGCCGGGGCGGCGATGCGCCAGATCGGCGTCGCGCGCGCGGCGGACGGCGGGCGCTGCGCCGCCGCGTCGCCCAGGCTGCCGGACCCGTCCGGCCCGCCCATCGGGGTCAGGCGCTGCGGGCCCAGGCCGTTTGGCTTGGGCAGCGGCAGGGGCGGCGCCGCGCGCCCAGTCGCCTCCGCCCGCGATCGCTGTGACCCAGCCTTCGGCTCCGGGCATCGCGGGCCGCGCTCTGGCCCGGCGGGTACGCTCTGGCCAGTGGGTACGCTCTGGCCAGTGGGTACGCTGGGGCAGGCTGACCAGCGACGCACGCCACGTCCGTCGCGCCGTCCGCCCGAGCGGTCGATCCGGACGCAGCGGTCGATCCGGCCGGGCCGGCGCCCTGCCCGGCCTCGTTGGTGGGCGTCGCGGTGCCCGCGGCGTCCGCGTTGGCGGCGACCTGGCGTTCGCGGGGAAGGGACGTGCGCGGCGGGCTCGGTCGGGCGGCGCTGGCGGCTGGGGTCCGCGCCGGCCCGGTCGCATCGGGCAGGTCGCCGCGGTAGGCAACGGCGGTCATCTGGGTGCCGGTGATCACGCCCGCGCCGAACGACAGCACCCCGCCGCCCAGCAGCCCGGCGAACACCAGCGCCCAGCTGATCGCCGGCGCCCCGCTTCGGCCGGGCGCCCTGCCCCGGCCAGGCACGCCGATCGCGCGCGGCGGCCGGTCGGCTGTCGTCGCGTCGGCCATCTTGGGGTCGGCCATCTTGGGGTCGGCTGGCATCGGCGGTCCCCGTGCGGCCGGCCGCGGCGGGCGTGCGCGATCGCGGATTCGCGCTTGCGGCGCGCGGCCGGCGGAGGCATAGAAGAGAGGGTATAATACGTCGTCCCGACCGCATCGCAACGGTTGTCGGTGCCCGCCCGGGTGACGGGCGGCCGGCCCCGCGGGTCGCGGGGACGGCGCAGGGGTCGGACAGGTGGCGAATCGCGGCGCCGAGCATTGCCGTCGTAGCCGGTCCGCCGGGATCGCCGTGCTGTCCCTCGGTCTGTTCCTGGCGGCCTGCAATCCGTTCAACTTCGGCCGGCCCACGATCGATACCGAGCGGGTGGAGTTCGTCGTCCAGCCGGGCATCAACGACAACACCGCGCTCGCCGCCGAACTGGTGCTGGTCTACGCCTCGGCGTTGGAGAGCGAGCTGTCGGAGATGACGGCCTCGGCGTACTTCGCCAGCCGCCGCGACCTCGCCAACACCTTCCCCAAGCAGTTCGACACCGTGCGCTGGGAACTGGCGCCGGGCCAGCGGGCGCCGTCCAAGCCGCTGCCCGACGACGCCGGCGACGCGCGCGCGGCGTTTCTGTTCGTCAATTACCGCGCCGACGGCGTGCACCGCGCCCGCCTGGACGCCTACGAGCGGGTGCTGGTGACGCTGGAAGCCGACGGGTTCCGGCTGGCGGAGCTGGACGAGTGACCCGCCCGCCGCGCCGCCGGTGCGGCGCCTGGACCCCTGCTGGAGCCTGAGAACGCTGATGGCCGACGAGCCCAACCGCGACGTCCACACGCCCCCGGAGCCCGTGCAGTGGTACGAGGGCATGCTGCTGTCGCCGCAGCATTTCCAGCAGCACGCCCGCCAGCAGGAAGCGTTGGTCGCCTACCGCGTGGACACGCTCGCGCGCTTCGGTTGGGGCGTCTGGGAGGTCAGCGTCGACGGCGAGGCGCTGAAGAGCGGGCGGGTGATCGTCCGCCAGCTGGAGGCGGTGATGCCCGACGGGCTGCCGGTGCAGCATCCGCTGCCGGAGACCCGCCACCATCCCCTGGAACTGACCGTCGAACCGGACCCCAACCGGCCGGTCACCGTCTATCTGTCCGTGCCCAAGTACCGCAGCGCGGACGCCGCCCCGGAGAGCGTGGCCGGGCGCTACCGGTCGGTAATGGGCGCGGCCGAGCGGGACGACAACACCGGCGCCGACGAGCTGCCGATCCCGCGCCTGCGCGCGAACCTGCAGCTGACGCCGGAGGACGCGCTGGAGGGGACGTTCGTCCACCTGCCGCTGATCCGGCTCACCGCCGAGACGAGCGAGGTCGCCGCCGATCCCGGGTTCGACCCGCCGCGCCTGTCGATCGCGCAGTCGCCGCCGCTGACCCGGCTGGTACATGAGTTGACCGAACAGATGCTGGGCAAGGCGAAGGCGCTGGCGGCGATGGGGCGCAGCGACCAGGCGCGCAACAACGCCGCTATCCAGCGCGATACCCGCGACCAGGTCCAGGCGATCTCGGCCAGCCTGCCGGCGGTGCGCGCGCTGATCGCGGCGGGCGCGCACCCGTTCGACGTCTACCTCGAACTGACCCGCGCGCAGGGCGCGATGACGGCACTGACCGGCCAGCCGCCCGAGGAACTGGCCGTGGGCTACCGCCACGCCGACCCGATGGCCAGCTTCCGGGCGCTCGCGGAGGCGCTGCACCGTCAGCTGGCGGCGGTGTCGGCGCGCTACGTCGTGCGCCGGTTCCACGCCGATCCGGAAAGCGGCAGCTTCTATCTGCGCATTCCCGGCAGCTGGCTGCAGGCGGCGCGCGACGGCGCGGTCCCGAAGCTGCTGGTGGGCGCCCGGCCGATCGCGAGCGCGACGCCGGAGGCGGTCGTGACCTGGATGCGTAACGCCCGGATCGCGACCCACGACCGGCTGGAGGACCTGAAACGCAAGCGCGTGCTGGGCGCCCGGCGCCAGCTGGTGCAGCAGCCGGAAAGCTACGATCTGCTGCCGCTCGCCGGCACGCTGGTGTTCGAGATCACGGCCGATCCGGCGCTGGTGCCGGCCGACGGCGTCCTGGTGATCGCGGGCGTGACCAGCGCCGACGCGGTCGCGGAGATCGAGCTTTACGTCCCCGCCGAGGTCGCCGACGACGCCGCGCCGCCGCCCGCCGCGAACGGCGGCGCCGGCAGCCGCCCGGCGCCGGAGGCGTAACGGCATCCGCCCGCCGACACATATGGGTAAAAAGGCTCGCCCGGAAGGACGAGTAACGATTGTAGGGCGCGATACCTCTGGGTCATAATCCAGGATAACTTTCGGGCATGCCGGCGCTTTTCCGCCGCGCACGCGCCGGGCAGGCAGGGCGGACACGTATGCGCCGGGGAATTGGGGACGAGAGCGGGGACGGCCGGGCCGGGGACGGCGGCGAACTGCGCGCCTGTACCCGGGCGTTCGTCGGCGAGCTGATCCGGATCGAGGACGAGCTGAGCGGCCGTACCGAAGTGCTAAGCGGGTCGGCGGCCGACGACGCCGCGGCCGGCGCCGGCAACCCGCGCGTCCTGGCGGACCGGGTTTTCCGGCGCCTGAACGCCGTGCTCGACCGCTACGCCCACAGCTTGCGCGAAACCGGCAGCGGCCTCTACTTCGCCGAGGCCGATTACGCCCTCGCCGCGCTCGCCGACGAGCTGCTGCTGCATTCGATCGACTGGACCGGTGCCGAGCTGTGGCGCGAGTTCCTGCTGGAGCGCGCGCGCTTTGGCACGGAAGCCGCGGGCGACCGGCTGTTCGAGCGGATCGATGCGCTGCGCGCGCAGCCCGACCCGGCATCGAGCGAGCTCGCCGGCGTCTACCTCAGCGTGCTGGCGCTCGGCTTCCAGGGCCGGTACCGCCACGCCGAGCCGGCCGGGGAGGATGCCTTATACGGCGCGGTCGAGCCACCGGCGACGCCGGGGTCGAGGCGGACCCGATCGCCGAACGCCGGCGCCAGCTGTTCCAAATCGCCTGTCTGAGCGACCCCGCGCTGGCGGCGGCCGACGCCCCGCTGGTGCGCCAAGCGCCGCCGCTGGATGCGGGCGTGCCCGGGCGGCTGCCGGGCTTGCGCCGCTGGACGGCGGTGCTGGCGGCGGTGCTCGTCGCGTATCTGCTGATCGGGCAGGGCATCTGGAGCGTGACCACCCAACCGGTCGAGGCCGAACTGGCGGATTGGCAGCGGTTCGTCGACGACCGCGGTCGCGCCGCGGCGTCGGACAGGTAGGGGCGCGCGGTGGACCTGTTGCTCGCCCTGTTCGGCGGCTGGCTGCCGTACCTCGCGGTCGCGCTGCTGCTGCTGGCACTGCTGGTGTTCGTCGTGGTCGTGCTGCTCGCCCGGCAGGCCGCGCGCAAGGCGGACACCGACGACCCGCCCCCGGCGGAAGCCGAGGTCGAGCAGGAAAGCGCCGAGAGCGGCGGCCGGCGCTTGCAGGCGGTGTTCCGCCTGGCGATGCACCTGATGGACCGCGGCACCCGCCGGTCGGAATACCGCTACCGCACGCCCTGGGTGCTGCTGCTGGGCGAGCCGGGATCGGGCAAGAGCGCGCTTTTGTCCGGCGCCCGCAGCGCGGGCCTGCCCGCCGAGGTGATCCCGGAGAACGGCGAGCTCGACGGCGAGCCGTGCGATGCCGCCTGGTGGCTGTTCGACACCGGCGCGGTGCTGGACGTCCGCGGCCGGCTGTTCGCCGCCGCCGACCGCGGCCGGGACGACCGGGCCCGCTGGCGCCGGCTGCTGCTGCTGTTGCAGGGCGCGCGGCCCGCCCGGCCGGCCGACGCCATCCTGCTGACCGTGCCGGCCGGCGACTTCATCGGCCCCGAGCGCCTGTCCGAGGGCGCGCTGGAGCGTAAGGCGGAGAACCTGTACCGCCAGCTGGCCGAGCTGCAGCGGCAACTGGAAATCCGTCTGCCGATCTATCTCGCGATCACCCAGGCCGACGCGATCCCCGGCTTCGCCGGCTTCGCCGAGGCGGTCGGCGCGGACCGCCGGCGCCAGCTGCTCGGCTGGTCCAGCCCCTACGGCGGCGAGCAGCCGTACGGCGCCGAGTGGATCGGGGAGGCGTTCCAGCACGTCAATCAGGAACTCGGCCGCGCGCGCCTGCGGGTGATGGCCGACACCGCCGACCAGGGCGCGGTGGGCGACCTGTTCCGCTTCCCGCAGGCCCTGCGGCAGTTGGAAGCCGGCGTGGCGCGTCTGGTCGACGGCCTGCTGAAGCCGAGCGTCTACCACGAGGCGTTCGTCCTGCGCGGCCTGTACCTGACCGGCACGCCGGAACAAGCCGACGGCGAGACGGACACGTCCGCCGTCGCGCCGGCGTTCGTGCACGACCTGCTGGCGCACCGCCTGTTCGCCGAGACCGGGCTGGCGCAGCCGGCGCGGGCGTCCTTCCTGGCGCGCAACCGCGCCCAGCGCGGTCTGCAGATCGCCAGCCTGGCGGCCGTGCTGCTGGCCGGCCTCGGCCTCGCCGTGGCGGCGCACGGCCTGCGCCTGGACGGCATTCGGCTCGGGTCGGCGCTGGATGACGTGGTCGCGTCGATGAAGGATCAGGCGAGCGCGGGCGGCGACGAGGAAAGCCGGTTCCAGCGCAACGACGCCGAGGCGCTGCTGAACGCCTTCACGATCGCCGACGAGGGGGCGCTGGCCAGCTGGCTGCTGCCGGCGGCCTGGCTGTCGGACCTGGACACGCGGACCACCGACTTCCTGTCCACCGCGACGCAGACGATCGTGCTCGACGCGACGCTGCTGGAACTCGAGCGCGAGGCCGAGCGGCTCGCCGGCAGCCCGCCGGCCCCGGAGCCGGCGCCGGAGACCTTTTCCCGGATCGCCGACCTGCCGGCGTTCACCCAGTTCGACCGCACCGTCGACCGGATCGAGACGCTGAGTGTGAACGCCCAGCGCTACGACCGGCTGCGTCAGCCGCAGCAGAGCAGCTTGCAGGACTTCCGCGGTCTGGTCGGCGACCTGTTCCGGCGGCCCGATACGGTCGTTCAGCTGGATCGCGGACAGGTGCTGGCGGAAGCCCTGGCGGCGGCCGAAGGCGCGCCGTTCGAACTGGAGGACGGCTACGGTGCGGCGCTGCGCGAGCGGGTCCGTCGCGCCGCGGGGACGCTGCACCGCCAGATCTTCGCCGCGCAGCCGCTGGTGCCGCAGCTGGACGCCCTGGATGATGCGATCGCCGACCTGCTGCAAGGCGCGCGCTCCGGCGATGCCGCGGTCGCCGCGCCCAGCCGGTATCTGGACGCGCTCAAGACGTTGCGCGGCGATCTGGGCGATCCGGCCTACGTGTGGCTAGCGGAGGAGGCGCCTGACTTCGGGCAGGCCTACAACGCCGCGATCGAGACGGTCGCCGCCACGGGCGTGCTCGGCGCCGGGCTGCGGGACACGATCCGGCAGGAGGGGCTGGCGGCGCTGGAGGAATACCGGCGTCAACTGTTCAACCGCTACGCCCGCTCGCCGCTCGCCCCCTACCTCGTCCACGACGACGAGACGTTCAAGATCGCGCCGCCCCTGCGCGCGCTCGACCGGATGCTGGCCGATCTGGTGCGCAGCCAGGCGTCCACCGGCCCGGATAGCGTGCGTCTGGTCACCCAGGTCGGACAGGACCAGCGCGTGCTTTGGAACCCCGAACTGCTGGCCCAGGCGGCCGGATACTTCCGCGCTTACGAGAAGTTCGCCGCGGGCAGCTATGCGGACGTGCCGGCCACGGTCCGCGCCCGGGTGCGCGAGGTCGCCGCGGGGCGGGCCGAGCGCGCGATGCTGGGGGCGGTCGCCGCGGCGCAGACGGTCGAGGCGCGCGGAACCGACCTGTTCGGACCCAACGCGGCGACCGCGATCGAGCGCGAGGTTCGCAGCTTCGCCCAGGCCTCGGAGGCGCTGCACCGGCTGCTGGCGCTGTTCGGCGAGAGCGGCTTTCAGCAGGGCCGGCCGGCGCTGCGCGGCGCGGTGGTCTCGCAAGCCGGCCATCTGTTGGACGCCGTCGATTCCCTGCTGGCGCGCGAAGGCCCGCTCTATGCGGTGGCGGCGGTCGGGACCTGGGACGGCACCACGCCGCTGGCCTATGCCCTGTTCGGCGTCGAGGGGGACAAGGGGCTGGACCTCTATCTGGCCCAGCAGCGCCGGCGGCTGCGCCTGCTCGCGAAAGGCTACGCCGAGCCGCTGGTCGACTTCCTGGAGGCGCTGCCCCAGACGGCGCCCGGACTCGCGCCCACGATCGGGCGCTGGCGCGGGGGGATCCAGGCGGTCGACCGGTACGACGCGCAGGCGCCCGACAATGCCATCCAGCGGATCGAGGCGTACGTGCGCAACACCATGGCGGTGCTGACGGCGGATTCCTGCGGCGACGTGCTGGCCGGCGGACCGCCCAGCGGGTTCGACGACGGCCTGGTGACCAGCCGCCTGGAAGCGCTGCAGCGCGCCAGCTACCGGGCGTGCAGCCAGCACATCGACGACCGGCTGTTCGACGTCTACGCCGACGTGGCCTCGGCGTTCCGGCCGCTCGCCGGGCAGTACCCGTTCGCCGCGCCGCCCGCCGACGGCCGGCCGGCGAACGCCGCCGATCCGGCCGTCGTCCGCGGCTTCTTCCAGACCTTCGACCGGGCGGTCGGACAGATCGCCGGCGGCCTGCAGACGCTGCGCGCCGACCGCGCGACCCGGCGGGGCCGGGCGATCGGCTTCCTGCAGGACCTGGGCCGGATGCGCGCGGTGATGGACCCGCTGCTCGACGTCGCCGGCGCGGGCACGCCGCAGGCGGTGCAGGTGCAGGTCGCCTTCCGCGTCAACGCCGAGCGCGAGGCGCTGGCCTTCAACGTGCTGGAATGGCGCCTGCGGATCGGCCCGCAGGTGCTCTCCAGCCTGACCGACGGGCGCAGCGCGACCTGGAGCGCCGGCCAGGACGCCCGCCTGACCCTGCATTGGGCTGCCGACGCGCCGCGCCAGCCGATCGACGCTGCCGGCGGGCCGCGCGTGGACGCCCCGGAAATCGTCTACGGCTATCCCGCGCCCTGGGGCCTGCTGGCGCTGATCCAGGCGCATCAGAGCACGCCCGCCGATCTGCCCGGCAACGCCGACCTGGCGCCCAGCACGCTCAAGTTCGAGGTCGAGGTGGTGGCCCAACCGCCGACCAACCGGGACGGCGAGACGCCGCGCCCGACCGCCGGACCGGAGGCCCAGACGGCGCGCGCGTTCCTGCGCCTGCGGCTGTTTCCGGCGAACGCCGAACCGGGGGAGGCGGAGCCGATCCAGGTGCCCGCGCGCTTCCCCGCCGCCCTGCCGGATTTGACCCCGCCGGAGCGCCGGTCGTGAGCGCGCCCGCCGACCGCGCCGACGCGCCCGCGCGGACCGGCCCGGACCTGCCGGCGTGCGCGCAGGGGCTCGTCGACCTGACGCGGCTGCTCGCGCCGGTTTCCGACAGCCGGCCGGAAGGCGTCGCGCTGGACGACGACGTGGTGCAGCAGAAGCTCTCCGACCTGCGCCGCGAAGACGACCCCCGGCTGCCGCAAGGGGTCTGGGCGCGCGAACTCAAGGTCGCCGACTGGCCGGCGATCATCAAGCTGGCCGGCGACACGCTGGCCGGGCGGTCGAAGGACCTGCAGATCGCCGCGCGCCTGGTCGAGGCGCTCACCGTCCGGCACGGCTACGCCGGGCTCGCGGCGGGCCTGACGGTGCTGGCCGGGCTGGTCGACCGCTATTGGGACAGCGCCCACCCGAAACCGGCCGGCCGCGACCTGTCGCAGCGGCTGACGCCGTTCGAATGGCTGGAGGCGAAGCTGCCGCAGCGCCTGAGCCTGATGCCGGCGAGCGATCCGCCGGCCGAGCGCGGCCAGCGCTGCAGCTTTGCCGACCTGCAGATGGCGGTCCACCTGGAGCGGGTCGCCCAGCGCGACCCCAAGGCGTTCAAGCAGGCGGAGTCCGGCGGCGCGGTTACCCGGGCGGTGGTCGATAAGTCGGTCGCCCTGACCGCCGGCGGGTTCTACCAGACCCGCGAGCTGGCGTGCCGGGACGCGCTGGCCGCGCTGGACAGGCTCGGCGCGGCGCTCGACGCCGCCTGTCCCGACGACGGGCTGACGTTCGGCGCCCTGCGGGAGGCGCTGAACGAGCAACTGGGCATGCATCAGGCGTGCCTGCGCGACAAGGGGCTCGCCCCGCTCGACGCGCCGGCCGCGGCCGAGCCGGACGCGCCGGCGGCCGACGCGCCGGCCACGCAGACGCCGGCCCCGGCACCCAACCAGCGGGGAGAGACCGCGATGACCGACAGCCCAGACGCCGGCGCTCCGGCCGGTGCCGCGGACGGGGAGCCGGACGCGCCGGTGCCGGCGATCCGCTCGCGCGAGGACGCCTACGCCCGGATCGCGCAGGTCGCGGATTACCTGCAGCGCACCGAGCCGCACAGCCCGACCCCTTACCTGCTGCGCCGGGCGATCCATTGGGGCCGGCTGGACCTGAACCAGTTGCTGCTCGAACTGACTTCCAACGGCATGGAGTTCATGCAAGTGATGCGTTTGCTCGGTATCGGGCAGGATGAATCCGGCCATGGCGGCGGCGGATCGCCTAGGCGGTGAGAAAAGTCCCTTTAAGTGCAAGGTAGGGGCGCATTTTCGCTTCCGATTTGGTTCGCTCTGCGTATACTTCAGGTTACGTAATTCGGGTCGGGTGAACGCCTGTCGATCCTGACGGAATTAGCGTTGCGCGCACGGCGTCGCACAGGCGGCCACCGGCAGCGCGGCCCACGGGGAAGCGGGACAACCGAAAAAGGGGACTGGTCGATGTCGGAGAGCTTGCAGGAGAAGCTTGGCCGGGTGCGCAAGCCGCGCGTGCATATCACCTACGATGTGGAAACCGGCGGCGCGATCGAGATGAAGGAACTGCCCTTCATCGTCGGCATCATGGCGAACCTGAGTGGCCAGCCGGAGGATCCGGACAGCGTGCCGCCGCTCAAGGAACGCAAGTTCACCGAGATCGACCGCGACAACTTCGGCGACATCATGAAGAAGGCGCAGCCGCGCTGCGTCGTGAACGTTCCGAACCGCTTGGCCGGCGACGGCGAGACCACCTCGGTCGAGCTCAATTTCGAATCGATCGACGATTTCCTGCCCAACCGGCTCGTCGAGCAGGTCCCGGCGCTCAAGGAGTTGCTGGAGTCCCGGCAGCGTCTGTCCGACCTGAAGAGCAAGCTCGACGGCAACGACCCGCTCGCCAAGCTGCTCAACAGCGCGGTCGAGCAGACCGAGAGCCGCAAGAGCCTGAAGTCCGACGTGCAGAAGCAGGTCTCCGCCGCGAACGGCGGCGGCAAGTCCGGCGGAAAAGCCGGCAAGGGCGCTAAGGGCGGCAAGGCCGAAAGCGCCGAGGGCGGCGACAGCTAGCCGCGCCTGTCAACGGGCCGTCCAGACAGCCGGTCCGTCCGGCCGTGACGGTCAACGGGGAATCAGCGCCGGGCAGACGAGACGGTGCCGGCGCCTAGGGGATAGCGATCATGGCCGACGAGAACACTTCCGGACAGGCGTCCGGCGGCGCGGGTGCGCAGGCCGGCCTGTTGGACCAGATCCTGAACAACCCGCGCATGCGCGTGCAGCCGGAGCCGGAGGCCGAAGGGCCGTCGTATCCGATCCAGCTGCTCGACGAGTTCGCCAGCGAGGTCCTGACCGACGACGTCGCCGACGACCGCGACGTGGTCACGCTGATCGAGCAGCGCATCGCCGAGATCGACGAGAAGATCGGCCTGCAGCTGGACGAGATCCTGCACGCCGAGGAGTTCCAGCAGCTGGAGGCGACCTGGCGCGGGCTGCACTACCTGGTGATGAACACCGAGACGGGCACGATGCTCAAGCTCCGGGTGCTCAACACCAACAAGAAGGATCTGGCCGACGACCTGGAAAAGGCGATCGAGTTCGACCAGTCCGGCCTGTTCAAGATGGTCTACGAGAGCGAGTACGGCACTTTCGGCGGCACGCCGTACGGCTGCCTGGTCGCGGACTACTATTTCGACAAGGCGACCCCGGACATGAAGCTGCTGCAGGCGCTCTCCGGCGTCGCCGCGGCGGCGCACGCGCCGCTTCTGTCGGCCGCAAGCCCGGGTCTGTTCGACTTCGAAACCTGGCTGGAGCTGCCCAAGAAACGCGACCTCGCCAAGATCTTCGAGAGCTTGCAGCACGTCGCCTGGCGCGCGTTCCGGGACAGCGAGGACTCGCGCTACGTCGTGCTCACCGCGCCGCGGTTCATGCTGCGCGCGCCCTACGACCCGATCGAGAACCCGGTCGAGGACATCGTCTACAAGGAGCAGGTGCACTTCAATCCGGCCCCGGAGACCAACGGCTCGGGCGAGCCGGTCGGGCCGCGCACGCCGGAGAAGCAGGCGCTCTTGGATCAGCGGGCCGAGCAGGCCGCGCAAATGTCGCGCGAAGACATCGCGATCACCGAGCACGGCAACTTCCTGTGGGGCAACAGCGCCTACACGCTGGCCCAGCGGATCACCAACGCCTTCGCGCTGCACAAGTGGATGGCGGCGATCCGCGGGGTCGAGGGCGGCGGCCTGGTCGAGGGCCTGCCGCTGTACTTCTTCACCACCGACGAGGGCGACGTCGCGATCAAGTGCCCGACCGAGGTCGGGATCACCGACCGGCGGGAGAAGGAGTTGAACGACCTCGGCTTCATCGCGCTGGTGCACCGTAAGAACGGCAATCAGGCGGCGTTCTTCGGCGGCCATTCGACCCAGAAGCCGAAGGTCTACGACACCGCCTTCGCCAACGCCAACGCCCGGCTGTCGGCGATGCTGCCCTACATGCTGTGCACCTCGCGGTTCGCCCACTACATCAAGTCGATTATGCGCGACAAGGTGGGCAGCTTCATGACCGCGCAGAACGTCGCCGAGTACCTCAACCGCTGGATCAGCAACTACGTGCTGCTGGACGACAGCGCGCCGCAGGCGATGAAGGCGAAGTATCCGCTGCGCGAGGCGCGGGTCGACGTGGTCGACGAGCCGGGCAAGCCCGGCTGCTACAAGGCGACCGTGTTCCTGCGCCCGCACTTCCAGCTGGAGGAACTGACCGTATCCATGCGTCTGGTGGCGGAGCTGCCGCCCCCGGCCGCGTAACCGCCGCCGACGGAACGCGCGGCGACCGGGGCCGGGACCGCGCCATCGCGTGTGCGGTCAAAGGGATCGGCCGCCACATTCATCGAACACGACCGCCGAACATTTGCCGCCGGCGTTTTAGGGGACGAGACGCATGGACGTCATCTTGATGAAGCCCAGCGAAGACATCAAAGGGGAGTGCCTGCTCAAGGGGCACGAGCAGGAGCTCGAGCTGCTGAGCTACAATCACGGCCTGATGATGCAGGTGACCAGCGACCAGTCGAACAGCGCCCGCACCTCGGGTAAGCCGATGCTGCAGGAGTTCTCGGTCACCAAGTACATGGATGCCGCCTCGCCGAAGCTCTACGATTACCTGTTGCGCGGTGCCGACATCGGTACCGTCACGATCACCATCGGGCGCAACGACAACGGCGAGGTGCTGCCGCTGATCGTCTACACCCTGGAGGAGACGCTGATCGCCAACATCTCCACCGGCGGCGGCGGCGGCGACAAGCCGGTTGAAACCCTGAGCATGAACTTCACCCGGATCCAGTGGGAGTACAAGCAGCAGGACCCGGGCGTCGAAGGCAAGGGCGCGGTCACCGCGGTGTGGAACATCAAGACCAACACCGCCGAGTGACCGGCCGCGTCCGATTGCCACCGGGCGGCGCCGTCGCGGGCATGGGGCGTGCCGGCCGCCGGCGGGTCCGGCGGGATCCGCCAGGGCCGGGTCCGTGCGGGCGTGGACGTGCCCCGTCTATCCGACGGCGGGGGCGCCCGGCCATGACCAAGATCCGGCGCAGCGAGGCGGGCCGGGCGCTGTTGTTCGACCGTCTGTGCGACGACGCGCCCAAGACCCCCGATCGGCCGGAGGCGCGGCCGTACCGCACCTACGATAAGGCGCAGCTGAAAGCGTCCGTCCGGCGCGAGCTGCAGCGCCTGCTCGACACCCGCGCGCCGCGGTCGCTCGTGCAGATGGCGGGGCGGCCGCGCACCGTGATCGACTACGGCGTGCCCGAGGTGACGCCGTACATGATGAACAACGCGGGCGAGAGTGGGGCGCTCGCCAAGTTCCTTGTGAAGTCGATCGCCGCTTTCGAGCCGCGGCTGGCCAACGTGCGGGTCCAACTGGTGCGCGCGCAGCCCAGCCTGCAGCGCCTGGAGGTCCGGGTCGACGCCGATCTGGTCGCCGGCCGGCTGTGGGAGCCGGTCAGTTTCGAGCTCGCCACCGGCGACGGCGGCGCCGCCGGCGGGGCGGCCACCGAACGCCCGCCCACCGACCCGCCGCCCGGTTAGGCGCGCCGCGCGCCGTTTTCCTGTTTGATGAGGCTGCCGTTCGATGCGCGACGACCCCCAGGACCTGCTGCTTGAGTATTACCTGCGGGAGCTGGACTACCTGCGCCAGTCCGGCGCGGAATTCGCCCGGCGCCATCCGCGCTTGGCCGAACGCCTGGAAATCGGTGCGCTGGAGGAAAGCCCGGACCCGCACGTCGAGCGGCTGCTGGAAGGCGTGGCCTTCCTGACCGGCCGGATCCAGTACAACCTGGACCGGGAGTTCCCGCAGATACCTTCCGCGCTGCTGGAGCTGCTGTACCCGCAACTGGCCGCGCCGGTTCCCTCGGTCTCCACCGCCTGTTTTCCGGTCGACGGCAAGAAGGTGAAGCAGTCGACGGGCTTCACCCTGCCGCGCCACACCCAATTGAACGCGCGCGGCCGGCAGGGCGAGGTCTGCTACCTGCGCACCGCCGCCGACCTCACGCTGTGGCCGATCGAGGTGGTCTGGGCCGGGTTCCGGCCGGCCTCGGACTTTCCGGCGATGGCGCGCTTCCCGCAGGTCGCGAGCGTGCTGCAGCTGCGCCTGCGGGCGCTGGAAAAGAACAGCTTCGACGGGCTCGAGGTCGAGCGGCTGCGTCTGCACTTGAGCGGCGACGTCGCCAACGCCGCGCGGCTGCACGAACTGCTCACCCTGGGCGACACCCCGGGCCTCGCGATGGCGGCGGACAGCGACCTGCGCGCCCGCCGCGAGGTCGGGGTGGAAGCCGCCGGCTTCGCCGAGGAGGAGGCGCTGCTGCCCGGCCCGCGCCACGGCCATCCCGGCTACCGGCTGCTGCAGGAGTACTTCACCTTCCCGCAGAAGTTCCTGTACGTCGACGTGGTCGGGCTGTCGCGGGTGGACAGCGGCCAGACCCTGGACCTGCTGCTGCCGCTGGCGCGCCGGCCGGACGCGCGCACCACCGTTAGCGCGCAGACGGTCAAGCTCGGCTGCGTCCCGGTGATCAACCTGTTTCCCAAGACCACCGATCCGATCCGGATCAGCCCGCAGCAGCTGGAATACCGCCTGTCGCCGGACAAGCGCTACGAGCGGGTGACCGAGATCCACACCATCGAGCGGGTCTGCTCGGCGAGCGGCAAGGAGGCGGGCGTGCGCGACCTGACGCCGTTCTTCTCGTTCGATCACGCGCAGGCGGCCAGCCAGCGCGCCTTCTGGTACGCGAGACGCGCCCCGGCGACGCAAGCGGACCTGCCGGGCACGGAGATGCTGCTGTCGTTCCTCGACCTCGACTTCGATCCCGAGGATCCGGACGAGCCGTCGGCCTACGCCTACACGCTGTGCACCAACCGCGATCTGGCCGAACGGCTGCCCGCGGGCACCCGGTTGTTCATCGAACAGGACGTGCCGGTCGCCGACGGCGGCATCCACCTGCTGCAGCGCCCGACCCCGCAGATCCCGGCCACGCTCGCCGGCCAGGCACTCTGGCGCCTGGTGTCGCATTTGTCGCTGAACTACCTGTCGCTGGGCGGGCCCGAGGGGCTGACCGCGTTCAAGGAGGTGCTGCGCCTCTACGCCGGGCATCAGCACGCCGGCACCCAGGCGCAGATCGACGGGCTGACCGCGATGGCGACGGAGGAGACGATGCGCCCGATCGGCTTCGACGCCTGGCGCGGCTTCGTCCGCGGCACCCGGATCACCCTGACCCTGGACGAGGCCGCGTTCCAGCGGGTCGGCGCCAGCGCCTATCTGTTCGCAAGTGTGCTGGAACGCTTCTTCGGCCTCTACGCCAGCGCCAACAGTTTCACCGAACTGACGATCAAGCGCGCCGCCACCGACCGCGAATGGACCCGCTGGCCGCCGCGCGCCGGCGAACGGGCGCTCGTCTGATGCGCCGCGGGCGCGCCACCGGGGGCGGGCCGATCGCCCGGCGCGGAACGACCACTGGGGCCGCGGCATGACCGGCGGGCGCACCCTCGACATCGCGCGTTACGAATTCAGGCCGGCCGTGCGCCTGCTGGAACAGCTCGCCCGGCGGCGCGCCGATCCGAACGCCCCGCCGCCGGTGTCCCCGGGGGAGCCGGGCAGTCTCGCGGCGCAAGCGGTGCGCTTCGCCGCCACCGTTGACTTCGCGTTCGCCCGCGGATCGGTGGATTCCCTCGAGCCGGGCGCGGCGAGCGGCGGGGCCGACCGGCTGCGGGTCAACTTCCTGGGCCTGGCGGGCGAACACGGCCCGCTGCCGCAGGTCCTGACCGAACTGCTGATCGACCGCGTCGCGCGCGGCGACACCGGACCCGGCGACTTCCTGGATATCCTGAACGACCGCCTGCTCGCGGTGTTCTACCGCGCCCGGCGGAAGCACCAGCCGATGCTGACCCCCGACCTGCCGGACCGGGGGCCGTGGGCGCTGTACCTGAACGCCCTGCTCGGGCTGGCGAGCGGCGGCCTGGAGGGCCGGCTGGGCGATGGGCGGCACCGGGTGCCCGACCGCGCGCTCTTGAAGTACGCCGGCCTGATGAACCGGCAGCCGCGCAGCCAGGCCGGGCTCGCCGCGCTGCTGTCGGACTATCTGGACGCGCCCGTACGCGTACACCCGCTGATCGGCCGATGGCAGCGCCTTCCCGCAGACGTACACACCCGCATCGGCGCACGGGCCGGTCGCAACGCCGTGCTCGGCCGATCCGCCGTGCTGGGCCGGCGCACCTGGGAGCAGGACGGCAAGCTGGCGGTCGAGCTGGGCCCGCTGGCCCCCGGCCGGCTGCCGCATTTCCTGCCGGGGGCGGCCGGGTTCGGCGAACTGCAGCTGCTAGCCGGGCTGTATCTGGACCGGCGGGCGGAGGTCGACGTGACCCTGGTGCCGGGCGCGGATATCGCGCTGCCGGCCGACCGGCGGGTACGTGCGCGCGCACGCCCGTTCCCGGCGCCCAACGTGCCGCCGTCCACCGTCCGGGCGCTGAGCGACACCCACGTGCCGGCGGCCCCGCAGGCCAAGCTCTCGCGCCACGACGGCGCGCGCCTGGGCTGGACCAGTTACCTCAAGACGCGCGCGGCCGCGGGGGCGCATCCGCCCGTGCGGCTTACCGTGCACAGCGACGCCTGGCGCGCCCGGCTGGAGGCGGTCGGATGAGCACGGACCTGCGCCGCCTGGTGGACGCTCTCGACCCCGTGTGCCGGCGGGCGCTCGAAGGCGCGGTGCAGCTGTGCGTGCAGAACGCCAACTTCTCGGTCGAGGTGGAGCACTTCCTGGTCCGCCTCTTGGACCAGCCGCAGTCGGACGCGGTGCGCATCCTGGCGCGCTACGACATCGACCCGGGCGCGGTGCAGGACGACCTGCACCGCGCGATCGCCGGCTTCCGCAAGGGCGCGACGCGCGACCCGGTGTTCTCCGACCAGCTGTGCGACCTGCTGCAGCAGGCCTGGCTGGTCGCCTCGCTCAGCTACCGGGCGGCGACGATCCGCTCGGCGGCGCTGGTCCAGGCGCTGTTCGACAGCGACCGCTGCGCCGCGACCTGCTGGCCGCCGCGCCGGCGTTGGAGGACGTCCCGCGCGACCGGCTGGCGAAGGACCTGGCGGCCAGTCAGAGCGAGGCGTCGGAGGTGGCGCCCGATCCGGCCGCCGCCGAGCGCGCCGAGGCGCTGGCCAAGGATCACGGGGTCAGCCGTTCGGCCGAGCGCAAGGCCGGCCGGTCGACCCGCCGGGCCAGCACGCCGGGCACCGGCGCAACGGACGGCGCGGGCGCCGACGACGGCCGGGAGGCGCTCGCCGCCTACACCATCGACCTGACCGCGGCGGCGCGGGCCGGCCGGCTGGACCCGGTGGTCGGCCGCGACGCCGAGGTCCGGCAGGTGGTCGACATCCTGATGCGCCGGCGGCAGAACAACCCGATCCTGGTCGGCGATCCCGGCGTCGGGAAAACCGCGATCGTCGAGGGGTTCGCCGCCCTGGTCGTGCGCGCGGACGAGGTGCCGGAGGCGCTGCGCGAGGTCGAGGTGCGGGTGCTCGACCTCGGCTTGCTGCAAGCCGGGGCCAGCATGCGCGGGATGTTCGAAAGCCGCCTGAAGCAGGTGATCGAAGAGGTCCAAGCCTCGCCGCGGCCGGTAATCCTGTTCATCGACGAGGCGCACCAGCTGATCGGCGCCGGCGGTCAGGCGGGGCAGGGCGACGCGGCGAACCTGCTCAAGCCGGCGCTCGCCCGCGGCGAACTGCGCACCATCGCCGCGACCACCTGGGCCGAATACAAGAAATACTTCGAGCGCGACGCGGCGCTCGTGCGGCGCTTCCAGGTGGTCAAGGTGGGCGAGCCCGTGGAGGAGACCGCGATCGAGATGGTCCGCGGCCTGGTCGCCAAGATGGAGGACCACCACGGCGTGCGTGTGCTGGACGAAGCGGTGAAGGACGCCGTGCGCCTGTCGCACCGCTACCTGTCCGGCCGGCAGCTCCCGGACAAGGCGATCTCGGTCCTCGACACCGCCTGCGCCCGGGTGGCGATCGGGCAGGCCGCGCGCCCGGCGCGCCTGGAGGAGACCGAGCGCCGGCTGGCCGCGCTTGGCGAGGAAGTGCGCCTGCTCGAGCGCGAGCAGCCGAGCGGCCGCGATCACCGCGAGCGGCTGGACGAGTTGACCGAGGCGCTGGAGCACCTGGAGGAGGAGCGCATCCGCCTGAACGCGCGCTGGCAGCAGGAAAGCCAGCTGGTCCACCGGATCCGCGACCTGGAGCAGCGGCTGGAGGACGGCGAGACGCCGGCCGACCCGCTGCTGGAGGACCTCGCCACCCAGCGCCTGTCGCTGGAGAACCTGCGCGACGAGACCACGATGGTGCCCGTCCATGTCGATTCGCAGGTGGTCGCCGAGGTGATCTCCGCCTGGACCGGCGTGCCGGTCGGCAAGATGGTAACCGACGAGATCCAGGCGGTGATGTCGCTGAAGGAGCGCCTGACCGAGCGAATCGTCGGCCAGGACCCGGCGATGGACGCGATCGCGCGGCGCATCCGGACCTTCCGCGCCGGCCTGGACGAGCCGGGCAAGCCGACCGGGGTGTTCCTGCTGGTCGGGCCGTCCGGGGTGGGCAAGACGGAGACGGCCGTCTCGCTCGCCGAGCTGCTCTACGGCGGCGAGCGCAACATGGTCACGATCAACATGTCGGAGTACCAGGAGCCGCACACCGTCTCCGGCCTGAAGGGCGCGCCGCCCGGCTACGTCGGCTACGGCCGCGGCGGGGTGCTGACCGAAGCGGTGCGCCGCAACCCCTACGCCGTCGTGCTGCTGGACGAGGTCGAAAAGGCGCACCCCGACGTCATGGAGCTGTTCTACCAGGTGTTCGACAAGGGCGTGCTGGAGGACAGCGACGGCGTGCCGGTCGACTTCCGCAACGCGGTCGTCCTGCTGACCAGCAACGTCGCCGCCGAGATCATCGAGGCGCGCTGCCGCGACCAACGCCCCGACGCCGAGGCGCTCGCGGAAGCGATCCGCCCGGAGCTGACCCGGGTGTTCAAGCCCGCGCTGCTGGGCCGGATGGTGGTGGTCCCCTATTACCCGCTGGGCGACGCGCAGCTGCGCCGGATCGTGCGCCTGAAACTGGCGCGCATCCAGGAGCGGTTCTGGGACAACCACCGAAGCGAACTGTCGTACGACGAAGCGGTCCTGGAAGCCGTCCTGCGCCGCTGCCGGGAGAGCCAGTCGGGCGCCCGCGCGCTCGACCACATCCTGAGCCACACGCTGCTGCCGGACCTGTCGTCGGAAATCCTGGCGCGCCTGTCGGCGGGCGAAGGGGTGCCGCTGGTGCACGTGCGCCTGGATGCGGGCGGCAACTTCGCCTACGAGTTCCAGGCGCGCAGCACCGCCGGCCTCGACCGTGTGCCGGACGGCGGACCGGCGGAGGGCTAGCCCGGTGGCGGACTATACCCAGGATCAGCGCAACGTCTCGGTCAGCACACCGCTCGGCAAGGACAAGCTGTTGTTCCGCGCGCTGGCCGGCGAGGAGGCGCTGTCTGCGCCGTTCCGCTTCGAGCTCGACCTCGCCTCCAGCGACGGCGCGATCGCCTTCGACGATCTGGTCGGCCAGCCGGCCACGGTCGCCTTCGAGCTGTCGAGCGGCGGCACCCGCTACCTGAACGGCATGGTCGCGCGCTTCGCCCAGGTCGGCAGCGACCAGCGCTTCACCCACTACCGCGCGGTGCTGCGGCCCTGGCTGTGGCAGCTGAGCCAGCAACGCGGCTGCAAGATCTTCCAGCAGCAGACCGTGGTCGAGATCGTCACCAGCGTGTTCGACGACCTGGGGTACCAGGACTACCGCAACGCCACCACCGGCAGCTACGCGGTGCGGGTGTTCTGCGTGCAATACCGGGAGAGCGCGTTCGCCTTCGTCAGCCGGCTGATGGAGGAGGAGGGGATCTTCTATTTCCACGAGCACGCCGACGGGGTGCACACCCTGGTGCTGGCGGACGACGCCGACGCGCACGCCGACACGCCCGAGATCGCGACCCTGGCCTACCGGCCGGGCGCGTTGATGGACCGCGAGGTCGACGACCGGATCAGCAGCCTGCGTCTGGAACAGCAGGTGGTGCCCGGCGCCTACGCCAGCGACGACTACAATTTCGAAAGCCCGGCCACGGAACTGTACGTCTCCGCCGAGGGCGCCGGCGAAGGGCAGGCGGTCTACGAGTACCCGGGCCTGTACGCCAAGACCGAGCGCGGCCAGTCGCTCGCCAAGCTGCGCATGGAAGCGCTGGAGGCGCCGGCGACCGTGCTGCACGCCGAAGGCAGCGCGCGCGCCCTGGTCAGCGGGTTCAAGGTCACCCTGACGGACCACCCGCGCGCCGAGGTCAATCAGGCCTATGTCGTGACCCGCGTGCAGCACCGCGCCGACACCGAGCGCTACGAGGCGGCGTTCGAGGCGATCCCGGCAAGCGTCCCCTTCCGCCCGCCGCTCACGACCCCCAAGCCGCGGATTCACGGCAGCCAGACCGCCAAGGTCGTGGGCAAGAGCGGCGAGGAGATCTGGACCGACGAATACGGCCGGATCAAGGTCCAGTTCCCCTGGGACCAGGACGGCCAGGGCGACGAGAACGCGTCCTGCTGGATCCGTGTCGCGCAGCTCTGGGCGGGGGCGTCCTGGGGCGCCTGGTGGCTGCCCCGGATCGGGCAGGAGGTGGTGGTCACCTTCCTGGAGGGCGATCCCGACCGGCCGCTGGTCACCGGCACGGTCTACAACGCCGACAACACGCTGCCCTACGACATGCCGGGCGAGCAGACCAAGAGCACGATCAAGTCGAACTCCTCCAAGGGCGGCGACGGGTTCAACGAACTGCGCTTCGAGGACGCGGCCGGGTCGGAGGAGATCTACCTCCACGCCCAGAAGGATCTGGTCACCGACGTCGAGAACGACCGCACGACCACCGTGATCGCCGGCAACGACACGCTGAGCGTGCAAGAGGGCGACCGCACCGTGGGCGTCGACAAGGGCAACGAGAGCCTGACCGTGGCCGAGGGCGACCGGAGCGTCGAGGTCACCGCGGGCAACGAAACGCACAGCGTCGGCGGCACCCGCGACCTCACCGTCACCGGCGACGAGACGCGGACGAACGAAGCCAACTTCACCCAGACGGTGGCCGGCGACTACAGCCTGACGGTCGACGGCAACCTGACCATCGAGGTCACTGGCGACGTCACCATCAAGGCGGGCGGCGCGGTCACCATCAACGCCGGCGGCGACGTGACGATCGAGGCGGGCGGCGCCTGGTCCAGCGAGGCCGGCACCTCCTATTCCACCAAGTCCGGCACCGACATGACGCACGAGGCCGGCACCGCGCTCACCAACAAGGGCGGCGTCTCGCTCAGCGACGAGGCGCCCAACGTCACCGTCAAGGCGGACGCCAACACCACCGTGCAGGCGGGCGCGATCTGTGCGGTCAAGGGCAGCATGGTGCAGATCAATTGACCGCGGACGCGAAAGACGCCGGGCGCGCCACCCGTGCCGCCGCGCCGGGCCCGACGCCGCCCGCGGCCGCCGAAACGCGCGACGCGGCCGGCAACCTGATCGAGCGGGTCCCGCTGCTAGCCGGCGTGGCGGAGGGCACGCGCGAGGTGTTCGCCCCGGACGGCCGGGTGCTGAGCCGCCAGCAGCTGTCCGCCGGCAAGCCCGACGGGGTCACCGAGCTGTTCGACGAAACCGGCGCGCGCACGGCCGAGATGACCTTCGTCGGCGGCCTGCTGCACGGCCATCTGCGCACCTACGCCGGCGGCGAGCTGCAGCGCGAGGCGCCCTACACCATGGGCAAGCTGCACGGGACCGCCCGCAATTTCGCCCCCGGCGGCGTGGTGAGCGCGGAGGAGAGCTACGTCGCCGGCATCCGGCACGGCCCGACCCGCCTCTACGACGCGGCCGGACGGAAGGTGCGCGAGCTCGACTACGCCCACGGCCAGCCGGTGGGCGCGGCGCGGACCTTCTACCCGCTTTCGGGCCGGGTGCAGGAGACGACCCCGCACGCCGGCGGCAAGCCGGACGGCTGGCAGGTCGCCTACCACCCCGACGGCCGGACGGTGCAGCGCCGGCAGCACTTCCAGGCCGGCAAGCCGGACGGGGCGCCGCGGCTGTACGACGCCAAGGGCCGGGCGCTGGAGCCCAAGAGCGGCAAGCGCACGTCTTTCTGGCGGCGCCTGCTGGGCGGCTAGGGCAAGATGCTGAAACGTGGAATCACGTTTCAGCTGAATCTTGCCCGCTTTTCGAGAAGTTAGAGCAAAATTTTGCTCTAGATCGCTCGGGGCCGGCTGGGCCCCGTGGCACAAGGAACGGAGATCGCGGATGGCGAATCAGGTGGTCTTGGGCGCGCCGATGACCTGCTCGTTCGGCACGGCGCCCAGCAGTCTGCTGGTGACCTCCAACCAGACGGTGCTCTCATCCAGCATGCCGGCGGCGACGATCATGGACTTCGCGCCGATCGCCAACATCCCGCCGTTCGCCATGTGCACCTCGCTCGCCAATCCAACGGTGGCCTCGGCGACCGCCGCCGCGTTCGGCGTGCTGACCCCGATGCCCTGCGTGCCGGTGACGACCGGACCCTGGGTGCCCGGGTCGCCGACTTGCCTGATCGCGAGCCAGCCGGCCCTGACCGACAGCTCGCAGTGCTTTTGCGCCTGGGGCGGGGTGATCCAGATCACCTTCGCCGGCCAGGCGACCGAGACGGTGGCTTGAGGCGATCGGGACGCGTGCGATGGGTCTGTCGACGGGCAAGGTGGCTGGGCTGCTGGGCGGGGTGCTGCTGATCGCGCTGCTGGCGTTCGCGGCCGGCTTCCTGCTCGGGCTCGACACCGCGGCCGACCTGCGGCCGGCGTCGGATTCCGGGGCGGGCGCTGGCAACGGCGATCCGACCGCCGCGTCCGGCGCGCCCGCGGCGCCGCGGTCTGCGGATGACGGCGATACTGCATCGCCCGCCGCCGATGCGGGCGACGGGCAAGGCGACCCTGGCGGCACTGACGGCAACGGGCGAGCCGGCGACGACGGCGGCGATGACGGCGGCGGCGGGCGACGGCGGCGGCGGACGGGACGCGGCGGCCGTCCCGGGCTATCAGGTGTTGGCGGGCGTGCACGCGGTTGCCGCGCGCGCGGACGCCGTGGCGCGCCGTCTGGCGCAGGCGGGGTTCGACGCGCAGGTGGTCAAGCTGGACGACCCCGGCGGCCCGTGGTTCCGCGTGGTCGTGGGCGGATTCGACAGCCTGCCGCGGGCGCGGGAAGCCGCGATGCAGATCCGCACCGAGGTCGGCGTGGACGCGCTGGTCGGTCCGCCGCCGCCACAAGCGGCTAACGCCGACCCCGATGGGTAGGGTAGGCTTACGGGCATGACCTCGCCCGTACGCCCAACGCCCAGCCCGTTCCGATCGTCCGGCGTCGGCTTTCGGGGCGACGTCCAGACCACCCTGCGCGGGCGCAACCAGGGCGCGGCGGTGGACATCAACAGCCAGTTCCGCCGCGGCGAGAAGTACGAGCGCGACGTGCGCGTGGTCGAGTTGTTCGACCGCCATCGCAGCGCCGCCGGCCGTCGGGCCGGCCCGCGCATCCGCCCGGCGATCGACGTCAAGATCGAGTTCGACTGAGCGATCGGGTAGCCGACCTGCGTCGCCGGCCGCGCCCGGCCACGGGCGTGTCGGCGCGGGTCGTGACCTGAACGTTGGGCGCGCGTCCGAAGACGGATCGACCAGGCAAACATGGATGCCTGATAACGCCGCCAACGCGAAAACCCGCGCCGTCGGTACGGACAGTTTGTCAGGCGGATGAAGATGACAGGAGAGAAGTTGGTGGAGCCGGCGGGACTCGAACCCGCGACCTCTAGAGTGCGATTCTAGCGCTCTCCCAGCTGAGCTACGGCCCCACGCTGTCGCGCCGCTTGCCGGGCACACGACCCGGCCACGTTGGCGCAGCCCTCATGTAGCCTGCGTCGGGCTTGGACACAAGGGGCGGATGACGTCCGCCGGCCACGGCTGGGATGGCGCCGGCCGGCCCGCATCCGAACGTGGCGGAGCATGCAAATCCGCAGCCCCAGGATCAAGGGACGAATCAGGGGCGATCGGCGGCAGGCCCGTTCGGGGATGCGGATGCCGCACGACACCCCGCCTGCCTCGGCTTGTCTCGCCGTCCGGGCATGACTAGATTGGCGCCGGCTTTTCACCCGACCGGCCGCGCGCCACGGCCGGCGCAGGCCCCCAACCGTCCCCACGCTTCCCGAGAGGCAGCCCCTTCATGGTCATTCTGGGCCCGCTGATCGAGATCATCATCGTCGCGATCGATCTCTACATCTGGGCGATCATCATCTCCGCGATCCTGAGCTGGCTGATCGCCTTCGACGTGATCAACACGACCAACCGCTTCGTCTACACCGTCCTGGATTTCCTGGGCCGGGTGACCGAGCCGGCGCTGCGGCCGATCCGCAACTTCATGCCCAACCTGGGCGGGATCGACATCTCGCCGATCATCCTGATCCTGGGCCTGTTCTTCGTGCAGCGGGTGCTCGGCAACCTGCGCCTTGAGATGATGTCCGGCGGCGGCATGGGCGGCATGTAAGCGCTCCGCCCGTGGCCGAGCAGGAGGCCCGCCCCTGGCGCGCGACCGACGACGGCCTCAGCGTCGAGCTGCAGGTGAAGCCGGGCGCGAAGGCCGACCGGGTCGAGGGAGTGCGGCGCCAGGACGACGGCAGCACTGTCCTACGGGTGCGGCTGAAGGCGCCCCCGGCCGAGGGCCAGGCGAACCAGGCGCTGATCCGGCTGCTCGCCAAGCGCTGGGGCCTGGCCAAGTCGGACCTGACGCTCGCCGCCGGCCAGACCGCGCGGCGCAAGCGCCTGCATCTAACGGGCGACCCGGACACGCTGGCCGCGCGCCTGGCGGACGAGCTGTAGCGCGTGCCGGCCATACCGAGGCTGCCGCACGCGTCGGTGTGGGAGCGTTCGGCGGCGGTTTCGGGCGGGTGCCGGACTTGGCGTGCGCGGCACACTCAGCCTACCGCGACGTATGGCGGCGCGACACGACAGGCCCCAGGCGATCAACCGTGTCGATCAACAGTGTCGACCCGCAGCGCAGAACTGACACGAACAGGCCCCCACACGAACGGGCGGCCGTGGAGACCCATCCCATGACCCAGGCAAGCGCCCCCCAAACGGCCGATCCGCAGCGCGACGGCGCCCGGTTGATCGACGGCAAGGCCTACGCCGGCGAGGTGCGCGCGCGCGTCGCCCAGCAGGTGCAGCAGCTGAGCGAGCGGCACGGCATCCAGCCGGGCCTCGCGGTCGTGCTGGTGGGCGAGGACGCGGCCAGCCAGGTCTACGTCAACATGAAGGCCAAGAAGACCGCCGAGGTCGGTATGCAGTCGTTCCAGCACCGGCTGCCGGCCGACACCGCCGAGGAAACGCTGCTCGACCTGGTGCGCCAGCTGAACGCCGACCCGGCGGTGCACGGCATCCTGGTGCAGTTGCCGCTGCCGGGTCAGATCGATCCGGAGAAGGTGCTGGCCGCGATCGACCCGACCAAGGACGTCGACGGCTTCCACGTGGTCAACGCCGGCCTGTTGTCGCGCGGCCAGCTCGACCGCGCGCTCGTGCCCTGCACGCCGATGGGCTGCCTGATGCTGCTGGAAGACCAGCTGGGCGACCTGAGCGGGCTCAACGCGGTCGTGCTCGGGCGCTCCAACATCGTCGGCAAGCCGATGAGCCAGCTCCTGCTGGCGCGCAACTGCACGATCACGGTCGCCCACTCCAAGACCAAGAACCTGGCCGACGTCTGCCGGACCGCCGACATCCTGGTCGCCGCGGTGGGACGCACGCGCATGGTCCAAAGCGACTGGATCAAGCCGGGCGCGACCGTGATCGACGTGGGCATCAACCGCCTGCCGCCCGAGCGCGAGGGCGAAAAGGGCCCGCTGGTGGGCGACGTCGACTTCGACAGCGCAAAGCAGGTCGCGGGCGCGATCACCCCGGTGCCGGGCGGCGTCGGCCCGATGACGATCGCCGTCCTGCTCGCCAACACCGTCACCGCCTGCTGCCGCGCGTACGGGATCGAAGAGCCGAACGTTTAACCGGCCGCTGCGGGTTCGGCCGGCGCCGCGGCGGGTTTGCAGAGCGTCGCGGCGGGTCCCCTCTCCGCCGATCGGGGGAGAGGGACCGGGTGAGGGGGCTCTGCACACCTTTCGCGTCCCGGACGCCGCCACCGTAGGGTGGATTCGCCGCGCCCCGTTTCAACGCTGGGGGCGGCAATCCACCGTTACGCCGTGCGTGCGGCGCACGCCGCGTGGTGGGTTGCTGCGCGAACCCACCCTACGGCACTGCGGAGCTACCCCACCCTGGCCCTCCCCTTCCATAGAAAGGGAGGGGACCCGCCGCGGGCGCCCGGCCCGCCTCATAGGTGACTGGTTGGTGGGGGTGGTCCTGGCGGCGGGTTAGCTCTCCCCCGTGTCACCCGCCCCGGCGCCCTCACCCGTATCATCGCCCGGAACCGGCAGGCTGAGCCGGACCACGCCCTTGACGGGCACGGTCGGGTCGACCGGCTTGCCCTTGCGCAGGATCGAGATGCGGCCCTGCCGGGCCAGGTTCTTGGCCTGCTGGCGCACCGCGGGCAGGTATTTGCGCCAGAGGTCCGGGGGGTCGGTCGGCTTGCGCCGTTCCTCGGCGAACGACCGCGCGACCTCGCTGGGGCAGATCGACTTGCCCGGGCCGCGCTGCGCCACCAGGCGCAGGATCTCGCCCGCCAGCGGGTCGCTGTCCTCGGTGCGCTTGGGCGCATTGGGGTCGTCTCGCTCGGTCATCGCGGCAAAAGGTCCTGGTTGAGGGTCGCCGGGCTTGCGGCGGCGGCCCGGCTTGTCGCACGGTTCAGCCCGGCGCTACAAGGCCGCCGCCCACATCCGAGACTGGCCACATCCGAGACTGGCCACATCCGAGACTGGCGCCGCCGCCGGCGGCGTCCAGGCGACCCACCAGCCCCGAAAGACCCGACGCACCCCATGTTCGGAACCCTCGACGCCCTGTTCGCCGCCACGGTGTTCTTCGTGGGCGGTCACTTCCTGTTGTCCAGCCAGGCGATCCGCGATCCGGCGGTCAAGTTCCTGGGCGCGCAGGGCTTCACCACCGTCTATTCGCTGGCGATGACGGGCGCGCTGTTGTGGCTGGTGGTGGCCTACGGCGCCGCCCCGCCGATCCCGATCTGGTACCCGCCGATCGAGCTCTACTGGATCCCGACCGTGCTGAACGCGCTCGCCGCCATTCTGGTGGTCGCGGGCGTGACCACCCGCAGCCCGACCATGGTGGGCGGCGACAAGCGCGCGGCGGAGTTGGGCCCAGAGGACCCGGCGCCCGGCATCCTGCGGATCACCCGCCACCCCTTCCTGTGGGGGGCGAGCCTGTGGGCGGTCTCGCACCTCTGCGTCAACGGCGACGCGGCGTCGATCGTGGTGTTCGCCGGGATGCTGATCCTGTCGCTGGGCGGGATGTGGCACATCGACATCAAGCGCCAGCATCAGATGGGCGCCGGCTGGGGCCCGATCCAGCTGACCACCAGCCTGCTGCCGTTCGCCGCCATCATCGCCGGGCGGACCAAGATGGACTGGAAGGGCCTCAGCCTGTGGCGGCCGCTGTTGGGGCTGGCGGTCTACGTCGTGGTGATGCAGCTGCACCCCTGGCTGGTCGGGGTGAGCGCCCTGCCGCCGCATTGAGTGGTACGCGCGACGGCGTTCAGGCCGCCCGCTGGCCGAGCGCGCGGCGCATGAGCTTCTGGTAGTACGGCTGCGGGGCCAGGTACCGGGCGACCACCTGGCCGCCGGTGACGCGCAGCACGGTGCCGCGGGTCGGGACCTCGACCTCCTCGCCGTCGACCTCCAGGCAGAAGGCGAACTGGAAGCGCTGGTTGGGCACCATGTCGCCCTGGAAGCCGTCGATGATCACGGTCGCCTTGTCCAGCCGGGCCACGGGATAGACCTTGCGGTCGATCCGGGCGCGCGCGATCGGCGCGGCCGGGCCTTCGGCGGGGGCGCGTCCCGCCCTGCCGCGCCCGGCCGGTCCGCCGGCGGGTTTCGATTTGAACAGGCTAAACGGCCACACGGCTCCGGCTTTCCCACGCCCGTGTCAATGCTCCAACCCGCAGCCTATGCGGGCGCGGGTTAACAGGGCTTTAGCGCGCCGGGCGGCGCAACCGGGGCAGAGGGATAGGGCCGCTCTACTTCTGGCGACCGCTTAAGCGCAGGCGCAGGGCGTTGAGCTTGATGAAGCCCTCGGCGTCGCGCTGGTCGTAGACGGTATCCTCCTCGAAGGTCACGTGCTCCTGGCTGTACAGCGATTCCGGGGAGCGCCGGCCCTCGACGATGACGTTGCCCTTGTAGAGCTTGAGCCGGACCTGGCCGGTGACATGCTGCTGGCTCCGGTCGATCAGGGCCTGCAGCATCTCGCGCTCGGGCGCCCACCAGAAGCCGTTGTAGATCAGCTTGGCGTAGCGCGGCATCAGCTCGTCCTTGAGGTGGGCGGCCTCGCGGTCGAGGGTGAGGGATTCCATCGCCCGGTGCGCGGGCAGCAGGATCGTGCCGCCCGGCGTTTCGTAGACCCCGCGCGACTTCATGCCGACGAAGCGGTTCTCCACGATGTCCAGCCGGCCGATGCCGTTGTCGCCGGCGAGCGTGTTGAGCCGCGCCAGCAGGTCGGCCGGCGAGAGCTTTTCGCCGTCGACCGCGACCGGGTCGCCGCGTTCGAAATCGATGGTGACCCGGGTCGGCTGGTCGGGCGCGTCCTCGGGGGCGGTGGTGCGGGTGTGGACGTACTCGGGCGCGGTCTCCCAGGGGTCCTCCAGCACCTTGCCCTCGGCCGAGATGTGCAGGAGGTTGGCGTCGACCGAGAAGGGCGCCTCGCCCAGGTTGTCCTTGGCGATCGGGATCTGGTGCTTCTCGGCGAAGTCGAGCAGCTTGGTGCGCGAGTTCAGGTCCCACTCGCGCCAGGGGGCGATCACCTTGATGCCGGGCTCGAGCGCGTAGTAGCCGAGCTCGAAGCGGACCTGGTCGTTGCCCTTGCCCGTCGCGCCGTGGCAGACGGCGTCCGCGCCGGTTTCGCGCGCGATCTCGATCTGGCGCTTGGCGATCAGCGGCCGGGCGATCGAGGTGCCCAGCAGGTATTCGCCCTCGTAGACGGCGTTGGCCCGGAACATCGGGAAGACGAAGTCGCGCACGAACTCCTCGCGCAGATCGTCGACGTAGATGTTCTCGGGCTTGATGCCGAGCTGCTCCGCCTTCCGGCGGGCCGGCTCCAGCTCCTCGCCCTGGCCCAGGTCGGCGGTGAAGGTCACCACCTCGCAATCGTAGGTCTCCTGCAGCCACTTCAGGATCACCGAGGTGTCCAGGCCGCCGGAATAGGCCAGCACGACCTTCTTGACGTCGCTCATCGCCGCTTCTCGCGCTTGGTGTCTTGGGTGAGGCGGGGGCGTCGGGTCCCCCGGACGCGCGCGGAGTATAGGGATCAGCGTGCTTGGGGCAAGGCGTGCGGGCGCGGTGCGGAGGGCACGGGCTCAGGCGCCGGCAATGACCCGGTCGCAGAAAGCGATAACGGTGTCGCGCAGGGCGGGGATGCGCTCGGCATTACGGCGCGTTTCCTCGGGCCGCCCGTCCGGCTCGTAGTCGGCGCGGACGCGCATCTCGTAGGCGTCCTCGATCGCGCTCTCGACTTCTTGTGCGCGCGCTTCTCCCTCGAGCTTCGCGGCGAGTTCGGCAATGGCCCGATGGACTTTACCGTGCTTGCCGGGCGCGGTCCCATGCGCCGACAGAAGGGCGGCCACGCAGGCGTGATAGATCGCGTAGTAGCTCGTGGAGATCAGCGCGACCGGGGCCTCGTCCGGCGAAAGGTGGTCGCATTCCCCGGTCAGCCGTCGGGCCTTGTGCCGGTGCGATGACGCCTCCGCGTTCACGCCGTGACGCCTTCTGTGCGGATGTTCCGCATCAGGAAATTGGTCTCGTCGTACCGCTCGGCGTCGAACGCCATCGCTTGAAGATAGACAGGCTCCGGGCGCAGGAACTCAGCGGCGACGTGCACGACCGCGGCGCGGTCTTCGTAGCGGTAGTCGCGCACGAACACGGCGACGTCGAGGTCGCTGTCGTCCGTGTGGTCGCCGCGGGCGCGGGAGCCGAACGCGACCACGCGCTCGACCCGCCCGGGCAGCGCTTCGCGCACGCGCGCCTGGAAGCGGCGGAGGAGATCGCGGTCCTGGTCGTTGAGCCCGGTCATGCCCCGGAGTTTACCGCGCGGGAAGCCGCGCCGGCAACATTCCGGGAACAGCGTGGCAGCGCGGGGGCCGAAAGAAACCCAAAAACGCGGACGCTCAGCGCGCGTCCGTGTCGTCCAGGCGGGCGTCGACGGCCAACTCATCATCCTTGGGCCAGCGGATGAACGCCAGGAACCAGGCGGCGACCAGGTAGGCCGGCGGGATCAGCGCGGTCAGCGCCCACAAGGGCGAGAAGCCGGCCTTGATGGCGATGCGCGCGTGCAGCCAGACCAGCAGCACCGCGATTCCGATCTCGACCAGGAAACCGACCGGGCCCAAGGCTCAGCCCTCCCCGCCGCGCGACGACTTGGGGGCGAACACGCCCTTGGTGGCGCGCGCGCTCTCGCCGTTCGGCCACGTCTGGAACGCCAGGATCGCCGCGGCCGCCGGCAGCCCGACGTAGGGCAGGACCACAAGCAGGCTGTACCAGGGATTGAGCCCGACCCGGCGGTAGATCCGCCAGAACGGGTAGACCAGCAAGAGCGAGAAGGCGAGCGTGACCGTGATGCTGATGGTCGGGTCCATGCCCGGGCCCATCGGCCCCTCGCTCATGGGTCCCTGGCTCATCGCGCCGCCGGAGCCTTCCATGCCCTGGCCCTGCGTGGCGCCCGACCCGCCGCCGTCCTGTGCGTAAGCGTCCATGCGCGCGGGCTACTCGGCGGCCTGGGCGGCGGCCTCGGCCGTCGCCGCGGCCTCGCGCACCGACTTCTTCTGCCGCTGGCTTTCCGAGCGCAGCTGGCCGCAGGCGGCCATGATGTCCTGGCCGCGCGGGGTGCGCACGGGGGCGGACAGGTTAGCCTCGTACAGGATGTCGGAGAACCGCTCGATCGCCTCGGGCGAGGAGCATTCGAACTCGGTGCCGGGCCAGGGGTTGAACGGGATCAGGTTGACCTTGGCCGGGATGCCGTCGAGCAGGCGCACCAGCTGGCGGGCTTCGGCCGGGCTGTCGTTGACGCCATCGATCATGACGTATTCGAAGGTGATCCGGCGGGCGTTGTTCAGCCCCGGATAGGCCCGGCAGGCCGCCATCAGCTGGTCCAGCGGGTATTTCTTGTTGAGCGGCACCAGGTAATCGCGCGTGGCGTCGTCGACCGCGTGCAGCGAGACCGCCAGGTTGACGCCCAGCTCCTCGCCGCACTGCTGCATCATCGGCACCACGCCGCTCGTGGACAGCGTGATCCGCCGGCGCGAGAAGCCCAGGCCGTCGCCGTCCATCGCCATCCGGCACATCTTGGCGACCGCGTCGTAGTTATACAGCGGCTCGCCCATGCCCATCAGCACGATGTTGGTCAGGCGCCGGCCGTCCTTGGGCGTCGGCCACTCGTCCAACTCGTCGCGGGCCAGCATGATCTGGCCCAGCATCTCGCCCGCGGAGAGGTTGCGCACCAGGCGCTGCGTGCCGGTGTGGCAGAACCGGCAGGTCAGGGTGCAGCCGACCTGGGAGGAGATGCACAGCGTGCCGCGGTCCTCCTCCGGGATGAACACCGCCTCGACCTCCTGCAGGTCGGAAAGGCGCAGCAGCCACTTGATGGTGCCGTCGTGGCTGACCTGCTTGTCCTTGACCATCGGCCGGTCGAGCGTGGCGACCTCCGGCAGGCGCGCGCGCAGGCCCTTCGCCAGGGTGGTCATCTGCGCGAAGTCGGTGGCGCCGCGGTGATGGATCCAGTGGTAGAGCTGCTTGGCGCGGAACTTGGGCTCGCCCAGCTCCTGGACGAACGCCGCCAGTTCCTCGCGGTCCAGGCCGACCAGGTGGGTGCGCCGCGAAGCCGGCGTGCGCGGGCCGGCCTTGAACGGCCCTTCGCTCGGCGGCTGGAACGCCTGATTGTGCGCCTCACTGCTCATGGACGCCTAGATAACCTCGCAGCACCCGCGGGACAAGGAAAAGGCCGGGAATAGGCGTTTGTTCCCTCTCCTCCACTGGGAGGAGAGGGTTAGGGAGAGGAGGTAGCCCGCAGCGTCGACATCGCTGCACCCTCCTCCCCTAGCCCCTCCTCCCATTGGAAGAGGGGAATTAGTGTGTGCCCGTAGAGTGGGTTCGAGGCGTTACGGCGAGAGGCCCTAATTGACGTTACACGCCTTGTTGATGGTGTTGTGCGCGGCCGTGAAGCCCAGCAGGGAATAGGTGTCGGTGGTCTCGGTACCCCGCGTCGACACGCCCTTGACGATCATGTTGCGCCCGGCGCGCATCGCCTGCACCAGCGCCCGGTCGGTCTCCTTGTCCGGGGCCCAGGCGGTATCTTTGTGGGTGAACAGCGTGAAGCCCTTGCCGTCGATCGAGACGTTGACCCGGCTGTCCTCCTTGAACGGGTAGCCGATCACGAAGCTGACCACGTTCTGGGTGCCCTGGGCGGGGCGGTGGGTCACCATGGCGTAGACTTCGCCGCGCTGGGTGTAGTCGCCCTCCTCCTTCTGCGGCTGGCTGGCCATGTAGCAGACCTTGTTGCCGTCCTCCTGGAAGGTGAAGGCGCGCCAGTCCTCGAACTGGCCCAGGCTCTTGATGTCCTGGGCGTGCGCCGCGCCGGCGAGGAGCAGCGGCAGGGCAACCGCCACCGCCGCGGCGGCGGTCGCGAAAAGGGTCGTCAACCGGTTGAGGTGCATCCCGTTCCTCTGTGGCGTTGTCGTCGTCGTGCGTGTGTGTCGGTGCCGGACGCCCCGCGCCGTCCGGTTGGCGGGTATCAAGCGCCGTCGGTCCCGCTCGGCGGGCGGTCGGCGGCGCCGTGCGCGTGAGCCTGCGCCGGCTGGCGGGGCCGTGTCGAGTCGTCGTTGCCGTCCCGCTCGCGGTCCGGTTCGCCGCGCTGTCCGATCGGCGGCGCGTGGCCGCCCGGCTGCGATACCTGCTCGGGCGTGCCCTGCATGCCCACCGGCCGGCGCGCGTGGCGGCCCAGCGAGATGACGCGATCGTACATCACGATCGCCCCGGCGGTGCCGACGTTCACGCAGAACTTTGTCGGAATCTTGACCACGGCGTCGCAGCGCGCCTGCATCTGCGGCGTCAGGCTGCCGCGTTCGCGCCCCAGGACGTAGGCCGCCATCAAGGGATGCTTGAAGCTCGGCAGCTCGACCGAGTCGTCGGTGAACTCGATCCCGATCAGCCGGCAGCCGCGCGGCAGCAGCAGCTCGTCCGGCCGGTCGAACACGTAGAGCGGGACATGCTGGGTCGCCGCCGAGGTGTCCGACTGCGCGACCTCGCGCGCGTTGAAGGCGGCGTTGACGGTGAAGAAGAACGACGCGTCGAAGGCGTGCGCGGTGCGCATCAGGTTGCCCAGGTTCATGGGCTTGCTGATCCCCTCGACGCCGATCCCGAAATACCCTCGCATGGCGCCGGGCAGCTTGCATGCCCCCTCCCCCCGAGGCAAGGTGATTCGCGGCGGCGGGCCGGTCATCCTCGGGCGCCGCGCGCCGTTTTCCCTTTCCCTCACAGCCCTGCAGGTTCCCGTTCCGTCATGCCGTTCGACACGCCCGCCGGCCCGGACGTCCCCCCGCCGGACGCCGCCCCGGGCGCCGCCAATCCGGTACTGGTCGAGGTGACCCGCGGCGGCGCGGTGGAAAGCCGGCATCGCGGCGCGTTCGCCGTGGTCGACACCGACGGGCGGGTGGTGCTGTCCGCCGGCCGGGTCGAGACGCCGGTCTACCCGCGCTCCACGATCAAGCCGATCCAGGCGCTGGCGCTGATCGAGAGCGGCGCGGCGGAGGCGTTCGCCCTGAGCGACGCGGAACTCGCGCTCGCCTGCGCCAGCCACAACGGCGAGCCGGATCACGTGCAGACGGTGACCGCTTGGCTGGACCGGCTGGGCCTGGGCGCGGGCGACCTCGAATGCGGCGGCCATGCGCCGAAACACGGCGCGAGCGCCGACGCGCTGGCGCGCGCCGGGAACCCCTGGGACGCCCGGCACGACAACTGCTCGGGCAAGCACACGGGCTTCCTCACCCTGGCCCGGCAGCTGGGCGCGCCCACGCGCGGCTACGTCGATTTCGCCCACCCGGTGCAGCAGCGCGTGCTGGGCGTGCTCGAACAGATGACCGGGCTCGACGACCTGACCGCCCAGCCGCGCGGAATCGACGGCTGCGGCATTCCGACGATCGCCGTGGCGCTCGGCAACCTGGCCCTCGCCCTCGCCCGCTTCGGCGAACCGGACGACCAGCCGGACCGCCGGCAGGATGCCTGCCGCCGGCTGCTGCAGGCGGTCTGGCGGCAGCCGAGCGTGATCGCGGGCACCGGCCGGGTCGACAGCGCGATCGCCGCGGCCTTGGGCGGGCGTTGCCTCGCCAAGGCCGGCGCGGAAGGGGTGCACGGCGCGGTCCTGCCGGAGTTGGGTCTGGGGCTGGCGCTCAAGATCGACGACGGCGCCGGCCGGGCGGCGGAGGTCGCGCTGCTGCGGATCCTGCGGCGGCTGCAGCTGCTCGACGGCGCGGCGGGGGAGGCGCTCGCCGGCTATGCCACCCCCGACGTCACCGCGCGGGACGGGCGGAGCGTGGGCGAGATCCGGCCGGTGGCGGACTTTCCCGGTCTGGACTAGAACCGGTCTGGACTAGAACCGGTCTGGACTAGAACCGGTCTGGACTAGAAAACGGGCGGCGAAACCGAAGCACGACAACGGGAGAGGCCTGTGATGCGCCGGATCGCGTGCCGCGAACACGGGGCGCTGGAGACGCTGACGCTGGAGGCCGACGCGCCGGTCCCCGAGCCGGCGGCGGGCGAGGTCGCGATCGACGTCGCCGCCGCGGGCCTGAACTACGCCGACACGCTGATGGTGGCGGGCAGCTACCAGGCGACGCCGGCGCTGCCGTTCGCCCCCGGCCTGGAAGCCGCGGGCACGGTGCGCGCGGTCGGCTCCGGGGTGGACAGCCTCAGCCCCGGCCAGCGGGTGCTCGCGATCCTGGACGCGGGCGGCTTCGCCGAGGTCGCGGTCGCACAGGCGCGCGACGTCTTCCCGATCCCGGCCCGGATGGACATGGCGACTGCGGCCGGCTTCCCGATCACCTACGGCACGGCGCACGGCGCGCTGGTCTGGCGCGCGCAGCTCAAGCGCGGCGAGACGCTGCTGGTCCACGGCGCGGCCGGCGGGGCCGGTCTGGCCGCGGTCGAGGTGGGCAAGGCGCTGGGCGCGCGCGTGATCGCGACCGCGGGCGGCCCGGAGAAGACCGCGATCGCCGCCGCCCACGGCGCCGACCACACGATCGACTACAAGACCCAGGACATCCGCCAGACGGTCAAGGAGCTGACCGACGATAACGGCGCCGACGTGGTGTTCGACCCCGTGGGCGGCGAGGTGTTCGACGCCTCGATGCGCTGCATCGCCTGGTGCGGGCGGATCGTGGTGATCGGCTTTGCGAGCGGCACGGTCCCGCAGCCCAAGGCCAATCACCTCTTGGTCAAGAACGTCAGCGTGATGGGCCTCTACTGGGGCAGCTACCGCGCCCGCGCGCCCGAGTTGATGCGCCGCCAGTTCGAGGACCTGTTCGCCTGGTTCGGTTCGGGGTATCTGCACCCGCGCGTCTCGCGCAGCTATCCGCTGGGGCAGGCGGTGCAGGCGCTGAGCGACCTGAAGTCGCGCAAGGCGACCGGCAAGCTGGTGCTCCAGGTACGGGAGGGATAGGGCGCGATGGCCGACCAGCCCGACGATCCGGTCCGCGTCCAGTACGAGCAGTATCCCTATCCCCACCGCGATCCCAAGGACGAGGCGAAGCGGCTGGTCACCGGCTCGCCCAGCCATCTGGCGGAAATCCGGCACTACCTCTACGCCGGCCGGCTGGACGTCACCCGCGGCTTCCGGGCGCTGGTCGCGGGCGGCGGCACCGGCGACGCCGCGATCATGCTGGCCCAGCAGCTGGCGGACGAAGGCGGCGGGGACGAAGGCGGCGGGGAGGTGGTCTACCTCGACATGTCGACGGCCGCCCGCGCCCTCGCGGAGGCGCGCGCCAAGGCGCGCGGCCTGACCAACATCTCCTTCGTCACCGGCAGCCTGCTGGAGCTGGAGGCGCTCGGGCTCGGCGGCTTCGACTACGTCGACTGCTGCGGCGTGCTGCACCACCTGGAAGACCCGCCGGCGGGCGCGCGGGCGATCGCGGGCGCCTTGCGCGAAGACGCCGCCGCGCGCGGCGGCGGCTTGGGGGTGATGGTCTACGCGCCCTACGGGCGCACCGGGGTCTACCCGATGCAGCAGATGCTGGCGCAGCTGGCGGGCGACCGGCCGCTCAGCGAGCAGGTGGCGACCGCCCGGCGGCTGTGGGACCGCCTGCCGAACAGCAACTGGCTGCGCCGCAACCCCTTCATCGGCGATCACAAGCGCAGCGACGCGGAACTGGTCGACCTGCTGCTGCACGCCCGGGACCGCAGCTACACGGTCCCCGAGTTCGCCGACCTGCTGGACGCGGGCGGCCTGCGGCCCGCCGCCTTTCTGGAGCCGGCGCGCTACGACCCGGCGACCTACCTGAACGATCCCAAGCTGCTGCAGCCGCTGGCCGAGATGGGGCTGGTCGAGCGCGCCGCGTTCGCCGAGCGGCTGACGGGAACGATGAAGAAGCACATCGCCTACGCCGTGCCGAGCGGGGCCGGCGACCCGGTCGCCCGGCTGGACGCGGCGGCGGTGCCGGTGATGCCGGGCAACGACCCGGCCGCGATGGCCGAGCGGCTGGCCGGGGCCACGTCCAGGCTGACGGTGACGCTGGACGGGGAGAAACGCGGCTTTCCGCTGCCCAGGCTGAGCGGGCCGATCCTGCGCCGGGTCGACGGCCGGGCGACGGTGGGCGCGATCGTAGAGGCGCTGTGCGCGCAGGATTCCGACCTCGCCCCGGAAACCGCGTTCCGGCAGGTCGAGCAGCTGTACGCCGTCTTGAACGCGCTCAACCTGATGCTGCTCGCCCGCAGCGCGTAGGAGCGGCCGCGCGCGGCCGCTCGCGCAGTCGTGAGTTTGCCGCGCCGGCCAACCGCGCCATTTAGATCGCGAGCGATTCGCCATCCATCGACGAGGGCACGATCATGCTGATCAAGCGCAAGCGCGCCTGGGAGCTGCCGGAAGCCGCCGCCACGGACGCTTCGGCCTTTTACAACCGGCGGGAGTTCGCGCGGCTGTTCGCCGCCGGCAGCGTCGCGGCGGCGACCGCCAGCGTGCCGTTCGCCAACCCGGCCAACGCCGCCGAGGCGGTCGGTCCGCCGGAGGGCGATCCCACCGCCGGCATGTATCCCTTCGAGCGCAACGGCGCCTACACGCTCGACCGGCCGCTGTCGCAGGAGAAGCTCGTCTCGACCTACAACAACTACTACGAGTTCGGCTCCTCCAAGACGATCTGGCGCAAGGCGCGCGGCATGCCGGTGCGCCCCTGGACCGTGCAGATCGACGGCATGGTCGAACAGGAAAAGACGGTCGACATCGACGACCTGATCAAGCGCATGCCGCTGGAGGAGCGCCTGTACCGCCACCGCTGCGTGGAGGCCTGGTCGATCAACGTGCCCTGGAGCGGCTTCCCGATGGCCGCCCTGGTCGACTTCGCCCGGCCGCTGGGAAGCGCGAAGTACGTGCGCATGGAGACCTTCGTCGACAAGGACGTCGCCTCCGGCCAGCGGGCCAGCTGGTACCCCTGGCCCTACGTCGAGGGCCTGACCATCGAGGAGGCGACCAACGAGCTCGCGTTCATGGCGACCGGCGCCTACGGCCATCCGCTGCCCCAGCAGAACGGCGCGCCGCTGCGCCTGGCGGTGCCGTGGAAGTACGGCTTCAAGTCGGCCAAGGGGCTGGTGCGCTTCACCTTCACCGACCAGGAGCCGCTTACCTTCTGGCACGAGGTGCAGGGCAACGAATACGGCTTCTGGGCCAACGTGAACCCGGAGGTCGACCATCCGCGCTGGTCGCAGGCCTCCGAGAAGTTCCTGCAGTCGACCGACGACATCGGCTTCGGCGCCAGCCCGAAGGAAGTCCCGACCCAGAAGTTCAACGGCTACGGCGAACAGGTCGCCCAGCTCTACAAGGGGCTGGAGGAGAAGTACGGCGTCACACTGTGGCGGTGACGGTCGCGCGGTGGGCCGGCTGCCGGCTGAGCCCTCACGCTCGCCTCACGCGGTTCTGACGGGCCAACGGGCGCTTGGCGGCGTATCTTGGTCGCCATGAGCGAGATCACCGAGCTGCCCCGCCCGATTCAACGCTGGCCCGGCCTGATGGGTCAGTTGCTGGCCGCCGACCCGTCGACCCGCGGGCGCCTGCCGACGCGCGTGCGCCGGCAGGTGACCCGCCAGCAGGACGCGACCGAGCGGCTGATCGGCTGGGTCCAGCTCGCCGTCGTGCTGGTGTTCGGCGTGCTCTACTGGCTGTCGCCCAAGACGTTCGAGGCGCACGACACCTTCCAGCCGGTACCCTACGCCCTCGCCGCCTATCTCGGCTTCACGCTGATCCGGCTCGGCGCCTCCTACCGCACGCATCTGCCCGACTGGTTTCTCTACCTGTCGATCGTGATCGACATGACGCTGCTGTTCGTCCTGATCTGGTCGTTCCACCTGCAGTACGAACAGCCGGCGAGCTTCTACCTGAAGGCGCCGACGCTGCTCTACGTCTTCATCTTCATCGCCCTGCGCGCGCTCCGGTTCGAGGCGCGCTTCGTGCTCGCCGCCGGGCTGACGGCCGCGGCGGGCTGGGGGCTGCTGGTGGTCTACGTGGTCACGGTCAATCCCGAAGACCCGATGATCACCCGCAACTACGTCACCTACATGACCTCCAACGCGATCCTGTTGGGGGCGGAATTCGACAAGATCATCTCGATCCTGACGGTGACCGGCATCCTGGCGATGGCGATCCTGCGCGCGCGCAAGCTGCTGGTCTCCAGCGTCGCGGACAGCGCGGCGGCGAACGACCTCTCGCGCTTCTTCTCGCCCGAGGTCGCGGACAAGATCGTGCATTCCGAGGAAATCGGCGTCGGCGCGGGCGAGTCCCGCGACGCCGCGATCCTGAACCTGGACCTGCGCGGCTTCACCCCGCTCGCCGAGCGCTATCCGCCGGACGCGGTGATGCGCCTGCTGGCCGAATATCAGGCGGAGATGGTGCCGATCGTGCGCAAGCACGGCGGGTCGATCGACAAGTTCCTGGGCGACGGCATCATGGCGACCTTCGGCGCCTCTCAAGGCACCGGCAGCTACGCCGCCGACGCGCTGCGCGCGGTCGAGGAGATCATGGCCGCGGCCGCCGCCTGGCAGGCCCGGGTGGAAGCCGACGGGCGCCCCTGCGTGCCGGTCAACGCGGCCGTCGCCGCCGGCCGGGTGGTGTTCGGCGCGGTCGGCGAGAAGGACCGGCTGGAGTACACCGTGATCGGCGAGGCGGTGAACCTGGCGGCCAAGCTGGAAAAGCACAACGCCGCGCTCGGCAGCCGCGCGCTCGCCACCCGCCACGCCTACGACACCGCCCGCCAGCAGGGCTACCGCCCGGCCGAGCCGATCCAGGACGTCCCCGCCGCCCGGGTCGAAGGCGTGCACCACCCGGTCGACGCCGTGCGACTGGCGTGAGGGACGAAACCGATTTCCAGTGGGTGGAGGGGGTAGGGCGGAGGCTGCCCCGGATATCGATGTCGGCGGCACCCTCCTCTCACAGGCCCTCTCCTCCCAGTGGAGAGACTTTTGCACGCGGGCATGAGCAGCCGTGTGGCGTGCTTCGACACGCCAGCCTGCGGCTGGCTACTCAGCATGAAGCTAGGTTTAAGTGTCTGACAGACCTAAACCTTCATCCTGAGTAGGACGCCGAAGGCGTCCGTGTCGAAGGATCCCATACTGGTGCCCGGCGAGCTGCGCAAAAGTCTCTTCGAGCGAAGGAGAGGGAATTGATTAAGGCTGCCGATACAGGAAATACCGGCCCGGCGCGACGCCGTCGGGCAGGGCGACCTGTTCGGCCTGGGCCCAAGGCATTTCCTGGTCGGTGACCGCGACCCCGCCGGGGGCGAGCAGGCGCGGCAGGTAGGGCTGGATCGCCGCGGCCAGGCGCGCGTTGCGCGCGGCGTCGCCGGTGCCGATGTCGGCGTGCAGCAGGGCGACCCCGCCGGCGAAGCGCTCGGCCGCGCGCGGCAGCGTTTCCAGCACGTCGCCCAGGTAGAGGTGCGCGTCGTCGGGCACGCAGTCGGGGTGGGCGGCGACCTCGCGCTCGAACACGAAGATCTCGCGCGCCGGACAGCGTTCGCGCAGGTGGTCGTAGGTGCGCCCGTTGCCCAGCCCCAGCTCGAACAGCACGCCGGGCACGTCGGCGATCGCGTGCGCGGCGCTGTCCAGGCAGGCGCGCTGGGCCTGCAGGCGTCGGATCGCGCTGTCGAGACGGCTCATGTGGGTCGGTTCCGAAGGTGACGGCCGCGCGCTTGCGGCGGATCAGCCCCCGCGCGCCGCGCGGAGCTGGCGGGTGGTGGTTTCCAGGCGGTGGGCGAGCACGCGCATCACTTCCACGCCGATCTGCGGGAAGTCGTGCACCATGCGGAAGAACAGTTCCTTGGTGATCCGAAGCGTGGTCAGCTCGCCGGTCGCCACCACGCTGGCGGTGCGCGGGACGTCGCACAGGATCGCGATCTCGCCGACGATATCGTTGGCGGCGACCTGGGCGACCGTGATCGCCTCGCCGCCGTCGCCGGTGACGCGCACGTCCGCGGTGCCGTCGAGCACGATGTAGGCGGCGTCGCCCTCCTCGCCCTGGTGGAACAGCGCGGTGCCCTCGGCGAAGGTGACGCGCTCGCTGGCGAACGCCATCAGCTTCAGCTTGGACGGCTCGATGTTCTGGAACAGCGGGATCCGCCGCAGGATCTCGACCTCTTGCTCAAGGCCCATCGGAACTCCTCCCTCAGCCGGCACGCGCCGGGCGCGCCTTGCGTCAGTCTGCCACGCCGGCGGATCGCACGCATCGCGTTACGCCGTGATGACGCGCGGTCGCGGCCAGGGCGCCCGGTGCCCTGCCGACCCCGGCCGCACGCGGACCCGCGCCGCACGCGGGCCCGCGGTCAGTCATCGGCGAGCAGCCGGTCGAGCGCGCCGCCCGACCCGGCCAGCTCGGCGTACCCGCCGTCTTCCGCGATCTGGCCGGCGTCGACCACGACGACCCGCTCGAACCGTTCGGCGAGCTGAGCGCGGTGCAGCACCCAGATCAGGCCGCCCGCACCGCGCTCACGCAGCACCCGGTCCATGATCCGGGTCTGCGTCTGCCCGTCCATGATCGCGATCGCCTGATCGACCACTAGCAGGTCGGGGCGCTTCATCAGCGCGCGGCCCAGCGCCAGCTTCTGCCGCTGCACGGCGGACAGGCGCTTGCCGGCCACGCCCACCTGGTACTCCAGGCCGACGTCGATCACGCTCTCGCGCAGGCCCAGCTGCTCCAGCACCTCCGCGATCGTGTCCGCGATCCGGCTTTCGGCGTTGGCGCGCCCGTGGGCGATCCGGCCGAACAGGATGTTGTCCTGCAGCGAGGCGGCGGCGTTGTAGCGCTCGGCGTCGAACACCTCGACCGCGTCGGGCCGCTCGGCGACGATCCGGCGGTCCAGGGCGTGGCGGGTCTGCACGACCAGACGCTCGACCTCCGGGCCGATCAGCTCCAGGCGGTGGCGCGCCTCGACGTAGGCGAGCGGCAGGCGCTTCAGCTGGCGCAGCTGGTCGTCCGGCAGCGCGTCCACGCCCAGCTTGTCCGCCTGGGCGACCAGCCCCTTGTAGCGCGGCAGCTCCTCGGCATCGATGAACGAAAACTGCTCGAAGAAGGGATGGCCCGGTTCCAGGTCGGCGAAGATCTCGACCATCGTCCGGGCGATCTGCAGGCCCATCCGGTTCAGCGTCCCGGTGAGCCCGGTGGTCTCCATGGCCTCGCGCGCGATCCGGTTCTCGGCCAGCTGGTCGGGCGCGAACGCCGGGTCGATCGGGGTGCCGAACAACAGGTTCTCGCCCAGCGTGGCGTTGCGGTTGTAGGCGTTGGTGTCGAACGGCTCGACCAGCCCGGCGAGGTCGCGCTCCTGCAGCCGGCGCGCCAGCATTTGCCGCGCCTCCAAGAGCGCGTTGGCGGTGTCCGGCCGGCGCTCGGGATCGATCGTGCCGGACAGCCCGAAGCGGTAGACGTCGGTGCTTATGTCGATCTCGTCGAGCACCTCGACCATCCGCCGGCGCAGTGCGTCAGGCCCGTCCACCCCGGCGGCGGCGTAGTCGATCCAGTCCGCCTGCGCGTCGAGCAGCGGGTTGCCCGAGGCCAGGCTCTCCCGGTCGGCCTCGCGCTTCGCCTGTTCGGCGCTGGCGTCGCGCTCGGCCGCCTGGACCGGGCGGTGTTTCAGGCCGTACAGCAGCGTCTCGCCGACACTGCCGGGAAACAGGTAGGACTCCGGGCCGACGTAGGCGGTCCGCCGGCCGACCACGGCTTCCGGCAGGCTGGCGGTGTCGCGCCCGTCGAGCAGGACCGTGCCGCTGACCGGCAGGAACAGGCCCGTGGCGACCTGGGCCAGCTGGCTCTTGCCGCTGGCGCCCGTGCCCACGACCGCGGTGCGCTCCGGGATCGGGATGGTCACGCTCGCGTTCTTCAGGATCGCCGTGTCGCCGTCGTCGTTCACCGTGACGTTGCGCAGCTCGACCGCCTGGGTCAGCGGCGGGCCGGGATCGGCCTCCGGGTCCTGGCGCTGAGCTTCCAGGATCTCCGGCGGCTGGAACTGCTCGATCACGGCGTCGTACTTGATCTGCACGTCCTGCCGGCGCTGCTCCCAGTCGATCAGTTCCTTCACCGGCCCCGGCAGGTCCTTGTAGGCCGCGATCACCGCGACCAGCGCGCCGATATCGATCTCCCCCTGGATCGCGAGCACGCCGCCGACCGCGTAGAAGATGAACGGGGTCAGTTGGCTCAGGAAGTTGTTCAGGAACTTGACGAAGAACTTCCGGCGGAAGATCTCGTAGCGGATGTCGAAGATCTTGCCGAGCCGGTGGGAGATATCCGCCCGCTCCAGGTTGGAGGTGTCGTGGGCGTGCACTTCCAGCCCGCCGTCGACCAGCTCGCCGACCCGACCGGCCAGTTCGCGCGCGGTCAGCTGGCGCTGCTTGCCCAGCCGCAGGATCGGGATGCGCAGTTTCGGGATCAGGCCGGCCTGGATGACCACGATGACGAGCGCGATCATGCCCAGCCAGACGCTCTGCGCCAGGATGAACACCAACGCGGTCAGCGCCTGACCGCCGAGGAACGCGGGCGAGATGAAGGCGTCGCCGATGAAGCCGCCCAGCGGCTCCACCTCGTCCTTCACCATGGTCGCGGCCTCGGCCTGCTTGACCCGGCGCAGGTGCGGCAGCGGAAACCGCAGCAGCCGGTCGACCAGCTCATAGCGCAGCCGCCGCAGCACGCGCTCGCCCATCCGCCCCTTGGCGGTGTTGATGACGAACTTGAACAGGCCGTTGGCGATCACGAGGGCGAGGAAGACGAAGCTGAGTGCCAGCAACAGCGCCGTCTGGTCGAGCGCGACGCCCTCGTAGATGAACAGCTGCTCGCCGGTCAGGGTCTCGGACAGCGGCAGCGGGGTGCGCAGGAAGACCTGGGTGTCCATCGGCCCGGCGAAGCCCTGCCCCTGGATGCCGCGGTTCACGATATCCTTGGGCAGGTTGAGCATCAGGAAATAGAACGGCAGCGACGCCGCGACCAGGAACAGAATTCCCAGCTGTTCGCGCCGGCTGTGCTGCCAGATGTAGCGGAAAAGATTCGGTTCCATGCTCACTCGGCTTTTCCGCGGCCTGGGCCGGGCGCGCCGTATTCCCCTCATGCCGCGCTCATTTGCCGTGTCGCACGCGCTCGACGACAGTGCAAGTGAGGCCTAGGGCAAGATGCTGAAACGTGGAATCACGTTTCAGCTGAATCTTGCCCGCTCTTCAAGAAGTTAGAGCGACATTCAGCCCGAAGGCCGAACCGGCCTTCGGGCATGTCGCTTCTCTATCGCGGCACCTGATGTCAACACGGCTATCCGCTTGGGTGGTGAAGGTTCCGCAGAGGCTCATGCTTCTCTTCGTGGTCGGTGCTGCGACCGCCACATGATGGGTCAGAGGAGTGCGATGGGCCAATCTCGAGCGCGAGGTCACGTGTCTGCCCCAAGCGAAATGGCGGCCTCATCGCACCCTCGGCCCCTGCGGGGCCCTTCTTTCCGCCGAAGCGGAAACCTGTTGGTGTTCGCTGTGCGCCTACATGATCGCTGTCGTCTCTCCTCGCGTATGCCTCGTGGGGCCGGCTGCCAGTGCGCTCCGGTTGCGCCAAGCCCGCCGGCCGCAGCCTGACGGATGGCGGCGACGCGGCCGCATTATGCTGCCGCCCGCTGCCACTGGAAGGTCGTGCCGTCGCACCACATCCGGTGCAGCACCTCGGCGAGACGTCGCGCCAGCGCGATCTTGGCTTTCTCCATGCCGCGGCGCTTGGCGATCTCCATCGCCCAGGCCTTCAGCCACGACCACTTCTTGGTGTTGTTCAACGTGGCGTTCGCGGCCTCGTACAGATGCTCTCGGACCGAGCCGTCGCCGCGTTTCGAGATCCGGCCGTCGTAGGCGATCTCGCCGGACTCGTAGCGCCACGGCGTAAGCCCGAAGTGCGCGCCCACCGACTTGGACTTGGCGAAGCGCTGCGGCTGGTCGACGCCGGCCTTGAAGCTCAGCGCCGTGAGTTCGCCCACGCCCTGGGCGGTCATGAACAACCGGCAGATCTCATCCTTTTTCGCCAGGCGTCGGACCTGCCGGTCCTGCTCCTTGAATTGCTTGCGCAACTCAGCCAAGCCCGCGAGTAACGGCTCGATCGCCTGCTGCAGCGCCGGCTCGCTGAGGATCAGCTGGCGCACCTTCGCGGCGAAGCCGTCGGCGGAGACGCTGCCAACCTTCAGCCCGAAGTTCTTGAGCACGCCCCGGATGCTGTTTTGTAGGTCCAGCATCTGGCTCTGCAGCGTCTTGCGCGCGCCCATCAGCGCGCGGATCTCCTGGCTGGCGCGCGTCTTGACGTGGACCTCCTGGTACAGGCCGGTGCGCATCATCTGCGCGATGCCCTTGGCGTCGTTGCGGTCGGTCTTGTTGCGCCGGGCCTTCAGGAACGCCTTCGTGTGCCGGGTCTCGCAGCACACCACCGGGTAGCCCGCCCCGGCCAGGCCGTCGAACAGGTGCTGCGACATCGGGCCGGCCTCCAGGCCCACGAGCCCGATCTCCGCCCGGTGCTGGCGCAAGGCCTCGGCGACCGCGTCCGCCTCGCTGGCGACCTTGGTCTCCTCCACGATGTTGCCGTCGGCGTCCAGGATGCACAGCGCGCTGTCGTTGACCGAAACATCAAAGGCGGCATACTTGATCATGGCGGTCCTCCTCAAGCTTGAATGTTTGAGCCCGCACTGCGGAGTTCGTGTTAACATCCCTGGAGGGCCGCCACCCCCTCCTCAACATCTCAGAGGGTGGCCGCCGCGATACCCCATCTCTAGCCCGTCGGGGTTCTCCTGATTGTGAGTTTCCGCGCGCCTTCACCTGTGTAAAAGTGACGTCGGTCACATCGCAGCTGGGTGAAAAGCTGCCAGAACCGGCTAGGCTAGCACGCCGGCGGCAGCAAGGTTCAGGGGGCACCCATGGCTGACAACAAACCAGCCCGGATCCTGATCTACAGCCACGACAGTTTCGGGCTTGGTCATCTGCGCCGCTGCCGCGAGATCGCGCACGCGATCGTCGAGGACAATCCGGACGCGTCGGTCCTGATCCTGTCCGGCTCGCCGATCATCGGCAACTTCGACTTCCGCAGCCGCGTCGACTTCGTGCGCATTCCGGGCGTGATCAAGCTGCGCAACGGCGAATACACCTCGCTCAAGCTGCCGCTGGCGATCGAGCAGACGATGGCGATGCGCGCGGCGATCATCCGCCACACCGCCGAATCCTTCCAGCCCGACCTGTTCCTGGTCGACAAGGAGCCGCTCGGCCTGCGCGGCGAGGTGCGCGACACCCTGAGCTACCTGAACGCTAGCGGCGTGCCCTGTATCCTGGGCCTGCGCGACGTGATGGACGACCCGAGGGCTTTAGCCGAAGAGTGGGAGCGCAAGCAGGCGGTGCGCGCGCTCAGCGATCATTACGACGGCATCTGGGTCTACGGCCTGCCGCAGATCTGCCAGCCGCTGGACGGGGTGGACCTGCCGGCGTCGGTGGTGCGGCGGATGGTCTACACCGGCTACCTGCCGCGCGAAGCCGCGGCGGACGCGCCCCGGGTGCGGCTGGAGAAGATCCGCGCGCCCTACATCCTGGTCACCGTCGGCGGCGGCGGCGACGGCGAGGCGATCATCGACTGGGTGCTGCGCGCCTACGAGGCCGAGCCCGACCTGCCGTACCCGGCGCTGTTGGTGCTGGGGCCGTTCATGGGCAGCGACCACCAGAACGACTTCCTGGACCGCGCGGCCCGGCTCGATCAGGTGGAGGCGATCACCTTCGACGCCCACATCGAGGGCCTGCTGACCGAAGCGGTCGGCGTGGTCGGCATGGGCGGCTACAACACCTTCTGCGAGATCCTGTCGTTCGACAAGCGGGCCCTGATCGTGCCCCGGACGGCGCCGCGCCGCGAGCAGTACATCCGCGCGAGCCACGCCGCCCGGCTGGATCTGGTGCGCGTGCTGGACGGCGACGGCGACCGCCCGGCGAGCCGGATGGCGACGGCGCTGCGCGGCCTGCCGCACCAGCCGCTGCCGTCCGCCGGGGTGATCCCGGGCCTGCTGGAGGGCCGGCGCAACGTCGCCAAGCTGGTGCGCCAATGGACCGAGGCGCGGCCCGCCGGGCTCGACATCGCCGCGGGCGCCAGCCAGCCGGTGCCCGAAGCCCGCCGGGCGGGGCGCTGAGCCGGTCGATCATGTCTGTCGAGACGCCCGAGCGACCCGCTGCCATGCCGTCTGCGGTCTCCGCCAAGGCGCCGGTGCGCGCGCTCCCCCGGATCGCGGTGGTGCTGAAGGGCTACCCGCGCCTGTCGGAAACCTTCATCGCCCAGGAACTGCACGCGCTCGAAGCGCGCGGCTTCGACTTGCGGCTGATCTCGCTGCGCCGGCCCTACGATCCCAAGACCCATCCGATCCACGACGAGATCCAGGCGCCGGTCAGCTATCTGCCGGAATATCTGCACGACGCGCCCGCGCGGGTGCTGCGCGCCTGGCGCCGGGTCCGGCGGCTGCCGGGGTATCCGGCGGCCTGGCGGGCGTTCCTGGCCGACCTGAAGCGCGATCGCACGCGCAACCGGCTGCGCCGGTTCGGCCAGGCCTGCGTGCTGGCGGCCGAGCTGCCGGGCGACGTCGACCGGCTGTACGCGCACTTCCTGCACACCCCGGCCTCGGTCGCGCGCTACGCCGCGCTGATCCGCGCCCTGCCCTGGGCCTGCTCCGCGCACGCCAAGGACGTCTGGACCACGCCCGACTGGGAGATCCGGGAGAAGCTGGCGTCGATGGACTGGCTCGCCACCTGCACCGCCGTCGGCCGGGACCATCTGGCGAGCCTGGCGGCCGATCCGGCCAAGGTACGGCTGGTCTACCACGGCCTCGACTTCGCCCGCTTTCCGGCGACGCCGGCCCCGCAGGGCGCGCGCGACGGCGGCGACCCGGGCGATCCGGTGCGGCTGATCAGCGTCGGCCGGGCGGTCGCGAAGAAGGGCTACGACGTGCTGCTGGACGCGCTCGCCCGGCTGCCGGCGGATCTGAACTGGCGCCTGACCCACATCGGCGGCGGCGAGCTGCGCGACCAATTGCGCGCCCGGGCCGACCGGCTCGGCCTCGCCGGGCGAATCGACTGGCAGGGTCCGCAGGCGCAGGCGGACGTGCTGGCCGCCTACCGGGCAAGCGACCTGTTCGTGCTGGCCAGCCGGGTCGCCCCCGACGGCGACCGCGACGGCCTGCCCAACGTGCTGATGGAAGCCCAGAGCCAGGGCCTCGCCTGCCTCGCCACGGAGGTCTCCGCGATCCCGGAACTGATCCGCGACGGCGAAACCGGTCGGCTGGTCCCGCCCGGCGATCCGGATGCGCTCGCCGCCGCGCTGGACGCGCTGATCCGCGATCCCGGCCGCCGGCAGGCGCTGGGCCAGGCGGGCGCGGCGCGGGTCCGCGCGGCGTTCGCCGCCGAGGCGCAGATCGACGCGCTCGCCGACCTGCTGCGGGGGCTGGCCGGCCCGCACGTGCCGGCCGACGCGGCCGCATGACCGTTTCGATGGCGCAACGATGACGCGGGTCGCCTTCTACGCGCCGCTCAAGCCGCCGGACCACCCGGTCGCCTCGGGCGATCGGCGGATGGCGCAATTGCTGTGGCAGGCGCTTGAGCGTGGCGGCGCGCGCGTCGAGCTCGCCGGCCGCCTGCGCAGCCGCGATCCCGACGGCGATCCGGCGCGCCAGCAACGTTTGGCCGCGCTCGGCCGGCGGCTGGCCGCCCGCTACGTCCGGCGCTTGCGCGCGCGCCCGCCGAGCGCGCGGCCGGACGTCTGGGTGACGTACCACCTGTACTACAAGGCGCCCGACTGGATCGGTCCGGCGGCGGCGGAGATGCTGGGGATTCCCTACCTGGTCGCGGAAGCCTCGCACGCGCCCAAGCGCGCCGGCGGGCCCTGGGACGCCGGGCATCGGCAGGTCCAGGCGGCGCTGGCGCGGGCGGACGCGGTGCTGACGATCAACCCGGCCGACGGCGCGTGTCTGCCACCGGGGGTGCGGCAGGTGGCGCTGCCGCCGTTCCTGGACACGACCGCGATCGACCGGGCCCAACCGGACCGTGCCGGCTTCGCCGCGGCCTATGGTCTTGATCCCGGACAGCCGTGGCTGATCACGGTGGCGATGATGCGCGCGGGCGACAAGCTCGCCTCCTACCGCGCGCTCGCGGCGGCGCTCGGCCGCCTGACCGACCGGCCCTGGCAACTGCTGGTGCTGGGGGACGGGCCGGCACGGCCCCAGGTGGAAGCCGGCGTTCCGGCCGCTGGCCGCGCGGGTTCGTTACGCCGGCGCAACGGAGTCGCGGGCCACATCGACAGCGCTGGCGAGCGCGGACCTGTTCGTCTGGCCGGCGGTCAACGAGGCCTACGGCATGGCGCTGTTGGAGGCGCAGGCCGCCGGCTGTCCGGCCGTGTGCGGCGACTTTGGCGGGGTTTCCGCGATCCTGAGCGACCGGGAGACCGGCCGCCTGGTCCCGCCGGACGACCCCGACGCGTTCGCTGGCGCCGTCGGCGAACTGCTCGACGATCCGGCCGCCCGGGCGACCATGGGCGCGGCCGCGCGGGCCAAGGTGGCGCGGTCTCACACAGTCGATACGGCAGCGCAACGACTGTCCGCCCTGCTGGCCGAGGTCACGGGAGTGCCGGCATGAAGCTGGCGCTGATCCGCCACGGCCCGACCGCGTGGAACGCCGACAAGCGAATCCAGGGACGCACCGACGTGCCGCTGTCCGAGGCGGGCCGATCGGTCGTGGCGGACTGGCGGCTGCCCGCGGAAATCGCGTCGTATCAGGTGCTTGTCAGTCCGCTCGCGCGGGCGCGGGAGACCGCGGCCCTGCTCGGCCTGACGCCGGTCGCGGTCGAGCCCGCGCTGGCCGAACGCTCCTGGGGCGCGTGGGAGGGCGAGCGGCTGCCCGACCTGCGCGAACGTTACGGCAGCGATATGAAACGCTGGGAAGGCCGCGGCCTGGACTTCCGCCCGCCCGACGGCGAAAGCCCGCGCGATCTGCAGGCCCGCCTGACCCCGCTGTTGGCGCGCCTCGCGGCCGACGGCGCGGATACGCTGGCGGTCACGCACCGCGGGGTGATCCGCAGCCTCTACGCGCTTGCGACCGGCTGGGACATGCGTGCGCAAGCCCCGGACAAGCTGCGCGACGGCTGCGTGCAGCTGTTCGAGCTTGCCGGCGACGGCACGCCCAAGGTCGTCGCCCTCAACCGCCCGCTCACCGCGCCCGCCGCGACGGACGGCTAGGGCGATGGCGGATGTGCTGATCCACGTCCAGCATCTGCTGGGCATCGGCCATCTGCAGCGGGCCAGCCGGATCGCCGCCGGGTGCGTCAGGGCCGGGCTCGACACCGTGCTCGCGAGCGGCGGCTTGCCGGTGCCCGATCTGGACGCCGGCGGCGCGCGGCTGGCGCAGCTGCCGCCGGCCAAGGCCGGGGACGCCAGCTTCTCCCACCTGGCCGATCCCGAAGGCCGGCCGGTCGACGACGCCTGGAAGGCATCCCGGCGCGCGGCGACGCTGGCGCTGTTCGCGCGCGAGCACCCGCGCGTCCTGGTGCTGGAACTGTTCCCGTTCGGCCGGCGCAGCCTGCGCTTCGAGTTGCTGGCGCTCTTGGAAGCCGCGCACGCGCGGACCCCGCGGCCCTGGGTCGTGGTCTCGCTGCGCGACCTGCTGAACCCGCCGGATCCGGCTAAGGCGGACTGGGCCGTCGAGGTGGTCGAACGCTACGTCGACCGCGTGCTGGTCCACGGCGACCCCAGGATCGCCCGGCTGGAGGAAACCGTTCCGGCTGCGCAACGAATTGCCGAGCGGCTGGTCTACACCGGCTACGTCGTGCCGGAGATGCCCCGCGGCGTCCCGGCCAGCGGCGAGGTGCTGGTGTCGACCGGCGGCGGGGCGGTGGGCGGCGCGCTCGCCGCGGCGGCGGTGCGCGCCCGCGCGCACAGCCGGCGGGCCGGCGACGCGCCCTGGCGGGTGCTGTTGGGCGGGAACCTGCCGCAGCACAGCTTCGAGGCGGTCCGGACCGCGGCCGACGCCGGTACCGTGGTCGAACGCAACCGGCCGGACTTCCCGCGCCTGCTCGCGGCCTGCCGTCTGTCGATCAGCCAGGCCGGCTACAACACCGTCACGGAACTGCTCGCCGCCGGCGTGCCCGGCGTGCTGGTGCCGTTCGAGGGCGACGGCGGCGAGCGCGAGCAGGCGTTGCGCGCCCACCGGCTGGCCGCGGCGGGGCGTCTGACGCAGGTCCGGGAGGCCGAGCTGACCCCGGCCCGGCTGGCGGACGCCGTGGACCGGGCGCTCGCGCCCGATGCGGCGGCGTGCGCGGCGCAATCGGCGGCGTCGACGATCGACCTCACCGGGATCGCCACGACCGCGCAACTCCTCGCCGACTTCGCGGGCGGCGCCAGATCGGACCCGGCGGGATCGGGTGGCCCCTGAACGTGCGGCGGTCTTATCGATTTCGCAGTGAAAGCGATTGCACAGCTAGGTGGTTCCCCCGTCCGCAATCAGACTCTAAGGTGCCGGCGGTGGGGGCTGACGTTCCGCGGACGGGTTGACGGAGGAGTGGTGAGCCAGACGGCAAGAACGCTGCGCTACCCCCCGGGGACGCTGATCGGCGATTATCTGCGCACCGCGTTCGGTGTCGGCGTCGGGGTCAGCGTACTGGCGGTGAACCCGGTGGGCTGGGCGCTCGGGCTGTCGGTCGGCGGGCTGACGCTGCTGTTCGCCGGCTTCGGCGCGCGCACGGCGGCCCGGCAGATCACCCGGGTGGAGGTGCGTCCGGACGGTATCAGCCGGCGCGCGCTCGCCACGCGGGACCTCGCGTGGGACGCCGTCACGGACGTGCGGCTGCGGTATTACGGCAGCAAGCGCGAGCGCAAGGCGGAAGGTGGCTTCTACCAATTGAAGCTGCGCGCGCCGGGCACGCGCCTGTCGTTCGAGAGCAGCCTGACCGGGTTCGACTACCTGGTCTGGCGCGCGGGCGCGGCGGCGCGCGCCAACGGTCTGGCGCTGGATATCCCGACGGTTCAGAACATGCAGGCCTTCGGCATCGACGCCGACGGCGACCTCGCCCCGCCGCCCGGCGTCGCCGCGTTCGCCCGCGAGGTCGAGGGGGCGGCCGCACCGGAAAGCCAAGGCCAGGAGGCCGCGGCCGGAATCCAGGAAGCGCGCGATCCGAAGTCGCAGGCAGGACCGGGCAGGTCAAGGACTGAGCGGGCATGAGCGACCTGTTGCGCGTGGAGGACCTGCACGTGTCCTTCGGCCTGATGGCGGGCCGGGTGGAGGCGGTGCGCGGCGTCTCCTTCCGGGTGCCGGTGGGCGGCACGGTGGCGATCGTCGGCGAATCCGGGTCCGGCAAGTCGGTGACCGGGCAGGCGATCATGGGCATCCTGCCGCGCGCCGCCCGGATCGACCGCGGGCGCATCCTGTTCGACGACCCCAAGGTCGCCGCTCCGGGCGGCGGCGACCAGCCGGTCGACATCGCGGCGCTGCCGCCGCGCTCGCCGGAGATGCGCGCGCTGCGCGGCGACCGCATCTCGATCATCTTCCAGGAGCCGATGACCTCGCTGTCGCCGGTGCACACGGTGGGCGACCAGGTGGGCGAGGCGTTGCGCCTGCACCGCGACGTCAGCCGGGCCGAGGCGACCGAGATCACCCAGGAGATGCTGCGGCTGGTCGGCTTCCCGGACCCGCAGCGCGCGCTCACCACCTATCCCGTTCGAGCTGTCGGGCGGCCTGCGCCAGCGGGCGATGATCGCGATGGCGCTGATCTGCCGGCCGTCGCTGTTGGTCGCGGACGAGCCGACCACCGCGCTCGACGTCACCATCCAGGCGCAGATCCTGAAACTGATCCGCGACCTGCAGGGCGAGCTCGGCATGGCGGTGCTGATGGTCACCCACGACCTGGGCGTGGTCGCCAACGTCGCCGAGGAGGTCGTGGTGATGTACCGCGGCCGGGTGATGGAAAGCGGCCCGCGCGACGCGATCTTCCACCAGCCGCGCCATCCCTACCTGAAGGCGCTGATGGCCGCCGTGCCGCGCTTCGACATGGGGCCGGGGGAGCGGCTGACGCCGCTGCGCGAGGTGCCGCACACCCCGGGCAGCCGGCTGTGGGCCCGCGCGGCCGGCGAAGAGCGCGGGCGCCCGGTCGACGGCAGCCGCCCGCTGCTCACGGTCGACGGGCTGACCAAGACCTTCGGCCTGCGCAACAGCGGCTGGTTCGGCGCCAAGGAGCAGCGGATCACCGCGGTCGACGACGTCAGCTTCACCATCCGGCAGGGCGAATGCCTGGGCCTGGTCGGGGAGAGCGGGTGCGGCAAGTCGACCGTGTCCAAGTCGATCATGCGCGCCATCACGCCGGACGCCGGCCGGATCGTGTACGACGACCGCGGCACCGAACGCGACGTGCTGGCGCTCGACGGCGCGGAGCTCGACGCCTACCGGCGCAAGGTGCAGTACATCTTCCAGGATCCCTTCTCGGCGCTTAACCCGCGGATGACCGTGGCGGACATCCTGAGCGAGCCGTTCGTGATCCACGGCATCGGCGACAAGGCCTGGCGGCGCGAGATGATCGCCGAGCTGATGCAGGTCGTGGGCCTGGAGCCCAAGCACCTGCAGCGCTACCCGCACTCCTTCTCCGGCGGGCAGCGCCAGCGCATCGGCATCGCCCGCGCGCTCGCGCTCAAGCCCGATCTCCTGATCTGCGACGAGCCGGTGAGCGCGCTCGACGTCTCGATCCAGGCGCAGATCCTGAACCTGCTGCGCGACCTGCAGCGCGAACTCGGCCTGACCTACCTGTTCATCAGCCACAACCTGGCGGTCGTGGACTACCTGGCCGACCGGATCGCGGTGATGTGCAAGGGCGAGCTGGTCGAGCTCGCGCCGCGTCGAGCGATCTTCCGCGACGCGCGCCATCCCTACACCCGCGCGCTGCTGCAGGCGGTGCCCGCGCCCGACCCCAACCGCCGGCTCGACCTGGGCGCGCTGTTGAGCGAACGGGTGTCCGACCCGTCGGCCTGGCCGGCGCCGTTCGGGCATGGCGGTCAAGGCGAAAAGCCGCCGCACCTGATCGACCTGGGCCAGGGACATTACGTCCGCGCGACCCACGTGCCCCAGCCGATGGAGGCCGCGCAATGAGCCGCGGCGCAGGCATGGCCACGGCCGGCGCCCGCCTGTCGCGCCGCCAGCTGCTGCTGGGCGGCGCGGCGGCGCTGGCCGCGCTGCGCCTGGCGCCGGGCCTGCCCGCGCCGGTCGGCGCGAACGGGGAGGAGCCGCCGATCCTGCGCGAGCGGGTGGCGGCCGGCGAATTGCCGCCGATGCGCGAGCGCGTGCCCGCCAGCCCGCAGGTGGAGACGCTCGACCTGCCCTGGCAGGCACCCGGACGCTACGGCGGCGACCTGCGCCTGTTGATGGGCAAGCAGGGCGACCTCAGCCAGATCGCGGTCTACGGCTACGGCCGCCTGGTCGGCTATACGAGCGACCTCGAGCTCGAGCCCGACCTGGCGCAGGACGTCGAGGTCGAGGACGGGCGGATCTTCACCATCCGCCTGCGCCGCGGCCACCGCTGGTCCGACGGCCATCCGTTCACCAGCGAGGACTTCCGCTACTGGTGGGAGGACGTGGCGAACCACGAGCAGCTCTACCCCTCCGGCCCGCCGCGCACGCTCGAGGTCGACGGCGAGTTGCCCGAGGTCAGCTTTCCGGACGACCGCACGATCGTCTACGCCTGGTCGAAGCCGAACCCGACCTTTCTGCACGAGCTCGCGGGCGCGCTGCCGATCTACCTGTACCGGCCGGCGCACTACATGAAGCAGTTCCACGCCGATTACGCGCCCGCGGACGAGCTGCAGGCGCGTGTCGCCGAGTACGACCAGCGCGACTGGGCCGACCTGCACACCTACCTGGACAACCTGTACGACCAGGACAATCCGGACCTGCCCACCCTGCAGCCGTGGGTGAACACCACCCGGCCGCCCTCGCAGCGCTTCGTGTTCGAGCGCAACCCCTTCTACCACCGGGTCGATCCACAGGGCCGGCAGCTGCCCTACATCGACCGGCTGATCGTCAAGATCGCCGCGCCCAGCATCATCCCGGCGAAAACCGGGGCCGGGGAGAGCGACCTGCAGGCGCGCTACATCCGCTTCGACAACTACACCTTCCTGAAGGCGGCGGAGGACCGCTTCCCGCTGGACGTGCGGCTGTGGAAGCCGGCCTACGGCTCCAAGCACACGCTCTACCCCAACCTGAACGCGAACGACCCGACCTGGCGGGCGGTGATGCGCGACGTGCGCTTCCGCCGGGCGCTGTCGCTGGCGATCCACCGCTACGAACTCAACCAGGTGATCTACTACGGCCTGGCGCTGGAGGGGAACAACACGGTGCTGCCGCGCAGCCCGCTCTACCGGGAGCACTACCGCCAGGTTTGGGCCGAATTCGCCGTGGACCGCGCCAACGCGCTGTTGGACGCGATCGGGCTCACCGAGCGCGACGACCGCGGCTACCGCCTGCTGCCCGACGGCCGGCGCTGCGAGATCGTGGTCGAGAGCGCGGGCGAGAGCACCGAGGAATCCGACCTTTTGCAATTGATCACCGACAGCTGGCAAAAGGCGGGCATCGCCCTGCACACCAGCGCCACGCAGCGCTCGGTGTTCCGGCGGCGCACCTTCGCCGGCGACAGCGTGATGGGCATCTGGAAGGGGCTGGAGAACGGCGTCCCGACGGCGGACATGAGCCCGAAGGAACTGGCCCCGGTCGACCAGTACAGCTACCAGTGGTCGAAATGGGGGCAGTACTACCAGACCGGCGGCCGTTCCGGCGAGCCGGTCGACATGGACAAGCCCCGGCGGCTCCTGGAGCTGTACGAGGAATGGTACGTCACCCGGGACACCGAACGCCGTCGGGCGATCTGGCACGAGATGCTGCGGATCAACGCCGAACAGCAGTACACCATCGGCCTGATCGCCGACGTGCCGCAGCCGGTGGTGGTGCACACCCGTCTTCGCGGGGTGCCGCAGGAAGGGCTGTACAACTGGGATCCCGGGTCGTTCTTCGGCCTGTACCGGCCGGACACCTTCTGGTGGGCGGACGAAGCCGAGACCGCCGAGGCCGGCCCCGAGGACGCTGAGCCCCGAGACGCGTACGCCCGTACGCGTACGGGCGAAGGGTAGGCCCGCGCCGCATGTTCGCCTATACCGTCCGCCGCCTGATCACCATGGTGCCCACGCTGATCGCGATCAGCGTGATCATCTTCGTCATCATCCAGCTGCCGCCCGGGGACTATCTCTCGACCTACGTCGCCGAGCTCGCCGCCCAGGGCGAGGGGGTCAACGACGAGCGGATCGCCTACCTGCGCGAGAAGTACGGCCTGGATCAGCCGTTGTGGCGGCAGTACCTGATGTGGGCCGGCGGCCTGTTGCAGGGCGATCTGGGCTACAGCTTCGAATACCAGCTGCCGGTCTCGGAGCTGATCGGCGACCGGCTGCTGCTGACCTTCGTGATCTCGATCGTCACCATCCTGTTCACCTACGCGGTCGCCTTTCCGATCGGCATCTACACCGCCGTGCGGCAGTATTCGATCGGCGACTATACGCTGAGCTTCATCGGCTTCCTGGGGCTGGCCACGCCGAACTTCCTGTTGGCGCTGCTGCTGCTCTACGCCGCCAACATCTGGTTCGGCACCTCGATCGGCGGGCTGATGGACCCGCAGTACGTCGACCAGCCGTGGTCCTGGGGCAAGGCCGGCTCGGTACTGGCGCACCTGTGGGTGCCGGTGGTGGTGATCGGCACCAGCGGCACCGCCGCGATGATCCGCCGGCTGCGCGCCAACCTGTTGGACGAGCTGCAGAAGCAGTACGTCACCACCGGCCGCGCCAAGGGCCTGTCGCCCGGCAAGCTGCTGCTGAAGTACCCGCTGCGCCTGGCGATCAACCCGTTCATCGCCGACATCGGCAACCTGCTGCCGCAGGTCGTCTCGGGGGCGGCGATCGTCTCGGTCGTGCTCGACCTGCCGACCACCGGGCAGATGCTGATCGGGGCGCTTAAAAGCCAGGACATGTACCTCGCGGGCTCGTTCCTGATGTTCCTGGCGATGCTGACGGTGATCGGCATGCTGCTCTCGGACCTGGCGCTGGCCGCGCTCGATCCGCGGATCCGGCTGGAAGGGAAGGCGGCCAGATGAGCAGCACGACCGGCCAGGGCGACAGCGGCAACGGGCGGCCGGGCGCCCGGCTGGGCGGGCCGGCGCGCGGGCAGATCCCGCACCGGGTGGACGACGCGCCGTTCCAGCCGGCCGAGGAAACCCCGATGACGCCGGCGCAGGAGCGGCTCTACCGCGCCTCGCAATGGCGGATGATGTGGTGGAAGCTGAAGCGCCACCGGCTGGCGGTCGCCTCGGGCATCCTGCTCCTGCTCCTCTACGCCTCGACCCTGATCTCGGAAGCGATCGCGCCCTACAACCTGCACAGCCGCTTCACCGACCACATCTACGCCCCGCCGCAGAGCGTGCACCTGTTCCACGAGGGCGAGTTCGTCGGCCCGTTCGTCTACGGCTTCGACTACAAGCTCAACATGGAGAACCTGAAGCGCGAATACACGCCGGACAAGACCGACGTGCAGCCGCTGCGGTTCTTCTGCTCGGGCGATTCCTACCGCTTCTGGGACCTGTTCGAGGCGGACTTCCACGTCGTCTGCCCGGCCGAGGGGGGCACGCTGTTCCTGCTCGGCACCGACCGGCTGGGCCGGGACATGTTCTCCCGGATCGTCTACGGCGCGCGGATCTCGCTCACCATCGGGCTGGTCGGCATCGCGATCTCGTTCCTGCTCGGGATCACGGTCGGCGGGGCGGCGGGCTATTACGGCGGCTGGGTCGACGTCGGCGCGCAGCGCAGCATCGAGATCATCCGGGCGTTCCCGGAGATCCCGCTGTGGCTGGCGCTCTCAGCCGCCCTGCCGGTGACCTGGAGCCCCTTGTGGGTCTACTTCGGGATCACCGTGATCCTGGGCCTGCTCGACTGGCCGGGCCTCGCGCGCGCGGTGCGCGCCAAGCTGCTGTCGCTGCGGGAGGAGGACTTCGCCACCGCCGCCCAGCTGATGGGCGCGCGGCCGCCGCGGATCATCTTCCGCCACCTGCTGCCCAGCTTCGCCAGCCACCTGATCGCGAGCGCCACCCTGTCGATCCCGACCATGATCCTGGGCGAGACGGCGCTGTCGTTCCTCGGCCTCGGCCTGCGCCCGCCGATCACCAGCTGGGGCGTGCTGTTGAGCGAGGCGCAGAACATCAACGTGGTCGCGCTCTACCCCTGGCTGATGTTGCCGGTGGTGCCGGTGATCGTGGTGGTGCTGGCGTTCAACTTCCTGGGCGACGGCCTACGCGACGCCGCGGACCCGTACGGGTAGCCCGAGCCCTTATCGGTCCCGCCGCTTGTTGTCGAACACGCTCGGCCGGTCCTCGATCTCGCCGAAGTCGAACAGGTCGTCGTCCAGCGACACGCCGGTCTCGACCTCAGACAGGCGCACGCGGGTCACCGCGCCCTGCTGGTCGACCACCCGCCAGCGCTTGAGCGCCATCGGCTCGGCGTCCAGCACCAGCTTAAGCGAGCCCGGCTGACCCGCCTCGACCCCCTCCTGCGCGACCCAGACGGCGATCTCCCCGTCGCCGCGCTCCAGCCCGGCCAGGTGGTAGTCGTCGACGTTGCGCAGGTCGACCCGCTGCTTGACCAGGAAGCCGAGCGGCGTCTGCGACAGCGGGATGTAGCTGGTCTGCATCAGCTCCCGGTCGAAATAGAGCAGCATGCTGCCGTTGGAGACGATCAGGATGTCGGTCGGCTTGTCGTACTCGAAGCGCAGTTTGCCCGGGCGCTTCAGCCAGACCTCCCCGGTCGCCTGCCCGCCGTTGGACGCGGTCTGCACGAACCGGCCGCGCAGCGTCTTGATGCCGGTCAGATACTCCTCAATCCGCCCCACCATCAGCCGTTCGTCAACGCTCAGCCCGTCGCTTTGCCCGTCGCCCTGGGCGGCCTGCTGCGTGCCGGTCGGCTCGGCGGCGGATGGGCCCGGCACGGCGGCGGCCAAGGCGGCGATCAGGCCGGCGGCGGTAAGGGCGGTCAGACGGCGGCGCATGGCGGACCTTTCGTTCGCGTGGACGTGCGTGCCTGCAAGCTATATCGGAACGCTGGCGCCCGGACGACAAGAGGGCGGGATTGCGGCCATTGCGTGACAGGCGCGCGCGGCCCGGGCTTCCCGGGGAACGAAAACGCGTGACCGCGTCCGCGCGATCGCGTAATCGGTGTGGGTAGGCATACCATCGTCGGGCAGGGGCGGGGCCGCGGAAGCGTGAGCGAACCAGGCGAGCAGGCGGGCGGCAGCCCGGTCGGGACCGCGCGCGGCCAGGTCGCGCGGGTGAGTACGGTGGCGTTCCAGGGCATCGAGGTGGTCGACGTCGACGTCCAGGTCACCACCGGCGGCGGCCTGCCCAGCTTCCAGGTGGTCGGCCTCGCGGACAAGGCGGTGGGCGAAAGCCGGGAGCGGGTGCGCTCCGCGCTGGCCGCGCTCGGCCTGGCGCTGCCGCCCAAGCGGATCACCGTCAACCTGGCCCCGGCCGACCTGCAGAAGGAAGGCAGCCATTTCGACCTCCCGATCGCGCTTGCGCTCTTGATCGCGCTCGGCGTGCTGCCGGGGGAGGAGCTGGCCGGCTACGCCGCCTTGGGCGAGCTCAGCCTGGACGGCCGGCTGGCCCCGGTCGCGGGCGTGCTGCCGGCGGCGATCCACGCCCTCGACCGCGACCGCGGGCTGATCTGCCCGGGCGCCCAGGGCGGGGAGGCCGCCTGGGCCGACGGGCTGGAGGTGCTGGCGCCGGACTCGCTGATCGGCCTGATCAACCACTTCAAGGGCAGCCAGCTGCTCCCCGCGCCCACGCCCCGGATCGCCGAAGCCGACCCGGACGCCCCCGACCTGCGCGACATCAAGGGCCAGGAGAGCGCCAAGCGCGCGCTCGAGGTCGCGGCCGCGGGCGGGCACAACCTGCTGATGGTGGGTCCGCCGGGCGCGGGCAAGTCGATGCTGGCCGCCCGCCTGCCGGGCCTGCTGCCGAGCCTCGACGCCTCGGAAGCGCTGGAGGTGTCGATGATCCACTCGGTCGCGGGCGCGCTCGACGAGGGCAAGCTGTTGCGCCGGCGCCCCTACCGCGACCCGCACCACTCCGCCTCGCTGCCGGCGCTGACCGGCGGCGGCCTGCGCGCCCGGCCGGGGGAGGTCTCGCTTGCCCACCTGGGCGTCCTGTTCCTGGACGAGCTGCCGGAGTTCAACCGGCAGACGCTGGAAGCGCTGCGCCAGCCGCTGGAGACCGGCCGGGTGTCGATCGCGCGGGCCAACGCGCACGTGACATATCCCGCCCGGGTGCAGCTGGTGGCGGCGATGAACCCGTGCCGCTGCGGCTATCTGGACGACGCCGGCCTCGCCTGCGCGCGGGCGCCCAAGTGCGCGCTCGACTACCAGTCGCGGATCTCCGGCCCGCTGTTCGACCGGATCGACCTGCACGTCGAGGTGCCGTCGGTCAGCGCGAGCGACCTCACCCTGCCGCCGCCCGCCGAGGGCAGCGCGGAGGTCGCCGGCCGCGTCGCCGCTGCCCGCGCCCGCCAGACCGCCCGCTACGCCGGGGAGGGCGGTGCGACGCGCCTGCGCTCGAACGCGGAGGCCGACGGCACCCTCTTGGAACGCGTCGCCGCCCCGGACGACGCCGGCCGCACCCTGCTGGGCCAGGCGGTCGAACGCATCCGCCTGACCGCGCGCGGCTACCACCGCGTCCTGCGCGTCGCCCGCACGCTCGCCGACCTCGACGGCCAGGACCAGGTGCGCCGCATCCACGTGGCGGAGGCGCTGTCGTATCGAAGGGCGGCACCGGGGCGGGGGTAGGGACGGCTACGACCTTGGCCAATTGCGAAGAGCGGACTGCTTCATTGCAGTTCTCTATTCCGCAAGCTAAGGCTTGCACCTAGCGCCCTCAGGCATCCTACGCGCCCGGGCCATCTCAAGCCGTAGGATCGTGAGGGAGAGGAATCTGACGCGCTGTCTACGTTATCAATACAAGCCTAAATCGTGGCTGGTCGGAAATTTCGGCACGTAAAGTGTTGATGGATAAGTGCGTGTTCAGGCCCTATCTAGTTGCCCTTTTGCGGTTTGTCTCCTCTAACACATGATCGCGCGCCGCGTCCGAAGCTGGGGCGAAGCGGAGTTCGTTGTGGTGGTTGTTAGAACGGGGTTAGAAACGCAGTTGGTGCTGATCTCCAAATACCTTTTGAACGTTGGTTTCGTACTCTTCCCGAGTATCGGAGATTTGCGCAATACCTAACAGTTGCCCTAGATGTTGGCGCAGTGCTTTAACGCCAACATCCGACATAAACTGGTGCAATTTCTTTCTACGGTCTTGACTTTGAGACTTTTGTGCGCGTGTTAGCTCTAAAATCCTGCCATTGCTTCGAGCTAAGGGCCAATATACGTGGTGAACCGTCAAATGTTTAAACTTCCACGGTTTTCCTTTTGACTGCATCTCGATCTGATACAATCGATACCACTCCATGTAGAGTTGGTCGGGAAATTCCTTTTCGTATTCGCGGGCTTCTTCGGCCACATAAACCTTAAAGGCTTTTATCGTTTCTTCGCGTGTCTGGTCATAACCGCTTAATGCGTAGACCAAATCCCTTATGCCAAGCTTGGCAGATGCGCTGGAGATTATAGCTGCCTGCTTCGCGATAGGCGCTTGGCGTGGATGTAAGGCACCAGCCCGTTCCGCTTGTAAAATCGCTTTACATAAGTCAATCAGAATACCTACATCGTGGCCGTGGACAGTCGCTTTCGGGCCCGGGTTTGGTGCCTGAAAAACGATCGGATTTTCGAGTTTTTCCCTTAGTTCTGGCCCAACATACGCGCTAATCGCTTTGCGACTCAGAAATCTGGGAAGGCGACTACCGCCCTCACTAAAGCCGAGAGCGGTTCCCATGCCACGCTGACTGACGACAGGGGTTTTATTCTCATCGTCAAGAACATAGCAATCAATATCTAAGCCCAACTCATCGTAAAAATTCCCTTTATGGGTCGCTTTTAGACCCCACCGAGCTTTGGCAGCCTTTCGGGCAATTTCGCTGCGTTTTTCGGGCGACAATGCTGACGCTCGCGCGGAGCCACCTTTGCTGCGTCCGGTCGATTTTGCGATTCCGTTGTCGGTCATGCAAGCACTCCTCAAAAATGGATGCTTGCAGTGTCCCCGATTCGTGCCAGCGATGCAAGCATAACCGTAACGTGGATGCATGCATTGGCAGAAAAGGTGGGCGAACGCGGATTGCTCTCTGCCATTACTCGGTACACGGGCGGCTGACGCTGTACATGATCGCGGTGCCGACCAATGTCCGAGACTGCGGCCCGCGCGGCTGGCGCCTGTAGTGCGCCCGGCACGCTATTTCGTTGGCGCAGGCGTCCATATATGGGCCAGAACCCGAGAGTGCAGCGAGAAATGCTTTGGCGACTCGCGTGGATTTTAGTATCCAAGATATGTGGACGAATATGCACTTTTTCGCCTGCTTACAGGCGAGCGAACGTCTCATGTCGTAGCAGGTCAGATCCCCTCGCGTGTCGCTCGCGCGCTAAGGGCGGAGACATGTAGTGTTTTTTTATCGGCGGAAACTGTTTATAAGCAAGAATCTAAGCATTTTAATGAGAAAATGGCTCTTTATATGCGCGCACCAAATCTTTTTAAGTCGCCATATGTTTTAATTCAAAACTGTAATAGAGCAATATTTATAGTCCATGAGAAAAAAGGTAAAATTCGTTCTTATAAAGCGGTTGTAAAGGTCACAAAAAATCGACAAAAATTGTTCTTAATGTCTATACACAGAGTGGACCGGTCTGACATCCGTGCGGCTTTTCGAAACAGCGTTCGCCTGACGGAATTTGAAAAAGGGGCGTGAGGTAGGGCCCCCAAAGAACCCTACATAGCGCTCCCGGCCATGCCGGTGCTACGGCGTGGAGATTATTACCGTGTCACTCACGCCCCGTATAATCTTATAACAAATAAGGCTAGTAAGATGGATTCAATTACGTGCGCATCGCGCAACTTGATTCCGCAAAACCGCCTTTTTAAATTCAATCACGGATGGTCGGCCGCAGGGCGGATCGTCCATCTGGGTGTAGCTCAGGGGTGAGAGCATCGGCTTGAGGTGCCGGAGGTCGTGGGTTCGAATCCACCACCCCTGCTACTGAGTCCGCTGCCAATACCTGCCCCACTGCCCGCTAACGCCGTGCGCTATCGCGCCGTCGACCACTATCCGGTACTGCGTCCCGTTCGGCTCACGAAGGGTGTGTCCGCGCCAAGCCACTTCGCTGGCGTAGGCGTCGGGATACCGGACGGAGATATCGTGGTGCATCCCTAACTCGGCACTGCGCAGGCGGGTGAACTACCTGTCGTAGAGGTCGGCCGCAAAAATCCCGCGGTAGGCCGCTGTGCCGGGTGTGTGACCGGCGGCGTCCGCTGACACCCAACGGGCATCCATCCAGGGCGTGACACAGGCGCGTTCGTCGTTACCTTGGCGGCAGTCCGCGTCCACGACACCGAGCCGGTCTTTATCGTGATCGCCCGATCCCCGTTCGCCCACCCGATCCGCCGCGGCGTGCGCGTCTGCGTGCTGGCGCTGCTGTGCGCGCTTGCCGCGCTGGCGCTCGCCGCGCCGCCGGCGGCCGCGCAGTCCTCCGGCAGCGGCGGGCAGGCCCAGCAGGCCGACGGCGCCCAGCAGCCGGCGGCGCCGCTCAAGCTCGACGAGGTCCTGAGCGAGACCAAGCAGGCCGCGAACGAGATCGGCAGCGGCCTGCTCTCCGACGAACGCCTCGCCCACTGGCGCCAGCGGCTGCCGCAGCTGCGCCAGCGCGCGGCCGCGATCGAGGCGGAGGCGAAGGCCAACGTCGATTCCACCCAACGGCTGCTGGACGCCCTGGGCCCCGCGCCCGAGGACGGCCGCGAGCCGCGCCCGGTGGCGATGGAGCGCGACCGCCTGCAGCAGCAGCTGAACGCGCAGCAGGCGCGCCTGAAGCAGGCGCAGCTCGCGATCGCGCGCGCCGACGAACTGTTGAACCAGGTCCAGGCGGCCAGCCGGCAGCGCTTCACCAACCGGCTGCTGGTGCGCGGCCCCTCGCCGCTCACGCCCGAGACCTGGGTGCGCGCGGGCGAGCAGCTGACCAGCTCGCTCACCCGCCTGGTCAGCGTGATCGCGACCTCCGACCAGCTGAAGCGCGAGCGCGCGGACTGGATCAACATCGCCGGCGGCGCGCTCGCGATCGTGCTGGTGGGGCTGGCGATCGCGTCCCTGCTGCGCCGGGCGCTGCTGCAGCGCTTCGGCCGGAAGCCGCAGGCGGAGCCGCCGCCCACCCTGACCCGCCTGACCGGCGCGCTTCTGCACACGCTGTTCTACCTGCTGGTCCCGGGTCTCGCGATGGGCGCGCTCTACGCCTATCTGGAGACGGTCGGGCTGATGCAGGGCGTGCTCGACCAGCTGGCGCTCAACACCGCGCTCGCGGTCGCCTTCGCCTTCCTGATCGACGGATTGGCCCGGGCGGTGACCGCGCCGGAGACCAGCGCCTGGCGCGTGCTGCCGGTCTCCGACCCCTGTGCCGTGCGGGTCGGCCGGATCGCGCGGATCGGCGCGATCGTGTTCGGCGCCGACATCCTGCTGGTGCGCATGGGCCGGGTGCTGCAGGCCGGCGAGGCGATCGCGGTGGTCCACCACCTGTTGTTCGGGCTGACCGTCTCGATCCTGCTGCTGGCGCTCACCCGGCGCGACATCTGGCAGCCGCCGGAACTCGACGACAGCACCGACGAGGCGCGCAAGACCGCCCGGCGCAAGGCGCGCACCTGGACGTCGCTCGGCGTGCTGGCGCTCAGCCTGAGCGTGCTGGGCTCGATCCTGCTCGGCTACTACGAGCTGTCGCGCTACCTGATCACCCGCACCATCCTGACCGGGTTGCTGATCGGCCTGCTGCTGCTGCTGCACGCGGTCGCGCGGGAGGGGATCAGCGCGATCTTCCGGATGACCCGGCTGCGCACCACCGGCCGCCGGCAGGAGGACAGCACCACGCCGATCCTGCAGTTCTGGATCGGCGCGGGCGTCGACGTGCTGGTGGTCGCGCTCGGCATCCTGCTGGCGCTGCCGCTGTGGGGGGTCGAGTGGACCGACCTCTGGGCGCTGCTGCTGAGCGCGCTGATGGGCTTCAAGGTCGGCGGGGTCACGATCTCGCCGATCGACCTCGCGCTCGCGATCGCGCTGTTCGTGGTGGTGCTGTCGATCACCCGGGTGATCCAGCGCACGCTGGACACCCGGGTGCTGCCGCAGACCCGGCTCGACATCGGCGTGCGCGAATCTCTACGCACCTTCACCGGCTACGTCGGGCTGATCCTGGCGGGTCTGATCGGGCTGTCGGTCGCGGGGCTGAACCTGTCCAACCTGGCGATCGTCGCGGGCGCGCTCTCGGTCGGCATCGGCTTCGGCCTGCAGGCGATCGTCAACAACTTCGTCTCCGGCCTGATCCTGCTGTTCGAGCGGCCGATCAAGGTCGGCGACTGGGTCGTGATCGGCGCCCACCAGGGCTACGTGAAGCGGATCCGCGTGCGTTCGACCGAGATCGAGACGTTCGACCAGTCCGCCGTGATCGTCCCCAACAGCGACTTCATCAGCCAGTCGATCATCAACTGGACCCACACCAACCGGGTCTGCCGCGTGATCGTGCCGGTGCACGTCGCCCACGGCACCGACACGCAAGCGGTCCACGACATCCTGCTCCAGGTCGCGCGCGAGCATCCCCAGGTGCTGCGGATGCCCGAGGCGCACGTGCTGTTCATGAGCTTCGGGGAGAGCGCGCTGCACTTCGAACTGCGCGTGTTCGCCCGGGACACCGACTATTTCCTGTCGCTCGCGAGCGAACTGCGCTTCGCCATCGACCAGCGCTTCCGGGAGGCGAACATCGTCATCCCCTATCCCCAGCGCGACCTGCACATCCGCACCGGCACGATGGACCGCGGCCGCGCGCGCGCCGACCGGCCGGAGACCGAGATCCCGGAGGCCGGCAGCACGCCGGCAAGCGGCGGTCCCGACGGGGATTAACGCGCGCCCCGCTTCCCGCGAGCAGACTTTTGCACGGCCGGCATGAGCAGCCGTGTGGCGTGCTTCGACACGCCAGCCCTTCGACAAGCTCAGGACTGGCTACTCAGCATGAAGCGAGATCTAAGTTCCTGATATAGCACAATCGTCATCCTGAGTAGGACGCCGAAGGCGTCCGTGTCGAAGGACCCCATACGGGTACCCGGCGATCTGTGGAAAGCCTTCTTCTGGTAGCGGGGTCCGCCCCCATGACCACCTGCTCTTTATATCGTTCGTCAAAAGGCGCATCTATGGGCGGTTGCCTGAACCCCGCCAAGCCGAGAGTGCGACTCCGTCCATGACCGCCGATGCCGTGACCACGCCCGCCTGGCGCGCCCGCCTGCAACAGCTGGTCGAGCACCCGCGCACCGTGCGGGCGATCACCGCGTTGATCTGCCTGAACGCGGTCACGCTGGGGCTGGAGACCTGGGACGACGCCATGCGGGTCGCGGGCGGCCTGCTGGTGTTCCTCGACACCGCGATCCTGTCGGTGTTCGTCGTCGAGGTCAGCGCCAAGATGGTCGCTTACGGCCGGCGGTTCCCGCGCGATCCTTGGAACCTGTTCGACTTCTTCGTGGTCGCGATCGGTCTGGTCCCGGCGACCCACAGCTTCTCCGTGCTGCGCGCGCTCCGGGTGCTCAGGGTGCTGCGGCTGGTGTCGATGGTGCCCTCGATGCGCCGGGTGGTGCAGGCGCTTTTGTCGGCGATTCCCGGCATGGGCTCGATCGTGCTGCTGCTGGGCCTGATCTATTACGTCTCCGGCGTGATGGCGACCAAGCTGTTCGGCGACAGCTTCCCGGAGTGGTTCGGGTCGATCGGCGCGTCGATGTACTCGCTGTTCCAGATCATGACGCTGGAGAGCTGGTCGATGGGCATCGTCCGGCCGGTCATGGAGGTGCACGCCTGGGCCTGGGCGTTCTTCGTGCCGTTCATCCTGCTGACCAGCTTCGCCGTCCTGAACCTGTTCATCGCGATCATCGTCAACGCCATGGAATCCCACCACCGGGCGGAGGCGGCGGAAGAGGAAGCCGGGCGGGAACAGGAGCGCCAGCAGCGCCAGGACCGCCTGGACGAGGAGCTTCGCGGCGTGCGCGAAGAACTGCAGGCGTTGCGCCGGGCGGTGGAGAAGCGGGAATGACGCCGTTCAAACGGTGGGTGTACGCGTACGTCGCGATCAGCCGTCGTCGTAGCGTACGTGCGTCAGGTACAGGCCGTGCGCGGGCGCGGTCGGGCCGGCGGCGCTGCGCCGGCACGCGGTAAGCGCGCGGCTGACGTCGTCGGGCGTCCACTTGCCCTCGCCGACCAGCCGCAGCGTGCCGGCGATGTTGCGCATCTGGTGGTGCAGGAAGGAGCGGGCGCGGGCGGTGATCCGGATCTCCGCGCCCGCGCGCGCGACCTCGAGCGCGTCCAGCGTTTTGACCGGCGAGGCCGCTTGGCACTCGCTCGCCCGGAACGAGCTGAAGTCGTGGTGCCCGATCAGCCGCTCGGCCCCGGCCTGCATCGCCTCGGCGTCGAGCGGCGTGGGCACCCACCAGACCCGGCCGGACTCGAGCGCGGGCGGCGGCCGGCGGTTCAGGATGCGGTACAGGTAGCCGCGTTCGCGCGCGGAGAAGCGGGCATGGAAGTCCGCCGGCGCGGGTTCGGCCGCCAGCACGGCGACCGGCTCCGCGCGCAGGAAATGGTTGAGCGCATCGCGCAGGGTATCGCCGTCGAGCGGCTTGGCGAGATCGACGTGCGCCACCTGGGCATACGCGTGCACGCCCGAATCGGTGCGGCCGGCGGCCTGCACGACCGTCGCCTCGCCGGTTAGCGCGTAGACCGCCTCCTCGACCGCCTGCTGCACGCCGCGGCCGCTCTCCTGGCGCTGCCAGCCGACGAACCCGCCGCCATCGTATTCCAGCAGCAGTTTCCAGCGGGTGCCTGGAGGGGCGTCGGAGGTCATCGCCGTCGTCGCGCGGAGCCGCGCGCGCTCACGGCAGCACGGTGCCCTGCTTGAGCGGGGTCCCGCGCAGGAACTCCTCGACGTCCATCGGCTTCTTGCCGCCGCGCTGCACGCGCAGCAGCTTAAGGCACCCAAGGCCGGTCGACACGGTGAAGTCCTGCGCGTTCATCACCGTGCCCGGCGTGGTCCCGGTGGGGGCGGCCCCGGCGATCCGGGCGCGCAGCACCTTCAAGGTCTCGCCCTCGGACCCGCCGCCGTCGGCGTCCTTCGCGTTCTGGGTCTTGTCGTTCTGGGTCTTGTCGTTCTGGGTCTGGCCGTCCTGGGCCTTGTCGTTCGGGGCTTTTGTGTCGTCCTTGGCGGGCGGCAGCTTGGCGACCGCGCCCGGGTTGGGCGCGAACGCGCGGATCAGCCGCTCCAGCTCGATCGCCGGACGCGACCAATCCAGCTTGCGGTCGTCCTTCGACAGCTTGCGGGCGTAGGTGGCGCCCTTCTCGGGCTGCGGCTCGGGGGTGATCTCCCCGGCGGCGAGCTTTTCCAGCGTCGGCGCGATCAGCTTGGCGCCCATCCAGGCGAGCGTGTCGTGCAGCTGCCCGGCGTCGGTATCCGGGGTGATCTCCGTGCGTTCGCGCGCCAGCGTCGGCCCGGTGTCGAGCCCGGTATCCATCTGCATGATGGTGACGCCGGTCTCCCCGTCGCCCGCCAGGACGGCGCGCTGGATCGGCGCGGCGCCGCGCCAGCGCGGCAGCAGGCTGGCGTGGACGTTGACGCAGCCCAGCTTCGGCGCCTCCAGGATCTGCTGCGGCAGGATCAGGCCGTAGGCGACCACCACGGCGGCGTCGAGCTTGAGCTCGGCGAACGCCTGCTGGGCGTCGGCGTCCTTCAGCGATTCCGGCGTGCGCACCTCGATCCCGCGCGACTCCGCCTCCTGCTGCACCGGGCTCGGCTGCACCTTGTGGCCGCGTCCGGCGCGCGACGGCGGCTGGGTGTAGACGCAGGCGACCTCGTGGCCCGCGTCCAACAGCGCGCGCAGCGTGGGCAGCGCGAAGTCCGGCGTTCCCATGAAGGCAAGGCGGAGTTTGTCGGCCATGATGCTCCGGCGATTCAAGGCGCGGCCGCGGGCGGTTGATCCCGGGGCGCGGTTCGACGGGTGGGGTGTCGCGGCGGAAAGGCGGTGTCAGGCGCCGACGGACGCCTTGCTGTTGGGCTTCTTGCCGGCCTGCTGCTTGGCGAGCTTGCGCATCAGCATGTTGCGCTTGAGCGCGCTTAGGTGATCGACGAACAGCACGCCGTTCAGGTGGTCGATCTCGTGCTGGATGCATACCGCCAGCAGGCCCTCGGCCTCCAGCTCCTGCCGCCGGCCCTGCTCGTCCAGGTAGGCGACCTTGCAGGCGGCCGCGCGGGTGACGTCGGCGTAGATGTCCGGCAGCGACAGGCAGCCTTCCTCGCGCGTATCCTGCGCGTCCGAGGTCCAGACCAGTTCCGGGTTGATCAGCCGGTAGGGCTGCGGCGGCGCGCCCTCCTCCGCGCAGTCGATCACCACGACCCGTTTGGAGACGTTCACCTGCGGGGCGGCGAGGCCGACGCCGGGCGCGTCGTACATCGTCTCCAGCATGTCCTCGGTCAGCTGGCGGATCTCGTCGTCCACCTGCTGGACGGGTTGGGCGCGCCGCTTCAGCGTCGGGTGCGGCGCGATCAGGATGGGCAGGACGGCCATGGCTGCTCTAATGCGCGAATTCGAAGGTGCGGGCTGTCGAATGACACTCGTCTAGGTATGGGGCGGCGCGCAAGGGGTCAAGGCGCGCGACGGCCGCGCTTTCGCCGGCGCCGCCTGCGGGCCTGCGTCAATCCGGCGCTTGCCTTGCGGCCGATCCGCGCGGCATTTTGGGGCTGAAACACTGGCGTGCCGGACACGCGCCGGCGAGCCTGACACACAGCGGAGAGGATCATGGGCTTCAACACCGTCATGGCGCTGGGCGCGCTTGCCATCGTGGCGCTGGTCGCGGTCGCCTTCTTCTGGCCCGGCATCCTGTATTACGCCGCGCTCGCGCTCGCGATCCTGTGGTTCCCGCTGATCATCGCCATGTGCGCCGGTTTCGGCATCCAGGGCGACGACGACGCGGAAGATCACGCCTGACGGGTCGCCGAAGCTGGCGTGCAAGCGCCTTTACCGCGCGCGCGTGGCCTGCCGCGCCTCGACCTCGCGCAGCAGGCGGTGCAGGGCGTGGTCGTGCATGTCCAGCGCTTCCAGGTGCTGAACCGTGTTGCGCAGGTATTCGAGGCAGGTGCCGCCCTTGCCCTCGCCCTGCAGGATCAACTGGGCCATGTCGTCGTAGGACAGGCGCCCGGCGTACTGCTTGTGGCTGGGATCGACCACGAAACCGGCCGCGCGGATCGTCTCCCCGGTGTCCAGCCTGAGCTTGAGCCACGTCGGGTCGTAGACGCCCAGCACCATCTCCCGCTCGTAGAGGTAGTCCATCACCGCTTCCCCCTCGGCCGCCGGCACCTTGTAGGCGAGGCCGCGGCACGAGCCGCCGCGCGTCAGCCCGAGCACCAGCCCGGGGCAGTCGGGCGTGCCGCGGTAGCGGTGGGAATAGACGCAGAACCGCCGGTGGAAGCCGTGCAGCATCGCCGGACGGGCTTCGTTGTGCGGAAACCCCGGACGCCAGATCAGCGAGCCGTAGCCGAACACCCAGAAATCCCCGCCCGGCGGGTCCAAACGCGGCTTTCCGGGCAGCTCCTGGACGGTCATGGTGTGGGGACGGTCATGGCGTGGGGACGGTCATGGCGTGGGGCACTCCTGGCGGTTCGCAACGGCGCGCTCGACGCTAGCGATTCCGGGCGATACGGCCAAGCCGGTTTGTTGAAAAGCTGGCAAACCGGGCCGCGCACGCCTATATTGGCGGGTGATCGGATGAACGTCTTCGCGCTTGGAAAGCGACCCGAATGTCCGGCTTTCGCCACCGCGCCCAGGAAGTTCTGCGAGAGGCCTTCATCGTCGAAGGCAGCCGCAGTCAAACGCGTGGCCGAATCGCTGCCGGCGCGATGATTTATGTGCCGGCGGTCGTTGGCCTGATCCTGCTCGTCGTGTACGCGTTCCTGAGCTAGAGCGAAACGCTGGAAGGCCGAATCGGCCTTCCAGCTAAATCTTGCTTTAGCGAGAGCGTGTAAGTGGTGAGGTCACCGATCCAGACCACGGTCTATTGGCGGGCCTGGGTGGCGGCTTCGATCAGCAACCCGACGATCAGGCCCAGGAAGAGATAGCCGATCACCGCCTGTCCGGCGGAGAGTAACCGCAAGCTGTCGATCGGCGAAAAGTCGCCGTAGCCCAGGGTGGTCCAGGTGACGGTCGAAAAATAGATCGCGAGCGCGGTATCGGGAAACGGACATTCCGCCAGCCCGTAGGCGCGGTAAATCCCGGCGAACAGCACGATCAGGCACACGGCGTTCACCGCCAGCGCCATCAGCGCGGTATAGGTGGAGACGTTGCGGCCGACCAAGTGCGCGACGTAGGGTCCTGTCGCCGAAAAGACGGCGACCGTCGCGTGCAGGTAGGCCGGCCATACGATCGTTCGATCACTGGGCGGCAGCAGGTAAGGCAAGCTGGCCAAAAGGGCCGTCACTGCGATAGGGGCGATCACGAAAATGTACGTCTGTGATCGCATGGCGTTCTCCTGTGTGCTGGCGGACGCCAGCTCGCCTCATCAAAACACACTCCATACGGGTTCCGACGTCTTGTTTTCAACGCAGAAGGCTGATCCGATGATGCGCCGGCGCACCAAGGTTCTGCTGATCGCCCCATTGGTCCTGCTGCTGCTGGCCGGCGCGGGTCTGGCGGGGACGTGGGTCTGGGCGGCGAACGCGGTGCGTGACGGCTACGCCACGTGGCGGGCGGAACGCGTGAGCGAGGGCTATAGCTTCCAGAACGCCGAAGCTAAGCTCGACGGCTTTCCCACCACCGTCCGCGCCACCCTGGATCGGCCCGTGGTCGCGGCACCGCAGGGCTGGCGCTGGGAAGGTCCGATGGTGACCGGCCGGGCGGACGTGCTCAGCCCCTTCACCGTGCGCGTGACCGCCCCCGGTACGCACACGCTGCGCACCCGGGACGGACGGCAGCTGCGCGCGGACGCCGAGACGGCGCAGGGCCGGGTGCTGCTGAAGCCGGGCGGCGGGGTGCGCAGCGGGCAGATCACGCTGGAACAGGTCCGCCTGACGGGCCTGCCCACCGGGCCGACGCAGGCCGAGGCGCTGTTCGTCGCCCTCGGCCCGGAACGCCGGCCGGCGGACGCCCCGCGCGAACTCGACTTCACGCTGGAGAGCGACGGGCTGCGGTTGCCGCGCCAACTCGAAACCGCGTTCGGCCGCGATATCGACCGTTTGGCCGTGCGCGGCACGCTGATCGGCCAGGCGCCGCGCGAACTGACCCGCGCGAACCTGCAGGCCTGGCGCCGGCGCGGCGGCGAGATCGCGGTCGATCACCTGGCGCTGACCTGGTCGCCGGTCAGCCTGGAGGGGGCGGGCACGCTCACGCTCGACGATCGGCTGCGCCCGCAGGGCACGCTCGACGTGGCGGTCCGGGGCCTGGGGCCGGCGCTGGACAAGCTGGCGGCGGCGGGGCGGATCGACCGCAGCGCGGTCAACTACGCCAAGCTGGCGATCGCCGCGCTCGGCCGCCGGGACGAGGCGACCGGCGAGACGACGGTCGAGGTGCCGCTCAGTTTCCGCGCGGGCCGGGTGTACCTTGGGCCGGTGCCGCTTGGCCGGCTAAGGCCCGTTCTGCCGGCGTCTGCGGGGTAGAAGACGGCTCCCGCGGGTCGAACGAGCCGGCCTGGTGGGCCTGCACGACGTCCTGGCGCAGTTCGCGGGTGCGCCGGAAGCGGTCCTCCAGGAAGTCGCCCTCGCCCCAGCGGATCGCGCGCTGCAGGGCGGTGATGTCCTCGTTGAAGCGCTGCAGGACTTCCAGCACCGCGTCCCGGTTGTTCAGGAAGACGTCCCGCCACATGATCGGGTCGGAGGCCGCGATGCGGGTGAAGTCGCGGAAGCCGCCGGCGGAGAACTTGACCACCTCGCGCATCTCCCCGGGTTCCAGGTCGGCGGCGGTGGAGACGATCGTGTAGGCGATCAGGTGGGGCAGGTGGCTGGTCATCGCCAGCACGCGGTCGTGGTGGCCCGCGTCCATCTCCTCGACCATCGCCCCGCAGCCGGTCCACAGCCGCGTGACCCGCTCGACCGCGCGGGTGTCGGTGCCGGGCGGCGGGGTCAGGATGGTCCAGCGCTGCTCGAACAGTTCGGCGAAGCCGGCCTCCGGGCCGGACTTCTCCGTGCCGGCGACCGGATGGCCGGGCACGAAGTGCACCCCGTCGGGCACGTAGGGGCCGACGTCGCGGATCGTCGCCTGCTTGACCGAGCCGACGTCGGACACGATCGCCCCGGCCTCCAGCGCCGGCTGGATCGTCGCCGCGATCTCGGCGTAGGCGCCCACCGGCGTGCAGATCATCACCAGGTCGGCGCCCCGCACCGCCTCCGCCGGGTCGGCGGTGCTGCGGGTGCAGATTCCCAGTTCCTCCGCCTTGGCGCGGGTCTCCGGCTTGCGGGCGCAGCCGACGATCTCGCCGACCAGGCCGTGGCGCTGGGCGGCCAGCGACAGCGACGCCCCGATCAGGCCGACGCCGATCAGCGCCATCCGCTCGAAGACGGGCTCGCTCATGCCGTCCGCTCCGCCCCATCGAGGCCGTGCTGACGGGCGAACGCCGCGAACGCGTCGGCGGCCATGCGCATCTCCCATTCCGCCCCGATGGAGACGCGCAGGCAGTCGGGCAGGCCGTACTTCGCCATCTGCCGGGTCAGCACGCCGTGCTGCTTGCAGTGGGCCACCGCGGCTTCCGCCTGGGCGGGGCCCTCGAAGCGCACCAGCACGAAGTTCGCCGCCGAGGGCAGGACCTCCAGCCCCGCGCCGCCGACCTGCTGGCGGAACCAGTCGCGCCACCGGTTGTTGTGGTCCAGCGACCGGGCGACGTGGTCGCGGTCCAGCACCGCCGCTTCCCCGGCGGCGAGCGCCGGCTTGGCGACGTTGAACGGCCCGCGCACGCGGTTGATCACGTCGACCACCTCTGTCGGCCCGTAGAGCCAGCCCAGGCGCAACGCCGCCAGCCCGTGGATCTTGGAGAAGGTCCGGGTCATCACGACCTCGGCGCCGCCCTGGGGCGCGCCCGCGTCGACCAGGTCCGCGCCGTCGCTGTAGCCGGCGTCGTCGACGTACTCGGCGTAGGCCGCGTCGATCACCAGCAGGGTGCCGTCCGGCAGCCCGGCGCGCAGCCGCTCCAGCTCGCGCTTTTGCAGGTAGGTGCCGGTCGGATTGTTCGGGTTCGCCAGGAACACCAGCTTGGTGCGCTCGGTGACCCGGGCCAGCAGGGCGTCGACGTCGGCCGTCAGCTCCGCCGTCTCGGGGGCGGCGACGGCGGTCGCGCCCGCGGTGGTCGCGGCGATCGGGTACATCAGGAAGCCGTGGCGGCTGTACAGCACCTCGTCGCCCGGCCCGGCGTAGGCGCGCACGAGTAGCGCGATCAGCTCGTCCGAGCCGGCGCCGCAGACGATCCGGCGCGCGTCCAGATCGTGGACGCTGGCGATCGCCTGGCGCAGGGCGCCGGCGCTGCCGTCGGGATAGCGCTGCAGGTCGTCCGCGATCTCCAGGTAGGCCTGGCGCGCCTTCTCGCTGGCGCCCAGCGCGTTCTCGTTGGACGCAAGGCGGGCCGGCCGGTCGAAGCCGGGCAGGCTGGCTTCGCCGCCGACGTAAGGCTCGATGTCAAGAATGCCGGGGCGCGGTGTGGGCGCCATGGGAACCGTCCTGTCGTCTGCTTCGTGCGTGTGTTGCGCCGGCGGCACGGGATTGCGGCCCGGACTGCCTCAGGCCAGCGCGTCGGCGTCCAGCGGGCGGGCGTAGCCGCCGACCGACCAGGCCGCCGCGACCGGCGTGTCGTCGCCGCCCAGCCGGCGCAGCCGGGGGTCGTCCGGGGCGACGCAGCCCGCGACCTCGACCAGGTAGAGCGCGTCGGCGTCGCCGCGGCAGTACTTCCAGTCAAGCACCGTGAAGCCGCCCGCCTCGACCGCGCGCTTCAAGGCCGACCGGCTGGTCGTGTGATCGGTCTCGACCACGATATAGGCGCGGTCGTCGCCGGTGTCCTCCTGCTCCGACAAGCCGACGGCCAGCCCTTCGGTCTGGCCGGCGGTGGAGATCGGCGGGGCGAACGGCAGCCGGGCGATCACCCGCGGGATCCGCTCGCCGCTGCGCGCCATCCGCCGCCACCAGGGATCGGATTCCTCGCTCTCCGGCATCGGCAGCACGCCCACCGTGGCCTCGCCCTCGCTCACCATCTGCAGGACGCGCTGGGCGGAGGGCAGGTCGTGGATCGGCGTCAGCGAGCCGAAGTGATCGCGCGCCAGGTTGGCGAGCGGCGCGTTCTTCTGCCCGCTCAGCGTGGCGACGGAGAACTGGTTCTGCAGGCTCAAGCCGGCGGCGAACACCTCGCGCCAGATGCGCACCAGGACCGCCTTCGGGAAGGCGCCCTCGTGCCGGGCGATCAGCCGGCGCAGGACCATCGCCTCCCGGCCCGGGCGCAGGTAGACCTCGCTGCTCGTTTTCGCCCGGCCGATCGCCGCCTGCAGCTCGCCGCGGCGCATCAATTGATCGTGAATGGCGTCGTCGATCCGGTCGATCTCCTGGCGCAGGTCGGCCAGCGTGGACGGGTCGTTGGGCATGGTCTGGGATCGCGGGGTAATGGGGGCGCTTGGGTTGGAACCTCGGGCGTCGGTCCGCCGGGCGGGCCGCACGCGCAGGTGACGTAAAACCGGGTCCAGTGATAAGCTTCCGCCGGGCGCGAATCAAAATAAAACCGCCGGCTTGAAGGCGGTCCGGACAACTGCCGTTCGCGTCCAGCGCACAGCCGATCTTGCCGGTGTCCGAGGCGCCCGGAAAACCCCTGGCGTCGTCGGTAACCGTTGACAGGGTGGACGCGGCCTCCCTAGCTACTGGTTCACGCGCAATCCCCGCAGCCGATGACCAGCGCCCGCGAGACGGCGCGCCCGCGGCGTGCGGTCGGCGACCGCGCGTGCGGCTGAACGACGACGCTTGCCGACGACGCTCGAAGGTGGACCTTCCCTTGAACGACGCCAGCCCAGCCGACCTCGACGTTCCCAGCCGCCAGGAGCTGGCCGGCCACGTGGTGGAGCTTGGCGTCGAACGGCCGTTGCAGCTCGACTGCGGCGCCCAGCTGGGGCCGTTCAAGATGGCGTACCGGACCTACGGCCAGCTGAACGCCGACCGGTCGAACGCGGTCCTGGTGTGCCATGCGCTGACCGGCGACCAGCACCCGGCCGACCCGCCGCACACCGACCGCGCGGGCTGGTGGGAGTACATGGTCGGCCCCGGCGCGGTCCTGGACACCAACCGCTACTTCGTGATCTGCGCCAACGTGCTGGGCGGCTGCATGGGCTCGGAAGGGCCCAAGGAGATCAATCCGGACACCGGCGAGCCGTGGGGCCTGGACTTCCCCGTGATCACGATCGCCGACATGGTGCGCGCCCAGACGCTGCTGCTGGACCACCTCGGCATCGAGAAGCTGTTCTGCGTGATCGGCGGGTCGATGGGCGCGATGCAGGCGCTGCAGTTCGCCGTGGCGTATCCGCATCGCACGTTCGCCTCCGTCCCGATCGCGGGCGCGGCGCGGCACAGCGCCCAGAACATCGGCTTTCACGAGGTCGGCCGGCAGGCGATCATGGCGGATCCGGACTGGTGCGACGGCGCCTACCTGCGCGAAGGCACCAAGCCGCGCCGCGGGCTGGCGGTGGCGCGCATGGCCGCGCACATCACCTACCTGTCGGAGGAGGCGCTGCACCGCAAGTTCGGGCGGCGGCTGCAGGACCGCAAGTCGGTCACCTACGGCTTCGACGCCGACTTCCAGGTGGAGAGCTACCTGCGCCACCAGGGCTCGGCGTTCGTCGACCGGTTCGACGCCAACTCCTACCTCTACATCACCCGCGCCATGGACTACTTCGACCTGGCGGCCGAACACGGCGGCGTGCTGGCGCGGGCGTTCAAGGACACGCCGGTGCGCTACTGCGTGATCTCGTTCACCAGCGACTGGCTGTTCCCCACGGCCGAGAGCCGGCAGATCGTCCACGGCCTGAACGCGGCCGCGGCCGACGTGTCGTTCTGCGAGATCGAGACGGACAAGGGCCACGACGCCTTCCTGCTGGACGAGCCGGAGTTCTTCGCCGTGCTCAACGGCTTCCTGGAAGGCTGCGCGTCGCTGACGGGGCTGAAGCTGTGAGCGCGGCCGACCACGCAGTCAAGGGGGGCGCCGCGCGCATGACCGGGGCGGAAGCGATCGAGAGCGCCGGCCAGCGGATCCACGTCCGCCCGGACTTCGCGCTGATCGGCGAGATGGTGGAGCCGGGCAGCCGGGTGCTCGACGTCGGCTGCGAAACCGGCGATCTCTTGGACTACCTGATCGCCGAGCGCGGCGTGGTCGGCCGCGGCATCGAGCTGTCGCAGGCGGGCGTGAACGAAAGCGTGCGCCGCGGCCTGTCGGTGGTGCAGGGCGACGCCGACACCGACCTGCAGGACTACCCGTCGAAGGCGTTCGACTACGTCATCCTGTCGCAGACGCTGCAGGCGACCACCCGCCCGCGCGAGGTGCTGTCGAACCTGGTGCGGATCGGCCGCCGGGCGATCGTGTCGTTCCCCAACTTCGGGCACTGGCGGGTGCGCCTGAAGCTGCTGTGGGACGGCCGCATGCCGGTCTCCGAGGCGCTGCCGGGGGCGTGGTACGAGACGCCCAACATCCACCTCTGCACGATCCGCGACTTCACCCAGCTGTGCCAGGAACTCGACGTCACGATCGACCGCGCCCTGGCGCTGGACGAGCGCGGCTCCGACAAGGGCATCGCCAAACCCAACCGCGCCAACCTGCGCGCCCAACACGCCCTGTTCCTGCTGCGCGGCGACGAGACGCCGATTTAGGTCGGTGTGGCGGAGAACGCAGGCGCGCCCTTCGACCGGCCGTCCGCGCGGCTCAGAGCAAAATCGATGAAAGCCAAACCGGTTTTCATCGTGAATTTTGCTCTAACTTATTGAAGGGCGGGCAAGACTCAGCTGAAACGTGATTCCACGTTTTAGCATCTTGCCCTAGTCGGCGGTGACGAATTGCGCCAGGTATGACAGGCCGATGCTGCCATACCCGATCCACATCAGCAGCTCGTCCCGCCTGGACCATTGGCCGACTTGCGCGCGGCGCTCCTGCGCTGTGTCTTCGGCGGCTTTCCCGAGTTCGTCCGGCAGCCGTCCGCCCTGGGTGATCTGGTTCAGCCGCGCCAGGCGCCGGGCAATCTTGTTCGCGCGGTAGGCGGGCCAGAACAGCGCGGCCATACCGACCGCTCCGAGCGCGGTCGGCACCCAGTCCGGCAGCACGTTCAGTTCTTCTCGAACGACAGGTTCGCGTCCTGGCCGATCAGGCCTTCGAACACGAGTTCCTCTTCAGCGGACGTGCCGAGGGCGACCGCACCGGCGACGTGGAGATGCCGCCGATCCGCCTTGCCCCAGACGACCCCGGATACGAAGCCGCATGCCGAGAGGTACCTGTGAATGCTCGCCGGATCAGGCGACGGGCCGGTAACCGATTCCATCCGCGAGATCTGCGCCTGGTCCATACCGGTTCGTTCGGCCAGCGCCGCCTGGCTCAGACCCGCTTCCTTTCGGCTTGCCAGCAGTTGCTTGGCCATCTGCCACCGGTTGGAATTCTGCTGGACCCGCTCCTTCAGTTCGCTGTCGTTCTCGAGAATCTCTTCGAGAAACGGGTCGAGGTGTTCCTGCGTCATCGGTGTCTCCCGGATTTTCGGTCCGTCCGGCTTTAGGTGATGCCGGCGGCTGTTGCTTCCGCAAGTGCGGCTGGGCAGCTGGATCCCGTCGTGCTTACCCCAAGAAAGACGAGCAGGCCGGCCGTGGCGTCGGCTGCATAGAGCAACTCGACGGTTCCCGCCGCGCGCGGCACCAGTTCGGCGTGGATCGTGGCGTGTCGTCCGGTGGGATCTTGGCATTGGCTGTACTGGCTCGGGCCGTAGTGCGTGATCCTGGCCATCCTGAAGAGGGCTTCCTCGCGTGGATCCAGGCTCAGGGCCATAAGTTGGCGAATCGCTTTTGCCGCGCCGCCAGGATCCTGCCGCCGCTGCCAACGGTAGTGCGTCATCGATGCTTGACCCCATGATTGTGGGCGCATATGCGCCGTAAATCAACCCCCTTTGCGATGACGCCCCTCCCGCGAGTGTCACCGCATTCTGACACGCGCGACGGTAATGAATATCAACTCGGGAAACCATTAAAACTTGTAAAACGCGGGCTACCGGCTACTAAAATCGGTGCGGAAACCGGATAACTGTATGGTCGCTCCAGACTAAAAAAGGCCCACCGCCGGTCGGCGATGGGCCCAGGACATAGTATTTTCGGGTAAGTTAGATTCCTACCGCTTCGACGCCCCCTCCTCGAACTCGATCGGTTGCGGGGTTTCGTCGGTGCTGGGCGGCAGGACCGGGTATTGGACGCGCGGCTGGTCGCCCGTGACCGACTTCAGGAAGGCGGTGATCCGGTCGACCTCCTGCTCGTTGAGCTCCTGGCCCAGCTGCGACAGCCCCATCAGGGCGACCGCGTTCTCCAGGCTCCAGACCTTGCCGGAGTGGAAGTACGGCTGGGTGATCGCGATGTTGCGCAAGGGGGCGGCGCGGAACACGTAGTTGTCGGACGCCGTCTTGGTCACCTGGAAGCGCCCCTTGTCGTCGCGCGGCAGCACGTCCGCCCCGGGCTTCTCGATCAGGCCGAACGGGTAGTAGCCCTGGCCGCCCAGGTTGACGCCGTTGTGGCAGCCGACACAGCCGGTGCTCATGAACTCCTGGAGCCCGCGCTTCTGCTTGGTGCTGAGCGCGTCTTCGTGACCCTTGAGGTAGAGGTCGAAGCGCGAGTTCGGGGTCAGCAGGGTCGCCTGGAAGGACTCCAGCGCCTTCGCCATGTTGTCGAACGTGACCGGGTCGCCCTCCTGCGGGAACGCCTGCTCGAACGCCTCGACGTAGCCGGGCATCGATTTCAGCGTCTTGACCGCGCGTTCGGGCGTGTTCGCCATCTCGACGCTGGCCTGCACCGGGCCCTTGGCCTGCTGCTCCAGGTCCTCCGCACGGCCGTCCCAGAACTGCGCGCTGTTGAATACCGCGTTGAACACGGTGGGGGCGTTGCGCGGGCCGCGCTGCCAGCCGTGGCCGATCGAGGTCGGCTGGTTGTCGTCGCCGCCCAGGCCCATCTGGTGGCAGGAGTTGCAGGAAATCGCGTGGCTGGCCGACAGGCGGGGGTCGAAGAACAGCATCCGGCCGAGCTTGACCCGTTCGGGCGTCACCTTGTTGCCCTCCAGTTCCGGCGGCTCGGTCGGGATCGGATCGAACAGCTGGTTGGCCCGCTGGATCAGCTTGGCGTCGTCGATCTTGGCCATCTCCTGGCCGTCGTTTTGCGCCACGGCCGGCCCGGCCATCGCCAGCAGCAGCCCGGCGGCGAGGCCGGCAGCCCAGCGGGCGCGCGTCCGGCAGCCTCGGACACGGGCGAAATCCGTCATGGTACCCTCCCAATCGATTGCGCGTACGCGTGGAGGCTGCCCAACGGGCACGCGACGCTCAATTTTGAAAAGTTATAGAATTTGGTTGACGAACGTCGGGGAAGGGCGCCAGCCGGCAGCCGATTTCGACCCCGCCCAGGGAGGTGCGCGTCACCGCCCGAAGGTCATCCCCGGCGCCTGCAGACGCTCCGGCGGGCCCAGCCAGGCGTAGGCGAGCAGGCAGGGCGCGCGGTCGCCGACCGTGATCCGGTGGGCCTGCTGCGGCTTGTTGAAGATCAGCGACCCCGGCGCGTAGACGGCCGTGTCGTTCTCCGACCAGGCGCCCGCGAGGGAGACGTAGCTCTCCTCGATCTCCTTGTGGCTGTGCTGCGGGTAGGTCGTCCCCGGCGCCAGCAAGACCAGGCCCAGGATGATCCGCTCCGCCTCGACCGGTCCTTTCGGGCCGGCCAGCTCGCAATAGGCGTAGCGCCGGGTGAGCGGGCGCGGCACCCGCTCGTAGCCCCATTCCCAGGTGAACTGGGGCGCCAGGCGGCGCAGCGTCGCCGCCATGGTGGCGAGCGGTCCGTCCCCCGCGAGGTCGAGCGCCCGGCCCAGATGCGCGGTCACCGGCTTGTCTTCGGGCTGGCGGCCCAGGATCGGCGGGTCCGCCTGGACCACCCGGTTGATCTGCTCGCGCACCCGCCGGCGGTGGCTGCGGATCGCGTTGCTGCCGCCCGACGAGCCGGCGCCGAAGGTGTCGTGATACTCGCGCAGCAGGTACAGCCAGTCGGGCTGTTCGCTCAGGATGTCCATGCTGGCGAGCTTAGCGCCGCGGGCGTGGCGCCGGCTAGGGCAAGATGCTGGAAGGTGGACTCACCTTCCAGCTGAATCTTGCCCGCTCTTCAAGAAGTTAGAGTGACATGCCCGAAGGCCGGCTTGGCCTTCGGGCATCTCACTCTAGCCGGCGACCTCCTGCCGGCGGGCCTTGGCGACCTTGGCCTCGCGGTGGGTGATGTAGATGGCGGCCCCCGCGATCACGGCCGCGCCCAGCAGCGTCCAGACCGCCGGCACCTCGCCGAACGCGACGAACGCGATCAGGGCCACGAACGGCAATTGCATGTAGTGGAACGGGATCACCGCCGAGGCGTCGGCCTTGGCGTAGGCGCGCGTCAGCATCAGGTGCGCGCCGGTCGCGAGCCCGCCCACCAGCGCCATCAGCCCCAGCACCTCCCAGCTCGGCCAGACCCAGACGAACAGCGCGGGGATCAGGCTCATCGGGGTCAGGAACAGGTTCATGTAGAACACCATCGCGTTCGGGTTCTCGGTGTTCGACAGCGACTTGATCAAAAGCGCCGCGGTCGCCATGAAGATCGCCGCCAGGATCGGCAGCGCCATCGCCGGCGTGACCTCCTGGAAGCCCGGGCGGACGATCGCGAGCACGCCCAGGAAGCCGACGATGGTCGCCGTCCAGCGCCGGGCGCGCACCGTCTCGCCCAGGACGAGCGCGGCGCCCACGGTGGCGAACAGCGGCACGGTGTAGTTCAGCGACACCGCCTGGGCGAGCGGCAGCAGCGTGACCGAATAGAACCAGCAGGTCATCGCGATCAGGCCGATCGAGGCGCGCAGCGCGTGGAACTTGAGGCGCTGGGTGCGCAGACCGGCGACGCCCGCCCGGGCCAGCCACGGCAGCATGAAGGCAAGCGCGAAGGCGTTGCGGAAGAACACGATCTGGATCGGCTCCAGCTCCAGCGAGCCGGCGCGGATCAGCGCGTTCATGATCGAAAAGCCGAGCGCGGCCCCGGTCATCAAGAGCGCGCCCTGGACCGGCAGCGGAATCCGCCCCGCCGCCACCAAGAGGCGGGCGGGCAGGGACGGCGCTTTGTCCGGCTCTGTCGGCTGGGCTGGCATGACGCACACAGGCTAGCCGGGCCGATTGGGCGCGCGCAAAAGGCAAGCGCGCAGGGCCGCCATGCACGCGCGCGCGCAGGCGCAGCCGAATCCAGTCGGCACACACCTGTCACGCGATCGCCGCGGCCGTTACGCGGGACAAAAAGACCGGCCGGCAAGACCCCGAGTGCGCGGCGTTTTTCTTCGCAGCGCGGCAAAATACCACATCACGGCTTGTGACATCGCCCCTGAACGGCTAGCGTTTGGCGCACTTTCCGGCCCCTTCGCGGGCTTAAACGGGCAGCAAGATCCGCGACCGCGCGAACCGCGTCCAACGTGCGTTCGCGTCGGAAATTTCATCGCCGAAAGATGCCCCGCGCCAACCGTGTGCGTGTCAGGCGGGGCAATCACAGGGAGGTTTAAGTCTCTATGCCGATCACGAAACTCAAGACGGCCGTCGGCGCGCTCGCGCTCGCCGGCACCATGGCCGGCGCCGCCGCGGCGCCCGCCCAGGCGGACGACATCCGCTGGAAGATGCCGATCGCGTTCTCCTCGAACCTGCCGGCGCTCGGCTCGCCGTCGCAGTACGTCGCCGACCAGCTGAAGGCGGCCAGCGGCGGCAGCGTGCAGGTCCGCGTCTTCGAGCCGGGCGAACTCGTGCCCGGGCTGGAGATCCTGCAGGCCGTGTCCGACGGCAACGTGGCCGCCGGCTACACCTGGATCGGCTACGACATCGGCAAGATCCCGTCGATCCCGCTGTTCGCCGCCACGCCGTTCGGCATGAAGCCCTGGGCGTTCATCGCCTGGTACCACTACGGCGGCGGCCACGAGATGCTGCAGGAAGTCTACGCCAACGCCGGCTTCAACGTGCACGCCCAGTTGTGCGGCATCATCGGCCCGGAGACCGCCGGCTGGTACCACAGCCCGATCACCGGTCTGGACGACTACAAGGGCATGAAGATCCGCTTCGCCGGCCTGGGCGGCAAGGTGCTGCAGAAGCTCGGCGCCTCGGTCACCATGATGCCGGGCGGCGAGCTGTACCAGGCGCTGCAGACCGGCACGCTCGACGCCACCGAGTTCTCGCTGCCGGTGATCGACCAGATCCTCGGATTCGCCGACGTGGTCAAGTACAACCTGTTCCCGGGCTGGCACCAGCCGTTCACGGCGCAGTACATGCTGATCAACGGCGACGACTGGAAGTCGACCACGGAGGCGCAGAAGGCGCTGATCCAGACCACCTGCACCGCCGCCACCACCAAGGCGCTGGCCGAGAGCGAGTACAAGAACGGCAAGGTGCTGCAGGGCTTCCAGGACCAGGGCGTCAAGGCCGAGCAGATCCCCAAGCGACGTCCTGATGGAAGCTGCAGCAAGATCACCCGCGAGGTCCTGCAAGGAAGAAGCCCAGAACGACGAGGACTTCGCGCGGGTCTACGAGAGTCCAGCAGGAGTTCCATGCAGCTACTACAAGATCTGGGACAAGCGCGCCTACATGCGAGCCGGACATGCTACTGCTCCGAGGAGCCCGACTGCCGCAGGAGTAACCGGCTGATCCCGGCGCCGGGCGCGCCCGGCGTGATCTGACGCGTCTTCGCCCGGCCAGCGGAGCGGCGCTCCGAACCGGACATCAAGTCGGATTGCGCCGTACCGGCAGGGCCGTGCGCAGCCGTGAGGCCGGCCACCTGATCGTCAGCCGCGGGCACCTTGCGCAGTGCGTCGATGGCCCGACCGAGCGCCAGCCCGGCGGCACGTGCGCCGCACAGGGTTGGCGCTGCGCAGCGCCGAGCTTCCCCCAGCGGATAGCCCCGACGCGGACACGGCATGAGCGACCAGCAATTCGACGGGCTCCGCGAGCACAGCGTCGTCGAGTCCGATTTCGTCTACCACACCGAGTTGCCGACGACCCGGCTGTCTCAGGTACTGGACCGGGTGCTCGTGAACATCGGTTTCGTGCTTCGCGTTCCTGTGGCTCGGCGTGCTGGTCGCGATCATCATGCGTCGCCGTGATCGGCCGCTACGCCTTCGGCGCAGGCTCGGTGATGGCGGAGGAGATCGAGTGGCACCTGGCCGGCGCCGCCTGGCTGGTCGGGTTGTCCTACACGCTGGTCTCCGACGACCACGTGCGCGTGGATGTGCTGCACGAACGCATGAGCGTGAGGAAGCAGGGCTGGATCGAGCTGCTGGGCCTTCTATTCCTGCTGCTGCCGTTCGCCGCGATCGTGCGTCTACGAAGCGTGGCCGTACTTCTGGTCGTCGTTCCTTCAGGGGGAGGTATCGCCAGGCGCCGGCCGGTCTGCCCTACCGCTGGGCGATCAAGTTCTTCGTGCCGCTCAGCTTCGCGCTGATCATGATCTTGGCCGTGCTGTCGCGCCTGCTCAAATGCACCGCGCTCCTGTTCGGCTGGCCCACAGCCGGCCGGGCCACGATCGATGCCGCCACAAGTAGGCGCGCTCAGCTCTACGCCGGAGCGGCTGGCGCCGCGCGCGTCCGGCCGCGCGGTCGACTCTTCCGACCCGACTACCCGCCGACCCGAAACGACCGCTAGAGGAGCAAGATGACCGTGGGTCTGGAGGAATATCTTCGTCATCGGGATGTTCGCCACCTTCGGCGTGCTGCTGTTCACCGGCTTCCCGGTCGCCTGGGTGCTGGGCGGCACGGCGGTGATCTGGACGATGGTGGGGATCGTCGCCGTCGAGCAGTTCGGCGCCGACCTGTGGTTCGACTGGGGCAGCTCGATCGCCCTGCTGCCGGAGCGGCTGTGGTCGCTGGTCGACAACATCACGCTGGTCGCGCTGCCGATGTTCATCTTCATGGGGATCATGCTCGACAAGTCGGGCGTGGCCGAAAAGCTGATGAACAACATGGTGAAGCTGTTCGGCGCGGTGCGCGGCGGCTACGCCATCACGGTGATCGTGCTGGGCGTGCTGTTGGCCGCCACCACCGGGATCATCGGCGCCAGCGTGGTGCTGCTGGGCATGCTGTCGATCCCGGTGATGCTGAAGAACGGCTATTCCAAGTCGCTCACCGTGGGTACCAGCTGCGCCACCGGCACGCTGGGCATCCTGATCCCGCCGTCGATCATGCTGGTGCTGATGGCCGACCGCCTGGCCCGGCCGGAGGCGAGCGTGGGCGACCTGTTCCTGGGCGCCTTCTTCCCGGGCTTGCTGCTGGGCGCGATGTACATCGCCTACGTGCTCGTGCTCGGCCTGGTCAGTCCGAAGAGCGTGCCGCTGCCCGAGGACCTGCCGAAGATCACGCCCAGGGTGTTCTGGGACGTCCTGGTCGCGGTGGTGCCGACGGCGGCCCTGATCCTGGCCGTGCTGGGCTCGATCTTCGCCGGCCTGGCGACCCCGACGGAAGCGTCAGGCGTGGGCGCGGTCGGCGCGATGCTGCTGGCCGCCGCGAACCGGCGGCTGACCTGGCAGGTGCTCAAGGACAGCGTGGCGCAGACCACCCGCACCGCTTCGTTCATCTTCGCGATCTTCCTCGGCGCCACCGCGTTCGCCGTGGTGCTGCGCGGCCTGGGCGGCGACCGGGTGATCGAGGACGCGCTGCTCGGCCTGCCGTTCCCGCCGGAAGGCATCCTGCTGACCATCCTGTTCGTGGTGTTCCTGCTGGGCTTCTTCCTGGACTGGGTGGAGATCACGCTGATCATCCTGCCGCTGGTGGCGCCGGTGATCGTCAACCTCGGCTTCGACCTGGTGTGGTTCACCATCATGTTCGCGGTCTGCCTGCAGACCTCGTTCCTCACCCCACCGGTCGGCTTCGCCATCTTCTACGTCAAAGGCGTCTGTCCACCCGAGATCGACGTCATGGACATCTACAAAGGCGTGGTGCCCTACATCCTGCTGCAGTTGACGGGCTTGGCGATCGTGTTCTTCTTCCCGGAAATCGTGACCTGGCTGCCCAGCGTCAGCTTCCGGTAGGCTTGCCGGCGACGCCCGAACCAACCGCGCGCATCTAGAGGAGAGAGAGGCCCGCAATGTCCGCCGCCCAGACGCCCGAAATGCTCTGGCAGCCGTCGCAGGAGCGGATCGACGCCACCCGCCTCAGCAGCTTCATGGACCACCTGAAGCGGCAGTACGGCGTGGAGGCGCGGGATTACCCCACGCTGTGGGACTGGTCGCGCGCCAGCCGGGAGAACGTGGAGACCTTCTGGTCGGCGCTCTGGGACTTCTGCGGCGTGGTCGCGCAGACGCGCGGCGAGCGGGTGACGAGCGACTTCGACAAGATGCCGGGCGCGGCCTTCTTCCCGGACGCCAGGCTGAACTTCGCGGAGAACCTGCTGCAGCAGCAGGGCCGCGGCGACGCCATCGTGTTCTGGGGCGAGGATCAGGTGCAGACCCGGCTCAGCCACGACGCGCTCTACCAGCGCGTCTCCAAGGTGGCGCAGGGCTTGAAGGAACAGGGCGTGGGCCCCGGCGACCGGGTGGCCGCCTACCTGCCCAACATGCCGGAGACGATGATCGTCATGCTGGCCACAGCCAGCCTGGGCGCGATCTTCTCCTCCTGCTCGCCCGACTTCGGGGTGCAGGGCGTGCTCGACCGGTTCGGCCAGATCGAGCCCAAGGTGCTGTTCGCGGTCGACGCCTACCACTACAACGGCAAGGTCCGCCCGTCCGCGCCCAATGTGGCGGAGGTGGTGAAGCAGCTGCCGAGCGTGCAGAAAACCCTGCTGGTCAACTACGCCGGCGACGGCGACGTAAGCGGCATCGACAACGCCGAGCGGATGGACGCCTGGGAGGACGGCTTCCCGGGCGGTGCGATCGAGTTCGTGCAGATGCCGTTCAACGCGCCGCTCTACATCCTGTTCTCGAGCGGCACGACGGGGAAGCCGAAGTGCATCGTCCACGGCGCCGGCGGCACGCTGCTGCAGCACCTGAAGGAGCACCAGCTGCAGACCGACGTGCGCCCGGGCGACCGGCCGTTCTACTTCACCACCTGCGGCTGGATGATGTGGAACTGGATCGTCTCCGCGCTCGCCAGCCGCGCCACCGTGCTGCTCTACGACGGCTCGCCGTTCTATCCGGACTGGCGGATCCTGTTCCGGATGGCGCAGGACGAGGGCATGACCCACTTCGGCACCAGCGCCAAGTTCATCGACGCGCTGGGCAACCAGGGCGCCGAGCCGGGCGACGAGTTCGACCTGACGATCCGTGCGCGCGCTGATGTCGACCGGCTCGCCGCTGCTCGCCGAAGGTTTCGACGTCGTCTACCAGAACATCAAGTCGGACATCTGCCTGTCCTCGATCGCCGGCGGCACGGACATCGTCGGCTGCTTCGTCGCCGGCAACCCGATCGGCCCGGTCTACCGCGGCGAGATCCAGGCGCGCTGTCTGGCGATGGACGTCGACATCTACGACGACGACGGCAACAGCGTGCGCGACCAGAAGGGCGAGCTGGTCTGCCGCAAGCCGTTCCCGTCGATGCCGGTGCAGTTCTGGAACGATCCGAACGGCGAGCGCTTCTTCAACGCCTATTTCGCGACCTACAAGGACACCTGGCACCACGGCGACTTCGCCGCGATCGACAGCGAGACCGGCGGGGTGGTGATCTACGGCCGCTCCGACGCGACGCTCAATCCCGGCGGGGTGCGGATCGGCACGGCGGAGATCTACCGCCAGGTGGAAAAGCTGCCGGAGATCGCCGAATCCATCGTGATCGGCCAGGACGTCGGCGACGACCAGCGGGTCGTCCTGTTCGTCCGCCTGAACGAGGGGCACCAGCTGACCGACGATCTGGTCACCCGGATCAAGCAGCAGATCAAGTCCGGCGCGTCGCCCCGCCACGTGCCGGCCCAGGTGCTGGAGGTCCCGGACATCCCGCGCACGCGCTCGGGCAAGATCGTCGAACTCGCCGTGCGCGACGTCGTCCACGGCAAGCCGGTCAAGAACAAGGAAGCGCTGGCGAACCCGGAGGCGCTGCAGCACTTCGAGGGGCGGAAGGAGCTCAAGAGCTAGCCCGAGCCTGCCGCGTCGCGGGCGAGTACCGGCAAGCGGGGTCACCACAGAGGGCACGGAGACCACGGAGCCCGAGGCGCGCGGCCCGGCAGTGCCCAAGCGCCTCGGGTGTTTTTGTGTAAACCGGCCGGCCGGCCGGGGAAGCTCGTTTGCGCGGGCGCGCGGCTTTGTCGAGGTATGCACGGCGCAGCCGCGGGGTCCCTCTCAAGAGACATGCGTACACGGGTGAGATGAAGCTGTGTGACTTGTCTCGACCCACCGGCCCATCGATAGGCTCAGGACGGGCTCCTCGCCGGCGTCCTCCCCTCGGGCTCCGTGTCCTCTGTGTCCTCCGTGGTGAATCCTCTTCACGGCCTATGCAACCGGCACGGCTTCAACGGAGCGCGCACACGAAAAAGGGCGGCACCCCGTGGGGTACCGCCCTTCTCAGCCGTTCGCGATAAGCCGCGGAAGCGTCTAGCCCGCGACCTTCTCGCTCAGGTCCTCGCCGGTCTTCTGGTCGACCTGGCGCATCGACAGCTTGACCCGGCCGCGGTCGTCGAACGACACGCACTTCACCTTGACCATGTCGCCCTCGTTGACGACGTCGGTGACCTTGCCGACGCGCTGGTCGGACAGTTCGGAGATGTGCACCAGGCCGTCCTTCTGGCCCAGGAAGTTCACGAAGGCGCCGAAGTCGACCACCTTGACGACCTTGCCGTCGTAGATCTGACCCGTCTCCGGCTCGGCGGTGATGCCGCGGATCCAGTTGATCGCCGCGTTGGCCGCATCGGCGTTGACGGCGGCGACCTTGACGGTGCCGTCGTCCTCGATGTCGACCTTGGCGCCGGTCTCCTCGCAGATCTCGCGGATCACCTTGCCGCCGGTGCCGATGATGTCGCGGATCTTGTCCTTGGGCACCTGGATCACGGTGATCTGCGGGGCGCGGTCGGACACGCCCTCGCGGGCGGTGGTCAGCGCCTTCTGCATCTCGTTTAGGATATGCAGCCGGCCGTCGCGGGCCTGGTCCAGGGCGATCTGCATGATCTGCGGGGTCACGCTGGTGATCTTGATGTCCATCTGCAGCGAGGTGACGCCCGTCTCGGTCCCGGCGACCTTGAAGTCCATGTCGCCCAGGTGGTCCTCGTCGCCCATGATGTCGGACAGGACGGCGTAGTCGTCGCCCTCCTTGATCAGCCCCATGGCGATGCCGGCGACCGGGCGCGGCAGCGGCACGCCCGCGTCCATCATCGACAGCGAGGCGCCGCAGACGGTCGCCATCGAGGAGGAGCCGTTACTCTCGGTGATCTCGGAGAGCACCCGCACGGTGTAGGGGAAGTCCTCCTTGACCGGCATGACGGGATTGAGCGCGCGCCAGGCGAGCTTGCCGTGGCCGATTTCGCGCCGGCCCGGGGTCATCATGCGGCCGGTCTCGCCCACGCAATACGGCGGGAAGTTGTAGTGCAGCATGAACGCCTGGCGGTACTCGCCCTCCAGCGCGTCCACGATCTGCTCGTCCTGGCCGGTGCCCAGCGTGGTGGTCACCATCGCCTGGGTCTCGCCGCGGGTGAACAGCGCGGAGCCGTGGGTGCGCGGCAGCACGCCGACCTCGGAGAGGATCGGGCGCACGCCCTCGACCCGGCGGCCGTCGATCCGGTTGCCGGTCTCGATGATCGAGCCGCGCACGATGTCGCGCTCCAGGTCCTTGATGACCGCGGGCGCGATCGCGTACTCGGCCTCGTTGTCCTCGCCGACGGCTTCCAGCGCCTCGGTGCGGACGGCCTCCAGGGCCTCCTGGCGCTGCTTCTTGTCGACGATCTGGTAGGCCTCACGCAGCTTGCCGGCGAACTTTTCCTGCAGCTTGGCGTGGACGGTCTTCTTCTCCTCCGGATCCTCGGGCACGTCCCAGGGCTCGTTGGCGCACTCCTCGGCCAGCTCGATGATCGCGTTGATCACCTTCTGGTACTGCTCCTGGCCGAAGTTGACGGCGCCCAGCATGGTCTCCTCGGAGAGCTCCTTGGCCTCCGACTCGACCATCATCACGCCTTCCTGCGTGCCGGCGACCACGAGGTCGAGCTCGCCCTGCGGCAGGTCCCGCTGGGTCGGGTTGAGGACGTAGTCGCCGTCCTTGTAACCGACGCGGCAGGCGCCGATCGGGCCCATGAACGGCATGCCCGACAGGGTCAGCGCGGCCGAGGCGCCGACCATCGCCACGATGTCCGGATCGTTCTCCAGGTCGTGGCTGAGGACGGTGCAGACGACCTGCGTCTCGTTCTTGAAGTTCTTGGCGAACAGCGGGCGGATCGGCCGGTCGATCAGCCGGGACGTCAGGGTCTCCTTCTCGGTCGGCCGGCCCTCGCGCTTGAAGAAGCCGCCCGGGATCTTGCCCGCGGCCGCCGTCTTCTCCTGGTAGTTCACGGTTAGCGGGAAGAACGGCAGGTGCGGCTTCGGCGTCTTGTCGCCGACGGCGGTGCACAGCACCACCGTGTCGCCGTAGCGCGCCATCACGGCGCCGTCGGCCTGGCGGGCGACGCGGCCGGTTTCCAGCACCAGCTGGCGGCCGCCCCAGTCGATTTCCTTGCGGTGTACGTCGAACATCTTCTCTCTCTATTCCCTTCATATCCGGTTGGCCGGCCGGTCGTGGCAGCCGGACCCGCGCAAACGGCGCGCCGCCCGTCGGTGATATCCGCGAACGATGCGCCGCTTACGTCGGCCCGGCTCTATCGAAGCCCGCGCGCCGGCCGGCCCGCGCGGGCTCCGTCATCAAGACGTGCTGGACAATGCCATACCACGCCGGCCTCCGCACACAGCCGATGTGCACCATCGACCGGGGCCGATGCGCGCCGCCCGGCGCGACGGCCGGGCGGGGGATCGGTTGGGTGCGGAATCGGGGCGTGCCATGGCCACTGGCGCCCTTCGCGCGCCGGCTTAGCGGCGCAGGCCCAGCGACTGAATGGTCTTGTCGTAGCGCGACTTGTCCTTGCGCTTCAGGTAATCCAGCAGCCGCCGGCGCTGGCCCACCATGATCAGCAGGCCGCGGCGGGAGTGGAAGTCCTTCTTGTGGTCCTTCATGTGCTCGGTGAGGTTGCCGATCCGCTCCGTCAGGATCGCGATCTGAACCTCCGGCGAGCCGGTGTCGTTGTCGTTGGCACCGTATTCCTTCACAAGCTCCTGCTTGCGCTCGGTCGTGATCGACATCGGTTAACGTCGTCCTCTTGGCGTTCGGTTGTTGTGATCTACCGGTCAAGCCCGGCGCGGCTCCGCCGCGGGCGGTCCCGCGGAGCCGTCAGGGCACCGGCATTAGAGGTTGAGTACGCGCACCGGGCGAAGTTCGCCCGTCTCGAACCGGGCCAGCGCGACCGGACGGTCGCCCGTCTTGGTAAAGACGACGTCGCCGTTTTCCAGATCGCGCAGGCGTTCGAGATGGGACCGCTGAAGCAGCGACACGCTCTGGCCGCTGCGCAGACGGTTCGCCTCGGCCTCCGACAAGGCCAGCGCCGGGATGTCGTCCAGCGCGGTCTCGACCGGAAGGAGGTACTCGAAGGCGCCGGGACTATGCCCCAACGCCTCTAGCGTTTCCAGGGAAATCATTTGACCTTCCCGGAAGCCGCCCACCCGGGTCCGCCGGAGCGCGGACAGGTGGCCGTAGGTGCCGAGCGCGCGCGCGATGTCGCGCGCCAGCGCCCGGATGTAGGTGCCCTTGCCGCAGGTGCAGGTCAGGGTGGCGTGGTCGCGGTCGTCGACCCGCTCCAGGGTCAGGCTGTCGATCCGGGCCGCGCGCGCGGCGAGCTCCGGCTGCCCGCCCTCGCGCGCGATGTCGTAGGCCCGCTGGCCGTCGACCTTGATCGCGGAATAGGCCGGCGGAACCTGTTCGATCACGCCGGTGAACGCGGGCAGGACGCCGCGGATCGCCTGTTCGTCGGGGCGCGCGTCGGTCTCCTCGGTCACCTGGCCGTCGGCGTCGTCGGTATCGCTCGCCTGGCCCCAGCGCACCGTGAAGCGGTAGGTCTTGGTGCCCTCCATGGTGTAGGCGACCGTCTTGGTCGCCTCGCCCATGGCGATCGGCAGCAGGCCGCTTGCCAGCGGGTCCAGGGTGCCGCCGTGGCCGACCTTCTTGGGGTGCAGGACCTTCTTCAGCCGGTTCAGCGCCTGCGTGCTGGTCAGGCCGACCGGCTTGTCCAGCGCCAGCCAGCCGTCGATCTTGTTGCCTCTCGCCTTGCGCTTGTCGCTCATCGGATCCGCGTTCGTTCGGGTGTTTCGTTACCGGGCCGCGCCGCCCTGTTGCGCGCCGCCGTCATCAGGGGCGTCGTCGTCCCCGTCGGTGTCCGTCTCGATCGGCCCGCCGGGCGCGTCCGGATCGCCTTCCAGGTCCTGGCGCACCCGGGGCTTGCGCAGCAGCTGGTCGACCCGGGCGGCCTCGTCGAACGAGCGGTCCGGAGCGAAGCGCAGCTCCGGGGTGTACTTGAGGTCGATTTCCCGGCCCAGCTGGCCGCGGAAATAGCCGGCCGCCCGGTTCAGCGCGGCGGCCAGGTCCTCCGGCGTGCCGTCGGCGAACGGCAGAACGTAGGCGGTCGCCGCCTTCATGTCCGGGCTGACCCGGACCTGGGTCACGGTGACGTTCGCCTCGGCGAGCTCGGGATCGCGCAGGTCGCCGCGCGCCAGGATCTGCGAGAGCGTATGGCGCAGCTGTTCGCCCACCCGGAGCTGGCGTTGGCTGGGGGCTTTCGCCCGTCGGCGTGCCATGGAATGCCGTCTGCTTGCCGTGTTGCCAATAATATGGACGCGGCCGGCACGGTTCTGCCCGGAGCTTCGTCCGGACGCCCGTGCCGGCCGGTCAGCCGTCGGCGGTCGTGTTCGCGGGACTGCCCGTCTTCGGATGCGCGGGGCTTCAGGCGCGCGCGTCGTCAAGCGCGCGGAGCGCAGCGGTCGTGTGGCGGCGGAGCCTTACAGCGTCCGCTGGACCTCCCGGACCTCGTAGCACTCGAGCACGTCGCCTTCCTGGATGTCTTCCCAGTTCTCCAGCGAGATGCCGCACTCGTAGCCGTCCTTGACCTCGCGCACCTCGTCCTTGAAGCGCTTCAGGGTCTTCAGGTTGCCCTCGTAAATCACCCGGTTGTCGCGCAGCAGGCGCACGCCGGCGCCGCGTTTCACGACACCCTCGGTGATCCGGCAGCCGGCGACCTTGCCGACCTTGGTGACGCTGAAGACCTGACGGATCTCGGCGTAGCCGATGAACTCCTCGCGCGCTTCGGGCGAGAGCATGCCCTGCAGGGCCTGCTTCACGTCGTCGATCAGGTTGTAGATGACCGAGTAGTAGCGGATGTTCACGCCGTCCTGCTTGGCCATCTCGCGGGCCTTGCCGTTGGCGCGCACGTTGAAGGCGATCACCACCGCGCCGGACGCGCCGGCGAGCGTGATGTCGCTCTCGTTGATGCCGCCCACGCCGGCGTGCAGGATGTTCGGCTGGACCTCCTCGTTGCCGATCTGGCCGAGCGCGCCCTGGATCGCTTCCAGCGAGCCCTGGACGTCGGCCTTGATCACCACCGGCAGCTCGGAGGCCTGGCCCTCCTTGATCTGATTGAGCATGGACTCGAGCGAGGCGCGCCCGGAGGAGGCGACCTCCTTCTCGCGCTGACGCTCCTGCCGGTACTCGGAGATCTCGCGGGCGCGCTGCTCGTTGTCGACGACGATCACCTCGTCGCCGGCCCGCGGCGTGCCCTGCAGGCCCAGCACCTCGACCGGGATCGACGGCCCGGCGGAGGCGACGTTCTCGCTCCGGTCGTTGACCAGCGCGCGCACCCGGCCCCACTCGGCGCCGGCGACGAAGTTGTCGCCCTTCTTCAGCGTGCCGCGCTGGACCAGGATGGTCGCCACCGGCCCGCGGCCCTTTTCCAGCTTGGCCTCGACCACCACACCCTCGGCGGCGCGGTCGGGGTTGGCCTTGAGCTCCAGGATCTCGGCCTGCAGCAGGATCGCCTCTTCCAGCTGCTCCAGCCCGTCACGGGTGGTCGCGGAGACCTCGATCGCCTGGGTCTCGCCGCCCATGTCCTCGGTGACGATCTCGTAGCTCAGCAGTTCCTGGCGGACCTTGTCCGGGTTGGCTTCCGGCTTGTCGCACTTGTTGATCGCCACGACGATCGGCTTCTGGGCCGCCTTGGCGTGGTTGATCGCCTCGACCGTCTGGTCCTTCACGCTGTCGTCCGCGGCCACCACCAGCACGACGATGTCGGTGACGTCCGCCCCGCGCGAGCGCATCTGGGTGAACGCCGCGTGGCCCGGGGTGTCCAGGAAGGTGATCCCGGCACCGCCCGACAGCACGACCTGATAGGCGCCGATGTGCTGGGTGATGCCGCCCGCCTCGCCGGCGACCACGTCGGTCTTGCGCAGCGCGTCCAGCAGCGAGGTCTTGCCGTGGTCGACGTGGCCCATGACGGTGACCACCGGCGCCCGCGGCTGCAGGTCCTCCTCGCGGTCCGCCTCCGTCTGCAGCACGTCCTCGACGTCGGCGTCGGAGACGCGCTTGGGCGTGTGGCCGAATTCCTGGACGATCAGCTCGGCCGTCTCGGGATCGATCGACTGGTTGATCGTCGCCATGGTGCCGAGCTGCATCAGCTGCTTGATCACGTCGCCGCTGCGCTCGGCCATGCGGTTGGCCAGCTCGCCCACGGTGATGACGTCTGGGATTTGGACTTCGCGCACGACCTTCTGCGGGGGCTGCTGGCTCTGTTGCTGTTTCTGGCGCTGGCGCTGACGCTTGAGCTGCGCCTGCGAACGGGCGCGGCTGTTCTCGCCGCCTTCCAGCGCCTGGCTGATGGTGAGGCGCCCGCGCCGGCGCTCGTCGCCCTTCTTGGCGGCGGGCTTCTTCTCGCCGCCCTTGGCGCGCTTGACCCGGCCGCCGGCTTCCTCGGCCGCGGCGTCGTCCTTCTCGCGGCCTTCCTTGGCCTTGCGCTTGGCGCGCGCGTCCGCGGTCTCTTCCGGCTCCGCCGCGGGCGCGGCCTCGGCGGCCGGCTGCTGCCCGGCGGGGTGGTCGCCGGTTTCCGCCGCCTCGCCGCTGGCGGCGTCCGCGGCCGGGGCCTCCTCGGCCTCCTTCTGGCGGCGCTTCTCTTGTTCCTCGGCCTCGAGCTGCTTGCGGGCCTCTTCCTCGGCCTGGCGGCGCTTTTCCTCGTCCTCGCGACGCTTGGCCTCTTCCTCGGCCTGGCGGCGGCGGCGCTCGTCCTCCTCTTGGCGACGGCGCTCGCGCTCCTCCTTGTCGCGCTCGGCCTGCTCCAGGGCGCGCAGGCGTGCCTGGCGCTCGCCTTCGGTCAGCGTGCGGCCGGCGCGCTGCTGCTCGCGCTCCAGCGTCCGGGTGGCGTTCTCTTCCGGCGTGCCGCCGCGCGACCCCGCGGGCTGCTGGGTCTGCTGGCGGGCCCGCGCCGGCTGCTGACGCTCGCCGGCCGGCGCCTGCTGGCCGCCGGACGGCTGGAACGCCTTCTCGGCCTCCTGCTGGCCGCTGTCCTGGCGCACCTCGGTCATGCGCCCGCTCTCGCCGCGCTGATAGGTGCGCTTGCGCTTGACCTCGACCGACACCTGCTTGGAGCGGCCGTGGCTGAAGCTCTGCTTCACCTGGCCCTGCTCGACCGTCTTCGACAGTTCGAGCTTGCCGGGCTTCTTCAGCTTCAGCTTCTTGTCGTCGCCATCGTCACTGTTCGTCGTCATATCGCTCCGGCGCTCGTCTGGTGAGCTTGTTCGTGTGTCCCGCCGGCCGCATCCGCGCCGGCGTATCCTGTGTCGGGTCGCTGCCCCGCCGCCTAGCCGGCGTCTTCGGCCGCGCCGGCCCGCCCGGCGCCGTCCTCGTCCGCACCGCCGATCGCCGCGGCATCGGCGCGGTCGACGGCGAACGGGGCGGGCGCGAAGGCCTGGTAGCGCCAGGCATCGAGCAGCAGCCGGTCGGCGTGGCCGCCCCGGCGCAGCGCCAGGTGCATGCTGCGCTCGCGGCCGACGGCCTGGCCCAGCTCGGCCGAGTCGAAGCCGTCGATCGCCGGCAGGTCCGGCCGCACCGCGACCGCGACCCGGCGGACCTTGTCACGGCCGTCCGGGGCGGTGTCGCTGGCCTGCAGCAGGACCCCGGCCGCGTCGCGCTTCAGGAGCGTGCGCACCTTCTCGAAACCGGCCACCGCGTCGCCCGCCGCGCGGGCCAGCCCGATCCGGTCCAGGCAGCGCCGCCGCAAGAGGCGCGCGACCTGGTCGGCCAGATCGTCGGGCACGGTGACCGGGGCGCGCGCGGCCCTGGCGAACAGCCGTTTCCGGCGCGCCTTGTCTATCATATCCGGTCGCGGGCGTAACCACAAACCGCGTCCGGGCAGGTCCTCCCCGGGGTCGGGGACGATCTGTCCGTCGGGGCCGACGGCGAAGCGCAGCAGCCGGGCCTTGTCGTCGACCCGGCCGCTGGCGATGCAGCGGCGTTGCGGCCCCTTGGGCTGCGGCGCCGCGGGATCGGTCTCGCCGCCGTCGTCCACGCACGCGTGCGTCTCTGGCGGCCCGCCCGTCGGTTGCGCGCTCACGTTGCTCGCGGTCCCTCTAGAGCGGAGGCGGCGGCTAGCTGCCCTGCTGCTCGGCCGTCTCGCCGGCGCTCTCGCCAGGGGTCTCCTGGTCGGTCTCCTCGCCCTCGAACCAGTGGGCGCGGGCGGCCATGATGATCTGCCCGGCCTCGTCCTCGCTCGGGCGCTTCGTCGCCCAGCATCTCGACCAGCTCGTCGCTCGCCAGGTCGGCCAGGTCGTCGCGCGTCTTGATGCCGTTCTCGCCCAGCTTGACCAGCATGTTGGCGTTGAGCTGCTCCATCTCGGCGAGTTCGTCGCTGACGCCCAGCTCGCGCCGGCGGTCGGTCAGCTCGCTCTCGCGCTCCTCCAGGTAGGTCTGGGCGCGGTTGCGCAGCTCCTCGGCGACCTCCTCGTCGAAGCCCTCGATCTCGGTCAGGTCCTCGACGGGCACGTAGGCGACCTGGTCGATCGCGGTGAAGCCCTCGGCCACCAGCAGGTGCGCGATCACGTCGTCGACGTCGAGCGCGTCGATGAACATCTGGCTGCGCTGGCGGAACTCCTCCGACCGGCGGCGGGATTCCTCGTCTTCGGTCAGGATGTCGATGTCCCAGCCGGTCAGCTGGCTGGCCAGGCGGACGTTCTGACCGCGCCGGCCGATCCCGAGCGACAGCTGGTCGTCCGGCACCACGACCTCGATCCGGCCCTGCTCCTCGTCGAGCACGACCTTGGACACCTCGGCGGGCGCGAGCGCGTTGACGACGAAGGTCGCCGGCTCCTCCGACCAGGGGATGATGTCGATCTTCTCGCCCTGCAGCTCGCCGACCACGGCCTGCACGCGGCTGCCGCGCATGCCCACGCACGCGCCCACCGGATCGATCGAGCTGTCGTGGCTGAGCACCCCGATCTTGGCGCGGGAGCCCGGATCGCGCGCCACCGACTTGATCTCGATGATGCCGTCGTAGATCTCCGGCACTTCCTGCCGGAACAGGTTCGCCATGAACTGCGGGTGGCTGCGCGACAGGAAGATCTGCGGGCCGCGCGGCTCGGCGCGGACGTCGTAGATGTAGGCGCGGATCCGGTCGCCGGTGCGGTAGGTCTCACGCGGCAGCGACTCGTCGCGGCGCATGATCGCCTCGGCGCGGCCCAGGTCGACGTAGACGTTGCCGAACTCGACGCGCTTGACGATGCCGTTGACGACCTCGCCGACGCGGTCCTTGTACTCCTCGTACTGCCGCTGGCGCTCGGCGTCGCGGACCTGCTGGACGATCACCTGCTTGGCCGTCTGCGCGGCGATCCGGCCGAGATCGATCGGCGGCAGTTCCTCGACGATATGGCCGCCGACCTCGATGTTGGGGTCGCTTACCTTGGCCTGGTCGAGCGGCAGCTGGGTGTGCTCGTCCTCGACCGCCGCCGCGCTCTCCACGACCTCGCGGTAGCGGCGCAGCTTGATCTCGCCGCTCTTGCGGTCGATTTCCGCGCGGATGTCGTGCTCGTGGCCGTACTTGGCGCGGCCGGCCTTGGAGATGGCCGACTCCATCGCCTGCAGGACCTCCTCGCGGTCGATCCCCTTCTCGCGGGCGACCGCGTCGGCCACCTGCAGCATTTCCGTCTTGAAGGCCGTTGCCGTATCCATCTTGCGCTCTCGTTCTCGTCTGCTTGGGGGTCGGCCGCGCGTGCGGGCGGCCGGCATCCGTGTGTCCGGTGTCCGGTGTCGTGTGTCCGGTGCGACGCGAAGGCTCAGCTTTTGCCGCGCTTGGCCTTCTTCGCCTGCTTCTCTTCCTGCTTCGCGGCCTGCTGGGCCTGCTTCAGCATCTCGTCGGTCAGCACCAGCTTCGCCTTGTCGATCTCGTCGAAGCTGATCCGCCACTCCATGCCGTCGACTTCCATCGAGACCTCGCCGTCGACCACGCCCAGCAGCTCGCCCTTCAGGCGGCGCCGGCCCTCGAACGGCTCGACCAGTTCGACCCGCGCCAGGTAGCCGGCGAAGCGGTCGTAATCCGACAGCCGGGTCAGCGGCCGGTCCATGCCCGGCGAGGAGACCTCCAGGTTGTAGCCGCCCGGCAGCGGGTCCTCGACGTCCAGGATCGCCTCGATCGCCTGGCTGCAATCGGCGCAGCCCTCGACATCGATGATCGACCCGTCGTCCGGCTCCACCATCAGCTGCAGGCGCGCGTCGTCGCCGTCGCCGGTCAGGATGGTGCGCACGATCCGGTAGCCCATGCTCTCCAGCGTGGGCTCGACCAGCGCTTCGATCTCCGCGGCCTTGCCGGTCGCGGTCTTGCGCGCTTCGCGGCGGGTGTCGTCCGCGCTCTCGGCCATCGTCGTCGTCAGCTCGCGGCTCTCGGGTTGCGGACGTCGTCTCCACGTCCGCCGGCCGGCCCCGGCGCGCGGCCGGCTTGGCGGCTGCCTTGGGGGCCGATAACAAAAAAGCGGGCCATCAGGCCCGCCCTTCGGCGGCCCGGTCGGCGAAGTCGAAGGCGGCCGACCGAACTATGACGTAGCCGGAACATAGCGAGGCGTGGAGCCGCTCGCAAGGGTCTGGGCGGTGGGAATCTTTGAGCCATCCGCACGGCCGCGCCGTCGGCGAGCTCCACGGCCATCGCCGTGGGTCCCTCTCCCTCGAGGGGAGAGGACAGGTGAGGGTGGGACTCCTCGGCGAACGGCGAGGAGTCCCACCCTCACCCTCCCACGCGATTAAGGATCGCGCGGGCCCCTGCCCTCTCCCCTCAAGGGAGAGGGGATTTCGGCGGCCTGCCGCGCTCCTACCCCGAGCGCGCCCGGCGGCGGTAGGTTAGGAAGATCGGCTGCCGGCCCTCGGCCACGGCCTTCTGTTCGTAGCGGGTCGCCGGCCAGTCGTCCGGGCGCCGGCGCCAGTCCGCCGCGCGTTCGGCGGTCCAGGCGAAGGCCCCGTGCCGCTGCAGTTCGATCAGCATCCAGCGCTGGTAGCTCGGATCGTCGGTCGCCAGGCGCAATTCGCCGCCGTCGGCCAGCACGCGGGAGAGCTGGTCCAGCTGCGCCTGCTGCACGAAGCGGCGCTTGTGGTGCTTGCGCTTCGGCCAGGGGTCCGGGAACAGCACGAACACCCGGGTGAGGCCCGCGTCGGGCAGCGCGTCCAGGAGGTCGCGCCCGTCGCCCGGATAGACGCGGACGTTGCGGGTCAGGGCCTCGGTCTCGACCTGGCGCAGCAGGCGGGCGATGCCGTCGCGGAAGTGTTCCGCGCCGATCACGCCGACGTCCGGGTGGTGCGCGGCCTGCCAGGCGAGGTGCTCGCCCGCGCCGAAGCCGATCTCCAGCCAGACCTCGCGGATTCCGCCGTCGAACGTCGCGCGCGGGTCGAGCGTGCCGGTCGCCGGCGGGTCGACGCGCAGGCGCGGCAGCAGCTCGTCCATCACCCGCTGCTGGGCCGGGCGCAGCGGCCGGCTCTTGTGCCGGCCGTGCAGCTCCCGGTGCGGGCGGTCGTCCGATGTCGGGGACGCGCGGCTCAAGGGACGTCGGCCTTCGGGGCGGGAGCGGGGAGCGGGCGCGGCGACGGGCGGTGCCTCCGTGGAGAGCGTTTGCGTACGGAGGAGACGCCGTAGCGGCTTCGACACGCCGTCCTTGGACGGCTGCCAGCTGAAGTTGACAGTAGGTTACTGAAAACCTGTAACTTCATCCTGAGCGGCCGCGATGCGGCCATGTCGAAGGACGACTGACGGGTAGCTGCCGTGCAAGTCCGTGCGTGAAGGCGACCAACCCCTACTTGATGTTGTAGGCGCTCTTAAGCTGGTCGACGAGGTCGAGCTTTTCCCAGGAGAAGCCGCCGTCGGCGTCCGGGTGCCGGCCGAAGTGACCGTAGGCCGCGGTGCGGGCGTAGATCGGCCGGTTCAGCTTGAGGTGCGTGCGGATGCCGCGCGGGGAGAGGTCCATCAGCTCGCGCAGCACGCCCGCCAGCTTGTCGGTGTCGACCTCGCCGGTGCCGTGGGTGTCGATGTAGACGCTGAGCGGCTTGGCGATGCCGATGGCGTACGACAGCTGGATCGTGCAGCGCCGCGCCAGGCCGGCCGCGACGACGTTCTTCGCCAGGTAGCGTCCGGCGTAGGCCGCCGAGCGGTCGACCTTGGACGGGTCCTTGCCGGAGAACGCGCCGCCGCCGTGCGGCGCCGCGCCGCCGTAGGTGTCGACGATGATCTTGCGCCCGGTGAGGCCGGAATCGCCGTCCGGACCGCCGGTCACGAACCGGCCGGTCGGATTGACGTAGAACTCGTCCTCCGGGCACATCCAGCCCTCGGGCAGGACGTTGGTGACGTGCGGGCGGACCAGTTCGCGGATCTGTTCGGTGGTCGCGTTTTCGCTGTGCTGGGTGGAGACGACCACGCTGGTCGCGCGCACCGGCTCGCCCTCGCGGTATTCCAGGGTGATCTGGCTCTTGGCGTCCGGCTCCAGTTCCGGCTCGGCGCCGGAATGGCGGGCTTCCGCCAGCGACTGCAGGATGTTGTGGGCGTAATAGATCGGCGCCGGCATCAGATCCGGCGTCTCGTCGCAGGCGAAGCCGAACATGATGCCCTGGTCGCCCGCGCCCTCGTCCTTGTCCTCGCCGGCGTCGACGCCCTGGGCGATGTCGGCGGACTGCTCGTGCAGGAAGTTCTCGAACACGGCCTTCTGCCAGTGGAAGCCGTCCTGCTCGTAGCCGATCTCGCGCACCGCCTTGCGCGCGACCTCTTCCAGCAGGTCGGCGGTGACCGACGCGGGGCCGCGCGTCTCGCCGGCCAGGATGATCCGGTTGGTCGTGGTCAGCGTCTCGACCGCGCAGCGCGAATTCGCGTCGTGCGACAGGAAGGTGTCGACGATGGCATCGGAGATCCGGTCGCAGACCTTGTCCGGGTGGCCTTCGGAGACGGACTCGCTGGTGAAGAGATAACTGTCGCGTCGCACGCTGATACGCTCCGATTCGGATGATACGGGACGAGAGGCAACCGGCCGGCCGGTCGGTCCGCGCCGCGGGTACACGCCCCCCGCAACGCGGCGAACAAGTGCCGCGTCATAGCCCTGGGGTCAAGCGCGCAAACACGGCCACGCCCGGCACATTGACCGCGCGGCCCTGGCGTGGGCTGGCGACGGGCGCCCAGGCGCTCTCAAAGACGGAACATGGGTGGGAGATTCGTCCGGCGGCGGTCGGCTCAGCCGGTCTGCTTGTCCGCCGCGGACGCGTCTTCTTCGTCCGTGTCGTGCACGGCCAGCGCCTTGGTCAGGTCGAACAGCCGCTTGCGCACCTGCGGATCGGCGATCCGATAATACGCACGCACCAGTTCCAGCGTCTCGCGCTTGGCCATCGGGTCCGGCTCGTAGGGCTCCGGCTCCTCGTACAGGCCCTGGGCGAGGGCGGGCGAGCGCTCCTTCGTCTCCGAACTCATCTCCTCGTAGAAGAAGGAGACGGGGACGTCGAGCACCCGCGCGAGATCGTACAGCCGGCTGGCGCCGATACGGTTGGCGCCGCGTTCGTACTTCTGAACCTGCTGGAAGGTCAGGCCGATCGCCTCGCCCAACTTCTCCTGGCTCATCCCGAGCAGCGTCCGGCGCAGGCGCACGCGGCTGCCCACGTGAACGTCGATCGGGTTCGGCTGGCCGGAACCGCGTCCGTAAGTGGGTCGATCGCTGCCGCTCATGCGTCCTGACTTCTCCCAACGCCGCTCGTTACACGTTGGGGCGTGTTTCTACTCATACACCCGTATGCGGTCAACACAGGCGTGGAACCCCGTAATCCCCTTTAGACGCACGGATACTACGTGACGGCTCCTACCATGTACAGGAATACGATGGTACACGTATGGCGCGATAATTGTTATTAGATACGTCTTTTGAGTGTCGATGCGCGCCTCAAAAACGGCGCAATATCAACCCGATGGCCAGCACGCCGAAAGTGAGCAACAGGGCAGGAAGATCGCCGAAGCGTGCGTAGGGCGTGCGGCCGTCGATCGCCTGCGGTAAAGGGCCGTCCAGGATGCCTACTCTTTGCAGGCCGAGACGTTCCAGCGTCCGGCCCCAGGGATCGACGATGACGGAAATTCCCGTGTTGGCCGCCCGGACCAGCGGCAGGCCCTGTTCGATCGCCCGCAGCCGGGCGCTCGCCAGGTGCTGGTGGGGGCCTGAGGACACCCCGAACCACGCGTCGTTGGTCACGTTCAGCAGCCAGGCCGGCCGGGTTCCGGGCTTGACGACCTCCCGCGGGAAGATCGCCTCGTAGCAGATCAGGACGGAGAATGGCGGAAGGCCGTCGATCTTCAGAGCCGCATGGCCGTCGCCGGGCGTGAAGTCGCCCGACCCCTGGGTCAGTTTGGGCAGCGGCAGGTACTCGCGCAGCGGCACGTACTCGCCGAACGGCACCAGGTGGACCTTGTCGTAGCTGCCCAGCGTCTCGCCCTCGGGACCGAGCGCGACCAGGCTGTTGTGGTAGACCCGCCGGCCATCGCGCTGCGACATCCGCGGCGCGCCGGTCAGAAGCGCGCCGCCCGAAGGCGCGGCGCGGGCCAGCAGGCGGCGCAGGTCCGGCTGGCGCGACAGGAAATAGGGGACCGCCGTCTCCGGCCAGATCACGTGCGTGCGGCTGTCGAAGCCGGGCCGGCGCGACAGTTCGACGTGCTTGCGCACGTGCTGCAGCCGCAGGTCGTCGCGCCACTTCAGGTGCTGCGGGATGCCCGGCTGGACCAGCCGCAGCCGCACGTCCTTGTGGACCTCCGCGCCCGCCTCGGGCGCGGCCTGCAGGCGTAGGAGGCCGCCGCCGATCACGACCGCGACGACGCAAAGCGCGGCGGCGGCGCCGGTCCAGGCGGCCCGCCGCCCGTGGGTCCATCCCAGCAGCGCGGGCAGTCCGGCGGCGAGCACGGTCAGCAGGCTGAGCCCCCACGCGCCGACCAGGGCGGCCGCCTGCTGGGCCGCCGGCCAGAAGCCCCAGACGGTGGCGGCGAGGTTCCAGGGGAAGCCGGTCAGGATCTGCCCGCGTACCCATTCGCCGACGGTCCAGAGCGCCGCCAGGGCGAGCACGCGGGCCCACGCCTGCGCCGTACTGCCCGGCCGGTCCCACAGCGGCAGGGCGCGCAGGCCCGCCAGCATCGCCCCCTTGAAGATCGCCAGCCCCGCGGCGAGCCCGAGCACCGCGAACGGCATCATCCAAGCGTGCCGGGCGGCGTCGACGAAGAACGCGATGCCGATCCAGTACAGCCCGGCGGCAAAGTGCCCCAGACCGAACGCCCAGCCGACCCAAAACGCACTGCGGATGCGCGTCGTCCCCGCGCTCAACCAGAGCAGCCCGGCGACCGCCGGGACCATCAGCGGGACGAGGTACACCGGCGGCAGGGCGAGCGCGGTCGAGGCCCCCAGCAAAGCCGCCACGGCGAGCCGCCGCCAGCCGGTCAGGGCCGCCATGCGCGCGGCTAGGCGCGCCAGCGGCGCGGCGTCGGTGGTCTCCCGGGGCGCGGCGGCGGTCATGCGGAAGGCTCGGTTTCGGGGTGGCGGCGTGCCTGGAACAAACGCCGGGGATGACGGGCGGCAACTGAATCCCCCTCTTCCACTGGGAGGAGGGGTTAGGGGAGGAGGTTGCCGCGCCGCTCGAAGCGCCCTGCTCACCTCCTCTCCCTAGCCCTCTCCTCCCAGTGGAGGAGAGGGGACAATCTAGGTCTGGCGGAGAGCGGACAATCTAGCCGTGCCCATCGCCCTACGCTCCGTCGTCGTCGGCGTAGGTGTGCCAGGGCGGTAGGTTGCGCACGCGCAGGCGTTTCACCCGGCGCGGATCGGCTTCCATGACCTCGAACGAGACGCCGCTGTCGTGGACGATCAGCTCGCCGCGCCCGGGCACCCGGCCGGCGATGTAGAACACCAGGCCGCCCAGCGTATCGATGTCCTCGTCGCGCTCGTCGTCGGTGAGCATCGCGCCGACGCGCTCCTCGAACTCCTGGATCGGGGTGCGCGCGTCGGCGACCAGCGAGCCGTCCGGCCGCGCGACCAGCTTGGGCCCTTCGGCGACGTCGTGCTCGTCCTCGATCTCGCCGACGATCTCCTCGACCAGGTCCTCGATGGTGATCAGCCCGTCGATGCCGCCGAACTCGTCGACCACCAGCGCCATGTGCACCCGCGACAGGCGCATCTCCAGAAGCAGGTCGAGGACCGGCATCGAAGGCGCCACGAACAGCACCTCGCGGGTGATCCGGGACAGCTTGAACGCCGCCTTGTTCTTGGCGTGCGCCAGCACGTCCTTGATGTGCACCAGGCCGATCACGTCGTCCAGGCTGTCGCGGTAGACCGGCAGGCGGGAATGGCCGCCCTGGCTCATCACGTCGATCAGGTCGTCGAGCGAGCTGTCGACGTGCACCGCGCGGATGTCGGCGCGCGGGACCATCACGTCGTAGGCGGTCAGGTGACGCAGGTGCAGGATGTTGGCCAGCATCACCCGTTCGTGGGTGCCGATGGCGCTGCCTTCCTGGTCCTCGCGCTCGCTCTCCTCGATGATCTCCTCGATGGTCGAGCGCAGCGAGGCGTGGTCGCTGCTGCGCTGACGGACCAGGTTGCGCAGCCAGGTGCCCATCAGTTGCGCCAGCGTCTGCTCGCCCTTTTCGCTCGCCTTGGTCTGGGCGGGACGGCCGTTGCCGTTGGCGCGCACGGCGGTGTTGGCGGTGCGCGGCTCGCCCGTGGGCGTGCTCCAGCTGTTGTCGCTCATGACCCACCTCCCGCGCACGCGTGCGGCGCCTGTGTAATCGGCCGATCGCCCGCGTACGGGTCCGCGATCCCGAGCCCGGCGAGCACGCGGCGTTCCAGGGCCTCCATCGCCTCCGCCTCGGCTTCGGCCATGTGGTCGTAGCCCAGCAGATGCAGCAGGCCGTGCACGCACAGGTGGCTCAGGTGATCGCCTGGCGTCTTGCCCTGCGCCCGGGCCTCGGCCAGCACGGTTTCGCGCGCCAGCACGACGTCGCCCAGCAGGACCGGCTCGCCGTCGGGCCGGTCGGGCGCGTGCGCGTCTTCCAGGTTGGCGAAGGAGAGGACGTTGGTCGGCTTGTCCTGGCCGCGATAGGCGCGGTTCAGGTCCCGGACCGTGGCGTCGTCGGCGAGCACGACGCTCACCTCGGCGCCTGCGGGCGCGCGGGGCCGCGCGCGGGCGGGCAGGGCGGCCCAGCCGGCGAGCGCGGCCCCGTGCGCGAGAACATCGGCCGTGGGCAGCGCGTCGGTCCAGCCGGCGTCCTGGATCAGGACCGCCACGTCCAAAGCGCCCGGGTCCAAAGCGCCCGGGTCCAACGCGCCCGGCGCGCGATCATCGTCGGGCTGGGGCGAGACGGCGCCGGCGGGCGGTCCCGCGGGTCGAAAGTCGGTCGAAGTTTCCGCGCCCGGCACGGCCGCGCCCTGGGGTTGGACATCGGCGCCGGACGCGCCCGGACTTGAATCCTCCGGGGCGGGGGTAGGCGTGGTGGAACTCGAAGGTCGTTCGCTCATTTCGGCTCGCCGGTACTTCGTCGCTTCTCGTTAGGCCGCCTGCCGGTCGGGCTGACGGCGGTGGGGATGGGTGCGGCAGGGACGCCGCGCGCTCTTCAATAAGTTAGAGCGAAATTCACGATGAAAGGTGGTCCGGCTTTCATCGGTTTCGCTCTAGCCGGTTTCGCCGCCGCTCGCGCTCCGCCGGTCGGACTGGGTGTTGTCGCGCGCCTCGTACGCGCGGACGATCTTGGTGACGAGCGGGTGGCGGACGACGTCGGCGTCGGTAAAGCGTAACACGCTAACGCCCTCCATCCCGGTCAGAAGTTCGCAGGCGTCGCGCAGGCCGGAGAGTTCGCCCTTGGGCAGGTCGACCTGCGACAGGTCGCCGGTGATCGCCATCCGGCCGTTCTCGCCCAGGCGGGTCAGGAACATCTTCATCTGCACGGCGGTGGTGTTCTGCGCCTCGTCCAGGATGACGAAGGAGTTCGACAGCGTCCGCCCGCGCATGAAGGCGAGCGGCGCCACCTCGATCTCGCCCGAGGACAGGCGGCGGACCACCTGCTCGCCCGGCAGCATCTCGTACAGCGCGTCCTGCAGCGGGCGTAGGTAAGGATCGACCTTCTCGCGCAGGTCGCCCGGCAGGAAGCCCAGCCGCTCGCCGGCTTCCACGGCCGGGCGCGACAGGATGATCCGGTCGACCCGGCCCTGCAGCAGTTCCTCCACCGCGACCGCGACCGCAAGGTAGGTCTTGCCGGTGCCCGCCGGGCCCAGGCCGAACACCAGATCGTGGTCGCGCAACGCCTGGATGTAGCTGGCCTGCCGGTTGGAGCGCGGGGTGATCGTCTTGCGCTTGGTGCGGATCGACAGATCCTCGGCGTGGACCTGGGTCGCGCCGCGCTTGGCCTGCGCGGGCTCGGCGGCCGGCTGCTCGGGGCTCGCGTCGGCGGTGCTGTCGGACATGCGGATCGCCGCGTCGACCTCGTTGCGATCGACGCCCATGCCCTTCTCAAGCCGGCGGTAAAGGGCGTTCAGCGCCTGTTCCGCGGCGGTGACGGCGTCGGGATCGCCGCTGATCGCGATCTTGTTGCCGCGGGTCGCGATCGAGACGTTGAGCTGCTGCTCGATCCGGGCGAGATGCTGGTCGTGCTCGCCGAACAGCAGCGGCAGCAGACTGTTGTCGTCGAACTGCAGCTGCAGGGGCTGTTCCGGACGGGGCTGACTGCTGGAAGACGCGGAGCTCAAACGGCCGTGCTCTCCTCGAACCGGGTCGGCGGGCTGCTCGGAGTGTCGATCTTGCCCTTGGAAGTGGCGTCGGCAAGGCGCCCGTGCAAGCTGTTGCCGCGCACGCTCAGCACTTCGATGTCGGCGATCCGGCCGATCCGGTGTTCCGGCGCCTCCACCGCGACGCTCTGCATGTAGGGCGTGCGCCCGACCAGCTGGCCCGTATGCTTGCCCTTGCGCTCCAGCAGCACGGGCAGGGTCCGGCCGACGACGGCGTGGTGAGCGGCCTTCTGCTGTTCGCCCAGCAGCTGCTGGACCATCTGCAGGCGCGCGTCCTTGACGTCTTCCGGCACCGCCTCGCCCATGGTCGCGGCCGGCGTGCCGGGGCGGCTGGAATACTTGAAGGAATAGGCGTGGACGAAGCCGATGTCGGCGATCAGCTGCAGGGTCGCGGCGTGGTCCTCCGCGCGCTCGCCCGGGAAGCCGACGATGAAGTCGCTCGCCATCGCCAGATCCGGGTTCGCCTCGCGTAGGCGGCCGACGATCCGGCGATAGTCGTCGGCGGTGTGCCGGCGGTTCATCGCCTTCAGCATTCGGTCGGACCCGGACTGCACCGGCAGGTGCAGGAACGGCATCAGCTCGGGCACGTCGCGGTGGGCGGCGATCAGCTCGTCGTCGACGTCGAGCGGATGGCTGGTGGTGTAGCGGATCCGCTCGATCCCATCGATCTCCGCCAGTTCGCGCACCAGCCGGCCCAATCCCCATTCGCCGGGGCCCGATTCGCCGCGGCCGCCCAGGCCTTCGCCGTGGTAGGCGTTGACGTTCTGGCCCAAGAGCGTGACCTCGCGCGTGCCCTGGGCGGCCAGCCGTTTCGCTTCCGCCAGCACCTGGGCCGCGGGCCGGGAGAACTCGGCCCCGCGGGTGTAGGGGACGACGCAGAAGGTACAGAACTTGTCGCAGCCCTCCTGGATCGACAGGAAGGCGGCCGGGCCCTGCGGCGCGCTCTCCTCGGGCAGGCGGTCGAACTTGTCCTCTTCGGGGAAGTCGGTGTCCATCACCCCGCGCCCGCCGGTCTCGCCGCGCGGGCCGGCGCGCTCGACCTGCGCCACCATCTCGGGCAGGCGGTGATAGGTCTGCGGACCGACCACCATGTCGACCTGCGGGCGCGCGCCTGCAGGATCTCCTCGCCCTCCGCCTGGGCGACGCAGCCCGCGACCGCGATCAGCTGCCGGCCGGCGTCGGCGGCGCGCTCCTGCTGCAGCGCGCGCAGCCGGCCCAGTTCGGAATACACCTTCTCCGCCGCCTTCTCGCGGATGTGGCAGGTGTTCAGGATCACCATGTCGGCGTCCTCCGGCCGGTCGGCCGGGGCGTAGCCAAGCGGCGCCAGCACGTCCGCCATCCGGGCGGAATCGTAGACGTTCATCTGGCAGCCGTAGGTCTTGATGTAGAGCTTCTTCTTCGCGCGCGTCGTGTCGCTCATGCGGGGTCCGTCGTTGACGTCGGTGTCTGTCATCGGAACCTAGCACCGGGGCCGGGTAACAGGCGAGTCCGCGTGGTGGCGCTCCCGCGAACGGGGGCGCCGGGCGCGTAAAACGACCGCATCAGCGCGTCCCCTCTCCCCACCGCGGGAGAGGGACAGGGTGAGGGGGACTCCTCGGCGGGCATCGGGGGTCCCCCTCACCCTCCCACGCGGCTGCGCCGCGCGGGCCCCGCCCTCTCCCGCGTTGGGGAGAGGGGTTTGGACATCGCCCCCTACTCCGCCGCGCGGCGCTCGCTGTCGTCGGTGTCGTCGTCGTCCGGGTCGTCGTCGTCCGGGTCGTCGTCGGCGGCGGAGACGCCGGTGCGGCCGCTCAACAGCTCGGCGACGCCGCGGGCGACCCGGTCCTGGCAGTGCTGGGCGAGCGCCTTGCGGCTGCCCACCTCGTCGATCGTCACCGGCGGGTGGAACACCACCTCCGCGGTGATCGTGCCCAGGCCCAGCACCTCCCAGATGTGCGGGGCCATGTCCATGTCGCCGTACCAGGCGACGAACGGGCGCAGGTAGCGGCCCATCGGCTGGTCGTCGAGCTTGGTGTAGGTGAGCGAAACCGGCTGCACGGTCAGGGGCGCGCCGTGCGGGCGCTTCTCCGCGACCGAGAACAGCGCGCTCTTGAACGGCAGCACGCGCTTGCCGTCGTCGCTGGTGCCCTCGGGGAACAGGATCAGGTCGTCGCCCGCCTCCAGCCGGCGGGTCATCTCGTCGCGCTGCTCCGAGGTCTGACGGCGCGCCGTGCGGTTGACGAACACCGTGCGCTGCAACTTGGCGAGCAGGCCGAAGAACGGCCAGTCGCGCACCTCCGCCTTGGCGACGAACGACGCGCGCGGCAGCGCCGTGCCCAGCACCGCGATGTCCAGGTAGGAGACGTGGTTGGCGGCGAACAGCACCGGGTGGCCCTGCACCTTCTCGCCGTGCCGGCGCAGCTTCAGGCCGAGCAGGCGCAGGCAGCGCTTGTGGTACCAGCCGGGCAGGCGCTTGGCGGTCGGGGTGTGCACGGCAAGCGCCAGCGCCTGCACCGGGAGCAGGACGAGCGTGAACAGGCCGTAGGCGGCCAGGCGGGCGGCCGCGCGGGTGGGCGACTGGAAGGAAACTTCGGCCATCTGCGGCTCGTTCGACCGGACCGCGCTCAGGCGCCGTCGCCGCCCGAGCGCGCGCCGGATTCGTCGCGGGTCAGGTGGCGGACGTAGCGCTCGGTGACCAGGTCGGTCTTGACCACCACGCAGACGTCGGTGGTGTTGAAATCGTAATCGACCACGGCGCCGTCGCCGACGAAGCCGCCCAGGCGCAGGTAGCCCTTGATCAGCGGCGGCAGCGAGGCGAGCGCGCGCTTGGCGTTGAACCCGTCCGGGTTCAGCCGGTTCATGTCGACGTAGCGGTCGGCGAGCGCGACCGGCCGCAGCCCTTCCGGGGCCAGGTGATTGTGGTAGAGGTAGGAGAGCTGCGGCGCCAGCTCCGCCGGGTCGGTCCCGTGCATCGACCCGCAGCCGAACATGATCCGCACGTCGTAGTGCAGCACGTATTCCGCGATGCCGCGCCAGAGCAGCTGCATGATCGCGCCGGTGCGGTAGCCGGCGGCGACGCACGAGCGGCCGAGCTCCATGATCTCGCCCTCGGTGTCGAGCAGGGCGGAGATATCGTACTCGTCGACCGTGTAGAACTGCCCGGCGGACTCCGCCTGTGGCCGGCGCATCAGCCGGTAGGTGCCGATCACCGCGCGCGGGCCGTCGCCGATCTGCTGGTCGAACACCAGCAGATGATCGGCGTGCGCGTCGTAGCCGTCGAACTCCAGGCCGGCCTGCTCCTGCTCGGGGGTCGGCTTGGCCTTCATCTCCTCGCAGAACACCTGGTAGCGCAGGCGTTGCGAGGCGCGCACCTCCTCCGCGCTTTCCGCCAGGCGGATGTGCAGGTTGCCCGAGGCCGCGTCGACCGGACGCGCCTCGTTGCGTTCGCTGGGCTGCATCGCTGGTGTCTCTCTCCCTCGCACCGGCCGGCTTGCGCGTCGGCTCCCGGGCCGGATCGATCGGGTCGACCGCGGGGGCCCGATCGCCGGTGTCTGCGGCTGCGCGCGCGCCAGCGCAGGCACTGCAGGCCGGGTGCGTGGTCTTCGGGCCGGGCAGTCTAACGCACCCGCCTTGCTACGCCTATGGTCAAGCCCGTCCTAGCCGCTCCGCCCCCTGGGCCGCAATGGCCGATCGCACCCGGCGAAGGCGGACCCGACCAGCGGCGCCGGCGGGCCAAGCGGCGGCGCGTGCGCGGCCCTGGCGTGCAGCGCGTTGGAAACGCAACGGGCGCGCGGTCCGGGAAGACCGCGCGCCCGTATTGCTGCGCCGGCGCGACTTGAGTGCCATCGAGCAAGACGGCGAGGCCAAGACGCTGAGCCCACGACCCTGAGCCCACGACCCTGAGCCCACGACCCTGAGCCCACGACCCTGAGACGGTGTGTCACGTCTCGGCTGACGCTCGGTCCGTTTTACGCGGTTAGGCCGAGATGCTCGCGCAGCGCCGGTTCGGCTCTCAACCGACTGAGCTTTAACCGCGCCGCGACCGGGTGCCGAGGCCGATCTCCTTGGCCAGACGGCTGCGCTGCTTGGCATAGTTCGGCGCCACCATCGGGTAGTCGGCCTGCAGGCCCCACTTCTCCCGATATTCTTCCGGCGTCATGTTGTACGCCGTCTTCAGGTGGCGCTTGAGCATCTTCAGCTTCTTGCCGTCTTCCAGGCAGATCAGGTAGTCGGGCGTGATCGACTTCTTGATCGGCACCGCCGGGGTCGGCTTCTCCGGCTGGGTGGTCCGGCCCTGCTCGACCTGCGACAGCGTCTCGTGCACGTCGCGGATCAGCTTGGGAAGATCGTCGACGCCAACCGCGTTATTGGAGACGTGGGCGGAAACGATCGTCGTCGTAAGGTCGAGAATTTCGTTGGACTTGGCTTCGTCGGCCATGGGTCTTCCCCGGCTTCTGGATTTATCTTATGGGCTTATAAAAAAGCCGCCTGTGGGAAGCAACAAGAAAATACGTCGCCAGGGTCGGAAAACGCTGTTTCGATCGCTTTAACTAAAAAACCTAGCCTTGGATTTGTCGTCTATCGGTAATGTCGGGGTCCCGCGTACGGGATGACGCGGCCTTTGCCGGGTACCACTCGAAAACTGCGCCAGGCGCGCGACACGGCGCACATTCGCCGGGCCAGCGAACAGCCGTCGCGCGCCGTGCCGGCCGCCGGAGCCGTCCCGGCTCAGCGCAGGTCGCGCGCCAGCAGGATCGCGTCGTCCGGGCCGTCGCCGCGGTCGTCGTAGTACTGCTCGCGCCGCCCGACCTCGGCGAACCGCAGGTTGGCGTAAAGGTCCCGGGCGGCGGCGTTGCGGGCCGCGACTTCCAGATGCAGCCGCCGTGCCCCTTGCGCCCGGGCCTTGTCGGCGACCGCCTCGACCAGGCGGCGGCCCAGGCCCTTGCCCCGGACGTCCTGGAGCACGCCCAGCGTCAGAATCTCCGCTTCGTCGGCGGCGATCCGGGCGAGCACGAAGGCGAGCGGCATGACCTCGCCGTAGTCCCGGCCGGTCGCCAGGAAGGCGATCGCCCCCGGCCCCTCGATCAGGTTGGCGACGTCGGCTTCCGACCAGCGCTCGCGCGGGAACACGTCGTTCTGCAGCGCGGCGATCACCGGCGCGTCCAGCCCGCCGGCCGGCTGGATCGCGGCGTCGCTGACCGGACGATCGGTGTCTTGCGAGCCGCCGGTGTCGCGGTCGTCGCTGGGCGGGGTCATGCGGGGTCCTCCCCAGTTGATGCGGCCCCAGTCGATGCGGCTCCAGTTGATGCGGCCCCAACCGATTCGGCACCGGCCGGTTCGCGCGGGCCGTGGCCGGCGGGCCAGGTGACGTCGGGCGGCCGCAGGTAGACCGGCCGCGGCGGCGGTGCGTCCGCCGCCGGGAGCGGATCCTTGGCGGCGAGTTGGGCGATCGTGCCGGGATCGGCCAGGGCAGGGGCGCTGGACCGGGTCAGGTCGCGCCCGGCCGCCCGCAGCGCGTCCTGGGCGCCCGCGTCGCCGTCGCCGGCCAGCAGCAGCGGCCCCGGCGGCAGGGCGGCGTCGAGCGCGGCGGGCGTGAGCGCCATCGGCGCCGTCGCGGGGCTGAGGTCGGGATGGAAGGCCTGGGCGTAGACGTCCGCGCGCTTGGCGTCGATCAGGACCAACAGGGTGCGGCCCGCGCGCTCCTCGGCGTGCGTGCCGCCGGCGATCGCGGTCAGGCTGCCGATGCCGACCGCCGGAATACCGAGCGCCAGGGCGTAGCCGCGCGCGGTCGCCAGGCCGATCCGGACCCCGGTGAACGCCCCCGGGCCGGTGGTGACCGCGAGCGCGTCGAGGTCCGTGTGGGCGATGCCGGCCGCCTGGATCACCGATTCGATCATCGGGACCAGCCGCTCGGCCTGGCCGCGCGCCATCGCCGCCCGGTCGGCGGCGAGCACCCGGCCGTCGCGCCAGACCGCCGCCGAACAGCCCCGGCCGGCGGCGTCGAACGCGAGCAGGGTCCGGTGGGCGGTCATCTGCGAACGCCCCGGTCGTGCGCGCCCCGCGCGCCGGCTGCGCCCGGTCGCGCGGCGTGGTACAAGCGCGGCCACGAGGTGCCAGAGAAGGAGCCGTCATGCCGCTGCAGCGCATCGCGCCGCCCGAGTTCGACGTCGAGATCGACCTGCGCTACGCCACCGCCGACAACGTCACCGGCCAGCCGATCTACGCCAACGCCGTCGCCTACCTGCACCCGATCGCGGCCGAGCTTTTGCAGCGGGCGATCGGGCTCGCCCGGCCGCTCGGCTACCGGTTCAAGATCTTCGACGCGTTCCGCCCGCCGGAAGCGCAGTGGGCGCTGTGGAACGCCTACCCGTCGGACGAGTTCGTCGCCGATCCGCGCCGCGGCGGCCCGCATTCCAGAGGCGCCGCCGTCGACCTGACGTTGATCGACGCTGACGGGCGCGAACTTGACATGGGCACCGGCTTCGACGCCTTCACCGCCCAGGCGCACCACGCGCGCACCGACATCGCGATCGAAGCCCAGCGCAACCGCGCGCTGCTGCTCGGGATCATGACGGCCGCGGGCTGGGACTTCTTCAAGAACGAGTGGTGGCATTACCAGCTGTTCAACGCGCGCCAGCGCCTGCCGGTGTTCTCCGACAGCGTGCTGCCGGAAGCGATGATGGCCCGGCCGGAGGGCACCTGAGGGGCGGTCAACGCACGCGACACCCGCGGGGTGGCGCGGCGCCAGACGCGGGTCCCCTCGCCTCCACTGCGAGGAGAGCGACAGGGAGAGGAGGTGCGCACGGTCTATGGAAGCGGCCACCTCCTCCCCTAGCCCCGCCTCCCAGTGGAGGAGGGGAATCACTGGCGCACACCCTACTGGATGTCGCACATCTCCTCGAAGCTGGGCCGCTTGTCGCGCGGCGGCAGCTGGTCCGGGTCGCCGTAGCCGATGTTGCACAGGAAGTTCACCTTCCACCGGCCCTCGGGGAAGAAGGCCTGGTTCACCTTGTCCTGATCGAACCCGCTCATCGGGCCGACGTCGAGGCCGAGCGCGCGGGCGGCGAGGATGAAATAACCGCCCTGCAGCGAGCCGTTGCGGAAGGCGTTCTCCTGGATCGCGTCCGGCTTGCCGGCGAACCAGCTGCGCGCGTCCGCCTGGGAGAACAGTTCCGGCAGCTTCTCGTGGAACTCCAGGTCGTAGGCGACGATCGCGCAGGCCGGCGCGGCCATCGTCTTGTCGACGTTGCCCGTCATCAGGGCGGGGCGCAGCTTCTCCTTGGCGTCCTGCGACTTGGCGAAGACGACGCGCATCGGCTGGCAGTTGGCGCTGGTCGGCGCCCACTTCGCCAGATCGTAGACCGCCTGCAGCGTGACGTCGCTGACCGCGCGGTCCTGCCAGCCCTTGTGCGTGCGCGCTTCCCGGAACAACAGGTCCAGGCCGGTATCGCTCAGCATCCGCTCGCTCATCGCCTCTCCAGCCTTATGACGGCGTGTGTGATCGGTCTCGGGCGGTGGTCGCTGTTTCAGCCGGGCCGATGGCGCCGGCGCCACGTGGCGCCCGGTTGCAGCCGGGCCGCAATCTGGCCCGCGGTTAACCGGACGGCAAGAGCCGGCCTTGTGCACTGCCGGATGCCCCGTCAGAGTCCGCGATCCAGTTGGGGCCCGGAGCCGCTTCGCCCACCGGTGGCGTGGCTGCCGCGGCCGGCCCGTCCAGACTAGCCCGTTCTCGAACGCCCGCGTGGAAGGAGTGCCGTCGCCTTGATTCCGCTGTTTCGCCTGTTTCGTCCCGCCGCCGCGGCCCTCGCGGCCGCCGTGCTGCTGGTGCCGCTCGCCGCGACGCCGGCCGCCGCGCAGACCGACGCCGGCGACGCGCCGGCCAAGCCGGCGGTCGACAACGGCGCGTCGGTGGTGATGTACCACCGCTTCGGCGACGGCCGCTATCCCAGCACCAACATCAAGCTGGACCAGTTCGAGCGGCACATCGCCGAACTCAAGAAGCCGAAATACAACGTGCTGCCGCTGCCCGACATCGTGGCCGCGCTGCGCCAGGACCGCCCGCTGCCGCCCTACACGGTCGCGATCACGATCGACGACGCCTACCGGTCGGTCTGGGCGGAGGCGGTGCCGCGCCTGCGCGAAGCCGGCCTGCCGTTCACGCTGTTCGTCGCGACCGAGCCGGTGGGCGGCCGGGAGTACATGACCTGGGACCAGCTGCGCGAACTGGCGCGGATGGACCTCGCCACGATCGGCAGCCAGACCGCCACCCATCCGCACCTGCCGCTGTTGTCCGAGGACCGGGTCCGCGAGGAGCTGGAGAGCTCGCAGGCGCGCTTCAAGGCGGAGCTGGGGCAGGCGCCCGACCTGATCGCCTACCCCTACGGCGAATATTCGACCCCGGTGCAGCGGATCGCGCGGGAGGTCGGCTTCGTCGCCGGCTTCGGTCAGCAGTCGGGCGCGATCGCTCGCACGAGCGAGCGCTTTGGCCTGCCGCGCTTCGCGCTCAACGAAGCCTACGGCGGCATGGACCGCTTCCGCACCGCCGTGAACGCCCTGCCGCTGCCGGTGCACGACGTGGTGCCCGACGACAACCTGCTGGGGCCGGACGAGAACCCGCCGATGTACGGCTTCACGGTGGACGACAGCGTGGGATCGATCGCCGGGCTGGACTGCTATCTAAGCGGCCGCGGCAAGGTCGAGGTGCAGCGCCTCGGCGGCCAGCGCGTCGAAATGCGCTTCGACCAGCCGTTCGCGAAGGGCCGCGTGCGCATCAACTGCACCCAGATGGGCCCGGACAACCGCTGGCGCTGGTTCGGCAACCAGTTCCTGGTGAAGGGCGCGGAGTAGGGGCGGCCGGCGTGCTTCCGTAGTGTGCTGCCGTAGGGCGCTGCCCGTAGGGTGGATTCGCCGCGCCAGCGGCAATCCACCAATGGCGGAGACTTTGGCACGGCTGCTTAAAGCACCCGTCGAACGTCCTTCGACACGGCTGGCTGCGCCAGCCTGCTCAGGATGAAGTTGTAGGTTTTTCATATACATATTTCAGCTTCATGCTGAACAGCCGACCGGAGGTCGGCGTGTCGAAGCACGACTGACGGGTATCGCCACAGCCGTGCAAAAGTCTCAATGGCGGCGGTGCCATGCGCGACACCGCTTGGTGGGTTGCTGGCGCGAACTCACCCTACGGCTGCTCGACACGGCCAGCCGCCTAGCTCTCCACCGCCTTGCCGATCGCGACCGGGATGCCGCGGCGCTGGGCGACGGCGCGGCGGATGGTGTCCCAGTCCAGCTGGGCGGTGCGCTCGCCGAGCGCGTCCTGGACCCGCTGCTTGAGGTCGAGGTCGGGGTCCGGCTCGAAGCTGCCGGTCTTCTCCAGTTGCCCCGCCTGCTTCGCGGTGGTGTGGGCTTCCATGTAGAAGGTGTCGCCGTCCCAGGCGAATTTCAGCGGCTGTTCGACCACCTGCACCGGCGTGTTCGACGGCACGGTGTTGTAGAGCGTCTGGATGTCGTTCGGGTACATCCGGATACAGCCCCGGCTGACCCGCCGGCCGATCCCCCAGACGTTGTTGGTGCCGTGGATCAGGTAGAGCGGCCAGCCGAGGTCGAGGGCGTAGGCGCCGAGCGGGTTCTCCGGCCCGGCGCGGACCACCGCCGGCAGGCTGGGATCGGCCTTGCGCGCTTCCTTGGTCGGCCGCCAGGCGGGGTTCTGGCGCTTGCGGGTGATCCGGGTCTCGCCGGTCGGCGTGTCCAGCCCTTCCCGGCCGATGCCGATCGGGTAGGTCTTCACCGTGCCCGGCTTGTCCGCCGGGAAGTAGTACAGCCGCGGCTCCGCCAGGTTGATGACGATGCCCTTCTTGTCGACGTTGGGCAGGATGTGGCGCTTGGGCAGGGTGATGCGCGTCCCCTCGCCCGGCATCCAGGGATCCAGGTCCTGGTTGGCGGCGACCAGCTCGACGTAGCCCAGGTTGTGCAGGTAGGCGAGATCGGCGAGCGTGGTTTCGTAATGCGCCGTCGTGGTCTGCATCGCGCCGATGATGTCCGGGATCTGCTTGCGCGGCCCCGACGCGGTATCGGCGGCGCCCGCCGGGGCGAGCGGCGCGGCCAGCACGAGCAGCGCGGCCGCTAGCGCCGCGCGCAGCGTCCCCAGGACGCGCGTCAGCTTGAAAGCACTGCGTTGCGAAAGCTCGAAACCGTTCATTTCACGTCGTACCGTGCCTGTTACGATGCGCATGCACCTGAATCCGATCGTTTGTTTACCCGAAATCTAGGCAGGAAGTCTTTAAAAAGAATGTGTTCATTGCGTGTAGGCTTGGCGGCGTTCGCGGCCATGGCCGCGGTCCTGTCGGCGCCGCAGGCCGGAGCCGCGCAGCCGTCCGCCCCCGAAGCGCCTGCCCTTCAAGCGCCCGCCCTTCAAGCGCCGGCGCTGGAAGCCCGGCTCGCGGGCGAGCTCCCCGACCTGCCGCGCGGTGTGGCGCCGCAGACGCTGCGGGACTTCTACGCCGCGCGCGGCCACGCGCCATTGTGGCTGAACGCCGGCGTGCCGCGCGCCCAGACGCTGCTCGACCGGCTCGAGGCGGCCGGGCGGGAAGGGCTCCGTCCGGTCGACTATCGCCCGGCGGCCCTGCGCGCCGACCTCCCGGGCCTGTCGGACCCGGCGGCGCGCGCCGGGCTGGAACTGCGGCTGAGCGCACAGTTCCTGCACTACGCCCGGGATCTGTCACAGGGCCGGGTGCGTCCCGGCGCGGTCGACGCGGACGCGCCCGCGCCGGCCCAGGCGCCGAACGCCGGCGGGTTGCTCGCGGCGCTCGCGGCGGCCGACGATCCGGCGGCGCTCCTGGACGCGCGGGCGCCGGCGAACCCGGTCTACCGGCGGCTGCGCCGGGCGCTGGCGGACTACCGCGCGCTTGCCGAAGCGGGCGGCTGGCCGCGGGTCGAGGCCGGGCGCACCCTGGAGCAGGGCATGGCCGGACCCGACGTGGCGGCGCTGCGCGCCCGCTTGCGGGCGTCCCGCGACCTCACGATCGACAGCGATACGCCCGATCAGTTCGACGATCAGCTGGCGCTCGCCGTGCGGCGCTTCCAGGACCGCCACGGGCTGGAGGCGGACGGGATCGTCGGGCCGAAGACCCGGGCTGCGCTGAACGTGCCGGTCGACAGCCGGATCGCCCAGATCGAGGTCAACATGGAGCGTTGGCGCTGGATGCCGGACGATCTGGGCGAGCGCTACCTGCTGGTGAACCTGGCGGGCCAGGAGGTCGAGCTGGTCGAGTCGGGCAGCGTGCGCCTGTCGATGCGCGCGGTCGTCGGCAAGCCGTTCCGCAAGACGCCGGTGTTCTCCGACGAAATCACCTACCTGGAGTTCAATCCCGACTGGACCCTGCCGCCGACCATCCTGCGCGAGGACGTGCTGCCGGAACTGCGGCGCGATCCGGGCTACTTGGCCGCGAACGACATGAGCCTCTACGCCGGCTGGGCGGCGGGCGCGGACCGGCTCGATCCGACCACGATCGACTGGGCGGAGGTGACGCCCAAGCGCTTCCCCTACAAGATCGTGCAGGAGCCGGGGCCGAAGAACCCGCTGGGGCGGGTCAAGTTCATGTTCCCCAACGCCCACCACGTCTACCTGCACGACAGTCCGGCGAAGAACCTGTTCACCCGGGCCAGCCGCGCCTTCTCCTCCGGCTGCATCCGCGTCGCCAAGCCGTTCGAGCTGGCGCATGCGCTGCTCGGCGGCACGCCGGTTACGGACAAGCTGCGCAAGCCGCTCGGTCTGCCCCCCGCGCCCACGACGAAGGCCGCCGACGCCGCCGCCGATTCGCCGGTTTGGGACCGGGCGCTGATCGACCGGCTGCTCGACCACGGCGAGACCACCCCCGTGCGCCTTCCCGAGCCGGTGCCGGTGCACCTGACCTACTCCACCGTCTGGATCGGGGAGGGCGGCACGGTGCACTTCCGTCCCGACATCTACGGCCGCGACCGCGCGCTCGCTGAGGCGCTCGCCAGCCGGCCGGTGCCGTGACGGCGAGGATGCTCGGGACCCCAGCCCAAAACGGTCACGACGCCATTTCACATAAAACTTCTTGCAATCGTTAACCGTTTCGCCACCTTGGTGTGCCACGCTTATGCTTCGCGTTGCACCGCAAGAACGCGGCGTGACTGCTTGGAATCGCTTCGGGGTCGAAGGACAGCGCCACGTGACCGACGCCATCGAATCGGGCCGGCCGACGGATCACGGCGCCGCCGACGACCCGGCACGCCCGCTCGGCCGGCGCAGCCTGCTGGCGGGCTTGGGTGCCGGGGCCGCGCTGGCGGCGGTCAGCACGCCGGCGGCGGCGTTCATCCGGCCCCCGCGGGCGGTGCGCGAGCTGACCTTCGAGCATCTGCACACCGGCGAGCGGCTGAGCGCGGCCTACATGACCCGCGGCCGGCTCGACGCGCAGGGGTTGGCGCGGCTCGACTACATCCTGCGCGACTGGCGCACCGGCGACGTGGTGCGGATCGACCGGCGGCTGTACGTCCTGCTGGACGAGTTGCGCCACCGACTGCGCACCGACGCGCCGTTCCAGATTATTTCCGGCTACCGCGCCCCCAAGACCAACGCGATGCTGCGCGCCGCCACGGGCGGCGTGGCCCAGCGCAGCTACCACACCCGCGCGATGGCGATCGACATCGTGGTGCCCAACCGCTCCACCGAGCAGGTGCGCGACGCCGCGCTCGGGCTGCGGCGCGGCGGCGTGGGCTACTACCCCAGCTCCGGTTTCGTCCACGTCGACGTCGGCCCGGTCCGCCGCTGGTAGCCGTCGCGTTTTCCCCTGCACGCTGGCCGCGGCACGACCCGCCGCATCCGCGCCCGTGAATTGTCCAGAACCGACGCCATCTGGCGGGAACGCGTCAGCGGTCGGTTGACATGCCTGGGGGTTGGTCTACCATTTCCGCTGACAATCGAGTGGAGCCATAGCCCATATTCGCCTTGCGGGAGAGATCGGGTCGATGCGCGGCGGCCGGCACGTTGACCGGCGGCCCAGGCCCGGCGCCGAAGGAGCAACCGCCCCGGAAACTCTCAGGCAAAAGGACCGTAAGGCGACGGGCACTCTGGAGAGCGAGCGCGCGGGTATCTTCCCGCTCTCGCGCAGCGCACCGAAGGAGTAAACCGCGGCTCGAGTGTCGGCGTTCGCATCTCTGCGGCCCCGACTCGCGGTGAATCTCTCAGGTCAGACGACAGAGGGGGCATGGCGGCGGATCATCCCGGTGGACGGCCTTGCGAGGCCGGTCGCCCGGGAGGATCGGAAGACGCGCCGCCGCCGCCGCCTGGAACCGAACCGTCTGAGCCGGGAGAGACGTCATGGCCGACCCTTCGACCGCGGGTGCCGCGACACCGCCGACACGCCGCAGCCCTGCGGACGAGGCCGGCAGTCCTGTATCCGACAACGCGCTTAAGACCACGCCGCTGACCCACCTCCACCAGGAGCTGGGCGCGAAGATGGTCGAATTCGCCGGCTATTCGATGCCGGTGCAGTACCCCCAGGGCATCGTCGCCGAGCATCAGCACACCCGCAGCCGGGCGGGCCTGTTCGACATTTCCCACATGGGCCAGGCCTGGCTGATCGACGCCGCCGGCAGCGCGGACGCCGCGCTGGAGCGGCTGGTCCCCGGCGACATCCAGGGCCTGGAGCCGGGCAAGCTGCGCTACACCATGCTGCTCAACGAAAAGGGCGGTATCGTCGACGACTTCATGGCCGCCCGGCCGGCCGAGGACGATCTGCAGGACCGGCTGTTCCTGGTGGTCAACGCCGCGCGCAAGGCGGTCGACTTCGACCTGATCGCCGGCAAGCTGGACGGCGAGGCCAAGCTGCAGCGCCTGGACGAGCGCGCTTTGATCGCCCTGCAGGGCCCACAAGCGGGTGCGGTGATGGACCGCCTGGGGCCCGCCGCGGCCGAGCTCGCGCCGATGACCATGATGCGGGGCGAGATCGCCGGCATCGAGGTGCTGGTCAGCCGCTCCGGCTACACCGGCGAGGACGGCTTCGAGATCTCCGTCGCGGCGGCGGACGCCGAAACGCTGTTCCGCCAGCTGCTGGACCAGCCGGAAGTCGAGCCGGTCGGGCTGGGCGCGCGCGATTCGCTGCGCCTGGAAGCCGGCCTGTGCCTGTACGGCCACGACCTGAGCGAGGCGACCACCCCGGTCGAGGCCAGCCTGACCTGGACGATCGCCAAGCGCCGGCAGGACGCTTGCGATTTCCCGGGCGGCGAGACGATCCGTCAGCAGCTGGAAAACGGCGCGCCGGACGAGCGCGTGGGGCTGCTGCCGGACGGCCGCGCGCCGGTGCGCGAGGGCGCGGAGCTGTACGCGCCGGGCGGCGGCGCGCGCATCGGCACGGTCACCAGCGGCGGCTTCGGCCCCAGCGTCGGCGCGCCGGTCGCGATGGGCTACGTGCAGGCCGCCTACGCCAAGCCGGGGTCGGAGGTCGACGCGCTGGTGCGTGGCAAGCCGCGGCGCTGCCGGGTAGCGAAGTTGCCGTTCGCCGGGCCGAAAGTCCGCGCCGCCCAGGGCTAAGCCGCCGCGTACGGCAACTATTGCCGCCGGAAAAACGTTGAACACATGGGGCCCGTTGCACCGCGAGGGGCCCTAATAAAGAGACGGGACAGCAGGGAGACTTCGACGATGAGCGAGACGCGCTACACCTCCGATCACGAGTGGATCCGGATCGAGGACGACGGCACCGCCACGGTGGGCATCACCAGCCACGCCCAGGAGCAGCTGGGCGACATCGTGTTCGTCGAACTGCCGGAAGCGGGCACCGAGGTGAGCCAAGGCGACGAGGTCGGCGTCGTCGAGTCGGTGAAGGCGGCGAGCGAGGTCTACGCGCCCGTCGGCGGCGAGATCCTGGAGCCGAACGAGGCGCTGCCGGACGAGCCGGCGACCGTGAACAGCGACCCGATGGGAGGCGGCTGGTTCTTCAAGATGAAGATCGCCGATCAGAGCCAGGTCCAGGCGCTGATGGACGAGGCGGCCTACAAGGAACACTGCGGCGAGAGCTGAGCCGGCGAAAGCTGAGCCGGCGACCGCCGCGCTGGCGGGCGATACCGCGGCGTCGCGCGCCCTGATCGGGCGGCGGCCGTCGCGACGTAGCGCGCAAGCACGAACGATAGAGACGGGATCGAGCGACGTTCCCGGCGCGGCGTACGCGCCGGCGGGGCGTCGACTGACGGGCCGCGCCGATACAAGGGAGACCCTTAATCATGGCGAAACAGCGTCAAAGCGACCGCAAGCCGGCGCTGAGCGAGCTGGCTCAGACCGGCGACTTCATCGGCCGGCACATCGGACCCGATGCGGCCGAGGAAAAAGCCATGCTGAAGGCGCTGGGCGTCGGCTCGCTCACCGAGCTGGTCGACCAGGCCGTGCCCGGGACGATCCGCGAGACCGAGCGGATGCCGCTCGGCGAACCGATGGGCGAGCAGCAGGCGCTGGACGCCCTGCGCGGCCTGGCGACACAGAACCGCACGGCGAAGTCGCTGATCGGGCTCGGTTTCCACAACACCGTCACCCCGCCGGTCATCCAGCGCAACGTGCTGGAGAACCCGGGCTGGTACACCGCCTACACGCCGTATCAGCCGGAGATCAGCCAGGGCCGGCTGGAGGCGCTGCTGAACTACCAGCAGATGGTGATCGACCTGACCGGCATGGAACTCGCCAACGCCTCGCTGCTCGACGAGTCGACGGCGGCGGCCGAGGCGATGTCGATGATGCAGCGCGTCTCCAAGTCGAAGTCCAAGCGCTTCCTGGTGGACGCCAACGCCCACCCGCAGACGATTGGCGTGATGCGCACCCGCGCCGAGCCGCTGGGCCTGGAGCTGAAGGTCGACGACCCGGCGAACTTCCCGGGCCAGGACGCCTTCGGCGTGCTGCTGCAGTACCCGGACACGACCGGCGAGGTGCCGGACCACCGCAAGCTGGTGGAGACGCTGCACGGCGAGGGCGCGCTGGTCGCGGTCGCGACCGATCTGCTCGCGCTGTGCCGCCTGCAGGCGCCGGGCAGCTGGGGCGCCGACGTCGTGCTCGGCAACTCCCAGCGCTTCGGCGTGCCGCTCGGCTACGGCGGCCCGCACGCGGCCTTCTTCGCCACCCACGACAAGTACAAGCGCAACGTCCCGGGCCGGATCATCGGCGTCAGCGTGGATACCGACGGCAACCCGGCGCTGCGCATGGCGCTGCAGACGCGCGAGCAGCACATCCGCCGCGACAAGGCGACCTCGAACATCTGCACCGCGCAGGTGCTGCTCGCCAACATGGCCGGGCTGTACGCCTGCTGGCACGGCCCCGACGGCCTGTGGACGATCGCCGAACGGGTCCACCGCCTGACCGGCATCCTGGCGGCCGGGCTGGACGAACTCGGCTTCAAGCGGGTCAACCGGCAGTTCTTCGACACCCTGACGGTCGACGCCGGCAAGGACGCGCAGAAAATCCTGAAGCGCGCGCTCGACGACCACGAGATCAACCTGCGCGCCATGGACGACGGCCGGGTCGCCGTCGCGCTGGACGAGACCTGCACGCCGGCCACCGTGGACGCGCTGCTGCAGGCGTTCGCCGGCAAGGCCGAGATCGGCATGCAGGCGGCCAAGATGGACGGCAAGGCGGTCGACGGCCTGCCGAATGCGCTCAAGCGCGGGGTCGACTACCTCGACCATCCGAACTTCAACGCCGTCCACACCGAGACCGAGATGATGCGCTACCTGCGCCGGCTGCAGTCGAAGGACGTCGCGCTCGACCGCTCGATGATCCCGCTCGGCTCCTGCACCATGAAGCTGAACGCCGCCGCCGAGATGCAGCCGGTGTCCTGGCCCGAATTCGCGCAGATCCACCCGTTCGCGCCCAAGGACCAGGCGGCCGGCTACCACAAGATGGCGGGCGACCTGGCCGACAAGCTGGCCCGGATGACCGGCTTCCATTCGGTCACGCTGCAGCCCAACTCGGGCGCGCAGGGCGAGTACGCCGGCCTGCTCCTGATCCGCGCCTACCACCAGGCGCGCGGTGAGGGGCACCGCTCGGTCGTGCTGATCCCGACCAGCGCCCACGGCACCAACCCCGCGAGCGCCAAGATGGCGGGCTACACGGTGCAGCTGATCGACTGCGACGATCACGGCAACGTCGACGTCGACGACCTGAAGGCGAAGATCGACAAGCACCGCGACGACCTCGCCGGGCTGATGGTGACCTATCCCTCGACCCACGGCGTGTTCGAATCGGCGATCAAGGACATCTGCGCGCAGGTCCACGACGCCGGCGGGCAGGTCTACATGGACGGCGCCAACCTGAACGCGCTGTTGGGCGTGGCGAACCCGGGCCACTTCGGCGCCGACGTCGCGCACATGAACCTGCACAAGACCTTCTGCATCCCGCACGGCGGCGGCGGTCCGGGCGTCGGCCCGGTCGGCGTGGCCGAGCATCTGGCGCCGTTCCTGCCCGGCCACCCGCTGGACGCCGCGTGCGGCGGCGAGCAGGCGATCGGGCCGATCTGCGGCACGCCGCTCGGCTCCGCCGGGATCCTGCCGATCTCCTGGATGTACGTCGCCATGATGGGGGCCGAGGGCCTGACCCGGGCGACCGAGACGGCGATCCTGAACGCCAACTACCTGGCGCACCGCCTGAGCGAGGGCTATCCGATCCTCTACCGCGGCGAGCAGGGCCGGGTGGCGCACGAGTGCATCGTCGACACCCGGGTGCTGCGGGACGACTGCGGCATCTCCGTCGACGACGTCGCCAAGCGGCTGATCGACTTCGGCTACCACGCGCCCACCATGTCCTGGCCGGTCGCGGGCGCGCTGATGGTCGAGCCGACCGAATCCGAGAGCAAGGCGGAGATCGACCGCTTCTGCGAGGCGATGCTGACGATCGCCCGCGAAGCCCGGGAGGTGCAGAAGGGCACCTGGCCGCAGGACGACAACCCGCTGGTCAACGCCCCGCACACCCTGGCGCAGGTCACCGCCGACAGCTGGTCGCACGCCTACAGCCGGCAGGTCGCCGCCTACCCGGCCGAGCACCTGCTGCACGACAAGTACTGGGCGCCGGTCAACCGCGTCGACAACGCCTACGGCGACCGGCACCTGGTGTGCACCTGCCCGCCGGTCGAGGCCTACCGCGAGGCGGCGGAGTAGGCACCGGGCCAAGCGGCCGGCAACGCGAAAGGGGCTCCCGATGAGGGAGCCCCTTTTTCGTAGGCACTTTGTCGTAACGGGTTCCCGCTCCGCCAATGGAGGGAAGCCGCCGTAGGGCGGGTTCGCGCAGCAACCCGCCGAGCGGCGGTGCCAGCTGCGCGGTCGTGCGCGGTGGATTGCCGCTGGCGCGGCGAATCCACCCTACGGAATTCGGCCGCGTGGGATGGCGGGTGCCTCGCCCCGCAGGTGGCGGCAAGGCCGTGAAAGTCCGCCAGAGCGGGAGGCGGCTAAGCCGCGCCGATCCGGCGGGCGGCGCGTTCGCCGCCGACGATCGCGGCGGCGACCAGCGCGCCCACCACGAGCGGCACGGTGACCGTCCAGAACGGCGCGCTGGTCCCCGCGACGTAGCCGGCGGCGAGCAGCGCCAGCACGCCGGTCAGCCCGGGCAGGCCGGCCAGGATCAGGCGCGGCAGGCGGTGTACCAGGTGGCCGTCCGCGTGCCGGCCCGCCATCGAGTTGGCGAAACTGGCGATGCCGCGGATGTAGAACCAGGCGACCAGCGGCACGGAGGCGATCAGGGCACTGGTGCCGACCACCTTGTCGAAGCCGTTCCAGGCGCCCGGAAACACGAACAGCGCCAGGCCCAGCCAGATCACGAACGGCGTCAGCATGAACGCCCCGATCAGCCAGGGGATGACGTGCAGCGGCATGGAAAGCTCCTGTGCGCGAAACCAGAGTGATGCGCTCAGGTATACCGATTTGCGCACGCGCCGCCAGGGAATCCGCCTGCGACCGCTGGCCGCAGTGGGAGGGGCAGCGGCGCCGACTCATCCCCTCTCGTCCAATAGGAGAGACTTTTGCACACTCGCCAGGGAGCCGTATGGGATCCTTCGACACGCACGCCTTCGGCGTCCTACTCAGGATGAAGGTTGAGGTCTGTCAGAAACTTAAATCTCGCTTCATGCTGAGTAGCCAGCCGGAGGCTGGCGTGTCGAAGCACGCCACACGGCTGCTACTGCCCGCGTGCAAAAGCCTCCTCAAGGGAGAGGGGGTGATTTTGACGGAGTGCGCCCTACCGCGCCAGGCGGTCCAGGCGGTCGGCGTCCAGGTCGATGTCGAAGGCGGCCCACAGCGGGTGGTGGTCGGACAGCTGGTCGCGGCGGAAGTACTGCCGGTAGAAGGTGGCGGCGTCGCGCGGGGCCTGGCCGTCGTCCTTGCGCAGTTCCGGGCGGTAGCGGCTGTACTGGTCGTCGCGGAACACCCAGTCGAACAGCGGCAGGACGCCCTGGCCGAGCGGCGCCAGGCGCGGCCGGTCGCCGAAGCGGTAGGCGATCTGGTCGTAGAACCGGCCGACCTTGCCCTCGCGCGCGGCCAGCAGGGCGTCGCGGCCGACCGGGATGCCGAAGCCGTTGGCCGTGAGCTCACGCGCGATCGCGCTGCCGCCCTCGTGGAAGTCGAAGTCGCCGAGCAGGATCAGGTTGCGGGTGCGCGCGCCGGGGTCGACCGTGCGCTCGGCCATGTGCAGCGCCAGCGCCTCCGCCGCCGCCCGGCGCCCGGCCTCCGGGTCCGGCGTGTCGGCCGGCAGGTCGCGCAGCTGCAGCCCGGCGAGCGCGAAGTCGAAGCTGCCGGCGCGGAAGGTCGCCATCAGGGGCGAGCGCGCGAGGGCGCGCACCGGCACCCGCCGGCGCCCGACCACCTCGGTGTCGGGCAGGACGAACTCCCCGCAGATGCCGGTGAACTGGACCGTGCGGCTGTCGTAGACGATGCCGACCCGCTCTTCGGTGTCGTTGCCGCCCAACAGGTCGGAAACCAGATACGCCCAACTGTCGCCCAGCAGGCCGCGCACCCGTTCCAGCCCGCCCACGTCGCCCGACAGTTCGCGCAGGAACACGACGTCGAAGTGCGACAGCACCTCGGCGATGTACCAGTAGCTCTCGGGCAGGCGCGGCCGGCCGCCCAGCTGCTTGACGTTCCAGCTCGCGACCCGGAGCGTGCGGTCCAGGTCGCGCGGCGGCAGCACGCTCTCCAGCCCGCTGCGCAGGTCCTGCAGGTTGGCCGCCGTGCGCGCGACCGGCAACGGCGGGTCGGCGGACGGCAGGTCGTAGCTTTCCAGGGGCATCGGGGCGGTTCCGGTAGCGGCGCGGCGCGGCTCGGGCCAGATGCTGGACGGTGGAATCACCTTCCAGCTGAATCTTGCCCGCTCTTCAATAAGGTAGAGCGAAATTCGCGATGAAAAGCCGGTTCGGCCTTCGAGCCTGTCGCTCTGGGTAGCGCTCCGGTATAGCGCACGGCGTCCGGGCGCGCGAGGGGGGCGGCGTTAACAAACGATGGCGTGTCGCCCGATCCGGGCGGTCAGTTGCGACCGTCTTTTGAACTGGAGCTCTGGCCGAACTCGTCGATCGCCATCTCGCGCAACTCCTGGACCTTGTCCTTGCTGACCGTCTCGCCGCGGTCCTGCTTGCGCTTCTCTTCCATCGTGGTCCGGATGTCCGGGCCCGCGACCTCGCCGCTGCTGGGCAGGGTCAGGCCGCCGCCGCTGCTGCCGCCGCGCGCGTCCGCGCCCTTGGGCGGGCGTACGTCGCCGGCGAGCGCGGTTCCGCCCGCCAGCACCAGCACCGCGCCCGCGATCAGGAAACTCCGCATACTGCACCTCCGCGTCCTCGATGCGCCGTTCAGGCAGGCAGTGTGCCACGGGACGCCGGGCGCGCGCGAGGCGGCGATCGGGCCGAAGCGCTCGCAGGGTGGGTTGGCCGCGCTTTGCGGCACCCCACCGCGCAGGCCGTGCCCGTCGCGCACGCCGAACGGTGGGTTGCCTCTCCCCTCAAGGGCTAGGGTATGCACGGATTGTTTATTGCTTCTTCAAGCGTGCACATTTGGCTCTGCGAGTCGTCGCCATGAGATACTAGCATTTGACTTTTCGCCTTCGCTGCCGGGCTACGTTCGCCATGGCGGCGGCGGCGTCTGCGCAGCTCTTTCCGAGTTGCAAAACCTTCTCACCCTCCGAATGCCGCGGGTTTCGGACTCCGAGAATCCCCTAGCCTCAAGGGAGAGGCGCATGATGCCGAGACCCCCTCCCGCCGTGTTTAACGTGAAACACCGGCCTCAGCCGACGTGAGCCGCGCGGCTTGCCTTATGCGCCGCCCAAGGCCATTTTGGCGCGCGTACATGGGGAGGGCGCTAGATGGCCGCAAAGGCTGAAAAATCCGGTGCGAGCGCGCCGCCGCGCAACCCGCGGGTCGGGCTGTTCGTCACCTGTCTCGTGGACTTCGTGCGCCCGAGCGTCGGCTTCGCGGCCGTCAAGCTGCTGGAGGACGCCGGCTGCACGGTCGAGGTGCCGAAGGCGCAGACCTGCTGCGGCCAGCCGGCGTTCAATTCCGGCGACCGCCAGGACACCAAGCTGATCGCCCAGCAGGTGATCCAGGCGTTCCGCGGCTACGATTACGTCGTGGTGCCGTCGGGCTCCTGCGGCGGCATGATCGCCACGCACTACGCCGAGTTGTTCGAGGGCGACCCCGACCTCGCCCGCGACGCCGAGGATCTCTCCGCGCGCACCTACGAGCTGCTGCAGTTCCTGGTCGACGTGATGGGCGTGGACGCGGTCGACGCCAATTTCCCGGGCAAGGTCACCTACCACGACGCCTGCGCGGGCCTGCGCGAGCTCGGCCTGAAGGGCCAGGCGCGCACGCTCTTGTCCTCGGTCGCCGGGCTGGAGATCGAGGAGCTGGCGGACACGGAAGTCTGCTGCGGCTTCGGCGGCACCTTCTGCGTCAAGTACCCGGAGATCTCCAACCAGATGGTCGACCAACAAGGCGCAGTCGGTCGAGGCGACCGGGGCGGACACGCTGCTCGCGGGCGAACTCGGCTGCCTGATGAACATCGCCGGCAAGCTGCAGCGCCGCGGCTCGGCCGTCCACGTCCGCCATGTCGCCGAGGTGCTGGCCGACATGACCCACGACACGCCGCCGATCGGCGAGGCCGCGGGCGAAAGCCCGGCGGAGCTCGAAACCGCGGCCGCCGGAAAGGAGGGCTGAGCCATGCAGCCGACCTCCCACGCCTTCAAGGAGAACGCCGCCAAGGCGCTCGACAACCAGCAGCTGCAGCGCGCGCTCGGCAACATGAAGCAGGGCTTCATCGTCAAGCGCCAGAAGGCGGTCGACCGGCTGCCCGAGTTCGACCAGCTGCGCGACCACGCCAAGGAGGTCAAGGACCACGCGCTGGAGCACCTGGACTTCTACCTGGAGCAGTTCGAGGACCGCGTGACGTCGCAGGGCGGTCAGGTGCACTGGGCCCCCACCGCCGACGACGCCCGCCAGCACGTGCTCGAGATCTGCCAGCGCCGCGGCGCCAAGACGATCACCAAGGGCAAGTCGATGGTGGCCGAGGAGCTCGGCCTCAACGAGTTCCTGGAGAACCACGAGCTGGTCCCGGTCGAGACGGACCTGGGCGAATACATCATCCAGCTGCGCGGCGAGCCGCCCAGCCACATCATCGCGCCCGCCGTGCACCTGAACCGCGACCAGGTGGAGGCGGACTTCCGCAAGCACCACCTGCAGTTCCCGCCCGACCGGGCGCTGTCGGAGGCGCGCGAGCTGGTCAACGAGGCGCGCACCGTGCTGCGCCAGCGCTACCTGGACGCCGACGTCGGGATTACCGGCGCGAACTTCCTGATCGCCGAGACCGGCGCCACCGTGATCGTCACCAACGAGGGCAACGGCGACCTGACGCAGTGCCTGCCCCGGGTGCACGTGGTGATCGCCAGCCTGGAGAAGATCGTGCCCACGCTGGAGGACGCGAGCACGATCATGCGCGTCCTCGCCCGCTCCGCGACGGGTCAGGAGCAGACGGTCTACACCACCTTCTCCGCCGGCCCGAAGCGCGCGGGCGACCTGGACGGGCCGGACGAGTTCCACGTCATCCTGCTCGACAACGGCCGCTCGGCAATGCTGGGCAGCGAGTTCCAGGACATGCTGCGCTGCATCCGCTGCGGGGCGTGCATGAACCATTGCCCGGTCTACCACGCCGTCGGCGGCCACGCGTACGGCTGGACCTACCCGGGCCCGATGGGCGCGGTGCTGACCCCCAGCCTGATCGGGGTCGACGAGGCCGGGCACCTGCCCAACGCCTCGACCTTCTGCGGGCGCTGCCAGTCGGTCTGCCCGATGCATATCCCGCTGCCCAAGATGATGCGCCACTGGCGCGAGCGGGAGTACGAGCGCCACCTGCAGCCGCTGCCCGCGCGCACCGGGCTCAAGCTGTGGGCGATCGCTGGCGCGCCGGCCGGCGCTGTACCAGCTGGCGACCCGGCTGCAGGCGAAGGCGATGCACCTGGTGGGCAAGCGCAAGGGCCGGTTCGGCTGGCTGCCGCTCGCCGGCGGCTGGACCCGGCACCGCGACTTCCCCGCGCCCGAGGGCAAGACCTTCCAGCAGCTGTGGGCCGAGCGCCAGCACGCGCGCGCCCGCGAAGACACCGCGGCCAAGAAGGGGCAGCCGGCCGAATGAGCGTCAAGGACAGCCAGCGCGCGCGCGTGCTCACCGCCGTCCGCCGGTCGCTCAAGCGCGGCCCGCTGACCGGCGAGCGGCTGAAGGCGCTCCAGCGGCGCACCGCCAACCCGCCGCGCGGCCCGGTGCCCGCGCGCGGCCAGCTGGGCCGGGAGGACACCGTCAAGCTGTTCCAGCAGATGGCCGAGGAGGCCGCCGCCACCACCCAGCGCCTGGACACCATGGCGGAGGTGCCGCAGGCCGTGCTGTCCTACCTGCAGGGCCGCAACGAGGCCGCGCAGGCCAGGCTCGCCCCGCACCCCGACCTGATTGAGCTGGACTGGCAGGGCAAGGCGCCGCTGCTGCAGGTCGACCAGGGCCCGGGCGAGGACAAAACCGGGGTTGGCGTCTCGCGCGGCTTCGCCGGCGTGGCGGAGACCGGAACGCTGCTGCTGTATTCGCGCGACACCAGCCCGACCACGCTGAACTTCCTGCCCGCCACCCACGTGATCGTGGTGCGCGCGGCGGAGGTGCTGGGCGCCTACGAGGACGCCTGGGACCGGCTGCGCGAACGGCTCGGGGCCGACGGGGCCCGGAGCGGTGCCGGGACCTGGACGGACAACTGGCCGCGCACGGTCAACCTGATCACCGGCCCCTCGCGCACCGCCGACATCGAGCAGACGCTGCAGCTGGGCGCGCACGGGCCGATGAACCTGCACGTCCTGGTGGTCGGCGCGGCGGATGCGGACTTCGGAGGCGATGAGCGCGGATGACGCCCCGGGCGGCCGGGCGCGCCGGCGGCGCGAACGCGTCGCCAGCCGGGCGGAGCGCGACCTGTGGCAGCAGGTGATGCGCGACGCGACCCCGATGCGCCACTCCAAGCGCGCCCCGGTCGACGTGCCCGACGCCAGCCCCGACGAGACGGCCGCCCAGGTCAGGGGCGAACACGCCCCCGCCTCGCCGCCGCAGAAGAAGCCGGCGAAGGCCCCGCCGCGGCCGCAGCCGACCCCGCCGATCCAGCCCACGAAGGCGCCCGATCCCGGTGTCACGCCCGGGCGTCTGCACAACGTCGACCGGCGCACCGCCGACCGCCTGAAGCGCGGCCGGCTGGAGATCGAGGGGCGGATCGATCTGCACGGCATGACCCGCGCGGCCGCGCAGGACGCGCTCACCAGTTTCGTCGTCGCCGCCGCCGACCGCGGGCAGCGCTGCGTGCTGGTGATCACCGGCAAGGGCACCTTTTCCGGCGGGCCGGGCGTGCTCAAGCAGGAAGTGCCGAAGTGGCTCAACATGCCGCCGCTGCGCGAGCGCATCGTGGCGGTCAACGAAGCCCAGCCGAAGCACGGCGGCGGCGGCGCGCTCTACGTTCTGCTCAAGCGCAAGCGCGGGTAGCGCCGCCCGGCCGGGCCACCGTTCCCCCAAGCGCAACCCTTCGGGCGGGCGACGCGGCCCGTCGCCACGCCTGCGCCGTGGGGCGGCGGGGCAATGGGCTTTATCAAGCGGACTGAATAAGATACCCCTAGTAACGGACGTATACGCTGGCGCAGGGGCGGCCGGGCGCCGTCCGAGGTGGCGCCTGTAACCGGGCGGTCCACAAAATCGCCCTATGTTCAAGCGGTTGATCGCTGCCCTGCATCGGGTCACGTTGGCGTGGGGGGCCGGGAATCGCGCCGTCGCGCGGTTGCGGCGATCGAGCCGCCGGGCCCCGAGGTCCCGGCTTCGGGAGGGAAACGCCACGGGAGGTCTCATGACCCCATTCGGCCAGCGCCTGCGCGACCTCCGCGGCGAGCGCGGCCTGACCCTGAAGCAGATGGCCGCCGACCTGGGCGTCTCGCCCGCCTATCTCTCGGCGCTGGAGCACGGCCACCGCGGCCGGCCCAACCGCCGGTTCGTGCACCGGGTGTGCCAGGCGCTCAACATCATCTGGGACGACGCCGAGGAACTGCAGCGCCTGGCCGATCTGTCGCACCCGCGCGTGACGGTGGACACCAGCGGCCTCAGCCCGGAGGCGACCGAACTCGCCAACCGCCTGTCCGAGCAGATCCACGGCCTGGACAAGGACACGGTGAACCGTATGCTGGCCGACCTGCGCGCCCGCGCCGCCGACGGCACCGGCGCGCAGGCGACGAGCGAATCCCACGGCAACAGCGGCGAACAACCGGCCCAGAGCCGCCGGTCGGCCTGACAACCGGTACCGCTTGTAGGGCGGGTTCGCGCAGCAACCCGCCACTCCGTGAACTCTGTGCCCTCTGTGTTGAAACCGCTACCTTGGTGCCTTCGTGTCTTGGTGGTTACTGAGCGAAATTTTCAACAGGACGCGCGGTGGATTGCCGCCTATCGGCGGCGAATCCACCCTACGGTGTGTGTGATAACTGCCGCTTGCCCTACAGGATGAACTTCGACAGGTCGGTGTTTTTGGCGAGATCGGCGACCTGGGTCTGGACGTAGTCGGCGTCGATCACGACCTCCTCGCCGCTGCGCTCGCTTGCGGTGTAGGAGATCTCGTCGAGCAGCCGCTCCAGCACGGTGTGCAGGCGCCGGGCGCCGATGTTCTCGACCGCTGGAATTGATCTCCGCGGCCAGGTCGGCGAGCGCGTCGATCGCCGTCCTCCTGTGAACGTCCAGGGTGACGTCCTCGGTCTCCAGCAGCGCCCTGTACTGCTCGATCAGGCTGTTCTCGGGCTCCATCAGGATGCGGCTCGAAGTCGTCGCGCGTGCAGCGCCTGCAGCTCGACGCGGATCGGCAGGCGGCCCTGCAGCTCCGGCAGCAGGTCGGACGGCTTGGCGATAGTGGAACGCGCCCGAGGCGATGAACAGGATGTGGTCGGTCTTGCACCGTGCCGTGCTTGGTCGCGACCTGCGTGCCCTCGATCAGCGGCAGCAGGTCGCGCTGCACGCCCTCGCGGCTGACGTCGCCGGCTGGTCTGGCTCGGACCGGCGGCGATCTTGTCGATCTCGTCCAGGAAGACGATGCCGTTGTTCTCCACCGCTGCGATCGCCTGGCGCGGACCAGCTTGTCCTGGTCGAGCAGGTTGTCGGCCTCTTCCTCGGTGACCTGGGCTGAGCGCGTCGGCGACGCGCAGCTTGCGGGTCTTCTGCTTGCCCTGGCCGAAGGCTTTCCCGAACATGCTCGTTCAGGTTGCATCATCCCCATCTGGCCGCCCTGCATGCCGGGGATGTCCATGATCGGCATGCCGCCGCCGGAATCCGAGACGGCGATGTCGATCTCCCGGTCGTCCAGCTCGCCGCCGCGCAGCATGCGCCGGAACTTGGTGCGTGGTCTCGCCCTGGGCGTTCTGGCCCGACCAGCGCGTCCAGCACCCGCTCCTCGGCGTTCAGCTCGGCCGACGCCTGGACCTCCTTGCGCAGCCGCTCGCGGGTCATCGAGATCGCGATCTCGACCAGATCGCGGATGATCTGCTCGACGTCGCGGCCGACGTAGCCGACCTCGGTGAACTTGGTCGCCTCGACCTTGAGGAACGGCGCGCGGGCGAGCTTGCGCGAGCCGGCGGGCGATCTCGGTCTTGCCCACGCCGGTCGGCCCGATCATCAGGATGTTCTTGGGCATGCACTTCCTCGCGCAGCTCGTCGGACAGCTGCTGCCGGCGCCAGCGGTTGCGCAGCGCGATCGCGACCGCGCGCTTCGCCTCGCCCTGGCCGACGATGTAGCGGTCCAGCTCGGAGACGATCTCGCGCGGGGTGAAGGCGGCGTCGCCGGCCTTGCGCTTGGCGTCGCGGTTGGCCTGCGGGCCGCTGCCCTGGGCGCCGTTGCCGCCCGGAGCTTTGTTGGCGTTGTCGGGCTGGGTGTCGCTGTCAGCGGGCATCGAGTTTCTCGATCGTGATGGAATCGTTGGTGTAGATGCAGATGTCGCCGGCGATCTTCATCGCCTTGCGGGCGATCTCCTCGGCCGAATAGCCGTCGACGTCGATCAGCGCCGCGCGCGGCGGCCAGCGCGTAGGGGCCGCCGGAGCCGATGCCGATCAGGCCGTCCTGCGGGTCCAGCACGTCGCCGGTGCCGGTCAGCACCAGCGAGTTCTGCGCGTCCGCGACCGCCATCATCGCCTCCAGCCGGCGCAGGTAGCGGTCGGTGCGCCAGTCCTTGGCGAGCTCGACACAGGCGCGCTTGAGCTGGCCCGGATGCTGCTCGAGCTTGCCCTCCAGGCGCTCGAACAGGGTGAAGGCGTCCGCGGTCGCCCCGGCGAAGCCGGCGATCACGTCGCCCTTGGAGCCCAGCGGGCGGACCTTGGTGGCGTTCGCCTTCATCACGGTATTGCCGAAGGTGACCTGCCCGTCGCCGGCGATCACGACTTGGTCGCCCTTGCGCACCGACAGGATCGTGGTGCCGTGCCACGGGTGGGGCGTGTGGGGCTGTTGGGAATCCTGCGCGTCCTGTGCCATGTCCCTCAAATGAGGGAGCGGGGACCTTCGTTCAAGGCGCCACGTGCTGGCGAGCCTGCGGCGATCCTGCTACAAGACCGCGCGGCTACGGGGTGTTGTTGGAAAGACGAGCGCCTCGGTGGGTCCCTCTCCCCACCTAGAGACGGGGAGGGGAGAGGACAGGTGAGGGTGGAAGCCCCGGCGCACGCCGGGAGTCCCACCCTCACCCTCCCACGCGCCATGCGGCGCGCGGGCCCTCCCTCTCCCCTCAAGGGAGAGGGGATTGTCTGGCGTGCCGTCCGCTCGGGCGGATGCCACGAGGTGAAGGAAGCGAGTGCCATGCGCGAAGGGCGCGTCGAGCGCAAGACCAGCGAGACCGAGATCGCCGTCCGGGTCAACCTGGACGGCACCGGGGCGTACAAGGTCGAAACCGGGATCGGCTTCCTGGACCACATGCTGGCCCAGCTGGCCCGCCACGGCCTGCTCGACCTGGAGGTGACGGCCAAGGGCGACCTGCACATCGACGCCCACCACACGGTCGAGGACACCGGCATCGCGCTCGGTCAGGCGGTGGCCAAGGCGCTCGGCGAGCGCACGGGCATCCAGCGCTACGGCCATGCCTACCTGCCGATGGACGAGGCGCTGACCCGGGTCGCGCTCGACCTGTCGAACCGGGCCTACCTGGTCTGGAAGGTCGCGTTCAGCCGCGACAAAGTGGGCGACTTCGACACCGAGCTGTTCCGGGAGTTCTTCCAGGCGTTCGCCCACAACGCCGGGATCACGCTGCACGTCGAGACGCTGTACGGCGACAACAACCACCACATCGCCGAATCCGCGTTCAAGGCGCTCGCCCGGGCGCTGCGCGCGGCCGTCGAGATCGACCCGCGCAAGGCCGACCAGGTGCCGTCCACCAAGGGCGCGCTTGTAGCGCCCGCTGCGACCCGGCCTTGCCGCCCTCGTTGCCTAGGCGAAACGACATGACCCGCAGTACCATCGCCGTGATCGACTACGGCTCCGGCAACCTGCGCTCGGCCGCCAAGGCGCTGGAGCGCGCGGGCCGGGAGGCCGGGCTGGAGGCCGACGTCCGGGTCAGCGACCGGGCCGAGGAGGTCGCCGCCGCCGACCGGATCGTGCTGCCCGGCGTGGGCGCGTTCGGCGACTGCTGGCGCGGGCTGAACGCGCTCGACGGCGTGGTCGACGCGCTGCGCGAGACGGTGATCGGGGCCGGCCGGCCGTTCCTGGGCATCTGTGTGGGCATGCAGCTGATGGCGACCCGCGGGCTGGAGTACGGCGAGACGCCGGGCCTGGACTGGATCCCGGGGGAGGTCGACGCGCTCAAGCCCGCCGATGCCGCGCTCAAGATCCCGCACATGGGCTGGAACGCGCTGGAGCCGGTCGAGCCGCGCCACCCCGTGCTGGCGGGCTTGAGCGCGGACGCGCACGCCTACTTCGTGCACTCCTACGCCGTCCAGCCGGCCGAGCGCGCGCACCTGCTGGCGACCACCGACTACGGCGGGCCGGTCACGGCGGCGGTCGGCCGGGACAACCTGGTGGGCACGCAGTTCCATCCCGAGAAGTCACAATCCACCGGCTTGCGCCTGCTTGCGAATTTCCTCACCTGGACGCCATGACCGAGAACACCGAAACCAAGGCGCCCGCGACCGCGGTCGAGCTGATGACCGAACTGGTCGGCGCGGACCTGCACGACCTGTGCGACGCCGCGGAGAGCGCGATCGAGGACGGCGGCGGCTTCGGCTGGCTGAAGGCGCCGGAACGCCACGTCATGGAATCCTACTGGCGCGGCGTGCTGCTGGTGCCCGAACGCGAGCTGTTCGTCGCCCGGCTGGACGGCGTGATCGCCGGGTCCGCGCAACTGCAGCGCGCCCCGCGCAACAACGAGGCGCAGGCCTACGTCGGTCAGCTCACGACCTTCTTCCTGGCCCCCTGGGCGCGCGGCCACGGCCTGGCCCGCCGGCTGGTCGAGGCGGTGGAGGCGCGCGCGATCGCGCACGGCCTGCAGGCGGTCACGCTCGACGTGCGCGACACCCAGACCCGCGCGATCCAGCTGTACGAGGCGATGGGCTACCGCCGCTGGGGCACCAACCCCTACTACGCCCTGGTCGATCGCGCGTGGGTCGGCGGCCACTACTACGTCAAGCCGCTGGAGGCGTGGCAGGGGCCGGCGACCAAGGGCGCCGGCCCCGCAGGTCGGGACGCGCGCTGATGCACCTGTTTCCGGCGATCGACCTCAAGGGCGGCCAGGCGGTGCGGCTGCTGCGCGGCGACATGGCGCAGGCGACCGTGTTCAACGACGACCCCAGCGCCCAGGCGGCGGACTTCAAGGCCGCCGGGTTCCGCTGGCTGCACCTGGTCGACCTGGACGGCGCGTTCGCCGGCCGGCCGGTCAACGCCGACGCGGTGGAGCGGATCGTGGCGGCCGTGGGCGACACCCCGGTGCAGCTGGGCGGCGGCATCCGCGACCTGGCGACGATCGAGCGCTGGCTGGAGCGCGGCGTCACCCGGGTGATCCTGGGTACGGTCGCGGTCAAGCACCCGGAGCTGGTCGCCCAGGCCTGCCGGCGCCTTTCCCGGGCGCGTCGTGGTCGGGATCGACGCGCGCGCCGGGCGGGTCGCGACGGAAGGCTGGGCGGAGACCAGCGAGCTTGCCGCCGGCGACCTGGCCAAGCGGTTCGAGGACGCCGGCGTGGCCGCGATCGTCTACACCGACATCGACCGCGACGGCGCGCTTGAGGGCGTCAACGTCGCGGCGACGGCGGAGCTGGCGCGCGCGGTCGACATTCCGGTGATCGCCTCCGGCGGCGTCTCAGGGATCGAGGACATCCGCCGGCTGATGGCGGTCGAGCGCCTTGGTGTGACCGGCGCGATCCTGGGCCGGGCGCTCTACGACGGCCGGATCGACCCGCGCGCGGCCCTCGACCTCACGCAGCAAAAGGCTTGAGCCCGGCATGCTGAAGGCCCGCATCATCCCCTGCCTGGACGTCAAGGACGGCCGCGTGGTCAAGGGCGTCAACTTCGTCGGCCTGCGCGATGCCGGCGATCCGGTCGAGCAGGCCAAGGTCTACGACGCGGCCGGCGCGGACGAGCTGACCTTCCTCGACATCACCGCCAGCCACGAGGACCGCGGCATCCTGCTGGACGCGGTCCGGCGCACCGCGGAGGCCTGCTTCATGCCGCTCACGGTGGGCGGCGGCGTGCGCACGCTGGAGGACATCCGGCAACTGCTGCTGGCGGGCGCCGACAAGGTGTCGATCAACACCGCCGCGGTGAAGACCCCGAGTTCGTGCGCCAGGCCGCGGAGAAGTTCGGCGACCAGTGCATCGTGGTCGCGCTCGACGCCAAGGCGACCGACAACCCGGAGATCGAGAGCGGCTTCGAGATCTTCACCCACGGCGGGCGCAACGCGACCGGCCTCGACGCGGTCCAGTGGGCGCGGAAGATGGAGCAGCTGGGCGCGGGCGAGATCCTGCTGACCTCGATGGACCGCGACGGCACGCGGGTCGGCTACGACCTGCCGCTGACCCGCGCGATCGTGGACGCGGTGCGCATCCCGGTGATCGCCTCGGGCGGGGTGGGCAGCCTCGACCACCTGGTCCAGGGCATCCGCGAAGGCGGCGCCTCGGCCGTGCTCGCGGCCTCGATCTTCCACTTCGGCGAGCATACCATTGCGGAAGCGAAACAGGCCCTGCTCGACGCCGGGCTGCCCGCCCGGCCGCCGCACGCCTTCTAGCGGAAGATCGCGGCAAGGGGCCTCAGCCTTGCCGCGTTGCGCTTCCGCGCTCTACAAGAACGACCCATTACGGATACGAAACAAGCCAACATGACCGAACGCGCCAACACCCACGTTCTCGACGAGCTCTACCAGGTGATTCAGAGTCGCCAGGGCGCCGATCCCGAGAGTTCCTACACCGCCAAGCTGCTCGCCGCCGGCCCGGACAAGGTGTCCAAGAAGCTGGGCGAGGAAGCGGTCGAGGCGGTGATCGAGGGGGTGCGCGGCGACAACGACGCGCTGGCGAGCGAGAGCGCCGATCTCTTGTACCACCTGCTGGTGCTCTGGACCGCGCGCGGGCTGGAGCCCGAGCGGGTCTGGCAGGCGCTGGAAGCACGCCTGGGCACGAGCGGCATCACCGAAAAGATGGCGCGCAAGAAGCAGGCTTGAATTTCCCGCGGCAGACACGCGAACCAGGGAGCGAGACGACGATGGCCAGCTACGACGACGACAACGTGTTCGCCAAGATCCTGCGCGGCGAAATCCCCTGCGACAAGGTCTACGAGGACGACCACGTCCTCGCCTTCAACGACATCAATCCCCAGACGCCGACCCACGTCCTGGTGATCCCCAAGGGCAAGTACGTCTCTTCCGACGACTTCTTCAACGAGGCGTCCGACGCGGAGATCGCCGCGCTGTTCCGCGCCGCCGGCAAGATCGCCCGCGACAAGGGCGTGCCCGAGGACGGCTACCGCATCCTCGCCAACTGCGGGCGCGACGCCCACCAGGAAGTCCCGCACTTCCACCTGCACATCTTCGCCGGCTGCGACCTGGGCGTGATGATCCGCCCGAACCGGTAGGGCGCGAGGGTGGTTCGAAACCCTTTAAGCGTCCTTCGACACGCCGACCTACGGTCGGCTGCTCAGGATGATGTCCAGTCTAAATTGAACAAAACCAAATATGCCGTAGAGCGGGTTCGCGCCAGCAACCCGCCGATGGCCGGTTCCGGCGGCACACCGTTGCGGTGGATTGCCGCGTTCGCGGCGAATCCACCCTACGGCCCGCTGACGATGGAGTCTCTGTTCTTGTTCGATAAATAATGGACATGATCCTGAAATAATGGACGTCATCCTGAGCAGGCTCGTGAAGCAAGCCGTGTCGAAGGACGTCTGACGGGCGGTGCCACCACCCCAACCGCCCCGCCCTTGCCATCGTCCACGCGCCGGTCGATGCTCCCGGCAATTGCACGTGAAACCGCCGGGAGCCCGCCGCCGTCATGCCGAGCCACGCCGCCCTGCCCCAGCCGCCCCTGCCGCTGCGCCCGGAGGTGGACGCGCTGGAGCCGTCCAAGATCGTGGCGTTGTGGCAGCAGGGCTTCGGGCGCCAAGACCTGATCCCGCTGTGGGTCGGCGAGGGCGACCTGACCACCCCGCAGTTCATCTGCGACGCGGCGACGAAGGCGCTCAAGGAGGGCCACACCTTCTACACCCACAAGCGCGGCTGGCCCGAACTGCTGGACGCGCTCGACACCTATCACGGCCGGCTGCACGGCGTCCGGCCGGGCGCGGGCCGGCTGTCGCTCACCAGTGCCGGGATGAACGGCATCCAATTGACCCTGCAGGCGATCCTGCGGTCGGGCGACGAGATGATCGCCCTCACGCCCGGTCTGGCCGAACGCGCTGTCGGCGGCGCGGATCCACGGCGGGGTGATCCGGGACGTGCCGCTCGCCAAGCGTGCGGACGGCGGCTTCAGCCTGGACGCGGACGCGCTCGAAGCCGCGATCGGGCCGAAGACCCGCGCGATCTTCCTGGCGAGCCCGTCCAACCCGACCGGCTGGACCGCCAGTGCGGACGACCTGCGCGCGGTGATCGCGCTGTGCCGCGAGCACGGCGTCTGGCTGATCGCCGACGAGGTCTACCACCGCTTCGTCTACGACCGTCCGCAGCCGGCGAGCGCGCCCAGCGTGCTGCCGCTGATCGAGCCGGAAGACCCGGTGATCGTGGTCAACTCCTTCTCCAAGACCTGGGCGATGACCGGCTGGCGGCTGGCCTGGCTGGTGCACCCGCCGTCGCTTGCGCCGGTCTACGACTCCCTGATCGAGTTCAACACCTCCGGCGCGCCCGCGTTTTTGCAGGCGGGCGCGCTGGCGGCGATCCGCGACGGCGAGGATTTCGCAAGCGACATGATCCAGCGCTGCGGCCAGGGGCGCGAACTGGTGCTGCAGCGCCTGGGGGCGATGCGCCGGGTCCGGCTCGCCCGGCCGGAGGGGGCGTTCTACGCCTTCTTCGAGGTCGACGGGGTCACCGACAGCCTCGCCTACGCTCAGGAGGTGCTGGAGCGCACCGGGGTCGGGCTTGCGCCCGGCAGCGCGTTCGGCGACGCGGGCGAGGGGTATCTGAGGTTGTGTTTCGCCTCCTCTCAGGCGCGCTTGTCGGCGGCGATGGACCGGCTGGCGTCGCTTTTGGACGATTAGACGTTCGCCCGCGAAACGGGCGGCCGCGCCGCGCTCAGTCGTGTCGAGCCGAGCCGACCGAAGCGCGCCATGATTCCCGGAAAACCGGGCGTTTCGCACATGCACACTGCGCATGGCCGCAGGAGTCACGCGACATTGGACGCGTGAAACATGCGCCTCCACATCTCCGGGTGAGCGGCGACGACGCCATGGATGCGCCGCCGGCCGTGGACGTACCCGTTCAACCCGCGAGACGACGAAGTGGGCCACACACGATGACGATGCTAACCGCCGGCATGCTCCGCGATCACCGGACCACCACCACCCAGACGACGACGACCCAGATCGCCACGACCCAGACCGCCACGCCCAGCCGCATGGGCGCCCTGGGCGCCTGCGCAGCCGGCTGACCGGCGGCGCGCGGGAATTCGCGCACCGCCGCCGGGCGGCCGACCGGCACGCTGCTGCACGACGTCGCCCTCGGCGGCACCGCCGCGAGCGCGGCCAACCGCTACCTGAAGGCGCTGGCGACCGGCCGCCGCGCGTAAGCGGCGCCTGGCGACGCAACCGGCGGCCGGCCGGGGGTTCTGGGGTCTCTTGGCCCGGCCGGCCGCCGCCGGCATCCACGCAAGCTGCCGGCCGCGGGCACACAGAGTGACCGCGGGTTCGCCGGACGGCGTCCACGCCCGCCGTCCACGTCCGCCGTCCACGCCCGCCGTCCGGGGCACAGCGGATGCCGTGACCGCCGCGCAGGCGCCGGATACGGGTTTTTCGGCCTCCCTGCCCGGCGTCCGGCGAGCGACCGTTCGGCGGCGGCTCGGCGTCCGCCCGTTCCGGGGCTTCGTCCCCGGCCATTCAGGCCTCCCTGTTGGACCTCTGCGCCGCCGGCGGCTCCGGGCTTTCCCCCTTTTCCCGGACCACCCGGCGGTGTTTTTCGTGTGCCGTACCGCCGCCTTGTCCGGAGGATGCCTGCCATGGCCGGCCGCCTGCCCGATTTCCAGCGCTTCGCCGACTACAACGCCTGGGCCAACGCGCGCCTCTACGACGCGGTCGAGACGCTCAGTCCCGAGGCGCTGCGCGCCGAGCGGCCGGCGGCCTTCTTCCACTCGATCCTGGGCACGCTGAACCATCTGCTGGTGGCCGACCGGATCTGGCTCGACCGCTTCCAGCACCTGCCGCCGGCCCACAGCCGTCTGGACGAGATCGTGCACGACGATCTGGCCGCGCTGCGCGCCGCCCGGGTGTCGGAGGATGCCCGGATCCGCCGGTTCGTCGACGATCTGGCGGAGGCCGACCTGGACGCCCGGCTCGCCTACAAGACCTCCAGCGGCAGCCCGAAGAGCGACCCGCTGGGCGCGCTCCTGAGCCACGTCTTCAACCACCAGACCCACCACCGCGGCCAGGCGCACGCCCTGATCCAGGAGGCCGGCGTGGCGCCGCCGCCGCTCGACCTGATCTACTACATGCGGGAGACCGGCTGAGGCCGTCGGCCCGGCGCCGCCCGGCATGCGCGCCTCGGCCGACGTCAGGTCAGTTCGGCGCGCAGCTTCTGCCGCAGCACGTCGAGGGCGACCAGGCTGCCGTCGTCCTGCACCACATGCCAGAAGGTCCAGCCGTTGCAGCTGGGCGCGCCCTGCACCGCGGCGCCGACCTGGTGGATCGAGCCCTTGTGGTCGGCGCTCACGATCGTGCCGTCGGCGCGGACCTTGGCGGTGAACTGCCGCTGGCCGCCGGCGTAGAGCAGGTCGCCCGGCTTGAGCTCGCCGCGCTCGACCAGCCAGCCGAACGGGATGCGTGGGGCCTCCCGCCGGCTCTCGATCGCGACCAGCGTGGGGTCGTCGACCGGGATCACGCCGTCGATCCGCTGCCGGGCGACGGCGGCGTAGTCGGCGTCGAGCTCGAAGCCGAGCCAGCGCCGGCGCAGCCGCTTGGCGACCGCCCCGGTGGTGCCGGAGCCCATGAAGGGGTCGACCACCAGGTCGTTCGGCCGGGTCGAGGCCAGGATCACCCGGTGCAGCAGCGCTTCCGGCTTCTGCGTCGGGTGCGCCTTGCGGCCGCTGGCGTCCTTCAGCCGCTCCTGGCCCGAACAGATCGGCATGGTCCAGTCGGAGCGCATCTGCAGATCGTCGTTCAGCGCCTTCATCGACTGGTAGTTGAAGGTGTACTTCGACTTCGGCGACTTGGCCGCCCAGATCAGCGTCTCGTGCGCGTTGGTGAAGCGCCGGCCGCGGAAGTTCGGCATCGGGTTGGTCTTCCGCCAGACGACGTCGTTCAGGATCCAGAACCCCATGTCCTGGAGCAGCGCGCCCAGGCGGAAGATGTTGTGATAGCTGCCGATCACCCAGATCGAGCCGTCGTCCTTGAGCGCGTGCCGGGCGGCCGTCAGCCACTGCCGGCAGAACGCGTCGTAGGCCTGGAGGTCGTCGAACTGGTCCCAGGCGTCGTCGACGCCGTCGACCCGGGTGTTGTTCGGCCGGTGCAGCTCCCCGCCCAGCTGCAGGTTATACGGCGGGTCGGCGAACACCATGTCGACCGAGCCGGCCGGCAGGGCGTTCAGCCCGTCGACGCAGTTCTGCTCCAGTATCCGGTTTTCCGGCGCCTGCGATTGCCGGCTGGCCGGCCGCGTGGTCGCCGCGGGCTTCTTGCCCCCGAAGGTCGGCCGGACCACCGATCCCATACTCAAAACCTCGTCCCCCCGAATCATCTCGCTGGCCCAACCCGGCAAATCGGGCGGCCAGAAACGACGATCCTGAGTCACGCCGGAGTCGCGGTCAAGAGTATTGGCGGACTCAAGAGGTTAGGAGGCGTTCTTAAGAGCCTCTTGCACGGGCTTGAAGGACCTGCGGTGGTGCGCCGTCACGCCCACACGGGCGAGCGCGTCGCGGTGCTGGCGGGTGCCGTAGCCGGCGTTGGCGGCCCAGCCGTAGCCGGGGTTGAGCGCGTCCAGCGCGGCCATCTCGCGGTCGCGCGCGACCTTGGCCAGGATCGAGGCGCCGGCGATCGAGAGCGAGCGCGCGTCGCCGTCGACCACCGCCTCGCCCGGGCACGGCAGGCCGTCCGGCACGCGGTTGCCGTCGATCATCGCGTGCGCGGGCATATCCGGGAGCGCGCTCACCGCCCGGACCATCGCCAGCAGCGCGGCCTGCAGGATGTTCAGCCGGTCGATCTCCACCACCTCGGCGCGGCCGAGGGCGTGCACCGTGGCCGCGCGCAGCCCGTCGGCGATCTCCGCGCGCGCCCGGGCGCTCAGCGTCTTGGAATCGCGCAGCCGGGCGAGCAGCGCCGGCGGCACCCGGTCCGGGTCGAGCGCCAGCGCGCAGGCCACGACCGGCCCCGCCAGCGGCCCGCGCCCGACCTCGTCGACGCCCACGACCAGCCGCCCCGGCGCGGCGCCGGCCGCCGTCTCGAAGTCGAACGTGGGCGCGGGCTTGGCGGGCATTTCGCGCGGTCGTATCCCGGTTCGGTTTAGGGCGTAGAAACGAGCGTCTCGGCGGGTCCTCTCTCCGCCACTGGGAGACTTTCGCACAGCTCGCCGGGCACTCGTATGGGGTCCTTCGACACGGCCGCTAACGCGGCCTGCTCAGGATGACGTCAGAATTTGTGAAGATTCCACAATATCAACAGCTTAAAAGAAACCGACGTCATCCTGAGCAGCCGACTGGAGGCAGGCGTGTCGAAGGACGCCCGACGTGTATAGCAACCCTCGTTCAAAGGTCTCCACTGGGGGGACAGGGCAGGGTGAGGTGGCTCGCACGGCCACCTCGGGTGGAAAACGGCCGGCGCGCGTCTGGCTAGGCCGCCGGCAACCGCCTCACCCTAGCTCCTCGCCTCCCGCGTGGCGGCGCGGAAGCTTGGCCGTGCGGGCGACGCGCCCGGCGCTCACGACCCCGCCCGGGTCACCGGGACGACGACTTCGTTACGGCGGAAGAACGGCAGGGTCCAAGGCGGGTCGTAGAACATCGCCGAGGGCTCGCCCGCGGGCTGCCAGACGGTGTCCTCCAGACGGGTCAGCAATTCGCGCTTCTCCGCGCGCACGCTGGTGTCGAAGCCGAAGCCGGAAAACCTCAGCACCGCGATGCGCTCGGGCTCCAGCTTGACCAGCCGCAGCCGGTCGTCGGTCGGCACCGGCGCCGTCTCTTGGGTGAACTTGCGCGGCAGGAAGAAGCGCATCGTCGTCACCGGCTCGCCGCCCTCGGTCGTCGCCTCGCCGGTCTCGACCGGCGTGGTCATGGCGATCTCCTGGGCGACCTCCTGGGCGCCCTCCTGCGTCTCCACCGGGGTCGTCATCGCGACCTCCTGGCTGTCCTTGTTGGCGCCCTTGATGTAGTCGAACAGCAGGCCGAACGCCTTGGAACTGGCGTCCTTGCCGGGCACGCGCGCTTCCGCGGCGATGCGGGCGGGGTATTCCCGCACCTCCAGGTCCTCGCCCAGGTCGGCGACCACCTCGTAGTCCAGCGTCTCCGTGTCGGAGCGCACGCCGAACACCGAACAGCCCGCCAGCACGGCGGACGCCGCCAAGCTCGCCGCCAGTCTCAAGATCATCGCGCGCCCTCGCGGTTTCGCGGTGTTGGGACATTTCTTGAGGGACGCGGCAACCACCGCCCCCTGTCCCCCGCCTCCCAGAGGATGAGGGGGAACCCGCTGCCGTCGCCGTCGCACGGACGCCGCGGCGGGTGCCCTCTCCGTCACTGGAAGGACAGGGTGAGGTCGGCCTGCACGCCCTCGCCACTGGTAAAGTCGCCCGCCCGGGCCCCGCTGACAAGGCGGCCGGAGCGCGACGTGCGTCGAGAACAGCGACGCCTGCCGCGGGTCCTTGGGCGGCGGGCGGAACTGGGTGGTGTCGAGGTCCCAGCGGTCGCCCGAGAGGCCGTGGCGCTTGGCGGCGAGGCGGAAGCGCCGGGCGAGCAGCTGGGCGTATTCGCCGGTCCCCTTCATCCGGGTGCCCCAGCTGGCGTCATAAAGCGCGCCGTCGCGCGCCTGGCGGACGAGGGAGAGCACGTGGTCCTTCTTGCCCGGCGCGTGCGTGTCCAGCCACTCTTCCATCAGGTGCTTGATCTCGTGGGGCAGGCGCAGCAGCACGTAGCCGGCCGTGTCCGCGCCGTGCTCGGCCGCGGCCTCAAGGATCCGCTCCAGCTCCCAGTCGTTCAGCGCCGGGATCATCGGCGCGGCCAGCACGCCCGTGGGCACGCCGGCGTGCGTTAGCGTGCGCACCGCCTGCAGCCGGCGCGCGGGCTGCGGCGCGCGCGGCTCCAGCGTGCGGCACAGCTCGCGCTCGAGCGTGGTGACCGAGACCATCACCCGGGCCAGGTTGCGCTGGGCCATCCGGCCCAGGATGTCGGCGTCGCGCATCACCGCCGCGCCCTTGGTCACGATGCACACCGGATGGCGCGCCTCCTCCAGCACCTCCAGCAGGGCGCGGGAGATCCGGTGGTCGCGCTCGGCCGGCTGGTAGGGTCGGTGTCGGCGCCCAGCGTGATCGCCGCCGGCCGGTAGCCGGGCTTGGCGAGCTCTTGCCGGAGCAGCGCGGGCGCGTCCGGCTTGGCGAAGATCCGGGTCTCGAAGTCCAGGCCGGGCGACAGGTCGAGGTAGGCGTGGGTCGGCCGGGCGAAGCAGTAGACGCAGCCGTGCTCGCACCCCTTGTAAGGGTTGAGCGACCGGTCGAACGGCACGTCCGGCGAGCGGTTCCAGGCGAGCGCCGATTTCGACCGGTCGGTGCCGATCACGGTGCGCGGCGCCGGGCCTTCCAGCGCGTCCCCATCCGGCCCAAAGGCGTCCGCCGGCGCGTCCGCGGCGTCAGGGCACGCCCCGGCGGCCGAGCGCGCGCCGGCCCAGCCGTCGTCGGTGCGTTCGCGCTGCAAGGCGGTGAAGCGCGTGCTGCGGTCGTTGGAGACCGCCCCGCGGCCCTTGCGCGCGCTATCGGGAATGCGCGTGTCCATGGCCCGGCAGGGTAGCGCGCGGACGGGAACATAACAAGAACTTTCGGCACAATTGCCAGCCGCCAACTGATTCCTCCTCCACTGGGAGGGGCTAGGCAAGATGCTGGAAGGTGGAATCACCTTCCAGCTGAATCTGCCTCTTCAAGAAGTTAGAGCGACATTCAGCCCGAAGGCCGGTTCGGCCTTCGAGCATGTCGCTTAGGGAGGAGGCGTCACGGGTGGATGCCCAGCAAACCTCTTCTCCCCGGCCCTGTCCTCCCACGTGGAGGAGAGGGGGCAGGTTACACGCCCGTGGGCTGTCCGGGCGCGGTCGCCTTGGCGAGGGCGGCCTGCAGGGTCCGGGCGAGGTCCAGGCGTTCCTCGGAGGTCAGGAAGCTGCCGATCGCGAGCTGGCGGCCGTGCGAGCGCAGGGTGAGCTGGCTGTCGTGCTCCGGCGGGTCGTCCATCCGGACCTGCAGCCAGGCCGGCTGGAAGCGCCAGATCTGGCTGTCGCCGCGCGGCGAGACGCGGCGCACCGTCAGGTCGTCGCGCGTCAGGGTGACGGTCTCATAGAGGCGCGCGGCGCGGAAGTTCAGCTTGAACGCGCCGTAGATCAACAGGACGTCGAGGCCCATGAACCCCACGACCGGCCAGGCGCCGATCAGGAAGAAGCCCAGCCCGGCGGTGAAGGAGACCACGCAGACCCCGGCCATCAGCAGCGTGAAGCCGCGCTTCGACAGCGAGCGGTGCGGGGTCAGGATGGCGTCGAACACCACGCCATCGTCGTCCGCATGGGCACGCGCGGCCACGCCCTCCTGCCCGGGGGCCGGGCGGGGACCGATGTGCTCGTCGGCCGGGGTGTCGCGCATGCTCATAACGCAGCAGGATATGGCGCAGCCGCCGGCCGGGTAAACCCGAGCGGGCTTGACGCCCGTGCGCGCATTGCCGACAAGCGCGGCCATGGCGCGCACCAAGCTGAAAAAGGCCGAGATCCACGAGCTGTTCGCCCGGCTGGCCGCGGCCCTGCCGGAGCCGAAGACCGAGCTCGCGTACCAGGACCCGTTCACCCTGCTGGTCGCGGTGGTGCTGTCGGCGCAGTCCACCGACGTCGGCGTCAACAAGGCGACCCGCACGCTGTTCGCCGAGGCGGATACGCCGAGCGCGATGGCCGCGCTCGGCGAGGAGGGCGTGAAGCGCCACATCCGAACGCTCGGCCTGTTCAACTCCAAGGCCAAGAACGTGGTCGCGCTGTCGCGAACGCTGGCGGAGGACTACGGCGGCGAGCTGCCGCGCGACCGGGCGGCGCTGGAGAAACTGCCGGGGGTCGGACGCAAGACCGCCAACGTCGTGCTCAACACCGCCTTCGGCGAGCCGACGATCGCGGTCGACACCCACATCTTCCGGGTCGCCAACCGCACCGGCCTCGCGCCCGGCAAGACGGTGCGCGAGGTCGAGGACGAACTGACCCGCGTGGTGCCTAAGGACTTCGCCCGCGACGCCCACCATTGGCTGATCCTGCACGGCCGCTACACCTGCAAGGCCCGCAAGCCGGACTGCCCGACCTGCCGGGTCGCCGACATCTGCCGGTTCAAGGACAAGACGGTCGCGAAGAGCGGGTGATCGCGCCCGGGCGAGACCGTGGGACGACCTGTTCGAAGTTCACGTCCAGGCGACTGTAGGGCCAGGCCACGCACAGGTGCTGCGGCGGGTCCCTCTCCCTTGACGGGAGAGGGACAGGGTGAGGGTGGGAATCCTCGGATACAGCCGGGGAGTCCCACCCTCACCCTCCCACGCCCTGACGGGCGCGGGCCCCTCCCTCTCCCGTCAAGGGAGAGGGCAAGACACGTGCGGCGCGGGCGTGCGCGGTAGATGTCGCTGCACCACGTCGCGATCCCAGGCTACGCCGCGACGCGGCTGTCTCGGATGGGGGCTGCTACCCGGTCGCCGCGACCGCGCGGCGCCGCAGCAGGTCCTTCAGACACGCGACCGTGTCGTGTGGCTTGGCGTCGACCGGATCGCGGGCTTCCAGGTGGCGGACGGTAGGCCCGTCCGTGCCGGGGTAGAGCACGAGGTCGAGCACGCACGCCCGGCCGCGGTACTGCCAGACCCCGGGCCGGGCCCTCCGCGCGCACCAGGGCGGGCCGGCCCAGTTCGGCGCCGAGCGCGGCCGGCGACGCCCCGAGGAACCGTTCCGGGTTCGCATCGACCTCGGGCGGCGGCGCGGCCGGGTCCGGTCGGGCGGCCAGCCGCGGGTCCGGCGCCGTGTCGCTGGCGGCCGGACCGGGGGCGACCGGACCGGTGGCGGCACGGCCGGTGGCGGCTTCGGGGCTGGCTTGGGGCAACGTCGAAGGCACGGAGCCGCGCACGGCCCCCTCGCCGTAAAAGCGCGCCAGCGCCCGCTCCGGTCCCTGCGACTTGCAGCCGGCGAGCGCGGCGCCGCGAGCAGCACGGCGGCGATCGGCCGGATCGATCGGGTGTTCGGCACCGTCCGCGGGGTCCCGGCCGGCGGGCTCAGAAGGTGCCGCCGGCCGGCGCGCCGGCGCCGTTGGCGTAGCTGCCCGCGCTTCCGGCGGAGGCGCCGTGCCCGGCGGTCGAGCTGGACGGCGCCCGCCGGACGCCGCGCCGGACGCCGCGCCGCCGCCGGCCTGGCTGCCGGCCGCGCCGTTACCCACGCCCGCGGTGTGGTGGGCGGTTTCCGCCTCCTCGGGCGAGAGCTCCATCAGCGTGCCGCCGATCCGGCCGCCGCTGTCGATCTCCAGGTTCTTGTACTTGATCTCGCCGTGGATGTGCCCGGTGGCGTGGACGTGCAGACGCTCGCGCACGGTCAGCTTGCCCTCGAACCGCCCGGCGATCTCGGCGGTGTCGACCGTGGCCGAACCCTTGAACAGACCGGACTGCTGGATATCCAGGATCTGCGTGCCGTTCAGCTCGGCTTCCACCGTGCCTTCCACGACCAGCGTGTCGCACGAGCGGATCTCGCCCGACAGCGAGATCTCCTTGCCGACCAGCAGGCGCTTGTGGTCCGCCGGCACGCTCACGCCCGCCTGGCTCGCGGCCGGCTGGCCGGACGGCGGGGACGCGCTCGCCGCGGCGGACTGGGCGCGCCGGCTGGTGTCCGAGCGCACCGGCGGGCTCGGCTGACGGTTCAGGACCGCCGAGGCGTCGGGCCGCGAGGGCGCCTGCTTGGCCGCGCCCGGCTGGGGATGGCCCGGCTGGGGATGGCCCTGCTGAGAATGGCCCTGCTGAGAATGGCCCTGGGGCTGACCGGTGTGCGCCGCGCCGCGCGCGCGCATTCTGCGGCGGGCCCGCGGACCGGCCCGCAGATTGGCCCGAGGACTGGCCGGCCTGCGCCTCGGCGCCGGGGGATCCGGGTGCCGCCGCCGGATCGACCTTGGGCTCCTGCCAGGTCGCCTGACCCTGGCGCTTGCCCTGATTCTTACGCTTGTTGAACATCGCGGACCTTCCAGACTCTCGCTAGCGCGCCCGACCGCCCGCCTTTCGCGGGCCGGTATCGGCCTGTTCCCAATGCCGTGGCCGCCGTACGCGGCCCCAGGCGGTGTCGGGCGACCCTGCGCCCGGCCGCCGTGGCCGGGCTCGGCGTCCCCAAATGCGATCCCGCCGATGCCGCGCGCGGGCCGCAATTGCCCGCGCTTCGGCTTCAGGCGGCGGCGGTGCGCGTCGCGGGCAGCCCGGCGTTGCGGCGCAGGCGCTCGAACACGTGCACCATGAAGGCCGTGGCCACCACGGGCGCCAACAGGTTCAAAAGCGGGATCGTGAGCATCACGGTGATGACCACCCCCGCCGCCGTCAGCCGGCCGCGATGGCGGCGGCGCAGCGTGCGGACCTGGTCATGGGTCAGGCGGCGCACCGCCACGACCTCGAAATACTCCCGCCCCAGCAAGTACCCGTTGAGCGCGTAGAACACGATAACATTCAATGGGGGGATAAGGGATAAGATAAGGTAAACGGGCAGGATCACGACGTTAAGAAAGATCGTCGTGAGGGCTAGCGACAGCCCGTCCCGCACCCCTTCCAGGATCGGCTGCTCCCGCGCCGCCGGCAGGTCGCGGTAGTGCCGCCCCTCGACCACGCCGGCGGCGTCCTCCAGGAAGAACCCCTGGGTCATGCCCATCACCGGCGGGAACAGCAGGAACGAGGCGATCAGCACGGCGGCCAGGCCGCCCAGTTCGACCAGCCCTTCGACCAGGCCGCCCCAGAAGCCCTCGGTGCCGAGCCAGGCGACCAGCCCGCCGCCGGCCCAGTCGAGCAGCCACCACGACAGCCCCCACAGCACGGCGAACACGATCACCGAGAGAACGAGCGCGCGCCAGACGATCTTGCGCAGCTCGGCGTCGCCCAGCTGGCCGACGGCTTTCGACAGTCCCTGGATCATGGCTCGGCTGATAACCCCAGAGGGCGCCGGGCCGCAAGGGCCGGGGGTCGGCGGCGCACGGGTCCGGCGGGCGGTCGTGGCACCCGCGCCGGCGCTCCGAGGCCCAACCGCTCCGCGCGGCACGCATGGCGGGCGCTTGTGCACTGCGGTTGTTCCTGGCGAAACCGCGGGTATACTCGCGCCCGCGAGCGCGCCTTCCGGTTCCGCGGGAGCTCCCTTGGATCGAAAGGCGCGCGTTTTGTAACGGAGCCGGGTGCTTCTGGCACCCGCGCGGGCGTACGCCTCAGGTAAATTGGGACCGAAGCGGATGAGCGAGCTGCGCATCGACGTGCTGGGCATCGGCAACGCGATCGTCGACGTGATCGCCCGGGCGGACGAGTCCTTCCTCGGCGAGCACGAGCTGCCCAAGGGCGGCATGACCCTGATCGACAGCGATCGGGCGCACCGCCTGTACGAGGCGATGGGCCCGGCCACCGAGATGTCCGGCGGCTCGGTCGCCAACACCATGGCCGGGCTCGCCAGCCTGGGCGGGCGCGGCGCGTTCGTCGGCAAGGTGCGCAACGACCAGCTGGGCGGCATCTTCCGCCACGACATCCAGGCGACCGGCGTGGAATTCGAGACGCCGTCGGCGATCAGCGGCCTGCCGACGGCGCGCTGCCTGGTGTTCGTCACCGAAGACGCGCAGCGCACCATGGCGACCTTCCTGGGCGCCAGCACGGAGCTTGGGCCGGACGACCTGGATCACCGGCAGATCGCCCAGGCCAAGGTGACCTACCTGGAGGGCTACCTGTGGGACGCGCCGGCGGCCAAACAGGCGTTCGTCGAGGCGGCCAAGGCCGCGCACGCCGGCGGCAACCGGGTCGCGCTGTCGCTGTCCGACGGCTTCTGCGTCGACCGGCACCGGGACAGCTTCCTGGATCTGGTGGCGAACCACGTCGACATCCTGTTCGCCAACGCCGACGAGATCACCAAGCTGTACCAGGTCGACACCTTCGACGACGCGCTGCAGCACGTCCGCGGCCATTGCGAGGTCGCGGCCCTGACCCGCAGCGAGAAGGGCTCGCTTGTACTTTCCGGTGAGGAGGTCCACGTGGTGGACGCCGTCCCGCCGGAACGCCTGGCGGACACCACCGGCGCCGGCGATCTCTACGCCGCCGGTTTTCTGTTCGGCTTCACCCAGGGCTACGGCCTGCCGGACTGCGGCCGGTCGGCGCGGCCGCGGCGGCGGAGGTGATCTCCCACGTCGGCGCCCGGCCGGAAATGCCGCTGAAGAACCTGATCGCGCAGGCGGTGCACGACTGACCTGACAGCGCGCACGCCGCGCCGCGCGAACCATCGAGACACCCGACACGTAAGAACGTCGCAACAGACGTTGTAAGGACACCATCCATGAGCGAACCGATCCGCGAGGGCGCGCCCCGCAACCTCGCCATCATCGCGCACGTCGACCACGGCAAGACCACCCTGGTCGACCAGCTGCTGCGCCAGAGCGGCACCTTCCGCGAGAACCAGCAGATCGCCGACCGGGCGATGGACAGCAACGACCAGGAGCGTGAGCGCGGCATCACCATCCTGGCGAAGTGCACCTCGCTGATGTGGAACGGCGACCATATCAACATCGTCGACACGCCCGGCCACGCCGACTTCGGCGGCGAGGTCGAGCGGATCCTGAACATGGTCGACGGCGTGCTGCTGCTGGTCGACGCCGCCGAAGGGCCGATGCCGCAGACCAAGTTCGTCACCATGAAGGCGCTGGCCAAGGGCCTGAAGCCGATCGTGGTGGTCAACAAGGCCGACCGGCCGGACGCCCGCGCCTGGGAGGTCCAGGAGGAGGTGTTCGACCTGTTCACCGCGCTGGAGGCGGACGAGGAGCAGCTCGACTTCCCGACCGTGTTCGCCAGCGCCAAGGACGGCTGGTCGACGCTCGATCCCGACGGCGAGCGCCAGGACATGACCCCGCTGTTCGAGAGCATCCTGGCGCGCGTGCCGCGGGCGCACGGCGACGATACCAAGCCGTTCAAGCTGCTGGCGACCGTGCTCGAAGCCGACCCCTACCTGGGCCGGATCCTGACCGGCCGGGTGCTGGAAGGCACGGCGAAGCAGAACATGCAGGTCAAGGCGATCGCCCGCGACGGCTCCAAGGTCGTGGAAAGCGGCCGCCTGACCAAGCTGCTCGCCGTTCCGCGGCCTGCAGCGGGTGCCGGTGGAAGAGGCGCGCGCCGGCGACATCGTCTGCATCGCCGGGCTGTCGGAGGCCACCGTGGCGGACACGATCTGCTCGCCCGAGGTGAGCGAACCGATCCCCGCCGACCCGATCGACCCGCCGACCCTGTCGATGACCTTCTCGATCAACGACAGCCCCTTGGCCGGCAAGGAGGGCGACAAGGTCACCAGCCGGCTGATCCGCACCCGCCTGATGCGCGAGGCGGAGGGCAACGTCGCGCTCGACATCCAGGAGAGCGCGGACAAGGAATCCTTCGTGGTCGCCGGGCGCGGCGAACTGCAGCTGGGCGTGCTGATCGAAACCATGCGCCGGGAAGGCTACGAGCTGTCGATCTCCCGCCCGCAGGTGATCTTCCAGCAGGACCCCAACAGCGGCGAGACGCTGGAGCCGATCGAATACGTCCAGATCGACGTCGACGACGAGCACTCCGGCACGGTGATGGAGAAGCTGCAGCAGCGCCGCGGCGAGATGGTCGACATGAAGCCCTCGGGCGGCGGCAAGACGCGGATCGCCTTCCGGGTGCCCGCGCGCGGCCTGATCGGCTACATGGGCGAGTTCATGACCGATACCCGCGGAACCGGCCTGATGCACCGGGTGTTCGACGGCTACGCGCCCTACAAGGGCTCGGTCCCCTCGCGGCGCAACGGCGCGATCATCTCGCAGGCGAACGGCCAGGCGACCTCCTACTCGCTGAACAACTTCGAGGACCGCGGCACGCTGTTCCTCGATCCGGGCGACACCGTCTACGAGGGCATGGTGATCGGCGAGCACGCCCGTCCGACCGACCTCGAGGTCAACCCGGTCAAGGCCAAGCAGCTGACCAACGTCCGCGCCAGCGGCAAGGACGAGGCGATCAAGCTGACCCCGCCGGTGCGCATGGCGCTCGAGCAGGCGATGTCCTACATCGCCGACGACGAACTGGTCGAGGTCACCCCGACCGCGATCCGCCTGCGCAAGAAGACCCTCGACCCCAACCAGCGCAAGCGCGAGCAGAAGGTCAGCAAGGCCGGGTAGCGCGGGCTTCCCGGCTGCGCCGTGCCGGTTGGTGGGCCGTTATAGGGTCACCACGGAGGGCACGGAGGACACAGAGGGCACGAAGGCGGCCGTTGTCACACGGCGCTTTCGTGCCCCTTTTTTGCCTGTGACCCCCGAAGCGTGAAGCGTTCGCAGGCCATAGCAGCGGGTCCCCTCTCCGCCTCTCAGGGGGAGAGGGACAGGGTGAGGTGGCTCTGCACGGCCTGCGCGTCCCGCACGCCGCCACCGTTACGCCGTGCATGCGGCGCACGCCGTGTGGTGGGTTGCTGGCGCGAACCCACCCTCTCATGTCCGTTTGTCAAGGTATGGGCGTGCGAAGAGCGGGGCCGCACGGCGGGGCCGAGCGGGTTGGCGTGTGTAAGCTCCGGGCCAGCGGTGCCGAGGCGCGGGGGTGTGCGGGCGTTGACAGCCTCTGATGCGTGGGTCGGGACCACAGAATGACGAGGCGTCACCGGTCGTTGCGCCCGAGTCTACGAACGTAGATACGCACGGCCTGTCAGGGTGGGTGCGGGGATCTGAACCGGTGTTGGACCGCGCCCCGGCGCCGCTGGCCCGGAGCGATGCGCTGGCCGGCGGTGTCGTGCCGGCGCGTCCAGCGGGTTTCCTTAGCTGTTGCGGATCTTCTTGCTGTGCCGTGGACGCCGTGCCGGCTCAGGCCGGCTGGGTGTCCTGGGCGACCGCCCAGACGAACCCGGCGAGTTCCCGGGCCACCGCGATCACCGCCACCTGCGGCAGCTTGCCAGCCCGGCGCAGCGCGCGGTAGCGGGCGTGGAGGCGGGTCTGCGCGGCCCAGCAGCGCTCGCGCACCGCCGGGCTGAGCGGCGCCTGCTTGGCGCGCTGGCGGGTCGATGCCGCGGCGGGTGGCGGTAGCACCAGGCCGCCTCGGTCAACAGTTTACGCGCCCGCGGACTGCCGGGTCTTGGTGATCGACCCCGGCCGGCGGCGCTCGCCGCTGGAGTGCTCGCTGGAGACCAGCCCGAAATAGGCCATCAGCTGGGCGGGATGGGCGAACCGTCGGACGTCGCCGATCTCCGCGGCCAGCCCGGCGGCGGCGACCAGATCCAATCCGCGCAGGCCGCGCAGGGCCTCGACCACCGGGGCGAGCCGCCAGCCCGGCACTGCCGCGGCGACTTGCTGGGCCATCTGCTCGCGGCGCGCCAGCGCCTGGTCGACCGCCTGCAGCCGGCTGTCCAGGGCGACCCGGTTGGCCGGCTCGGCGAACGACAGCTCGGCCAGCCAGCGCCGGTGCGTGCGCGTCCAGTTGGTCTTGCCCGGATAGCGCAGCCCCTGGCGCAACAGGAACGAGGTGACCCGCTGGCGGCGCCCGGCGCAGGTCTTGCACGGCCTCCTCGTAGCCGCGGGTCAGCTCGCGGATCGCCTCGTGCTGGCAATCGGGCACCCAGATCGCCGTCAGCTCGCCCGCCCGGTCGAGCCGGGCCAGCTGCACGGCGTCGCGCCGGTCGGTCTTGACCCGGTCCCCCGACTTGCGCGGCACCTGCGACGGGGCCGCGATGGCGCAGTCGTAGCCCGCCGCCGCCAGCGTGCGCTGCGCCACGTAGCCCGTCGGCCCGGCCTCGTAGACGAAGCGCACCCGGCCGTGCTGCTGCTCCAGGCGCTTGGCCAGCTGGCACAGCCGATGCGAGTTGTTCTCGATCGTGCCGTAACCGCGCACCTCGCCGCCGCGGCCGAACTCGGCAATCGCAACCGCGATCGTCTTCTTGTGCATGTCAAGCCCGACGTAGGCGTTATACTCCTCCATGGTCCGTCTCCTCTGTGCGTGTGGCTCGGCACCGCCCCGGTGCAACCCACGTTTTCGCACATAAGGAGGCGGGCCACCCCGCCTCCTGAAACGGACATGTCGTCGACGGGCTGAACTCCAAGCAACGGATTTCAGATGCCTTTTCAACATCCGACGTCATCCTGAGCAGGCCGCGCTTGCGGCCGTGTCGAAGGACGCCCGACGGGTATCGTTACGCGCGTGCCGCCGTTTTTCTGCGGGGGATCACCCGGTCACCCGCCAGACGCTGGTGGCGCACAGCTCCCGGTCCTCCAGCTCCCGGGTGGTGGGCACGGTGTAGTGCGCGAGCTTTTCCAGCCCCTGGGCCGGCAGGTAGTGGCGGTGCGGGTCGCCGACCAGGACGTCCGCGCCGCCGCGCGCCAGGCGCTTCAGCCACGGCTCGACCCGCGCGGCCATCGCCTTTTCGTAGAACACGTCGCCCGCCAGCACGACGTCGTAAGACGCCGGCGCGTCGATCACGTCGGCGTCGGTGACCTCGAGCGCGACGTCGTTGGCGACCGCGTTGAGGCGCATGGCGGCACAGGCGAACGGGTCCAGGTCGCTCGCCGTCGCGCTCGCCGCGCCCGCCTTCAGCGCCGCGATCGCGCACAACCCGGAGCCGGCGGCGAAGTCCAGCACCCGCTTACCGCGCACCACCTCCGGCGTGTCCAGCAGATAGCGCGCCAGCGCCTGCCCGCCCGCCCAGGCGAACGCCCAGTACGGCGGCGGCACCCCGTTTTCGGCCAGTTCGTCCTCGCTCGCGTGCCACAGTGGGTTCAGCTCGTTCGCCCCGTAGATCGCGATCTCCGGGATCAGCCGGGGACTAGCCAGACTGGTCTGCTCGCGGACGAAGGCGGCCGGCTCGCGCGCCGGCTCGGGCAGCGGATCGCTCACGCCGCCCCGGCCGCCAGCAATATCCCCGCGAACAGCAGCGCGCCGACATAGCGGTTGGCCTTGAACTTGGTCAGGCAGTCCTGGTGGTCGTCGATCTTGAGCGTCAGGATCTGCCAGCCGAAGTGCAGCGCGACCGCGCCGACGCCGACCAGGTAGGCGGCGTGCAGGCCGGCGACCCAGCCGGCGGCGGTCCAGAGCGCGAGCGCGGTCAGGAAGAACACCACCAGCGCCGGCTGCGTCCCGGCGCCCAGCTTGAGCGCCGCCGACTTGACGCCGATCAGGAGGTCGTCCTCCTTGTCCTGGTGGGCGTAGATGGTGTCGTAGCCGAGCGTCCAGGCGATCCCGCCCAGGTAGAGCAGCAGGGCGGGCGCGGCCAGCGCGTGATCCACGGCCGCCCAGCCGACCAGCGCGCCCCAGTTGAAGGTCAGACCGAGCCAGGCTTGCGGCCAGTAGGTGATCCGTTTCATGAACGGGTAGGCGGCGACCAGGCCGAGCGAGATCAGCCCCAGCCAGATCGCCGGGAAGCCCAGCTGCAAGAGCACCGCGAGCCCGACCAGCGACAGCCCGACCAAAAGCGCCCAGCCTTCGCGCACGCTGACCAGGCCGGCCGCGATCGGGCGGCTGGCGGTGCGCGCGACCTCGCCGTCGATGTCGCGGTCGACCACGTCGTTGTAGGTGCAGCCGGCCCCGCGCATCACCAAGGCGCCCACCGCGAACAGCACCAGCAGATAGGCGCTGGGCGCCTGCCCCTGCGCCGCCGCCGCCATCGACGCCGACCACCAGCACGGCCAGAGCAAGAGCCAGGTGCCGATCGGCCGGTCGGCGCGCGCCAGGCGCAGGAACGGGCGCCAGCCCTTGGGCGGGTAGCGGTCGATCCAGCTGCCCGTCGGGATGTCGCTGCGCGACTCCGGCGCGTGGCCGCTCGCCGAGGCGCGTTGGCGGGTGGGCTGCGGGGTGTGCGGGGAATTCTTGCCGGCGGCTGTCATGGGACGCGATCTTTCCACTGGAACGCCGTTGGCTCAAGGTGGCGCGCGGGCGCACCGGCGTCGAGGCGGCGGTCATGCCCGCTCGCCTCAACACAGCGGGACCCGCCGCTGCCCGCAAGTCCCCTCTCCTCCGCTGGGAGGAGAGGGTTAGGGAGAGGAGGTGGCCGCGCCCACATCGGTGGAACCACCTCACCCTGTCCCTCTCCGCCCATGGCGGAATGGGGACCCGCCGCGGCGCCGTGCGAACCAGTTGGGGACTTGGCCGTGTCCGAACCACGCATCGCGACCCGCCTGTTCGTCGACCAGCCGCTGGGCGAAGGCCAGACGGTCGGGCTGGACCATCAGCAGGCGCACTTCCTGCGCTCCGTCCTGCGGCTCTCGACCGGGGCGGAGCTGGCGCTGTTCAACGGCCGCGACGGCGAGTGGCGGGCGAGGGTCGACGCGCTCGGCAAGGGCTGGGCCTCGCTCGCCGTGGTCGAACGGCGCCGGGCGCAGCAGGCCGAGCCGGACCTTTGGCTGGTGTTCGCGCCGATCAAGCGCGCGCGCCTGGACTTCATGGTGGAAAAGGCGTGCGAACTGGGCGCGTCGCGCCTGCTGCCGGTGTTCACCCAGAACACCGACGTCTCCCGGGTCAACTGCGAGCGCTTGCGCGCCAACTGCCGGGAGGCGGCCGAGCAGTCCGAGCGCCTGACCGTCCCCGAGGTCGCCGAGCCGACACGATTGCGTGATCTGCTGGACGCCTGGCCGGCCGAGCGGCACCTGCTGTTGGGCGCGGAATCCGGCGCCGCGCCGCCGGTCGCGGAAGAACTGGCGCGGGCGCGCGAGCGCGCCGGCGGCCGGGCCGCGGTGCCCGCCTCGCAGGCGCCCTGGGCGGTGCTGGTCGGGCCGGAGGGCGGCTTCACCGAAGCGGAGCTTGACGCCCTCACCAAACTTCCCTTTGTTACCGCCGCCGGGCTGGGGCCGCGGGTGCTGCGGGCCGACACGGCCGCGATCGCCCTGCTCGCCTGCTGGCAGGCCTGGCTCGGCGACGGCGACGCGCGCCCGCCGTTGCGCAGCTGACGCGCCGGCAAATTCGCCACCGCCCGCTCTCGTCTCCAAACGCAGCCAGCCGACCAGAAGAGACCGCCGATGTCCGCTCCCCCGACCGCCAAGGGCGCGCCGATCGAACGCCGCGACCAATTGGTCCAATCCCTGGCCGAGGGCGGCAAGCCGCGCCGCGACTGGCGGATCGGCACGGAGCACGAGAAGTTCGCCTACACCCTCGACGGCCACCGGCCGGTGCCCTACGCCGCGCCGGAAGGCGCGCCCGGGATCGAGAACCTGCTTGCGGGTATGACCCGCTTCGGCTGGCAGCGGATCGAGGAGAACGGGCGCGTGATCGCGCTCCAAGACGGCACCGGCTGCAACATGTCGCTGGAGCCGGGCGGGCAGGTCGAGCTGTCCGGCGCGCCGGTGCGCACGCTGCACGAGACCTGCCGGGAGGTGAACCAGCACCTGGCCCAGGTGAAGCAGGTCGCCGAACCGCTCGGCATGGGCATGCTGGGGATGGGCTTCACGCCCGACTGGCCGCGCGGGGCGATGCCCTGGATGCCCAAGCAGCGCTACGACGTGATGGGCACCTACATGCCCAAGGTCGGCAACCTCGGCCTCGACATGATGCTGCGCACCTGCACGGTGCAGGTGAACCTGGACTTCGCCGACGAGGCCGACATGGTCAAGAAGATGCGCGTCGGCCTCGCGCTGCAGCCGGTGGCGACCGCGCTGTTCGCCAACTCGCCGTTCAGCGAGGGCAAGCCCAACGGCTTCCTGTCCTACCGCAGCCACATCTGGACCGACACCGACCCGGACCGCTGCGGCATGCTGCCGTTCGTGTTCGAGGACGGCTTCGGCTTCGAGCGCTACGTCGACTACGTGCTCGACGTGCCGATGTACTTCGTCTACCGCGACGGCATCTTCCACGATGTCGCGGGCCAGTCGTTCCGGGACTTCCTGGACGGCAAGCTGGAAGGCTTCGAGGGGCAGATCCCCTACATGTCCGACTGGTCGGACCACCTGACCACGCTGTTCCCCGAAGTGCGGCTGAAGACCTACATCGAGATGCGCGGGGCCGACGGCGGGCCGTGGAACGTGCTGTGCGCGCTGCCGGCCTTCTGGGTCGGGCTGATGTACAACACGAGCGCCCTCGACGCCGCCTGGGACCTGATGAAGGACTGGACGGTCGAGGAGCTGATGGAACTGCGCGCGCAGGTGCCCCGGCACGGCCTCAAGGCCAAGGTCGGCGGGACGCGGATGCTCGACCTCGCGCGCGAGACGCTGGAGCTCGCCGATCACGGCCTGGCCGCGCGCGACAACACCGACGGCATCTTCGGCCAGGACGAGCGCCAGTTCCTGACCCCGCTCAAGCGCATCCTGGAATCGGGCGAGACCTGGGCGGAGGAAAAGCTCCGCCGGTACCACGGGCAGTGGAACCAGTCGGTCGACCCGATCTATCGATACTATTCGTACTGATCCCGCGGCCGCCGACCCGGCCCGCGGCGCCTACGCGAGCGTTTCCAGCGCCCGGGCCAGCCTGCGGGCCGCCCGGTCGATCTCCGGCTCGGGCACGGCGGCGTAGCCGAGCAGCAGGCCCTCGCGCCCGGGCACGCCCTGGTAATAGGCGCTGAGCGCCGGGGCGGCGACGCCGTATTGCAGCGCGCGTTCGGCACAGGCGGTGTCGCTGGCGCGCCCGGCAAGCCGCGGGCCGAGGCCGGCCACCAGATGCATTCCGGCCGCGTCCGGGCTGAGCTCGAGGAGTCCCGCCAGATGCCGCCGGCCGGCGTCCAGCAGCGCCTCCTGCCGGGCGGCGTAGAGCCGGCGCATCCGGCGCAGGTGCTGGGCGAAGTGCCCCTCCTCGATGAACGCGGCGAGCGCCGGCTGCACGGTGCTGCCCGGATGGTCGTCCAGCCCGCGCCGGGCGCGCGCCATCGGCTCCGCGAGGTCCGCCGGCACCACCAGGTAGCCGACGCGCAAGGACGGGAACAGCACCTTGGAAAAGGTGCCCAGGTAGATCGTCCGGTCCTGCCGGTCGAGCCCGGCCAGGGCGGCGAGCGGGCGGCCGGTGTAGCGGAACTCGCTGTCGTAGTCGTCCTCGACGATCCAGCCGCCGGTCTCCGCCGCCCAGTCGATCAGCTCCAGCCGGCGGCTCAGGCTCATCACCGTGCCCAGCGGGTAGGCGTGGCTGGGCGCGACCACGGCGAGCCGGGCGTCCGGCGCGAGCCGCCGGCCGGCCGCGACCGACAGGCCCGCCGCGTCGAGCGGGACCGGGACCGCCTGCGCGCCCGCGGCGGCGAGCGCGCCCCGCAGGCCGGGATAGCCCGGCTCCTCCATCCACACCCGGTCGCCCGGGTCGCACAACAGCCGCGCCACGAGGTCGAGCGCCTGCTGCGCGCCGTTGGTGACGAGCACTTGTTCCGGGGTGCAGGTCAGGCCGCGCACCCGGTTCAGGTGCTGGGCGAGCGCGCGGCGCAGCGCCGGGTCGCCGCCCGGCGGGTTGTGCATCAGCCGCTCCCGGCCGGGCGCGCGCCAGCTGCGCTGCAGCAGCCGTGCCCAGGTGTCGAAGGGAAACTGCGCCAGTTCGGGCTCGCCGGGGTTGAAGGCGCGTGGGCGGGCGTGGCGGGGCAGACCGAGTTCGGCCAGCCGGCCGCCGCGCGCGGACAGGCGCCCCGGCGGGCCCTCGGCCGCCGGCGCCGGACCCTGCACCGGCGCGCGTTCGGCCGTCAGCAGCGATTCCGGCAGCTGCCGGCTGACGTAGGTGCCGGAGCCGACTTTGCCCTCCAGGTAACCCTCGGCGAACAGCTGCTCGAACGCGCTCACCACGGTGTTGCGCGCGCAGCCCAGCTCGCTCGCCAGGGCGCGGGTGGAGGGCAGCCGCGTGCCGGGCGCGAGCCGGCCGGCCAGCACCGCCGCCCGCAGCGCCTGGTAGAGCTGGCGGTGACGCGGGACGTCTGAATCGAAGTCGAGCGCGATCCCCAGCAGAGGCGCGCGATCGGCGCTGCGGGCCATGGCGGACCTCAAGGCGGGTGCGGCTAAATTGGTCCCATCGATGGAGCCATAGTGGACCTTCCGACACAACCAATTTGCCGGTTTGCTGGGCGCCATCGATGTCAGCGCAGAGGAAGGAGACGCCAGCGATGGCTCCGCTCGACGAAACCGGCCCGACCGACGGCACGCCGGACTACCCGCCGACCGACCGCAGCCGGCTGCGCCGGGCGCCGACGCGCGCGCACTACGACCGGGAGACGGTGCATTCCGTGCTCGACGCCGGCCTGCAGTGCGCCGTCGGCTACGTCTTCGACGGCCAGCCTTACGTCACCTGGACCGCCTACTGGCGGGCGAGGGAGCGGGTCTACTGGCACGGCTCCTCCGCCAGCCGGATGATCAAGCGGGTCAAGGGCGGCCTGCCGGTGTGCTTCTCGGTCGGCCTGCTGGACGGCGTGGTGTTCGCGCGCTCGGGCTTTCACCACACCTTCAACTACCGCTCGGTCGTCGCCTACGGCACCGCGCACGAGGTGGTCGACCCCGACGAGAAGCTGGCCGCGCTGAAGGCCTTCACCGAGCGGCTCGCCCCCGGGCGCTGGGACGAGCTGCGCCCGCCCACCGCGCAGGAGATGAAGGCGACGGCCGTGATGTCGATGCCGTTGGAAGAAGTCGCCGCGAAAGTCCGCCAGGGCGGCCCCAAGGACGACGCGGAGGACATGGACGCGCACGTCTGGGCCGGGCACGTGCCGGTCGGGCTGGTGAGCGGCGAACCGGTCACCGATGCCGAGTCGCGCGTCGCCACGCCGCTGCCCTACACCCGCGAGCTGCCGCTCGGTTAATCGCCGCTGGCCCGCCGGGTGATGTCCTGCTGGCGGGCCAGCTTCTCCGACGGCCAGGTCGCCTTGACGTAAGCCAGCACCTGGCGGATCTCGCGGTCGCTCAGGCGGTCGCCGAAGCCCTGCATGTCGGACGTGTAGCCGTCGGGCGCCAGCGCCTCGATGCCGTGCTTGACCATGGCGAACAGCTGGCCGTCCGGGTGGTGCCAGGTATGGCCGTCGCCGTTCATCGGCGGGGCGGGCAGCTTGCCGTCGGCCCGGCGTTCCCGCCAGGTAGGCTGGCCCTCACCGTCGGCGCCGTGGCAGGCGGCACAGTTGGCTTGATAGAGCTGCCCGCCGGCGGCGATGTCGGCCTGGGTCATGGGAACCGCGCCGCTTGCCGCGTCGTTTCCTGGGCCGCTTCCGGGGCCGTCGGCAAAGAATCGCATGCCGCCGAACGCTGCCGCGCCTGCGAGCGCAAGCGCGCCCGCCAGCCAAACCATGCGCCGCATCGAGTCCCTCCAGAAGCCGGCCCGTCGTGTCCCGCTGGTATCCGGCTTCCAGCAACGGGAAGGTCAAGGGCAAGATGCTGGAAGGTGGAATCACCTTCCAGCTGAATCTTGCCCTTCTTCAATAAGTTAGAGCGACATGCCCGAAGGCCGGTTCGGCCTTCGAACTGTCGCTCTGGCGGGATCGGCGGTCGACGCCGCGGGATACGTGGGGTCGCGTCAGCCCTCGACCGCGCCCAGCAGCCCGCCCTGCCGGTCCAGGCAGGCGGCCTGCAGCGGCCCGCCGCGCCCGCAGCCGCGGTCCAGGCTGAGCTTGTGCGGCTCGTCGGTCGGGGCGCCGCCGTCGGGATCGAAACCGCGCACCACCCGGGCGTAGTCGCCGTAGGCGTGGGTCAGGCGCCGGAAGCCGCCGCCGTGCCACCAGAACAGATCGCCCTGCCGGTCCAGCGGGCGGTCCGGCGACAGGCCGGTGTGGACGAACAGCGCGCCCGCGCCGCCGCTCTCGGCGGCGTTGTGCAGGCGGCCCAGAAGCTCGGCGTGGCCGGGGTGCTGCTGCATCGCCCGGCGGATTTGCCCGGTCCAGCGGGTCAGCGCGACCGTCCCGGCGCGCGCGGCGCGGATGCCGGCGTCGACGTCGAAGCCGTAGGCCTCGAGCGTCGCGCGCACGCCCCGCTCGGCCATCCAGTTGAGCGCGGCCACCGGGTCCGGGGTGAACTGCAGCTGCAGCAATTGCTGCCACATCACCTCCTGGCTGCCGCGCAGATAGACGACGTGGCAGGCGAACGCGCCCGGCATCGCGATCACCGCGCGGCGGAAGTCGAGCAGTTCGTCCAGCGTGGCGCGGATCGCCGCGGCCCCCGCATCGCCGGGCGCTGGCCCGCCGCGTTCGAGATTGCCGCCGATCAGATTGCCGAGATAGACGACCCGGTCGCCCGGCGCCAGTTCGGGCCAGATCTGGTCGTGCACGCGGGCGAGACGCTCGGCCTCGCCGTGGATGGCGGGGATCGCCCAGATCCGCGTCGCGCGTTCCAGGCTGGCGATTCGCCGTTGGCTCATGGACCTGGTCGCCGTTCGGTCATGGAACTGATCGCCGTAAGCGTGGTGCGGACATCCGCGCCCGCGGCCGGGCCCCGGCGGCGGGCGCAAAGCTGCTGGGCTCGCCGCCTTGGCCGAAACGCAAACGGGCCCGCGCGGCGTTGTAGCCTGCGCGGGCCCGTCACGAAAGGTCCCGTAAGCGGTACCGGTGTATCCGGTTGCCGGGCGACCAACGGCGCGCGTGGCCGGCCCGATCCGGCGGTCGACGGCGCGGTTACGCCGCCTTCAGCACGCCCTCGAGCTTCTCCGCGGCAGCGCGCTCGTCGATCTGCTCCATCGCCGCGAACTCGCGCGCGAGGCGCTCCAGCGCCGCCTGGTACATCTGCCGCTCGCTATAGGACTGCTCGCCCTGATCCTCGCCACGGTGCAGGTCGCGGACGACCTCGGCGATCGAGACGGGGTCGCCGGAATTGATCTTGGCCTCGTACTCCTGCGCGCGCCGGCTCCACATCGTCTTCTTGGCGCGCGCCCGGCCCTTCAGGGTGGTGAGCGCGTTCTCCATCACCTTCTTGGTGGACAGCTTGCGCAGCCCGGCGTTGTTCGCCTTGGACACCGGCACCCGCAGGGTCATGCGGTCCTTGTCGAACTTGATGACGATCAGCTCCAGCTCGCTGCCCGAGATCTCGGTGGTCTCGAGCCCCATCACCTTGCCGACGCCGTGCGTCGGATAGACGACGTAGTCGCCGGTGCTGAAGGGAGCCTCTTTCTTTTTCGCGTTGGCTGTCGCCATGTCCGATCCCATTCCTTAAGCGTGTTTCACTGCGCCCGTCGGTTATGCCGCGACCGCGTGCCGAATGGCGCCGCGACCGTACTTCTCATGTGCCGTCGCCGCGCCGCCGGCCGGGCAGGCCGGTTGCCAACGCGCGACCCCGCCGGTCCCGATCCGCGCCGGCATCGGCGCGACGGGCATTGCAGGGACACAACCGAGGGGGCACGGGCCGTGCGCTACGGCCGTGGCCTTCCGGTGGTGAGCGATGGCGCGTGCAGTCCTCTAGATGCGCCCGGCAGGCGCGGTCGCGTCGGTCGGCGTGCGGGAAGCCAAGCCCCGGTTCGATGCGGGGGACCGGCGCATCCCCAATGGCCACACGGCGATCGGGTTTGTCGCGCGGGCCGCATCCGGCCGATCCCGGCGCATGGAAGCGCCCCAGGGATCCGGTTCGAGAGAAGGCGCGGCCCATAGGCGGACGTTGTCCGCGCGCCGCCTCCCGAACGGTCCATAGTTATACATTACCTTTTCGTTTCAGACAACTTCGGGCAGGCAAGCAGGCCTGTTTTCGGCACGTTTCACGCGGGCGGACGGGAACGTGCGAAGCCCGGAAATGCCGCGCGTTTTGCGGCACCGCAGCATAAGGCGGGCCGCCGAGCGCGGGTCAGCTATGCACAGGGTGGGACGCTACAAACGGGATGCGGCACGCCCAGCCGTGCAGGCGTGCCGCCACGTAACAGATCGCCGACGTTAGCCGGCCGCTCGAAGGCCCCGGGCCGGCCGATCGACCGGCCGGTGGGTCGATCTACTGGTCGCCCTTGCCGGGTTCGGCCGAGAAGTAGTCGTCGTACTTGTTTTCCACGCCGTTCCAGTCGTCGGCGTCCGCCGGCGCGTCCTTCTTACGGGTGATGTTGGGCCAGAGTTCGGCGTACTTGGTGTTGATCTCGATCCACTGCTCGGCCTCCGGATCGGTGTCCGGGATGATCGCCTCCGGCGGGCACTCCGGCTCGCAGACGCCGCAGTCGATGCACTCGTCCGGATGGATGACGAGCATGTTCTCGCCTTCGTAGAAGCAGTCGACCGGGCACACCTCCACGCAGTCGGTGTACTTGCACTTGATGCAGTCTTCGGTGACGACGTAGGTCATCGCGTCTTCCTCTTCGTGGCCCGGCCGTGCGCCGCGATCGGGCGCACGGCCGGTTCTGACTTTCGGGTCCGGTCTCGCCCGCCCGGACGCGGCCGCGGCCGTACGGTCGGCGCGGCGAGGTCCGTGGCGCGCCGGGGTCGTTTACGCCTCGTAGCCGAGTTGGCGCAGCGCGCGTTTGCGCGCTTCCCCGCTTTCCCGGTCGGTGACGTGCATCAGCCCGGTCACGCGGCGCATCAGGTTCGCCTCGTGGTCGTGCAGCTCGCCGTCGGCGTAGGCCACCTCCCAGAGCATCTGCATGAACTCGACGCGGTCCTCGTGCTCGAAGGCGTCCTTCACCGTGCGGGTGAAGGTGTAGAACTCGACCGAGTCGTCCGCCTTCTCCTCCGCCAGCGCCAGCAGCTTCTCGGCATCCCCCGGCGCCAGTTCGAAACGGCGCTGCAGCAGCTGGCCGATCGCGGCGCGTTCGTCCGCGTCGAACTCGTTATCCATCCGCGCGGCCTCGATCAGCAGGACCGCGACCGCGATCTGCAGCTGGTCGAAACCGCCGGTGTCCGCCGCGACCGGCTGGTCGCGCAGAATGGCCTTGATCCGATCGAGCATGTAAGCTCCGTATCACGCGGTTATTCGCCCGGGCAACCCTAGGCGGATTGCGGGTTTGCGCGCCATTGCGCCGCAGCCCGCGCCCGGGTAGATCGCGCTTTCACGCGCCGAAGTCTACCCCCTCGCCGCAGCCTTGAGACCGTTCACGTCTGGACCCCCGCCCGCATGACCGATCCGCGCTATCACGACGCCCTAAACCCCGCCGGGAACCCCGCCGGCGACGGCGGCGACGCCGCCCCCAGCGGCGCCGACGGGCGCCTGCACGCCCCCGCCACCCAGCGCAACCGCGGCCCGATCCTGGACGTGCTGATGCGCCTCTTGCCGGCCGACGGCACGGTGCTGGAGATCGCCAGCGGCACCGGGGAGCACGCGGCCTGGTTCGCCCAGCACCTGCGCCCGCTGGTCTGGCAGCCGTCCGACGCGGACCCGGAGATGCGCGCCTCGATCGACGCGCACGCGAAGGCGCAGGGCGTGCGCACGATCCAGCCGGCGATCGAGCTGGACGTCCGGCGCGCGCCCTGGCCGATCAAGCGGGCGGATGCGGTCGTCTGCATCAACCTGATCCACATCGCCCCCTGGGCCGCGGCGCAAGGCCTGTTCCAGGGCGCGGCCGGGGTGCTGCCGGCGGGCGCGCCGCTGGTGCTCTACGGGCCGTTCAAGCGCGGCGGGGCGCACACCAGCGACAGCAACGCCCGGTTCGACGCCAGCCTGCGCGCGAGCGACCCCAGCTGGGGCGTGCGCGACCTGGACGACGTCGACACGCTCGCTGGCCACCACGGCTTGCAGCCGCGGGAGGTGGTGGAGATGCCGGCGAACAACCTGACGGTCGCCTACGCGAAAGCGTGAGCTGAAGGAGTGAGCTGAAGGGGGAGCTAAAAGGGCGCGCCCGCGCCGCCGGCTCAGCCGGTCTGCTCGACCGGCTCGCGGCGGATGCGGTTGGCGGCGCGCTGTTCGGAGAAGGCGACGTTGAGGTCGCGCCAGCGCTTCTCGGTCAGCTGGCGCAGGGCCGCGCGCTCCTCGCGGTTGAGCGCCCAGTAGACGACGTTGCGCCCGGGCTCGGAGAGGAAGAAGTACTGCTCCGCGACCCGCCGGGGATCCTCGGAGAACAGCTGGCGCGAGCGGGTCAGCCACTGCCGCCAGGCGGCCGGCGTGCGGGTATCGCGGGCGAGCTGCTCGGCGCGCACCTCAGCGGCCCCGACCTCGCGGCGGTAGACCCGGATCTCGTCGGTCTTGAGCACGTGGGTCAGCAGGTAGGTGCGCTCGCTGAGCGGCACCAGGCCCAGGAACTCGGCCACCAGGTCCAGATCGCCGTACGCCCGCACCGCCCGCAGACGGTCGGACACCCGGCGCTTCTGCTCGTCGCTCAGGCCGGTGTTGTTCGGCGGCGTGGTTGGGGGCGTGGTTGGCGGGGTCGTCGCTGGGGAAGTCATGGCGCGTCGCTCGTCCAAGCTCGTGAAGATCACCATCGCTCAAGGCCGATCCGGCGATCACCAGCCGTCCGTGAAATCGCCGATCGTAGGGTGATCGTTTCACGCGCCCCTCGCCGCATCCCGCGCGCCCGCGACACGAACCCGACGCGTTGCGTCAGGGGGGGAAGGGCCTTGCGCGTCCGCGTTGCCTTGGCGGCCGACGGGTGCCACTCTATGCGCGAAGCGAAGGGTGAGCGGGAGCGAGATCATGGCGCCACGGGAATGCGTCGTCCGCGCCGAGTGGGACGACGAGGCCGCTGTCTGGTACGTCAGTGATAGCGATCTGCCAGGCCTCGTCGCCGAAGCGGACAGCGTCGACGCGCTGCGCGAAAAGGTCCTCGCCCGTGTCCGCGAACTGGCGGACCTCAACCGGCACCTGATCGAGTGGACGGCCGACGACGAGATCCCCGTTCACCTGCGCGCCGAACGGGTCGATAAGGTGCGCGTCTCGGGCTGATGGGCGACTACTCTAAGGAACTGAAACGGCTTCTACGCGAGGCCGGATGCACCTTCGTGCGCCAGGGAAAAGGCGATCACGAGATTTGGTATAGCCCAATCACAGATACGAATTTCCCCGTCGATCAATCGATCAATCACGGCACACAGCGAACAAGACGCTCAAAGACGCCGGTCTTCGCAAGCAATTTTAACATATCGCAATAGTTCGGTATCTGGCGTCCCCGGCAGGATTCGAGGCCAATTTCGTGACCAACCCCGCCAAATGCCCGCAAATCCCGGCCCGTTGCGAGAACCGCCGCAACTGACGTCCACATCGTTGGTCCACACATGCAGTGGCGTCAAGCTTGGCCTTGATGATGGGATTGCGCATTTCAGAAGCTCACTCATGCCGGGGCATACCGATTAATGTGACGCCAAGGACGCTGGAGGACGCGCTCAAGGTGGGTAGAGTCGCCGATTTCGCAAAGGCTAGCTCCGCTAACACGTCACGGAACGTAGGGAAATTTAACTGGTAACGCATTCACACCCATCGCCGGACCGGGCAGAAATCCTGATTTGAGTTCGGTATGTCGCGGAGTTTTGCAACAGTTGGCAACGCGGACCCGGACAGCGAGGCCGGCGCAGCCCCAGACGCTTGTTGGAGCCGGGCCGCGCCGGTCTCCGGCCCGCGGCCCTGCTCGTCAGACTTGCTGGTCTTGGATATGGGTACCGCCTCCTATGTTCATAGCGTTTCAGAGGTTTACAACGCATCCACGCCCTGCCCGCCAGAGCCCGTCAGTCTTGCACCCCGGCCGCGCGGTCCGCGCTCGGCCGGCAGCCATGGCGGGCCTTGTAGGCGCGCGCGAAATGGGCCGGGGACGCGAAACCGGTCGCCAGCGCCACCTCGCCGACCGTGAGGTTGCCGTGGCGCAGCAGCCCTCGGGCGCGTTCCAGGCGGATCCCGGCGTAAGTAGCGTTGCGGCGGACTGCCGACGGCTGCGCGACGAACAGCCGTGCCATGACGCCGCTGTCCGACGCCCGGCCTGATCGCGCGACCTGGGCCAGCGACAGCGGCGTCTCGACGTTGGTTTCCATGATGTCAACCGCGCGCACGAGTTCGGGCGCCCAAGTGCCGGCACGCCGGTCGGCCGGCAAGCGCTGGCGCGCCTCCGGGGCGCGGATTTCGCTGTGCAGGAACTGTTCGGAGACGCTGCCTGCCACCTGTGCGGAATGGCGCCGGGCCAGTGCATGCAGGATCAGGTCGAACGTCGCGGTCCCGCCCGAGCAGGTCACGATCGACCCGTCGATCTCGTAGAGGGTGTCGCGCACCTCGACGGCCGGATAGCGCTCCCGGAAGGCGTTGATCGTCTCCCAGTGCACGGTCGCGCGCCGGCCGTCGAGCAGGCCTGCTTGAGCCAGGACTTCCAGGGCCGGATTCCACGCCCACCAAGGTGCTGCCGGTGCGGTGGCGACGGCGCAGCCAGCCGGTCAGGTCACGGGTCACGCCGGCCAGCGGCGCGTAGCTGGCCAGGACGAACACGGTCGGGCAGCGCTCGGACCGCGTCGACCGCAGTGCGCGTCGGTCGAACGATGCGCGGCGATCGGGATGTCGCTCGAGGACTCCACGGGCGCGCCATCGAGGGAGAAGAACTCCCAGGCGTAGGCCGTGCGCCCCAATGTCCGGTTGGCGCCGCGCAGCGGCTCGATCGCGGACAGAAGGCTCATCAGCGAGAAGCGCGGTAGCAGCAGGAAGCCGATCGCGGACGGTTCCTGGGTCGGTTCGTTGTCGAACATGGCAACGCTTGGCTGGGGACAACTCGTCGTTCTATTGCCTGAAAATGACAGAAGTTGGTCAAATCGGGCAATCGCGGTGCGCCGGGGAACGTCGCATGGTAGTCGGCCGGGCGCGGCGCCGGCACGGACTTCGACCGAAAAGGAGGCCTGCCATGCAGGACGCTTGCGCCCCGGCTGAGGTCGTCGCCGGCACGTTGCGCCTTTGGGACGATGCGGGAACGTCCCACAGCCTGCACCCGCTGTGGCTGCGTGAGCGATGCCCGTGCGCCGAATGCCGCGATCCGGGCACGGGGCAGCGCCTGCTGGATTCCTGGAGCCTGCCGATCGATACCGCGATCCAGACGGTCGAGGCGGACGGCGACCGGCCTCGCGGTCACCTTCTCGGACGGCCACGTCGCGCCGTTCTCGCTCGATGGCTTACGGGCCGAGGTGGTCCGTCCCGCCGACGCGTGCTGCGCCGTGAAACTGTGGGACGCGGACCTCACGCCCTTGCCGGAAGTTGACTGGCGCGAGGCAGGCAGCGACGACGCCAAGCTCTACGACATGCTGGAGCAGCTCCGCCGGTTCGGCTTCGTCCTGGTGCGCAACGTGCCGGCGGAGATGGACGCCGTCGGCGCGGTGGTCGAGCGGATCGGCCCGATGCGCCGGACCAACTGGGGCGGCATCGCGGACGTCAAGGCGATCGCGTCGGCTTACGACCTGACGATGACCAGCCGCGGCCTGGAGCAGCACACCGACAACCCCTACCGTGAGCCGGTTCCCGGCTACATCTTCCTGCATTGCTTGGCGAACGACGCCGATGGCGGCGATTCCACCATCACCGACGGCTTCCGTGTCGCCGAGGAACTCCGGCGTACCGCCCCCGAGGAATTCGACGCGCTCACACGCGTGCGCCCGACCTTTACCTACGTCGACGGCGACACGGTGCTGGAGAACGCCGGCCCGCTGATCGAACTCGACCCGCAAGGCCGGGTCCGTCAACTGCGCCTGTCCAACCGCACGGAAGCCGCGCCGCCGGAGGACCCGGCGCTCCTGGACCGATACTATCGGGCCCGCCAGCGTCTCGGCCGGCTGGTGAACGATGCGCGCTTCCAGCTGCAGTTCAAGCTTCAGCCCGGCGACCTGATGATCATGGACAATTACCGGCTGCTGCACGGTCGGACCGGCTATGCCCTGGGAACCGGCCACCGTCACATGCGCCAGTGCTACATGGACCGGGACAGTGTCGGCAGCCGGCGCAAGGTCCTGGCCCGAAGCCTACGCCGCCTGACGCGCCGGGCCGCCGACCGGCCCGGCCGGCGATAGCTCACGGCGTGCGCCGCGCCCTGCTCAGCCGGTCGGCCGGTAGATCGAGCTCACGCGACACCCGGACGAGGCCGTCCCAGGTTGCTTGGGGCAACGGGATGCCGTCGCGTTCCCGCGCCCGCCGGGCCGCGCGTTCGGGGGCGCCCGGAACCTCGACCGGGTGCCCGGCGTCCTTGGGGGCGCTATCGGTGAAGAACTCCAGGTAGCGCTCGATCTCCGCGGCCATGCCGGCCTGCATGCCCGTGGCCGTGGGATCGATCAGGATCGACACCATCCCGTTCGCCGCCGCTTCGGGCTCCGCCCGGGCGCATCCCGTGCCGGTCATCGCCCCGGCCAGGAGCTCGCAAATCAGCGCCAAGCCGCTGCCCTTGTGTCCGCCGAATGCCAGCATCGCGCCGGGCGCGTCGGGCGACAGCGCGGGTTGATCGGCGAGGCTTGCCGCCGTAGATCGCCAACGGGTCGTCGGTTTCCGTCCCATCGGCCCGTACCGCGACCGGCCGGTCCATCGTCCGGCCGCTCTGGGCGGCGACTTGCAGCTTGCCTTCCGCGACGACGCTGGTCGCCATGTCCAGAATGACATGCTCGCCGTTGGCGCGCGGGACCCCTGCGGCGATCGGGTTGGTCGACAAGCGCGGCTGCGTGCCGCCAAACGGCGCCACCCAGACGCAGCCGGTGACGTTGACGAAGTGCAGCGACACCATCCCCGCGTCGGCCGCCATCTCGGCCCAGTCGCCGATCCGGCCCAGATGGCCGGAAGCCTTGAGGGCGATCATGCCGACGCCATGCTGGCGCGCCCGGGAGATGCCCTCGCCGCGGTTGCGATCGCGCCCGCGCGCTGACCGAAGCCGAAACCGGCGTCCAGATGCAGCCACGGTCCGCCCTCGGCAATCACCTCCGGCATGCGGTTGACCGCCACCTCGCCGGCGCGCACCCCGGCGACATAGCGCGGGACCTGAACCACGCCATGGCTGTCGTGGCCGGTCAGGTTGGCCAGCGTCAGCCGCTCGGCGATCTCGCCGGCCTCCTCGGCATTGCAGCCGCACGCGCTGAAGATCGACGCGACCAGCGCGCGAAGGCCCTCCGGGCCGCAGATGATCGTGTCGGAAGATGCCGGTTTCGCTGCCAATCGGACCCCCTTGCCAAGCCGGGTGCTGCCGCGGCGGGTTCATCCGCCGAGCAACGCTGGGTCGAGCGGGCCGCAAGCAAGAAACGCCCGGGCCGCGACCGGCCCGGGCGTTAACGCCGTCACGCGGCTGCTCGGCTCAGCCCTGGCTGAGCGCGGCGCGCACGGCCTCGATCGCGGGCGTGCCGTCGCGGGCCTCGACGCCCTTCAGGAACTCGGCGACGCGGTCCATGTTGTTCTGGATCCACTCGCTCGCGACCTCTTCCTTCGGCCGGTCCTTGTAGCTGTACTCGTAGACCCACTTGGACTGCTCGTCCTTCCTCACCTGATATTGGCTGAAGAACTTGGCGACCATCGGATACTCGTTGACCATCTCGACGTTGGCCACCGTCAGTACGTCCGACTTGGTCTCGGCGATCTTGGGCTCACCCTTCGCACTCAAGTACTTGATGTCGTGGGCGATGTTCATCCAGTGCGGCTCCCAGCCCGGGAACACGATCCACTGGTCGCGCTTCACCATGCGCCCGACCTGAGCCAGCATGCCGGAGGTGCTGGACGGCACCAGCTCCCAGTCGCCGAGGCCGTGGCGGTTGTTCGCGATGGCTTCCTTGATGGATTTGTTGAAGCCGGTCCCCGCTTCGATGCCGTAGATCTTTGAGTTGAACTTGTCGGCGTGCGCGGCGAGATCGGCCTCGCCTTGACGCCCGTGTCCGAGACATATTTCGGCACCGCGATGCCCATGATCGCGTTGGAGATGTTGGTGGTCAGGGTTTTCACCTCGCCCTGTTCCACCAGCGGATCGATCATATCCTTTTCCGTCGGCATCCAGCCGCCGAGGTAGATGTCCAGATCGTCGGTCTTCAGGGAGTTCAGGATGACCGACGGGCTGCCGTTCACGTTGGACGTCTTGTAGCCCATGTGCTCGAGCAACTGGACGGCGATCTCGCTCTTAACCGTCACGCCCGGCCAGGTCGGAGTGCCGAAGCGGATGGTCGGCACCTCGTCGGCCGTTGCGGGCGCCGGTCCGGCGAGCCAAGCGCGCACACCGCAAGGCCGGTCGCCAGGACGGTGCGGCGCAGGACGGCGCCAGCGAATGTTTGCGCGGTCGTCGCATGCTCGCGTTTCATGGATCCTCCCTCGGGCGCGTGCCCGGTTGGTTGGTGAGGCTGAGCCCGGCCTCCCGCCGTCCAACCGGCGGCGCCGGCATGGCGGGAAGATACGGCTGACCCAGGGCGTCCCTTGCGGCGCGGGCCGGGCTCTTCCGGCGCGGGTTGGCGCGGCCGGAACAACGGGCAGGCGGCGCTTATCGTCTTGGCCGGTTCAGGCGGATCGTGCCCGCCCGTCGGCTGATCTGAACCGGCATTGGGTCAACGTACGCATACGATGGGCCCGGGATCGTCCATGGCTCGACAAAGACCGTGCACGGTGCGTCAGATCGGCCCGGCGCAAGGTGGTTACGCGAGCCGGTTCGACGGCTTTTGGGGCACCGGTCATGTGAGCACGACGTTTTCGTCCAGCTGGATCAAGGTCGCGGCGGTCCGTCGGGCAGCCGTCTGAAGCAGATCGGGAAGCTCGCCGAGGTCTTCCGGTACACCTCGGCCGCCATACCGTAAGCCTGGGCGAGCGTAGCGAAGTCGGGCGTGAAAAGGTCTACGCCCACCGGTTCGACGCCCGCGTCCGCGAGCGCGGTCTTGATCTCGCCATACCCCCGGTTGTTCCAGACCAGCACGATCACCGGCCGTCCAGCTTGCTGGATCGCGGCGAGCTCGCCCAGGCTGTAGTGCAGCCCGCCGTCACCGACCAGGCACACGACGGGTCGCTCCGGGGCGCCCAGGCTCGCGCCGAGCGCCGCCGGCAGCGCGTAGCCCAGGGTTCCGTAGCCGGTCGCCGAATTGAACCACTGGCGCGGACGCGACGTCGGCGGACAGACGAGGTTGCCGGTGTAGACCGGCTGGGTGGAATCGCCAACCAGCACCGCCTCGGGCAGGGTGTCGCGGATGATCGCGAGCAGCCGGCCGGCGGCGGCCATGTTGGCGGGCAGGGCGGCTTCGGCGGACGACCATGCCGTCCGGGCACGCGCGGCGGCGTCGCCGTGACCGCGTCGTGGGGCGTCGCCAAGGCGGTCCAACAGCGCCCGCAGGCCCAGCCGCGCGTCGGCCAGCAGGGCGACATCGGCCGCCTGGGGCCGGATCAGCTGGTCCCGGTCAACGTCGATCCGGACCAGCGGCAGCGGCAAGGCCGGCATCCCGGTCTCGTACATGTCGTAATCCGTCGGCCCGACCTCGGTCCCGAGCGCGAGCGCGGCGTCGCTGCCGCGCATCAACTCCCGCACGGCGTCCATCGAGGGGCTGACCGGCACCGACAGCGGGTGGTCCGGCGGCAACAGGCCGCGGCCGTTGACGGTGGTCACGACCGGCGCGTCCAGGCGTTCGGCGACCGCCGCCAGGTCCGCCCCGGCGTCGACCGCGCCGCCGCCGGCTAGGATCAGCGGGCGTTCAGCGGCGGCCAGGGCCTCGCGCGGCCTCCGCCGCCCGTTCGGCCGCCGGAGCCAGCCAGCGGGCGCGCGGCCGCGCCGCCGTGGCGGCCTGCCGGCAACGCCGGGGCGGGCTCAGACCATAGGTCGAGCGGGATCTGGATGTGCACGGGGCGCGGCCGGCCGGCATCGAATACGGCGAACGCGCGCTCCAGGGTCTCTGGCAGATCGGCGAGATCGTGCAGGGTCTGGCTGAACGCGGTGAAGCTGCGTGCCAGCGTGGTCCTGATCCGGCAGTTCGTGCAGCTGGCCCAGCCCGCGTCCCTGATGCCGGCGGTCGGTTACCGTCGAGATCACCAGCATCGGGATCGAATCGCCGTACGCCTGCGCCATCGCGGTCGCGATGTTGGTCAGCCCGGGTCCGGCGATCACGAAACAGCACGCCGGCCGGCCGGTCACCCGGGCGTAGCCGTCCGCCATGAAACCGGCCCCTTGCTCGTGGCGCGGCGTGACGTGGCGGACGCCGCTGCCGGCGAGGCCGGCGTAGAGCGGAACCGTGTGGACCCCCGGAATGCCGAAGACCGTGTCGATGCCGTAGGCACGCAGCAGCCGTACGATCCACGGCCCCGGCTGGCGGGATTGCGACGGCGTCGGATCAGCCATGGGCACGCTTCCTTCCGGCATGCGCGCGGCAGAAGGTCACGATGCGCTGGCACGCCTGCGCCAGCTGGTCCTTCGAGCAGACGTAGGACAGGCGCACGAAGCCCTCGCCGCCGCGCCCGAACGCGCTCGCGTCCAGGACGGACACGCCCTGTTCCTGCAACAGCCGGCGGGCGAAGCTGCGCGGAGCCCATGCCGGTGGGGCGGACGTCGACCATCAGGAACATCCCGGCCTCCGGCTGCAGCGCCTGGATACCGGGCGCCTCCGCCAGGGCGGCCAGCATCAGGTCCCGACGGTCGCGGTAGACCTGCCGCATATCGGGAACGATGCGGTCGGCCTGCTCGAACGCGCTGACCGCCGCCTGCTGGATGAACCCGGGCAGGCCGTAGACCATGACCAGGGCCAGGTTCTGGGCGTGGTCGATCATCTGCCGCGGGCCGACCAGCCAGCCAACGCGCCAGCCGGTCATCGCATGCGACTTGGACAGGCTCGACACGGTGACGGCGCGTTCGGCCATGCCATCCAGGCGGGCGATCGGCGTGTGCCCGCGCTCGAAGCAAAGCGGGGCGTAGACTTCGTCGCTGATCACCCAAAGATCGTGGCGTTGGGCGATCTCCGCGATCCGGGCGAGTTCGTCGGGCGTCATCACCGTGCCCGTCGGGTTGTTCGGATTGGCGAACAGGATGGCCTTCGTCCGCGGCGTGATCGCGGCTTCGATCGCCGTGGGGTCGGGCCGGAAGCCCGCGTCCGCTGCTGGCGCAACGGCGACCGGCTCGGCGCCGCTGGCACGGATCGTGGCGTCGTAGGTGACATAGCACGGGTGGAGGACGAGCACCTCGTCGCCAGGACCGGTGAGGAGCAGCGCGGCGAAGTACAGGCCGGTCTGGGCCCCGGCAACCACGCAGACGTTCTCGGGGCCCGCTTCGCAGCCGCCGGCGTTCCGGAAGTCGGTGGCGATCGCCGCGCGCAGCGCCGGCTCTCCGGTCAGGGCGGTGTAATGCGTATCCCCCGCGCGCAGGCCACGCACCGCGCTCTCGACGACCGCTTGCGGGGTCGCGAGGTCGGGGTCGCCGACGCTGAGCACGATCACGTCCTCCCCGCGCGCCCGTGCGGCCAGGGCGTCGAAGTGGATGTTCCAGGCCGCGGTCCCGTCGTCGGCGATGCGCTGGACAAGCTCGGAGTAGTTCCATGGCGTGCCTTTCGCCGCAGGCTCTGCAAGGGCTACGATGGTCAGCCTAATCGCTGCTGAACGACCGTTCAACTGCGCTCTGGGCACGCCCACGCTGCGCGAGCGTTGACGCTGTGTGCCGCAGGGTGCTTACGCTTCCTGCATGCATCAGCATCCAGGCGACGCCGATCCGCGGCAGGGTCCCACCCGTCTGACGAAGTACCGCCGGCAGCGGCCGGACCAGCGCAAGCGCGCCCTAATCGATGCCACCATGCGGTGTCTGGCCGAGCGGGGCATCGAGCGGACCTCGATCCGCAGCATCAGCGAGGAGGCCGGCGTCTCGGTCGGGCTGGTGAACCATTACTACCCCACCAAGGAAGCGCTGATCGCGGAGGTGCTACGGTCAGGTGGCCGACGACCTGCTGACGGCGCTTCAGGACGAGGTCGCCCGCGTCGCCGTGCGCCGACCGGCCGGGGCGGGCGCGCCTGTCGGCGTTCTTCCGGGCATCCTTTTCGGAGGTCAATCTGGATTCCGGCCTGCTGCGGATCTCGGCTGGCGTTCTGGACCATGGCCCAGCAGTCCGAGGCGATCGCCGAGGTCCACACCCGAACCTACCGGGACTACCGGCGGACGCTGGAACGGCTGCTGCCAGGAGCTGTCCGCCGAGGTGCCGGGGGCCGCACTCGACGTCCGTCTGGCGGCGATCGGGCTGTCGGGCCTGCTGGACGGGCTGTGGCTAGAATGGTGCCTGAACCCCGCGACTTTTTCCCCGGAAGAGGGCATGCGGCTGTGCGACGATTTCCTGGACGGCCTGCTCGCCCACGGCCGGCCGCGCGAAGGTTGCACTTGAACGATCGTTCAATTGTGTGACAATTTGTACCGGTGGGAGGGTTACCCGATGGTCGCAAACGCGCGGCAAAACAACGGCGCCCCCAGCGGCGCCGCACTCTGCGTCCGGCACCGTCGCGGTCCGCGCCGAGGGAATCGAGAAAAGCTTCGGCAGCCTGAAGGTGCTGCACGACGTCTCGCTGCTTGCCCCGGAGGGCACAGTGGTGTGCATGATCGGCGCCAGCGGCTCGGGCAAGAGCACGTTCCTGCGCTGCCTCAACCTGCTGGAGATGCCCGAGCGCGGCGAGCTCGAGATCGCCGGCGAGCAGGTGCACTTCCGTCGCGACGCGCGCGGCCGCTCGACCGGCCTGGACCGCCGGCAGATCCAGCGCCTGCGGGCCAAGGCGACGATGGTCTTCCAGCAGTTCAACCTGTGGCCGCATATGACCGCGCTCGGCAACGTGATCGAGGCGCCCGTGCAGGTCCAGGGCAAGCGCAAGGCCGAAGCGCGCGAGCTGGGGGAGACCTATCTCGCCAAGGTCGGCATGTCCGACAAGCGCGACGAATATCCAGCCTTCCTGTCCGGCGGCCAGCAGCAGCGCGTGGCGATCGCCCGGGCGCTGGCGATGGAGCCCAGGGTGCTGCTGTTCGACGAGCCGACCTCCTCGCTCGACCCGGAGTTGGTGGGCGAGGTGCTGAGTGTCATCCGCGGGCTGGCCGAGGAGGGGCGCACCATGATCCTGGTGACCCACGAAATGGGCTTCGCCCGCGAGGTCGCGAGCGAGGTGATGTTCCTCGATCAGGGCGTCGTCGCCGAACGCGGCAGCCCGCGGGCCCTGTTCGAGTCTCCGGCCAGCGATCGCTGCCGGCAATTCATCTCGGCCGTCGCTTGACAGGCGTTGCCGGGAGCCGTCCGTGCCCGAATACGCCGCGGGCGCGCGACCAACAAGAAGCGCGATCTCGCAAGACAATCAGGAGGCTTCATCGTGATGCATCGGATTACGGCCGCGATCGCCGGCATGGCGATCGCCGCGACTCGCCACGGCGACCGGGCTCGCTCGCCGCCGAGCCCCTCAAGATCGGCATTTCCGGCGAGCCCTATCCGCCGTTCACCTACAAGAGTTCGAGCGGCGGATGGACCGGCTTCGAGGTCGAGCTCGCCGACGCGCTGTGCGATCGGATCGACCGGGAATGCACGATCACGCCGACCGCCTGGTCCGGCATCATCCCGGCACTGAACTCCGGTAAGATCGACGTCATCATGAACTCGATGTCGATCACCGAGAAGCGCGACCGGGTGATCGACTTCACCGATCCCTATTACTACACCGCCGGCGCTTATGTTGGCCCGACGGATATGGACATCTCCATTCCGGACGGTCTCGACGGCAAGGTCCTGGGCGTTCAAGGCGCGACCACGCACGCCAACTTCGCCCGCGCGGCGCTGTCCGACACCGGCGTCGAGGTCAAGATCTACAACAAGCAGGAGCAGGCGAACCGCGACCTTCTGGCTGGCCGGGTCGACCTGATCCTGGCCGACGAGATCGCGATGCAGGAGTTCCTCGAAGCGCGACAACGTCTCCGGCTACGAGATCAAGGCCAAGACGCCCAAGCACCAAGCCTACGGCGAGGGCATCGGCATCGGCGTACGCGATGGCGACGACCAGCTCACCGAGGAGCTGAACAAGGCGATCAAGGCCGTGCTCGAGCAACGGCACCTGTGCCGAGTTGTCCCGAAAGTACTTCGGCACCGACATCTGCGGCGCCTGATTTTCGGCGCCACGTTCCAAAGCTACCGGGCGGCAGCCCGCGCCGGCCAGCGGCGCACATCAGATCGCCGCTGCTGGCCGGCGGCCGCCGGGCGCGCCCGTCGCGTGGCGCCGGTTCCCCTGCGAACAGCAAGAAGGTGAGCCTGTCCTGGCATGGAAGGCTTCGGTGAGGAGAGCCTGCTCGACTGGGCCGGACCGCTGTTGTGGGGCGCGCTCACGACGCTCGAGATCGCGCTGCTGTCCTACGCGCTTGGTCTGCTGCTGGGTCTGCTGGGCGCGGTCGCGAAGTTCAGCGGCCGGTCACCGCTGGTCGGTCTCGCGACCCTCTATTCGACGGTCGTCCGCTCGATCCCGGAGCTTCTGCTGATCATTCTGCTGTACTACGCCGGCTCGCAGCTGCTGGAGCGCCTGCTGCGGGACGTCGGCTTCGACGTCAACGTCAACATCAGCGGCTTCGTGGCGGCGGTGGGCGTGCTGGCGTTCGTCCAGGGCGCCTACATGACCGAGGTGTTCCGCGGCGCCATCAACGCGATCCCGAAGGGCCACGTGGAGGCGGCGGACGCCTTCGGCCTCGTCACGCTGGCAGCGGTTCCAGCCGGATCGTCCTGCCGGAGATGCTGCCCAACGCCTTGCCGGGGCTCTCGAACCTGTGGCTGATCCTGGTCAAGGATACCGCGCTGGTGAGCGTCGTCGGGTTCGAGGAGTTGTTCTTCACCGCCCAACAGGCGGCGGCAAGCACGCGCAGCTACTTCGTCTTCTACACCGCCGCGGGCGCGCTTTACCTGGTGATGACCCTGGGTTCCAACGCGGTCTTCCAGCGCACCGAGCGTTTCGTGCGCCGCGGGCAGCGGGGGGTCTAAGGTCATGGACTTCTCCTGGATCACCAACGATCTTTACGCGGGCTACCTCTGGACCGGGTTCGTCAACACACTGATCCTGGTGGCGGTGTCCGGCGTGTTCGGCTTCGCGCTCGCGGTCGGGGTGGCGCTCGCCCAGATCGTCGGGCCGGCGCTGGCTCGCCGGCCTCTCTCGCGGCTTCACCACCGTGATCCGCGGCACGCCGCTATTGGTGCAGCTGTTCTTCTTCTACGATGGCGTGGGCCGGCTGCTGCCGGAAATCCCGGGCGTGCAGGAGAGCTTCCTTTGGCCGGTCCTGCGCGATGCCTTCTTCTACGGCGCATTCGCCTTCACGATCAGCGTCGGCGCCTACGCTGGCGAGGTGTTGCGCGGGGCGTTGAACAGCGTTCCCTCCGGAGAGCTGGAAGCCGCCCGGGCGTTCGGTCTGTCGCGCACGAAGGTGCTGTGGCGGATCTGGCTGCCGCGGGCGGTGCAGATCTGCCTGCCGACCCTAACCGGCGAGATCATCCTACTGCTGAAGTCGGTACCGCTGGTCTCGACCATCGCGGTGATGGATCTGTTGCAGGCCGCCAACATCATCCGCGACGAGACCTTCCTGGTTTACGAGCCGCTGCTGCTGATCGCGGGGATCTACCTCGCGCTCGTGCTCGTGCTCACGCTGGTGATGCGCCGGGTGGAACGGGATTTCCCGGGCGTTCTGCCGGCCGAGCAGCGGCGCAGGGGGAGCTTGCTGGCCCTGCTCGGCACCGGGCCGCGGCGGGTGTGAGCGCGGCCACGGGGCGGGGCCCGGCCGATCCGGAATTGTCGAATCGCGCATGCAAGCTGGCGCATGATGTCAGCCTTGGCCGTGGTGGGCGTGTCAGGGTTTCTACCAATGGTCGACGGGCACCGATCGCCCATAGCCCGCCTGCGAGCGGCGGCGAGCCTAAGAGGAGTGCGCGATGGACTTCGGCTTGAGCCAGGAACAGCAGATGGTGGTGGATACCGTCCGCCGGTTCGTGGAGAACGAACTCTATCGCCTGGAACCGGAGGTCGAGCGGACGGGCGAGGTCCGGTCCGAGGTCGCCCTGCGACATCCAGCACGAAGTCATGGAAATGGGCTTCTATGCGCCCAACGTGCCCGAAGCGTATGGCGGCGGCGGCCTGGATACGCTCACCCTGATGCTGCTGGAGCGCGAACTGGGCCGCGCCTCCCTGGCGCTCGGCCTGTGGTGGGGCCGCCCGTCGAACATCCTGTGCGCGGGCACGCAGGATCAGATCGAACGCTACCTGCTGCCCTGCGTGCGCGGCGAGAAGATCGACGCGCTCGCGATGACCGAGCCGGAGGCGGGCTCGGACATCCGCAGCATGAAGGGCACGGCCCGGCGCGACGGCGACGACTTCGTGCTGAACGGCACCAAGCATTTCATCAGCCACGCCGATGTCGCCGATTTCGTCATCGTTTTCATGGCGACCGGCGAGGAGGAAACCCGGCTGGGCCGAAGAAGACCCTGACCGCGTTTCCTGGTCGACCGCGGCACGCCGGGCTTCGAGATCACCCGCGGCTCCCGGAGTCGTGTCGCATCGCGGCTATCACCACTGCAACCTGACGTTCGACGATTGCCGGCTTGCCCGACGACGCCAGGTGCTGGGCGAGGTCGACGACGGCTTCAACGTGATGAACACCTGGCTGGCCTCGACCCGTCTGACGGTCGCCGCTCAGAACATTGGCCGCGCCCGGCGCGCGTTCGAACTGGCCACCGACTGGGCCGCGGAGCGCAAGCAGTTCGGCCGGCCGATCGGCCGCAACCAGGGTATCTCCTTCAAGCTCGCCGACATGATCACCGAGATCGAGGCCGCGGAGTGGCAGATGCTGGCGACCGCCTGGAAGCTCGACCAGACCGGCGTCGTCGGTCGCGAGGTGGCGCAGGCGAAGCTGTACGCCTCCGAGGTCCTCGCGCGCGTCACCGACCAAGCGGTGCAGATCTTCGGCGGCATGGGGCTGATGGAAGACCTGCCGATCGAGCGGCTGTGGCGCGACGCCCGGGTGGAGCGGATCTGGGACGGCACCAGCGAGATCCAGCGCCACATCATCTCCCGCGAACTGCTCCGCCCCAAGGGCGCGTGAGCCATCATGCGCGATCTCCCCAAGGCGGATGGCAGCGCCCCGGCCGACGAAACGGCGCCGCCGGTCGGCCAGGTCGGGACCGGCTGAGCGCGTCTGCTGCGCCCGGAAAGCATCGCCGTGGTGGGCGGCGGCGCCGGTGCGGAGGCCCTGCGGCAGTGCCGGCGCATGGCGTTCGCCGGCCGGCTCTACGCCGTCCATCCCACGCGCGAAACGCTCGCGGGGGTGCACGGCGTACGTCGCGAGTAAGCCGATCTGCCGGAAGCCCCTGATGCCGTCTTCATCGGCGTCAACCGCGAAGCTACGGTTGATGTCGTGGCCGAGCTCGCCGAACGCGGCGCTGGCGGGGCCATTTGCTACGCCTCCGGGTTCGCCGAATCGGCGCCTTCGGCCGCGACTCTGCAGGTACAGGCTGCGCCGTGGCGGCCGGCGAAATGCCGCTGCTCGGCCCGAACTGCTACGGCCTGATCAACTACCTCGACGGCGCGCTGCTGTGGCCCGACCAGCACGGCGGCCAGCGGGTGCAGGCTGGCGTCGCCCTGGTCACGCAAAGCGGCAACATCGCGATCAACCTGACGATGACGCGCGGCGGCCTGCCGATCAGCTACGTGGTCGCGCTCGGCAACCAGGCCTGCGTCGGCATGTCGGAGCTGATCCCGTCCCTGGCCGAGGATTCCCGGGTGAGCGCGATCGGGCTGCTGATCGAGGGCATCGACGACGTCGTCGCGCTCGCCGACGGTCTCGCCGCCGCGCGTCGGGCGGGCTTGCCGGTGGTCGCGCTGCGCGCCGGGCAGTCCGAGGCGGGCGCCGACCTCGCGATGAGCCATAGCGCCTCGTTGGGCGGCAGCGCGCGCCTGGCTGGCGCCCTGTTCGCCCGCCACGGCGTGGGCGAGCGTGCAGCGGTCTGCGACGCGTTCGTGGAGAGCGCTGAAGCTGCTGCACTGCGGCGGTACCGCTCGGAGGCGCGCGGGCCGCTCGATGAGTTCGTCGGGCGGCGAGGCGATCCTGATGGCCGACGCGCGCGCCGCGTCACGGCGTGCAGCTTTCCGCGCGTTCGCCGAGGATCGGCGCGCCGCGGGTGGCGGCGACCGTCGGCGATCTGGTCACCGTCAGCAACCCGCTCGACTACCATACCTTCATGTGGGGCGACGCCGGCGGCGATGGCCGGAGACCTTCGCCGCCGTGCTGGACGAGCGGGTTCGACCTCGGCTGCCTGGTGCTGGACCTGCCGCGCGGCGACCGCTGCGACGACAGCCTGTGGCGGCCGTCGCTGGAGGCGCTGTGCAGCCGCCGCAGCAGCGCACCGGCCAGCGCGCCGGCGCTGATCGCCAGCCTGCCCGACGGTCTGCCGGAGGATGTCGCGCGGCGCTGCCTCGACCGTGGCATCGCGCCTCTGGTCGGCCTGGACAGCGCCCTTGCCGCCGTGGCGGTCGCGACGGACATCGGCGTTGCGCCTGGACCCGCCCGCGACGCCGCCCGCCGCCGCTTGGTCGCGCGCGCCAGCGCCGACACGCCGCGGTCCGGACGCTGGACGAGGCCGCCGGGCAAGGCGCGCCTGGCCGCCGCCGGCGCGCCGGTGCCGGACGGCCGCGCCGGTCACCTCGCCGCGACGGCGGTGCGGAAGCGGCGGCGACGGCTGCCCGCGCCTGGGCTTCCCGGTCGCGGTCAAGGCGGTCGGCGCCCAGCTGACGCACAAGACCGACGTCGGCGGGGTAGCGCTGGGCCTGCACGACGCGGACGCCGTCGCGTCGGCGGCCGACCGCATGGCCGACCTCGCCGACCGGGTGCTGGTTGAGCGGATGGTCCCGGACGCGATCGCCGAAGTGATCGTGGGCTACCAGTACGACGCCCAGTTGGGCGGGTTCCTGGTCGTGGGCTCCGGCGGGGTGCTGGTGGAGCTGGTCGGCGACAGCGTCGTGCTGCCGCTGCCGCTTGCCGACGGCGACGCCGCGGCGGTGGTCGACCGGCTCCGCGTGGCCCGCCTGATCGACGGCCATCGCGGCCGGCCGCCTGGCGACCGCGACGCGCTCGAGGCGGCGGTCGCCGGCGATCGCGAACTTCTGCGTCGAGGCGGTCGACACGCTGGCCGAGCTCGACGTCAATCCGCTGCTCGTGCGCCCGGAGGGCCGCGGCGTGGTCGCGGCCGACGTCTTGATCCGACACACCCAAACCCACCCGAACCCCGCCCAAACCCGGAGCGAGTGACGCCCGATGAGCCAGGAACACGTTCGCACCGACCGCGCCACGGCCGGGTGCTGGAAGTCGTCCTCGACCGGCCCAAGGCGAACGCGATCGACGCCGAGACGAGCCGGGCGATGGGCGAGGTCTTCGCCGCGTTCCGCGACGACCCGGAGCTCAAGGTCGCCGTGCTGACCGGCGGCGGCGATAAGTTCTTCAGCGCCGGCTGGGACCTCAAAGCCGCGGCCGAGGACGACGTGCGGCCCGACGATGACTACGGCGTCGGCGGCTTCGGCGGGCTGCAGGAACTGCCGGACCTGAACAAGCCGGTGATCGCGGCTGGTGAACGGCATGGCCGTGGGCGGCGGCTTCGAGCTGATGCTGTCCTGCGACCTGATCGTGGCCGGCGAATCCTCCAGCTTCGCGCTGCCGGAGATCCGCTCCGGCACGATCGCGGACGCCTCGACCATCAAGCTGCCGCGGCGGCTGCCCTACCACGTCGCGCTGGAAATGCTGCTCACAGGCCGCTGGATGTCGGCCGACGAGGCCAAGGGCTGGGGCTTGGTCAACCAGCTCGCCGCGGACGGCGAGGCGCTGGCCGCTGCCCACGCCCTGGCCGCCCAGCTGGCCGGCGGGCCGCCGCTGGTGTTCGCCGCGATCAAGGAAGTGCTGCGGGACAGCGAGGGCCGGCCGTTCCAGGAGGCGCTCGATCGGATCAACAACCGGCAACTGCCCACGGTCGACACGCTCTACCGCAGCGAGGACCAGCTGGAAGGGGCGCGTGCCTTTGCCGAAAAGCGCGACCCGGTTTGGAAGGGGCGCTGAGCCGCCCCGCCTTCGCCTTGTGCCAGCCGCCGCGCCCGCGCCGACCGCGTCGGCTCGGCTGGCGGGTTAGCGGCACGATCGGCGCCGCCGGCGCGTCTCGGGCATCGGGATTCGCGCGTGGGCCCTGGCAAGCCGGTCGACGTTGGTCCGCAGGATCGCCGCGTCCGGCCGGGCAGACCTTTTCCTGGATCGTGTCGACGTGCAGGTACATCTGCTCCGCCGTCGCGGCGAGGCTGTCGTCGTTCGCCCGGTGCAGGCGGTGGAAGGCATGGATACGCTTGTCGTCGGCGCCCAGCACCTGGGTGGTCACGTAGACCTGCCTGGCCGAACTTCAGCTGCCCCAGGTGTTGCAGGTGCGATTCTGCCGTGAAGTAGCTGTGGCCGTCCGCCACCGTCTGGTCGTCCAGGCCGATCGCGGCCAGCAGGCCGTCCGCCGCCTGGCCGAACAGCGCCAGGTAGTGGCTCTCGGTCATGTGGCCGTTGTAGTCGACCGCGTCGTGCGGCACCACGGCGTCCAGCAGGCGCAGCTCGGTCGCCGCGTCTAGGTCAGCCTGCTGGGGCGATGGCGCGGTGCGGGCGCGGTGGTCCTTCAGCGTGCCGCCGGCCGCCAGGCCCTCGGCGCTCAGCGCACGCAGCATGGCGATCAGGCCGCGGTCGCGCTCGTGCTCCATCTCCGCAGGGCTGCGGCCGGCGGCCTGGACGTCCGACTGCTCGGCGATTTTGTCGAGGAACGGGTCGGTCAGTTCGGGCACGTCCATCAGCTTGGTCCAGGGCCATTTCAGCGCCGGGCCGAACTGCGCCATGAAATGCCGCATGCCCGCATCGCCGCCGGCGATCCGGTAGGTCTGGAAGCTGCCCATCAGCGCCCAGCGCAGCCCGGCGCCGAAGCGCACGGCGTCGTCGACTTCCTCGACCGTGGCGATGTCGTCGTGCACCAGCCAGAGCGCCTCCCGCCACAGCGCTTCGAGCAGGCGGTCAGCGACGAAACCGTCGATCTCCTTGCGGACCGTGAGCGGCCGCATGCCGAGGTCGCGGTAAATCGCTTCCGCCTGCTTGACACTGGCCTGGATCGGTCGCGGCCCCGGCGCACAGCTCGACCAGCGGCAGTAGATACACCGGGTTGAACGGATGGCTGACCAGGAAGCGTTCCGGGCGCTGCATCTCGGCCTGCAGCCGGCTCGGCAGCAGGCCCGAGGTGGACGAGCCGATCGGCGCCGCCGGCGGGGCGTGGGCGTCGATCTCCGCCAGCACCTGGCGCTTAACGTCCTCGCGTTCCGGGGCGCTTTCCTGGACGATATCGGCCTCGGCGACCGCGCTTGCGAGGTCCGGGGCGATCTCGACGCGGCCGCGGCGTCGCGGCGGCCGGCCGTACAGGGCTTGCAGGCTGCGGTCGGCGGCGGCCAGCACGTCGCGGCACCGCCGAATGGTGTCCTCCGCGACGGGTCGTAGATCGCGACGTCGATGCCGTTCCAGATGTAGCGGGCCGCCCAGCCCGCGCCGATCACGCCGGCGCCGACGATGCCTGCCTTGCGCGGTTCGTTCATGGTGTTCGCTTCCGTTGGGAATTGGCGCAGCGCGCGGGCGCTCACGCCACCTTCTTGAGGGCGAGCTTCTCGCGCACGTCCTGCGGGCCCAGCACACGCGCGTTCATGTTGGTCAGGATGTTGGCCGCGCGCGTCACCAGCTCGCCGTTCGAGGCGAGCACGCCCTTGGAGAGGTAGATGTTGTCCTCCAGGCCGACCCGGACGTTGCCGCCGGCGAGCGCGGCCTGCGCGACGTAGGGAAGCTGCATTCGCCCGATCGAGAAGGCTGAGAAGGTCCAGTCTCGCGGCATCTGGTTGGCGAGGTTCAAGAGCGTGCGCGGATCGTCGGGCGCGCCGTAGGGTATCCCCATGCACAGCTGCACCAGCACGGGATCGTCGATCAGGCCTTCCTGGTATAGCTGCTTGGCCATCACCATCTGGCCGAAGTCGAACACCTCGATCTCCGGGCGCACGCCCAGCTCCTGGATCTTCGCCGCCATCGCGCGCAGGGTCGCCGGGCGTGTTGGTCATGATGTAGTCGCCGGCGGCGAAGTTCATGGTGCCGCAGTCGAGCGTGCAGATCTCCGGGCGCAGCTCGGCGACGTGCTCCAGCCGCGCGCTGGCGCCCAGCATGTCGGTCTCGTCCGCGTTGAGCGGCAACGGCTGTTCCGCCGAGCCCAGCACGATATCGCCGCCCATGCCCGCGGTCAGGTTGAGCACGACGTCGGTGTCGGCCGCGCGCACCCGCTCGACCACCTCGCGGTAGTGCTCAAGCTTGCGCGACGGCGCCCCCGTCTCGGGGTCGCGGACGTGAATGTGGGCGACGGCCGCGCCGGCGTTCGCCGCCTCGATCGCGGCGTCGGCGATCTGCTTGGGCGTGATCGGGACGCGGTCGCTCTTCTCGTGGCTCGGGCCGGCACCGGTGACGGCGCAGGTGATGAAGACGTCGGTGTTCATGGCGGGGTAGCCTCCACAACCTTGTTCGCGAACGCCTGCGTCGACGGCGGGTCGCGCGGTTGTTCTCGGCTGAGCGCAGAGTTAGGTGACATGCGACTGGCGGGATCGTGCATAGATCGCCAATGTTCAGCGTCCAGATCCGACAGATACGGCGGCGGGAGTTCGGCTTCCTGCTGCTGCCCGGTTTCAGCACCCTCTGCCTGGCGAACTCGGTCGAGCCGTTGCGCGCGGTCAACGAGATCGCCGGCCGGCGATGCTACACCCACCGCCTGCTGTCGCTGGACGGCTGCGCCGGTGACGAGCTCCAGCGGGATCGAGGTGAAGGTAGACGCGCCGCTCGACGCGGCAGGCCGCCTGGACGTGTTCTTCCTGGTGTCCAGCTACGGCTTTCACGGAGGTACCGCGCGCGCAGCTGATGCCGGCGCTCCGCCGGGTCGCGCGCCGGGCCCAGGTGGTCGGCGCGATGGACACCGGGCCCCTGGCTGCTGGCCGCGGCTGGCTTGCTGGACGGCCGCACGGCGACCATCCATTGGCAGGAGCAGGAGCGCCTGCAGGCCGACTTCCCGGAGGTTACAGTGACCCGCGCGCGCTACGTGATCGACGGCGACCGGATCACTTGCGGTGGGGCGACGACGGTGCTGGACCTGATGCTCGGGCCTGCTGCGCGCGCAGGTGGGCGAGGTGCTGGCGCTCGATGTCATGCGGCTGTTCATCTACGACGCCGAGCGTCCTGCGGAAGGCGAACAACAGCCGCCCGTCGCAGGCGCCGTTCGCCGCGCGCGCGCCGACTCATCGGCGGCCGCGATCGCCGAGATGGAGCAGGCGATCGAGACGCCGCGGCCGATCGCGGAGATCGCCCGGGCCTGCGGCTGTTCGCAGCGTAAGCTCGAGCGGGCGTTCGAGCGCGCGCTCGGCGTGACGCCGCAGCGTTATTACCAGTATCTCCGGCTGGCGGCCGGCCGGCGCATGCTGCTGGACGGCTCGCAAAGCGTCACGCTGGTCGCCGCGCGCACCGGCTTCTCGACGGCGACCAGCTTCGCCCGCGCCTACCGCCGGATGTTCGGCCATGCGCCCAAGCAGGCGCTGTCCTTCGCCAGCAAGGTGCCCCCGCGACACCCAGCCGTTAGACCCGGCCGTTCACGTGTCAGTCGGCGCCAGGGTCTGACCGCGCGGAGGTTGCATCTCCCGGTGCGGTGCGGCGCTGATCGGCCGCCTGATCCGCGCCGATCGACACGCCGGTACGGGCGTTTCACGCGTCGCCCGGAACGCCGCAAGCCTGCAGCAGCCAATCGCGGAAGATCAGGACTTCCGGTCGTTGGTGGGCGCCGGTTTCGGGGATGAGGAGATGATGCGCCGGCTTGGCCGCGACGACGTGATCGCACGGCACGACCACGCGTCCCGTTTCAAGGTACGGCTCGGCGAAAGACTTCAGCACCAGCGCGAAGCCGTATCCCGCGGCGGCGACTTCCAGGGCGGCCAGCGAGTTGTCCACCGTGATCCCCCGGTGCTTTGGGGGCTCCTCGATGCCGGCGCCGCGGAACCAGCGGTCCCAGTAGTTCTCGCAGCCCATGATCCGGACTAGGTCCCGCTCAGCGATTTCGGCCGCGGTTGGCCGGTCGCTCGGGTGTTTGGCGGTGTCCGGAGCGCACACCACGATCGACGGTTCATCGAGCAGCGGGGTCACCTCGTACCCCGGCCATTGGCCGTCGCCGTAGCGGATCTCCAGGTCGGCCTGGCCGTTGCTGAGCGCATCCGACCAGATCGCGGTGTAGAGCCTGACCTCGATCAGCGGGTTGGCCTGCTTGAACGCGGGCAGGCGGCGGCACAGCCAGAGCGTCGCGAAACCGGGCGAACTCCGGATCGTGACCGCGCGGCCGCCGGTCACGCCGAAGATCCCGCCGGTCGCCGCGGACAGTTGGGAGAACGCCTGCCGGACGGCGGGCAAATAGGCAAGGCCCAGTTCGGTCAGGGCGATCCGCCGGGCGTGACGCTCGAACAGCAAGAAGCCCAGGTACTCCTCCAGCGACTTGATCTGATGGCTGATCGCGGGCTGGGTCATGTTGAGTTCCCGCGCCGCACCGGTGAAGCTGTTGAGGCGCGCGGCCGCCTCGAAGGCGCGCAGCCAGGTCAGCGGCGGCAATTCGTAGCTCATCCCTGCTCCTTCGCGGATGCGACACCGGTTTTGGGGCGGTCACAGACCTATAAATGCAGTTTGGCCTTAGCGGCAAAATCCTTTCTTTGCTTTCGCCTGGAGCAATCCGGACACTGGCGACGTTCGCTGATCGGAGCGCACGATCGCTGAACCCGCAGGTTGCAGGGGTTGGCCCAAGGGCTCTCCGGCCTGCGCCGGACACTCCCGCGCCTCGCCAAGCCGCGCCAAAGGACATTTCCCGTGAAAGCTGCCGTGTGTCACGCCTTCGCCCAGCCGCTCGCGATCGAGGAGGTGAGACTGGATCCGCCGCAGGCGGGCGAGGTTCAGGTTCGTTTGAAGGCTTGCGGGATCTGCCATAGCGACATCCACTACCTGGACGGCCACTGGGGCGGCGAGTTGCCGGCCGTTTTGGGCCACGAAGGCGCGGGCGTCATCGAACAGGTCGGTGCCGACGTCACGGGTGTGAGCCCGGGCGACCACGTGGTGGTGACGCTGGTGCGCACCTGCGGGGCGTGTTTCCACTGCGAACGCGACGAGGGCTACCTGTGCGAGGGGACGTTCGCGCTCGACGCGGACAGCCGCCTGCACGACGCCGAGGGAGCGGCGGTCCTGCAGGGCCTGCGCTGCGGCGGGTTCGCGGAATCCGTCGTGGTCCACCAGTCCCAAGTCGTCGCGATCCCCGCGCACATCCCCTTCGCAAGCGCCTCGCTCTTGGCGTGCGGCGTGCTGACGGGCTGGGGCGCAGTCGCCAAGACAGCCGACATGCCTGCTGGCGCCAGCGCCGCGGTGATCGGCGTGGGCGGGGTTGGGGTCAACAGCGTCCAGGCGGCCGCGATCCGCGGCGCCGACCCCTTGATCGCGATCGATCTGGAGGAATCCAAGCTGGAAACCAGCCGCGCGTTCGGCGCGACGCATGCCTTGCGGCCCGGCCACGACGACGTCGCCGCGCAGTGCCGTGCGATCACCGACGGCCGCGGGCTGGACTACGTCTTCGTCACCGTGGGCAACGCCAAGGCGATCGCCGAAGGGCTCGGCCTGTTGCGCAAGGGCGGTACGCTGGTCCTGGTCGGGATGCCCGCGAATGGCGACGAGCTGTCGTTGCAGGCGGGCAACCTGGCGAGCGCGGGCCAGGCGATCCTGGGCAGCAAGATGGGCTGCGCGTCGATCCAGGACGACGTGCCCACGTTGGTCGGGCTGTACGAAACCGGCCGGTTGAAACTCGACGAGTTGGTGACCGGCCAATATCCGCTGTCCGAGATCAACGCCGCCATCGACAGCGCCCGTCGGGGCGAGGCGCTGCGCAACGTCGTGGTGTTCGAATGAACGCGCGCGCGCCCGTTGCCGCGCACCGGGCAAGCGACCCGCGGCCCCGCCGCGGTCGTATGGAGGTGCCGGTTTGAAGGTCGCCCAGGTCGAACCGATCGTCGTCGGCACGCCGCCGCCGCACTTCGGCGGTAAGTACTTCATCTTCGTCAAGCTGACGACCGACGACGGGATCGTCGGCTACGGCGAGGTCTACGCCGCGACCTTCGCGCCGGGAACGGTCGCGCGCATGGTCGAGGAGGTCGCCGAGCGCCACCTGGTCGGGCAATCGCCGTCGCGGGTCGAACATCTCTCGCACGCCGTCTACGGCCGGGGGTACACCCTGCGTCCCGACGTGACGCTGATGGGCGTGCTCAGCGGCCTGGAGATCGCCTGCTGGGACGTGGTCGGCAAGGCGCTCGATCGCCCGGTGCACGATCTCCTCGGCGGGGCCGTGCGGGAGCGGGTTCGGACCTACACCTATCTCTATCCCGAGCCCGGCGACCGCGGCGACGTCTACAGCGATCCGGACCTGGCGGCCGAGCGCGCGGCGGAGATGGTCGCCCGGGGCCACACGGCCGTAAAGTTCGACCCGGCCGGCCCGTACAGCGTCTACGATCCCCGCCAGCCGCGCCTGGACGCCCTCGACCTCAGCGAAGCCTTCTGCGCGCGCATTCGCGAGGCGGTCGGTTCGAAGGCGGATCTGCTGTTCGGGACCCATGGACAGTTTACGCCCGCCGGTGCGTTGCGGCTGGCACGCCGGATCGAGGCCTACGATCCGCTGTGGTTCGAAGAGCCGACTCCGCCGGAGAACCCGGAAGCGATGGCGGAAGTCGCGCGTGGCTGCTCGATCCCGGTGTCGACGGGCGAACGCCTGACCACCAAGCACGAGTTCCATCGGGTCCTGCAGGCGGGCGCGGCCAGCATCCTGCAGCCGGCGCTGGGCCGGGTCGGCGGTCTTCTGGAGGCGAAGAAGATATCCGCGATGGCGGAGGCCGCCTACGCCCAGATCGCCCCGCACCTCTACGCCGGTCCGATCGAGGCGGCGGCCAACATCCAGCTGTGTGCCTGCACGCCCAACGTCCTTATCCTGGAAGGCATCCAGGACTGGACCGGCTTCCACGCCGATCTGCTGAAGACGCCGCCGGTGTGGTCCGATGGCGCCGTCCAGGTGCCAAGCGCCCCCGGCATTGGCGTGGAGCTGGACGAGGCCGTCGCCGCCGCCCATCCCTACGACGACACGTCCCTACACCTGGAGATGCGAGAGGAACCGCTGCCATGACCGAGCCCGGACAAACCCAGCCGGACACGGTGCGCCGGGTCGGCTTCATCGGACTGGGCAACGTTGGTGCCCAGCTCGCCGGCAGCCTGCTGCGCAACGGCTTCGACCTCATCGTGCACGACCTGGATCGCGCCGCCGCCGCGCCGCTGCTGGAGAAGGGCGCCAGCTGGGCCGACAGATCGCGCGAGCTGGCCGAGGGGTGCGATCTGGTGATCACCTGCCTGCCCTCCCCGGCAAGCTGTTCCGAGGTTATGGAAGGCGAAGGCGGCGTGCTGGAAGGCCTCGGCCCCAACAAGTTGTGGCTGGAGATGAGCACCACGGACGCCCAGGAGGTCGTGCGCCTGGGCAAGCTGGTTGAACAGCGCGGCGCCACCGCCCTGGACGCCCCGGTGTCGGGCGGCTGCCACCGGGCGGCGACCGGCAACATCGCGGTCTTCGTCGGCGGACCGCGCGCGGCGTTCGAGCGCGCGCTGCCGGCGCTGGGCGCGCTCGGCCGGCGGATCCTGCACACCGGCGCGCTCGGGTCCGCCTCCTCGATCAAGGTGGTGACCAACTACCTCGCCTCGGTCCACCTGGCGGCCCTGGGTGAGGCGCTGATGGCGGCGAAGCAGTCCGGCATGGACCTCGCGACGGCGTTCGAGGCGATCCGCGTGTCCTCCGGCAACTCGTTCGTCCATGAGACCGAGAGCCAGGTGATCCTGTCGGGCAGCTACAACGTCAACTTCACCATGGACCTGGTGATGAAGGACTTGGGCCTGTTCCAGTCGCTCGCCGAGCACGGCCGGGTACCGACCCAGATCGCGCCGCTGGTTCACGAGATCTTCGCCGACGGACAAGAGCGCTACGGCGCCCGCGCCTGGTCGACGATGATCGTCAAGCGCCTGGAGGATGCCTGCGGCTGCGACCTGCGTGCCGACGGCTTCCCGCAGGACGCTGGTCGACGATGAGCCCGAGATCCCGGGCCTGGAAGTCCACCCGCGTTCGGCCGGCGGCGCCGGCGTCCAGGTCACCAGTCAGCGGACGGCGCCGTGAAGATCCGCGCCGTCGAGACATACACCACCCGCGACGTGAGTATCTGCCGCGTGGTGTGCGACGACGGCGCCGAGGGCTGGGGCCAACTCGCGCCCTATCACGCGGATATCGCCAGCACCGTGCTGCACCGACAGGTCGCGCCCCACGTCCTGGGGTGCGACCCGCTGGACACCGAGGCGATCACCGACCGCGTGTTGGAGGCCGAACACAAGTTTCCAGGCTCCTACATATGCCGGGCGTTGGCCGGGGTCGACACCGCGCTGTGGGACCTGCGCGGCCGCTTGGAAGGACGCAGCGTCGCCCAGCTTCTGGGCGGTGGTCCGGGGCCGCTGCCGGTCTATGCGTCCAGCATGCGGCGCGACATCACCGGCGCTGAAGAGGCGGCCCGTCTGGCCGATCTTGCCGCGCGCGACGGCCATCGGCGCGTTCAAGATCCGCGTCGGCGAGGAAAACGGCCACGACACCGAGCCCTGGCCTGGGCGGAGCGGGGAGGTCGTGGCCGCGGTCCGCCGGGCCTTGGGCGACCAGGCACGTCTGCTGGTCGACGCCAACGGCGGCTTCACGCCGGCCAAAGCGATCGAGATCGGCCGGATGCTGCAGGACCACGGCGTGGTTCATTTCGAGGAGCCTTGCCCGTACTGGGAACTGGACTGGACCCGCGAGGTTCGCGCCGCCCTCGACCTTGATGTCGCAGGCGGCGAGCAGGACGTCTCCCTGCCGGTCTGGCGGCGGATGATCGCCGAGCGGGTCGTCGACGTGGTGCAGCCCGACATCTGCTACGTCGGCGGACTGACCCGGTCGCTGCGGGTCGCCCGGCTGGCAGCCGACGCGGGGCTGCCGGTGGTGCCGCACTCGGCCAATCTGAGCCTGGTCACGGTGTTTACCTTGCACCTGATGGCCGCCCTGGAGAACGCCGGCCCCTACGTCGAGTACTCGATCGAGCCGGACAGCTATTACCCCTTCCAGGCCGGCCTGTTCGAGCCCGCCTTGCAGGTCCAGAACGGACAGGTCGCGCTCAGCGACGCACCGGGCTGGGGGGTTGAGGTGGCGCGCGGCTGGCTCGAGCGCGCGCAACGCGACGTGACGCGCGCCTGACCCGGCGCGCCCGACCGCAATCCCCACCTCAACCCTGGATACGGATACCGAGGTTCCATGGACGCACCTTCGCCCAACACCGCCATCGCCTGGCACCGCGCGGCCGACACGATCGAGCTGCGCCGGCACGCGCTGATCGACGGCACCTTCAGCGCCGCCCAGGACGGGGCTACCTTCAAGCGCTACAACCCTGCGACGGGCCAGCTGCTGGCCGAGGTCGCGGAATGCGGCGAGGCCGACGTGGATCGAGCCGTGGCGGCGGCGCGGCGCACGTTCGAGGACGGCACCTGGCGCAGGCTGGCGCCGGCCGACCGCAAGGCGGTGATGCTGCGCTGGGCCGACCTGATCCGGGAGCACAGCGACGAACTCGCGTTGCTAGAAAGCCTGGAGGCGGGCAAGCCGATCACCGACACCCGCAGTGCCGACATCCCGGCGTGCGCGGCGACGCTCGCCTGGTACGCCGAGTGCATCGACAAGCTCTACGACGAAGTGGCGCCGACGCCGCCGGGCAGCCACGTGACGATCACCCGCGAGCCGATCGGCGTGGTCGGCGCGGTGATCCCCTGGAACTACGCCTCGATCATCCTGTCGTGGAAGCTGGGCCCGGCGCTCGCGGCGGGCAACTCGGTGATCCTGAAGCCCGCCGAGCAGTCCCCGTTCGCGGCGCTGAGGATTGGCGAGTTGGCGCTGGAAGCAGGCGTGCCGGCGGGAGCCCTGCAGGTGCTCACCGGCACCGGACCGACGACCGGCCGGGCGATCGGCCTGCACGAGGATGTCAACGCGGTGGCGTTCACCGGCTCCGCGCCGGTTGGCAAGCTTTTCCTCTCCTACGCCGCGCAGTCGAACATGAAACGCATCGCGCTCGAGTGCGGCGGCAAGTCGCCGCAGATCGTCAGCCGGGATTGCGGCGATCTTGACGCGGCGGCCGACGCGATCGCCTACGGCGATCTGGTACAACGCCGGCCAGACCTGCCATGCCGGCTCGCGGCTGATCGTCGATCGCGCCGTGAAGGACGACCTCGTGGCGCGCATCTGTGCCTGGGCACCCAATTTCACCCCGGGCGACCCGCTAGACCCGGAGACGACGATGGGCTCGATGATCGAGCCGGAAGCCCTGGAGTCGGTGGAACAGCAGGTCGAGATCGCCCGCGGGAACGGGGCACGGATTCCCGTCGGCGGCCGTCGCGCGCAGGCGCACGGCCGCGGCGTGTTCTACGAGCCGACCGCTGGTCGACGGTGTAGCGCCCGACAGCGCGATCGCCCGGGACGAGGTGTTCGGCCCCGTGCTGACTGTGCTTGGGTCGCGATGGGCTGGACGAAGCGGTCGAAATCGCCAACGATACGAAGTACGGTCTAGCGGCGTCGATCTGGACCGATCGGATTGGCGATGCCCACTGGGTGGCCGGTGCCTTGCGTGCCGGTACGGTCTGGATCAACACCTACAATCAAAGCTCACCGGTTACTCCGTTCGGGGGTTATAAGCAAAGCGGCATCGGCCGCGACCGTTCGCTGCACGCGTTCGACAAGTATACAGAGGTGAAAACCACCTGGCTTCAGACCTGAAGCGTCATGCCGAACGCGGACCGGAAAACCAAGAATAGCCCCGGTCGCAGCGGAGCCTGCCGCTATTTCGCGCGCGGGCATCATAATGAAAGGGAGGCTTTACCAACATGACCACGCAACTCGACAAGCTGCGCACGCAATTGGCCGCGGGTAGGATTGACCGGCGGTCAATTCATGAAGCAGGCCGCGGCCGTGGGCGCGATCGGGGCGGTCGGCGCGCCGTTCGCGAGCCGCCTCGCCCGGGCGGCCAAGCCGTCGGTCGGCGGCGACATCCGGATCGGCCTGGGTTCCGGGTCGACCTCGGACTCGATGGATCCGGCCGGGATCACCGACACCTTCATGCAGGTCGTCAACTACGGCCTGCGCAACAACCTGACCGAGGTCGCGCCGTCGGGCGAGCTGATCCCGGAACTGGCGGAAAGCTACGAGGCAAGCCCGGACGCCAAGGTGTGGACCTTCAAGCTGCGCCAGGGGATCGAGTTCCACAACGGCAAGACGATGACGGCGGACGACGTCATCGCCTCGATCGACCATCACCGCGGGGAGAAGTCGGACTCGGGCGCCAAGGGCATCCTCAAGCCGATCACAGGCGATCCGGAAGGACGGCGATGACACCGTCGTGTTCGAGTTGGACGAGGGCAACGCCGACTTCCCCTACCTGATGAGCGACTACCACCTGACGATCATGCCGGTCGGTTCGGACGGACTGGAGATGCGAGTCCGGGATCGGCACCGGCGCCTACATCCTGACCGAATTCGAGCCCGGCGTGCGCTGCAAGATGAAGCGCAACCCGAACTACTGGAAGGAAGGCGCCGGCTTCTTCGAGACCGCCGAGGTGCTGTCGATCAAGGACTCGACCTCGCGCACCAACGCGCTGACCACCGGCGAGATCCACGTCATGAACCGCGTGGACCCCAAGGTGGTGAACCTGGTCAGCCGGCGTCCGGGCATCCGGATCGAGGAGACCAGCGGCAACCAGCACTACACCATGCCGATGCACACCGATAAGGCGCCGTTCAACGACAACCATGTGCGCATGGCGCTGAAGCTGGCGATGGACCGGCAGGAAGTGCTGGACAAGGTGCTGAACGGCCACGGCTACCTCGGCAACGACCACCCGATCGGCAAGGCCAACCGCTTCTACGCCGAGGATCTGCCGCAGCGCGCCTACGATCCCGAGAAGGCGAAGTGGCACCTCAAGCAGGCCGGCATGGAGAACCTGAAGGTCGACCTCAGCTCGTCCGACGCCGCCTTCGTCGGCGCCGTCGACGCCGCGGTGCTGTTCAAGGAACAGGCCAAGCAGGCCGGCATCGACGTCAACGTCAAGCGCGAGCCCGCCGACGGCTACTGGTCGGACGTCTGGCTGAAGGAGCCGTTCTGCATGTCCTACTGGGGCGGCCGGCCGACCGAGGACTGGATGTTCCAGGTGGCCTACGCCGCCGGTGCCAGTTGGAACGCCACCAACTGGAAGCACGAGCGGTTCAACAAACTGCTCCTGGAAGGCCCGCGCCGAGCTGGACACCGAGAAGCGCCGCCAGATGTACACCGAGATGCAGGGAATCCTGCGCGATCAGGGCGGCGTCGTGATCCCGATGTTCGCCAACTACATCATGGGCCTGAGCGACGACGTCCAGCACGGCGAGATGGCCGCGAACTGGGACCTCGACGGGCTGAAGTGCCTCGAGCGCTGGTGGATGGCTTAAGCGGGCGACGGCTCGGCTGACGGCATCAATCAGTCTGAGGTGACAGTTTGCTTTCCATCCTGAAACTGGTGGCCCAGCGCTTGGCGCTGGGCCTCCTGATCCTGTTTCTCGTCTCGATCATCATCATGTTCGTCGTGGAGTTGCTCCCCGGCGACATCTGTCAGGCGTTGATGGGGCAGTCCGCGACGCCGGAGACGGTTAACGCGTGCCGGGCCGAATTGGGGCTCAACCGCTCTGCGCCGGTGCGCTATCTCGACTGGGTCACCGGCATGATGACCGGCGACATGGGCCGCTCGCTCGCCAACGAACGCCCGATCGCCGACCTGATGGCCTCGCGCCTGGGCAACACCTTCTTCCTGGCTGGCTTGGCCGCGGCGATCTCGGTCCCGCTGTCGATCGTGCTGGGCGTGTTGGCCGCGCTGTGGCGCGACAGCATCTTCGACCGCGGCGTCAACGTCTTCACGCTGACATCGATCTCGTTTCCTGAATTCTTCGTCGCCTACATCCTGATCTACGCTGTTCGCGGTGCAGTTCGGCTGGTTCCCAGGGATATCCAACGTCTCCGGCGAGATCGGCTTCTGGGACCGGGTCTATCGCACGCTGCTGCCCGCGCTGACGCTGACGCTCGTGGTCACGGCGCACATGATGCGCATGACCCGCGCCGCGATCGTCAACTTGATGGCGAGCCCGTACATCGAGATGGCCCGTCTCAAGGGCCTCAGCCGACGGCGAATTATCGTCAAGCACGCCCTGCCCAACGCGCTGTCGCCGATCATCAATGTCGTCGCGGTCAATCTCGCCTACCTGATCGTGGGCGTGGTCGTGGTCGAGGTGGTGTTCGTCTACCCGGGCCTCGGGCAGTTGCTGGTGGACTCGGTCTCCAAGCGCGACATGCCGGTCATTCAGGCCGGCAGCATGATCTTCGCGGCCGTCTACGTGCTGCTCAATCTAAGCGCGGACGTGCTCTCGATCGTCACCAACCCGCGCCTCTTGCACCGGCGCTAGGAGGTTCACGGTGAAGACGATTGCAAAGACGCTCTGGAAGGCGCCGCCCACCGCCCAGTTCGGCGTCATCGTGATCGCGGTCTACGTGATCACGGCGATGTTCGCGCCCTGGCCTCGCGCCTTACGGCGAGGCCCAGGTGGTGGGCAGCCAGTATCAGCCCGTGGAGCGGCCAACACCTGCTGGGCACCGACAATCTGGGCCGCGACATGCTCTCGCGGATCATCTACGGCGCCCGCAACACGGTCACGATCGCGTTGCTGGCGACTGTCCTGACGTTCCTGATCGGCGTGCTGTTCGGCTTCATCGCCGCTACCGTCGGCGGCTGGGTCGATCAGATGATCTCGCGGATCGTCGATGCGCTGATGGCAATCCCGATCCTGATCTTCGCGCTGATGCTGCTGACGGTGTTCGGCACCTCGGTGCCGGTATTGATCGGGGTGATCGCGCTTCTGGAGGCGACGCGGGTGTTCCGCCTTGCCCGGGCGGTTGCCGCCGACGTAGCGGTGATGGACTACGTCGAGGCGGCGCGCCTGCGCGGCGAGGGGCTGTGGTGGGTGATGACGCGCGAGGTGCTGCCCAACACGCTGTCGCCGCTGGCCGCGGAGTTCGGGCTGAGGTTCTGCTTCGTATTCCTGCTGATCAGCGCGCTCAGCTTCCTCGGCCTGGGCATCCAGCCGCCGACGGCGGACTGGGGCGCCATGGTGCGCGAGAACGCCACGCTGATCTCCTTCGGCGATCCAGACGCCGCTGATCCCAGCGGGCGCGATCGCGCTTCTGACCGTCGCGGTCAACTTCGTCGTCGACTGGTTCCTCTACCACGCCAGCGGACTGAAGGAGTAGCGCCGATGCCCGAAAGCAAGGGGTCCCACAGCCAGGCGGTCGGCCAGCCGGACGACCTGCTGCTCGATATCCGGGGCCTGCGGATCGAAGGGCGCACCGGTGAGGCGTGGTCGGAGATCGTCAAGGGCGTCGACGTCGCCCTCGGCCGCCGGGAAGGTGCTGGGCCTGATCGGGGAATCCGGCGCCGGCAAGTCGACCATCGGGCTGGCCGCGATGGGCTACGCCCGCGACGGCTGCCGGATCTCCGGCGGCCAGATCGTGTTCGACGGCGTCGATCTCGCCCAGGCCAGCGACGAGCAGCGCCGACGCCTGCGCGGGGTCAAGATCGCCTACGTCGCGCAGTCCGCCGCCGCTGCCTTCAACCCGGCGCACACGCTGGACTTCCAGGTCTGCGAGACGGCCGTCCAGCACGGCGTGATGACCGGTGCGCAGGCGATCGAGAAGGCCCGTGAACTCTACGCGAAGCTGCAATTGCCCGAGCCCGGGACCTTCGGCCAGCGCTACCCCCACCAGGTTTCCGGCGGCCAGCTGCAGCGCGCGATGACCGTCATGGCGATGGTCTGCGAGCCCGACATGATCGTCTTCGACGAGCCGACCACCGCGCTCGACGTGACCACGCAGATCGAGGTGCTGGCGGCGATGAAGAAGGCGATCACCGAGGAGGATACGGCCGCGCTCTACATCACCCACGACCTCGCCGTGGTCGCCCAGATCGCCGACCGCATCAAGGTGCTGCGCTACGGCGAGACGGTGGAGGAGGGCACCACCGACGGCATCCTGACCGACCCGCAGGAAGACTATACCCGTCAGCTGGTCAACATTCGCAAGGTCGCCGGCGCGGAACGCCGGCCCTCGGCCGAGGTCCACTCGCTGCAAGTCAAAGGCGTCACGGCCACCTATGGCGGCAGCAACGGTGTGCAGGTGCTCAAGGACGTCTCGCTCACGGTGCCGCGCGGGACCACCGTCGCGGTGGTCGGCGAGTCCGGCTCCGGCAAGTCGACCCTGGCGCGGGTGATGACCGGCCTGCTGCCGCCGATCGAGGGCGAGATCAGCCTGACCGGGGAGACCCTGCCGCCGGCGCTCAAGCAGCGCACGCGCGAGCAGCTGCGCCGGCTGCAGATGATCTATCAGATGCCCGACGTGTCGATTAACCCGCGCCAGAAGATCGACGAGATCATCGGCCGGCCGCTGACCTTCTACTTCGGCATCAAGGGCGCCGAGCGGCGCCGGCGGGTGGAGGAACTGCTGGCCCAGGTCGAGCTGTCGGCGGACAACGCCGACCGCCTGCCCTCGGAACTGTCGGGCGGCATGAAGCAGCGCATCGGCATCGCGCGCGCGCTCGCGGCCAATCCCGAAGTGATCATCTGCGACGAGGTGACCAGCGCGCTCGACCAGGTGGTCGCGGACGACGTGCTGCGCCTGCTGCTGCGGATCCAGGCGGAGACGGAGATGTCCTACGTCTTCATCACCCACGACCTGGCGACCGTGCGCGCGATCGCCGACAGCGTGGCGGTGATGTACCAGGGCGAGGTGGTGAAATCCGGGGCGACGCACGAGGTCCTGAAGAACCCGCAAACAGCCTACACCCAGCTGTTGCTGTCATCCGTCCCGGCGATGAAGACCGGCTGGCTGGACGACCTGCTCGCCGAACGCGAAGCCAGGCGCGCCCGCGGCGAGACCGTGCTGCAGAGCGGCGGCCAGTAGCCGGTCGGTGCGTGGCGGGCCCCCGCGGATGCGCCGCCGCGGATGCTTCGTGGCCCAAGCGGGCCGCTCCTCAGCATAAAGGGATCAGGATGAGGCGGGACCATCTTCCTGAAAAAACCCATCCCATCATCCTGAGGAATTGGCGCAGCCGACCGTCTAAGGATCGCTGAGGGCTGCCGAAGCGCCTGAGCATCCGCTCACGCCGCCTCTAGAGCAATATGCTGAAAGGTCGAACGCTTCAGCTGAATCTTGCCCTATACTCAAGAAGTTAGAGCGAAATTCAGCTGGAAGGCCGATTCGGCATTCCAGCATTTCGCTCTAGAGCAAAATCGAGCAAGGTGGAATCACCTTGCACGTGAATTTTGCTCTACCTTCAGATAGATAGAGCGCATTTCACGCTGAAGGTAGTCACCTTCAGCGATCGCGCTCTAGTCCGGCAGGTTGATCCAGACGCTCTTGGTCTGGGTGTGGTGCAGCAGGCTTTCGAAGCACTTGTCGCGGCCGAAGCCGGATTGCTTGAAGCCGCCCCACGGCTGGGTCATGTCGCCGTGGTCGAAGCAGTTCACCCAGATCACGCCGGCCTCGATGTCGCGCGCCATCTTGTGCGCCACCGTAAGGTTGTCGGTCCAGACGCCAGCGGCCAGGCCGAACACCGTGTCGTTGGCGATCCGAACCGCTTCCTCCGCGCCATCGAACGGAATCAAGCTGGCGACCGGCCCGAAGATCTCCTCGCGCGCGATCCGCATGTCGTTGTTGACCCCTGTGAACAGCGTCGGCTCGACGTAGGCGCCGGCTGAGAACTCCTTCGGCACGCCGCCGCCGAAGCGCAAGTTGGCGCCGTCCTGCTTGCCGACCTCAATGTAGTCGAGCACGCGGCGCTGCTGGTCCCGGTCGACCAGGGAACCGAGCGAGGTTGACGGGTCGAGCGGGTCGCCAGGCACGTAACGCTCCGCGGCCAGACGCTCGAATTTCTCGGTGAACGCGTCGGCGACCTTGCGGTCGACCAGCAGCCGGGAGCCGGCGTTGCAGACCTCGCCCTGGTTGGCGTAGATGCCGTCGACGGCGTATTGCACGGCCGTGTCCAGGTTATCGTAGTCGGCCATGATGATCTGCGGGGTCTTGCCGCCGCACTCGGTGGTCACCCGCTTCATGTTCGACTGCCCGGCGTAGATCATCATCTTCTTGCCGATCTCGACCGAGCCCGTGAACGCGATCTTGTCGACCTGTTGGTGCAGGGCGAGCGCCTCGCCCGCCTCCTCGCCGTAGCCGTGGACGACGTTGAGCACGCCGGGCGGGCCGCCCGCCTCGACGAACAGGCGCCCGAGCAGTCCGGCCGACAGCGGCGATTGCTCGGCCGGCTTGAGCACCACCGTGTTGCCGGTCGCGAGCGCCGGGGCAATCTTCCAGGCCGCCATCATCAAAGGGTAGTTCCACGGCACGATGCAGCCGACCACACCCAGCGGTTGGCGCAGAATGTAGTGCAGCGCGTCGGAGGCGGTGTTGGTGACCTGCCCCTCGATCTTGTCGATCGCCTCGCCGAAGTACTGGAAGCAGTCGACCGACATCGGGATGTCGGCGTCCAGCATGTCCCGGATCGGCTTGCCGACGTCGAGCACGTCGAGCAGCGCGAAACTGTCGGCGTGCTCCTCGATCAGCCGGGCGAAGCGGTACATCACTTCCATGCGCTGGCGCGGCGCCATGCGTGACCAGGCGCCACTCTTGAAAGTTTCGCGCGCATTCTTGACCGCCCGGTCGACGTCGCCGGCCTGGCCGCGGGCGACCTCGGCGATCGTCCGGCCGGTCGCCGGGTTGGTCTTGGTCGAACCGGCCGCCGTCGAGCGAGTCGACGAAGTCGCCGTCGATGAAGTGCCGGCCTTCCGGCTTGAGCGCGTCGGCGCGCGCCTGCCAGTCCGCCGTGTTGAGGGAGTTCGCCGCGTCGAGGCGCATGGTGTGTCGCTCTTTAACGTGGTGGAGGTTGCATCGCGCGTGCGCTTCAGGCACCCGTCAGGCGTGCTTCGACACGCCGTCCTGCGGACGGCTGCTCAGCATGAAGTGGATATTAAGTCATTGAAAACCCTACAACTTCATCCTGAGCAGGTCGCCTTACCGGCCGTGTCGAAGGATCGCTGACGGGTGCCTCGGCTCCCTTCTGCGAAAGTCTCCGTGATGGTGAGGCGGGCGGCCGCCCGCCTCACGCGCTGTTCCGCGCGCAGGTCGGCAGCACGACGTCTTCCCGGCCGACCACGGCGGGATCGAACGCTTCGCGCGAGAACAGCCTGCGGACAAGCGGTTCGAAGTAGCTCAGCGGCTTGGTCGGGTAGTCGGGATCGAAGGCCGCCTGGTCCCAGCGTTCGCAGAAGCGCACGCAGGACTCGTAATACGGGTGGTCGCGGTAGACGTCGCGGGCGTTGGGATCCAGGCCGAAGTGGTGGGCGTAGTAGACCTGCTGGAACAGCCCGTGGTGCTGGACCACCCAGGTCACTTCCGGCCGGACGTAGGGGCGGATGATCGATGCGGCGTACTGCGCGTGGTTCTCCGGCGCCAGATCGTCGCCCAGGTCGTGCAGCAGGGCCGCCAGCACCATCTCCTCGTCCGCGCCGTCGGCTTCCGCCCGGGTCGCGGCCTGCAGGGAGTGTTCCAACCGGGTCACCTGATAGCCGCTGAGCGTCGTGTCCAGGTTCTTGACCGCTTCCAGGATGCGGTCGGGCAGCTGGTCGATGAACTGCTGCTCCAGTCCGCCGAGGAACTCGTAGTCCTCTTCGTCCCGTCCTTCATCTGACGGAAGCTTACGCTCTGCATGCGTCCTCCTGTCGGGATCGTGCGCGGCCCAGCGCGTCCGCGCGTTCGCGCGGAGCTCGGCCGGGATGAGTCGACGGCCCGCGCGCGAGGGCCGCAGTCGTAGGCGGGGGCCAGCCAGCCGTCAATCGCCGGGGCCCTTACTGGCGGCGGGCCCTGCTGGCGGCGGGCCCCTACTGGGGCGGGTGGCGCAACCGCGCCGCCGACGCGCTCAGGCCGCCTTTCGCGCCCGCCGGGCGCTGGTGCGGTACAGGCTGCGCGGCCCGTCCAGGTCGATGTAGCAGCCCTGCAGGTGGCGCGCGCCCTCGCTCGGGTCGTAGGAGGTGCGGCCGTGCAGGACCCGGCTGTTGTCGAACATCATCAACTCGCCGGCGGCCAGCGGGAAGCTGATCTGGTAGGCGGGATCGACGAACAGTTCGCCCAGCCGCTGGCGGGCGTGCTGGAAGCGGCGGGTCGTCTGCACGTCCATCACCGGCAGGGAATCCAGCCGCGGGCTGTAGTGCACGCCGGTCATCCGGCCCTGGCCGTCGCGCTGGATGATCGGCCGGCGTTCGATCAGCTCCTCGTGGGCGTCGGTGAAGCGGAAGCGCACCGGCGTCGTCGCCAGCAGATCGAAGCCATGCGGATCCTCGGCCTGAAGCTGTCGCGCCACCGCCAGGCTGTCGACCAGGGTCGACAGGCCGCCCGTGGTCTCGTTGACCAGGCAGTGCAGCAGCTGGATGCCAGGCACCGGCTCCCGGTAGGGGTTGTCGGTGTGCGGCCCGAGCGCGACCGGCCGGTACGCCGAGGTCGTTCGACTGCTGGCGGGAGTAGACCTCGAAGTACTGGCCGAAGTTGGTCTCGCGCGGATTGCCGAAGGTGCGCGCCACCCGCAGGATCTGTTCCGGCGCCGTCGGCACGTCGTGCAGCACGATGAAGCCGTGCGGCGAGGAAGGTTCCGACCGCCCGGCGCAGCGCGTCCGGGATCGCCCAGGCCGGCGCCAGATCGACCCGCACGCCAGCCGGAGGTCAAGGTCGGCCGTCCAGGCGACCGGGTCCGGCAGGCCGTCGTGGCTGTCGACCTCGGCCGCCAGCCGGTCGAGCCGGTAGCGCCCGGCGTAGCCGTCGGAGAACGCCAGCCACGCCAGGCCGTCGCCGGCGTCCTGCGCCTCAGTCAGCTCCAAGTCGACCGGTAGGGTGTGCGGATCGAACAGCCGCTGCTGGGTCGCCGCATCGAGATGGTCGGGGTCCTGGCAGCGCTCGCGCAGCCACAAGCGCGGGCAGCTCGGTCTCGCCCGCCGGGGTGACGGCGCGCACCCGCGGGGCGCCGGGATCGATCCGGAGCCGGACTGGTCGCTCATCGCCTGTATGCTCCCGGTTCGCCGCCATCTTGGCGCTCCTCGTGGTTCAGGATGCGTGTACGCGTCCGCTGGGCTGCGCACAACTGGCCATGCGGTGGCGTTTGCCATAAGGTCGCCTTATGAGTTCCGACGGCCCTTCCTTCAAGGCGCTCCACGCGTTCGAGGCGACCATCCGGCTAGGCTCGATGACCGCCGCGGCGCGCGAGATCGGGACGTCGCAGCCGGCCGTCTCGCAACGCATTCGCCACTTGGAAGACGTGCTGGGCACGCCTTTGATCGTGCGCGGCGTCAAGCGCGCGGTGCCAAGCCCGGCCGGCCGCGCTTACTACGACGAGATCGCAGGGCCTTTACACCGCATCCAGGCGGCGACCCGAACCCATATGGCAGAGGCCGCGGGGTACGGCCGCCGGGTGGTGATCGCCGCGCATTTCGGCTTCGCCCACCTCTGGCTGCTGCCGCGGTTGGACGCGCTGGAAGCGCGCTTCCCCGAGACCCGGTTCGAGGTCATGCCGGTGGACGGCGATACTCGCAGTGGACGACCTAGCGAGCCAGGGCATCGGACGATCCTGGCGATCCGGTTCGGAAGCGTTCGCCTCGGCCGGCCGGCACGAGTTTCCGCTGCTGACCGAGCGCGTCTATCCGGTGGCGCGCCGGCGGTCGCCGAACGCCACGGCGTGCTCGACTTGGCTGGGAAGCTCGACGAAGCGGCGGTTTCCGAAGTGCCGCTGCTGCACATGGACACAGGCGACCCGCGGTGGCTGGATTGGCCGCGCTGGTGCGAGCTCGCTGGCCTGCCGGCCCCACCTCCCGGGCGCTTCTTCTACAGGAACTACCCGCTTTTGATGCGTGCGGTCGCCGACGGTGCCGGCGTGGCGCTGGTGTGGGAGCGGCCTCGACGAGGACCTGGACACGCGCCTGTATCGGCGTTGGCGCCGGCCGTCGAGCGGCCGGACTGGGGCTACATCCTGAGCGCCGCGAACTACCGCAGTGCGGCGCTCAGCCCGATCGTGGCGTGGCTTCGACGGGCCTGCCAAGCGACGGGTCAACTCGCCGCCGGGTCGGATTAGCGGTAGTTGACGACGTAGCCGTGGACGGTGCGTCCTGGCACGCGCGGCCGGCCGCGCGGCAGGGCGAGGACGTGAGTACCGCCCAGGAAGCACTCCAGCCGGTCGTCGTCCATGCGTCGCCGAGTAGTGAACGCATCCCGATCTCGATGTGCGGCAAGATCTCCACGGCGGTCAAACGGTCGCCCGTGCCGAGGCTGCGGACGATCTCCGACCTGCCCACGGTCTCGATGAGCGGCCGGGGAACCCGGACAGGCACGTAATAGGTGCCGTTCCGCCGCGTGAGATAGGTAGGCATGACCGCCCCCGCGTTGGTCCACATTCCTGGTCCACATGCGCGTGCGGTCAAGCTTAGCTTAGGGTATCGGGGTGATATTTCAGCAGGTGGTTCATGGCGGGGCATACCGATGAGTGGGACGAGATGTGCGCTGAGGGATGCACATCAGGCCGGTGGCGTTTGGATCGGTCCTGCACTCTGGCTCAACCACTTTCAAAGAACCCAACGTCTTGACGGTCTGATCGGCGCGTTGACCCGACGCTGATTACGCCGCAGCGAAATCTCCGTGGACACCGAGCGGAAGGGCATACGGGAGCGCCGCCTCGTAGTACCGGCCCAGCATCGACGCTGGCGTAAAACACCGTCTTAACGCAGCACGCTGTCGGCAGGTATGGAGGACGATCCGGCCGGCTCATGCTTGACGGCAGTTGGCCGCCTCGGGCCATCCCCCGCCCACCCCGTACGGGAACGTGTCCGCCGATGTTGGGGCGCGCCTGCCGAAGAGAATCGTCTGTGAAGATGAAGTTGCGACGACCTCGTGCCCAGACCGCTTAGCCGGCGCATTCGCAACCTTCCGAGTTCTGTCCCCCATTGGTCCCATGTGCTATTCGGGTCCCGCTATGCCCGACTTGCGACGCACCCGATTACTGGAGCCCGTGATGAGCGACGCTGAGCTGCGCGCCAAGCTCCGCAAGATCGAGGCGCTTTTCGCCGGTGCCAAGACGCACGGCGAGAAGGCTGCCGCCGGCGCGGCGGCCGAGCGCATCAAGGCGCGGCTGCACGAAGCCGAGACGCACGAGCCCGGCGGTCGAGTTTAAGTACAGCATCCCAGACCCCTGGTCGCGCCAACTCTTCGTCGCGCTGGCCCGGCGCTATGGCCTGCGGCCGTATCGCTATCCGCGGATGCAGCGCCAAACGATCATGCTGCGCGGCCCAGCCTCGTTCCTCGACAGGGTCTTCTGGCCCCAGTTCGAGCAGATCGACGCGGCGCTCACCGACTACATCGCCGAGGTGACGGACAAGGTCATCCGCGAGGAGGTCTTCGGCGAGTCCGCCGAGGTCGATGAGGTCCCCCAGATCAAACACAGGCGATGACGGTGCCATGAGCCCGGCCCAGCCCGAGCTGGCAACGCAAGAGATCCTCGCCGGCTCGGTCGAGCGCGTGACCTTCCACAACCCGGACAACGGCTTCTGCGTCCTGCGCGTGAAGGCCCGCGGCCACCGCGACCTGGTCACGATCGTCGGCCACGCCGCGGCGATCTCCGCCGGCGAGTGGATCAACGCGACCGGCAGCTGGGTCAACGACCGCACCCACGGCCTGCAGTTCCGCGCGCGCTACCTGAAGGCGGCCGCGCCGACCTCGCTCGACGGCATCCGCCGCTACCTCGGCTCCGGCATGATCCGCGGCATCGGGCCGGTCTACGGCAAGAAGCTGACCGAGGCGTTCGGCGAGCGCGTGTTCGACGTCATCGAGAAGGAGCCGGACCGTCTCCGCGAGGTGGACGGCATCGGACCCAAGCGCGCCCAGCGGATCACCGATGCCTGGGCCGAGCAGAAGGTCGTGCGGGAGATCATGCTGTTCCTGCACACCCACGGCGTCGGCACGGCCCGGGCGGTGCGGATCTACAAGACCTACGGCGCCGACGCCGTTCAGGTCATGTCGGAGAACCCGTACCGGCTGGCGCGCGACGTCCGGGGCATCGGCTTCGTCACGGCGGACCAGATCGCGGAGAAGCTGGGCATCGAGAAGACCGCGATGATCCGCGTGCGCGCCGGCATCTCCTATGCCCTGGGCGAGGCGATGGACGAAGGCCACTGCGGCCTGCCGCGCGCGGAACTCGTGCCGCTGGCGGAGCGGCTTCTGGAAGTGCCGGCGGAGCTCATCGAGAGCGCGCTGGGCGACGAGCTCGCGGAGGGCAACGTCGTCGCGGACACCGTCGACGGCACCGACTGCGTCTTCCTGGCGGGCCTGTACCGCGCCGAGCGCGGCATCGCCGAGCGGCTGCGGGCGATCATGGCGGGGCCGCTGCCCTGGCCGTCGATCGACGCCGATAAGGCGATCGCCTGGGTGGAGCAGCAAGGCCGGGGTCAGCCTCGCCGACGGCCAGAAGGACGCCGTGCGGACGGTCGTGGCCAACAAGGTGGCGGTGATCACCGGCGGCCCGGGCGTGGGCAAGACCACCGTGCTGAACAGCGTCCTGCGGATCCTGGCCGCCAAGGGCACGAACCTGAAGCTCTGCGCGCCCGACCGGCCGGGCGGCCAAGCGGATGAGCGAGACGACCGGGATGGCGGCCCAGACGATCCACCGCCTGCTGGAGACGGATCCCAAGACCGGCGGCTTCAAGCGCGACGAGGAGCGGCCGCTCGCCGCCGACGCGGTGGTCCTGGACGAGACCTCGATGGTCGACGTCCGGCTGATGTACGCGCTCGTGAAGGCGATCCCGGACGACGCGGCGTTGGTCCTGGTGGGCGACGTCGACCAGCTCCCCTCGGTCGGGCCCGGCCAGGTGCTGGCCGACCTGATCGCCTCCGAAGCCGTGCCGGTGGTCCGCCTGACGGAGGTGTTCCGGCAGGCGGCCCAGAGCCGGATCGTGACCGCCGCCCACCGCGTCAACGCCGGGCAGGTGCCGGACCTGCGGCCGCCGGACGGCGACAGCGACTTCTACTTCGTGCCCGCCGACGACCCGGAGACGGCGGCCGCGCGCATCGTCGAGGTGGTGCAGACCCGAATCCCGCGGCGCTTCGGGCTGGATCCGGTGCGTGACATCCAGGTGCTGTGTCCGATGAACCGCGGCGGGCTGGGGGCGCGCTCGCTCAACGTCGATCTGCAGGCCGCGCTGAACCCGGACGGCGCGCCCACGGTCGAGCGCTTCGGATCCAGGTTCGCGCCCGGCGACAAGGTCATGCAGATCGAGAACGACTACGACAAGGAGGTCTACAACGGCGACCTCGGTCTCGTCACGGCGGTGGACACCGAGACCGCCGAGCTCAGCGCCGACTTCGAGGGCCGGGCGGTGGTCTACGGCTTCGGCGAGCTGGACGCGCTCGTGCCGGCCTACGCGGCGACGATCCACAAGTCGCAGGGCTCCGAGTACCCGGCCGTGGTGATCCCCGTGACCACCCAGCATCACCCGATGCTGCAGCGGAACCTGCTCTACACCGGGATCACACAGGCCAAGCGGCTCCTGGTGGTCGTCGGGCAGAAGCGCGCCATCGCGATCGCGGTGAAGGGCAAGAGTGGGCGGAAGCGATGGTCGCGGTTGAAGGGGTGGTTGGAAGAAGCGAGACCGGAAGCCGTCGTTCTCCGCGATTGATGGGCGCGGATAAGGCGCCAGTCGGGGGTTCGACCGCTCTCTGGTGAACTCCTGATGCGCCAAGACGCCCGGGCATCGCCAGGGATGGGCCAAAAGCGGCCATTTACCGGTCCCGTCTCACTTTTAGCACTCGGCTCAATACGTGATACCATCCAAGGCGGTCATGCGGTCTGAACCTTAGGCCCGCCCACATGCACGTCCCCACTGACACAGGCCCGACCCGATGTCCGATCCGTCCGCCTCGGCGACCCGTTCGCATGTTTCCCCTTCAGAGCGCGGGGCCGGCCCGAGCGATGCGTCGAAGCGTTTCGAGGATGCCGCCGCCCACGGTGCTCCCGTTCAATCGCCCGCCGCGGCCGCCGCGCCGGCACCGTCGGAGATGCACGCCCGTCTCCGCCGCGAGGCCGCCGCTTTCCAGGGTCCGATCCTGCACCGCAGCCTGGGTCAGATCGCGACCTCGTTCGGCGGCTTTTTCGCAAGCTGCGCGGCGATGTACGCCCTGCTCGCGGTCTCGTATCCGCTGGCGCTGTTGCTGGCGCCGGTGGCCGCGGGTTTCCTGGTGCGGATCTTCATCATCCAGCACGACTGCGGCCACGGCTCGTTCCTGCCCAAGCGCTGGGCGAACGACGCGCTGGGCCGGCTGTGCAGCCTGCTCACCCTCACCCCCTACGCGAACTGGCGCCGCCAGCACGCCGGCCACCATGGCATCTGGAACAACCTGGATCGGCGGGACAATGGGGTGGATATCTACTCCTCCTGCCTGACGGTCGCGGAGTACCAGGCGCTCGAGCCGCGCCAACGGCTGTTACACCGGGTCACCCGGCACCCGCTGGTCGCCAACCTGCTGCTGCCGCCGTTGGTCTTTCTGGGTCTCTACCGGGTTCCGTTCGACGCGCCGGCGCGCTGGCGCCGCGAACGCCGGGCGGTCTACGTGACCGACCTCGCGCTGGTGGCGCTGATCGCCGGGCTCGGCGGGCTGGTCGGGTTCGGGGCCGTGGCCGCGGTGCAGCTGCCGGTGATGATCCTTGGCGCGATCGTCGGCGTCTGGCTGTTCTCCGTCCAGCATCGCTTCGAGGATGCCTGGTGGGCGCGGCATGACCGCTGGCACTCGGCCGATGTCGCGATGCACGGCTCGTCGTTCCTGCGCCTGCCGCAGCCGCTGCAATGGTTCACCGGCAACATCGGCTTCCATCACGTGCACCATCTGAACCCGCGCGTGCCGAACTACCGGCTGCAGGCCTGCCACGAGCGGATCGCGCCGCTGGTCACCGTGCCCGAGTTGTCGCTCTGGCAAGGGCTGCGCGCGACCCGATATGTCCTGTTCGACGAGGCCGAGGCGCGCATGGTGACCTTCCGCCAGGTCGCCGACCAGCCGCAAGCCGGCTGACCACCGCGCAGCCATAGCGCTCCGACGCAGCCGGTGTCGCCCGGTCGGCAGGGCACCACGCCCGCAGGTACCGGTACCTGCGAAGGACGGAAGATCCGATGCATCGTCTTTACCCAACGCGATCCGCGGTCGCGGGCGCGGTTGCCACGTTGGCCCTGGTCGCCGTGTTCGCCGTGTCGGCCGCCGTCGCGTCGCCCGCCCAAGCGGCCGAAGAGGCGTGCACGATCGGGCCTTATGCCACCTGAAATGGTGCCAACCTGACCGGGGCACAGCTTGCCAACGCAAAGCTACGCGCGGCCCAGCTGCAGCGCGCCGGCCTGGACGAGGCGAACCTTCGGTCAAGCGACCTGCAGGGGGCCTATCTGACGGGCGCGAGCCTCAAGAACGCCGATCTTGACCGCGGCCAACGCCCGGGGCGCGACCCTTGTTCGCGCCGACCTGACCGGGTCGGCGCTGCGCCAGGCCAACTTCGCCGACGTTCGAATGGATCGCGCGGTGCTGCGCGAGGCCGGTGCGCGCCGGGGCTGGTGTCGAGGGCGCGCAACTGCAAGCGTCGAGCTTCCGTGGCGCTGACCTACGCGAGGCCGTGTTCGTCGGCGCTACGCTCAAGGGCGCCGATCTGCGCGGCGCCAAGCTCGATTACGCCGTGCTCGATGGCGGCGCTTGGCAGCCGGGCGCCAACCTGACCGGGGCCATCTGGATCGACGGGTCGGTGGGCGGCAGCGGCTCGCTGGGCCGCTGCGCCAACTGATTCAAGGGGGCGAGCGGATAACGGGCGGTGCATCCCGACCTCCATCTGGCAACTGGGCCGCTTTGGGTCATAGCCCGTAGCCCGTACTCTTCCCGCGCGGGGCGAGTTTTGAGGGCCGATTGGCCGCTGCACTCATCATTGCGCATGGCCCGGAATTTCCTTCCATCGTCCGGCAACGAAATCGGGCTCGTTGCCACGAAGTGAACGCAATCGTGGTCAGCGACCACAACACCAAGAATATGACCGGATACCTCGATCACGCATCTGTTTAAGCCGGCTTCGATGAACATAGCTACATTCCTGACCGTGCTGAGCCTACGTCTGCCACAAAAACGTGGCGGTCTAGTGAAGCTCCCACGACAGCACGCTTGCATGGGCGCGTGCATGGGCGCGTGCGTAGTCAGAAGCACACAGACATAAGTGACTTTCACGACGACCGGCCATAAAGCGGCGGGCGCGAGCTTCGGCCAAGCCCGCGCCCGCCCATCTTCGATCCGGGTTGGCGCCGTCTGAGCTTTTCAGCGCTTGCTGCAACAACTCGCGCGTCTCGAGCCGGATCAGTTCGTTGTGGTCCTGCCGGCCGAGCTTACGGCCCATCGAGACGCCGTAGTTGTTGTCGTTGCCGACGATGATATGCCGGTCGTCGACCATATGGACGTTCTCGATCGTGACGAACGGGAAGGAGAAGCTATCGCCATGTCCGCCCAAGACGGCCTTGTCGTTCGGGTCCTTGATGTCCATCAAGTCGATGTAGCCGGTCTTTTTGACGAACTCGTCGTCTTCCACGCCTTTGAAGCTGATGCTGTAAACCCGCTTGAACTGCGCGGGCTTGTTGAAGCAGTCCGGCGTCGGTTGGCCCTCACACGCGCGCGCCGGGCGGCCTTCGCCCCAGTCGCGCTCGATCACCAGCGCGCTGTTGGCGTCGATCATGTTGAGAGCGCCGATCGACAGGCCGTCCTGAGCCAGCGGGTACTTGAACGACCGGCCGGTGAACGCCTCCTTCGAGACGTCGAACTCCAGGATGCGCAGGAACTGGCCGTCCGCCGAGCTTTCGTAGCTGCCGTCGCGGTACAGGGGCCCCTCGAACATCGGGTACAGCGTCTCGCCATCGGGGCTCACCGCCATGCCCTCCAGGCCGCGGCTGCGCCGGACCGAGAAGGCCACGGAGCCGTCCGGCTCGGTGGGGAGCCTCAGCGCGAAGTGGTCGGGCGAGCGAACGACCTCGCCGTCAACCTCCACCTGGTGGAAGTCGGTGACCACACCCTCGGGCGTCGTGGCGAACAGGTACGGCCCGAACTCGTCCGCGAACCAAAAGCGGGTCTCGCCGTCGTCCGTCTCGACGATCTGGAAACTCTCCGGGTCGAAGTCGGACCCGGTCAGGTAGCGCGTCTCGGTGTTCTCGTTGGTCAACTGGAAGGGCAGGACCTTGTTCGGGTCCTTGAGGTAGATGGTGTTCTTGAGTTCAACCTCGCCGCGCGCCCAGTCCGGGTTAACGCGGTGGACCATCAGCATGGCGTCCGGCGAGTTCGGCTTGTTGCCGAAGCCGTTGTCGGACATGGCGTACCACTCGCCGTCGCCCGCCGGCTTGATGCCGGAGAAGCCCTGAACCGGCTGGCCGGCGTGCGGCCGGTCCGCGCCGGTCATCCGCGGCACCCCGTCGGCGGACATGAACGAGCTGGTCTCGATGCTCAACAGCTGCTCGGTGCGCAGATTGTCCGGGCCGGTGAACTTGGCCGAGACGGCGAGCGCCTGCGGCGCGTCGTCCGGGATCGGCACGAAGGTGTCGGCCGGCAGGTAGGCGTGGCCCGTCAGCGTGGCGGGCTGTTGCTGTTGCGCCGCGGCCGGCGATCCCGCGGCCGCCCCGGCGGCCAGCACCGTCGCCATCACCCATGTCTTGCGGGTCATCGTTCGCCCCTCTTGCGGTTGGATGTCGCGTCCGCCTAGTCGCGAACGCGGTGTCCGGGTGATGCACAATGACTGGTGAAAGCTTGTTTTCGTCCCGGTTACGCTTTGATTGCGCGACGGCGACTGCGCCGTCATGTCGTGATCCGCTTCGCCACTACGCGCCCGGCGCGCAGGCCCGTTACCGGATACGCGTTACGCGCGCAAACTCGTCACGGAACTGAAATCTCGGCTTAACGATCCTGTCGTCCGCCCTGTGTTGTTTGTGGATGCACCGGCGCGCCAGGCGGCGGCCGTGCCTTGCCGCGCCCGCTTCCGGCGCCCGGCGCGTGAAAATCCGTTTCACCGAGCGTAGCGAGCACTCAAGAAATCGGGGCTGAGGATTGAGCATGCGTATCACTGCACTGAAAAGGCTGACGCCGTGCCTGATGGCGGCCGCGACCCTGGCCGCGGCCGGGCTCGGCGCGGCAAGCGCGAACGCGCAGATGACCGAGTGCGACCACCGCGGCAAGCTGGCCGAGCGCTACTGCGACATGAACCGCGATCTGGTCGCGGACCTGCCGCTGGATGAGAGCCAGTGGGCCAACCCGGACACGCTGATCTTCTCCTACGTGCCGGTCGAAGATCCGGCCCTCTACAAGGACACCTTCCAGCCGTTCATGAAGCACCTGGAAAAGGTGACCGGCAAGGACGTGCGCTTCTTCTCCGCGCAGTCCTACGCCGCCCAGGTCGAGGCGCTGCGCTCCGGGCGTCTGCACGTGGCCGGCCTTGCGACCGGTGCGACGCCGTTCGGCGTCAACATCGCCGGTTTCAATCCGTTCGCCATCATGGGCACGGATTCAGGCGAGTACGGTTACAAGATGCAGGTGATCGTGCCGGCGGACAGCAAGATCGACAGCATCAAGGACCTGGAGGGCAAGACGGTCGCGCACACCGAGCAGGCGTCCAACTCCGGCAACCAGGCGCCGCGCGCCCTGCTGGAGAAGCAGTTCGGCATCGTCCCCGGCGAGGACTACAAGGTCGTCTACTCCGGCGGCCACGACCGCAGCATCCTGGGCGTGGCCAACGGCGATTACGCCGCGGCACCGATCGCGTCCACGGTGATGGACCGGATGGCCGAGCGTGGGGCCGTGGACATGGACAACATCCGCGTCATCCACGAGAGCCAGTCGTTCCCGACCACCGGCTTTGGCCACGCCCACAACCTGCACCCGAAACTGGCCCTGCTGATCCGGAAGGCATTCTACACCTTCGAGTTCGAGGGCACGAAGCTGGGCAAGGAGTTCACCGACGTCGATGGCTTTCTGCCGATCACCTACAAGGATGACTGGGGCGTGATCCGGACCATCCAGCAGCAGAACGACGTCAAATACACCAAGGACAACATCAGCGGCTGAGGCGGCGCGATTTGCGCGTCCGCCAGCGTATTGCCGATCGTGACCCCAGCCCCGGCGGCGGGTTTGCCCCGTTCGTCGGGGCTGGGCCTGTGTCCTGCCCAGAACGAATGCGGTGTCCATGCTTCAGGTCGACCAGCTCACCAAGATCTATCCCAATGGCGAGAAGGCGCTCGACGGCTGCGCGCTGAATGTCGGGACCAGCCAGGTCGTCGCGATCATTGGCCCGTCCGGGGCCGGCAAGTCGACCTTCATTCGCTGCATCAACCGCCTGGTCGAGCCCAGCGAGGGCCGGATCCGGCTGGATGGGACCGAGGTTACCGGGCTCGGATCCGAAGCGATGGTGAAGATGCGCCGCCACATGGGGATGATTTTCCAGGAGTATAACCTGGTCGAGCGGCTGACGGTGATGGAAAACGTGCTCTCCGGCCGGCTCGGCTTCGTGTCCTTCTGGCAGGCGTTCCTGCGCAGGTTCCCGCAGGCCGACATCGACCGCGCCTTCGACCTGCTGGAGCGCGTCGGGCTGGCGGGCTACGAGAACAACCGCGCCGACGCGCTGTCCGGCGGCCAACGGCAGCGCGTCGGCATCGCGCGCGCGTTGATCCAGGAGCCGAAGATCCTGTTGGTCGACGAGCCGACCTCCTCGCTCGATCCCAAGACCGCGCGCACCATCCTCGGCCTGGTCGCCGATCTGGCGCACGAACGCGGGCTGCCGGCCCTGATCAACATCCACGACGTCGGCCTCGCGCTAATGTTCGCGGAGCGCGTGGTCGGCCTGTCGAAAGGCCGGATCGTATTCGACGGCGCTCCCGGTGAGGTCGATGAGCACATTTTGACCCGGATCTTCGGCGAGGCCGACTGGCGCCAGACCATCCGCCATGCCGCAGAGGATGCCGAGCAACTGGAAGGCAAGCGCGCTACCGGCGCCGACGGTCGCGGTAGCCAGCCGGCGCGCCAGCGCGGGGCCGCGCAATGACCGCGAGCGACGGCACCCACGCCAACCGCGTGCCCGGAACCGGGCGCCGCTGGCGCAAGCCGCCGATGATCGCCAGCCCGCTGCTGCGCTACGGGCTGGTGGTTCTGCTGGCGGCCTACCTAGTCTACGCGATCGACGACGTGAATTTCGACCTCGACCGCTTTATCGCCGGCATTCCCAAGGCGATCGACATGGCGCAGCAGATGGTGCCGCCGGACTTCTCGCGCTGGCAGCTGCTGCTCGACGGCGTGCTGGAGAGCCTGCAGATGGCAATCTTCTCGACCGCCATCGGCGTCGTGCTGTCGATCCCGATCGCGGTATGTGCGGCGCGCAACATGGTGGCCAAGCCCGTCTACCTGGCGGCGCGCGGCTACCTTGGCGTGGTCCGCACGCTGCCGGAGGTGCTGATCGCGATCTTTCTGGTCAAGGCGTTCGGCTTCGGCGCGTTCGCCGGCATGCTGACCCTCACGCTCGCCTCCACCGGCTTCGTCGGCAAGCTGCTGGCCGAGGACATCGAGGACATCGATCCCCGCCAGGTGGAGGCGATCCGGGCCACCGGCGGCAACTGGCTGAAGGTGCTGCTGTACGGCGTCGCGCCGCAGACGATGCCGCGCTACATCGGGCTGTGCATCTACCGCCTGGACATCAACCTGCGCGAGTCGACGATCCTGGGGATCGTCGGCGCCGGCGGCATCGGCGCCACGCTGTACAATTCCTTCGGCCGCTACGACTACGACTTCTCGTTCGCCATCCTGCTGTCGATCATCGCGATCGTCCTGGTCGCGGAATGGGCGAGCGGCGCCATCCGGGCACGAATAACATGAGCGGCCATCAGACGATGACGGACGGCATCTACACCCCGGCTGGCCGGCGCATCTGGCGGCGGCGCAGCCGACGGGAGACCTTGCGCCGCTTCGGCCTCTGGCTGGCCGGCGTGATGATCGTCGTCTGGGCGATCACTGGCCTGAACGTGCACTGGCCGTTCGTGCTCGACGCGCCGGGGCAGGTGGTCGACCTCGCCGGGCGGATGATGCCGCCCGCCTGGTCGTTCACCGGCGAGATCATCGCGCCGATGATCGAGACCATCAACATCGCCACCCTGGGCACCATCCTGGCGTGCCTGCTGTCGGTCCCGGTGGCGCTGCTGGCCGCCCGGAACACGACGATCAACCAGGACGACGCTGTGGATCGCGCGGGTGATCGTTGGTGACCTCCCGCTCGATCAACGAGCTGGTCTGGGCGATCATCTTCGCCGCGATCTTCGGGCCCGGGCCGCTCGCCGGCGTGATCGCGATCGGCATCCGCTCGATCGGCTTCACCGCCAAGCTGATCGCCGAGGGGATCGAGGAGATCGAGCGCGGCCAGGTGGAGGCGATCGAGGCGACCGGCGCCAGCCGGTCCAAGGTGCTGATCTACGGCATCCTGCCGCAGATCATGCCGACCATCGTAGGCGTCGTGACCTTCCGCTGGGACATCAACATCCGCCAGTCCAGCGTGATCGGCCTGGTCGGCGCGGGCGGCATCGGGATCACGCTCAACAGCGCGATGAACCTGTTCAACTGGCCGCAGGTCACGATCATCCTGATCGCCATCTTCATCGTCGTGATGGCGAGCGAGTGGGTTTCGAACCTGTTGCGCAAGCAGTTCACCTAAGACGTCATGACGTACCGTCCGCGTACGCCACCCAGACAGCGGCGTCACTAACGCGTCGGCTCGGCTAAAGGGGACACGCCAGCACGGCTGGTCCGCCGACTCAGCCGCCGATCCGCTTGCCGCTTTCGGTGTCGAACAGGTGCAGGGCGTCGGCGTCCACCGTCAGCGGCACGCGGTCGCCTTCGGCCACGCGGTGCGTGCCAGGCAGGCGCGCGGTCACCGCATGCGCCGTGTCGCTGATCCGGCCATGGGCCAAGGTATCGGCCCCCAGCGTCTCCACCAGATCGACTGCAAGCTTAAACCCTGGGATTTCGCCATTTGTTGGCGCGCGCAGGTGTTCCGGGCGCACGCCCAGGCTGACCGCCCGGCCGGCGTGGTTGGCCAGGTTCGCCTGGGTCGCCAGCGCTTGGTCCATACCGTCCAGGTGCACCGCGCCACCGTCGGCGACCCGGGCGTCCAGGAAGTTCATCGCCGGCGAGCCGATGAAGCCGGCGACGAAGCGGGTTGCCGGACGCTTGTAGACCTCGATTGGCGTGTCGATCTGCTCGGCTACGCCCTGGTTCATCACCACCAGGCGGTCGGCCAGCGTCATCGCCTCCACCTGGTCGTGGGTGACGTAGATCGACGTGGTGCCCAGCCGGCGCTGCAGCTGCTTGATCTCCAGGCGCATCTGCACGCGCAGCTTGGCGTCGAGGTTGGACAGCGGCTCGTCGAACAGGAACACCTGCGGGTCGCGCACGATCGCCCGGCCCATGGCGACGCGCTGGCGCTGGCCGCCGGAAAGCTGCGCGCGGCTGGCGGTCCAGGCAGTCCTCGATGGCCGAGCATGCGCGCCGCCTCGCTGCACCCGGCGGTCGATCTCGTCCTTGGGCTTGCGGGCGATCTTCAGGCCGTAGGCCATGTTGTCGTAGACGCTCATGTGCGGGTAGAGCGCGTAGTTCTGGAACACCATCGCGATGTCGCGCTCCTTGGGCTCCAGCTCGTTCACCGTGCGCCCGGCGATCTGGATCTCGCCCTCGGTGATCTCCTCCAGCCCGGCGATCATGCGCAGCAGCGTGGACTTGCCGCAGCCCGACGGCCCGACCAGCGACGATGAACTCGCCGTCGGCGACCTCCAGGTCGATGCCGTGGATCACCTGCGTCCTGCCGAAACTTTTCCGGACATCGCGGATACCGATCTCGCACATGGCGTTAACTCGTGTTCCATCGTCGGCATCACTTCTCCGCTTCGACCAGGCCGCTGCACGAACAGCCGCTGCATGCAGCACGATCGACCAGCACCGGCGGGATCATGCGCCAGCATCGTGGTCGCCATGACGCAGGTGCCAGCGCGGCTCCGCCTCGGCGACCTGATCAGCATTGCTTGATCCCGACCACGATCGTGCCCATGTCCTGGTCCGTGGTGATCAGCAGCGGCCAGAGGTACTGGTTCCAGCCGTAGATGAAGAGGATCACGAACAGCGCCGCGATGTTGGTGCGCGACAGCGGCAGGACGATGTCGATGAAGAAGCGCATCGGCCCGGCGCCGTCGATCCGGGCGGCTTCCAGCATCTGGTCGGGGATGGTCAGGAAGAACTGCCGGAACAGGAAGGTTGCCGTCGCGCTCGCGATCAGCGGCAGGATCAGGCCCGGCATAGGCTGTTCAGCATGTCCGAGGTCGGCCACGACCTCGAAGGTCGGCACGATCCGCACTTCCACCGGCAGCATCAGGGTGACGAAGATCAGCCAGAAAAACAGCGGACGCAGCGGGAAGCGGAAATAGACGATGGCGTAGGCGCTGATGATCGAGAATCGACGATCTTGCCGATAGAGATGCCGAGCGCCATCACCAGCGAGTTGAACAGCATCACGTGCGACGCGGCGCCGCCGACCTGGAAGCGCGCCGCCTGTCAGAACGGCGCGTGTAGTTCTCGATCAGACGTGTCGCCCGGCAGCAGCGGGATCGGCGACGACCAGAACGCGTCTGCAGCGGGTGGGTCGAGGCGACGAAGGCCAGGTAGACCGGCAGCACCACGACCGCGATGCCGCCGCATCATGCACGGCATGGGCGATGCAGTCAGCGCACGGCGACGTTCGATCATCTCCGTCCTTCACGTGCCGTATTCCACGCGGCGTTCGACGTAGCGGAACTGGATCACCGTGAGCGTGATCACGATCAGCATCAGCACCACCGACTGCGCCGCAGAGGAGCCGAGGTCGAGGCCGACGAAGCCGTCCTTGTAGACCTTGTAGACCATGATGTTGGTGGCATTGGACGGTCCGCCGCTGGTGGTCGCGTGGATCGTGGCGAACGTCTCGAAGAAGGCGTAGACGATGTTGACCACCATCAGGAAAAAGGTGGTCGGCGAGAGCAGCGGGAAGATCACCGTCCAGAACCGCCGGACCGGCCCGGCGCCGTCGATGGCCGCCGCCTCGATCAGGCTGCGCGGGATCGACTGCAGGCCGGCCAGGAAGAACAGGAAGTTGTAGCTGATCTGCTTCCAGGCGGCGGCGATGATCACCATGATCATCGCGTCGTGGCCGTTGAGCAGCGTGGTTCCAGCTGATCGCCGAGCGCCTGCAGCGACATAGGCCAGGATGCCCACGGTCGGGTTGAACATGAACAGCCACAGCACGCCCGCGACCGCCGGCGCCACGGCGTAAGGCGTGATCAAGAGCGTCCGGTAGCCGCTGGCGAAACTGGATCACCCGGTCGGCCATGGTCGCCAGGAACAGCCCCGAGACGATTCCGAGCGTGGTCACCGAGACGGCTGAAGACCGACGGTCACCTGAATCGACTGCAGATACTGAGGATCGGTGAGCAAGGCCGCTGAAGTTCTCGAACCAGACGAACTTGGTCGACAGGCCGAAGGCGTCCTCCACCAGCATCGATTGCCAGAGCGCCTGGCCCGCCGGCCAGATGAAGAACACCAGCGTGATGACGATCTGCGGCGCGACCAGCAGATAGGGCAGGATGCCGAATGCCGGAAAAGAGTGCGTTTCTGCATAAAATGCCCGCGCTATCGAGCGATGCCGGCGGACGCACCGGCGCGGCGATGAACGCAAGCATCCGGGGATCGGCCGACTGGCCTCAGGGATCGACTCCGCCCGATACCGCGACGGCTACTCGGTTCGCGGCTTCGAACCGGCGCAGCAGCTGGTTGCCGCGCTCGACCGCGGCGTCCAAGCGTCCTCTGCGCCGACTTGTCGCCGGCCCAGACCGCCTCGAGCTCCTCGTTGATGATGTCGCGGATCTGCACGAAGTTGCCGAAGCGCAGGCCCTTGGAGTTCGGGGTCGGCTGGTTCAGGCTCAACTGCTTGATCGCGGTGTCGGTGCCGGGGTTCTCTCGTCAGTAGCCCTGTCTCCGGAGCAAGTTCGTACGCCGCTGTGGTGATCGGGACGTAGCCGGTATCCTTGTGCCAGGTGAACTGGACTTCCGGCTGGGAGAGATAGTCGAAGAATTCGGCAACGCCTTGGTATTTCTCGCTGTCTTTCCCGCGCAGCACCCATAGCGTCGCGCCGCCGATGATCGAGTTCTGCGGCGCGTCCTCGACGTCTCGTATCGCGGCAGGAACGCCTGGCCGAAGTCGAACTCGGCCTGCGCCTTGATGCCGCCGTAGTACGCCGAGGAGTTCAGCCACATGGCACACTTGCCGTTGGTGAACATCGGCAGGCTTTCACCGCGCCGGCCGCCGTACTGGAAGATGCCCTCCTGCTGCCACTCGCGCAGGTCGGAGATGTGGCGGGTCACCAGGTCGTTCATTGAACACGAGCTCGGTACCGAGGCCGCCGAAACCGTTCTGCTTGGTGCCGATCGGGCTGTTGTGCCAGGCGGAGAAATTCTCGATCGCCACCCAGGACTGCCAGCCGATCGAGAAGCCGCACTCATACCCGTTGTCCATGATCTGGCGCGAATACTCGGCGACCTCGCTCCAGGTCTCGGGCGGGTCGTTCGGATCCAGGCCCGCGGCCTCGAAGGCGTCCTTGTTGTACCACAACACCGGCGAGGAGCTGTTGAACGGCATTGAGAGCATCTTGCCGTCGGTCGTCGTGTAATCAGGACGCGACCGCGGGAACGTAGTCGTCTTCGTCGAACGCGACGCCCTGCTCGTCCATCAGCTCGTGCACCGGATAGATCGCGCCCTGGGCGTTCATCATCGTGGCGGTGCCGACCTCGAACACCTGCACGATCGCGGGGTGCTCCTGCGCCCGGAACGCGGAGATCGCCGCCGTCATCGTCTCGGTGTAGTTGCCCTTGTAGACCGGCTTGATCTGGTACTTGTCTTGGCTCTGGTTGAAACCGTCGGTGATTTTCTCCAGCGATTTGCCGGTATCGCCGCCCAGGCCGTGCCAGAATTCGATGGTAATCGGCTCCGCCTGCGCGGCGCCGGAGAGCGCGACGATGGCGGTGGTGGTGAGCGCGGCAAGCCAACGCTTAGACATGCGCATCCCTCTGTTCTCCCGTGTTTGGCCAAGATCGGCACAGCACGCGGGCCTCTAACTTCGGGGCTGCCCGTTCAACGAGCTATTGGGACCCTAGCAACGACCCCGCGATGCATAACCCTTTGTGACGGTAGAGGACGCGGAACTTTGGTTTCAGTCTTTTTAAGCTTTTGTGTCAGCGCTTGTTGCGTGTAGCGAAGGAGTGACACAGGGCGTGCGGGAAGGCAGGCGCGCCTAGGGCGGCGCGTTCGGCGGCGGCGCGCGGTGCCCGACGCACCGACCGGTAATCCCGCACGCGAAGACAAGCCCGGCCCGGCTCCACGATCGGGGAAAGCGCGTCGCTTGATCCCGACGCGCGCCCTGTCCGATAAGCCTCCTCCCCGTGCCGACAGCTGAGAGAGCCCGCGCGTGCCCGTCCTCGTCACCGCCGTCTTCGCCGTCACCTACCTCGGGATGGCGCTCGGCCGGCTGCCGGGCCTGCGGATCGACCGCACCGGCATCGCGGTCGTGGGCGCGGTCGCCGTGGTGACAGCGGGCGCCCTGTCGCAACGTCAGGCGCTGGGGGCGATCGACGGCGACACCCTGATCGTGCTGTTCGCGATGATGGTCGTCTCCGCGCAGTTCGGCGCCGCCGGGGCCTACGACGCCTGCGCGCGCCGGATCGTCGCGCTGGGCCGGCGTCCGACGGTCCTGCTGGCGGGCGTGGTGATCGCCGCCGGCGGGCTGTCCACCGTGCTCGCCAACGACGTCGTGGTGTTCGCGATGACGCCGGTGCTGTGCGCCGGCCTCGCCGGACAGGGGCGGGATCCCCGGCCGTTTTTGATCGCGCTGGCGACCGCGAGCAACGCGGGCTCGGCGGCGACGCCGATCGGCAACCCGCAAAACATCCTGATCGCGCGCAGCGGCGAGCTGGACTTCCTGGCGTTCGTCGAGGCGTGCGCGCCGCCGGCTGCTGATCGCGCTTGTGATCGTGTTCGCGACCGTGCGGCTGGTCTGGCACGCGCACTTCACGGCGCCGGCGGCCGACCGGCCGGATATCGCCTCGTGCGATCAGGCGCCGCTGGATCGCTGGCAGACCGTCAAGGGCGGCGTCGCCGTGGCCGCCGTCGTCGCGGTCTTCCTGGCGCCGGTCGAGCCGGCGCTGGGGACGCTGTGCGTGGCCGCCGTACTGCTGTTGAGCCGGCGGCTGGCGAGCCGCGACATGCTCGCGGCCGTCGACTGGCATCTGCTGCTGCTGTTCGCCGGGCTGTTCGTGGTCACGGCGGCGATGACCGCGACCGGGCTGAGCGCGACCGCCCTGGCGGCGCTGGAGCGTCTGGTGGGCGATCCGACCGCGCTGCCGGTGCTCGCCCCGGCGCTGCTGCTGCTGTCCAATCTGGTCGGCAACGTGCCGGCGGTGATCCTGCTGCTCGAACTGCTGCCGGGGCTGGGTCCGGACACGCTGCACGCGATCGCGGTGCTGTCGACGTTCGCCGGCAACTTCCTGCTGGTCGGCAGCCTCGCCAACCTGATCGTCGCCGAGCGCGCGGCCCAGTGCGGCGTGCGCGTCGGCTTCGCCAGCTTCGCCTGCGCCGGCGTGCCGATCGCGCTGTCCAGCATGGCGATCGCCATGGTCTGGTTCGCGTGAGCGAATGGTCTCTCGATCCGCAGAAGTAGCGTTGTCAACGGAAGCGTCAGCCGCTTCAGTCAGGAGCGGCAGTAACCGCGTGCTACCGTCGGCCCTTCCGAAACAAAAGAGGCCGCTTTCTCCGCAGGACTCCCCGCATTTTGCGGACTTGAGAGCGTCGGGGGCGGTGTCGTAACCGGGCGGAGTCTGGTCCGGTTACGCACGGAGGTGAGTGTTGCTCGACGCATTGCCCACCGACGATCGTCACCAGCAGATAACCACCTATCTCGGCTCGGTCTTCGGGGAGAACCTGCACGTCAAGCGGATCGAGTCCCTCAGCGCGGCGACGCTGGGCGTGATCAAGAGCGCGTCGCTGGCGGTCTGCACGATCGGGCAGGCGTTGGCGCAGGCCCGCGAGCTGACGACCAAGCACGCCATCAAGCAGGTCGATCGCCTTCTCAGCAACTCAGCCATCGATGTCTGGGAGATGTTCGCCGACTGGGTGCCCGAGGTGGTCGGCAACGCCCAGGACATCGCCGTGGTGATCGACTGGACCGAGTTCGATGCGGACGACCAGGCGACCCTGGTGGCGAGCCTGGTCACCAGCCACGGCCGGTCCACACCGCTGATCTGGCTGACCGTCTGGAAGGACGAGCTGGAAAACGCCCAGAGCGATTACGAGGACGCCGTCTTGCGCCGGCTTTGGGAGGTGCTGCCGGCGGACGTGGCTGTCACCATCCTGGCCGACCGCGGCTTCGGCGACCGCAAGCTCATGGCCTTCCTGGAAGAGCTGGGCTTCGACTATGTCATCCGCATCCGCGGCAACATCACGGTCGAGGCGGCCAACGGCGAGACGCGCAAGAGCGCGCAGTGGGTGGGCAAGAACGGGCGCGCCCGTAAGCTGTCGAACGCCCGCATCACCCGCGCCGCGAAGCCGGTGCCCGCCGTGGTCTGCGTCCACGCGAAGGGGATGAAGGAACCGTGGTGTCTGGTGACCAGCAAGGCCGAGGCGAAGGCCGCCGAGATCAAGCGGCTCTACGCCCGGCGCTGGACCACGGAGCCCACCTTCCGGGATACGAAGGATCTGCGCTTCGGCATGGGGCTGAAGTCGGTCCGGGTCTCCGAGCCGCTACGCCGCGACCGGATGCTCCTGCTCAGCGCCTTCGCCATCACGTTTCTAACGCTGCTCGGCGAAGCCGGCGAGGACCTGGGGATGGACCGGCTGCTGAAAAGCAACACGGCCAGGAAGCGCGTCCACTCGCTGTTCCGCCAGGGCTGCATGCTCTACGAACTGATGCCCGGCATGCCCGAACGCCGCCTCGCGCCTCTCGTCGAACGCTTCGCCGAACTCATCCACCAGCGGCGGATGTTCCAGAATGCCTTCTCAAAGCTCTAATTCGAGGGGATGCCTGAGGCTCATCCAAGCCAATGAAGCTAATAGAGCCATGCTTGATTGGATACGCGATAAAGTTATCCAGGGTCGTCAAACAAGAGCATTCTCTCGTACCAGTTACTAACAAAGACCCAATCATCAATCGTCTATTTGACCAAAGGGCGTTGCATATTCGGAAAAAGAGCATGTCGTCTGCGCACCGACCGGGTGAGCGTTTTGTCGTATATAAAATTGATTATGGGTGCTACGTCGATTTGATTAATACCCAATATGCTCCAAACGGAATGTTGGTTCCAGATGACCCTACTTCAGAAGTTCGGACTCGACGTGCCCGACGATGATGCTCGCTCATATCGTCGTGCCGTTCTAGATTTGCGATGGTTTCTATGTGGAAAATCCGACATACTAGGTCCTTTTTTGCCTACTCATCCATTGGGACAGGCAGATCTACGTAAGCCATTGTGTAAGTGGTGATACGCGAAGATGCGTCTCTCGCCGCAGCATCGGCGGCTCTTTGAGGCGGATGATGGTCCCCACAGTGACGTTAGAGCCATTCTCGAGCAGCCGCAACACGGCCGCATGGCGCATGTCATGAAGGCGCTGATTTTTAGGCGAGCTTGTAACGTGCGTGTTCCGAGAAGAGGCCAGAGAAGAGCTGCGTAGGTCTCTGTGAGGACTGGAAGACGCGGTCGGCCCCGTTGATCGGCCCTTCGTAAGGGGAGCGTTGCCAAGATGCGCGTTGTGGAGGCTACGTTCGGCGAATCCTCTTTGGTATCTGGCAGATGATTGCGCTGAGCAAGGGCCCTCTACGCCACGCCGATTATCCACCCCTCCACTTCCGCCGTTAGCCGCTCGGAGTGCGATAGGGACGGCTGGAGGAACTGCGACAAGCCGCCGTGCTGATCAGCGTGCTGGAGCCACGCCGCGACACAGTAGGCATCGTGTTGGTCCGAGTTGCGTCCCTCACGCGCGAAACCAGCGCGCCATCAAGCGGGTAGACTTCGACTATGGCGGAACGGCTTTCCGGTATCTGCCAGCCGTCAAATGGCCAAAAGTGGACTCGGGACCCAAGTTCGTTCCGTATGAACCGCAGCCAAGGAATACCGGCGTGAGTGGACTTGGCCACCGATCCCTGGACATTGAAGTGGAACACCGATTTGGCGCCACCAGCGCGTCTCTCGGTTAGCCTCCGCCAACGGGTGTCGCCAGTGCGCGCTTGGCCGTTCCCCACGTTACCGTCTCGCACGAAATCGACATAGACATTCGGCCCTGTGGTCGGCCAATGCTGGGCAAAATCGTCGAGGAAGCTTGGCCAATCCATCGGTATCCCGTGCGTCTGGAAGTACGGGAGCGGGAATGAGAAACGCGTGATCGATCCCGACTATTGTTGGCTGGTTCTCGTTCAATCTCTCTACCAACCAGTTGGCTATCCCGCGACGCGTCCAATACTTCCGGGGAGAGGGCGGAGGTTCGATCTCGGTCGGTGTTTCCTCGTGGCTCGCCAGATACACGCGGAGGTTCTTCAAGCTATCGTCCGGGGTCGCTGCGCCCGAGTAGTCTATGCCGATGTAGCGAGAGAAGGCTGCCATGCGTGAAGGTACCCAGCCGAGAGCGTTGGAGGTATCCGTGGCTCTGTAGCGCTATCAGACCGTACTGGATACCCCACCAGAATCAAGGATCATAGTGGAGGCCCCACCTGGAGGCCTCAGCCAATGACCCCGATCCTTTAACCCTCTGATTTCGCCGAATTATGAAGCGTCGCTGCAAGCTGGCGTCCCCGGCAGGATTCGAACCTGCGACCTACAGCTTAGGAGGCTGTTGCTCTATCCAGCTGAGCTACGGGGACGCTGGGGCGCCGGTTTGCGGGCCGCGCGGGTTATAGCATGGGCGGTGGGCGGGTTTCGAGACGTCTGCTGGGGGTGTGCGGCGTTCGCGGGTGACGGGGCGCGAACTCAAAGCGAGGCGAACGCCTCGAAGGCCGTCCCGAGCCGCCGGGAGGCGGCTTTGTGGCACGCCGGGCACGCGGGCGGGGACCCGTCGGGCGTGCTTCGACACGGCCCTGACGGGCCTGCTCAGCATGACGGGATGGTGGTGGGTGGATTCGGGGTAACGGGAGTGGTGGTGGGGGGATTGGGCATAACGGGAACGGCGGTGGGGTGATCCGGGGCGCGGGCGGCGCGTCGCGGCACTTGAGGGCTAGCGCCCCCCTTGCCCGTGCCCCACGTCCGCTCACGTCACGCCCTTCATGCGTTGGGTCGCGGCGACCAGGGCGCGGCGGATGCCGGGTTCCATGGCGGAGTGGCCGGCGTCGGGGATGGTGACGTGCTGGGCCTGCGGCCAGGCCTGCTTGAGGTCCCAGGCGCTTTCGGGCGGGCAGATCACGTCGTAGCGGCCTTGGACGATGGTGCCGGGGATGGCGCGCAGGCGCTCGGCCTGGGCGAGCAGCTGGCCGTCCTCCAGGAAGACGTCGTGGGCGAAGTAGTGCGCTTCCAGCCGGGCGAGGCCGAGGGCGGTGCGTTCGTCGCCGAACGCGGCGACCGTTTCCGGGCTCGGCAGCAGGGTGGAGCAGCTGCCCTCGTAGGTGCTCCAGGCGCGCGCGGCCGGTACGTGGACGGCGGGGTCGGGGTCGTTCAGGCGCGCGAGGTAGGCGCCCAGCAGGTCGCCCCGTTCGTGGTCGGGGAGGTGGCCGGCGAAGCGGGCCCAGGCTTCGGGGAAGAAGGCGCGCATGCCGGTCAGGAACCACTGGATCTCCCGCCGGCGGCCGAGGAAGACGCCGCGCAGGACGAGCCCGGTGACCCGCTCGGGATGCGTCTCAGCGTACGCGAGCGCGAGCGTCGAGCCCCAGGAGCCGCCGAACAGCAGCCAGCGGTCGATCTCGAGGTGTTCGCGCAGCCGCTCGATGTCCTGGATCAGGTGCTGGGTGGTGTTGTCGCGCGTCTCGCCCAGCGGGGTGGCGCGGCCGGCGCCGCGCTGGTCGAACAGCACGACGCGGTAGTGCTGGGGATCGAAGAAGCGCCGGTGGTCGGCCGCCGCGCCGGCCCCGGGGCCGCCGTGCAGGAACAGCGCCGGCTGCCCGTCCGGCTTGCCGGCGGTTTCCCAGTACATCGTGTGCCGGCCGTCCAGCGGCAGCTGGCCGCGCGCGTCCGCGGGCACGGGCGGGAAGAGGTCGCGTTGCGGCCGGGTCATGGCGGCGGGTCGGGGTCCTGCTGTTGGCTCGGTGTTGCGGGCTCGGTGTTGCGGGTCGGCGCGGGCCGGCATCGGGCGTCGAGGCTGCGGAGTCGCGCGCCCGTACGGCGGCCCGACCCCTCCGATATGGCGCAAATCGTCCGTTCGCGCATCCCCCGCGGGCGCCAACGGCTGTTAGACTGGGGCCCATGAGGCGACGCGACGGCGGCTGGCACAAGCCCTGGACCCGGCGCGGCGCGCTGGCGCTCGCCGCCTGTGGGCTCGCGGGCGCGGCGCTGCCGGGGCGCGGGCGCGCGGACGCGGGCGACACGCCGGCGGGCCCGGCGATCCCGGACACGCTGGACGGCGGGCGCGCGCCACCGGGTGCGCGAGATCGTCGACGGCGACACGCTGTACCTGAGCGACGGGCGCGAAGTTCGGCTGGTCGGCCTGCAGGCGCCCAAGCTGCCGCTCGGCCGGCCGGACTTCGAGCCCTGGCCGCTCGCCGACGACGCCAAGGCCGAACTCAGCCGGCTGGTGCTGGGCGAGGCGGTCACGCTCGCCTACGGCGGCCGGCCGGTCGACCGGCACGGGCGGATGCTGGCGCACCTCTACCTCGACCCGCAGCCCGGCGATCGCGGCCCCTGGGTGCAGGGGCGGATGCTGGAAGCCGGCATGGCGCGGGTCTACACCTTCGCCGACAACCGCGATCTGGCGGCGGCGATGTACGCCCGGGAAGACACCGCCCGGCTGGCCGGCCGGGGCATCTGGGGCCACCCGTTCTACCAGGTGCGCGGCACCAACGAACTGGACGCCCTGATCGACACCTTCCAGGTCGTCCAGGCCCGGGTGCGCGACGTGGCGGCGGTCGACGGCCGGGTCTACCTCAACTTCGGCGCGGACTGGCGCACCGACTTCACGGTCACACTGGCCCCGCGCACCGCGCGATCGTTCGAACAGGAGGGCGTCGACGTGATGGCCTATCAGGGCGAACGGGTGCAGGTCCGCGGCTGGCTGGAGCGCTACAACGGCCCGCTGATCGAGGCCACCCACCCCGAACAGATCCGCATGCTGGATGCGTGAACGACATGCCTGTGATCGCGAGGCTTTTGACTGCGGCGCTTTTCACTGCGGCCCGCCGCCTTCCCCGCGCCCTTAACGGGAGAGGGCGCCGCCTTCCCCTCTCCCTTGACGGGAGAGGGCAGGGTGAGGGTGGGACTCCCGGTGTCTGGCGGGGAATCTCACCCTCACCCTCCCACGCGCCTGCGGCGCGCGGGCCCCTCCCTCTCCCGTCAAGGGAGAGGGGTCTGCTTGCTGCTGCGGCCGGCGTGCGCCCGACGTCCCAACGGGCGATCCGGCACCGCCTGGCCGCCCTCGTCCTCGCCGCGCTGCTGCCGCTGGCTGGCGCCTGCACCACCGCGCCCGCGACCGGGGAGCGGATCTTCACCGGCGGGATGAGCCTGGAGAAGGGCCAGAAGCTGGGCGCCGAGCAGCATCCCAAACTGTTGAAGCAGTTCGGCGGCGCCTACGACGACCAGGACCTGCAGGGCTACGTCAGCTCGATCGGCAACCTGCTGGCGAAGACCAGCGAGCTGCCGGAGATCGACTGGACCTTCACGGTGCTGAACTCGCCGGTGGTGAACGCCTTCGCGCTGCCCGGCGGCTACGTCTACGTCTCGCGCGGGCTGGTCGCGCTCGCCGACAACGAGGCGCAGCTGGCGAGCGTGCTGGCGCACGAGATCGGCCACGTGACCGCCCGCCATTCCGCCCAGCGCTACGGCAGCCAGCAGCTGGCGGGCGTGGCGAGCGTGCTGACCGGCGCGCTGTTGGGCCGGCCGGCGGCGCAGGCGACGGCGGCGCTGTCGCAGGTGGCGATCGCCAGCTACTCGCGCGACCAGGAGCTGGAGGCGGACACGCTGGGCATCCGCTACCTGACCCGCGCCGGCTACGATCCGGAGGCCTCCGCCGCGTTCCTCGCCAAGCTGCAGGCGGAAAGCGAACTGACGGCCGAACTGGCGGGCAACCCGGAGGCGGCGAACGACTTCAGCCTGCTGCAGACCCACCCGCGCACGGTCGAGCGGGTGCGCGAAGCGATGGCGCGCGCCGAGACCGCCCGGGTCGCCGACCCGATGACCGCGCGCGAGGTCTACCTGCCCAAGCTGGACGGCCTGCTCTACGGCCACGGGCCGGAGCAGGGCTACGTGCGCGGCCAGCGCTTCCTGCACCCGGAGCTGCGGCTGGCGTTCGAGGTGCCGGACGGGTTCCGGATCCAGAACGGGCAGACCCAGGTGACCGCGCGCGGGCCCGGCGGGATCGTGGTGTTCGCCGGCGCGCCCAAGGGCGGGGGCCGCGATCCGGCGATCTACCTGCGCGACGTCTGGGCCAAGGGGGCGCGGCTGCAAGCCCTGACCCGGATCGAGGTGAACGGCATGCGGGGCGCGACCGCGCTCGCCCGCGCGAACGTGCAGGGCAGCCGGCGGACCGTGCGGCTGGCGGTCGTCCGTTACGACCGCGATACCAGCTACCGCTTCCTGTTCGTGCCGAGCGACGCCGGCCCGCCGGAGCGGCTGGCCGACACGGTGCTGAACTCGTTCCGCAAGCTCCCGGCGGCCGAGGCGCGCGAACTGGAGCCGCGGCGGGTGCGCCTCTACACCGTGCAGCCGGGCGACACCCAGCAAAGCCTGGCGCGCCGGCTGCCCTACGACGACCTGCCGCTGCGCCGTTTCCAGGTCCTCAACGGTCTGGACCGGGGCGAGACGTTGCAGCCCGGGCAGACGGTGAAACTGGTCGAGTAGGGGAGCGGCTCACCACCAAGACACCAAGACTCAAAGGTGGGTTGGCTGCCGAAAAACGCGTTGTCTTGTCGACGACGGGATATTCGATTTCGCGCGCTTCGCGCGCACGCCATTTCAAGGCCACAGCAAGCCTCGGTGCCGGGATGCAGCCGGCCAATCGGCACGCCAGCTTGGTGTCTTCGTGTCTTGGTGGTGAACCAGCGCAACTGCCGGCGCTCGTAGGTCTCATCGTGAAGCGCTCAGATGCGCAAACATTCAGCGAGCAAGGTGATTCCACCTTGCCCGATTCTGCTCTAGAAGTCGTAGCAGATGCCGCCGCGTTCCCAGTCGCCGTAGCGGGTCGGCTCCGGGCCGTCGGGGCCGCCGACTTCCTTGGGCTTGCCTGCCTTGTCGCCGTCGGTGTTCGGGGCCTGACCCGCGGCCGCCTTCTGCTGGGCGGCGCGGTCCAGGTCCTGGGCGTCCGGCTGCTTGCCGGCGGGCTTGCGCTCGGCCGCGGCGGGTTGGCTCTTCGCCTTGGCGGCGGACGGCTTGAGGGCTTTGAAGGTGCGTTTCATACCCAAGAGAATGGGGCGGTCGCAGGGCGCCGGCAAGCGCGCAACAGGCGCGGCGGCGGGCCGTTTGGGCGATCTTGAACGCCGGTGCGCGCCCGCCCATTTATCGATGCGGTCGATCGCGACTGGCGCGTTTTCCCGATAAGGAGGCTGGAGAGCCGTGTTCAACACCCTGCGCACCTTCACGCTGCTTGCCGCCATGACGGCGCTGTTCATGGGCGCGGGCTACCTCGTCGGCGGCATGACCGGCGTCGTGATCGCCCTCGGCCTCGCCGCGGCGATGAACCTGTTCAGCTACTGGAACGCGGACAAGATCGTCCTGCGGATGTATAACGCGCGCGAGGTCAACGCCGAGACCGCGCCGCAGTTCTACCGCATGGTCGAGCAGCTGGCCGAGAACGCCGAGCTGCCGATGCCGCGGGTCTACATCATCGAGACCGACCTCCCCAACGCCTTCGCCACCGGCCGCAACCCGGAGAACGCCGCCGTCGCCGCGACCATGGGCCTGCTGAAGCGCCTGAACCAGCAGGAGATCGCGGCCGTGATGGCGCACGAGCTGGCGCACGTGAAGAACCGCGACACCCTGACCATGACGGTCACCGCCACGATCGCGGGCGCGATCTCGATGCTGGCCAACTTCGCCATGTTCGCCGGCATGTTCGGCGGCAACCGCGACAACCCGCTGGGCGGCATCGGCACGCTGCTGGTGGCGCTGCTGGCGCCGGTCGCGGCGATGCTGGTGCAGACCGCGATCTCGCGCACCCGCGAATACGCCGCCGACAAGGCGGGCGCGGAGATCTGCGGCCAGCCGATGTGGCTCGCCTCCGCGCTCACCAAGATCGAGCGGCTGGCGCACGAGGCGGACAACCGGGTGGCGGAGAAGAACCCGGCGACCGCGCACATGTTCATCATCAACCCGCTGTCGGGGAAGAGCGTGGGCGCCCTGTTCTCCACCCACCCGACCACCCAGGACCGGGTGCAGCGCCTGGAGCAGCTCGCCCAGGCCTGGGGCAAGACCAGCGGCGGCGCGGCCTCCCCGGCGGGGGCGCGGCCCTGGGGGTAGTTAGGGTTTTCACCACAGAGGACACAGAGGACACGGAGGGGGCGGGGCGCGGGGTGGCGCCTTGCCTTGCTCGGGCTCACGCCGCCTCGGCTGGAAGAAGGTTTTTTAGCGCGCTTCGCGCGCAATCAATCCGCACCTTATATCCAGCGGCGACGGCGCGAACCCAGCGATGCAAGCCGGTCACCCCAAACTGCACGGCCCCTCCGTGTCCTCTGTGTCCTCTGTGGTGAACCTGACTCCCTAAAACCGTTCTCCCCACGCCCGCCGTCGGCGTGCTACACGCCCCGGCATGAGTGACACCCAACCCACCGCCGGCCGCGAATCCCGTCGGGCGGCGTTCGAGCTTGTGCGCGCGGTGCTGCGCAAGGGGCGCACGCTGGAGGACGCGCTGGCGGACACGCCGCGCCTGGAAAGCCTGGCGCCGCGCGACCGCGCGTTCGCCCGGCACCTGGCGGCGACGACGCTGCGCCGGCTGGGCCAGCTGGACGACGCGATTGCGCGCTGCCTGGACAAGCCGCTCAAGGGCAAGCTGAACGCGGTGCAGGACCTGCTGCGCCTGGGCGCGGCGCAGCTGTTGATCCTGCAGGTGCCCGCCCACGCGGCCGTCGGCGAGACGGTCGGTCTTGCGACCGGCGTGCGGGTGGGCGCGCACAAGGGGCTGTTGAACGCCGTGCTGCGCCGGCTGGACCGGGAGCGCGACCAGATCCTGGGCGCGCAGGACGCCGCGCGCCTCGCCACGCCGGACTGGCTGTGGCAGCGCTGGACGGCCGCCTACGGCGCGGCCACGGCCCGCCGGATCGCCGAGGCGCAGCTGGCCGAGCCGCCGTTGGACCTGAGCGTGCGCGAAGACCCCGACGGCTGGGCGGAGAAGCTGGAGGCGACGCGCCTGGCCACCGGCACGCTGCGCCTGACGGGCGCGCGCGGCGACGTGCGCAAGCTGCCGGGCTACGACGACGGCGCCTGGTGGGTGCAGGACGCGGCCGCCGCCCTGCCGGCGCGCCTGCTGGGCGCGGTCGACGGCGAGCGGGTGTTCGACCTGTGCGCGGCGCCCGGCGGCAAGACCGCGCAACTGGCCGCGGCCGGCGCCTACGTCATGGCGGTCGACCGCTCGGACACCCGGCTGCGCCAGCTGGAAGACAACCTGGCGCGCCTGTCGCTCGCCGCCGCCACGGTCGCGGCGGAGATCCAGGCCTGGACCCCGCCGGACACGCCGCGGAAGATCCTGCTGGACGCGCCCTGCACCGCCACCGGCACGCTGCGCCGCCACCCCGACATCGCCCACCTGAAGCGCCCGGAAGACGCCGCGTCGATGGCCGAGCTGCAGGCCGGGCTGCTGGCCGCGGCGGCGGAGATGCTGGCCCCGGGCGGCACCCTGGTCTACGCCGTCTGCTCCCTGGAGCCGGAGGAGGGCGTCGAGCGGGTCGCGGCGCTGTTGCGCGAACGCAATGACTTCGAGCGCGTGCCGGTGCTGGCCGAGGACCTGGGCGTCCCGGCCGAGGCGATCACCGCGGATGGCGACCTGCGCACCCTGCCCTGCCACTGGGCCGAGCAGGGCGGCATGGACGGCTTCTACGCCGCGCGGCTGAGGAAGCGGGGGTAGGATGGGATTCCCTCTCCGCCACTGGGAGAGACTTTTGCACGGTGGTTGCTATACCCGTCGGGCGTCCTTCGACACGCCGACCTGCGGTCGGCTGCTCAGGATGACGTCAGTTTTCTTTAGCTATTGATATTTCTGCTATTTTACAAACTCTGACGTCATCCTGAGCAGGCCGCGTTAGCGGCCGTGTCGAAGGACGCCTGACGGCGATCGAAGCTGCCCGTGCAAAAGTCTCCCCATTGGGAGCGGCTTTTGCACGCGGGCATGAGCCGCCGTGTGGCGTGCTTCGACACGCCAGCCTGCGGCTGGCTACTCAGCATGAAGCTAGGTGTAAGTGTCTGACAGACCTAAACCTTCATCCTGAGTAGGACGCCGAAGGCGTCCGTGTCGAAGGACCCCCTACGGGCGCCCGGCGAGCTGTGCGAAAGTCTCTCCACCGGGAGGAAAGGCTCAGGGAGAGGAGGATTGCACGTCATCGCGAGGCGGCGCGGCACCCACCTCCCCTAACCCCTCCTCCCACGAGGAGGAGGGGGACGCGCTTTAACTCCCGCCTTCCGCCTTCTGGATGCGCTTGCGCACGCGGCGCACCGCGACGAAGGCGGTGATGGCGATCACCGGCACGGCGACCGCGGTGATCAGGTCGACCGGGACGCCAAGCCCGGCCTCGACCGCACCCTCGCTGACGTAGTTGATCAGGCCGACGGCGTAGTAGGTGATCGCCGCCAGCGACAGGCCCTCGACCGTCTCCTGCAGGCGCAATTGCATCTTCGCCCGCCGGTCCATCGAGGCCAGCAGGTCGCGGTTCTGCCCTTCCACCTGGATGTCGACGCGGGTGCGCAGCAGCTGGCCGGCGCGGGTGACGCGCCGCGACAGCGTCTCCAGCCGGTCGCGCACGGCATCGCAGGTGCGCATCGCCGGCGTCAGGCGGCGTTCCATGAACTCCTTGAACGTCTGGAAGCCCTCCAGCCGGCTTTCGCGCAGCTCCTCGATCCGCCGCTCCACCAGGGCGTAATAGGCGTTCGCCGCGGAGAAGCGGTAGGAGGTCTCCGCCGCCACCCGCTCGACGTCCGCCGACAGGGAGGTGATGTCGACCAGCAGCTGGCGCTCGTCCTCCAGCGCGCGCAGCTCGGTCATCCGCTGGGTGACGTCGGTCAGGCGGTTGCCCATCCGCGTCAATTCGCCGCCGCGCGAGCGCGCCAGCGGGAAGGCGAGCAGCGCCATCATCCGGTAGGTCTCGATCTCCATCAGCCGCTGCACCAGCCGGCCGGCCTGGCGCGGGCGCAGGGAATGGTCGCGCACGAACACCCGGCCGTAGCCCTGCGCGTCCATGGAGAAGTCCATGAACGCCATCGCCGCCCCGCCGGAACACTGCGCGGCGGCGAAGTTGGCCGAGGACATGAACCTGGTGACGGTCTCCGGCGCGCGCTTGGGCGCGCTGCGCGGCTCGACCACGACCTTGACCGCGGACAATACCTCGCCGGGGATGCTCTCCACCCAGTCGCGCGGGACCTGCTCGATCGCGGAGTTCTTGAACGGATCGTCCGGCAGCGGGCCGTCGGTGAAGAAGGTGTAGCTGGTGAACTCGGTGTGCCGCTCCCACTTCAGCCGGAAGTCGCCGAAGTCGAGCAGGCAGTGGTTCTGCTCGGCCATCGGCGGGGCGATCTTGTAGCGCTCGCACAGCCGGTTGAGGTGGGCGAGGTCGGTCTCCACGCTGGCCTCGCCGGTCAAGAGCGACAGGTGCGTGGCGCGCTCCGGGGCCTCGATGTGGGCGAACGGGCGGGCGTGCACCTCCTCGTTCAGGCGCCGGCGTTCGGGGTGATCGACCGGCTTGGGCGTCGCCTGCAGTTCGTGGGCACGCTGCTCGTTCTGCTTTACGTCGCTCGACAAAAGCGCTCTCCGACTCGAGGTGTCCGGACCGACGCGCGGGCTGCCCGGTATCGCGCACCGGGTGGGCGCCTGGCGACCGATATGGCCGCTTAGCACGGATGACGCGCGCGCCCACGCGCGCCTTATATCAGGTTCGGGGCCGCGCGCGCGAACCGGCCTTTCGAGCGGCCGCAACCTCGCCCGACCGTCCCGGGACTTCCGGAACGCGCGCGCTACCATTGCGTTCGAGACGCGCATAACCGGAGCCGCCGCCATGTCGCATCTCGCCACCACCGACACGCTGTTCTTCGAGCGCGCGGGTCTGGACAAGCACCGCACCGAGAAGCTGGTCGACGACGCGCTCAAAGGGGCGGACGACGGCGAACTGTTCCTGGAATACACCCAGAGCGAATCGCTCGCGTTCGACGACGGCCGGCTGAAGAGCGCGTCCTACGACACGATGCAGGGCTTCGGCCTGCGCTCGGTCGCCGGCGAGGCGGCCGGCTACGCCCACTCCAACGAGCTGTCGGAGGACGCGATCAAGCGCGCCGCCGGCACGGTGGGCGCGGTGCACCAGGGCCGCTCGGGCGTGATCGCGGAGCCGCCGATCGGCACCAACCGGGTGCTCTACGGCGACGACAACCCGCTGAACGACGTCGCGTTCGAGGACAAGGTGAACCTGCTCTCCGAGATCGACGCCTACGCCCGGGCCAAGGACAGCCGGGTCAAGCAGGTCTCCGCCTCGCTCACCGGGTCGTGGCAGGCGGTGCGGATCGTCCGCGCCGACGGCCACCACGTCGCCGACGTCCGCCCGCTGGTGCGGCTCAACGTCCAGGTCGTCTGCGGCCAGGGCGACCGGATGGAAAGCGGCATGCACGGGGCCGGCGGGCGCACCGGCTACGAGATCTACATGGAGCCCGGCCACTGGCAGGCGGCGGTCGACGAGGCGCTGCGCCAGGCGCTGGTGAACCTGGACTCGGTCGACGCGCCCGCGGGCACGCTGCCGGTCGTGCTGGGGGCGGGCTGGCCCGGCATCCTGCTGCACGAGGCGATCGGCCACGGCCTGGAAGGCGACTTCAACCGCAAGAAGACGTCCGCCTTCGCCGGCCTGATGGGCGAGCGGATCGCCTCGCCCGGGGTCACCGTGGTCGACGACGGCACGATGCCGGACCGCCGCGGCTCGCTCTCGATCGACGACGAGGGCACGCCCACCAACCGGACGACGTTGATCGAGGACGGCCGCCTGGTCGGCTACATGCAGGACCGCCAGAACGCCCGCCTGATGGGCCACACGCCGACCGGCAACGGCCGCCGGCAGTCCTACGCCCACGCGCCGATGCCGCGGATGACCAACACGGTGATGGAAAACGGCGACCGCGACCCGCAGGAGATCGTCTCCTCGGTCAAGAAGGGGATCTACGCCACCTCCTTCGGCGGCGGGCAGGTCGACATCACCAGCGGCAAGTTCGTGTTCTCCTGCACCGAGGCCTACCTGATCGAGGACGGCAAGATCGGCGCGCCGGTCAAGGGCGCGACCCTGATCGGCAACGGCCCGGACGTGCTCACCAAGGTGTCGATGGTCGGCAACGACATGAAGCTCGACACCGGGATCGGGATGTGCGGCAAGGAAGGCCAGGGCGTGCCCGTGGGCGTCGGCCAGCCGACGCTGAAGGTCGACGAGATCACCGTCGGCGGCACGGCGGCGTAAGCGCGCGGAGGCCTTGGGCGCGCGGCCTGAGCGGCCAACAACGCCGTGCATGTCGCGTCCGGCGCGCTTGATCGCTGACACGCACCGGTCACGCGTGCGGGGCCGGTTGGACACGCTTTTAACGCGTCGGCAACGCAAACGATTCACGCCCGCTTAGGTGTTTCGAGCGTATAGTCCGCTCGAGCGTTTCGAATCCCTCGAAACAGCTCGTCCGACTGCCCGACTTGGCCGGCCGGCGGTACCCCCCTTCCGCCTGGCCGGCCTTTTTATGCCCCAGGACCCCGCGATCCGCCGCCCCGCTGCCGCCGTGCCACGGGTCGCGCGCGCAGGGCCGCGCAGGGCGCTTCAGCGCGCGCCGGTCATCTTGGCGCTCAGCGCGTCGTAGGCGTCCTGCACCGGATCGCCCGCGAACAGGTCGTGCGTGTCGATCCCCATCGCGGCGACCAGCCGGCGCTCGAAGTCCGCGTGCGCCTCCAGCGTGCCGTCGGCGCGGATGTGCCGGATCGCGAGATCGCGCGCGTCCGGCCGGGCGGCCAGATGCCGGCAGACCAGGGCGGTGCGGTGGCAGGCCATCGGCTCCTTCTCCGCGCACATGACGGCCGGCACGTGCGCGCGGGCGAGCGTGACCAGCTCCCCCAGCGCCTCGATAAAGCCCGGCCGCCCGGCGGCCTCCGCGAACGTCCGGCAGACGCTGTCCCGCTTGATCCCGCCCAGCTGCTCCCCGCGCCAGCGATAGTCGATCCCCGCCTCCCGGCACGCGCCCTCCAGCTCGTGCTTGCGGAACTGCGGATGCCGTTGCGAATACGGCACCGTGCGCACGTCCACCAGCACGTCTACGCCGTGCCGGCGCAGCAGACGCATGAAAGTGTCGAGGTCGTGGTTGGAGTGGCCGAGGGTGTAGAGGGTGGGCATGTCAGAAATCGTCTCGCACACCGCCCTCGCGCTGTTCGCGGATGATCCCGGTGCTGTCGGTCTGCTTCGCGTGTTCGGGCGTCATCGCCCGGATCCGCCGGGTCCAGGCCAGGAGCTCGGCGCGGTCCATCGGCTCCGTGGCGGCTTGCGAGAGCAGCTGCGCGGCTTCCCGTTCGACGGTGCGGCCGGTTGCCTCGGCACGCGCCCGGAGCGCCTGCATCGTCGCGTCACTGAGATCTGGGACGGTCAGGTTGGTCATCGCACTGGCTCCTCGCACGACGAGTGTAGAGCGGGCCGGACACAGCGCAAACCCGTAGGCGATGCATGCCGGCGGCGGCGGGTTGCTGCGCGAACCCGCTCTACGGGCGCTCCGCCTACCCGACCCGCGGGCCCTTCCCTCGATGGGAGAGGGAGGGGCCCGCGCGCCGCTTGGCGCGTGGGAGGGTGAGGGGTGGAACTCGCCCGGCGACCGGCGCGGAGTCCCACCCTCACCCTGGCCCTCTCCCCTCAAGGGCGAGGGGACCCGCCGGCGGCCGGTCCGACTTGCCCGCACACGAAAAGAGCCGGGCACCGCTGGGGCGCCCGGCTCTCGCGCCTCACTCGCCAGCCCCGCGGGGGGCGGCGGCGGCTTACTCCGCCGCCTGGCTGCGGTTCTGGCGGTTT